>NZ_JBEPKQ010000001.1:0-1709530 GCF_040544795.1 Ralstonia sp. 1138 | reverse complement strand
CTGGTTAGCACTGGCCCTCCGAAAAGGGCCCATCCTAGCCCGGTGGGTCATTTCCAAAGTGCTGCTGCTGGGTCAGTTTGATCGTGTTGCTGACACTAACGGTTGACGAACAAGCAGACGGCCGGTTCATTGCCTGGAAGGCATGGGCACTGTCCGAAGCGAACGCTCTGGACCTTCGAAAACGAACGGGTCAGGAGCTTTTGCACTGGTTGGCAAACTTTCAACTGAGCTAGACGGCTGTCAACGCCAGTGTGCCAACATGGACGGTGGCCTCGCCGGTACGGAAGCAGCGCCCTTCGTAACGTCAGCCCACCCTGTTCGCAGAGCATTCTTTTTCTGTCGCCGCGCACGGCGCGCTAGCGTGGGGCAGTCGAATCTGCTTGGCGATCTGAAAGCCGTTGTGCGCGGCCCGCCTCCCAGGTTGTCGGAGACGATCCAGGTCCACAAGCCGTGCGGATCATCCGGATTGAGGCGAACACGTCCGACGTAGGTTATGGTCGGATCTTCGATGAACCGCGGGGTCGGAAGGCACTCACCGCTACGACCAACGACCACTTCCTCGTTCGACACGAAGAGGCGGTGAAACGACGGCCATCTCTCATGTGGAAAGGAAGGTCGCGATTAACCCATTGAAGTGGGCGTCCGAGTTACATTAGCGAAACGGGGTAGTTTTGCTGTACAGCAAAACTACCCCGTTTCGCTAAAGTACGCGTTAGACCCTGAATCGCAGCGACGCCATTCCATCCCGAGCGAGCATGTCTGCATCAAGATACTGGGGCTCTCGTTTCCTAGAAGAAGGTGCGAACCGGTCGCGACGCGTGCATGCGGCCCATGGCCGGCATCGAGGAAGACACCTCGTCCTGATACGCCTTGAGGAATGCGGTCCAGCTGCCATGCAGGCATGAGACAGCAATCAGGAGACCCTGAACAGAAGAACGGAACTCTGAACCAAACACCTGCCGCGCCATCGAAACCGCGTGCCGTTCATCCTGGCAGAACGTCGACAACTCTGGAAGGCAAGACGAGGCGCCACATGCCTGCATCAGAATTTGCGCGCACTTGAAAAAATCCAGCTTGCCCCATTCGTCCGTGGCCCCGAGTTGCATGGCCTGGGCAGCTAACACGGCGCAGACGCGACATCGGTCCAAGGAGAGATGAGGCGCATCCTCAATGTAGCTTGCCGAATTCTCGACAACACTGGCCCATAGTTCCAGGTCTGCCAGCGGCATCTGCTCTCTTGGCGCTGTTGAACGCCAGCGACACGAATCGGGCATACAAAGAGAAGCCCATGTGCCTGCCTCCTGCTTACGCACACACTCGCGCAGGACAGAGCGGTGTTTGGGGCACAGCCAGACGCTCGGCAACTGGTGCAACCGGTGCCAATAGGCAATACCGAATCTGGCTTTATCGTCGGCCATGCACGCAGGACACGCTTTCACCGGATGATGCGCGCCATAGCGGCCAGTCAGTTGGCCAAGCGGATATCTCGTGGATTCGCATTCTTCGGACGTGAGCGCGACCCACACCTCAGCGTGAGCCTTGGCACTGGCCAGTGGCAAATAGTACGGTAGTACAGTGTGTCGCAAAAGGATCTCGACAGCCGTACCGTACCGGCCGCCGGTCGCTGCGACAAAGGATGCCAGAACACGCGGAATGTTGGCATCGGGGCCCAGTCGGTCCACGCCGAAGACCTCGTGGCACGTCGTCGAAGCGCACACGTTTCCAGACACACTATGTTGTCGCGACACCAAACTGAACAGCGTCTCGTCTGGCAACCAATCGCTCAGGGTTAGACAGCTTGACATCGTTTCAATGAGCGGACTCGTCGGCTCCTATACGCCTGCGCTACCCGTCGCGGTGTGACGGTACTCGACAACGGCACCTCACCAGGACCGCCCGGGTCTGCGGCGCATGGACATCGCGGGGCCCAGATGGCCACCTATGCTGGCCCGCAGGTGCGGCGCGAACATGTGACTGTGAGAGAGATGGGACCTGTAAGCGCTAGTCCGACGAAAGCAGACGGTGGTCCTCTGCTTACCAGCCCAGTATCCGCTGCGCTCGCTTCATGACCCAATCCTGCTCCGACTCGGAAAAATCCCATTCCCCCTGACCAACCTTCCGTGCGAACCCCTTACGAGCGCGCTCTAGAGCAAGGGCGTGGGTCAAGGACTCGCTCTCCGATACCTTGCGCGCGCAGTACACACTGAATTGCTGCGCCAGGTCTTCGCATGCCTCGTAACGCTCCAGCCGCTCCTCTTCTGTCAGGCCGACAACATACTGACCATCAACGATCCGCGCGGCGAGCTTCGGTTGTGCACCAGCGATTGAAGCTAGCGCAGGCTCGCCGGGAAAATCTGCCGGAATCTTTAAGCTGGACATCATGGA
Source organism: Ralstonia sp. 1138 (assembly GCF_040544795.1). NCBI lineage: Bacteria > Pseudomonadati > Pseudomonadota > Betaproteobacteria > Burkholderiales > Burkholderiaceae > Ralstonia > Ralstonia sp. 1138. Next base: position 1,707,145 of record NZ_JBEPKQ010000001.1, on the reverse strand, counting down.
ATCCTCGCACATTCAGCTCAATGGCGGGCAAGAAGACAGCCTCGGATGATTGCCTGGGCGTCCCTTTTGGACATTCCTTCAGCGGCGCCTAAGGACGAGATTGATCTCCCGAGCGACCGCACAACGTCGTTCTGTCCAGGCCGAGGCGTCCGCCGTTCCATTCCTAATGATCGTCGAAAACGGCGCCGATTCAAGTGCCTTACGGCGACTAACGATGGGAGTGAAATGCTTGCTCTGACATTGAGCGTAGGAGTGCCCGCCGGTGCTTCCGAGCCTGCTCCATGGCTCGCGAAACGCCGCAATGACTGGGTAAGGATGATGGCTGACGCGTCTATCCACTCATTCGTGGCGGCGTTCAAAGTCTCCATCTTTCCCAACCTCCGGCATATTCACTGGCGCACGTGCGAATCTTCCAGCGTCCTGCGACACCTCGGCACTCCCAATACGTAGCCATTCCCCGAGCAAGTCCCGCACACAGTGCTGACACAGATCGAGGCAGACCAAGTTGCCGTCACCAAAGATGGAATCGAAGCCACAGACGTGGTCGATCGACAGACGTTCTTGCCACTCATCCGGTTCGTCAGGAGTGAGCCGCCGCTGACACCGGTCACAGGTGCATGCTGCCAGCGCTGTGGTAGTAACGGAGCGATATTCGCGCATGGTCGTCCTCACTTGGGTTGTGATGAGTGGCCAATGGCCAACACAGCCAGAGACGTTCCTCACTGGTCGTCGGCCGCGGTAAAGCAATTTTCTGCCAAAGGATCTGAGGGATGCCCCGTCGGGGAGCTTACGGGGATTCGCACGGCACCGCGCTCTCACTGCTTTGCGTGATCCACCTCAGATAGCATCGATATTCGCGCCGGCCGCGATCCAGCGATCGATCTCGTCCTTTGACGCCTTTGACAAGAACGCGATGACTCTATGTCGCCCTGCCCTGGCCAGCCCGCCGAGAGATGGCAATCCCACGCTCTTAAGCCACCTCAACGCCGTCGGCTCACTAATACCAAGCGTTGCCGCTACGTAGCTTGCCATCCCGTCGCTGGCAATATAGTGAGGAAGAAGGTTGTCGCGACGCTTCGATGTCGCTGCGGAATCGGGGATGGGCGCATGCGGCATCCTCCTCCTTCGGCTTGGTGTCGTGTAGAAGCGATGGACAGCCTCCTCACTCGTCGAAAACGTCGCTGCAAGCGCCATCGCATACACCATCCCGCTAACAATGGAACCACCGCAGAGCCCATTGACTGACTGAACGTTTGCACAGTTTCCCAACAATTTCGGGTAGTGCTCCCGTAACCATGCCTTTGGGAAAGCACCACGAATGCAATGCGCAAGCTTGGACCGCTCGATGTGCTGACCGATCGGAAAGCTCATTGCCTCCACCTTAGGACGAATACATTGCATGGCAGCCACTCTGGAAACCCTTCGGCCCGTCGCCATGAACGCGCGTGCGATCTCCGCATAGCGCGCAACAACGGGCGTCGCTCGCAGAACGACAAGTTCGTCGTCGATAGGCTGTGCCGTCGCCCGCCATGAGCCAGGCGGCCGATCAAAAGCACCGTCGACATCCACAACAGCAAGGCCTATCGAGTGCGTCGGACAGGTGTCGATGCCGGGCACCTGGTGAAACGCACGCCAATACGAAAAACCAAGCGTCCGCTCATCTTTCGCAACACAGCTTTGACACAGGTACGCCCCCGACCTTGGTTGCATCCATGCCGCTTGCGGCCTCAAATCGGCCGGTCCTTCATAGTCGAACATCTCGTCATCAGTGTGCGCACCAATCCGGCAGAACGGCAGCAATGAATGCGCCTTCAAATAGTCTCCGGGATCCAATCCGCTAAAACGTGCCGTCAGTCGATAGGCATTGCCCGCGGCTCTCACGCCACCGTCGCCACGAACCTTTCTGGCTAAGGCAGCGAGCATCTCTTTCGCCGATGGGAACCCGTTCCACAATCCTAGGCGCCCGGCGTGTCCATGGATGTACTCGCCTTGCTCCGGCGAGACTGGCCTCAGCATGGCAACACGGCACCAGAAGCAAACAGGACCGTCGCCAAGCAGGCATCTACACCGACACCGCTATGGTCTGCGCCGCATTCGAGTGCACCGTTCAGCCTGTTTTGCGGAGACCAACACGTTCCGCCGAAGAATCGATTTGATCTAAAACCACAAGCCATGAAGTCGCCTCCGCATGAGCGCATGATCGAAAATCTACACAAATCACATCAGCAATTTAACGCAGTCCTAGTGTCCTAAAATTCGAGAGTAACTCCAGAGCGAGCCGCCACGAGACGAGTTGGTGTGTACGGTCGAGCAACAGCCTAGCGCTGTTGAGTTGCCTGCTGGCCGGTCTACGGCCACCTTGGGTATTTGGCCAACCCTATGCGATCGCTGAAAGCAAGCCTCCCCGCCCCCGACAACGGTACCGGACGCTATTGGAGCTTGCTCGCGACCTTCTGGCTACCGTAGGAACCATGGCGTTCACCGAGCCGCCCTCTATGTCTGCCCTCCCGCGCTCGCCAGCAGGCGCCAAGCTTGCTCGACAACTCGACCTTCCCTTGGCTGTTAGGAGCCCGGCGACGTACCAGCGCGCATTTCTCGAAAGCTACGCTCCAAACGCATCTTGGCTGATGCCTCCTAAAGTGGCTGAAGACCTTTATCGTGTGGGACATCTGAACGAAATACTCCCTCCAGGCGCCTACGCGCGTGAGGTATTCGCGCAGATGCTGGTCGACCTTTCCTGGAACTCTTGTCGATTGGAGGGCAACCAGTACAGCAGGCAAGCCGTCACGGAACTCTTCTGTGGAGAGGACGCGCCCTGTGACAGCGACACCGTGATGTTGCTTAATCACAAGGTCGCCATCACGTTCCTCGTTGATGTCGTCTCGCAGGAAGGACTTTCGACGTGCGTCATCAAAAACCTGCATGCGGCACTCATGCAAGATCTCTTGCCGGACAGTCGTCTGCTTGGCACGATCCGCAAAATCCGTGTCGGCATCACCGATACACACTACGTACCAATCCACAGCCCTGGGGTTCTGGAGCAATTGCTGGATTGGGTCATCGCAAAAGCTTGCCTCATCAGCAACCCAATCGAGGCCGCCCTATTCCTCTGGGTACACCTCGCCTATCTGCAGCCCTTTCTCGACGGCAACAAGCGCACCAGCCGCCTGGCCGCCAACATCCCACTGCTACTTCACAATTGCGCGCCGCTCTCATTCGAGGGTGTCACTCCTCTGGACTACGCGCGTGCCATGCTCGGTGTGTATGAGTTCCAAAATGTCGCGCTCGCGGTAGACCTCTTTTTGTGGACCTATCGACGCTCCATAGACATATACGCACAGAGATAGACCGGCCCCCGATCCGGAGAGCCTGACGTCACGCCAACGGCTTCTGGGTTGGAACGATTACAGCCGGAGACGAACACTCCGAGCGTTCCGTGCACTTTGCCGTTGCCATAGCAGCTACACAGTCAGCAACGTAGACATGTGCGTCAGAATCGGCGAACCGTCTATTTGTCCTTCTGTGGAGGGACTCGATGGTGACTCTTTTTGAGGATAGATCGGACACGTGGTACGTGGCCATCGGTCTGGACCGCCAGCAGATCACGGAGGAGTTCCGCTGCTGTTTGTCGCCCTTCCCTCCCGCGCATCAGCGAAAGAAGGTGGCGTTGACTCAGAAGGACAAATGGTTCCTCTCTATGGGTGATCACTACGATCGAGCCGTTCCTGACGCGGTTGAAAACTGCGGTGTAGCTGCTTCGGAAGACGGAGATGGGGGTGAACACAGCGTTAGGGTCTTTTGCACCAACAGACGCTGCGAGCGTCTGGAGTGCTGCTTGGAAAGCGACTGTATCCCGATCCAACGAGCCGCGATCGACTCCTTTTGTGACTGGCTGCTTGGGCATGATCTGGTCACCTCCCCGTTAGCAATCCCGAACGATTGTATCGCCAAGCCATTCACCTTCGGCAAGCTCTGGAACGAGATAGCTGCACCACAACGCCACGCTGCGATTTTTTCAGATGGCCTCCGTCAGGTGGAACCACTGAGAGAGATCAACCAGTGGCGTGATATGCTCAATGCAGGCTTCTTGATGCTTTGACCTGCGGCATATTCAGCTATGACGACTGAGATGAGCTGACGATTCGGGCCACTTCCAACGCAGTGACAAACCGTCTTCTCGATTGCGAAACTCGCCTGTCGGCCGAAGCTTCGCTGCTTGAACTATTCGGCTGCTCTTTGCCAAATCTCCAGCGCTTTCTGATCGATCCCGATCATGAAACGTACTTCAACGAACACTGGAGGTCGCTGCCCGAATATGACCGATTCCTATATGAGCGCGCGTGCGAGGCGCTCGGGGTCCCGCACTTGCCCACCAAGTTTTGCTGGTTCCACTGCACCCGAGTTCCCGTAGGTACAACATTCGACGCCGGCATCCTTCCCCTGGGGCAGGTAATTCCCCTGCTCAAAGAAACGCTTGTGGGCTTGCTTGACGATCCCGCAGCGAAACGCGAAGTTGATCACGCTTTTGCCCGCGAGGGAGGTTTCGGCTGCCACTTTGGCAACAAACTTAGGAACTCTCTGCACTGGGGGCCTTATGCAATCTTGGTGCGCGAGGTCGCATCATATGCAAATGAGCTCGGGCAGCACGATTATCTGGCAATGCCGGAAATCATCGAAGACCTGTGTGAAGAGGTGAAGCTTGCCAGCGGTCTCGAGTTGCTGCCAGTCTTCCAGGAGCGCTTAAAACCTGCCATCGTGAAGTTCGTAGCACCAGCGGGCGCCTCTGCGGAATTCGCGGTGCGCGTGGCATTGCGTTACCTGCAATCCAGCCTTCGAGAGGGCTTCCCGGGACACGGAGCCGTATGGTGCTTTGACGGAAGCAATACCGTGGTGCCATCAGGGCAGGTGATCAAAGTGGAGTTCATTTGAACGACGGCACATCCCCTTGTCAGTAGGGCAGTCAAAAGAGCGCCGAACTACTCCGACCAGACCCCATCGACGTCGCGCAGCAGGTGGCCGGCCAGTATGTAATCGCCAAGCTTTTCCGCTTTCGCTTCGAGTTGCTCAAGGTCGCCTGCAGCTAGTCGGTCAAGATCGAATTGGCAGTAGAGGTTTCGCTGCCTGAACGTGGCTTTCGGACGCGCAAGTCCGGCGATTAATGCCGTTGGGGATTTGACGGCGATGCTCTCGTGCCCACGAAACTCCACGCGAATGCCAACCGCTCGGCCGAGCCGGCCAAGCTCAACAGCGTCTTGCCAGCCAGATTCGTAGTTCAGTTCAACGACTGCGACGCCGCCGGATCCCACGAGCCGTAGCGCTTCATCCTTGCTATCGGCGCGCGCAGTGGCTGGCCCTATCTTGTCGTTCCTAGAGGACCGCGAAGGCATGCGTACCACCCGTGCTGTTTGCATCATCTTGGTTCGAGCGACCCGAATGGACGCTTCCTGCGTAACGTAATTGAGTTCGCCATCGCCGGCCATCGTCTGAGCGAACGGTCATTGGCACTTACCCGCCCTTCCCAGAGCGCATCCGCCAAAGCTCCGCGCGCGGATGAGATGCCGTCTGTTTTTGATACTGTATAAATATACAGTATTTCTTTCTAGGGCAAGGCGCGACTTTCCCAGGATCCGCATGAGGGCGAGGTGCCTTCGGGTAACAAGGGCAGTTCTGGCCGAAAGCAACCGGAGGGATTTTTTATCCTTCTCGGACACTCGTGGTAGCAGGAACGATCAAAGAGCAACGCAGAGACACTTTTCTCAATCGAGTTCTCCGCAAAGGCTTGTCATGCCTGGCCTCGACAGACCATTGCTAAATCTCGTACGGGCCCGAAGGCCCAAATTGAGGGGCCCGACAGACTTGTCGCCCGTTTTTTAAGCGTTGCGACCCCTTATAAATCAATGGGTTAGCAATACCCTTTCCGACAGACCTGATTTTTACGGATCAGGCGCGCCGTGCAGTGCCCAATCAAGGGAAGTCCGGAACGCCCCCGGCCGCGACACGCGCTAGCGCACCATCACCGCATTCCTGCCCGCGCGCTTTGCATCGTAGAGCGCCATATCGGCCTGCATCAGCGCTTCGGATGTCGCGTCTGCGACAGGTGCATGGCCCGCCGACGGTGCGTAGGCCGCCACGCCAATGCTGACGGTCACGACACCGCGAACGGAGGGCGCAGGCAGGGCGGCCTGTTCGACGGCGCGACGCACCTGCTCGGCGATGAGCTTGGCGCGCGAACGCTCGGTGTCCGCCAGCAGGACGACGAACTCTTCGCCGCCATAACGCGCCACCAAGTCGGTTGGGCGCTTTCCCGCAACGCGCGACAGGATGCTGGCAACCTCCACAAGACATGCGTCGCCCCTGCCATGCCCGTATGTGTCGTTGACCTGCTTGAAATGGTCGATGTCGATCATGAGCACCGACAGCGGTTGGCCCGTACGCCGGGCGCGTTTCGATTCGGCCGCCCAGCGCCTGTCGAATGCTTGACGATTGCCGACCTGTGTCAGACCGTCCAGCAACGACTGCCGCTCAAGCCTTTGATTGGCGGCCATCAGCGCCCGATATAGCCGCGTGATATCCGCAATCAGCATCGACAGCACAACCGCCGACGACACCACGCTGAGCAGCCGTGCTGCGTACCAGCCCAACGTATAGCGAGCACCGCCATGCAGGGTCAATATCGAGTCGGCCAAACCGACAGCGAGTGCCACGGCAACCCAGACATCCACCGAGCGCCGCAGCCTGGTCAGCGCAAGGTGTCCGGCAAGCGCAACAACGTTTGATCCGATCACGGGAACACCCAGGATGCGAACGAGGTCGATGTATGCCCCACCCTGGATGAGCGGCGGTAAAAAGTCAGTGCCCCAGATGCACAGGGGCACAACGGCCGCTGCAGACATGGGGCCCGCCCAAGGCAATGTTCGCAACACTTGCGTGAGCAGAGGGCTAGAACTGCCGCGTTCATGGCAATGCCGGCTCAGCGCCGCCAGCAGCAGCAACAGGGGATAGCCGGAATGCCAGAAGGTCCATAGCCACACGGCGGACTGAGGGCCGGCGCCGAGCAGACCGTCCGCACTGAATACGCCTGGGAACGTGGGCAACTGCGCAGCCGCCAGAAACGCCGCGAAAAAGTAGGCCCCGGCAAGCGCCCCATAAAAAGGCGTCTGAACAAGGCGGGCGCGTTGAAACAGCAGGTAGCCGGTCAGCCCTTCGCACAGCACGACCACCGTCAGGAACATGGGCAGAAACGGCCTGACTTCCGGCAACGCGCGTCGCGCATGACTGAAGGCAATCGCAGCCACGGCAACAATCAGGGCGGTGATCAGTGCGGCTGCCAGAATTTCGGTCCGCGAAGGCCGTCCACTTTCCAGTTGTACTGCTTCAGTCATGTCGTGCTAGCTCGGGGCGTCGCTGTGAATAATCGACCTCACATGGCCAGTCTTTAGCGGGCGCGCTGCCTTGGTGATCTCCTGCGCATCTCCTGACCGCGCTCTACGGCCGGTGTTTGGTTGCGCGGCGGCGCTCCCGGCGCACTATCGCGCCGCCCATAACCGGAGATAAGCCCCATCGGGGTCGTACTCGGAAGCCTGCTTCCGGACGTTGAACCGCCGGCCGCCGCGTGGGTCTGTGCCGCGCCCCGCGATATACAGCCAATTGCCTTGATTGCTGTAGACGTCGTAGTCGACGAGTTGCGATTCAAACCACGCGGCACCGGCGCGCCAGTCGCCTCGCAACTCATGCACGAGGTAGCTGGCAACCAGCTGTCTGAGCCTGTTGCTGAGGTAGCCGGTGGCTTCCAGTTCGCGCATCGCGGCATCGACGAGCGGCTCGCCGGTAGACGCGTGGCGCCAGCGCTCGAAGCCCTGCGCATCTGGGCGCTCCGGGTTCTGCCGCGCATCCGCAAGGCCCCGTGCGCGGTACAGCCGAGCGCCATGCTGCAGATGCAGAAAGCGGAAGTAGTCGCGCCACAGCAGTTCGAACCAAAGCCAGTAGCTGCCGTCGCTTTGCCCGTGCAACTGTTCGAACTGCTGCAGCTGGGCCATCACGCGTCGGGGCGACAACGCACCGGTGGCAAGCCACGGCGACCATTTGCTTGAGAAGTCCACACCAGCCAAGGCGTTGCGCGTGCGCTTGTACGTGTGAGGCAACTTGCGCTGCAGGTATGTGGCGAGGTGCCGAAGGCCTGCCGTCTCACCTCCATCAAACTCCGGCCTGCCATACGGAAACGACGCGCGCGAATCTACCGGCAGCGTTTCGTTTGCAACGTGCGCCGACTCGCGCTGCAGCCCGGGCGGAATGACAACGCCCGCGGGCCATGGCGGAAGGCCGCTTGGCGGCGGCAGAGGCGTCGACGGTGCAATGCGCGCCTGCTCGATCGCTTGCCTGAATGTTGTGAAGACAGCCGGCAGCGATTGGGCCGGCCACGGCAGCGCAAGCGGATCGATCAGGCTGCTCTGCCAGACGGTCTGCACCTGCAACCCTGCGCTTCGCAGTTCGGCCACATCGGCCTGTTCGTATGGCGCGGCGATGTCTTCGCAGAACACAGCACTGGCACCCACGGCCTGCGCCAAAGCGGGCAAAGCCTTCCCCGGGGGCCCGCTGCACTCGAGCAAGCGGTTGCCGAGATCGTCCAACTGGCGACCTAGATCGCGGAGTGCCGCGGCAACTACGGCCCGGCGATGCACGCCCACACGTGCGAAACCCCAGGGCGTTTGCGCTTCGTAGTCAGCATGGCAGTACACCGGGACGAGATGCGTGGCACCGCTCTCGCACGCGGCACGCAATGCCGGCTGGTCATGCAGTCGCAGATCGCTGCGGAACCAGAACAACACGGTACTCAACGCATCTCTCCATGCGGCGCCCTGCCCCGCTTGCCCTCTCTGCGGCAATGCTCCGAGCAGTACTTGACCGCATCCCAGTCACGCGCCCATTTTTTGCGCCAGGTGAATGGCAGGCCGCAATGCAGGCAGCGTTTGTCCGGCAGGTTCAGCTTCTTGTGCATCGGCGCATTCAAAAGTCGAGAGTCAGCTGCGAAGGCGTGGACGCATTCCCGCGCGGGCTGCTGACACGGTCACGGCGCAAGCGCGAAGCGTGTCTCTTGACGATCGCCTCGTTGGCGGCGTGCACTTCCGGCTGCGCACGCAACGCATGGATGCGCATCTTGGCCTGCCGCGTTGCTGCATCAAGGTCGACCAGCGGAACGGGGATGTCTTCGCCCACCCGCACACCACAGCGTGCTTGCACATCGGGCGGCATGCGCCACGGCTGCAAGAGCCACGCATCCGGCACGCGGCGCAGGGCCGGCAGCCAGCGCCTGACAAACCGCCCATGCGGGTCCTGGTCCTGTGCCTGCTTGACGGGGTTGTAGACGCGCGTGGTATTGATGCCGGTGGTGCCCGCCTGCATCTGCATCTGGCTCCAGTGAATTCCCGGCTCGTAATCGATGAACTGGCGGGCCAGCCAAAGGCCCACCGGCCGCCAATGCAGCCAGAGTGGGTAGGAAGCCACCGAGACAAGCATGGCCCGCATGCGAAAGTTGATCCACCCCGTTTCCTTCAGCATGGCCACACAGGCGTCCACCATCGGCCAGCCGGTACGCCCGGCAACCAGCGCAGCAAAGTGGCTCGCGTTCCATGCGTCTTCACGCAGGCCGTCGTAGCCGCGGTGCAGATTGCGGAACTCGATGGCCGGCTCGGATTCCAGCTTCTGGATGAAGTGGCAATGCCAATGCAGACGACTGACAAATGCAGCCAGCCCCTTACGCTGCCACACCGCATCGTCGTCTGTGCTGGCCTTCAGCGTGAGCAGCCGTTGCTCGGTGGCCTGGACCACTTCGCGCATGCTGAGGCATCCGTATGCCAAGTAGGGAGACAGCCGTGAGCACGCGCTCGGCGCCGTCAAAGGCGAAGAGATGCCTCCCCGATAGTTTCGGCTCCGCTCGAGCAGGAAGTCGTGCAGCACCTCACTGCCGCGCGCGCGTCCACCGCGCTGGCGCCGCGGTGGGGAATGTGCATCCAGGCCCAACGCCTCGCCCCCTGGCCACGCCATCGCCGGCCATGGCAGGACCACATCGCTGAGCGTGCCCACGCCTGGCGCGGCTACGCAGGGGGCGTACATATGCTCTGCCCAGCGATCGTGCCAGACGTCCCGCGTCGGCAGGCGTCGCACCACGCCATGCTGGGGCCACTCGCGCCAAGTCACGCCGTGATCGAGGCACCAGCGTGCGACGGCCTTGTCACGCGCGAACGTATGGCCGTTGCCGGTTTCTTCGTGAGACACCAGGTGACTGAAGGCCGCGGCCGCATGCAGCCGGCCGAATACTTCCGTCACTTCCCCCACAGCGACTTGCAACCGTGCGCCGCATGCGCGCAGTTGCTGCGCGAGATCGTGCAGGCATTCCTGGATAAAGAGGTAGTGCTGCGATGCGGCGTCCGGCTGCGCCCAAAGGCTTGGCTCGATGACGTACAAACACAAGACTTTTCCCCGGCGGGCGGCATTGACCAGCGGGGCGTGGTCGTGCACCCGCAGGTCGCGCTTGAACCAGACGACGGTGTAGCTCATTGATCTTCAGCGGCATGATCGCGCCGTCTGAGTATAAGGACGCCCGGTCTTGCAATGAACGACCCGCCGCGCTGGCCCAGCACGAATTTCCAACGCATTCCCGATTCAAATCACCCCCGCCACGTCATTGCAAAACGTTTCGCGACCTGGCAAGGCGAAATTGCGGATTGCGCTCAGGCGTTGGCCACAAAGCGCGTCACATCCGACAGCACGGGCCCCAGAAACTGCAGCGGCGGCGCCAGTGCGGCCACGAGTGTCTTGTGGTCGAGGCGCGGGTAGACCTTAAGTTCGACGCGGTGCTGATACTCGGTCAGACGTTCGGCGAGAGAGAGCGTATTTCGCCGGACATCCACGTACGCATCGTGCTCGCCGGTGAGCAGCAACGCCGGGGGCAACCAGTCCTCGCTGACGTGGAACAACGGCTGGCTATCTGCCGTTTCATTCGGATGGTTGAACACGGGCCGCACGTCGGCCGCTTGAATCGGCAGGAAGTTGTAAGGACCGGCCATGCCGATCCAGCCAGACAGCGTTTCAATGCGCGAACCCTGCATCGCCAACCAGCGGCCGTCGGTTGCCAGCATCGCGGCGTTGTAGGCGCCTGCGCTGTGCCCCGCAACGAACAGGCGCGCGTCGGCATAGCCCTGCCGATCGAGCCACCGTCGCGCGAAGGCCGTCGCGGCGGCACAGTCCAGCAGGAAACCCGGGTAGCGCACCTCCGGATACAGCCTGTAGTCGGCAACCATTGCGATCACCCCAGCTGCGGCCAACGCCTCGCCAACGAACGCATAGTCCTTGCGATCGCCCTCTCGCCACGATCCGCCGTAGAAGAAGACGACCGCACGCGGCGGCCCCTCCATCGGGCGAACCGGCCGGTAGACGTCCAGCCTTTGCCGCGGATGTGCGCCGTAGGGCAGGCCCCGCGTCGGCACACTTACGTCGGACGTCGACACGGCGTTGAGTACATCCAGGGCCGAACACCCTGCGAGGCTCGCCAACGCGGTTGCCATCCATGCTCGACGAGTCACGCCACGCATCGGCATGCTCCATGCGGCATCAAAGCCGGGCAAACGCGCAGATAGCGGTCAGTGCCGCCCATGCTCGATGGGATACGGATCAAGTGGAAGCGCATACGGTTTCAGGTCGAGGCAAGACGTTCGACGGTATACGCGCGTTTGCGGGCGTCGGATGCGCTGTCCTCAATGTATCGGCCAACTGCGTGACCCCGCGGCTGTTGGCGGTTCCACACGGCGGTCTTCCGTGCCTGAGGGCCGGCTCCGGCGTATCACCCTCATGGCCCTGCAATCCGTATGGACCCGTTTTTCTTCCGCTCGATATCGACGACAATAGCGGCCGTGCCGGCGCGTTGGTCCCCATGACCGCGCCGGCATCCAACCACTGAACGGGAAAAACGCCATGCGCGACATCATTGACGGTTTCCTGCGCTTTCAGCGCGACATCTATCCGCAACGGGTAGAGCTTTTCAAACAACTTGCAACATCACAGAACCCCAAGGCGCTGTTCGTGACCTGCTCCGACAGCCGCGTCGTTCCTGAGCTGCTGACACAACGCGAACCCGGTGAGCTGTTCGTCATCCGCAACGCGGGCAACATCGTGCCGTCGTACGGTCCTGAGCCGGGCGGCGTATCGGCCACAGTCGAATATGCCGTTGCGGTGCTGGGCGTGCAGGACATCGTGATCTGCGGCCACTCCGACTGCGGCGCGATGGGCGCCATCTCGCGCTGCACCTGTCTTGACCACCTGCCGGCCGTGGCCAACTGGCTGCGTCACTCCGATGCCGCCAAGGTCATCAACGCGGCGCATACGTTCGATTCGCCCCGCGCCAAGCTGGACGGCCTGGTGCGTGAAAACGTGATCGCGCAGCTCGCCAACCTGCGCACGCACCCGTCGGTTGCGCTCGCCCTCGAGCAGGGCCGCATGAACCTGCATGGCTGGGTATATGACATCGAGCGGGGCAGCATCGACGCCCTGGATGGCGCGACGCGCCGCTTTGTGCCGCTCGCAGAATCCCCCACCACGGTGGCGGTCACGTCACGCAGCCAGCGGCAAGGCTGACACCTATGACCGGGGCCTTCGGGCACCGGTCTCTACCCCACTACGCGCGGGGGCGGCTCCCGCCGCTCAACATCAATCTGCGGGTTGCCGGGTAGCAGGATGCTGATCCTGCACCAGCAGACAAGCCAGCGCCTCCTCCAGATTCGGAAAGCGAAACCGATAGCCGGTCTCCAGGGCCCGTCGCGGTTGCACACGTTGACTGCCCAGCAGCAACACGGACATTTCGCCCAGCGCCATCCGCAATACCCAGGCAGGCACCGACAGGAACATCGGCCTGCGCAGCGTCGCCGCCAGCGTGCTGGCAAAGTCTGCGTTGCTGACGAGGTCCGGTGCACACGCATTGAAGGCGCCCCAGCAATCGGCGTGGTGCAAGAGGAAATCGATCAGACCGACCACGTCGTCAAGATGGATCCACGGCATCCATTGACGCCCACTGCCAAGCCGACCGCCAAGCCCCATGCTGAACGGCAGACGCAGCTTGGGCAACATGCCACCGTCGCTTGCAAACACGGGCGCCGTGCGCAGTAACACGACACGCATGCCAAGCGCCTCGGCACGGCGTGCTTCCCCCTCCCACGCGACGCAGAGTTGACTGCCAAAGTCGTCGTTGCCAGCGCCGCTGTCTTCATCTAGGGGCTCCTGCCCTCGATCGCCATACCAGCCGGTGGCAGATCCGGAAACCAGCACGCGAGGCGGCCGCTCGCAACGGCCGAGCCAATCCACGAGTTCCCGGGTCAGATCGACGCGGCTGCGCCATAGAAGTGCTCGTCGAGCCGCGCTCCACGGGCGATCGGCAATCGGCGCGCCCGCCAGATTGATGACTGCATCCAATGGCGCGGCACCGTCCAGCTCTCGCAGCCTTGCGATGCCGTGCGCCCCGGCACACAGCCGCGCGACGCATTCAGGCGTACGGCTCCAGACCACGAGATCGTGCCCCTGTGCCTGCCAGTGGCGGCACAGCGCCCGCCCGATCAATCCGGTGCCTCCGGTCAGCAGGATGCGCACGATGGGGCGACCTCCTTATTGCGGTTCAACGCTGTCATAACGCTTCCAGCCTTGCACGCACTTCGTCGGCGCGCTTGCGCAGGGCGTCGCGCTCCTCGGTTTCCATCTTCGCGAGTTGTCGATAGACCATCGACAGCCGCGGGTTACGGCCGAACACTTCACTGTGGCGCGCAAAGAAATCCCAGTACAGCGCGTTGTAAGGACATGCGCGCTCACCGACGCGCTGCTTGCTGTCGTAGTGGCAGCCCTTGCAGTAATCGCTCATGCGGGAAAGATAAGCGGCGCTACTGACATACGGCTTGGTGGCAATGCGGCCGCCGTCTGCCCATTGGCTCATGCCTACGGTATTCGGCAGCTCCACCCATTCGAATGCGTCGATATACACGCCGAGGTACCAGCGATGCACCTCGTCGGGTGCGAGCCCCGCCAGCAAGGCGAAGTTGCCAATTACCATGAGGCGTTGAATGTGATGGGCATGGGCGGTCTGCAACGACTGGCCGATGGCGAGTTGCAGGCAGCGCATCTGCGTCTTTCCGCTCCAGAACCAGGACGGCAGCGGCGTATTGTGGTTCAGCACGTTGCTCGAAGCGTATCCGGGCATCTGCGCCCAGTAGATGCCGCGTACATACTCGCGCCAGCCCAGGATCTGGCGGATAAACCCTTCCACGGCGGGCAATGGCGCCCTGCCATGCCGATACGCTGCCTCGGCGCGGTCGATCACCTCGCGCGGATGCAGCATCTTCACGTTGAGCGAGAAGGACAGCAACGAGTGAAACAACCGCTCGTGGCTGCTGCTCATGGCGTCTTCAAAATCGCCAAAGTGCGGCAGCACCTGTTCGACAAATGCATCCAGGCAGACAAGCGCTTGCGCGCGGTTCAGGGGCCACCGGAATGCCCCGGCCTGCGGGTTGCCGAACGACTTCACACCGCTGCGTTCGATGGTCTCCCACAAAGCGCGGTGGTCATGCACAGGACGGGCGTCGGCGGGCTCCGGAGGCGTGCCGCGCCAGGGCTTGCGGTTGTCATGATCGTAATTCCACTGCCCGCCCTCCGGCGCCCCCGTGCCATCGATGAGCACGTCGAAGCGGCGGCGCATCTCACGATAGAACCGCTCCATGAGCCATTGCTTGCGGCCGTCAAACATGGCGGCCAAGTCATGCCTGCCCGTCAGGAAGTGTTCGGACTCGACTTCGCACGTCGACAGCGACTGCGTTTGCGCTTGCGCCCAACGACGCAACTGATCGTCCAGGCGCCACTCGTCAGGCGATTGCCATTCGACCCGCTCGGCGCCGTAGTGCCGGGCGAGCGCGGCGAGATTCTCGGTCACGGACTGGCGGTTGCTTTCATCGTCGATCGCCACATACCGCACGCGGTGCCCCGCCGCCCGGAGACCGCGCGCAAAGTCGCGCATGGCCGCAAAGATGGCAAGGATCTTTTGCGCATGGTGCAGGACGTAGTCCGTTTCCTGACGCACTTCCATCAGCACGTAGACGACGTCGGCGTCCACCTCCGCAAACCATGAATGCAGCGGGTTGAGCTGATCGCCCAGCACCAGCCGGAGAATCTTTGCGCCTTGGTTCATGTCATTGCGCGGCGTGCTCGCCTTCGGTCTTGTGCATACGCCCTCGCGCTACTGAGACGGATCCTGCCGCTCATGGGATACCGAGATGAGCGCCTTCGTATCAATGCCCAGCGCACGTGCGCGGGCGAAGATCGCCTCACGCTGCCCGGGGTCGAGTTGCTTGTCCCGCGTCAACACCCAGCAGTAGCTGCGGTCCGGCCCGACAACCAGCGCCCAGCGATAGCCCGGATCGAGCGCCGCCACGTGATATCCACCATAAAACGGACCGAAGAAGGACACCTTCAGCGAGCCGGTATCGGGGCTGCCCACGAACAGCGCTTTGCCGACCGCCTCGCGCCATTCATTCTTGGCCGGATCGAAGCCACGATTGACCACACGCACGCTGCCGTCGGGTTGGGGCTGGTACGTGGCCGATACGTCGGTCAAGCCTCGCTCGAACGAATGATCGAGCCGTGCCTGCTCGTACCAGCGCCCCTGATACCGTTGAAGATCGAACGGCGTGACAGCAGTGATGCCTTCGGGCGGGCTCGTCGGCAAACAGCCTGCCAGAAGCGTCGCGCCCGCCAGGAGCGGGGCCAGCCATTGCAGGCGCGTGCGCACTGCACGCAGCCCCTGCTTCGCGCGTTGAAACGCGGTTGTCAACGCACCTGCCATTCAAATCCTCCCAACATGAATGTCGCCCATGGCGACATGAAACGCTGCACCACGCAGCGCGTCAACGAAATGCAGCAGAACCCGCGGCGCATTCCAACCAGTGAACACGCTTTGCGTTGGCAAATGCGTCTACACCCGATGAATCCCGTTGCAGATCGGTGTAAGTCGTGAGCACGATTTGCATCGAGAAAATTTCGTACCAGCGTCTCCGCATCGGGGGCTCCGTCAGTAGACTCCGAAAGCAGCCTGTTCAACGCTTGACTCCACGCACGCCCTTGCAAGATGCCTGCCAAACGCGTTCACGCCGGCCGAGCCCTGGCCCTTGTTCTGTCCTCCATCATGAGCGTCGGCGCCCGGGCCGATTGCCGCGACACGGTGCCCGCGCCGCAGCTGTCAGGCAAGGGAGCGCTGTGCCTGCTGGGGTTCTGCCTCTACGACGCGCAGTTGTGGAGCGCTGAGCTGCCGCCCAGCTATGACGCGCCCTTTGCGCTGGAAGTGACATACCGGCGCGCAATCGAGCGAAGCCGGCTCATCGAAACCGCCATCGACGAGATCCGGCGGCTCCAGACCCCCGTCCCGCCCGACGACACCCTCGCGCAATGGCAGCGTGCGATGACGCCCGCCTTTCCCGATGTCAAACCGGGCGACACTTTGTGCGGCGTGTATCTGCCCGGGCGCGGCGCACGCTTCTACGCAAATGGACAACTGACGACCGAGGTGAACGATCCCGCCTTCGCGCGCGCCTTTTTCGATATCTGGCTGGCACCCGGCACGCGCGCTCCGTCCTTGCGTCGTCACCTTCTGGGCAAGTCACGTTGATGCGCGTACGGCTAGTTGGCGTCTCCCGGCGACTGGAAGCCCGGTTGCCCGATCTGGCTCGGGAACTGCGGTACGCGCCGGAAACGCGAAATGTCGTAACCCATCGCCTGAAAACGGCTCAGTGCCGCGCGATAGTCCGCATCGCTCATGTTGGGCTCGCGCGAGAACACCCAGCCGAGGCTTTTGTCCGGATAGCCAAGCAGCGTCACGCGATATTCGGGGTCGACATACAGCGTCAGCTGCGACACGTAGATGGGCCAGAACAACCGCACGCGCCATTCGCCGCCGCCGCTGCCGTCCACCACCGAATCGACGAACTGCATGCGTTTGAATGGTGCGTCAAAACTGCCGGGCCGATAGACGTACGCGTCGTCAATACGGCCATCGGGCCGCAGCGACCATTCGGCATAGCTGCCGACGTTGCCCCGCTCGCCAAAGTACGGAATGTTGGCGATGACATACCAACGCCCCATGTAGCGCGGCAAGTCAACCGGCACCGTCTGCAACGGCACCGCCGCGCGCGGATTGGGATTGGGCGGCGGCCCGGAGCAGGCAGCGGCGGCCAGCGCCAGCGCGGCTACCGCCAAACAACGTGCCCAACCTGACAGGTTGACCCCACGAGGGCCTCTTTGATGCGTTCTCATCGTGCTCTCCTCTATGCGGTGGCCGGACAGGCCGGCTGGTTTGTCTGCGTGCTGAGTGCCGCGCGCGACGCCGCGTGGATCGGCATCGTCTTCGTGGCCGTACTGCTCGCGCTGCACTTGCGGCAAGCCCGCCAACCGCAACGCGAATTGCGGCTGGTGGTGTGGGTGGTGGTGCTGGCGGCGCCGTGGGAAACGCTCCTGATACGCGCCGGCCTCATCGCCTATCCGCACGGCACGTTGTGGGCCGGATTCGCACCGCCCTGGCTGCTGGCGCTGTGGGTGCTGTTCGCGATCCAAGTGAATGTCCTCTTTCGTTGGCTACGCGGCAGATGGTGGCTGGCGATGGCGCTTGGGGCCGTTGCCGGCCCGCTCTCGTTTCGCGCGGGCGCCGCGCTGGGGGCAGCCCACATTTCGGAGATGGCTGCCACGCTGGGCGCGCTGGCTGTCGGTTGGGCGATATGGATGCCGCTGCTGGTGTGGATGGGCGAGCGCAGCGATGGCATCGGCATTTCGCCCTGACTGCCGCCGCGCGCACTACCGTTTGACGAACCGGTAATGCGCCACGCCCCATTCGTTGCCGTTTGCATAGCCGAACAACGTCGACACTGCCAGGTAGAACATGCGCCAGCGTTGAAACCACACGGCCGCCTGGGCCTTGCCATAGGTCTGGACGAACACCGGCATCAAACGATCACGGGCCGCGTCAAGGTTGGCGAGCCAATGGTCGGCGGTGCGCGCGTAGTGTGTGCCGCTGACCCACCAGTGCCGCGCCATGCGCAGGTCGTCCTGGAACTCGAGCAGCAACGCCTCCGATGGCATCGTGCCGCCGGTGAAGAAGTACTTCGACATCCAGTCGGTGCCGTCCTGTACTTGAAAGTGATACGCCAGCGTGCGATGCGCAAAGATGTGCACGAACAGCACCGCGTCCGGTCGCATCCATCGCGCGATCTTGCTCAACAGCAGGCCGTAGTTCTTCATGTGCTCGAACATTTCGATCGAGACAACACGATCAAAGCGGCCGCCCTTGGGCATCTCGGCAAACTCGAAATCGACGATGTTGCCGGTGTGCACGGTCAGGTTCGTCAGACCCCGCTCGGCAGCGCGAGCCTCGATCCAGCTGCGCTGGCCCCGCGAATTCGACAGCGCCACGATGCGTGCGTTGGGATAGCGCTTGGCCATCCACAGCGACAACGATCCCCAGCCGCAGCCCAGATCCAGAATGCACTGACCGTCGGCCAGGCTGGCACGCTCGGCATAGCAGGCAAACATTGCCTCTTCGGCCTCGGCCAGCGTTTCGTTGCCGGTCGGGTACAGGGCGCAGGAGTACTTCAACTGCGGCCCCAGGTGAGCCTCGAAAAAAGCGGGCGGCAATTCGTAATGCTGCGTGTTGGCCGCGTCTGTCTCAATGGCAATCGGGCTGCTGTGCAGCTCGTCCAGCAGCGCATTGAAACGCCGCGAACGCAGTTCGCCGTCGTTCAGACCTTCGTCTCGCAGGCGTTGGCGCATGAGGGCACGCATGCCTGCGCGCACCAGCCCATCCGGCAGCCATCCGCGCTCACAGCACTGGATGAGCCAGCCGTCACTGGCGTCGGCCGCAGCCTGCGGCGGTAGGGTCGGCGTGGACAGTGCAGTCATGTCGGTTCCTTGGATCTGTACGTCTGTTGTCAGTGGCGCGGCGGCCAGGGGATCAGCACGCTCGTCGTGCGGGCGTATTCGGCGTAGTCACTGCGCGTGGCGTGCATATGGGCCTCAAGCATGGGAACGCCCGACACCTTGACGAGCAACCAGGCCATGGCCACGGGCGGCAACAGCGTGAGCCCTGCCCAAGGCGCCCCGATCGCAAGGGGCACATAGGCCAGCCAGTGCACGCATTCAAAAAAATAGTTGGGATGCCGCGAATAGCGCCACAGCCCCACCTGGCACGTCTTGCCGCGGTTGGCCGCGTCTGCTGCAAAGCGGCGCAGTTGCCCGTCCGCCACCGCCTCGCCCATCACCGCAATCAGCCACAGCGCAACCGCCACCGCCATGGCAAAAGCGCCAGGTGAATCTGGCCGGTAGCTCGGCACGGCAAACGCGATCGACAGAAACATCGAGACCGCCGCCTGCAACTGGAAGAAACCAAACATGTTTCGCGATGCGGCCGCGCCCCACTCCTCGCGCAACTTGCGGTAGCGCGCGTCTTCCGGCTTGCCGGCGTTGCGCCGCCACAGATGCCAGCCAAGGCGCGCACCCCACACCGCGCCGCCGGCCCCGACCAGCAAGCGTGCCGGCAACGAACCTGTACTCAGCGCCGCATAGAGCAAGGCCACCACGCCCAGCGAGAACGCCCAAATCGGATCGACCATGCCGGCGTTCCTCGTGCGCAGCTGCCACGCCCACACCGCACTGAACACCGCCACGAGGAACACCAGCGCAACGAGTGCAACGCCCATCGCCGACATCGTCACCCCCGCTCCAGGAGGAACTGCGACACGCCGATCCGGCCTTCGTCGAAGCCGGCCTCGCAGTACGCGAAGTACAAGCGCCAGATCCGGATGAAGGGCTCGTCGAAGCCGAGTGCGCGCACGGCCTCCAGGCGGGCTTCGAAACGCTGGCTCCAGCGGCGCAATGTCTCTGCGTAGTCGCGGCCGAAGTCAAGGCGGTCGACCACACGCAAGCCGTGTTGCTCCGCCAGCCGGATAAAGCGCTCGCGACTGGGCAACATGCCGCCCGGGAAGATGAACTGCTGGATGAAATCGGTGCCGGCGCGGTAGCGCTCGAAATGCGCTTCGTCGATGGTGATGCTCTGCACCAGCGCGCGGCCGCCATGCCGCAGGCAGCGCACCAGCGTCCGGAAGTAGCCCGACCAGTACGCCTCGCCCACGGCCTCAAACATCTCGATGGATGCGATGGCGTCGTACGCCCCGTCCAGGTCCCGATAGTCACGCAGCTCAATGCGGGCGCGGGGCTCGTCGGCCAGGCGCTCGGCCGTGTAGCGCCGCTGTTCTTCCGAGAGCGTGATGCCATGCACATGTGCACCGCGCGCGCAGGCCATCTCCATCAGGCCACCCCATCCGCAACCGATTTCCAGTACGTCCATGCCGGGCTCCACCCTCAGCAGGTCGCACACGCGCCGGTACTTGGCGGCTTGCGCCTCGGCAAGCCCATGCCGCAGATTGCCGTTGAACCAGGCCGAGGAATACGCCATGCCCTCGTCCAGCCACAGGCGATAGAAGTCATTGCCCAGGTCGTAATGCAGATGGATATTGCGACGGCTGCCGCGGCGACTGTTCCGGCGTAGCAGGTGGCGCAAGCGCAGGACGGAGCGCGCCAGTGCATTCCCGAAGATCGCTTGGTCCAGCGTGGCGGCATTCACGATGGCCAGCCGCAGCAGGTTGGTAAGGTTGGTCGAGTCGATCCATCCGTCGCGATACGCCTCGGCAAAGCCCACGTCGCCGCTGCGCAGGATGCGTCCGCAGGCGCGCCAGTCGGTGATGCGCAGATCTGCCACGAGCGGCGATGCGGCATCGCCAATCTGCACATCGCCATCGGGCGTGACAAGGTGAAGGACGCCGTGCCGCAGCCGACCGGCCAGCGCCAGAAACAGCCGGCCGGCAGCAGGAACATGGGACGGCACCCAGGCGAGGGAGCTTGAGGCTGTCATCGGGAGTTCTCCGGAGAAGTTCTGTCGTGCGGGGCGCGGCCAAAGAACGGCACGCCCTTGAGCCACAGGCGCAGGGCCTGCCAATGGATGCGGCCAATGACCTGCAGGGCAAGCAAAGGCTGGCGCAGCAGCGCGCGCCGCAGGTGGGCGGCATCGAAAGGCTGCAACCGGCCACCGATGGCGGTCTGCAGCAAGGCGCCGTCGCGGTCGTGATAATCGATGCGCACCAGCGCCGTTGCAGCGCCCTCGGCAAAGCGGAACCGATAACCGCCCTCGACCCGGCAGAAGGGCGAGACATGCAGCTGCTTGCGGCACGTCAGCACGGTGTGCGCGTCAATGGCCCCGCCGTCGTGCGCGCACAGCAGGTATCGATGGTGCTGCCCAAAGGTGTTGTTGACCTCGGCCAACACCGCGCGCAGCGTGCCGGCCGCGTCGTGGCAATACCAGAACGAGACGGGGTTGAACATCCAGCCGGCAATGCGCGGAAAGGTCTGCAGCCAGACTTCGCCATCGGCAGGCAAACCCGCACTGCTCAGCACGCCACGTATCCAGGTGAGCAGGTCCGTGCCGTCTCGGGGGCCGTAATCGCGCGCGCGCAAGGACAGCGGGCGGAAGCAATCCACGCCGAACCACGTCCCGGTCAGGCGCCCGAGCGCGGAAAGCTTCACGCGCACGGCAAAGACCGGATAGACGAAGCGATTGATTACCGGCCGCAGGCGACGGTGCATGACCTGGCCGACGAGAAGCTGCGCGTCGCCATTCATGGCGCCACCTGTGCCCAGGCCGGAGCACAGCCGAAATCCGCCACAACGCGCAACGCGGACTTCAGCCCGTCTTCGTGGAATCCGTAGCCGGTCCAGGCGCCCGCAAACCAGGTTCGGCTGCGGCCCTGCAATGCCGGCAGGCGGGCCTGCGCGTCGATGGCCGGTTGGTCGAACACCGGATGCTCGTATTCGAAGCGCCGATACTCCAGCTCGGGCGCGGGCGGCGCGGATGGATTGAGCGTGACCACCACGGGCGTCGACACCGGCAGCGGTTGCAGCTGGTTCAGCAGGTAGCTGACGCACGGCGCGCCCGCCGTTGTGCCGGCGTGGGGCGCATCCAGATAGTTCCATGCCGACCACACGCGCCGCCGACGCGGCAACAGGCGGGTATCCCGATGCAGGAATGCAGTGTTGGGCTGGTACCGGAAGGCGCCCAGCACGGCGCGCTCGTCGTCGGTGGCATCGTCGAGCAGCTGCAGCGTCTGCGGTGCATGCGTGGCAAGCACCACGGCGTCGTATCGCTCGCTTCCCGCATCCGTGCGGACATCGGCATGGGTTTCTGCACGGCGGATGCCTCGCACCGGTGTGCCGACACGCACATCGGCCAGCCGGCCGGCAATCGCCTGCACATAGCTGCGCGCGCCGCCTTTGACGGTCCGCCAACGCGGCCGGTTGAAGACCTGCAGCAAGCCGTGGTTCAGACAGAACCGAAGGAATGTTTCGGCCGGAAACGCCAGGATCTCGCGGCTCGGCGTCGACCAGATGGCAGCCGCCATCGGCAGCAGATAGTGCGCGCAGAACGGCTCGCCATAGCGGCCGGCAGCCAGCAGCGTGCCGAGGCTGTGGCGTTCATTGCGGGCCACGGCCAGGTTGGCGTGCGCCTGGCGGTTGAAGCGCAGGATGTCGCTCAGCATCGACAGGAACCGGGCCGAGACCAGATTGCGCGGCTGTGCAAAGACCGTGCTGAGGCTGGTGCCCGCCCATTCCAGCGCCCCGCCGTCGACCGACACGCTGAACGACATGTCGCTCTCGCAATGCGCTACGCCAAGCTCGTCGAACAACGCAATCAGGTTCGGATACGTGCGGGCATTGAACACGAGAAAACCGGTATCGACGCCAAAGACCTGCCCGCCCTCCTCAATGTCGACCGTATTGGTGTGCCCGCCAAGCCGTGGCGCGGCCTCGAACAGCGTCACGGCATGCCGCTTCGCAAGAAAATGCGCCGCCGCCAGCCCCGAGATGCCGGAGCCGACCACGGCGATGCGCTTTGCAGGAAACTGAAGAATGTTCAAGGCGATGCCTCTTGGATTGGCTGGGCGCTCATCCGCCGTGGCGGCCGGGCAGCAGCGCAAGAAACTCGCGCCGCAGGCTGGGATCGGTCAGAAACACGCCGCGCATCACGCTGCTCACCATGCGCGACTCGTCGTCTTTCGTGCCGCGCCAGTGCATGCAGTAGTGCTCGGCCTCCAGCACAACGGCCAGACCGTCGGGCGCCATGCGGTCTTCCAGCAAGTCGGCGATCTGCTTGATGGCTTCTTCCTGGATCTGCGGACGGCTCATGACCCAGTCGATCAGCCGGGCGTACTTGGACAGCCCGATCAACTGGGAGTCCTGGCGCGGCATGACGCCGACCCACGCGCGCCCCATCACCGGACACAGGTGGTGCGAGCAGGCGCTGCGCACCCGCAACGGCCCGACCACCATCAGCTCGTTGAGCCGCTCCGCGTTCGGAAACGCCGTCACTTCGGGGGCTTCGACGTAGCGCCCGGCAAACACCTCGCGCACGAACATCTTGGCGACGCGGCGCGCCGTTTCCCGGCTGTTGTGGTCTTGCTCCACGTCGATGACGAGCGCGCGCAGCACCGCCTGCAGGCGCTCCTCCACCTCTGCCTGGAGCAGATCCAGTTCACCATCGCGCAGGTAGGCGGCGATGTTGTCGTTGGCGTGAAAGCGGTGGCCGGCGCTCATCAACCGCTCGCGAATCCGGACAGAAAGCGGCACGCTGCCAACCGCGCCGGAAAATCCGGGCGGATCCAAAGTCAGTTTCATTGAAGTTGCCTCCGAAAAGTCGGCGGTGCTTTCACCGCCCATGCCGCCTCAGGCAAGCTGCGCGCGAGGTGGATGGGACGCATATCCACCTATACGCAGCTAACCCGCAGGTGGATGCAGCGTCTCAGCCCGAATGGCGAATTCCATCGCGTCTTCGAGCATCAACCGGGCGCGGTTGGCGACATCACCGAGATAGCGGTGAAGTTGTTCATCGAGCGACGACCGCACCGCACAGCCATCGCTGAACCGCTCGAATGCGTCGAGCTGGCGGATCAGCCCGACAAGATGCCGTGGGCATTCGCAGGCGAGCGTCTGCGAGGCGTTGGCGAAGATCTCCAGCTGGCGGTCCGTGAACCTGCGCGCATTGCGCCGCAACGGCTCGAGCTTTCCGTACACGGCATCCACGCGTACGAGCTGCGCCAACTCCTGCAGAACCTGGTCGAGTTCGCCCTGGGCGTTGGGCTCGCGATACAACCGCACGCCGGCTGCGCGCAGCATGTCGGTGGCACGCACCGTGCCAAAGCTGTAGATCACGCCGACAGCACTGGCGCCGCAACGGCGTGCGGCGGCCAGCACGGCTTCTGCTGTCTCCGGATGCAGGGAGGCTGCTTCCACGACCAATGCGTCGGTGCGCGGCGGCGGGTCGAGGAGGTCCTCACCGTCGAGCGACGGCAGCTCGGTGACGGGCTCGATGCCCAGCGACGCAAGCGTGCTCTTTCTGCGCCGAACGCGCTCTGCCAGTAATGCTCCGCAGACGGCCAGCGAAATGGCAGCGGTGGACGGCGCGGGTGCAGGCGCCTCCACGGCTACAGAGGATTCCAGCAACTGCTGGAGTTCGGCGCTGTCCGCATGCGCAATCGCACCAATTGCGTGCCCCTGGTTGACAAGCGCACGCAGCAGCGCGAGCCGCCGCACGTCCTCGCTCGAATACAGCCGTTGGCCGGACTCCGATTTGGCCGGCGAAATCACGCCATAGCGCTGCTCCCACACACGCAGGGTGGATACAGGCATCTTGGCCATGCGGGCGGCGGTTCCGCTTCGGTACATCGGCGCCGCGTTGTCTTCGTGTGGCACGTGCGTCTCCATGCAAGAGCTGCTTTGCTGACATGAAACGCTGTGCCGCCAACATCGTCAATGAAATGAAGCGTAAAACGCGCTTTTTGAGGACGAATGAGTCGGAATTGAGTCGTCATTTCGACGCTCAGGCCGCCCGCACACCTGCCACATCGACGCGTTCCGGCTGCGCTCCCGCCGCATCGCAAGGGCGGGAGCACCATTACCTTACGAAGCGCGCGCCGTCAGCCATTGGCTGGGCGGCAGCGGCGCACCGACAATCCGCATCTCGCCCAGGCTGCCGAAGAAGCCGTTGCCCATGCTGCCGCCGTATTGCGCGCAGCCGATGGCCATCTGCTGGTTGCTCGCCACGTAGCGGATGCCGTCCATCCCGCTGTTGTTGCGCAGGATGGGCGCGCCTTCCACGTACATCGTCGTGCTGCCCTTCCCATCGTTGACGATGGCAACGTGCAGCCACTGCCCTGCCGAGACACCGCCTGACCAGCACGCCAGGTTCTCGGTGTTGTCGGTCGGGATGACCTCCCACTGGAACTCCATCAAGTTGGAAAACGCGAACATCGCCATCGTGTCGCCCTGGTCGACATCGCCCGGCCACGACACGCCGGTGGCCGCGCTGCGCGCACCGAGTCGATACAGGATGCCCATCCACGCATTGTTCTGCGCGGTCCACGCCGAATCGATCTTCAGGAACGCCTCGATCGTGTAGCCATTGGCAAACGTTTGCACATTCAGCGGCGAAGTCGTGTCGGTTGTGAAGTACGAAGACCTTGTCTGGTTGGCGTTCTTGAACTGGAGGCTGCCCGGGGCCGACGACAGCGGATGATGATCCTTCGACCAGACCAGATCGCCGGGTTGCCCGCCCATCCAGGTGTTCAGCGAAATGGGATTCGCGCCCGCCGTGGTATCGCCCGGCACGGAGGCATCCTTGATCTGGAAGCCCGGCTGATACGGAGACAGTGCCTGGCCCTCCGCCGCAGCCGTGTTGTAGAACCGCCAGTGCGCCAGCGTGTTCGGCACCACGGGGTAGTCGTTCGGGCCCGACGCCGGCTTGCCCGCAACCTGCGGCGGGTTGTGATAGTTCGCCAGGATCAGGCCCTTGGCGACGTCGGTCAGGCTGCCCGACACCGAGCCCGCCGCGGCCTTGAAGCCGGGATTGAAGCCGGCAAAGCGCTTGGCAAAATCGATGTCGATTGAGAAGTTCTGGTTATCCGCCGTCAGCCACGCCGAATCGAAGGGGGTGAGGCTCGCTTCCGGCTTGACCGGCACCCACGGCGAGAACGAACTGGCGACGATCCTGTTGTTCGTCAGATCGAATTCGAACAGGCGCATCAGGCCGTTGCCGCCCATATACGCCATCTGATAATCGACGACCATGAAGATGACGTCGTTGCCGGCGGCGTTCTTTTTCGTCATCTTGCACGCGCCGTGATAGTGACCCGACACGGCCATGAAAATCTGGTCGTTGTTCTTGATCAGCTTGTCCCACAGGTAGCTCGAATAGGCCGTATCGGTTGCCGTCACACCATCGGAACCAATGCCCGCGAGCTGGTGGCAAATCAGGATGACCGGAATGCCGGGGTTCTTTGCGATGACCGAGTTGGCCCAGGCAATCGCATCGTCCGAAGCGCGCCACGACATCGACAGCACCAGAAACTGGTTTCCCTCCGCCTGGAAGACGTGGTACTCGTGAAAGCCCGAACCGTGGCGGCCGCCGAAGGTTGACTGCTGTTGGGCACGCGCGGTCGGAAACACTTTCAGATACGGCTCCAGAAGACCTTGCCGGTGGCTGCCGCCGTCCTGGTATCCGTCGGTGTTGTCGAAACCGGAAACGCCCACGCCCCAGTCCGGCCCCCATTGCATCGACGAGCCGATGGCGCCGATATCGTGGTTGCCCGCGCAAATCGAATAGTTGCAGTTGGCCTTTTCCAGCACCTGCATTGCCTGGCTCGCCAGCTCCCACTCTTTGGTCACGGTGCCGTTGCTGAGCTGGCTGTTGCTCAGCAGATCGGTACTCGCGCTCCACGGTGCCGAACCCTCAGAGGTGTAATACCAGGACTGATCGACAATATCGCCAAGATGGGTGGTAAAGGCCAGTTTCAGCGCTTTTGCATTCTGGGCAATCCATTGCGTTTGCGATTTGAATGGATTATCGAATTGCGGATTGATGGTCGGATAATTCTTTTGATACAACTCGCCCATTTTTGCCGATGCATAGCGCGGATAGAATTGCGTATCCGGCAAGGCCGCCAGCGTAAATGACGACACCATTTTTGGCGCTGGCGTACCGATGCCCGGATTGCCCGCGCCGGGGGACGTGCCCGTACCCGTTGAGGCGGAACCCGTCGACGCGTCCGATGCATCGCCACCACCGCACCCGCCCAGCGCGCCCGACAGGCCGACCGCGGTCGAAGCCAGCATCATGCGCAGCAACTGCCGCCGCTTCAATTCAGGAACAGCCGCCAGATCGTCCAGCGTCACCGGCTGTTGATCGGCCCGACTTTTCATTGACATGGTTCTCTCCGTTACGTTTTGGGCTACCCAGAAGGCAAAGCGATTGCCGTCGCAATTCGCAGGCTGGTCCAACGTGCGAAGGGAAATGAACGTCATGCCTGAAAAGTGGCAATTCTCATCGACACAGATCAACCGCGCCAAGCATCCGAGACGAACAATTCTCAAAAAAACTCAGCTAGCGAATGCGTTCGATGCTGTATTGATTGCCTGCGATTCATAAAATGAATCGGTCACATCGATTGGCATCCGCATGGTAGGAATGCTGTGTGACAGTGGCATTTCTTTAAACCGTGGATATTCGATCCTGATTGGATTGAATCGCAATTCAAGCGTGCGGAGTTTGCCGCTATCATGGTGCCCGCGCGGCTGCGGGTCTCCGGTCGCATTGACCTCAGGCCGCGCCATTGCGATCCCTTCCACGCCCCTCAACCCGTTGCTCGCTGCATGACTTCGCGCCCCTTTCGCGCCTCACCTGAGGACGAAGCCACCATGACCGCCGCCCGACGCGTGTATCTGAGCCTGCGCGAGCGGATTGTCGAGATGGAGTTGCTGCCCGGAACGCGCATTGTCGAGAAGGACCTTGCGGAAGAATTCGGGACCAGCCGCACGCCCGTGCACGAGGCGGTCCAGCGCTTGGCCGAGGAAGGGCTGATCGACGTCCAGGCGCGCGTCGGGACATTCGTGTCGCGCATTCCGCTCAATACGCTCGAAGAGGCCATGCTGGTGCGCAGCGCGCTGGAAGTCGCCATCATCGAGAAGGCCGCCGAACGCATGACGCCCGAAGGCATCCACAAACTCAATGTCGTGCTGGAGCGGCAGGCGCAATGCGTGCGCGAGAGCAACCGGCGCGGCTTCTTCCGCACCGACGAAGCCTTTCACGCCACGCTGGCCGAGTTGTCGGGCTACCCCGGCGTCTGGCAGATCATCCTGGAAGTCAAAACGCAGATCGATCGTTACCGGCTGCTCACCCTGCCCCTGGAGGGCCGCATGACCGAGGTGCTGGCCGAGCACCGCGCGGTCATCGACGCGCTGGCGTCCAACAACCCGAAAAGCGCCGTGCGTGCCATGCGTGAACATCTGGATCACGTGCTGCCGGTGCTGGAAATCACGCGCCGGCAGCGGCCCGAATATTTCACGGGATAAGGGCAACCATCACGCCGGCGCATGGGCCGGCAGATGCGGGGCGGCGCCGCCCCGCGCCACCCCGCCCCACTCAAATCGACAGGCAGAGCTTGCCGAAGTGCTTGCCCGCCGCCTGATGCGCAAACGCATCGGCAATGTCTTCCAGCGCAAACGTCCGGTCGATCACCGGCTTGATGCCGGTTGCGTCGATGGCGCGCACCATGTCGCGCTGGTGGCTCCGGCTGCCGACAATCAAACCTTGCAGGGTCTGGTGGCGCCGCATCAGCTCCACCGTCGGCACCGGGCCTGCAATACCGGTCAGCACGCCGATCAGGGCGATATGGCCGCCGGTGCGGCATGCCTGGATGGACTGACTCAGCGTGTCGGGCCCACCCACTTCGATCACGTTGTCGACGCCCCGGCCGTTCGTGTACTCGAGCACCTTGGCCGCCCAGTCGGTATCGCGCCGGTAGTTGATCGTGAAATCGGCACCGAGCGCCTGCGCACGCGCGAGTTTCTCGTCGGAGGACGAGGTTGCGATCACGGTGGCGCCCATGCTCTTGGCAAATTGCAGCGCAAAGATCGACACGCCGCCCGTCCCGAGCACCAGCACGGTATCGCCCGCCTTCAAGCGCGCGTCGACTACCAGCGCGCGCCATGCGGTCAGCCCGGCCGTCGTCAGCGTTGCGGCTTCGGTGTGGCTGTAGCTGCGCGGTGCGTGCGTAAACCAATGCGCCGGGCGAACGACGTATTCGCGTGCGTAGCCGTCAACACCGTCGCCGGGCACGGTCGCAAAATCGGCGAGGGTCGGGCCGCCATCCAGCCAGGTCGGGAAGAACGTCGAGACAACCGAATCGCCCACGGCAAACTCGTCCACGCCTTCGCCGACCGCCTCCACCACGCCGGCGCCGTCGGACATCGGGATGCGGCCGTCGGCGCTGGGCATGCGGCCGGTCACCACGCCCAGATCGTGGAAGTTCAGCGAGCTGGCATGCACACGCACGCGGATTTCTCCGGCGCCCGGCTGGCCGGGGTCGGGCAGATCAACGCGCTGAAGTTTGTCGAGGCCAGCGGGCTGGCGCAGGGTAATGGCTTTCATGAGCACGACGTCCTGAATGGAAAGTGGAAAGGTTGCGAAACGGCAGCGCCGCAAAAACTTGCAGCGATACCGCATTGCAGGCATTGTCACGGCGTACCTCCCGCACCGCAAAAACGTACAATTTTCACCGGTACTATCAATTTTGTAGGTATAAAACCATGCGTCTGAAACGTCTGGACGGCAAAAGCGGCTGCGCCGTCGAAGTCACGCTTTCCGTGATCGGCGGGGTCTGGAAGCCCGTGATCCTGTTCCACCTGCTGTCCGGGAAGAAGCGCTTCATGGAGCTGACCCGCCTGATTCCGAATGCCACGCAGCGCATGCTGACGCTGCAATTGCGCGAACTCGAAGCGGACGGCGTCATCGCGCGGCACGTGTATCCGCAGGTGCCGCCCAAAGTCGAATATGTGCTGACCCCGCTGGGCGAATCGCTCGCGCCGGTGCTGATCAGCCTGCGCGAATGGGGCGAGTCGTATCGCACGAGCGAGATGTCCCGCGAGCCGGCCGAAGTACCGGAATGCGCGCGTGGCGAGGCCATGGCGACTTGAAGTCACACGAGGGCTGCCGAAAAAGGCGGCCTAAGGCGCCGCTCGCCTCACACCGCGTCGCAGTTACATGCAGTTACATCTTCTAAGTCGTAGCGTGTCGATTTCGCCCACCCCTCATTCGACGTGCAAGTAGAGGCGCAAACATCTTGCGAAGCCTCTCACCCAACCGAACCAAGGAGAAACACCATGCGATTCATGATCCTGCGACTGGCCGACCAAGACACCGAAGCCTCGGTGATGCCCAGCGAAGAACTGCTGACCGCCATGGGCAAATACATGGAAGAGCTGGCCAAGGCGGGCGTGCTGTTGGGCGGCGAAGGCCTGCACCCCAGCTCGCGCGGCGCACGTGTGGAATTCAAGGGCGGCAAGCCGACGGTGATCGATGGTCCATTTACCGAAGCCAAGGAGCTGATCGCCGGCTACACCATGCTGCAGGTCAAGTCGGAAGAAGAAGCGCTCGAATGGGTCAAGCGCTGGCCGGCATTGGATGGCGGCGGCAATGTGCGCCTCGAAATCCGGCGCGTGTTTGAAGCGGAAGATTTTGGTGCGGAGTTCACGCCCGAAGCCCGCGAGCGTGAAGAACGCCTGCGCGCCGAACTGGCGGCCAAGCAGCAATAGGCGGCGCCGTCATGGCCGATTCGACGCAGGCCGCCCCCGCCATCCACCGCACCATCGACGCGGTGTGGCGCATCGAATCGGCCAGGATCATTGCCGGGCTTGCGCGCCTGCTGCGCGACGTGGGCCTGGCAGAAGAGCTGGCGCAGGATGCGCTGGTCGCGGCGCTGGAGCAATGGCCCGCATCCGGCATCCCCGACAACCCGGCCGCGTGGCTCACGGCCACCGCCAAACACCGCGCCATTGACCGGCTGCGGCATCACACGCTGGCAGAGCAGAAACATGCGCGGCTTGCCATCGAGCTGGAGATCGAACACGAGCTGGCCCAGGCCGATGCCGAAGCCGCACGTGACGAGGCCATCGGCGACGATCTGCTGCGGCTGGTCTTCATTTCCTGTCATCCGGTGCTGCCGCACGAAGGCCGCGTGGCGCTGACGCTGCGATTGCTTGGCGGGCTGACGACGGACGAAATCGCCCGCGCGTTTCTGGTGCCCGAACCGACGGTGGCGCAGCGCATCGTGCGTGCGAAAAAGACGCTTGCCGCCGCGCGCGTGCCCTTCGAATTGCCCGAGCCCGATGCGTTGCCCGAGCGGCTGTCGGCCGTGCTGCAGGTGATCTATCTCGTCTTCAACGAAGGCTATGCCGCCACCGCCGGCGACGACTGGACGCGCCCCACGCTGTGCGAAGAAGCGCAGCGCCTCGGCCGCATCCTCGCCGGTCTCATGCCCGGCGAGCCTGAAGTGCACGGCCTGCTCGCGCTGATGGAGCTGCAGGCCTCGCGCCTGCGTGCACGCGTGGGCCCCGGCGGCCGCCCCATCCTCCTGATGGATCAGGACCGCAGCCGTTGGGACTACCTGCTCATCCAGCGTGGCTTTGCAGCGCTCGCGCAGGCTGAAGCCTGCGGGCGAGGGCTCGGCCCGTATGGGCTGCAGGCGGCCATTGCGGCCTGTCATGCAAGCGCACGCACCGCCGAGCAAACCGACTGGACGCGCATTGCCGCGCTGTACGACGCGCTCGCGCAACTCACGCCCTCGCCCGTCGTTGAACTCAACCGCGCCGTTGCGGTGGCAATGGCGTATGGGCCGCAAGCGGGCCTCGACATCGTCGATACGCTGCTCGCCGAACCGGCGTTGCGCAGCTATCACCTGCTGCCCAGCGTCCGCGCCGATTTTCTTGCACGCCTCAACCGCATGGAGGAGGCGCGTGCGGAGTACGAGCGTGCTGCTGCACTCACGCACAATCGGCAGGAGCGTGCGCTGCTCCTCGAGCGCGCAGCCGGGTGCACTGCCCGCGGCTGACGCTGTCGATCATCACACCGACCTGCACGTTGATCGTGATGCTTTGGAAGCAAGTTTCCAGCAGATTGCGCGCGTGCACGCATCCGGAATTCGTCTTTCGATATGACATCGCGCGATTGCGGATTGGCAACACCGCGCCACCGCCGAAGACTGAATTCAATTCTCTTTACAGCTCAGAGACTTAGCGTGAAACGCGAGCATTGAAATATAGATGCTCCGATTTCTACGTATGCCGCTGCGCATGGTGCGACGCAGAATGATTTGCAAGCGCAGGACATGGCTCAAGGCCGGCCGCGCTCATGCATTCACATCGTTCCGTCGATCGCGCAAGCGCAGAGGTACTCACAATGAGTCGCAAGTTCAAGGTCGTGGCCGTCTCGGGCAGTGTGCAGCGCCCCTCGCGGACACTCGTATTGGTCGAGCAACTGCTGGCCGCCCTCGCCGAGGTTCTTCCCATCGATGTCCACCTGATCACGCTGGAAGAGCTGGCTCCAGCCATTGGCGGCACGTCGTATCGAGACCAGCTGCCGGGCCGGGTGCAGGCGGAACTTGCCGCCATTGAATCGGCCGATGTGCTCGTGGTCGCGAGCCCCGTGTATCGCGGCTCATACACGGGTCTGTTCAAGCATCTTTTTGATCTGGTCCACCACGAAGCGCTCATCGACGTGCCTGTCCTGCTGGCCGCCACGGGCGGCAGCGACCGTCACGCGCTGGTGATCGATCATCAGCTGCGGCCGCTTTTCAGCTTCTTCCAGGCGCGCACATTGCCGCTGGGCGTGTATGCATCGGAGCAGGATTTCAGCGGCTACGACATCACCAGTCAGGCACTGCGTGACCGGATCGCCCTGGCCGTCACGCGTGCGTTGCCGCTGCTGAGCACGGCGCCGGCCGCAGACCTTCGCACTGCCCCGGTGGCGCAAGCCGCCTGAAGCGCCGCTTCGTTCGTTCCCATCCCGCACAGAGCAAAGGACCATCGCGATGAGCCAATCTTCTTCCAGCGCCACTATCAAGTTTGCCTACTGGGTGCCGAACGTCAGCGGCGGCCTGGTCGTCAGCACCATCCCGCAGCGCACCGACTGGAGCCTCGAATACAACCAG
The DNA here is from genome assembly GCF_040544795.1 of Ralstonia sp. 1138. Classification (NCBI taxonomy): domain Bacteria; kingdom Pseudomonadati; phylum Pseudomonadota; class Betaproteobacteria; order Burkholderiales; family Burkholderiaceae; genus Ralstonia; species Ralstonia sp. 1138. Next base: position 1,673,996 of record NZ_JBEPKQ010000001.1, on the reverse strand, counting down.
AAGCTGGCGCAGACGGCTGAGAAAGCCGGCTTTGACTATGCACTCAGCCAGATCCGGTTTACCGCCGGCTACGGCGCCGAGCATCAGCACGAATCGGTGTCGTTCAGCCAGGCCATCCTGCACGCCACCACCAAGCTGAAGGTGCTGGCCGCCATCCTGCCGGGCCCCTGGCATCCGGCGGTGGTGGCCAAGCAGTTGGCCACGATCGACCACATCTCCAACGGCCGCATCGCCATCAACGTCGTCAGCGGCTGGTTCAAGGGCGAGTTCCAGGCACTCGGGGAGCCTTGGCTCGAACACGATGAGCGCTATCGCCGCTCCAACGAATTCATCCGCGTGCTCAAGGGCATCTGGACGCAGGACAAGTTCACCTTCAAGGGCGACTTCTACCGCATCAACGACTACACGCTGAGCCCCAAGCCGCTGCAGAAGCCGCACCCGGAGATCTTCCAGGGCGGCAGCTCGCGTGCCGCACGCGACAACGCAGCCAGCGTATCGGACTGGTACTTCACCAACGGCAATACGCCCGAAGGCATCAAGGCGCAGATCGACGATATCCAGGCGAAGGCCCGCGAGAACGGCCACAAGGTCCGCATCGGGGTGAACGCCTTCATCATCGCGCGCGATACCGAGGAAGAAGCCAAGGCGGTGCTGGACGACATCATCAAGCATGCGCACGTGGAAGCCGTGCATGCCTTTGGCGATGCGGTGAAGCAAGCCGGCAAGGCATCGCCCGAAGGCGAAGGCAACTGGGCGAAATCCACGTTTGAAGATCTCGTTCAATACAACGACGGTTTCCGCACCAACCTGATCGGCACGCCGCAGCAGATTGCGGAGCGCATCGTGCACCTGAAGTCGATCGGCGTTGACCTGGTCCTGGCGGGCTTCCTGCACTTCATCGAAGAAGTCGAGTACTTCGGTCGCAAGGTGCTGCCGCTGGTGCGCGAGCTGGAAGCCCAACGCGCTGCTGCCACAAGCGCTGCGTCAGGCGCCGACACAAGCGCCGACACAAGCGCCGACACGCGCGAGGCCGAGGCCGCCACGTCAGCCGCCTGACTGCCTGACCGCCTGACCTGATACCCGCGTTTCCCGCACGCGCCCGCTCAGTTGAGTGGGCGCGGGGGAGTTCTGTTGCCTGTCGCTTTGCGGAGACCGCCATGTCTCACACGTCCGCTGAACTTGCTGCCCCGCCACCGCCGCTCGCACGCTACGCCGACACGCGTCACGCCGATGCGCCATCGCCTGCGCGCAGCGTTGACACCCATGCCGTACCGGCCGCGGCACCCGCGTTGCGGCTGGCCGACATCGACCTGTCGTTCGGCGGCATTCAGGCGCTCAAGGGCATCGACCTCACGGTGGCGCCGGGTGAGATCCGCGCGATCATCGGCCCCAACGGCGCGGGCAAAAGCTCGCTGGTCAACATCATCAGCGGCCTGTACCAGCCGGACCGCGGCAGTATCTGGCTCAATGGCCGTGCCATGCGCAAGGTGTCGCCGGCGCGATTGGCTGGTCTTGGCATTGCACGCACGTTTCAGAACCTGGCGTTGTTCAAGGGCCTGAGCGTGCGCGACAACATTGCGCTCGGCCGCGTACAGCACACCCGCTCCGTCTTCGTCGAGCAGTTGATCGGGCTGGGCCGCGCGCGCCGCGAGCTGGCCGATGCGCGCGAGCGTGCGGAACAGGTCATCCACTTTGTCGGCCTGGGGGACGTGCAGGACCAGCTCGCGGGCACGCTTTCCTATGGGCTGCAAAAGCGCGTTGAACTGGCGCGTGCGCTGGTCGCGCGGCCACGCCTATTGCTGCTCGATGAGCCGCTCGCCGGCATGACGGTGACGGAGAAGGTCCAGATGGCCGACCTGATCCGCGCGGCGCGCGACCAGTGGGGCACCACCATCGTGCTGATCGAACACGACATCGGCATCGTGCTGGGCTTGTCCGATCGCGTGGCGGTGCTCGACTACGGCCGCAAGATCGCCGACGGCACGCCGCAAGCCGTGCGCGACGACCCGGCTGTCATCGATGCTTACCTCGGCGTCGCACACGACGCGCCAAGCGCGGCGGAGGCCCAATGATGGGCGACTTCGACCTGGCGTTCTTTGCCGAGGTGCTGGTGGGCGGCCTGCTGTCCGGCGTGATGTATTCGCTGGTGGCGATTGGCTTTGTGCTGATCTACAAGACCTCGGGCGTGCTGAATTTCGCGCAGGGCGCGCAGCTGCTGTTTGCTGCGCTCACATTTGTGAGCCTGCTCGAGCGCGGCGTGCCGTTCCCGCTCGCGTTGCTGCTCACCTTCACGTTGATGGTGCTGCTGGGGCTCGGGATCGAGCGCGCGGTACTTCGGCCGCTGGTCAACCAGCCGCCCATCACGCTGTTCATGGCGACGCTCGGCCTGTCGTACGTGATCGAGGGCGTGGCGCAGCTGGTGTGGGGCACACAGGTACACGAGTTGAACCTCGGTATTTCCGATGCGCCGCTCCAGATCGGCGGCATCCTCGTCTCCAGCTTTGACTTGTTTGCCGCCGCCACCGCAGCCGTCATGGTGACGGCGCTGTCGGTGTTCTTCCGCTACACACGCGTGGGGCTGGCGTTTCGTGCCGTGGCGGACGACACATTCGCCGCCATTGCCGTGGGCTTGCGGCTACCGCGCATCTGGGCAACGGTCTGGGCCACAGCCGGCGTCATCGCCCTCGTGGCGGGGCTGCTGTGGGGCGCACGCCTGGGGGTGCAGTTCTCGCTATCGCTGGTGGTGCTCAAGGCGCTGCCGGTGCTGGTGCTGGGCGGCTTCGATTCGATCCTGGGCGCGGTGGTCGGTGGCTTGATCATCGGCGCGCTGGAGAAGCTCGCCGAGGTGTACCTGGGGCCATTTGTCGGCGGCGGCATCGAGAGCTGGATCGCCTATGTGGCCGCGCTGGCCTTCCTGCTGGTCAAACCGGGCGGGCTGTTCGGCCTGCGCCCTGTCGAGAGAGCCTGAGCCATGTCGACTGCATTGGACGCCCCATCCGGGCACACCACGCGCCCCTCTACTGCGCGGACGCACCTGTCCTGGCCCGCATGGGCAACGCCCGCGCTGACGCTGCTGCTGGCCTACTTCGTCGTGCCGCTGGTCGCATCGGACTATTGGCTGGATGCCATCCTCATTCCGTTCCTCGCGCTGTCGCTTGCGGCGGTGGGCCTGAACCTGTTGACGGGCTACGCGGGCCAATTGTCGGTGGGCTCGGCCGCCTTCATGGCAGTGGGCGCGTTCGCCGCGTACAACTTCAACCTGCGCGTTGACGGTCTGCCGCTGCCTGTCAGCATCGTGCTGGCCGGGCTGGCCGCCACCGCCATCGGCGTCGCCTTCGGGTTGCCGAGCCTGCGCCTGCGCGGCTTCTACCTGGCCGTATCGACCCTCGCCGCGCAATTCTTCGTGCAGTGGGCACTGACCAAGTACGGCTGGTTCAGCAACAACAACGCATCGGGCGTGATCGACGCGCCGCCCATCGTGGTGGCGGGCTTCGCATTCGACACGCCAGCGCTGCGCTACGTGTTTGCGCTCACGGTCGTGGCGATCCTCACGGCATTGGTCTGGCGGCTCGTGCAAACGCCCACCGGACACCATTTCATTGCCGTGCGCGACAACGAAATGGCGGCGCGCGTTACGGGCGTGCCCGTACTGCGGACCAAGCTGCTCGCCTTTGCCATCTCATCGTTCGTCATTGGCGTGGCGGGTGTGCTGTGGGGCTTCGTCTATCTGCGCACGGTGGAGCCCGCGGGCTTCAATCTCGATCGATCGTTCCAGATCCTGTTCATCGTCATCATCGGCGGCCTGGCAACCATCCGGGGCGCGTTCCTGGGGGCGGCGCTGGTGGTGGTGTTTCCGCTGCTGCTGTCCCGCTTTGGCGCGTTCGTGTTCGGCAGCCGGTTCGACTCCGGCGTGCTGGACCTCAGCCAGCGCATCGTGATCGGTGCGCTCATCGTGGCCTTTCTGATTGCCGAGCCGCAGGGCCTTGCCGCCCTGTGGCAGCGGGTGCTGCGCCGGATAAGCAATGTCGTGCGCCCCGCTTCCCGGCGCTGATTCCGTCCTCTGTCTCCACTCAACCTACGTCGCATCGATACCAGGAGCATCTGCACCATGTCCCTCCCCCGCACCATCAAGATGGCGTTGCTGACCGGCGCGCTGGCCCTTTCTGGCCTGACCGGTCTGGGCGTACAAGCCGCCCATGCGGATGAGCAGTTCTTTCCGCTGCAAAGCTACCGCGTCGGCCCGTATGCAGCCGGCGGCACGGGGTTCTTTGGCGGCTTCATCGATTACCTGAACCTCGTCAACACGCGCGACGGCGGCGTGGGCGGCGTCAAGCTGACCTGGGAAGAAGGCGAAACGCAGTACGAAGTGGAACGCGGCGTGGAGGTGTACGAACGCCTGAAGACGCACCCCGGCATCGCCACATGGAATCCGCTGTCGGTCGGCATTGCGTATGCGCTGCTCGACCGGGTGACTGCCGACAAGGTGCCGCTGCTCACCATCAACCACGGCCGCACCGACACGACGGACGGCCGCGTGTTCAAGTACATCTTCCCGCTGCTGCTCAACCCGTACAGCGAGACCTCCGGCATCGTCAACTACATCGGCACCAAGGAAGGCGGCGTCGACAAGCTCAAGGGCAAGAAGATCGTGGTGCTGTATCACGGCTCGCCGTACGGCAAGGAGACGATCCCCATCTATGAACTGCTGGCGAAGAAATACGGCTTCACCGTGCAGCAGATCGAAGTGCCACACCCCGGCAATGAGCAGCAGTCGCAGTGGCTGGCCATCCGCCGCGCCAAACCCGATTACGTCGTGCTGCGCGGCTGGGGCGTGATGAACCCCGTGGCGCTCAAGACGGCGCAGAAGACGGGCTTCCCGGCCGACCACATCATCGGCAACGTGTGGTCCAACTCCGAAGAAGACGTGATCCCGGCCGGCGATGCCGCCAAGGGCTACGTCGCCATCACGACGGTGGCCGCGGGTGCGCAATACCCGGTGGTCCAGCAGATCACCAAGACGCTGTACGACCACGGCAAGGGCAACCTGCAAGACAAGAAGCGCATCGGCAGCGTGTACCACAACCTGGGCGTGCTCAACGGCATCCTGAACGTGGAAGCCATCCGCATCGCGCAGGCCAAGTTCGGCAAGCGCACGCTGACCGGCGACGAAGTCCGCTGGGGCCTGGAGAACCTGAAGATTGACGAAGCCCGCGCCGCTGCGCTGGGCGCCAAGGGCCTGTTCCACTCCATCAACGTCACGTGGGACAACCATGAAGGAGACGGCCGCGTCGCCTTCCAGCAGTGGGATGGCACCAAATGGAACGTGATCTCCGACTGGATCGCACCGGACTGGAAACTGCTGCGGCCCATCATCGAGAAATCGTCGCTGGCGTACGCCAAAGAGAAAAACGTCAAGGTGCGCACGAGCATCAACGATTGAATTCCGCCGTCTCTCCACCCTGCCCGACCCACCTGGAGGTTCGCCATGACGCAGCCGCACGCCGAGACCCTGTTCGGCACTCCCTACGAAACCCTTGCGCAGAAGTACCGCCCCGTCTTCCAGCGCATCCGCGATACCGCCTTGCAACGCGAGCACAACCGCCAGCTCGGCGTCGATGCCATCCAGTGGCTCAAGCAGGCGGGCTTCGGCGCGGTGCGCGTGCCGGTGGAATACGGCGGCGACGGCGCCACGCTGCCCCAACTGTTCCAGCTGCTGATTGAGCTGGCCGACGCCGACTCCAACATCGTGCAGGCGCTGCGCGGGCATTTCGCCTTCGTGGAAGATCGCCTGAACGCACCGCGCGATGCCGGCAACGAAGTCTGGCTGCGGCGCTTCGTGGCCGGCGACCTGGTCGGCAACGCGTGGACGGAAGTCGGCGACGTGGCCATTGGCGATGTCATCACGCGCATCTCCAAACGGGACGGCCGCTGGGTTGCCAACGGGCGCAAGTACTACAGCACCGGCAGCATCTTTGCCGATTGGGTCGACCTGTATGCGCGCCTGGAAGACGGCACCGACGTGATTGCCGCCGTCAGCTCGCACCAGCCTGGCGTGACGCACCACGACGACTGGAACGGCTTCGGCCAGCGCACCACCGGCAGCGGCACCTCGGTGTATGAGAACGCCGCCGTGGAAGACGAAAACATCTTCCCGTTCAGCAGCCGCTTCAAGTATCAGACCGCGTTCTACCAGCTGTTCCACCTGGCCACGCTGGCCGGCATTGCGCGCGCCATCACGCGCGAGGTTGCGCAGCAGGTGCGCGAGCGCAAACGCATCTTCAGCACCGGCAACGCCTCGGCGGTAGCGCAAGACGTGCAGGTGCAGCAGGTGGTTGGCGAGGTGTCGGCACTGGCCTACGCGGCGGAGGCCACGGCCATTCGCGCCACCTTCGCCGCGCAGCGTGCCTATGACGCCCGCTGGGCCGGCGACGCTGCGCAGGAGCGCCAGGCCAACATCGACGCCGAACTCGAATCCGCGCAAGGGCAGGTGGCGATTTCCGATCTCGTGTTGCGCGCATCCACGCAGTTCTTCAATGCGCTCAGCGCATCCGCCACGGCCTCGGGCAAGGCGCTGGACCGCCACTGGCGCAACGCGCGCACGGTGGCCTCGCACAATCCGCTGATCTACAAGGCGCGCATCATCGGCGACTGGCACATCAACGGCACCGAACCGCCGTATGTCTGGCAGATCGGTGCGGGGCCCGGTACCACGGCGACACCGCCCATCGCCAAAGCGGCCTGAGCGTGATGACGATGCGCGACCCTGCTGTGCTGCTGCACGTCGACGGAGTCGAAGCGACGTACCAGAATGCCATCGTCGCCCTGCACAACGTGAACCTCACCGTACAACGCGGTGAGGTTCACGCACTGCTGGGCGCAAACGGTGCGGGCAAGTCGAGCACGCTCAAGGCGATCTCGAACCTGCTGGTGCCCGAACGCGGACAGGTCACTGCGGGCACCATCCGTTTCGACGGGCATGACGTCGCTCGCACCACGCCTGCGCAGCTGGTGCGCCTGGGGCTCGTTCAGGTGCTGGAGGGCCGGCGCTGCTTTCCGAACCTGTCCATCGAGGCGAACCTCGTTACCGGTGCGCTCGGGCGCAGCGCTTCGCGCGCGGAGACGGCCGCCGACCTGGAACGCGTGTACGCGATCTTCCCGCGCCTGAAAGCACGGCGCCGGGTTGCCGCCGGCCTCACGTCGGGCGGTGAGCAGCAGATGGCCGCCATTGGGCGCGCGCTGATGTCACGCCCGCGCCTGCTGGTGCTGGACGAGCCGTCGATGGGCCTCGCGCCCCTGGTCGTGCAGGACATCTTTGCGAGGCTGCGGCAGCTCAATCGTGAAGACGGGCTGTCGATCCTGGTGGCTGAACAGAACTCCACGGTGGCCCTGCAATACGCCGATCGCGCCACGGTGCTGGAGGCAGGCGTCACCGTGCTCAATGACACGGCTGAAGCGTTGCGCGAGCGTGAGGACATCCAGCATTTCTATTTCGGCCGCGATGTTGCACACCAAGCGCCAGCCTTGGCGTGAGCGGCGTCCATTCGTCTTTCCCGAGTGTTCATGACAACAGAAACGGCAATCTTTCCTGACACCGAAACCCTTGCAGTGCCGGCCCCGCCATCCGCCAAGACACTGGCTGCCGAGTTCGCCCGGACGGCCGTGGAGCGCGATGCCGCGGGCGGCACGCCCTTGGCCGAACGCGACGCGTTGCGGCGTAGCGGCCTGCTCTCCCTGGCGATTCCCAAGCGCTATGGCGGGCACGGTGCCAGTTGGGCCGAGACGTTGGACACCGTGCGCGAGTTGGCACAGGTGGATAGCTCCATCGCCCACGTTTACGGCTTCCACCATCTGCTCTTGGCGACCGTGCGCCTGTTTGCGCGGCCAGACCAGTGGGAGCCGTGGTACGAGCAGACCGCGCGCAAGCACTGGTTCTGGGGCAACGCGCTGAACCCGCTGGACGATCGCACCATCGTGCGCCGGTTCGACGGCTGGTACGAGTTCTCCGGCAAGAAGAGCTTCTGCTCCGGCGCCTTGGATTCGCAAATGCTGATTGCCTCGGGCATCGATGAACACAGTCGCAAGCTGCTGGTTGCAGCGGTGCCGACTGCACGCGCCGGTATCACGCTCAACCACGACTGGAACGCCTTCGGGCAGCGCCAGACCGACAGCGGCAGCGCGCTGTTCGAGAAGGTCCGTGTGGAAGAAAACGAACTGCTCCGCGATCCGGGGCCGCTCACCACGCCTTTTTCGTCGTTGCGCCCGTTGCTGGCGCAGCTGGTGTTCGTGCATCTGTTCCTGGGTCTGGCAGAAGGTGCGTTCGAGCAGGCCCGGCACTACACGCTGCACGAGGCGCGACCGTGGCATCGCTCTGCAGCAAAGCGGGCGAGCGAAGACCCGTACACGCTGGCCCACTACGGTGAGTTCTTTGTCGGCCTGGAGAGCGTGCGCCTGCTGGCGCGGCAAGCGGCCACACGGTTTGACGAAGCGTGGGTGCAAGGCCCGTCGTTGACGGCACGCGCGCGCGGCCACGTTGGTGTTGCCATCGCCACCGCCAAGGTTGCAGCCACGCGGGTCGGGCTCGATCTGACCAGCCGAATGTTCGAGACCACCGGCGCACGCGCCACCCACGGCGCGCTCGCGTTGGACCGCTTCTGGCGCAACCTGCGCACGCAGACGCTGCACGACCCTGTCGACTACAAGCTGCACGAGTTGGGCGACTGGGCGCTGAACGGCACGCTGCCCGAACCTTCCTTCTATTCCTGACCCCACGCGCTGAATGGAAAATCATGGCGACGTTCCCTGTATGGCCTCCGCCGCCTGGCCAGGAGCCGGCGGCCAGCACGCCAGAATGGATCTTCGAGGACCCGCGCTCCCGTGCCCTGCTCGATGAAGTCGAACAGGTCGCGCCCAGCGACGCGGCGGTGCTGATCTCTGGTGAAACCGGCACGGGCAAAGAGCTGATTGCCCGCTACCTGCACAACCGCAGCGCGCGGCAGGGTGGTCCTTTCGTGGTGGTGAGCTGCGGCGCGTTCTCCGACACGCTCGTCGATGCAGAACTCTTCGGCCACGAAAACGGCGCGTTCGCCGGCGCATTCGGCACGCAGGTGGGGTGGTTCGAGCAGGCGAACGGCGGGACGATCTTCCTCGACGAGGTCAACGACCTGCCCTTGCCTGTGCAGAACAAGCTGCTGCGCGTGCTGCAGGAGCGTGAAATCGTGCGTCTGGGCGGGCGCACGCCCATTCCCGTCGATCTCCGGATCGTCGCGGCCACGACCGTCGACCTGGAAACGCTGGTCCAGGAGAAGCGCTTTCGCAAGGATCTCTACTACCGGCTGAATGTCGTCAACCTCAACGTCCTCACGCTGAAGGAGCGTCCGGGCGACATCGTTCCGCTGGCACGCTACTTCATCAACACCTACAGCAAGCGACTCGGCCACGCGCGCGCGACCCTCACACCGGCGGCCGAACGCCTGCTGACGCAGAGCCCCTGGCACGGCAACGTGCGCGAGCTTGAAAACGTCATTCATCGGACGCTCCTGCTCTGCGATGGAAACACCATCGACGCGTCCGACCTGCGGCTGTCCAGCCGCCCTGCCAGTTCCCCGGCGCAGGCGGTGGCGCAGGCCCGGCCCGAGACCGAGCCGCCAATCGCCTCCACCGCCCCGCCGACCGCGCAACCGCCCGACCCCTCCAGTGCAGACGAAGCTGCCCTGCTATGCCAGGCGATCCAGCACCTCTGCAACGACAGCGTCGGGAGTGTCTATCAGGTGGTGGAAGACGCGCTGTTCCGGGAGGTCTTCCGGTACTGCCACTACAGCCAAAGCGACGCCGCGCGCGTGCTCGGGGTCAGCCGCAACGTGGTGCGCGCCCGGCTGATTCGCCTGGGCGAGGTGGGCGCGCCGCGCACATCACCTTTTGCCTCAACGCCCGCAACACCGGCACACGAAGACGTGATGGGCACGTAGCTTGCTTTCCAGCGTGGGTTGCTCTCTGCGTTATCGATAGCCGTCCCGCGTGAACCGTTCTTCGTCTTCTCTACTCAGCATCCAGGCGCTGCGGGGCTTCGCCGCGCTGTATGTCGTGGTGTTCCATTCCGGACTTGCCCTGGCCCATGTCGACGTCCCTGCGCTTGCGTGGCTGACGTCGCATGTGATCAAGCGCGGGCATGTCGGTGTGGACGTGTTCTTCGTCATCAGCGGCTTCATCATTGCGTGGGTGGCCATCCTCGGCCCCAAGGGGCCCGAACCGGCCGACGAATTTCTCGTCAAGCGGGCGTTCCGCCTGGCCCCGCCCTACTGGCTGATGTCGGTGCTGCATTGCACGTGGCTCAATCCCGTCTCGTCGGGCGTATTGCTCACTTCGCTGGCGTTTTTGCCGCAGGCCAATGTGGATGCGCCGTACTTCGGCTATCCGGCGCTGTACGTCGGCTGGTCGCTCAACTACGAAGTGTTTTTCTACGCGTTGTGCGCGGTGGGGCTGGCGCTGTTCGGACGGCGCGCGCTTGGGCTGGTGGCGTTGGCGCTGTTCACGACAACGATCATCGTGCCGTTCTGGCACAACGGCGTCGTTCAGCGCAACCCGGAAGCGTTGTACGACTGGGCCACGCCATTGCAGGCCATGGCAGCCAACCCGCTGGTGCTGGAGTTCCTGTTGGGCGCGGGGCTGGCATGGCTGTATGCGGCACATCGGCATCGCCTGACACCGGCCGTTGCGCGTGTCCTGATGGCGATTGGCGCGGCAACGTTCGTGATGTCGGTCGTCGGCCCGGTCCCGAAATTCGATCTGCTCGCGCGGGGCCTGCCCGCCGGCGCGTTGTTGATCGGCATGGTGGCCATGGAGCACTGCGGCGAGCTTCGCGTGCCGCGCGTCGCCGTCTGGCTGGGCGAGTTGTCGTATGCGCTGTACCTCGTGCACCCGAGCGTGATTGAAGCCACGCATCGCGTGGTGGGTAGGCTCGCGCCGGAGTGGCTCGGCACGCAATTGATGCTGTTTGCCGTCAACCTCGCGCTCACGCTGGCGCTGGCCGTGCTGCTGCATCGCTATGTCGAACTGCCATCCATCGCCCTCGGCCGCCGCGCCATCGACTGGATGCGCCACCGTCGGCGGGCCTTCCGCACGCGCCTCGGGCCGCAAAAGCCCTGAGCGGCGCATAACGTTTCCGGTTTTTATTCGTTCGTTGCGCGACGGGCGTCTCGGACAATGGCTGCTTCAGAAACAATCTGTCGCGTGCCATGTCCACCCCTTCTTCCTCGTTCCGCCGATCCGTCTTCGCCTCCGTCGCGTTGGCAGCGGCCGCCGCATTCAGTGCAACAGCGGCACATGCTGATGCGACGCTCGACAAGATCCAGCAGCGCAAGAAGCTTGTCGTGGGCGTGGTGCTGTCGGGCGGGCCATTCGGCTCCATCGACCCCGTTACACAGCGCGGTACGGGCTTCAACATCGACCTCGCACAGGCACTCGGGCGCGGGCTTGGCGTGGAAGTGGAGACGGTGCAGGTGCAACCTTCCAACCGCGTGCAATTTCTGCAGCAGGGACGTGTTGACGTCCTGGTTGCTGCGATGGAGCTGAACCCCGAGCGCGCGGACCTGCTCGCCCACGTGCCGACCCCGTACTACCGCGTGGGCGGCGTGGCGTTGGTCCCGAAAGACAGCCCGGTGCACCAGTGGAGCGACCTGAAAGGCAAGGACGTTTGCCTGTCGCAAGGCAGCAGCTACGCCAAGCCGCTGGCCGCCGACATTGGTGCCACGCCCAAGGGGTTCAAGAGCCCGGCCGAGTCCTTGCTGGCCCTGCGTGGCAACAACTGCGCTGCTGCCGTGCACGACGCCACGCTGCTGCAGCCGCTGCCCCGCAGCAACCCCGAATGGAAGGACTACCGCATCGTCGGCCCGGACCTCATCCCTTCGCCCACGGTCATCTGGGCGCGCAAGGGCGAGAACGACACCGTGGCCGCCCTCGACCGGATCGTCCAGGGCTGGCACCGCACCGGCTGGCTGATCGAAACGGAGAAGAAGAACGGCATCCTGCCGCCGTCGCCCGCGCTGGTCGAATGGCATGACAAGCTGAAGGCCACGCGCGGCTGATCGAGAGGCTGCAGTTGACTGACGATCTGCTCGCGCGGGCGATTGCGCTGGTCCGCCACACCGGCCTCGACTACGGCTTTCTGGCCGAGGCGTACGAGCGGAATGCGCTGCTGCAAGGCGCGAAAGTTTCGCTGCTGGTGATGCTGAGCACCGTGGTGCTGAGCCTCGTCTTTGGTGTTGGGCTCGCGCGGCTGCTTGTATCGCCGCACAAGCGCGTGCGATGGCTGGCGCAGGGCTTTATCGAACTGACGCGCAACACGCCCACGCTCGTGCAGTTGTGCTGCGCGTTTCTCGTCGTCAACACGCTCATCACGCAAACGCTGGCGCAGTGGCAGTTGACCAATCCGCTCACGCCGTTCTTCTGGGCGGTGACGTTGCTCTCGCTACACAAGGCGGCGTTTCATGCGGAAGCCCTGCGTGCCGGCATTGAAGCCGTGCCGCCCCCCATGCTGGAAGCCGCAACCTCGCTCGGCTTCAGCGCACGCGAGCGCCTGTGGCGCGTGCAACTGCCGCTCGCACTTCGCGCGGCATGGCCCTCCCTGATGAACAACACCGTCGAGCTGGTAAAGGCATCGTCGCTGGCATCCGCCATTGCGGTGGGCGACCTCACGTATAGCGCGCTGATGATCTGGACACAGCGCGACAACGTGCTCGAATGCATGGTGCTGTTGCTGCTGTTCTACGGCGTGGTGACCTATGCCGTGCATGCGCTGGGCGTATGGATCGAACGCCGGCTGCGAATGCCCGGTTACGGCGCGGCTGGCCACGCCGCATTGGGGAGCGCCGCGCATGCCTGACACCCTTCTCGCCACGCTTCTGCATTGGTCGCCCGCTTTGCTGCGGGGGCTGGGCATCAACGTCGGCATCAGCTTGCTGGCCGTGGGGCTCGGCACACTGGTCGGCCTGGCGATCGGCGCGCTGCATTTGTCGTCGGTGCGCGGGCTAAGGCAGCTCGCCGGCGGCTATGTCGTTGCGTTTCGCAATGCACCTTGGCTTGTGCTGGTCTACGGCATTGCGTACGCGGTGCCCTTCGAAATTGTCGTGCGCGGCCACGTGATCCCGTTTCCGGATTGGCTCAAGGTGACATTCGCACTGGCATTACCGGCAAGTGCGCACGTGGCAGAAATCTTCCGTGGCGCGGTGCAGTCGATCCCGCATACGCAGTGGGAAGCCGCAGCGTCGCTGGCGTTTACACGGCGCGACATCCTCTGGCGCATCGTGCTGCCGCAGTGCGTGCGACGCATGCTGCCTTCGTGGATGAACCTGTACGCCGTCATCACCATGGGCACGGCACTGGCGTCGCTGGTGGGCGTGCACGATCTGCTCGACACCGCCCAGATCGCCAGCAACACGGTCAACCGCACGCCGTTTACGGTGCTGACCTACTTCACCGTGCTCGCCCTGTTCTTCGTTTACTGCTACCCGATTTCGCGCCTGACCCGGCGCATGGAGCGCGCGCATGTCGCTGCCTGATCTTCTTCCTCTCGATGCATCTACGCCGGTTGCCCCACCGCTTGTCTCACTCCGCGACGTGCATCTGAGTTTCGGCATCACGCCGGTGCTGTCGGGCATCAACCTCGACGTGCGGCGTGGCCAGGCCGTGTCGATCATCGGGCCGTCGGGCTCGGGCAAGTCGACGCTCCTGCGCTGCATCAGCGGCTTGCTTCGGCCGCAGCGAGGCAGCATCACCGTGGACGGCATCCGCGTCGACCAGCTCAACACCGAAGAAGACACCATCGCCCTGCGCAAGCGTATCGGTTTCGTGTTCCAGCAATACAACCTGTTTCCGCACCTGAGCGTGCTCGACAACCTGGTCGCCGCGCCCGTGCGCGTGCTCGGCAAAGCGCGTTCGGAGGCTGAAGCCACGGCGCATGCGCTGCTCAAGAAAGTGGGTCTGGCAGACAAGGCGCGTGCATATCCGGGGCAGCTGTCCGGCGGGCAGCAACAGCGCGTGGCCATTGCGCGTGCGCTGGCCATGAAACCGGAACTGATCCTGTTCGATGAAGTGACGTCCGCGCTCGATCCGGAAACGGTGGGGGAAGTGCTCAACGTCATCGGCGAATTGGTCGACGATGGCTTGACCTGCGTGCTGGTCACGCATGAAATGGCCTTCGCACGGGCCATCAGCGACGAGGTGGTGTTCACGGAACACGGTGTCGTGGTGGAACGCGGCTCGGCAGAACAGGTTTTCTCCGCCCCGACGAGCGACCGCACACGTGCATTCCTATCGCGCGCGCTATCGGGTCATGCAGGTGCGCGGCCGACCGTGCATGCACCATGGCACGCTGCCTTCACCAGCGCGACGTTTGCCGTCTGATGTTTGACCTGTGACCTGTGAGCTTCAACCGCCAATCGCGTGCAGCGCGGCCACGGGCGCGTGCTGCAGCGCCTGCTCCAGATCGGCAATCAGGTCATCGGCATCTTCCAGACCGACATGCAGACGCAGCACGGCACCGGCTTGATCCCACTGGGCGTGGTCCGTCAGCCTTTCGGGCGCAACCACGGTGACGAGGCTTTCATACCCGCCCCACGACGCGCCGATCGCGAACAGGCGCAAGGCATCGGCGACCCGTTCTGCGGCGTACTGATCCGCGCCTTCCAGCACGAATGAAACGAGCCCGTTGGCGCCCGAGAAATCCCGCTGCCACAGCGCGTAACCCGGGTCACCCGGCAATGCCGGATAAAACACCCGCCCCACACCCGGCTGCGCCTGCAGCCACTGCGCCACGCGCGTGGCATTGCGCTGGTGCTGGGCCATGCGCACCGGCAACGTCCGCACGCCGCGCAGCGCCAGATAGGCATCATCGGCGCCGATCGTGAGGCCGAGCACGTCATGTGCGGCGGCAATACGCGCGGCCACGGCATCGGTGCGGGCAATGACGGCACCCAGCATCACATCGGAATGCCCGGCCACGTACTTGGTGGCGGCCAGGATTGAAATGTCCGCACCTGCATCGAGCGGCCGGAAGAGAATGCCAGACGCCCAGGTGTTGTCTGTGGCCAGCGCGATGCCGTGCCGTTGCGCTATTCGGGCGATGGCACGCAAGTCATGGATTTCATAGAGCAGCGACCCCGGCGATTCCGTATAGATGAGCCGCGTGTGCGGCCGGATAGCCGCTTCGAGCTGCCCCTCGCGCGGGTCCACATAGGTCAGTTCAATGCCCAGGCGTTGCAGCAGACCGGTGTCGAGCCGGCGCACGGGCGCATACACGCTGTCCGTCACGACCACGTGATCGCCGGGCGATAACAGCGCCAGGAACGTCAGCGAAATCGCCGACAAGCCCGATGGCACAAGGAACGCGCGCACGCCGCCTTCAAGGGCCAGCAGCGCATCTTCCAGCGCGCGATGCGTTTGTGAACCGTGGCGGCCATAGCTGGCGACGTTCTCGCCGGCCTTGCGGCGCGCGTGGACGTCATGCTGCGCGGCGGTGCTTGCATGGCGGACGGTGCTGGTGCGCTCCACCGGCACGTTGACCGGCGCAGTGCCCTCCACGAACGGCGGGCTGCCCGCGTGGATGAGGCGTGTTGCAAGAGAATTCGAGGCATCCGGCGCATTGGAATGGGCGTCCATGGAAGAGCGTGTCATGCAGGCCTCGCGCGTTTCTGAAGGCGCCCATGTTAGGCACGCCACCCCGCGCCCGAGAACGAACCGATGCGTCTAACCATATGCAGGATGCTGCGTTGGTCGTGCGGTGCCGGCGCCCTACACTGAGTGCTTCACCGATCCGCTTTGAGCTGCCATGAGCCTCGCCCAGCAACGCGACCACGCCGTCCGCCAGACCCTCGTCGCCATCCGCGCCATTGCCGCGCAAGATGGCATTACGCAGGCATCGCTTGCGCGCATTGCCGATCGCCTGCATGAACTTGCCGCGCAGGAAGCGTTGTTCCCGCTCGACGCTTTCCCGCCGCCCGCTGCGGGCGATGCCGATGCCTCCAGCCGTTACCTGCTGCACGTGGAGCCCGACCAGACCTTTGCGCTGTACCTGAACTCCATCAACCCGGGCAAGACCACGCCGCCGCACAACCACACCACATGGGCCGTCATCGTCGCGCTCGAAGGCGAAGAGTTGAACCGCGTCTACACACGCACCGACGACGGCCGCGACCCCGAGCGCGCCACACTGGCCCTGTCGCGCGAAGTCGTAGTACAGCCCGGCACGCCCATCACGTTCCTCGACGACGACATCCACAGCATCCACGTGCTGGGCAACACACCCACCCGCCATTTCCACCTGTATGGCCGAGCGCTGGAAACCCTGACGGGGCGCGTCGGCTATGACCTGGCCACCGGCCGCGTGCTCAACTACAACCGCAACTACATGAGCGCGACCAAGCAAGCCGCTTGATCGCCCATCTCAAGCTGTCACGCTGAACATCAACGCCTGGATCTTGCCTTCGACCGGCCCTGCGCCGAACCGGGCGGCCAACGCATCGGCACACACGTCAGTGGCGTCGGCCAGTGCATTGCCACCGATCGCCTCCAGCTCGGCGCGCACCGGCGTGCCTTGGCAATAGGCGGTGGCGACGGTGCGCGCGGTGTCTGCCCGGCTGCGTGCGGTGACAACGTCGTACGTGACCTCTGCGGTGAAGCCGCCCGCGCGGGCGTCAGCCTGAATCGGCGCCGGATCGTAATGGCCGTGCGGCGTGCGCGCGAGAAACATCGGCGGGTTTTCGGGAAAGCGTTTCGCCAGCGCCTTCGTCACCGCATTCGCAAAGTCGTTGTCTTCGATCCGGTCCCACACGCTGAAGAGCAGCTTGCCGCCCGCCGTCAGCACACGTCGTGCTTCGGCAAAGGCCTTGGGCCGGTCCGGAAAGAACATCACGCCAAACTGGCAGATCACCAAATCGAAACTGCCGTCGGCAAACGGAAGCTGCTGCGCATCCGCCGGCTGCCACGTGACGGGCCGGCATGTGCCCACGGCAGCCGCGCGATCGAGCATCGGCGGGTTCAGATCCGTCGCGACAATCTCCGTGGTTGAAGGGAGTGCTTGCGCCAAGGCACGCGTCACCGCGCCGGTACCGGCGGCGACCTCCAGCACGCGCTGCGGCTGGCATGCCGCCGCCCGCGCGGCCATGTCCTGCGCATACGGCGCGAAGATCAGCGGCACCAGCAGTGTGTCGTACAGCTCGGGAATGGAACCCGAGAAAACCTGATCGGTGCCATGTGCGCGCATCATTCACCACCTTTGCCCGTGAAAGGGTCGGGCATGAATGGTTATAGTCCGGAACCGCGCGGCGGGCACTCCGCCAAGCCGACTAGATGACGAGCCTGCCCAGGCAGGGACGTGTCAGCACATTACGCACGTTTTCGACCAGCCGCGCCCGGCTGACGCAGCATGCGGCCCAACGCAGGCTTCAGCACCGGCGCATGGTGGCCGAGAACATCCCACAGCCGGTTGGCGACCGGACCATGCGGCTGATCGCGCCGGCGCGCGACCACCAGGTCCTGCACCATGCCGGGAAAATGGCGCCCCGCAATCGACAGCAACGTCCCCTCGCGCAGCTCCGTCTCGATCAGGAAACGCGGCAGATGCCCCCATGCCATGCCGTGGAGGATCAACTCTTTCTTCATCAATTGGTCAGGCACGGCGCACTGCGGCGCACCGTCGATGACGTAATGGGATTGCTCCGGCGGGTTTCGCGCGGAATCGTTGATGACGCACTGCATGAAGCGCTGCATCTGCTGAGGCGTGATGGCCGACGTGATGGCGAACGGCAAAAACCCCGGCGCCACCACCGGCACCATGGCGATCTTGCCAAAGTCGATCCACTCCATGCGCACGTCGCCTTTCGGCACGCGGTGCACGATCAGGTCCGCATCGCCTTCCAGCAAGCGCTCCCATGGCCCGGTGACCGCTTCGAACTGCAATTGCAGCCGCGTTTGCGGGCACTGGCCGAAGAATTGACTCAGCAGTGCCAGCACGGGCTGCAGTGGACACAGGTCACCCAGCACCACGCGCAGCTCGGCCTCCTCGCCCATCGCAAGCTGTTTTGCGTGGGTCCGCAGCTCCTCGCTCTCACGCAGCAACGATTGCACCTTGCGGTGGAACGATCGTCCCGCTTCCGTCAAGCGCACGCGATAACCGCTGCGATCCAGCAGGTTTAGACCCAACTGTCCTTCCAGCTTGGCGACCGCCGCAAACACAGACGGATGCGAGCGATGCAACCGCTCGGCCGCTGCCTGGAAACTGCCACCGGTGACCACCGCATCGAAGCACTGCAGTTCATGAAGCGTGAAGTTCTGCATTGTCGGCAAAACCTACAAAGTTCGTCCAAACTTCATAGTATCCGCCAACCGCGTCGGCTTCTAGGATGACGGCATCCCAATCGTTTCCACCGTCTTTCCCAGGAGCCCGACATGACCACCCGCAACGACCTCTCCTTCGTCACCGCCGGTGACGGTACGCGCCTCGCCTATCGCTTTGATGGCACCGCCGGCAAGCCCGTCCTGCTGCTGTCCAATTCCATCGGCACCGACCTGCACATGTGGGACGTGACCGTGCCGCGCCTGGCCGAACACTTTCACGTGCTGCGCTACGACGCGCGCGGCCATGGCGCGTCGGATGCGCCAGCCGGCGCCTATTCGATTGATCGGCTCGGTCGTGACGTGGTCGAGCTGCTCGATGCGCTGGGCATCCAGCGCGTGCATATGCTGGGGCTGTCACTCGGCGGCATCGTGGCGCAGTGGCTGGCGATCCATGTGCCGGAACGCATCGACCGGCTGGTCCTCTCCAATACGGCCGCGCACATCGGCCCAACGCAGTATTTCGATCAGGCCATCGCCGAGCTTCAGCAAGCGCCCGACATGCAGGCAACAACGGAGACGTTTCTACGCAACTGGTTTCCGGCGCGCATGCTGGAGGCCAATGACCCGGCCGTCGCGCCGTTCCGCCGCACGCTGCTGGCAACGCCGCGCGAGGGCATCATCGGCGGCTGGGCAGCCGTGCGCGATGCCGACCTGCGCCGCACGATCACGCTGATCACGCATCCGACGCTCGTCATTGCCGGCCAGCACGACACCGTGACGTCTGCCCGCCATGGCGAGGAGATTGCCGCTGCCATTCCGGGCGCGCAATTGCGCCTGCTCGACACCGTGCATCTCGCCAACGTGGAGCTGCCGGACGCGTTTGCTGAAGCCGTGCTGGATTTCCTGGGCGTGCACGAAACCGTCTGACGCCTCGACGCAGCATCGACACACGGCAACCCAGCCGGTTAACATGGCGGCCATCCAACCGATGTGCCGCCCGCCATGTCCCGCGTCAAGAACGAAGACGAATTCGAGTTGCGCCGCGAAAGCGTGCTCGACACCGCCGCCGAAGCCTTTGCGGCCGACAGCTACCCGAGCGTGTCGATGAACCAGCTTGCCGCTGCATGCGGCGGTTCCAAATCACGCCTGTATCACTACTACGAGGGCAAGGAAGCCATCCTGTTCGACCTGCTCGACCGCTACACGCGCCGGCTGGCCGATCTGGTTGAACGCGCCGAGAGCGACGCGCGCCACGCCAAGCTCTCGGCACGCGCCACGCTGCATCTGCTGATCCGCACGTTCCTGGCCGAATACGCCACATCGCGCACGCGGCATGTGGCCTTGCTCAATGATGTGAAATACCTGGCGCCGGAGCAGCGCGACATCGTGCTCGCGCGTGAACGCGACGTGGTGGCCGCGGTGGGCCGACAGCTCGGGGCGGCTTATCCGAGCAAGGTGGACGAGGCCAACCGCACGCCCATCACGATGATGCTGTTCGGCATGATGAACTGGACCTTCACCTGGCTCAAACCCGACGGGCCGCTTTCGTATGAAGGCTATGCGGAAATGGTGATCGACATGCTGGAGAACGGGCTGGGCGGGCTCGGGGGGCTGAGCGGCCCGGACGGCAGGAAGGGCTGACGTTCAGCGCTCGTCGTAGCTGACCACCACGCGCTGCGTGAGCGGCCTCGCCTGGCAGGTCAGCACAAACCCCTGCTGGATCTCCCAGTCTTCCAGCGTGAAGTTCTTCTCCATCTCCACACGGCCTTCCAGCACCTTGGCGCGGCACGTGCAGCACACGCCGCCCTTGCACGCATAGGGCAGATCCAGCCCCGCACTCAGCGCACTGTCCAGCACCTTGGCGTCACCCGCCATCGGCACCTCGTGCGATTTGCCGTCGAGCACAACGGTCAGCGCCACATCGCCCGCGACGGCGGCATGCTTGCGTGGTTTGGCCGCTGCCGTCGCATCGCCCACCGGTACGCCAAAGCGTTCGGCATGCACGCGCTCGCGCGGCACACCGCGCTCAAGCAGCGCGGCTTCCACGGCATCGATCATCGTCGACGGGCCGCAGATGAAAGCGGCATCGATATCGTCCGGCGGAATCAGCGCATCCAGAAACGCATGCACCTTCGCACCGTCGAGCCGGCCGTTGAACAGCGCAATCTCCTGCGCCTGGCGCGAGAGCACGTGATACAGCGCGAAGCGATCGAGATAGCGGTCCTTCAGGTCTTCGAGGGCCTCGCCAAAGATGATGCTGTCGACGCTGCGGTTGCCGTAGACCAGCGTGAAGCGGCTCTGCGGCTCCGCCGCCAGCGTCGTCTTGATGAGCGACAGGATCGGCGTGATGCCGCTGCCGGCCGCAAAGGCGACGTAGTGGCGAGCGCTTTCGGCGACGAGCGGCACATAGAAGCGCCCATCCGGCGGCAGCACGTCGAGCGTCTGGCCCACGCGGATACGGTCGTGCAGATGGTTGGAGAAGACCCCCGCATCGACACGCTTGACTGCCACACGCAACTCGCCGTGCGCGTCGTAGTCCTGCACGGCGCAGCAGATCGAATACGAACGCCGCAGTTCTTCATGTCCGGGCAAGTGGCCCGGCGGCACGCGCAGCGTCAGGAACTGGCCCTGCGTAAAGCGGTACGCGTCGCGCAGGTCGTTCGGCACGTCAAAGCGCACGGAAATCGTATCGGCCGTCTCGCCGCGCACTTCGGCAACACGCAAGGGGTGGAATTGCGGGGTCATGGCGGTCGTGCCCGGTGGGCTCAGTAAGGCTTGAAGTAGTCGAACGGCTCGCGGCACGCGCGGCAGCGGTACAGCGCTTTGCAGGCCGTTGAGCCGAAGGCGGAAATGAGCGCCGTATCGTGCGACCCGCATTGCGGACAGGCGATCTGCCCGGCCTGCGCGGGACGCGTGAGACGAATCGGGCGAGCCCCGCCCTCGTCCGCCACGTGCGCCGGCGGGGCAATGCCAAAGTCGCGCAGCTTGCGGCGCCCTTCAGCGGTAATCCAGTCCGTCGTCCATGCCGGCGACAGCACCGAACGCACGCGATACGCACCCACGTCCGCTGCCTGCAACGCCCGGCTCACGTCATCGGAAATCTGCTCCATGGCGGGGCAGCCGGAATACGTGGGCGTGATCGTCGCGACCAGTGTGCCGGCCTCGTCGAGCTGGAGATCGCGCAGGATGCCCAGCTCGGCAATCGTCACCACCGGGATCTCCGGGTCGGTGACAGCCTCCAGCGCGATGCGCGCGCGCTGCAATCGCTCGCTTACCACGATGCCCCCGGGAACTGGCGCGCCAATCCCTGCATCTCGGCCAGCAGATAGCCCATATGCTCGGAATGCACGCCGTGCTTGCCGGTGCTGACATAGGGACCGGGCTCGGGCCAGCGCAGCGTGGCCTCGTCCAGCGCGTCACGCACCGTCGCCTCCCATGCGTCGCGCAGGTCTGCCGGACGCACGCCGATGCCGGCTTCGGCCGCGGCCGTTTCAACGTCGTCCGCGGCGAAAAATTCGTTCGTGTACGGCATCAGCCAATCGAGCGCGGCCTGCGCACGTGCATGCGATTCCTCGGTGCCATCACCGAAGCGCACGAGCCAGTCGCGCGTATGGGCGAGGTGGTAACGCATCTCCTTCACTGATTTGGCGGCAATGGCGGCCAGCTCGGCGTCGGTCGAACGCGTCAATGCGTCCCATAACGGCACCATCAACGCGGCATAAAGGAAGTGGCGGACGATGGTGACGGCGTAGTCGCGCGTCGTCGCCGATGTCGCGACCAGCGGCCCGGCATGGGGCAGCTCGAGCAGCGTGTAATTGCGGAAAGCCGGCTCGGCGCGCCAATAGGCATAGTCATCTTCCGTGCGCGGTGCGCCGGTGATCTCGCCCTCGATCCGCCCCGCGTGCGTATAGAGCAACCGCGCCTGGCCGATCAGATCAAGACTAAGGTTGGACAGCGCGATGTCTTCTTCCAGCACGGGGCCGTGGCCGGTCCATTCCGCGTTGCGCTGGCCGAGGATGAGCGCGTTGTCGGCCAGGCGAAGGATGTATTGCAGATGCGCGTCGGAAGTCATCACCGCGGCTCACATGTGGTTGACTTCATCGGGCAGCCGATAGAACGTCGGGTGGCGATAGATCTTGTCGGCCATCGGGTCAAACAGCATGGGCTTGTCGTCAGGTTCGCTCGCGGTGATGGCGGCCGACGGCACCACCCAGATGGAGACGCCTTCCTGCCGGCGCGTGTAGACATCGCGCGCCATCTGCAGCGCCTGCTTGGCGTCCACGGCGTGCAGGCTGCCGCAATGCTTGTGCTCCAGGCCCTGCTTGCTGCGGATGAACACTTCCCACAGCGGCCATTCGTGTTGATGCATGGTGGGTTCCTTCCGGTTCAGGCAGCTTGTTGATTGGCGGCGGCGCGTTCGGCCTGCTTGCGTGCGTAGGCCAGCGCAGCTTCGCGCACCCACTCGCCTTCTTCGTGGGCACGCTTGCGGGTGGCAAGGCGCTCGCGGTTGCACGGACCGTGACCATCGAGCACGCGCTTGAATTCGGACCAATCGAGCGGCGAGAAATCGTAATGGCCGCGCGCTTCGTTCCACGTAAGGCCGGGGTCGGGCAGCGTCACGCCCAGCACGCGCGCCTGCTCGACGGTGGCATCGACAAAACGCTGCCGCAGATCGTCGTTCGAAATGCGCTTGATGCCCCAGGCCATGGTCTGCGCGCTGTTGGGCGATGCGGTGTCGGGCGGCCCGAACATCATGAGCACCGGAAACCACCAGCGGTTGACGGCTTCCTGCACCATGTCGCGCTGCGCCTGCGTGCCGCCCATCATCGTCAGCAACGATTCATAGCCCTGACGCTGGTGAAACGACTCTTCCTTGCAGATGCGGATCATGGCGCGCGCATATGGGCCGTACGAGCAACGGCACAGCGGCACCTGATTCATGATGGCTGCACCGTCGACCAGCCAGCCGATCACGCCCACGTCCGCCCAGGAGAGCGTCGGGTAATTGAAGATCGACGAATACTTCGCCCGGCCTTCGTGCAGCGCGTCGATCATCTCGTCGCGCGAGCTGCCGAGCGTTTCAGCGGCGGAATAGAGATAGAGGCCGTGGCCCGCTTCGTCCTGCACCTTGGCCAGGAGGATGGCCTTGCGCTTGAGCGACGGCGCGCGGCTGATCCAGTTGCCCTCGGGCAGCATGCCGACCACCTCGGAATGCGCGTGCTGCGAAATCTGCCGCAGCAGCGTCTTGCGGTACGGCGCCGGCATCCAGTCCTGCGGCTCGATCTTGTGGTCGGCCCCGATGCGTGCATCGAAGCGCGCCTGCAGATCGGCTTCGCCTTGAGAGGCGGCGGCCAGTTCCTGCTCCGTGGGCAGACCGCCGGGCTGGTCGAGGCTTTGGGTGTACATGCGATCCTCCGGGCGCTTGTGCGGCATGTGCACGGTACGTCATGCGCACCGTGTTTTGGATGGATCGATTATAAACCGTCCGACCGGTCGGTCAATAACGGTTTTCACCGCATGCCTCGTGTGAGGCATGCGGTGCGCCCGGCTCCTGAGGCTCCTTTTCTGTGACTCAGATTGGCGCTGCCGACGAGGCTTCGCCCTGCCCGGCCCCTTGCGTGCGCGTGCGCACAAACACGCCCGCCAGCACCGAACCCAGCACGGCGGCAACTGCCCCCAGCAGGAACGCGAGGTGATACCCGCCATTGAGTGCCGTCGTGGCATCGGCCCCGGCCGCAGCCAGACCTTCGGTGCGTGCGGCAGCCAGACTTGCCAGAATGGCCAGGCCCAGCGCACCGCCCATCATGAACGACGTGTTGACCACGCCGGACGCCAGGCCCGATTCATCGGGCGCCACGTCGCTCATGGCGGCCAGCAGCACCGGGTTGAACGCCACACCAGCCCCCAAGCCGAGCAACAGCATGCCGGGCAGCACGTCGAGCACAAAGCTGCCGCCCGCGGGCGCGCGCGCAAACAGCACCAGCCCAATGCCTGCCACCAGCAAACCCACCGACAGCGGCGCGCGAATGCCGAAGCGCATCACCAGCTTGGCCGACAAGCCCAGCGAGAACACCGCCATGATGATGTTGGCCGGCAGGAAGGCCAGCCCGACCTGCATCGCGCTGTAGTCGAGCACCCGCTGCATGTACAGCGCCGAGATGAAGAACCATGCGAACATCGCCGCCGCCCACAGCACGCCCACCACGTTGGCCGTGGCCACGTTGCGCAGCGCGAACATATGCAGCGGCATCAGCGGATGCGACACGCGGGATTCGATGACCAGGAACGCGATCATCAACGCAATGGCAATGCCCAGCTGCGTCAGCGTCTGCGTGGATGTCCAACCGGCTTCGTTGCCGTGCACGACGGCGTACACCGCGAGCATCAGCGATGCGGTCACGGCAATCGCGCCTGCCACGTCCAGCTTCGTGCGATCGGCCAACGGCTTGCCCACCGGCAGCAACGCCACGCAGGCGGCGTACACCGCCACGCCAATCGGCAGATTGACCAGGAAGATCCAGTGCCAGCTCAACGTGCTCGTCAGCAGGCCACCGAGCAGCACCCCGATGCTGCCGCCGCCCGCACAGACAAAGCCGTAGATGCCCATTGCCTTGGCGCGGTCCGCCGGCGAAGTGAACAGATTCATGATCAGCGACAGCGACACCGCCGACACCACCGCGCCGCCCAGCCCCTGCACGGCGCGCGCCGTAATCAGCAGCCCTTGCGAATTCGCCAGTCCGCATGCGGCCGATGCCAGCGTGAACAGCGTCAGCCCCAGCAGGAACAGCTTGCGATGCCCGAACAGATCACCCAATCGCCCGCCGAGCAACAGACAGCCGCCAAACGTCAGCATGTAGGCGTTGACCACCCATACGAGCGAGGTTTCGGTAAAGCCCAGGTCTGCCTGGATGGACGGCAGCGCAACGTTCACGATGGTCGTGTCCAGCACGATCATCAGCACGCCCAGGCAGAGCACGATGAGGGCAAGCCAACGCTTGCGTTCGTCGATGCCATGCGTCATGGAATCACTCCTATGCTTGGCTGCTGCGCCTGAATGTCGCTCAGGACTGCGCAGCCGATTTGAGGTTGGCGAGACCGGCTTCAAAGTCCTTGCCGATCATCGCGTCCATACTGAAAAACAGGCCCATCACCTTGGAGATGAACGGGCTCGGGCCGTACATGGCCCAGGTCACGTGGGTGACGTCGCCGGCAGGCTTGAGCGTGAATTCCGCCGTGTTGTGCGCTTCGAACGGCTTCAGGAAATCCAGCTGAATCTGGATGCGGCTGGGCGATGCTGCATCGACGATCTCCATGCGCCCTGCGCCAACTTCCCGCGAGCCATCCCACGCATAGTTCGCGCCTGTGCCACTGACCGGCCCGCCATAGGTGCGCTTCATCGCCGGGTCACGCTTCTCCCACGGAGACCACGCCGTCCAGCGGTGGAAATCGTCGATCAAGGCAAACACCTTTTCAGGCGGCGCCTTGATGTCGATCTCGCGTTGCACGCGGAAGGTGTCCGGACGCGTGGCCGCAAAACCCAGCACAGCGACGATCGCAACGACGATGACGATCGCAATGATCTTCAGCATGAAGAACGCTCCAACAGATGGGGCAGCAGGTGAATAGACGCCTTTGCGCAGGCCATGCAAAGGGTCGCGGCGAGAACAGCCGATCGTCACCCGGGGGGGTGGTTTCGTTGATATTGGTAAGGCCCCGGTGATCGCGCAGTCTAGCACCGGGCCACGGCCCTGCGCCAAGGCAGGCCGACTACGAGTTTGCGTAGAACGGCCACCGTGCGGCGGCCGTTTTCATACGCACGGCCATTACATCGGCTTGGGTGCGATCACCATCCACGTGATGCCAAAACGATCGGTCACCATGCCGAACGCGTGGGCGAAAAACGTTTCGGACATCGGCATCGTGACATGGCCGCCATCGCCAAGCGCCTTGAAGGTACGTTCGGCAGCGGCGTTGTCGGCCACGCTCACGGACAACCCGAAACCCTTGAAATCCGTCTTGCCGCCAGCCATGCCGTCGGATGCCAGGATCTGGGTTTCGCCCACGCGGAAGGCGGCGTGCATGACCTTGTCGAGCGGAGGCGCCATGCCGCCACATTGCTCCGCCGTGGGCTGCGCGTCCTTGGGCGCGTCCTTGTAGTGCATCACCACATCGACCTTGGCGCTGAGCGTCTTCTTGTAAAACTCCAGCGCCTCTTCACAACGACCTTCGAAGAACAGATACGGTTGAACTTGCATCACAACTCCTTGGGGTGGACTTGGGGGACTGCAAAGCCGCGCACCGGGCAACTTGAACGCGCGGTTGGGGAAAGCGTTTGCTCGCCTTTCGTTGAACTCAACTGCAAGCGGTCTCGGGTACCGGCATGGGAACCGAAGCGTGTTCGTGAACCACCAGCCAGCGCCCATCGATCTTGCGAAAGCACACGGTGGCGCGCGTTTGCGCATCGTGCTTTGCACCGTCCCGATACCGCGCACGCAGGCGATTCACGCTGAAGCAATAGGCCAGGTCGCCGCTCACCTCGAGGTGCAGTTCGACAAACTGGAAATCCGCCTGACCATCCAGCGCATCGAACCAACCCTGCCAGTGACGGCGATACGCCTCTGCGCCTTTCACAAACAACGGCGGCATGACATCAAAGACCACTACGTCCGGCGCGTAGTGATGCATCACGGCATCGATGTCCTTGGCGCGCACAGCTTCTGCCCACGCTTCAATCAGGCTGCGCAGCTGCGATGCATCGCCCGCGGCCTCGCTCGCATTTGTCATATGGACCTCCTGAAAGTGCTTGGCATCCTGCGTGACAGCACCTAGTGTTGATTTGTGAACACTGTCCACAAACGATAGCAGACATAATGGACAGTGTCCACATCGCTTTTGCGGAGTTTCATCGCATGACCCAGGAACCACCCCGCCCGCCCGTGCGTGCAACGTATCGCCATGGCGACTTGCGGCGCGCGCTGCTTGACGCAGGCATTGAGCTGGCACGTGCCGGCGGGCCGGACGCCATCGTGTTGCGCGAGGCCACGCGCCGTGCCGGTGTCGCGCCAAATGCCGCCTACCGCCACTTCGCGGGGCGGCTCGATTTGCTGCAGGGGGTACGCGCAGCGTCACTCGCGGCGCTCGCACGCGCCATGGAGGCCGAACTGGATTCGATCGACCCCACGTGGCCGGCCGACGCACAGGCGCGTGCTTCACTGCGAGCCATCGGTGTGGGTTATCTGCGTTTTGCGCAAATGGAGACCGGCTTGTTCCGCACCGCGTTCGCCGTGCCCGACGAGGTGGAGAACGACGCCGACCCCGCCAAGGCAGGCGACAGCGGGCTCAACCCGTTCCAGCTGCTGAGCCTCGCGCTGGATCGCATGACCGCCGCAGGCGTGTTGCCTGCCGAGCGCCGCCCCGGCGCCGAATACCTGGCCTGGTCTGCCGTGCATGGGCTCGCGTTGCTCATCATCGACGGGCCCCTGCGCAGCCGCCCGCCGGAGCAAACCGGCGCCATCGCCCTGCGCGTGGTCGAAATGGTGGAGAACGGCCTCTAGGTCTAGAGCACGCCATGTGCGTGCAGCGTCTGACGACATGCGCAACGCTTCGTTTGCCAGCGCAAGCTTCAATGCAACGATGACAGCCTCGCTGCACCCGCTCACCCGGCCGGTGCATGCCCCATCAACCGGAGTGACCCTCCGCGACGAGGATGTCAGCATGACCCAAGCCCATCTCGAAACAATAGCCACCGCCCACACGCGCTACGGCGCCGCGCTGGAAAAAGACCTGTTCGACCGCGTTGCCGCCGTGCATGCGCCGCACCTGCCGCCCGCGCGCACGGAACCGCCGCGCGACGCACAGACGGCGGAAGAACTCGAAGGCGTGATCGACTACGCGGTGTGGAACGCCGCGCACGACTTGTTCATCGTGCAACTGGCGAGCGCGGGATTGGACCGGCTGTTTCGCGACACGCCCGACTTTCAGCTCGCGCTGTCGCGCCAGATTGGCGATGACGGCTTTCACGCAGTGGCCTCGCGCGAGCGTATTCGCGTGCTGTCCGGACATGACCAGATCGAACGCATCACGCGGGATGTGCGCCACCACTGGGATGTCCTTGGCGACTATCCGCTGACAAGCCAGGCCGCGTTTCTCGCGTGGGAATTCCACTACGAGCATCACATCCTCGCGCGGCTGCAGGTCAACCGGCGCACTTCACGCGTGCTCGATGTTGCCAACCGCGACTTTGCCGAGAACCGCATCATGCCGGACGAGGAGGTGCACCGCATCCTCATCACCGAATGGTGGCACGACCGGCTCGACGCCGCGTCGGATGGCGAGCGTGAACAGCTCGTCGGTGAAGTGCTGGAAGCCGACGACAGGCTGCAAGTGCTCCTCGGTGATTACCTGCGCGAATCGTGGGCGCTGAATGAACGCGCCGCCGGCATCGACACGCGCAACTACGTACCGCTGTACGACGCATGGCGGCGCGAGATTCTGGGCGTATTGCTGCAACGCCCCGCCGACACCCTGCCCGCCCTCACCAGCCTCGCCAGCTGACCGCGATGTCCAAGAAACCGATCCTGCTCAACGCGTTCAACATGAACTGCGTGGGCCACATCAACCACGGCCTGTGGACCCATCCGCGCGATACATCGGCCGACTACCGCAAGCTCAGCTATTGGACGGACCTCGCCAGGCTGCTGGAACGCGGCTTGTTCGACGGTCTGTTCATCGCCGATATCGTTGGCGTGTACGACGTGTATCAGCAGTCTGCCGACCTGACGCTGCGCGAGTCGATCCAACTGCCGGTGAATGATCCGCTGATGCTGGTGTCGGCCATGGCGGGCGTGACGGAGCATCTCGGCTTTGGCCTGACCGTCAACCTGACCTATGAAGCACCGTACCTGTTTGCGCGGCGGTTCTCCACGCTCGACCACCTGACCGAAGGCCGCGTCGGCTGGAACATCGTCACCGGTTATCTGGACAGCGCCGCACGCGCCATGGGCCTGCGCGAGCAGATCGCACACGACGAGCGTTACGACCGCGCGGATGAGTTTCTCGATGTGGTCTATCAACTGTGGGAAGGCAGTTGGGAAGACGATGCGGTGCTGCGTGATCGCGCCGCACGCGTGTTCGCGCAGCCCGACAAAGTGCACCGCATCCGGCATCACGGCCGCTATTACGACGTGGAGGGCTACCACTTGAGCGAGCCGTCTCCGCAACGCACGCCGGTGCTGTTCCAGGCGGGCTCGTCCGCGCGCGGGCAGACCTTTGCCGGGCAGCATGCGGAATGCGTGTTCCTGTCGGGCCAGAGCCAATCGGCCACACGCGATCAGGTGGCGCAGTTGCGTCAGGCTGCCGTGCAGGCCGGGCGCCGGGCGGATGACGTCAAAGTCTTCATGGGCATCACCGTCGTAGTCGACAAGACTGAAAAGCTTGCACGTGAAAAACTCGCCGAATACCAACGCTATGCCAGCGCAGAAGCCGGTCTTGCGCATTTCTCCGCGGGCTCCGGCGTCGACTATTCGACCTATGCGCTGGACGACCCGCTGCGTGCGGTGAAGACGAATGCGATCGAGTCATCCATCCGCCGCGCCACCGGCGGCGACACGCAGTTCACCGTGCGGCGCCTGCTTGATCAACTCGCGCTGGGGGGCCGCTACGCCACCATCGTCGGTGACCCACAGCAGGTCGCAGACGCTTTGCAGCAGTGGATGGATGTGACCGACATCGACGGCTTCAACCTGGCGCGTACGGTCACGCCGGAAAGCTATGCGGACTTCATCGACCTGGTCGTGCCGGAGCTGCAGAACCGCGGTGTCTACAAGACCGCGTATGCGCCGGGCACCTTGCGCCGCAAGCTGTTTGGCACCGACCGTCTGCCGGACGCCCACCCGGGCGCTCGACGGCGCCGACACCCCGCGCAGGAGCTGGCGGACCACCCCTGACTAAGCATTGGTCGTGGGCGCGCCCAGCATCTGCTGAAAGAGCGGAAGCAACGCTTCGTATGTCGCCAGATAGCCGATGGAACCGGTATGGCGCGACGCGCGTGCGGCGCAGAACAGCTCGTTGCGCAAATCCACCAGCGATGCGCGCCGTCGCTCGCGCGCGGCACTGGTGCAGGCTTCAAACGAGCCCAGCTCTTCATAGCCGTTGAACGACATGGCAAAGGCGAAGACGCCCGACACGTCTGCCGGGTCGGGCAGGTCTTGCCAAGAGATGTCCTTTTTCATGATGCCCCCACTGCACTACCAATCCGCCTTCCGATTACACGCTCGGGCGGCCCTCGCTCATCACTTCCCGCACGCTGACCGCCACGTCCACCTGATGCTCGCCGCCGCCGAGGATCATGCCGCGCAGCAGTGACACGTCGCTGTAATCGCGTCCGATGGCCAGGGTGACGTGGTCCAGGTCGGCCAGCACGTCGTTGGTCGGATCAAGATCCACCCAGCCGCTTTGCGGGCAGAACACCGACACCCAAGCGTGCGAGGCATCGACGCCAATCAGGCGCGGCTGCCCGGCCGGTGGTTCGGTCCGCAGATAGCCGCTCACATAGCGTGCGGGCAGCCCCAGCGCGCGAAGGCAGCCGATCATCACTTGCGCAAAGTCCTGGCAGACGCCCCGGCGCAGATCAAACGCCTGCGTGGCCGGTGTATCGAAAGCGGTCGCGGTGGGCGCGTATTCAAAGTCGGCATGCAGGCGATGCATCAGGTCGATGGCGCCGGCCACGACCGGCGTGCCGGCCGCAAAGCTTGCACGTGCGTAGCGCTCCAGCTCGGGGCTCAGCGCAATGTTGGGCGAGGCAAAGCAGAACTCGGCCTCGGGATAGAACACCGAACCGGCCTGATACCGCAGGCGCTGCGCGACAGACTCCCATGCCGGCGTGGCGGCCGGGTCCAGATTGGTCCAGCGCGGCTGCAGGCGCACCGTCGTCTTGCTGGTCATGCGCAGGCTGTCGTGCGGCGTATCGAGCGAGAAATACAGCACGTCGTTGCCAAAGCCATCGACGCGGCTGGTCAGATACGAGGGCGCAGGCTCGATCTGCTCGGCGTGCTCGAGCACCTCCTGCCACTGGCACGCACGCGGGCGAATGGTTGCCAGATGCTGCGCCGTCTCGACGGCCGTTGCGTAGTGATAGATCGTGCTGTGCGATACCGTCAGCAGCGCCGCGCGTGCATCCATCAGGCCACCTGCGCGGTTGGCGTGCTGGCGTGGCTGAAGTAGCGCGCGCTGATCTCGTTGGATGCGGCGGCCACGTAGTCGCACAGCTTGTCGCACAGGGCGATGAGGTTGGCGTAGCGGCCGTCGGCATCGGGTTCGCACAGCGCCTCCAACGAGGCAAGCGTATCGACCGCTGGCATCAGGTCGGCAAACGGCGGACGGCGCGTATCGGACGCAGCGCGTTCGATCTGCGCCAGCTTGGTCCGCAGCCGGTCGTACACGCCGTACAGCCCGCGCGGGTTGGTCGACTCCACCACCAGGAGGTCGAGCAGCGCCGGCACCTCCAGACGCCCCGGATACAGCGACCGGTAGGTGAGCGTGCTGTCGAACAGTTGCAGCAGCAGGTCAAAGCCTTCGGCGGTGGCCAGCTTGCCCTGCTCGGCAATCACGCGCAGGAAAGTCGCCATGGCCCCCACGCGCTCGATATGGCGGCCCGCAAACAGCAGGCGCCACGCCTCGTCACGCGTCATGCGGTCACCCTGCGCGCCGCTGATGGCGGAGAGTTGCGTCGCCAGATATTCGAGCAGATCGACCAGCGCCACACGGTCATGCGGGCCTTCGGCCGTGAGGTTGGCCAGCCCGTCGCGAAAATCGTTGCGCGCGGCGAGGATGGTTCTCCAATGGTCGTTCGACAGACGCCCGCGCACCTCACCCGACGAGCGCGCCTGCGCGGCCAGGCATTGCCCGATCCCGGCCGTGCCCGACTGCTCGCTCAAGCCCGCCACCAGTGCGCGCTCAAACGCGCTCGGGCTGCTGCGCGCGAACACATCGGCGCTGAAGATCAGGCCGCATTCCGCCGCCAGCTCCGTCAGCGTGCCGAACATGGTGTCGGCGTCGTTGGCCTCCAGCGAGCCGAGAATCAGGCGGCATAGGCGCACGCCGTTTTCAGCGCGCTCGCCATAGCGGCCGGACCAGAACAGGTTTTCTGCCGCGCGGCTCGACACCGTACGGTGCTTGCGAGCAAGGTCTGCCGGCCGCATCGGCGACGGCAGCAAGGAAAACGGCGCTGCCGGCTGCGGCTGATTCGACAACACCCAGGTATCGACGCTGCTGCCGCCCATCTGCATCGACGCTGAAGCCTGCCGCTCGGCCGCCAGGCGCGTAAAGCCGCCGGGCATGACGTGCCAGCCGCCGGCCATATCGGCAATGGCAAACACGCGCAACACGGAAGGCCGGCCCGCGAGCATGCCCGCCTCGTAGCGGGGCGTGCAGGAATACGGCAACGGGACCTGCACGGTGAAGGTGTCCGGCGCGCTGTCAATGCGTGCGCGCCAGTCAGCCAGCGATTGCGGGCCGCTTGCCATACCGGGTGGGCCGTCGGGGTAGTGTCCGGGCCAGGTCGGCAACAGCAGCCCGGCAGACAGGCGGGCCTGCGCCTCATTGCGCGCCAATGCCTCGCCGCACCACCATGTCGGCACGCTGGGCAAGGCGAGCGGCTCGCCCAGCAGCGCCTGCGCAATCCCCGGCAGGAAACCCAGCATGGCGGGCGATTCGACAAACCCCGCGCCGGGCACATTCGACACCATCACGTTGCCTGCGCGCATCACCTGCAACAGGCCCGGTACGCCGATGGTCGAATCGGCGCGCAGTTCCACCGGGTCGCAGAACACGTCGTCCAGGCGGCGCAGCACGGCGTGCACGCGTTCGAGGCCGTTGAAGGTCTTCAGGTAAAGCTTGTCGCCACGCACCGTCAGGTCCTTGCCCTCCACCAGGGTCACGCCCAGGTATCGCGCCAGGAAGGCATGCTCGAAATACGTCTCGCTGAAAGGGCCGGGCGTGAGCAGCGCAATGTGCGGCGAATCGCCGGGCTCGTCGTCGGACATGGTGGTGCGCGCGGCGGCGGCCAGCGTGCTGATCAGCTGGGAGTACGTCGGCGCCAGGCGCGTAGCACGCAACTCACGAAAGGCATCGGCAAACAGGCTGGAGACGATCAGCCGATTTTCGAGCGCATAGCCAAGGCCCGAAGGGGCTTCGGTGCGATGGCCGACCACCATCCATTCGCCGCTGGGCGTACGCCCCAAGTCCACTGCCACGATGTGGAGATACTGGCCACCCGGCGGCGTAAACCCGCGCACCGCACGCAGATACCCAGGATGGCCAAACACCAGCGCGGGCGGCACCAGCCCCTGCGCGAGCAACGATTGCGGCCCGTAGGTATCCGCCACGATGGCATTGAGCAGCCGCGCGCGCTGCATCACGCCCTGCTCGATCACGGCCCAGCTGTCGTGGTCGATCAGGAAAGGCAGCAGGTCGAGCGCCCACGGGCGCGGCTCGCCCTTGTCGGCATAGACGTTGTAGCTGATGTCGTTGTCGCGCACCTGCTGCGCGACAGAGGCGCGGGCCTGTTCCAGGCCGACCAGGCCACCTTCGCGCACATGCTCGAAAAACTGACGCCACGGTTCGCGCAACGCGCCCGTGGCGTCACGCAGCTCATCCCAGTGGCCCTCCCGCCCGGGCAACATGCGAAGGAGGGCCAGCACATCCGCGTGGGCGGCAGTGGGTTCGAGCGGCAGGGTCGACTGGTAAGACAAGATCGGCTTGGCTGGATGAAATTAGTAGCGGCGCAAATCCAGCGTAAACGGAAACTCCAGACTGCGCTCGGGCGACCGCACCTGCAGCGGTCCGGGCGTATGCCCGATGGTGAAGAAGCGCGCGCGGCGGCGGCTTTCCGCCTCGTAAGCGTTGACGGGAAACGTCTGGTAGTTGCGCCCACCCGGATGCGCCACATGATACTGGCAACCGCCCAGCGAGCGGCCAGTCCAGGTGTCGGCCAGGTCGAACGTCAGCGGCGCATGCACGCCGATGGTCGGGTGCAACGCCGACGCCTGCGACCACGCCCGGAACCGCACCCCCGCCACCTGCTCGCTCACGCGTCCGGTTGGTTGCAATGGCAAGGGAATCCCGTTGACCGTCACGACGTGCCGGTTTTCGTTCAGGCCCAGCACGCGCACCTCCAGCCGCTCGACCGACGAATCGACGTAGCGCACGGTGCCGCCCTGGGCACCCTCCTCGCCCATGACGTGCCAGGGTTCCAGCGCGCCGCTGAGCGTGAGCGAGATCCCGCCCGTATGGAGCTCGCCCACCAGCGGGAAGCGGAACGAGAAATGCGGTGCAAACCACTCGCGTTCAAAGGCGTAACCCGCTTCACGCAGATCGGCCAGCACGTCGTCGAAGTCCATCTGCACGAAGGTGCCGAGCAGGAAGCGATCGTGCAGCTCGGTGCCCCAACGCGTCAGCCGCGTGGTGTACGGCGTCTTCCAGAAGCGGGCAACCAGCGCGCGCAGCAGCAGTTGCTGCACCAGGCTCATGCGCGCGTGCGGCGGCATTTCGAAGCCGCGCAACTCCAGCAGGCCCAGGCGCCCCGTCGGGCCGTCAGGCGAATAGAGCTTGTCGATGCAGAACTCGGCGCGGTGCGTGTTGCCGGTCACGTCGATGAGGATGTTGCGCAGGATGCGGTCGATCAGCCAGGGCGGAATGTTGGCGGCGCCCAGGCGGTCCAGCTGGTGCTGCAGCTCCGCAAAGGCGATCTCCAGTTCGTACACCTGGTCGTTGCGCGCCTCGTCCACGCGCGGCGCCTGGCTGGTCGGGCCGATGAACAGTCCCGAGAACAGATAGGACAGCGACGGATGGTTGTGCCAGTACGCAATCAGGCTGGCCAGCAGATCGGGCCGGCGCAGGAACGGGCTGTCGGCCGGCGTGGCCCCGCCCAGCACGAAGTGGTTGCCGCCGCCGGTGCCCGTGTGGCGGCCGTCAAGCATGAACTTCTCCGTACTCAGATACGACTGGTGGGCCGATTCGTACAGGTATTCCGTATGGTCGACCAACTGCTCCCAGTTGCTGGCGGGGTGGATGTTGACCTCGATCACGCCGGGGTCGGGTGTCACCTGCAGCAGCTTCAGGCGCGGGTCGCGCGGCGGCGGATAGCCTTCGATGACGACCTGGACCTGCAGCTCGGCGGCGGTGGCTTCCACGGCAGCGAGCAGGTCGAGATAGTCGTCCAACACCGTCAGCGGCGGCATGAATACGTGCAGCTGGCTGTGGCCGGAGCCGAAGGTGTCGTTCTCGACCTTGGGGCCGGCGGCGCGGGCGGGGTCGCGCGCTTCCACGCAGAGGGCGGTGCGATGGACCCATGACGCGGATTCGCTGTGCGCTGGGATACGCGCATCCGTGGCCGAGCCGATACCGCGTGCGGCCGATGCGGCTTTCGTTGAGCCTTTCGTTGCGGCCCCGGACGTCACGCCGTCAGACTCACCCTGATATTGCATGCGCAATTCCGCTGCCGAGCGCAGCGGCGCACTCGGGCCGAACGGATCGTGCGCATGCTGATACGGATAGTCGCTCTTGCTGACCCACGGCAGCGAGTCGAGCGGCAGGCGATAGCCCATCGGCGAATCGCCCGGGATCAGATACATGCGTTCATCGCGGAAGAACCACGGGCCCGTTACCCAGCGCGCGCCGGCCAGCGCGGCATCGTATTCGCGCGCCAGCGGCAGAACATAGCCGGTGACGGCCGACAGGCCCGCGTCGAACACGCGGCGCAGGCGCACGCGTTCCAGTTCATCGTCGAGCCGTGAATCAAACGGGTCGACATTCACGGGCAGACGCCGCTCGCGCCAGAGGTAGTACCACGTGTCTTCGTAGCCGGCCTGGATGCATTGTTCGTCCACCGACAGCTTGCGCGCCAGATGATGCAAAAAGCGCTGCGCATCGGCAGAGGTGTAGCGGCCGGGCTCGCGCTCGTCGGCAAACAGGGTTGGATCGTTCCAGCAGGGCTGGCCGTCGGCACGCCAGTAGAGCGACAGCGCCCAGCGCGGCAGTTGCTCGCCCGGGTACCACTTGCCCTGGCCGATATGCAGGAAGCCGTTGGCGCCGTAGCGCTGGCGCAGCTTGTCCATGAGCCCGACGGCATAGCTGCGCTTGGTGGGGCCGAGGGCATCGGTGTTCCACTCGGCGGCATCGCGGTCGCGCACGGCTACGAAGGTGGGCTCGCCGCCCATGGTCAGGCGCACGTCCATGGCGTCGAGTTCGGCGTCCACCTGCGCACCCATGCGAACGACATTGGCCCAGTGCGCCTCGGTGTAGGGCTTGGTCACGCGCGGCGCTTCCAGCACGCGCGTGATCGACATCGTGTGCTCGAATTCGACCTCGCATTCGTCCACCGCGCCCGAGATGGGCGCCGCGCTGCCGGGCTCCGGCGTGCAGGCCACGGGAATATGCCCCTCGCCCGCCAGCAGGCCGGAGGTGGGGTCAAAGCCGATCCAGCCCGCGCCCGGCAGGTAGACCTCGCACCAGGCGTGCAGGTCGGTAAAGTCGACCTCGGTGCCGCTGGGGCCATCGACGGCCTTCACGTCGGGCGTGAGCTGCAGCAGGTAGCCGGACACAAAACGCGCCGCCAGCCCCAGTTGCCGCAGCGTCTGCACCATCAGCCAGCCCGTATCGCGGCACGAGCCGGAGCCCAGCGACAGCGTCTCTTCCGGCGTCTGCACCCCGGGCTCCATGCGGATCAGGTAGCGGATGTCGTGCTGCAGGCGCTGGTTCAGCCCCACCAGAAAATCCACCGTCCGGCGCGGCGTGCGGTCGATGCTGGCAACAAACGCCGCAAAGTTCGGCGTCATCTCGCGCTTGACGAGATACGGCGCCAGCTCGGCAGCCAGGTCGTCGGCGTAGCTGAAAGGGAACGACTCCGCCTCGGGCGCCAGGAAGAAATCGAACGGGTTGTAGACCGCCATCTCGGCGACCAGGTCGATGGTCACCTTGAACTCGCGCGTCTTGTGCGGAAACACCAGCCGCGCCTGGTAATTGGCAAACGCGTCCTGCTGCCAGTTAATGAAATGCTCGGCCGGCTCCACCCGCATCGAATACGAATGGATGGGCGTGCGGCAGTGCGGCGCCGGCCGCAGGCGCACCACCTGCGGCGACAGCTCGACGAGCCGGTCATAGCGATAATGGGTAACGTGGTTCAGCGCGACTCGGATCGACACACGGACTCCTCGGTAGCTCGTCATGGCGTGCCGGCGCGGTGCCGGCGGGCGGTTCAAGCAAGGTTCATGCCGTTTGTGCGGTCTACCAGGCTTGGGCCGACAGGCCATCCTGCCATGCGTGCATGGCCGTGCGTATGACACGCCGATGCGGTACAACGCTTGCTGGACGGCTCACCGCTGCCATCCCACCATCTTGGTTGGGGAGCACTCCGAACGCCAGTCCTTGCCACGGGATCGCCATGAAAACGTTCCACTGCAACCGTTGTCAGCAACTCGTCTTCTTTGAAAACGTCTTGTGCGAGCGCTGCGGCGCCCTGCTCGGCTACCTGCCTGACGTGGGCGAGATCAGCGCGTTCGAACCTGTGGACGAGCCCACAGAGACCGCGCAGACAGCGGAGAACGGGCAGCCACCGGAGCCAGCAACGGCCGAGGATAAGCGCTGGCGCAGCCTGCATCCCGAGGTACAAGGCCAGCTCTACCGCCAATGCCACAACTACGCGGTTGAAAACGTCTGCAACTGGATGATCCCGGCCGATTCGCCCGACACGCTGTGTCGCGCCTGCCAGTTCACCGACACGATCCCCGACCTGACCGTGCCGGAAAACCGGTTCTATTGGTACAAGATGGAGGTGGCCAAGCGCCGGCTGCTCTATACGCTCATGACGCTGGGCCTGCCACTGGAGTCGCGGCTGGAGAACCCCGAGACTGGGCTGGAGTTCGCGTTTCTGGAAAGCAAGGAAGACAGCGGGCCCGTGATGACCGGCCACAACCACGGCCGCATCACGCTCAACATTGCCGAAGCCGACGATGCCGCGCGCGAGAAGGCCCGCACCGAGCTGCGCGAGCCCTATCGGACGCTGCTTGGCCACTTCCGGCACGAATCCGGGCATTACTTCTTTGATCGCCTGATTGCCGGCAAGCCGATGTGGGAAGCCGCCTTCCGCGAGCGCTTTGGCGATGAACGCGCCAGCTATGCCGACGCCCTCAAGGCGTATTACGACAATGGGCCGCCGGCTGACTGGGCACAGCATTACATCAGCGCCTACGCCACCATGCACCCATGGGAAGACTGGGCCGAAACCTGGGCGCACTACCTGCACATGGTCGACGCGCTGGACACCGCCGTGTCATACGGCCTGGCACTGCTGCCCGACCATCCGCAAGAGCCCGAACTGACCGACCAGACCCCGGTGGAAGAAGCGAGCTTCAACAACCTGATGAGCCGCTGGTTTCCGCTCACCTACGTGCTCAACAGCCTCAATCGGAGCCTGGGCCAGCCTGATGGTTACCCGTTTACGCTGGCATCCCCCGTGATCGACAAGCTGCGTTTCGTGCACCGCATCATCGCTGCCTCCTCCCAGAAACCCGGTTGATCGCACCAATGTTGTGCGGCACAGGCGCCAGTTTGGATCGGGGGGAATATTTCGTGCAGCTGCCGCGTTTACCATCCGGAAGGTCAATCCCAGCATCCCCCGGAGAACGCCATGCCAAGACAACTCAGCAGATGGATCGCCCTGTCGGCACTCGCCCTGTGCGCGTGTGCCTCGCTCACCCCCGTGCAGACCGCGCAGAAGATGATCGGCCAGCCGGAAAGTGCCGTGCGGGAAACCTTTGGCGCACCCACCGAGACCTATCAGCTCGCGGACGGCACGCACCGCTGGATCTACTCCAAGCAGCCGCTCGGGCACGAGGTCTATGCCGCCGACTTTGACGCCAACGGCAAGCTCACCAACTATCGGCAGATGCTGACGGAAAAGGAAATCTACGAGGCGCGCCCCGGCGTGTGGACCAAACGCGATGTGCTCGAGCGCTTCGGCACGCCGAAAGAGCCGACGCAGTACTACCCGCTCATGAAGCGGGAGGCGTGGTCATATCGGATGTACGTCCTCGGGTCTCAGCAGGCGCACTTCAATGCCCTGTTTGACGACAACGGTCTGCTCGATCGCACCATGATCGTCGTCGATCCGCTAGGCGGCGGCCACCACAGCCGGAAATGACACAGGGCCCGGGGGCGCATTGCACGCCGCCCGGGCCCTGATGCTGGCTCAGCGCTTGGTCTGAGCCTCAGCCTTAGCCCAGTGCAGAAGCGATGGCCTGTGCGAGTTCGTTGGCTTCGAACTTGGCGACGTAGCCGTTGGCGCCAACGCGGCGCACGTGGTCTTCATTGGCGGAGCCCGACAGCGACGAGTGGATCACCACCGGAATCGACTGGAACGCCGGCTCGGTCTTGATCTTGCGCGTGAGCGTGAAGCCGTCCATCTCCGGCATTTCCAGATCGGTCAGCACCAGCGCGATCTTGTCGCGCACGGTCTTGCCTTCGCGGGCGGCGTCACGTGCGATGTTCTGCAGCGTATCCCACGCTTCCTGGCCGCTCTTGGTCATGACGTACGGTGCGCCCATCGCTTCCAGGCCGTTGGCGATCAGCGAACGTGCGAGACCGGAGTCATCCGCCACCAGCAGCTTGGCACCCGGCGGCAGCTTGATCGGACGCTCGTCATTGTCGGGCGCCAGATCAGTGTGGCGCGTCGGGAAGACATCCACCAGGATCTGCTCAACGTCGATCACCTGCGCCAGGCGCGAGTTGTCGGCATTGCCATCCAGGCG
Source organism: Ralstonia sp. 1138 (assembly GCF_040544795.1). Taxonomy (NCBI): domain Bacteria; kingdom Pseudomonadati; phylum Pseudomonadota; class Betaproteobacteria; order Burkholderiales; family Burkholderiaceae; genus Ralstonia; species Ralstonia sp. 1138. The sequence goes on along the minus strand of NZ_JBEPKQ010000001.1, from coordinate 1,633,866 downwards.
CGCCAGGCTGGTGATATTGCTGCTGCCCACGCTCGCCTCGGCCGGGAAGATCTGGCTCCATTCCAGGCGCACGATCTCGTCCACTTCTTCCACCGCAAAACCTTGGGTGGAGCGTGCGTATTCGGTAATCAACAGGATGTTCGCGTTGCCGTTCCGGGTGCCGATCACGCTGGCAAGGTCGATCACGGGAATGATCTGGCCGCGCACGTTGACCGCACCGAGGATATGGGCGCCGGCGTCCGCCACATGCGTCACAGGCGGCATGACCATGATCTCGCGCACCTTGAACACATTAATGCCGAACATCTCGCGCTGATTGGAGCGCGCAGATTCGCCCAGGCGGAACAACAACAGTTCAAAGCGGTTGTTGTTCGTCAGATTGGTCCGTTCATCGACTTCGTGCTGCGAATGCTGTGACATCGCGTCTTCCCCCGTTCATGCACACGTTATGTGGCGGTAAACGGCACGGCATTTGGCAACTTGAAGGCGTTTTGAGAATGTGAAGCTCACGCCCTTCCAGGGTGGGGTATGGGACGGGGAAGCGCGCCTAGGCAATCTTCGCGTGCGCGACCAGAAAATCGAGAAACGCCCGCACGCGCGCGGGCAGATGCGCGCCCTGGCCGACATAGACGGCATGGATGTCTTCGGTCTCGCCGGGGTTGTAATCCTCCAGCACGGGGACGAGGCGGCCTGCCTCTAGATCGGCGCGCACCTGAAACTCGGCCAGGCGAGCCAGGCCTAGGCCGGCGACCGCCACCGCCCGCAGCGCCTCGCCATCGCTGATCTGCGTGTTGCCCCGCGGCGTGAATTCGGTGCGGCGGCCGCGCTTGATAAAGGGCCAGGCGTTTGCGGCGCGTACATAGCTGAACGTCAGGCAGTTGTGGCTTGCCAAATCATCCGGCGTGCGCGGCGTGCCGGCGCGCGCCAGATAGGCAGGCGACGCCACCACCATCAAACGGGTCTGCCCCAGCTTGCGCGCCACCAGCCGCGAACTCTTCAGCGGCCCGCTGCGCAGTGCAACATCGGTGCGGTCCTCCAGCAGATCGACCACACGATCCGTGAGCGCAATGTCGAGCGACACCTCCGGATGACACGCCAGAAACGCCGGCACGATCGGCAGCAGCACATGCGTGCCGACCGGCACATTCGCGTTGATGCGCAAGCGCCCCGAGGGCTGCGCCCCGGCGGACGCTTCGCGCTCCGCCTCGTCTAGATCGGCCAGCACCGACACGCTGCGCTCGTAGAACGCCGCCCCTTCAGGCGTGAGCTGGAAGCGCCGCGTGGAGCGGTTCACCAGCCGTGCGCCAAGGCGGGCCTCCAGCCGCGCCACCAGCTTGCTCACCGCCGACGGCGTCATCCGGCACGCGCGCGCCGCAGCCGAAAACCCGCCCTCTTCCACCACCCGCACGAAGACTTCCATCTCGCCAAAGCGATTGACATCGAGCCGCGCCATTGTGATTTCAATTCATAGATATTGTGCTGACACGCAGTCTATCGCACAGATGCTGGCGTTCTCATACTGGTGGTCATTGCTGATTCGGTTTCACCCAACACCAACATGACTGCACAGGACAAAGTCGCGCTCGTCGTGGGCGCGCAGGGCGTGATCGGCCGCAACCTGATCGAGCACCTCGCCACGTTGGACGACTGGCGCATCGTGGGCCTGTCGCGTCGCGGCGGTGAATCGACAGAGCGCATCCGGCACATCGCCGTCGACCTGCTCGACGCGACTGACACGCGCATCAAGCTGGGCGCACTGGGCAACGTCACCCACGTCTTCTACGCCGCGTACCAGGACCGCCCCACCTGGGCCGAGCTGGTGCCGCCCAACCTCGCCATGCTGACCAACGTCGTCGACGCCATCGAGGCCGCGTCGCCCCGCCTTGCGCACATCGGCCTGATGCAGGGCTACAAGGTCTACGGCGGTCACCTCGGGCCATTCAAAACGCCGGCGCGCGAAACCGATGCGCACTTCATGCGGCCCGAATTCATGTTCGATCAGCAGACCTTTCTGGAAGCACGCCAGCAGGGCAAGGCGTGGACGTGGTCGGCCATCCGCCCATCGGTGGTGGGCGGCTTTGCGCTGGGCAACCCGATGAACCTGGCCGTGGCCATTGCCATGTATGCGTCGATCTCGAAAGAGCTGGGCCTGCCGCTGCGGTTTCCCGGCAAACCCGGCGCGTACGACCACCTGCTGGAAATGACTGACGCCGGCCTGCTTGCCCGCGCCACCGTGTGGGCTGCCACCGACCCGCGCTGCGCCAACCAGGCCTTCAACATCAACAACGGCGACCTGTTCCGCTGGAGCGAAATGTGGCCCCGGATCGCGCGGTACTTTGACCTGGAAGTCGCACCGCCGCTGCCCTTGTCGCTCGACACCGTCATGGCCGACAAGGCGCCGCTCTGGCAGAGCATGATCGCTAGGCATGGCTTGGCGAACACGCCCTACCGCGATGTGTCTTCGTGGCGCTTTGCCGACTTCGTCTTCTCGTGGGATTACGACATGTTCGGCGACGGCTCCAAGGCACGCCGCTTCGGTTTTCACGAATACGTGGAGACGGAAGCGATGTTCATGCGCATCTTCGACGACTTGCGCCGGCGCAGAATCATTCCGGCGTAGAGCATCCGGATGCCCCCGCCTGCGAGGCACACCGGCCGATCCGGCTAGGGGGATGTCCCGACTCGGGTTTCCACAGGAAGCGTCGATATAGTGAAGACGGGACGGTAGCTCATGGGTCGAGCGGCGGCGGTTTACCGGCGCAGGCAGGCAGGTTCAAATCCTGTACGTCCCACCATCTGACGATTGATTGAGGAACGACAACACTCAGTAATCGCGCCATGACCGGGCTGTGCGGGCGATTGTCTTCGCAAGAAGTCGGCACGCCAGCCCGCCGGCGGCTCGCACCTCAATCAAAAAAAATGCGCCCTGCACACCGGGCGCTGACGCCTTTGCCTTCGAAATGGACGTCGGAAGACGCAGGCGCAGAGGAGACGCAATTGCGGGGGTAGCTAACTGCCTGCGTACTCCCATGTTCGACAACCCACAGAAGAACGCAACGCAAATACGCGGCCTCGTCGATTGCCTGTCAGCGCTGAATCGGAACTGAGTGCGATTTTGGTTTGAATGGCGACCAGAATGGGACCGTCCGTTGTTCGTCCGGCCTCATAACAGCATCAGGGTGCGCTCTACGCGCGTACAACCGTTCTCACGTCCGGGCCACAAACCTCCGTCGTCGATGGCTTCAGGCCCATGCTTGCCGGTTCCATGCTGATGTCGAGTGCGGCAGATTGCCTCGGGCAGTCGAGCTTGTCGGCAGCCGAGCGCCGCTTTTTCCTCATCATTGAAAAAACGCCCGGCCGCCACGCAGCCTCCACACCGGCCACACCGCAACCCCGGCCCCACACCCCCTGGCATGCCGACTGCTTCCCGCCACGAGAGCGCAACGGAGGCAACGCATGCATCAGGCATTACGAGCGACAAAACAAGCAGCCGCAGGTTGGCTATTCTTTCTGGTATCGACAACGGGCAGCGGGCTTTCGCTCGCGCAACCCACTGAGCCGCACCCGGCGTCTGCAGACGCCGCTCCGACGGCTCAATCCAAGACGGCAAAGCACTCCTTGTCACGGTATCCGGACACCATGCCGGCCTCGCCGCCAAGGGCGCCCGCCGCGCAGTCCGCGGACGCTTCCGCGGGAACGCGCCAGCCTGGGGGCGGCGATTCGGCCGGCCCCAGTGCCGCCGCCGCAGGCCCCGGGGGCCCAGCTGACATGCGTGCCGAGCCGGTGCGCAAGCAGCCATTGCGCTAATGCTGTCGCGGGCGGCTGTCCCGGGCGTCGGATGAGGGGCATCCAATGAGAGCAATCGATGACCAGCGCAGCGGACCTGATCGTAACCACGCCCAGCGGCCTGTATTGCCCGGCAGGCGACTTCTACGTTGACCCATGGCGGCCGGTTGACCGCGCCGTCATCACACACGCCCACAGTGACCATGCCCGCGTCGGGCACCAGCATTACCTGGCGGCCGCTCCGGGGGCGGGCGTGCTGCGCGCGCGCCTGGGTGCCGACATCCCCCTGCAGACGCTGCCGTATGGCGAATCCATCGTCCACCACGGGGTCCGGTTGAGCTTTCATCCGGCGGGGCACGTGCTGGGCTCTGCGCAGGTGCGGCTGGAATACGGCGGCGACGTGTGGGTCGTTTCCGGCGATTACAAGGTGGAGGCTGACAGCACCTGCACGCCGTTCGAGTCGGTGCGATGCAATACCTTCATCACCGAATCCACCTTCGGGCTGCCGATCTACCGCTGGCGCCCGCAGACCGAGATCTTTGCGCAACTCAACGCATGGTGGCGCGACAACGCCGACGCGGGCCGGGCAAGCGTGGTGTTCTGCTACGCCTTCGGCAAGGCGCAGCGCATTCTCTCCGGGCTCGATACCGGCATCGGGCCCATCGTTTCGCACGGCGCGATGCTGCAACTGGATGCCGCGTATCGGCACGCGGGCGTGGCGCTGCCGCCCACGCAGCTCGCCACCGACGTGCCGCGCGCGGACTTGCGACGCGCGCTCGTGCTGGCACCGCCCTCCGCACAACGCACGGCGTGGATGCGGCGTTTTGGCGACTACGCCGATGCGTTTGCCAGCGGCTGGATGCAGCTTCGCGGTGCACGTCGGCGGCGCGGCGTCGATCGCGGCATCGTGCTGTCCGATCATGCCGACTGGCCCGGCCTGCTGCAGGCCATCGACGCCACAGGCGCCACGCGGGTCTATGTCACGCATGGGCAAGTCGCGCCGATGGTGCGCTGGCTGTGCGAACGGGGCCTGGATGCGCGCGCCTTCGCCACCGAGTATGGCGACGAGGCCGAAGAAGGCAATGCCGCTGAAACAGCTGATATGCCCACGGCAAGCGCGCCAGAGGACACGCCCGCGTCATGAAAGCCTTCGCCGACCTGTACGCGCAGCTCGACGCCACCACATCGAGCAACGGCAAGCTGGCCGCACTGGTGGCCTATCTCCGTACGGCGCCCGATGCCGACGCCGCGTGGGCGGTCTACTTCCTGGCGGGAGGCAAGCCGCGCCAGCTGGTGCCGGTGCGCGTGCTCGCCAGCTTTGCGCAGACCACCTCCGGCCTGCCCGAATGGCTGTTTGACGAGTGCTACCAGGCCGTGGGGGACCTGGCCGAGACCATCGCCCTCGTCCTGCCCGATGCAGATCACGCAGACGACGCCAGCCTGGCCGAATGGATGGAGGCCCGCCTGCTGCCGTTGCGCGGGCAGCCGCCCGAAGTGGTGCTGCCGCGCCTGGCGGAGCTGTGCCGCGGGCTCCCGCTGCATGCGCGGCTGGTGTTGATGAAGCTGATCACGGGGGCGTTTCGCGTGGGGGTGTCAAAGCTGCTGGTCACGCGCGCGCTGGCGGAGGTGGGCGGCACCGACCCCAAGCACGTGGCGCAACGGCTGATGGGCTATACCGACATCGGCCAGGCGCCCACCGCCGAGCGCTATCGCGCGCTGCTGGCCGATGCCAGCGTCGATGGCCACGCGCTCGATACCGGACACCCCTATCCGTTCTTTCTCGCGCACCCGCTGCAGGCTGACCTGGAGGCCTTCGACACCCTGCTCGGCACGCCTGCTGAATGGCAAATCGAATGGAAGTGGGATGGCATCCGCGCGCAGCTCGTGCGTCGCGCCGACAGCGCATGGCTGTGGTCGCGCGGCGAGGAACTCATTACCGATCGCTTTCCAGAACTGTCCGCCATGGCGGAGGTGCTGCCGCCAGGGACCGTGCTCGACGGCGAGATCGTGGTCTGGCAGGCGGGCCGCGTGCAGCCGTTTGCCCTGCTTCAGCAGCGTATCGGCCGCAAGACGCTGAATGCACGCGTGCTGCGCGATGCGCCGGCCGTGCTGCTGGCGTATGACCTGCTGGAATGGCAGGGGCAGGATCTGCGTGAGCGCCCGCAGAGCGAACGGCGCGCGCAACTCGAACGCGTGATTGCGGAATGCATCCATCCGGCGCTGGAGCTGTCACCTTTGCTGCAAGGCGACGACTGGCAGCATCTTGCCCAGCAGCGCGAAGCGTCGCGCGAGCTTGGCGTGGAGGGGCTGATGCTCAAGCGGCGCGACGCGCGCTACGGCGTGGGCCGCACCAAGGATGTGGGCGTGTGGTGGAAGTGGAAGATCGATCCGTTCTCGGTCGACGCCGTCCTGATCTATGCACAACGCGGCCACGGCCGGCGCGCGAGCCTGTACACCGACTACACCTTCGCCGTGTGGGATGCGCCGCCCGATGTGCCCGAGCGCAAGCTGGTGCCGTTTGCCAAGGCGTACTCCGGCCTGAGCGACGCAGAGATCCGCCAGGTCGACGCCCTCATCCGCAAGACCACGGTGGAGAGCTTTGGCCCCGTGCGCAGCGTGGCGCCGACGCTGGTGTTCGAACTGGGCTTTGAGGGCATTGCGCGCAGCCCTCGGCACAAGAGCGGCATCGCGGTGCGGTTTCCGCGTATGCTGCGCTGGCGACACGACAAGCCCGTCGCAGAAGCCGATACGCTGCAGACGCTGGAAAGCCTGCTACCGCCGTCATGAACGCACCTGCACCGCCCGATCTTGATACGTGGTTTGCTGCGCGTGGCTGGACGCCCATGCCGTTCCAGCGCACCGTGTGGTCGGCCATGGCGCGCGGCGAATCGGGCCTGCTGCATGCCACCACCGGCGCGGGGAAAACCTATGCGGTGTGGCTCGGGGCGTTGCAGCGGCTGGCGCAGGTGCGCGGACGTGGCAGCGCACCGCCGTTGTCGGTGCTGTGGCTCACGCCCATGCGGGCGCTGGCGGCCGACACCACGCGCGCATTGACCGAAGCTGCACAGGCACTGGCGCCGCACTGGACGCTCGGCTTGCGCACCGGCGACACCGGCAGCGCCGAACGCGCCGCGCAATCACGCCGCTTGCCCACCGCCCTGGTGACCACACCCGAAAGCCTGTCGTTGCTGCTCGCACGTGCCGATGCCCGCGAGGCCCTGGGCTCGGTGCGCGTGGTGGTCGTGGATGAATGGCATGAACTCGTCGGCAACAAGCGCGGCGTGCAGGTGCAGTTGGCGCTGGCCCGGCTGCGCACGTGGTCGCCAGACCTGATCGTGTGGGGGTTGTCCGCCACGCTGGGCAACCTGGCGGAAGCCATGGACGCGCTGTGCGATGCAGGAACCCCCACCCCAGGCACGCTGGTGCAGGGCCACCTGCCCAAGCGCATGGAGATCGATACGCTGCTCCCCGACGGCGTGGGGCGGTTTCCGTGGGCCGGGCATCTGGGCATGGCGATGCTGCCGCATGTGCTGGAAGAGCTGGAAAGCGCCCGCACCGCGCTGGTGTTTCTCAACACGCGGTCGCAAGCGGAGCTGTGGTATCAGGCTGTCATCAATGCGCGGCCGGAATGGGCGGGGCTGATTGCGTTGCATCACGGCTCGCTGGACCGCGCTACGCGCGACTGGGTCGAGACCGGCCTCAAGCAAGGGCTGCTCAAGGCCGTGTTCTGCACGTCGAGCCTCGATCTCGGTGTCGACTTTCTGCCCGTGGAACGCGTACTGCAGATCGGTTCGCCCAAGGGCGTGGCGAGACTGTTGCAGCGCGCTGGGCGATCCGGCCACGCGCCCGGCCGCCCGTCTCGCGTAACGGTGGTGCCGACGCACAGCCTTGAACTCGTGGAAGGCGCGGCCGCGCGCGCAGCGGCCATGTCGGGCCAGGTGGAGGCCCGCACCTCGCCGCATAAGCCGCTGGACGTGTTGGTGCAGCATCTGGTGACGGTGGCGCTGGGCGGTGGCTTCGTGCCCAACGCGCTGTTGGAGGAAGTGCGCCGCGCCTGGGCCTACCGCGACTTGCGCGACGACGAATGGCAATGGGCGCTGGACTTCGTTCGACAGGGCGGACACTCGCTCACGGCGTATCCCGACTACCACCGCGTCGTGCCCGACGAACACGGCATCTGGCGCGTGCCCGACGCGCGCCTTGCGCGGCGACACCGCATGAGCATCGGCACCATCGTCAGCGATGCAACGATGACCGTGCGCTGGTGGCACGCATCCGGTGGCGGCGCACTGGGGTCGATCGAGGAAGGTTTCATTGCGCGGTTGCGCCCCGGTGACAACTTCCTGTTTGCAGGCCGCCTGCTGGAGCTGGTGCGCGTGCAGGACATGACCGCCTATGTGCGGCGCGCCACCGGCAAACGCGCTGCCGTGCCGCGCTGGAACGGCGGTCGCATGCCGCTGTCCACCGAACTCGCACACGCGGTGGTGGCGCAGCTTGATGCGGCGGCACATGCCCGCTTCGACAGCCCCGAAATGCAGGCCGCGCGCCCCTTGCTGGAGTTGCAGGCGCGCTGGTCAGCGCTGCCCACCACCGCAACGCTGGTGGCCGAGACACTGCACTCGCGCGAGGGCTGGCATCTGTTTCTGTATCCGTTTGCCGGGCGGCATGCGCACCTGGGGCTCGCGAGCCTGCTTGGCTGGCGCGCGGCCAATCGCACGCCGGCGACTTTCTCACTGGCGTTCAACGATTACGGCCTCGAACTGCTGTCGGCCACGCCCATCGACTGGCCGGCGCTGCTGGCCAGCGGCGAACTCTTTGCCACCCACACGCTCATGCAGGATGTGCTGGCCAGCCTCAACGCCGGAGAACTGGCGCAACGACGCTTTCGCGAGATCGCCCGTGTGTCCGGGCTGGTGTTTCAGGGCTACCCCGGCGCGCACAAGAGCGCGCGCCAGCTGCAGGCATCTTCTGGCCTGTTCTATGAAGTCTTCCGGCGCCACGACCCGGACAACCTGCTGCTGTCGCAGGCCGAAACCGAAGTGCTGCGCCAGGAACTGGACCTCGACCGCATCGAAGCGGCCCTCATCCGCATGCGCGGCTTGCAACTCCAGCTTTGCGCACTGAAGCGGCCTTCGCCGTTCGGTTTTCCGTTGATGGTGGAGCGGTTTCGCGAGCAGCTTTCGACGGAGAAACTCGCTGATCGGATCGCACGCATGCTGGCCGAAGCGGAGCGTGCCGCCGGCCCCGAACCCACCGATCCGGATGCCGCGACACGGCCGGAGATCGAGACAGATGTACAAGCTGCGCTGCGCCTGACTGAATCGCCCGACACTGCCGGCAAATCCACCCGCCGCGCGCGCCGGCCACGCAAGACATCGAAGCCGCTGCCACTGCTATGACTGCCCCCAATGACGTCGCCATGCAGTGCGCAGGCGAGACGGTATGGCTGCTCCCCGAGCGCGCGCTCTGGTGGCCAGCGCAACGCATGCTGATGGTGGCCGATGCGCACTTCGGCAAGGCGGCGACCTTTCGCGCGCGCGGGGTGCCGGTGCCGGCCGGCAGCACCAGCCAGGCGGTCGCCCGCCTGGACGCCATGCTCGCCCGATTGCCGGTGGCGCATATCGCGTGGCTGGGCGACCTTCTCCACGCGCGCGAGGCGCACGCCGCCATCGATGCACTCGCCGCCTGGCGCGCGCGCCACACCGATGTCGCGTGCACGCTGGTCCGCGGCAACCACGACAGCCACGCGGGCGACCCACCTGCCGACCTGCGCTTCAATGTGGTCGAAGAGCCCTGGGCGATCGGGCCCTTCGCGCTATGCCACGAGCCGCAGGCGGTGCCCGATCGCTACGTCATCGCCGGACATGTGCACCCGGGCGTCGTCATCAGCGGGCCGGCTCGGGACCGCCTCCGGCTGCCGTGTTTCCGGTTTGGGGCAAATGGCGCCCTGCTCCCCGCGTTCGGCGAGTTCACCGGTTTGTGGACGGCTCCGGCTAAGCCCGGAGAAGTGCTCTTTGCTGTCGCCGACGACCGGGTCTGGCCGCTGCGCAGTTAGGGCGCTTCCTGCAGCGCAAAAGCGCCCTAGCCCCAGGGCTTCAGCACCACCTTCACACACCCGTCCTGCTTGTCGCGGAAGGTTTTGTACAGGTCCGGGCCATCCGCCAGCGTGCCGCGATGCGTCACCACGAACGACGGGTCGATCTCGCCGCGCTCGATGCGTTCGAGCAATAGCGGCAGATACCGCTGAACCGGTGTTTGCGCCATCCGGAACGTCAGCCCGCGATTGATGGCTGACCCAAACGGCACCTTGTCGAGCAACCCGCCATACACGCCGACGATCGAGACCGTACCGAAGTTGCGGCAGCACTGAATGGCCTGCCGCAGCACGTGGGGCCGATCCGTACCGAGCGCGGTGGCGACTTTGATGCGGTCGACCACGGAGTCGAAGCTGGCGGTCGTCTCGGGTTCGGTGCCCACTGCATCGATGCAGGCATCGGGGCCGCGGCCCTGCGTCATTTCGTTGAGCGCCTCCTGCACATCGCTGGCTTTGAAATCGAGCGTCTGTGCGCCGGCCGCGCGCGCCATGGCCAAGCGCTCGGGCACCGTATCGATGGCGATCACGCGTTCCGCCCCGAGCAGGAAGGCGCTTCGGATGGCGAATTGGCCCACAGGCCCGCAGCCCCACACGGCGATGGTGTCGCCGGGCTGGATATTGCAGTTCTCGGCGGCCATGTAGCCGGTGGGGAAGATGTCGGACAGGAACAACAAGGTCTCGTCGTCCACACCGTCCGGCACGCGAATGGGCCCGACGTCTGCGTACGGCACACGCAGATATTCCGCCTGGCAGCCGGCATATCCGCCGAGCAGGTGCGAGTAGCCAAACAAACCCGCCGGCGAGTGACCCCACAGCTTGGCGGCCTTGGCGTGGTCAGGGTTGGTTCGCTCGCATCCGGAGTAGAACCCGCGCTTGCAGAAAAAGCACTCGCCGCAGGAAATGGTGAACGGCACGACAACGCGGTCGCCGACTTTCAGCTTCGTGTTCTCGGGCCCCACCTCCACGACTTCGCCCATCGTTTCGTGGCCGACCACATCGCCGCTTTCCATGCCGGGCATGACACCGTCGAAGAGGTGCAAGTCCGACCCGCAGATGGCGCACGCCGTGACCTTGATGATGGCGTCGCGGCCGTGTTGGATCGTCGGGTCCGGAACGGTGTCGCAGCGGATGTCATGTTTGCCGTGCCAGCAGAGTGCCTTCATCACAAACTCCTTGTCGATTCAGTCGGGGCGACGGCGCCATGCCGAAGCCGTGCCGCGCAGTTGCGCGGTTCAGTTGTGCGGTCCAGAACTCAGGACCGCCCGTGCGTGAGCAGCAGCCGGGCTTGCTCCATGCCGTCTCGAACGGCCTCGCCTTCGGTGTGCCAGCCTCGCCATGTCTGGGATATTTCTCGGATTTCGAACTGCCGCGCCCCGTTTGCGACCGAGATGCGGGGCACCCACACGCCCTGCGCGTCCTGCTCCGCAGTCACCGTCACGGTCTGGCCCGCACACTCGAAGCGCGCTTCGCCTTCGTGCGTCGTCTCGTTCTGCATCATCGCTTTCCGTTCAGGAATGGGTGCGGGGGCTGAACACCCGAATACACCGGCGCGACGGATTGCACACCGGCCCCGAACACGCCGGCAGGCAAGCCGCGGGCGAGCGAATACATGGCAATCACGGCAAGCGTGAGCGCCGCGATCGCAAGGAGTTCTTGCATCTGCATGAGTGCCTCCATGTCTGTTCGTGCTTGAAACAGGCGGTGCCTGGCGCAGCCGCAATGTCCAGGCCCGGGCGGCGCTGCGCCCGGGCCTGCGGACCTGAAGGCGGTCGTTACGCCTTCGCTTCACCCAGCTCCGCGCCGGTGGTCGGATCGACCGCCGGGTCTGAAGCCAGACGCGTCTTCATGGCCTCCAGCGTTTCGAGTTCGGCATCGGTCAGGTTGACCGCTGCGTTGCCGTCTCCGCCGTCCGCGGGCACCGGCGGGTCTGCCACCAGCTCAAGACCCGTGCCGCTATTCCACGGTGCCTGCACGATCGGGCCACCGCGCGACATCTTGAAATACGCGTCGCTGAACTCCGGCACCGGCGGCAGCTTGCCCGGCGGGAAGTTGCCGTTGATGGCGTAGAGCGCCTTCTCGAACGACTTCTGGTGCGCCACCTCGCGCGTCATGAGAAAGCCGAGTGCTTCGCGCACACCCGGGTCATCGGTAACGTTGATCAATCGTTCGTAGATGATCTTGGCGCGTGCTTCGGCCGCAATGTTCGAGCGCAGGTCCGCCGTGGGCTCGCCGATCGAATCGATGTAGGCGGCCGTCCATGGAACGCCCCCGGAGTTCGTCAGCGATGGGCCCCCGCCGTAGAGCACCTGCGTCACATGGCTGTCGTTACCGGCGCCATTGAGCTTGCGATACAACTCCGCCTGCTCATCCACCGCTTCGGCCAGTTCGCCTTTAGCACCGCGATTCAACATGGCGACGATGGAGCCGATGATCTCGAGGTGACTGAGTTCCTCCGTCGCGATGTCGTACAGCATGTCCTTGCGGCCTGCATCCTCTTCTGCAACGGCTTGCGTGAAGTAGCGCATCGCCGCGGCAAGCTCGCCTTGCGGGCCGCCGAACTGCTCCAGCAGCAGATTGGCCAATCCGGGATCGGATTCGCTGACCCGAACGGTGTATTGCAATCGCTTGTTGTGCATGAACATGGATGTTCTCCGGGAATGGGTGGATGCCTTCATGGCGCAACCCTTTCCGCAACCCCCGTTCCATCGCGTACCGCACGCCTCGCGTGGCGCCGTCGGGTACGCGCGTTGCGAAGGGCCTTGCGCCGCCTATCTCCCGGAGCCTCCATGGACGACACCCTCGCGCTTGAACGCGACAGTTCTTCTGCATCCAGAGGCGTTGTCGCCCACGCGCGCGAAGCGCTGGAAGGCCGGCGACGCGGCTGGCGCACGTTCACGCCGTTCGTTGGCCCGGCCGTGGTGGTATCGGTGGCGTATACGGACCCCGGCAACATCGCCACGGGCATCGAGGCCGGCGCCCGCTACGGCTATCAGTTGCTCTGGGTCGTGCTGGCGTCGAGCCTGGTGGCGATGCTGTTCCAGATGCTGTCTGCCCGCGTGGGCATTGTGACGGGCCAGAATCTGGCGCAACTCTGTCGCACGCATCTGCCTGCGCCGGCCGGCCTTGGCATGTGGTTCATCAGCGAGCTTGCCGCCATGGCGACCGACCTTGCCGAGTTCGTCGGTGCCGCTGTGGGCATCGCACTCCTGACCGGGATGCCTCTGCTGCACGCCATGGTCGTCGCCGGTGTGCTGACTTATCTTTTGCTGATGCTGCAGGGGCGGGGCTTCCGTTCCATTGAACTGATGATTGGCGCGCTCGTGGCCGTCATCGGTATCTCTTACATCATCCAAGTGTGGATCTTGCCTGTTTCGTGGGCGGCGGCGCTGCGGCAAACCTTTGTTCCGACGGCACTGCCGCCCGACGCGTTCATGTTGGCGGCCGGCATTGTCGGGGCCACGGTGATGCCTCACGCGCTCTTTCTCCATTCGGGACTGGTCAATACGCGCGTGCGCCCACGGAGTGCGTCTGAGACATCGCAACTGCTGCGCTATTCCAACCGCGAGGTGGTGGCAGCGCTGGCCGCTGCGGGCTGCATCAACCTCGCCATGGTGGTGGTATCGGCAGGCGCGTTTCACGGCACACATGCAGAGGTGGCCGGCATTGAGGATGCCTATATCACCCTGGCGCCGTTGTTTGGGGCATCGGCCGGGCTGGTGTTTCTGGTTGGGCTGATCGCATCGGGGCTTTCAAGCTCCGTGGTCGGGACGATGGCGGGCCAGATGGTGTTGCAAGGTTTCCTGCGTGTGCGCCTGCCGGTATGGATGCGCCGACTGATCACCATGGTGCCGGCGTTCATCGTCATCGGCGCGGGCATGGATGTCACACGCGCACTCGTACTCAGCCAGGTGGTGCTGAGCATCGTGGTGCCGTTTCCGATGGCGGCGCTGATCTGGCTGGCACGCCGGCCAGACCTGATGGGCCAGCATGCCGCCAGTCGCGGCCTGGTGGGGCTGGCAACGGTGGGAGCCGTGCTGGTGGCAGGATTGAACGGCGCGCTGCTCGTCCATCTCATCGGCTAGCGATGCGGGACAGCGGCGGCGCAGCGGGTCTGGTCAGGCGTGAGCCGCGCGTACCCACGCTGCCGCAATGAAGTCGGCCAGCGAAACATGGCCCCGCACGACGTCCGCCGGCTGGTCGAAATCCTCGTCCAGGGTCACGGCGGTCATCTTTGCGTAGGCGCGCGCCGCTTCGGCAGAGAATCCCCACCCTTTGTAGACGGCTTCCCATCGGTCTCGCGGCACCACTTCGAGCACCACGTCGCGGCCGAGCGTGCGCGACATGGCCCGTGCAACGTCCTGCGGTGTGTAGCGCTGCGGGCCCTCGACGTAGCGCACGCCCACATCGTCAAGTGGCGTCAGAAGCCGCGCCGCAGCCGCCTCACCAAGGTCGGCGGGCGCCACCATCGGTATGCGCATGTCGGCGGGGAACATGCTCGGCAGCGTGCCGGTCTCCGCCACGGTCTCGAGCATGCTCGTCCAGTTGCTCATGTAGTAAGCGCCGCGATTGATCGCGGCCGGAATGGGCTGGCGGCGCAGGCCTTCTTCCAATTCCCACAGCGTGGTGAGGTCGCCGATGCCCTGCCCCGGGCGCGCGCCAAAAGTTGAAGCGGCCACCACTTTCTCCAGTCCAGAGTCTTCCAGCGCGGCGAGGATGTTGGCGATCGTGCGGCGCTCCGTGGCGTCGGTGTCGCCGGCAGTATCGGCGGGTGGATTGAGCAGGAAGGCGCGGCGCCCACGTCGGAATGCCGCCTTTAACGAGGCGACGTCCTCCACGTCCGCCCTCGCGATCGATGCCCCTTTGTCCCGCCACCGGCCTGCGCGCTCCGGCCACCGTGTCACGATCGTGACGTCTTCTCCACCGGCCAGGAGCGCATCCGCAACTGCAGCGCCTACATGTCCGGTTGCCCCCATCACCACGTACATTGCGCCTCCTTCCTGAAGTTTTGACTGCGCACCGCAGCAATCGGACGCAGTCGGTCCTCACCGCGCCGATCGGCGCGCGACCGCTCGCCTGCGTCGCCAGCAGCGTTTGTGCCCGGCAACGGATGCAGCCCCACGGTTCAACCGGCCCAGGCGCGGCAGTGCTCGAGGTACTGGCGCTCGTGCAGCCCGAGCAGGTCGACAATCGACGACCACAGCCAGAACGGCGCGTTGATGGAGCGCCCATGGCGCGCCCGCAGTTCACGGTGCCATGCCTTCGCAACATCCCGCGGCATCTGGCTGCCATGCGCAAGGCCCACGACATTGCCCAGATACGCGGCCAGCACCGTGGCGTCCTTGTGCTCGAGCTTGTCCACCGACAGCTTCAGGTCTTGCGGCTGCAGCTCGCGCATGAAAAAGCTGCTACCGAGCATGCGCCCCCACGCCATTCGATCGCCCAGATCGGGAGCAAGAGCGCGCGCGCCCGTCACCACGCGTTCGCCATTCAACCGTGGCATTTCGGTGGCAGGGGCAGTGGGCGCCGCTGGCTTTCCTGCCTCCTTGATATCGATCAGCCGATACCGCGGCCCGCGGTCCTGATCGACCGCCAGCAAGACGGCATAGCGCCGCCGCCCGAGCGAGCTGCACCCTTTGACCCAGTAGGCAGCATCGACAACGCTGACCGAGGCTTCGCCGGGCATCTCGTAAAGACGCGCCACCAGCGCAAGCACCTCATGCTGGCTTACCAGCTGTTTCAGTTCGCGCCGCTCTTCGCGGGAGAGCGGCCAGAAATGGCGCCCGAGAGGAATGGATGGAGACGTGTCATCAAGCCGCTCCCTGGCCAGCTGTTTCCACGTACGCGCGGTCGCGGCTTTCATCGCGGTGCGCACGGATGCGGGGCGCGGCGGCAGATGCACCGCCGCATCCGGGTCGATGCCGTTCAGGTAGCCGGCCATCAGCGCCTCGACCATTCTTGCCGTCACGATGCCTGGCAGGTCGGACCCGCGCGCGGCCGTTGCCAGCGAAACGCCAAGCCGGATCAGGTCGTGCGCGGGATTGCCGAGCACCGTCTGATCCAGATCGCGGATCTGTATGCGCGTAGCACCGGAAGCATCGCCGATCGGACCGAGGTTGCCGACATGGCAATCGCCGCAAATCCAGATGGTGGGCCCCTCTGGAAACGTGTGCGACTGCACCTCGCTCAACCACTCGTAGAACTTCACGGTGCTGCCGCGAACGTACGCATGGGTGGAGCGCGTCATCTTCGATTGGCGCAGCTGGGCGAGTATGGGGGCGCGGTTTTTGGGGCTCACCACGCTCTGCGACGATTTTCGTTGGGGCATGTCTGTGCTGAACCTGGGATGCTTCAGCTGGGTGATACACGCCCGAAATCCCTTGCAATAAGCGTTCCGCGGCCTCAAAACAGCCTAGATAACGCTTCCACGGCGCTCAACCTTTGCTATGCTTGCTCGAAGCGCGCTGCACAGGCGTTGCTTCCATTGAATGGTCAACTTTACCCAACCATCTACTTTCACTATGGCCACCAAAACCAAGACCGCTGCCAAGACCGCTGCAAAGAAGGCCTCGCCGGCAAAGAAGGCCGCGCCGGCAAAGAAGCCTGCTGCAACGACGCCGACCCTCAAGCCCTTGAAGGACACGTTCACCAAGGCGAGCCTGGTGAGCCATCTGGCTGAACAGGCTGCCGTCGACGCCAAGGCGGTGAAGGCGGTGCTGCTCCATCTGGAGAACACCATCGTGGCTTCGCTGCACAAGAAGGGCGCTGGCGAATTCACGCTGCCGGGCCTGTTCAAGGTGACGTCGGTCAAGGTGCCGGCAACCAAGCGTCGCTTCGGCAAGAACCCCTTTACCGGCGTGGACCAGTGGTTCGAAGCCAAACCGGCAACCGTGCGCGTCAAGGTCCGCGCCCTGAAAAAGGTCAAGGACGCAGCCATCAACGGCTGATCGCCAGCACAAAGAAAAAGGGAGCCTCGGCTCCCTTTTTTGCGTGCTTGCCGGCCGAAAGACGCGGCAGGCGGGCAGATCAATCCACCCTCCCGGATGGCGCTGCGCTGTGATGCTTAGCGCGCCTTGCGCGCCGCCTTCCCGCCGCTGCGGGCCGCTTCCTGGCCACCGGCGGCGCCTTCCCCGCTCATGCGTTCCAGCCAGGAAAGCGCGTCGACATACGATAGAAACTGCCGCAGATAATCGGGCGAGACCTCGCGCATCAATAGCAATGAACGATGCACAAGACTGCTTGAATTCAGCGGACCGGCATTGACCGGCACCTTGTCCAGCGCGTCGCGCAACTGTTTCTCGGCGCTGACGCGCGACCACGTGTCGCGCACGTCTTCGAGAATCTTCAGCTCCGGCAATGCACGGGGATGCGGCCCAGACCCGCCATCCGCAGCCTTGCCGACATCCGTGCGTTGCCGGCCGGCAATGTCACGCAGCAGTTCGGCCAACGCGCTGTCGGCAGGCGCTTTTGCGTCGCTCGCGTCGGACGTTGCCGTCGTGCGATCGAGATCTGCCGCGTAGGCCGCGATCAGCTCGCCGAGCCGCGCGTCGAGGATGCGTCGCGCCTCGCCGGTTTGTCCGGCCGCACGCCGATGCAATGCCTCGATGAAGCAAAAGCGCACGCGGTCCAGCCGGTCCGCGCCGCTGGCGCGCCAGCTGTCGAGCATGGCCTGCGTCGACGCCTCAATGCGGCTCACGACGTCCACCGTTGGAAGCAGCCTGCCTCGGCACGGGTGCGATTTCCACACGCCGGTTCTTGGCGCGCCCGACGTCGTCTGCATTGGAACTCACCGGCTGCTGCGATCCAAACGCTGCCGCGAACACGCTCGACGCCGGAATGCCCTCGTCGATCAACGCACGCGTCACCGTCAAGGCGCGCTTGGCGGACAGCTCCCAGTTATCGGCAAACAGCCGATTGCCGGCACGCACCTGCTGGTCGTCGGAAAAGCCGCTCACCATCAGGATCTCTTCACGCGACGTGAGATACGCAGCCAGCGGCCCCGCCAGGCTCTTCATCAGCGCGCGGCCTTCCGGCTGCAACTGATCGGAGTTGATCGCGAACAGCACATTGCCGTTGATGCCGATGCGCCCGTTGACGAGCGTCACGCGCCCGGCCGCCAGCGGGCCGGCCAGCGCCTGCTCCAGCGTCTTGCGGCGCTGGGCTTCGGCCTCGCGCTGCTTGACCTCGTTTTCCAGCTTGGACGACAGCTCCAGCTGCACGCCGATCACACCGACCAAAATCAGCACAAACGCGCCCAGCAGCACCGACATCAGGTCGCCAAACGCGGCCCAGACCGGCGCCGTGGCCTCGATGCCACCGTCGATCTCGTCGTTCATGCCGCTTCGGCCCCGGCCAGCGCGCGCTGGTCACCCAGGCGCTGCAGGTCTTCGAGGATCTGCTTTTGGGACAGCATGCTCAGGTCGATCACCTCACGCGCCTGGGCCACGTAGTAGGCAAGCTGTTCGTCGCTGCGGGTGAGCGACTTGTCGAGCGCGGCTTCGATGCGCTGCAACTGGGCTGCAAGCTTGTCGTTCGACTCGCCAAACAGCTGCACAGCGGCGCCGAACGCCTCGCCCAGGCTCGCCACCTCCACCGCACTGCCGGTCACCTGCGCAGCCACCGCGCCAAGCTTGCCGGTCTCCGCTTCCACCCGATCGGTGAACCGCACGCCAACGCGCTCCAGCAGATCTGCAGACGTCGCCACGAGCGCATCCACCGCCGTGCGCTGCTCGGTCGACGCATGGTTGACGGCGTCGAGCAGCGTTTCCAGCGTGCCCAGCAGGCGCGCACGCTCGTCCAGCATCGCGGTATCGCGCACCATGCTGTCGGACAGCTTCTGGCGCAGTTCGGCCACCACTTCGGCCGCGGCCTTTGGCGCTTCCGACGCGGCTTGGACCAGGCGCGAAATCTCGCCGATCGTGTCGTTGGCGTGCGCCTGCGTTTGCGCGGAAATGTCGCGCGCGGTCTGCGCCAGTGCGTCGCAAATCTGCTGCTGGCGGCTCGCCGTATCGGCGCCGGCCTTTTCCCATGCCTGGGTCAGCTTCTCTCCCATGGCGCCGAGGGCATCGGTCCAGGCAGTCAAACGTTGTGCATCTCGTGCTTCCAGCGCAGCTTGCAACGCGGCTTGCGACTGGCGCGACGCGTCCTGCTGCGCGGCGATATCGCGCGCTGTCTGCGCCAATGCATCGCAGATGTCTTGTTGACGGTTCGCCGTATCGGCGCCCGCCTTCTCCCACGCCTGGCTCAGCTTTTCGGCCGTTGCGCTGAGCGCCTCGGTCCAGGCCACCAGACGTTGCGCGTCTCGTGCTTCCAGTGCGGCTTGCAGCGCCGTATGCGACTGGCGCGATGCGTCTTGCAACGACACGGCGTGCTGCTCGAACGTGGCGGCAGCCGCCTCGAGCGCGCGCTGGTTCTGGGTCGCCAGCTCGGCGTGGGCATGTTCCTGGCGGGCCAGCGCATCGCGCCAAGCCGTGGAAAGGCCGCCTGCGGTCGCATCCAGGCGCTCGGCAACGCCATCGAGCAACCGCGCCGAGCGTTGCTCGAATGTCTCGGCAAACCGGTCCAGCGACGAGCCGACCTGACCGACCAGCGCCTCACTCGAGCGTTGATGCGCCGACAGGGCGTTGCTCCAGATGCCGGAGACCGCCTCGGCTGTAGCTTCGAAGCGCGTCGACAAGCCATCCAGCTGACGCTGCACCGCCTGCGTGACCGTCTCCTGCAGCGCGGACGATTCACGCGCGAGGCCCGCCATCGTCGTTTCCACCACAGGCTGCAGCGCCGCGCTGGCAACGCGCGCGCTTTCCGCTGCGCTGTCCTTCAACGACTGGCCAACCGAAGACGCAAGCTGGCTGTAGGCCACTTCCGTCTTGTCGAGAAACGCTTGCTGCGCGGCGACCTGCCGCTCGCTGCTGGCTGCGCCCTGCTGCTCCAGCGACACCATCATCGCCTGCAGTCGGTCCACCAATGCGGGCATCACATCGGCTTGCCGCTGCAGCAGCTTGAACGTCTCTTCACGCTGATGCGCATGCGAATAGATGCGCAGCGTGGTGGCGATCTTCGTGTCGAGCGCCTGGACCGCCTGCAGCCGCTCGCGCCGGCACAGCGCCGACAGCAGCCCCAGCATGGCCGACGTCGCCACCCCGGCAATCGAGGTCCCGAACGAGAACCCCAAACCCTTGATGGGGGCGGCCAGCGATGCGCGGATCGCCTGCAGATCCGTCGCGCTTTCCAGCGCCGCGCCCGTGCCCTTGAGCGTCACCACCATGCCGAGCAGCGTGCCAAGCATGCCAAGCAGCACCAGCAGGCCCACCAGATACGGCGTCAGCGCGGGCGCCGGGAGCGCAACGCGCTCGCCTTCCACACGCAGGCGCACGGCATTGCGCACGCTCGGGTGCAGTGGCTCCAGCCACGCCGCCAGATTGGACGGTGGCTCGGTCAGCCCCGCCACGGCCTGCGTGACCGTGCCCGTCGCCTGGCGATAGCGGCGCAGCTCGAGCGCGCCTGCCACATAGGCGGCACCGATCACGAGCGTGACCGCCAGCGCCAGCAGGTTTCCGCCGACGACGTAGCCGCCGGCAATCCACCCCAAGGCCGCCAGCCCGACAGAAAAAACGATGAGATTCAGGTGATGTCTGGACATGAATGGTGTCTGTCCCGCTTAGCGGGGGCGAAGGGCTGCGAGCAACCCGTCGATCGGTTGAAAACGAACATCAAGCTCGGCCAGGAGCACGCTCTGCATATCCTTGCGGAACGCGTCCAGCCAGGCGCGGGATGTGGATGGGGTGGCCTGGCCCTCTGCGGGCAACTCGGCCTGCCGCTGCTGCTCGGCCGCGCGCAGGCGCTCGAAGTACGGCCCGAGCATCGACGGAATGGCCCCCAGCAACGAACGTTCGCGGCCGGCGAGCGCCTGCTCCATGCTGGCATCCAGCACCGCAAGCCGCGCGAGGTCGGGCGTCCTGGCAGCCAGCAGGCGCCGCAGGCGGCCACGCAGGTCGCCGATCTCCAGCTCCATCGTCTGCTGCATCAGCACGTAGCGCTGCCGGAAGTCGGCATAGTCGACCACCACCGGCACCGCCGCGTTCTGGATCGGTGCGCGTGGCCCGGGCCTTGTCTCTGGCGCGCAGCTGGACGCGATGGATTTCGTCAACGCCGCACGGACGCGGCCACCGATGGTCTCGGCGTCCGGCCCGACGGTGCGCGTGCTGGACGCGCCGGCGGGCGGTGCCGCGCTCAATGCCGACGAAAGCGTGATGGCATCCGTCCAGCTGAGCCATTGGCTCAACCGGTCCGAAAGGGGCTGCGCAGATGCGGAAACGTCGACGTCCGTCAGGCGAGCAAGAATGCGGATCAGCGCGGGGCCGCTGAGCGCCCTGCGTTGCTGGGCGTGCGCCATGCTACGAGTGCCGAAAAAAGGCTGGAGTTTACACTGCCTGCCGGGCCGGACTGGCGTCTTCGGGTGGCAGGAGAATCACTTCACCAGAAGAATCGCAGCGGTCAATCGGCTCGCGGGCAATACGGGGCGACGTCCTTCAGCACATTGCCCGGCATTAGGCCTTTTCTGACAGGGGCCCCACCGAAACGGCATCAGTGCCGCGCCGCTCAGTGGCCCGCCAGCATTTGTGCGATCAGGCCGACAGCGGTATCGTGTCGCCCACTACCGCACCCTCCCCGCTTTCCCGCCCATATCCCCCGTGACCGATCACCCCACCCTCACCTGGACCGACGACCGCCCTGAAGCCAGCAGCGACGCCGTCCATACCGCCGTCTGGCGCTCCGAGGCCGGCAACCCGCCGCCCAAGCGTGTGGTCATCGCAGATGATCGGACCCCGGCCGATACCGCCTACCGCCTCGCCTGCGAAGGCACGGCATTGCTCTGGCAAGGCGACTTCCAGAACGCACGCCAACTGCTGCAGGCCATGTCCCGCCGCACGGATCGCAAACCCGGCAAGGCGCGCAAGGAACCCGCCTCGCCCATCGATGCGTTCAACCTGCATCGACAGGCGCAATCGCAGCGCGCCCGCACGCTCGGCATGCTGCTGATTCCGCTGGATGCGGATTACACCGTCCCGCTGCGCCGCGCCCCCGACATGCGCGAGGCGTGCACCGAGGCTTACGGCACGAGCCACGCTGCCTCCGTCGTCTCGCTGCGCGAACTGCTTGGTTTGATCGGCGCGCATGAGTGGCGCAAGAAGGGTGTCGAGATTCCGGCGCTCGGTGGTGAGCGGATCCATCCGCACTACGGCGTGTTCTCGCCCGTGCGCGGTGAATACATCGACTTGGTGGCGAGTGCGCCGTTGCCGTCGAAAACCCTGGCCTTCGATATCGGCACGGGCACGGGCGTGCTCGCGGCGGTGCTGGCCAAACGCGGCGTCAAGCGCGTTATCGGCACCGATCAGGACCCGCGTGCCCTGGCCTGTGCGCGCGATAACCTGGCACGTCTCGGGTTGCAGGCACAGGTGGACGTTGTCGATGCGGATCTGTTTCCGGAAGGCCGTGCGCCGCTGATCGTGTGCAACCCGCCGTGGCTGCCGGCACGACCCAGCTCGCCCATCGAGCGCGCCGTCTACGACCCCGACAGCCGCATGCTGCGTGGTTTTCTGGATGGCCTGGCCGCCCATCTGGAGCCGAATGGCGAGGGCTGGTTGATCCTGTCGGACTTTGCCGAGCACCTGGGCCTGCGCACGCGCGATGCCCTGCTGGCGATGATCGACGCTGCCGGCCTGCAGGTGGTGGGCAGGGAAGACATCAAGCCGAAGCACCCGAAGGCATCCGATGAAAGCGACCCGCTCTATCGCGCCCGCGTTGCCGAGGTCACGTCGCTGTGGCGCCTGAAGGCGCGCCAATAAACCGTTAAATCAGCGCGCCATCGTCGCCAGGTAGTCGAGTGCGCCCTGCCCTGCAGCGGCGCCGCTCGCGAAGCACGCCGTCAGCAGATAGCCGCCGGTGGGTGCCTCCCAGTCGAGCATCTCGCCGGCGCAGAACACGCCCGGCAGACGCTCGATCATCAGCTTCGCATCCAGCGCTTCAAATGCAACGCCGCCTGCGGTGCTGATCGCCTCGTCGATGGGCCGCGTGCGTATGAGCCGCAGCGGCAGCGCCTTGATGGCTTTGGCCAATTGCGCCAAGTCGGCAAACGCTTCCTTGCTCAGGCACTCGCGCAGCAGGCCGAGCTTGACGCCCGTGATATTCAGCTTGCTTTGCAGATGGCTCGACATCGAACGCGCGCCGCGCGGGCGCATCAGTTCATCCGTCACACGTTGCGCACTCCAGCCTGGCGCAAGGTCGAGCCAGATCGTCGCACTGCCCTCTGCGGCCAGCGCCTCACGGATGGACGCGGACAACGCATAGACGAGGCTGCCTTCGATGCCCGTCTGCGTGACGACGAACTCGCCCTGGCGGAATTGCAGCGCGCCGTCATCACCCGACGGCAAACCGATGGCGACCGACTTGACGGGCTGCCCCGCGAACCGCTCCTGGAAAAACGCGCTCCAATCGGCGTCGAACCCGCAGTTGGCCGGCTGCAATGGCTGCACCTGCACGCCGCGCGCCTCCAGCAACGGCACCCAGGCGCCGTCAGAACCCAAGCGCGGCCAACTGCCGCCGCCCATGGCGAGCACCACGGCATCGGCTTGCACCAGCCGTTCAACATCGGTGGTTTCAAAGCGCAGCACCTGCGCGTGGTCTGACGGTTCTGCCCAGCCCACCCAGCGATGCCGCATGTGCAGCTGCACGCCCGCCTCGCGCAGCCGGTGCAGCCATGCGCGCAGCAAGGGCGCGGCCTTCATCTCGGTCGGAAAGACTCGTCCCGAACTGCCGACAAACGTATCGATGCCCAGCCCATGGATCCACGCACGCAGGGCATCGGGGCTGAAGCGGCCAATGAACGGCGCCAGCGCCTCGCGCCGCGTGCGATACCGGCCGAGAAACGCGTCGATCGGCTCCGAATGCGTGATGTTCATCCCGCCGATGCCCGCCAGCAGGAACTTGCGGCCGGCCGAAGGCATGGCGTCAAACACCTCCACACGCACGCCATTGCGCGACAGGACTTCAGCGGCCATGAGCCCGGCGGGGCCGGCGCCGATGACGGCAACGAGAGGGGCGTTGGATGTTTCGGACATGCGGGGTTGGACGGATCGAATGACGCGGGGCAGACAAGCGGGGCGCTATTGTCACATCCCCACTGGGCGCGGGCAAACGAGGTCGCGCATGACGCCGCCTGGGGTGCGCTTGCCGTCGCCCACCCCGCTTTTCGGTAAACTGGCGCCCTCTTTCCGTTTGTCTCCGCGCCGCCGCACCGATCCCACTCCGTGCGACATGTCGCCCAGGCTGTCCTGACGATGTCCAACAAGACCCACGAAATCCGCCCAAACCAGTCGATTGAACTGCTCAAGGAACTGCACATCCTGACGCGCGACGGCAAGATGAACCAGGACAGCCGCCGCAAGCTCAAGCAGGTCTATCACCTGTTCCAGTTCATCGAACCATTGATGGCCGACGTGCAGCGAGCCAAGGGGCATGTCACGCTGGTCGACCACGGCGCGGGCAAGTCGTACCTCGGCTTCATCCTGTACGACCTGTTCTGCAAGGAGCAGCCGGGCGATGGAACCTCGCACATTTACGGTATCGAAACGCGCGAAGAACTGGTCGCCAAGTCGACCGAACTGGCCGCGCGGCTCGGCTTCAAGGGGATGTCGTTCCTGAACCTGTCGGTTGCGGAGTCGATTACCTCTGACCGACTGCCCGCGACGATCGACATCGTGACCGCGCTGCATGCGTGCAATACCGCCACGGACGATGCGATCCGCTTCGCGCTGGAGAAGAAGGCGCAGTACATCGTGCTGGTGCCGTGCTGCCAGGCGGAGGTGGCCGGCGTGCTACGCAAGAACAAGGGCAAGTCGCTCGGCAATGCGCTGACGGAAATCTGGCGCCACCCGTTGCATACGCGCGAATTCGGCAGCCAGGTCACCAACGTGCTGCGCTGCCTGCAGCTTGAAGCGCACGGCTATCAGGTCAGCGTGACGGAACTCGTCGGATGGGAACACTCGATGAAGAACGAGCTGATCATCGCGCAGTACAAAGACCTGCCGCGCCGCCGCCCGACCGAGCGGCTGAACGAGGTGATCAGCACGCTGGGGCTGGAGGAACTGCACGAACGGTTTTTTGCGCCGGCTTGAGCGCACTGCCGTGCCCTAGCGGGCGCGATAGTACTCGCTCATGTAATCGACAAACGCGCGCACCTTGGGCGCAACATGCCGCGTATGCGGATACAGCGCGTAATAGATGCGCGTGCCCAGCGTGCAGCCCGGCAGCACTTGCACCAGACGCCCCTGCGCCAGCTCCTGCCGCACGGTGTTCCACGTAAAAGCCGCGATGCCGAGGCCGGCCAATACCGCGGAATACGCAGCCGTAATGGCATCCGTCATCAACCGCCCTTGCAGCGACACGTGCACCGCCTCACCTTGCGCGGGTTCAATCGCCCATTCCGTTGCGGTGTGCGAGCCCGAGAAGGTGATCAATTCATGCTCGCGCAAATCGCTCGGCACTGCTGGCGGGCGCCGACGCGCGAGATAGCCTGGCGAGGCAACGAGCACGATGTCCGATTCGACCAGCTTGCGGGCGACGAGGCTGCTATCACCCAGTGGCTGGCTGATCCGCAACGCAACGTCAAAGCCCTCTGCGACGAGATCGATCATCTCATCACGGCAAGACAAATCGAGGTGCAGGTCGGGATAGCGCTGCTGGAATGCCGGCAGCCAAGCGGAAAGCTCGAGCGTGCCGATCGCCAGCGGAACGCTGACGCGCAACGTACCGGCAACACGCTGATGCTCGTTTGCCATGGCCTGCGATGCAGACTCCACCCGCTGCAGAATATCGACGCAGGCCTCGTAGTAACGCTGGCCGGCGGCCGTCAATGCAAAGCGGCGCGTCGTCCGGTTGAGCAGTTGCACGCCAAGCTCGGCTTCGAGCCGCTTCAACTGTCGTGACACGGAGGAATGCGTGCTGTCGAGGCGCTCCGCTGCAGCGGAAAACCCTTGCGCCTCGACGATGGCGCAGAACACGCGCATCGCAAGCAACTGATCCATGGTCGAATGTGCCCGTGTTGCCAAGGCGTCGGATGCTATCACGCTGCCCTGCGCCAAACCGGGCTAGGCCGCCTTCAGCGACAACACCTCTTGCGTGCGCAGCACCGCGCCGAACGTGTCGGAAATCTCCGCCAGTGCGGCGCGATGCAGCACGTCGTGCGACACACGTAGCGACTCGTTGACCACGATGTCACGCGTGGCGCTGGCATCGTCCACCACAATCACCTCAAACCCGGCTGGCACCGCATCGCGCGCGGCGCCAGCCACGCAGGCGTGCGTCATGAGCCCGCAGATGACGAGATGCGTCATCCCCTCCGCCGTCAGCTCGTTTGCGAGGTCGGTGCTGGCAAACACGCTGACCGACGTCTTCTGTACGCGGCGGTGGTTGGGCTTCTGACGTACATCCGCATGAATTGCGACGTGCTTGGCGAAGATCGGCGCTTCGGCTGGCGCCACGTGCTGAATGTGTACGACAGGCCAGCCCTGGTGGTCGGCAAAATCAATCAGGGTATTGGCGTTGCGCAGCGCCTGTGCGCCATGAGGAATCGGCAGTGCACCGGTGAAGTATTCGTCCTGGAAATCGATGACGAGCAACGCAGTGCCGTGTGCGGGTAGCGCCGTGGGCGTGGTCGCGCCGAGAATGCTGCGCAGTGTGTGACCGGACATGCTGGCTCCTGAAAAAGTTGTCAGGAGCGCAGTCTCTCAGCGCGTCGGCGCCGCGACCAGACAGCCCGTGGCACAGGATCTGTGCATCCCACGCACAAATTGCCGTTGTTATGTCGAGCGTTTGCCTTCGTGCTGCATCCGCTTGTCTTCGTACATCGCGACATCGGCCTCGCGCAGCGTTTCTTCCAGACGCCCGCCTTCGTGGCAGGTGGCGCAGCCCATGGAAAACCCAAGCTCCGCGCCTGGATAGAACTGATTGTTGAGTTCCACCAGCTTGCGCAGGCTTTCCACCAGCGCCGTGCCGGCCTGCGCGTCGGCGCCCGGCAGCAGCACGGCAAACTCGTCCCCGCCAATGCGCGCGGCGTGTGCCGGTTTGTCGATGGCCTTGCCGAGCACCTCGCCGGCGCGCCGCAGCAGCGCGTCACCCGCGGCGTGGCCGAGCTGGTCGTTCACGCGCTTCAAGTCGTTCAGGTCGATCATGATGACCGTGACCGGGAACGGGCCCTTGCGCTCCAGCCGGTTGATCTCGTCCACGTAGAACGAGCGGTTCTTCAGCTTGGTCAACACGTCGTGCTTGCCGAGATATTCCAGGTACGACTCCGCCTTTTTGCGCGCGGTGATGTCGGTCAGCGCCAGCAGCACCATGTCCCAATCCTTCTCGCGGCCGGGGAACACCGAGAACTGCAGGTGGATGTTCAGCGGGTGGCCATCCAGCCCGTAATTGACGACCTCGCGCTGCTGGAAGAGCTTGCCCTCCCACAGGTCGATCAACTGCTCGCGAAAGTGCGGGCGCATGTCGTCGCGAAAGATTTCCGGCAAGCGGGCAAGGAGGTCGTTGCGGTTGCGCGCCTTGAACATCTCCAGCGTGAAGCCGTTGACGTCGAGCACCTGGATTTCCTGCATGCACCGTTCGACAAACTCCGGATGCACGTCGGTAAAGGTGCGGAAGTCGGTGATGCCCTGCATGCGCACTTCGTCCAGCAGCATCTTGATGGTGCTGAAGTTTTCCACCCACAGCGACACCGGCGCATGCTCGAACACGCCGCGCGCATAAAGTTGGCTGGCCGCGGCACGGCGGCGGGCGTCTTCGAGTTCGGTGATGTCGTCCACGGCCACCAGCACGCGGTCCCACGGCTGATCGTGATCGGGCAGGACCACGCCCTTGAGCAGGATGTCGAGACGGCGGCCGTCGAGCGTGTAGTTGACGCTGCGGCTCTCGAACGACGGCTCGCCAGACCAGAGCTGCACGAGTTCGCCCACGTGGGCCTCGAGCATGTCGTCGCGCAGGACGTCGGCCAGCCGCGCGGTGAGCGTTTCGGCATCCGGGGCGGCGTACATGGACAACGTACGCCGGTTCACGCGCAGCACCTTGATGCAGGCCGAACAGGCCGCCACGCGGGAGGTGTCCTCTTCCAGAAAGCGCTGCAGGTCGGTCACGCCGGCCGCCCGCCATTGGGCAAAGAGGCGGTGCAGATCGCTGTAGTCCTCCAGCCACAATGACGTGGGGGTGACATCGAAGAAGTCGATCAGGTTGACACCCACAGCCGCCGGGCTGCTGACGCTATCGGACGCGGATTGCATGAATCGCTCTACGGAAACAAAAACACTTTGCAAACGTTGCGAGCGTACCGGTTTTGTGTAAAGCCGCGCACAGCGCCTCGCTCATCCGGAAGGATTACCCCCATGCAGGCGATGCGCGGTCTGCTGCTGCAGCGCAATACCTCGTCGAATGCCGGGAAAGTTCCCCGGCGGGATTTTCCGACGCTGCGCCGTATTTAGTTTTACTTTATCTGGCGTTGTAAAAATCGCCGCTTCGATTTTTAAGAGTTTTTCATGAAGCGGGAGACGCATTTCGTTTTTTCAACGCACTTTGCAGAAGTCACCCAACGCTCGGAAGGGCGCGCGCAGCTTCGTGGATGCGCATACCAAAAACTGCAAATTTCGCAGCAGATTCTCTCGCACGTGATTTAAAAAACTTCGTCTCGATTCGCAGGCCGTTTCCTCCAGAATCCGTGCATCCCGTGCGCGGGCTGTGATTTGCACCGCGCAAGAAGCGGGTAATTCCTTGTCCCGATTCTGCGGCCTGCCCCCCAATTTCTTTTGAGCCCTGGGCCGCCGATTCGTTTCCACCTCAGGAGAAATGCAATGCGGGATTCGACAACGCACCGTCGTACGGCCACGACACACTCCGGGCGCGCGTACAACGCCCGGACACGTCGTTCGTTCAAGCTGGCACTCGTGGCTCAGGCCGCGGCCGCGCTGATTCTGGCCGCCTGCGGCGGCGGCGGAGATGACGCGCTCACGCCGGCCGGCGGCAAGCTGGACGCAAACGGCTCGCAGCAGCAGGGCAATACCAATACCGGCAACACCAACGCGCAGGCGCCCGCCGTCGACGCAACAGTGCCGCCGGTGGAACTGCCGGACTACATCAGGCCGGTCAACTACAAGCTGTGGTTCCGCCCGAGCGCAGACCTGAACAGCTTCTCCGGCCGCGCCGATGTGGAGATCAAGGTCACCAAGCAGACCGGCGCCGTGACGCTGGCCGTGCGCGACCTCAAGCTCGACGCCTCGCGCCTGACGCTCACGCCCACTTCGGGCAACGGCGCGTCGCGCGTGCTGGTGCCGATTCCGCAATCGCAAGGCGCCTTCTACGACCTGCGCGACCCGACCGGAGACATCAAGCCCGGCAACTACGTGCTGCACATGGAATGGACGGGCACGATCAACTTCACCAAGGCCGAGGGCATCTTCAAGCTGGGCCTGCAGGCGGCAACGGGTGAGAGTTCGGACGCCATCGTCACGCAGGGCGAATCGAACTTCGCGCGTGAATGGTTCCCGAGCTGGGATGAGCCGGCCTTCCGCAACACCTTCGAAGTGACGGCGGAAATTCCGGGCGACTGGAAGGCCGTGGCCAACGGCAGGCAGACGGGCGCCACCAAGCTGCCGGATGGCTATCAGCAGGTGTCGTTTGCCAAGACACCGTCGATGCCGGCGTACCTGCTGTTCTTCGGCGGCGGCAAGTTCGACATCCTGGAAGACCAGTTCACCAACCCGCTCGATGGCAGCAGCATGCGCCTGCGCTGGTGGGTGCCGCCTGGCGAGGCGCACTCGGCGGTGGCCGGCATGCAGTTCACGAAGGAAGCGCTGAACCACTACTACAACTACTTCCAGATCCCGCTGCCGTTCGACAAGATGGACACCATCGTCGCCAACGACAGCTACGACAACAAGAATGCCGGCTTTGGCGGCATGGAGAACTGGGGCGCCATCTTCGAGTTTGCCGACCAGGTTCTGGTGCCGCCCGATGGCGCACCGACGACGGTCCACTCGATGGGCAAGGCGCGCTCGTTTGTCGTGGTGTCGCATGAACTGGCCCACCAATGGTTTGGTGACCTGGTCACGCTGGACTGGTGGGACGACATCTGGCTGAACGAGTCCTTCGCCAACTGGTTCGAGAACGTCACGAAGATCACGCTGCACCCCGAGTTCCAGGGCAACACGTGGGCCAACTACGCGGCGGTCAAGCAACGCGTGATCACGCTGGATCTGCAGCCGACAGCCGTGCCGGTGCAGCACAACCTGAGCGACGCCGGCTCGATGGACTTCCTCGACAGCTTTGCCTACAACAAGGGCGGCCATGTCCTGCAGATGCTCGAGAACTACGTCGGCAAGGACGCCATGCGCAAGGGCCTGCAGAGCTACCTGAACAAATACAAGTTCGGTAACGGCACGCCGCCGCGCCTGTGGGCAGAACTGGAAGCGGCCAGCGGCAAGCCGGTGGGCAAGGTGGGCGACAGCTTCGTGCGCCAGACCGGCCTGCCGCTCGTCACCATCGATGCGCAGTGCAATCCGGCCACCAACCAGAACGTGCTGACGATCACGCAGAAGGCCTTCCCGAACAAGAACGTCTATTCTGGCTACCAGTGGAACGTGCCGCTCACGCTGGCCTATGGCGACAACTTTGGTCAATCGCAGACCATCGTGCTCGACCAGCAGACCGCGCAGGTCACGTTGCCGACGTGCTCGGCTGTGCTGGCCAACCCGTCGGGCCTGGACTACTACGTGACCAACTACAGCCCGACGCTGTGGACCAACCTGCTGGCGCAGGCCGGCGCCATCAGCAGCGATGCGGCCAAGACCAACATCGCAGGCGACGCCACGCAGCTGTATAACGCGCAGCTCATCACCAAGGCGCAGTACGACCAGATCGTCGGCATCAAGAACTTCCAGCCTGCGGTGGCAACACTGGCCGCACAGTCTGTGAAGCCGACCGGCTCGCTGCGTCCGCAAGCGGTGCAGCTGCAGGAGATGCAGTCGATGGATCGCCCGATCCACAAGTTCCGCTACGAAGGTCTCATGAAGCATCTGACCGACATCAAGCGGTAAGCGCCAAAGCAAGCGGGCCGCGTCTTACGATGCGGCCCGCTGCAAGGGTGGCTCCTGATTTCCGGCGGACATGGTCCGCCGTTTTTCATGCGCGCGTCACACGACCATCAACCCGTGCGATGCAGGAAGGTGGCCTGAATCACGTCGGTCATCCAGATGGCGCTCTCGCCGGTCTGGCCGTGCTCCAGCACCTTGACGGCGCTTTCGAACAGCACGCTGGCCAGCGCATCGGAAGCGATGATCTCGATGCGCACGCGCGGCACAAACTCCGTCAGGTCTTCCTTGATGGAATGCGCGCCGGGCTGTGAAGCCGCTGGCGGATAGGCATTCACCTCGCCCACCGTCATGCCCGGAAAACCCGGGCAACTGCGCAGCGCTTCATGCATGCGTTCCAGCAGTTGCGGGCGCACTACGATGCGGATTTCCTTCATGCCTTCGACTCCTCATCAAACCATTTGTACAGCGTGGGCAGCATCACCAGCGTCAGCAGCGTGCAGGTCAGCAGACCGCCGATCACCACGATGGCCAGCGGCCGCTGCACTTCCGAGCCCGGCCCTGTGGCGAACAGGAACGGGATCAGGCCCAGCATGGCCACGGTGGCCGTCATCATCACGGGCCGGAAGCGCATGCGTGAACCCAGCCGCACGGATTCCTCCACCGACATGCCTTGCTCGCGCAGACTACGGATCGTGCTGACCAGCACCACGCCGTTGAGCACCGCGATGCCCCATAGCGCCACAAAGCCGACCGATGCCGGCACGGAGAGGTATTCGCCCGTGACGAACAGGCCAATGATCCCGCCCACCGAGGCGAACGGCAGCACCAGAATGATCAGCGTGGCATAGCGCACGGAATTGAACAGCAGGAAGAGCAGGAAGAAGATGGCCGCCACCGTGATCGGCACGATCACCTTCAGGTGACCCATGGCGCGTTCCATGTTCTGGAACTGGCCGCCCCACTCCAGGTAATAGCCCTCCGGCAGCTTGACCTTCTGTGCGACGGCGGCCTGCAGCTCGGCCACGAAGCCGCCCAAGTCGCGGTCGCGCACGTTCACGCCCACCACCACGCGGCGCTTGCCCAGCTCACGGCTGATCTGCGCGGGGCCGTCAGTCACATCGATGCGGGCGATGCTTTCCATCGGCACCTGTGCGCCGTTGGGTGCGGCCACGATCAGGTTGCGGATGGCCTCCACGCTGCCGCGATATGCGTCCGGCAGGCGCACCACCGCGCTGAAGCGGCGCTCGCCCTCGAAGATTTCCGTGGCTTCCTTGCCGCCAATGGCAGTCTCGATCACGTTGTGCACATCGGCCGCGTTCAGGCCGTGGCGCGCAATGGCCTGGCGGTCGATCGCGATCTGCAGATACTGCTGGCCGGTGATCCGCTCCACGCGCATGTCCTGCGCACCCTGGATGCCCTGCGCCACCTTGGCAATCGCTTCGGCCTTCTCGCGCAAGGTGTTCAGGTCGTCGCCGAACACCTTGATGGCCACGTCGGAACGCACGCCGGTCACCATCTCGTCCACGCGATCGGAAATCGGCTGTGCCATGACGATCTGTACGCCGGGCAGTACCTGCAGCGCCTTGCGCATCGCCTCGGCAATGTCGTCCTGGTTCCAGCCCTTGGGCCACTCATCGCGCGGTTTCAGCGACACGATCGGCGTCGATTCGTTCTGGCCCTGCGGGTCGGCCGGAGACTCGCCGCGGCCCACGCCAGAAACCGCCGACTTCACGCCCGGCACCTGCATCACCAGGCGCATGGCTTCCATCTCCATGCGGATCGACTCTTCCAGCGAGATGTTCGGCGCGCGGTTGATGCCGGGCACCACCGAGCCTTCCTTCATCTCCGGAATGAACGCCGTGCCGAGGAACGGCATCAGCGCACCGGTGGCCAGAAACACGGCCACGGCCACGACGACGGTCTTGCGGCCGTTGTTCAGGCTCAACTCCAGCAAGCGCAGATACGGCTTCTTCATCTTGCGGATCAACCACGTGTCATGCGCGTCGTGCTCGGCGTGGGGGTCGTCGCTGTGTTCGCCTTCCACGTGCTTGTGCGCCTTGGGCTTGAGCAGATACGACGACAACACCGGCGTCAACGTGAGCGACAGCACCAGCGAGAAGAACAGTGCAATCGCAATCGTGAAGGCCAGCGGCGCAAACATCTTGCCCTCCATGCCCTCCAGCGTCATCAGCGGCAGGAACACCAGGATGATGATGCCCACGCCAAAGATCACGGGCGTGGCCACTTCCGTCACGGCATGCAGGATCACACGCGCGCGGCTCTCGTTCGGATCGCGCGGCTTGGCGAGGTGCGCAAAGGCGTTCTCCACCACGACCACCGAGCCATCGACCATCAAGCCGATGGCGATCGCCAAGCCGCCCAATGACATCAGATTGGCCGAGATGCCAAGCTTGTTCATCGCCATGAACGTCAGCAGCGGCGTAAGGATCAGCGTGCCGACCACGATAAGCGATGAACGGATGTCGCCAAGGAACAGCAACAGCACGATCACCACCAGCACCACGCCTTCGGCCAGCACCTTGATGACGGTCTGCAAGGCCGAATCCACCAGCTCCGAACGCTCGTAGTACGGCACGATCTTCAGGCCGTCGGGCAGCATGCCGTCGTTGTTGATGGCCTTCACGCGATCCTGGATGCGGGCGACGACTTCCTTCGCGTTGCCGCCGCGCATCATCATCACGACGCCGCCGACGGATTCCGTCACGCCGTTCTTGACCACCGCCCCCGCGCGCACCGCCGTGCCGATCTTCACATCGGCCACATCGCGAATCGTGAGTGGTGTGCCGTTGACCTCCTTGAGCACGATGGCGCCAATGTCGTTGGTGTCGCGCACCAAACCCACGCCGCGGATCAGGTACTGCTCCGCAAAGTGCGGCAGCACACCGCCGCCCGAGTTGGCGTTGTTGGCGGCCAGCGCCTCGAACACCTGCTTGACCGTCACGTTGTGGTGGCGCAGGCGCTCCGGATTGACGAGCACCTGGTACTGCTTCTCGTAACCGCCTTGCGAGTTGATCTCGGCCACGCCCGGAATGGAGCGCAGCAGCGGTCGCACCACCCAGTCCTGCGCAATGCGGCGTTGGGTGAGTTCCTCGACCGAAAGCTCCTTGTCGCCGTCATCCGGTTTGTCGAGCGTGTACTGATACACCTCGCCCAGGCCCGTCGATACGGGGCCGAGCACCGGTGTCACGCCCGTCGGCATGCGCGACTGCACCTCGATCAGCCGCTCCATCACGAGCTGGCGCGCGAAGTACACATCGGTTTCGTCGGTAAAGACGAGCGTGATGAGCGACAGGCCCGGCTTGTTGAGCGAGCGCATCTCGGTCAGCGCCGGCAGGCCGGTCATCGCCATTTCCACCGGCACGGTCACAAAGCGTTCGACCTCTTCCGGCGAGCGGCCCGGCGCCTCTGTGGCGATCTGCACCTGCACGTTGGTCACGTCCGGAAACGCGTCAAGCGACAACTTGCGTGCGGCATCCAACCCGAAGAACAGCAGCACGGCAGCGATCACCGCCACCACGAGCCGTTGCTTGAGCGCGCCGCGAATCAATGCGTCGATCATGCGCCCTCCATCTCGGCGCGCTTGCGCTCGTTGTTCAGATGGAAACCGCCTTCAACGACGATCGGCTGCCCAGCTTGCACGCCGGAAATGACCGGGCGCACCCCGTTCGATTCATCGCCCAGCTTGACCGGCGTGAGCTGGTAGTTCGTCTCGCTGGCGCGCACGAACACGTAGTCGCGGTTATCTTCACGCACCACGGCGGACGTCGGCACCACCACGCGTTCTTCCGGCCGCGACTGGATGAGCAGCGTGGCCAGCATCGACGGCTTGAGCGTGCGCTCCGCGTTGTCCACTTCGGTGCGCACCGTGACCGTCCGCGTTTGCGGGTCGACAATATCCGACACCCAGATCAGCTTGCCGACAATACGATCGCCCGCGCCGGTGTCGATCTCCACGGCCTGGCCTGCGCGCACGCCGGCAGCGGCGTTTTCGGGCACTTCACCCACCACCCACACGCGCGACAGATCGGCCACGGTGAACAGCTCGTCGGCCGGCTGCACCACCTGGCCCCGCGTCACCTTGCGCTCCACCACCGTGCCGCTGATGCTCGCCACCACGGGCGAGATCGACGACATGCCGCCCGTTCGCATCTTCGCCAGCGTGCCGGGCGATACGCCCATCACGCGCAATTGGTCGACGGCCGCGCGCACTTCGGCATCGGCCATCGCGAGTTCACTCTGGCGTTTCTGCAATTCGGCCGAGCCGATCACGTCTGCGGCCAGCAGCAGCTTGGCGCGCTCCAGCGCACGTGCCTGCAGGTCGCGCTGCGCGGCGGCCTTCTGGTAGGCGAGTTGCGCGGCGCCAAGCTCGGTGCTGTGCAGTTGCGCGAGGATGTCGCCTGCCTTGACGCTCTGCCCCGGCGTGGCGACCAGCTCGGTCACACGCCCCGTGACGGTGGCGCCGATGCGCGCCACGCGCTGTTCGTCGAACGCAATCTGCCCCGGCACGCGCAGGCGCTCGGCAATCGGCTGCTTGCCCACCGGCGCCACTTTCAGACGCTGCACCAGCGTGGGCTGGGCAACCACGAGGTTCGGGTCGACGGCCTGTTGCGCAGCCTTGGCATCGTTGGCGGCATCTTTGCCGCAGGCACCCAGCAGCAGCATCGCCGCCAGGGCAACGCCGGCCAGCCGGATCGAAGAAGAGAAAGAAGAAGGTGCGGTCATGGTCTGGCTGGATTCGTGAGTTCGGGAGGCAACGCGATGGCTCGGGCGTTTCATTGGGCCTCCGGGCGCAGGCGGTCGAGTTCAACGGCAGCGGCGCGCAGGTCTGCGCGTGCGGCAATCAGGTCATTGCGGGCCTGGCGGAAGACGCGCTGGGCATCGAGGTAGTCGAGAATCCCGCGCTCGCCGTGGCGGTATGCGGCTTCGGCCACGCGCAGCGCCGATTCGGCCTGCTTGATGACGCCGGATTCCAGTGCGCTGACTTGCGACTCCGCAATCTCGTATTGGCGATAGGCCGATTCCACCGCCTGGCGCGTGCGCAACTCCCGGTCGCGCAACAGGGCACGGGCACGTTCGCGGGCCGCCACAGCTTCACCGACGGGACCATCGCGGCGGTCGAACAGCGGAATCGACATCACCAGGCCCACACGGCTGTCCTGCAGATCGGGCTGGCGGTCGACCGACCCGCGCAGCGCGAGCGACGGCCAACGCTGGCTGCGCTCGTGCGCAAGACGCGCTTCGGCCTCGCGCACGGCGGCGCGGTCGGCTTCCAGCTCCGGGTGCGTGGCGAGCACCGTGCTGACGAGATCGGCCAGCGGCGGCAGATGCGCGACGGACGGCGTCTCCGCACCGGCATCGACATCGAACGTCTGCGGCAAATCGGCACCCACGGCGCGGCGCAGTTCAGCCAGCGCCTGCTGCACACGCAGTGCGGCGGCCTGCTCGTTGCGCTGCGCGTTGAGCAACTCCGCGTCGCCACGGATGAGTTCGTAGCGCGGGGCTTCGCCGGTTTCCACACGCACGGCCACGCCACGGCGGATCTGCTCGACCAGCGTCACGTCTTCGCGCGCGTTGCGCTGCTCGGCCTCGCGGCGCACCACGTCGTAAAAGCGCAGCTTGAGATCGGCCTCTACGTCGCGCGCCTGCGATCGGGCGGTCGCCTGCGACGCTTCGTACGCGGCATCAGCGGCTTGCGTACGGGCGGCGCGCTGCCACGGCAAATCGAGCTTTTGCGTGATCGACACGCTATTGGTGCGGCCTTCCGCCGCACCCGGCATGCGAGCACGCTGGCGGCCGGCCATGGCTTCCACCTCGGGGTTGGGCCAGGCGCGTGCGGTGGCGATGCCCGCCTGGGCCGCCTGCACCTGCGCCTGTGAAGCGGCGAGCGCCGGGTGGTTGGCGCGTGCCAGTTCCAACAACTGCTGCAAGGTGTAGCGCGGCTGCGGGAGCGCCTCGTCGGCACGGGCGGTGGCGGTCTGGGCACCCCGTGGCGACGGTGTCGGGGGCGCTGCATTGGCATGGACAGCCATCGCGGCCAGCACAGCGGAAAGAACAGCACGCCGCGACACGCGCGCGCCTGCTGCGGGGCGCGGGTTGGCCGCATCCTGATTGGACAACATCCGAAATCATCCTGAAAAAGAAGAACAGGCAAGCGCGAACGCCCAGCCGGTCAATGAACCGGTTGGTGCAGCACTAGCAACTCAAGGGGATGGTTTCCGGCGAGTGCCGGAGATCAGGCGCGTGCGGGCGGGCGCAGCATGGGGGCCGGCGTGGGGCCGGCCTGGAACGGAGGAAGCGAAACACGGACACGCGCGACACGCAGGCCGGGCGTCAACACCATGGGAGGCGGCGGCAGCCAGAGTTCTGGCGCGTCGCTGGGGTGATCGGGGGCGGCGGCGCTGGTCGTGGGCGCATCGGGCCCATCGGATGCGTGCGCCACCCAATGTTCGACGCTGAAGCACTGGCCGGGCTGCTTGACCGCCTTGCCGAGCGCGACCTTGATGGCGCGCTCGAAACCCTTGCTGGGCTTGGCAACCGGCGGGGCATCACCGGGCATGTCGTCGACCACGGCTTCGATGGCTTCCAGCGCGTCGTCCGCAGCCTGGCCGTCGGGGAAATGCGTGGCCGAGAATACCGAAACTGTGAACAACAGGCACCAGATCGTGACGATCCACCGCACGCCGCGCGCGCGCGACAGCACGCCGCGCGCGGTGGCGCGAGACAACGTCGACAAGGCGGAGGAAAGATTCGTCACAAACATGGGCCCCGAATACTATCGGAAAAATGCTGCATCTGCACACAACGTCGGGCAGATCGCACGCATGTCAATCGGAATCGACCTGGCTTTTGCGAATCCGTTCCATCTCAGGCCAATGCGCACGCACCCAGTCGTCCAGGCCGACGAGCGTGCGGTTGAGCGATTCACCCAGGGGGCTGAGGCGGTATTCCACGTGCGGCGGGACGCTGTCGTAAATCGTGCGCAGGATGAGGCCGTTGGCTTCCAGCTCGCGCAGCGTCTGCGTGAGCATTTTTTGCGAGACGCCGTCGCCCACGCGGCGCAGGAGTTCGTTGTTGCGCACGGGGCCGTTTTCCAGCGCGGGGAAGATGCGCAGCGCCCATTTGCCCGCGACCAGTTCGAGTGCGCGCGTGGACGGGCAGGCTTCCACGCCGCCTTCAGCGGGACTTTCCGGCGTTGCAGATGAGGACGGAGCCAGGTTGTCGGCCATGGGGCCTCCGGAACACGATTGGGATACGCGTGACCGTACCGCCAATCGTGCCGCCCTGCAACGCGCCCCGTCAGTCGAGCTGGCCCTGGCAGACGTACTTGGTGTGGAGGTAGTCGTCCAGCCCGTGGACGGACCCTTCACGGCCGTAGCCGGATTCCTTCACGCCGCCAAACGGCGCGGCCTCGGCCGCCAACGCGCCTTCATTGATGCCGACAATGCCGGTCTCCAGCGCTTCCGCCACGCGCCAGATGCGACGCACATTCTGGCTGTAGAAGTAGGCGGCCAGCCCAAACGGCGTGTCGTTGGCAGCGGCAATCACCTCGTCTTCGGTGGTGAAGCGCGTGAGCGGTGCGACGGGGCCGAAGGTTTCTTCGCAGGCGCAGGCCATGGTGGCATCGGCGTCGATCAGCACCGTGGGTGCGTAGTAGTTGGCGCCGAGCTGGGTCAGGCGCGCACCGCCGGTCAACACCTTGGCGCCCTTTGCGATGGCGTCCTGCACGTGCCGGTCGATCTTCTCGACCGCACGCGCGTTGATCATCGGGCCGATCTGCGAAGCGGGGTCGGCGGCCGGCCCAACCTTGAGCGCGGCCACGCGTGCGGCCAACTTGGCGGCAAACGCATCGTGCACCGCGTCGTGCACGAACACGCGGTTCGGGCACACGCAGGTCTGCCCGCCGTTGCGGAACTTGGCCGCCATGAAACCATCCACGGCGGCATCGACGTCGGCATCTTCGAACACGATAAAGGGCGCATTGCCGCCAAGTTCGAGCGACAGCTTCTTCAGCGTGTCGGCGCTGCGGCGCGCCAGATGCTTACCGACGGGCGTGGAGCCGGTGAACGTAATCTTGCGCACGCGGCCATCGTCCAGCCAAACGTCCACCACTTCAGGCGTCCGCTCGCGCGAGGCGGTCACGATATTCAGCACGCCCGGCGGCACGCCGGCTTCCTGTGCGAGGCGCACGAGCGCGAGCGATGTCAGCGGCGTGTCTTCGGCGGGCTTGCAGACGACGGTGCAGCCCACAGCGAGCGCCGGGGCGATCTTGCGCGCGATCATCGCCGCCGGGAAGTTCCACGGCGTGATGGCCGCCACCACGCCCACCGGCTCCTTGAGCGCAAACATGCGCCGGCCCGGCACGGGCGCGGGAATGACCTCGCCGTTCATGCGCGTGGCTTCTTCGCCAAACCATTCGATGTAGCTCGCAGCGTAGGCCACCTCGCCCTTGCCTTCGGCAAGCGGCTTGCCCTGCTCCAGCGAGATCAGCTTGCCGAGATCGTCCTGATGCGTCACCACCAGATCGTTCCAGCGTTTGATGATCTGCGCGCGCTGCTTGGCGGGCACCTTGCGCCACGCCGGGAAGGCGGCATGCGCGGCGTCCAGGGCAGCGCGTGCCTCATCCGCGCCGGAGTCGGGCACGCGTGTGATGAGGTCGCCGGTGGCAGGATTTGTCACGTCCAACAGCGGGCCGGTTGCGCTCAGCCATTCGCCGGCGATGTAGTTGGCGCTGCGGATCAGGTCCGCGCGATCGAGTGAGAGAGACATCGTCTTTTGGTCCACAGCAATTGAAAATCACGCACCCGCAACGTGCGCGGCAATCGCCTCGCCCACCTGCGTGGTGTTGGCGGTGCCGCCCAGGTCCGGCGTGCGCGGGCCGTTCTTCAACACGGCTTCGATGGCCGCGACGATGGCGTCGTGCGCCGCACGCCCCGCGCCTTGCCCTTGCGTCAGGAAATCCAGCATCAACGCGCCCGACCAGATCATCGCGATCGGGTTGGCGATGTTCTTGCCGTAGATGTCCGGCGCCGAGCCGTGCACCGGCTCGAACAGCGACGGGAACGTGCGATCGGGGTTCAGGTTGGCCGAAGGCGCCAGGCCGATCGTGCCGGTCGTCGCGGGGCCGAGGTCCGAAAGGATGTCGCCGAACAGGTTGGTGGCGGCCACCACATCGAAGCGGCCCGGCTGCAGCACGAAGCGCGCGGTCAGGATGTCGATGTGCTGCTTGTCGAGCGTGACGTCGGGATAGTGTTGCGCGACTTCCTCGGCGCGCTTGTCCCACCACGGCATGCTGATGGCGATGCCGTTGCTTTTGGTGGCGAGCGTCACGTGCTTGCGCGGGCGGCTTTGTGCAAGGTCGAACGCGAACTTGAGAAGCCGCTCTGCACCCTTGCGCGAGTAGACCGATTCCTGGATCACGATCTCGCGGTCGGTGCCTTCGTACATGATGCCGCCGAGCGACGTGTATTCGCCTTCGGTGTTCTCGCGCACGACGTAGTAATCAATGTCGCCGGGCTTACGATTGGCGAGCGGGCACGGCACGCCTTCAAACAGGCGCACGGGGCGCAGGTTGATGTACTGGTCGAACTCGCGGCGGAACTTGAGCAGCGAACCCCACAGCGAAACGTGATCGGGCACCGTGGCCGGCCAGCCGACCGCGCCAAAGAAAATCGCATCCATGCCCTTGAGCTGCGCCTTCCAGTCGTCGGGCATCATCTGGCCGTGCTGCTGGTAGTAGTCGCAGCTGGCCCAATCGATGGTGTGGCACTCAAGCTCGAAGCCAAAGCGCTCGGCCGCCGCCTGGATGACGCGCAGGCCTTCGGGCATCACCTCCTTGCCGATGCCGTCTCCTGGAATGATCGCGATGCGGAATGCGGGAATCATGTCGTTCCTTTTTTCTCTGTTAGATGGAGACCGCCGCGGCATGGGCCACCGTGCGGTCCCGCTCGTCAAGCCAGCCCTGGCGCAGTTCGGGCACCGAGTTGGCAAGCTGTTCGTAGTATGGATGGTGCGGGCCGCGATCGAAATCGGCACGCGTCACCTGCGTGAGCTTGCGGCCGTGCTGCATGACGACGATCTCGTCGCACACCGCACGCACCGTGTGCAGATCGTGGCTGATGAAGAGGTACGACACGCCCAGATCGCGCCGCAAGTCTGCCATGAGGTTGAGCACTGCGGCGCCCACCACCGTGTCAAGCGCAGAAGTCACTTCGTCGCACAGGATCAGATCGGGCTCGGCCGCCAGGGCACGCGCCAGGTTCACGCGCTGCTTCTGGCCTCCGGATAGACCGCCCGGCAGCCGTTGCGCCACGCTGTGCGGCAAGCGCACGAGATCCAGCAGCTCGCGAATCCGCCGCTGCAACGCCTCGCCCTTCAGCCCCTTATAGAACTGCAGCGGCCGCGCCAGAATGCGTTCGATGGAGTGCGACGGGTTGAGCGCCGTGTCGGCCATCTGGAAGACGATCTGGATGCGCCGCAGCTCTTCGTGGCTCCGGTTGGCAAGCAGCGGCTTGAGTTCACGGCCCGCGAACGTCATGTTGCCCTCGCACGGCGCAATCAGCCCGGCAATGGCTCGCGCCAGCGTGGTCTTGCCCGAGCCCGATTCACCGATCACGCCGATGGCCTGCCCGCGATAGAGCTTGAAGTTGATGTCGTCGAGGATGCGCGTGGCGGGCTGGCCCTTGGCGTCCACCGCCCCGTAGCCGGCGCCCAGGCCCTGCACATCGAGCAGCAATTCGCCCTCGCCCAGGCAGTGCTCTGCCGGGCGCGCCTTTGGCCGTGCCGCAGCCAGCAGGCTCTTGGTGTAGTCGTGATCGGGCGTGGCAAGAATGTGCGCGGTCGGGTTGATCTCCTGCATCTGGCCGCCGCGCAGCACCAGGATGTGATCGGCCATCTGCGCCACCACGGCCAGGTCGTGGCTCACATAGACCGCCGTGGCGCGGCGCTCGCGCACCACGCGGCGGAACGCACGCAGCACTTCGATCTGGGTGGTCACGTCCAATGCGGTGGTCGGCTCGTCCAGGATCACCAGATCCGGATCGATGATGAGCGCCATGGCCGCCATGAGCCGCTGCAACTGCCCGCCCGACACCTGGTGCGGATACCGCTCGCCAATGGTTTCGGGATTGGGCAGCGCCAGTTCGCGGAACAACGCCACGGCCTTGGCTTCAGCCTCTGCGCGCGACATCGTGCCGTGAATGCGCGCCGGCTCCACCACCTGATCCAGGATCGTGCGCGAGGGGTTGAACGACGCGGCCGCACTCTGCGCGATGTAGGCGACGGTGCGCCCGCGCAGCGCGCGCTGCTCAGCGGGCGGCAGGTGCAACACATCGATATCGCCAATGCGCACGCTGCCCGATGCGATCTCGCAGCCACGGCGCGCATAGCCCATGAGCGCCAGCGCAGTGGTGGTCTTGCCGGACCCCGACTCGCCGATCAGCGCCAGCACTTCGCCGGGCTGGATGGCAAAGCTGAGGTTGTCTACGAGGGTCTGTTCGCCTGCGGTAATGCGCAGGCCTTCTACGACGACGGACGCACCCATGTTCAACGCCCTCCGCGTTCGCGGGCCCCGGAACGACCCCGGCCCGGCAGGTTGTCGATGACGATGTTGACGGCGATGGTCAGGCTGGCAATGGCCAGCGCCGGCACGATGACGGAAGCGCCCGCATCCGGCAGCGCGCCGATGTTCTCGCGCACCAGCGAGCCCCAGTCGGCCGACGGTGGCTGAATGCCGAGGCCCAGAAAGCTCAGGCTCGCCAGCAGCAGCACGACGTACACGAAGCGCAGCCCCAGATCGGCCAGCATGGGCCCGAGGATGTTCGGCAGGATCTCGCGCAGCATGATGTATAGCGTCCCCTCGCCGCGCGTGCGCGCCACGGTCACGTAGTCGAGCGCGTTGATGTTGACTGCCAACGAGCGTGCGATGCGATACGCCCCGGGCACGTAGATGATCGCGGCAGTCACCACGAGCATCGTCACCGAAGAACCGAAGCCGGCCACCATCAGCAGCGCGAACATCTTGCTCGGGATGGCGGTGAGCGTATCGAGCACGCGGCTCAGCGTGGCGTCGACGAGCCCGCCCATGGCGGCGGCGAACAGCGCAAGCACCGTGCCTGTACCGCTTGCCAGCACGGTGGCAACCAGCGCCACACCCACCGTGTAGCGAGCACCTTCCACCACGCGGACGAACATGTCGCGGCCGAGGTAGTCGGTGCCGAACCAGTGGGCCGCGCTCATGGGCCCGAAGACATCGCCGTTGCCGTCGCCGCTGGTGATCAGATGCGCGGGCAGCAGCGCGGGGCCGACCAGCGCCGCCAGCACCCAGAACACCAGCACGGCCAGGCCGATGAGGCCCGTGACACCGAAGCTGCTCAGCAGCCGCCGTACGGGGTGGCGCGGTGCAGGCGGCGCGGGTGGCGTGCCGGCCGGCAACGTAGGGGAAGTTGGCGTGGTTT
This sequence comes from Ralstonia sp. 1138, assembly GCF_040544795.1. Taxonomy (NCBI): domain Bacteria; kingdom Pseudomonadati; phylum Pseudomonadota; class Betaproteobacteria; order Burkholderiales; family Burkholderiaceae; genus Ralstonia; species Ralstonia sp. 1138. The sequence continues at coordinate 1,590,385 of NZ_JBEPKQ010000001.1, read as the reverse complement.
CCATCGTCAGGCTCTTGTTCATAGGATCAGCATCAACGGTGGCGCAGACGCGGGTTGGCGACAATGCCCAGCACATCGGCCGCGGTCACGAGCAGCAGGTAGCCCGCGCAGAAAATCATGGCGCAGGCCTGCACGAGCGGCATGTCACGCTGCGATACGCCATCCACCATCAGCTTGGCGATCCCGGGGTAGTTGAAGATCGTCTCGATGATGATCACGCCGCCCAGCAGGTACGACAGCGACAGCGCCACCGCATTGGCGATCGGCCCCACGGCATTGGGCAAGGCATGCGCAAGCACGACGCGCATCGGCGAGGCGCCTTTCAAACGCACCATTTCGATGTACGGCGCTTCGAGCTGGTCGATGACGGCAGCCCGGCTCATCCGCATCATCTGCGCGACGATTACGCAGCACAGGCTGAGCACCGGCATGGCAAAGGCCCGCAGCATCTGGCCGAGCGATTCGATGTCGTTGACGTACGACAGCGCCGGCAGCCAGCGCAGCTTAACGGCAAACACCAGCACCGCCAGCGTTGCCACCAGAAACTCCGGCACCGACACCACGGCCACGGAGGCGGTCGACGCCACCCGGTCGAACCATGAGCCGCGCCAGACGGCGGAGGCAACACCAAGGCTGAGCGCAATCGGCACCGAGAACAGCGCCGTCACCGCCGCCAGCAGGAGCGAGTTCGGCAAGCGGCTTGCCACGAGTTCGGCCACCGGCATCTGCGTGGTGGTCGACTGCCCGAGATCACCGCGCGCAATGCCGGCGAGCCAGTGCGCATAGCGTTGCGGCGCCGGCACGTTCAGGCCCATCTGCGCGCGCAGGGCGGCCAGGGCTTCGGGCGTGGCGTCCTGCCCCAGCTGTTCTTGCGCGGCGTCGCCGGGCAGTACAGCGGTGATGGAGAACACGATGACCGACACCGCCAGCAACGACAGCAGCGCCAACGCCACGCGCCGCATCAGCAGCTTAAGGATGACTCGATTCATGACAGCCCCTTCATCACCTTCCGCAAGAACGCCACCACCGCGCCGTCAGGCATCAAGCCAGACGTTTTCGGCAAACGAATAGCCCATCAGGCCGCCCAGCGGGATCGGCGCCAGGCCCTTGAGCTTGGTCGTGTGCCCGTCGATGCTGGCCAGGAACAGCGGAATGCCAATGCCGGCCTCTCCGTGGATCATCGTCTGCATGTCGGCATACATCTGCTTGCGCTTGGCGACGTCGGTTTCGGCGCGGGCGGCGGTGAGCAGCTGATCGAATTTCGGGCTCTTCCAGCGCGATTCATTCCAGGCCGCATCGGACTTGAAGAACTGCGTGAGGATGGTGTCGGCACTCGGGCGCGGGTTGACGTTGCCGAAGCCGACCGGGCTGTTCAGCCAATGGTTGGACCAGTAACCGTCGGCCGGCATGCGCTTGATGTCGAGGTCCAGACCGATGCGCTGACCGGCCTGCTGCAGCACCAGCGCAATTTCGACCGAATACTGTGCCGCCGGCGATGCCACAACGGGAATCTTGCCCGTCACGCCCGACTTCTGCAGGTGGAATTTCGCCTTGTCGATATCGAACGCGCGCTGCGGCAGTTCCTTGAAATAAAAGCGGTTGGTCGGGTCGATCGGCTGGTCGTTGCCCAGCACCGCATAGTCCAGTGCGATGGTCTTCTTCATCTGTTCGCGGTCGAACAAAGACTTCATCGCCATCACGAAATCGGGGTTCGCACCCGGGCCGGTATCCTTGCGCATGATCAGGTCGGAGTACTGTCCCGATTGCGTCGCGAAGATCGCATAGCCGGGTGTGCTCTTCACACGCGCCACGGCACGCGGGTTGACGGACGCCACCAGGTCCATCCCGCCCGACAGCAGCGCATTGACGCGCGCGCTTTCGTCGCCGATGCCGACGAACTCGATCTCGTCCAGATACGGCTTGCCCGGTTTCCAGTACCCGTCGTTACGCACGACGACGGTCCGTACGCCAGGCTTGAATTCCTTGATCTTGTACGGGCCGGTGCCGATGCCGGCGCTGAAATCGGTGGTGCCGTCCTTGACGATATGGAAGTGGAAGGTGCCGAGGATCACCGGCAAGTCGGCGTTCGGGGCGGTCAGCACCACCGTCACTTCGTTCGGGCCGGTCGCCTTGACGCTCTCGATCTGGTCGGCCAGCACCTTGGCCTTCGAGGCGGTGGCCGGATCCTTGTGACGCATGACGGAATACACCACATCCGCCGGGGACAGAGCCTTGCCGTCGTGGAACGTCACGCCCTTGCGCAGTGCCAGCACCCAGGTCTTGGCATCTGCCGTGTGGTACGACTCCGCCAGCGCAGGACGCGGCGTCAGGCTGCCGTCCAGCACAAACAGGCCGTTGTAGACCATGTTGCACCGCACGTAGTCGTTCTGGTTCGACTGCTTGGCCGGGTCGAGCGTGTCGGTCGCTGCTGCGGTGGCGGCCGCCACGCGGATGCGCCCACCCCGGCGCGGCGTCTGTGCATACACGCTGACGGCCGTGCCCGCCAGGCTGCCGGCCAAGGTGGCCTGCATGCCACCGGCCATCAGCATCTTCAACACGTCGCGTCGCGAGGCACCGCGCTTGAGCGACGCCATCACCCGCTGGCTTTCGGCGGGACCGACAAGGTTCTCGAACTCGTTATGGCTGTCGCTCATGGTGGGGCTCCTGATGGATCTGGTCTGAATGGAATGCGTTGCGATCGTGGATACTGCGGAAGACTGCGTGTGCGGCGCCGCTCAGGCAAATCGGTCCTTGAGCTGGTAGTACATGCCGACCGCGGGCAGAAACCACGGCGGGCCAAAGTGACCGGGGATGGCGCTCCACGCGCGATCGCGCCACGGGTTGGCAGCAGCGTCGCCCGCCATGACTTCGGCCATGCGCTCGCCCATGTGCACGGACATCTGCGTGCCATGCCCGCTGTACCCCATGGAATAGAACAAGCCGTCACGCTCACCCGCATGCGGCAGGCGGTCTTGCGTCATGTCGACGAGCCCGCCCCAGCAGTAATCGAGGCGCACATCGCGCAACTGCGGGAAGGTTTCCGTCAGGCCGGCGCGGAGGATTTCGCCGCTCACCGCATCCTGCTGCGGGCTCGACACCGCAAAGCGTGCGCGGCCGCCAAACACCAGCCGGTGGTCTGGCGTGAGGCGGAAGTAATGGTGGATATTCGCCACCGTCACATACGTGCGGCGCGCTGCCAGCAACGCGTGCGCACGCTCCGCACCGAGCGGTTCGGTGGTGACGATGAAGCTGCCGATGGGAACGATGCGCCGACGCAGCCAGCCGAACGTGCCGTAACCGCCATGACGCGACGCGCCGGTCGCCAGCAGCACCTGCTTGGCCAGCACCGTGCCGCGCGTGGTGTGGATGCGATGCACCTGCCCCTGCACACGCTCGACGCGTTGCACGCAAGTGCGCGTATGAATCTGGGCGCCCTGGCGTTGCGCCGCCATGGCCAAGCCTTGCGCGAAACGACCCATGTGCATCTGGCCGCTGCGCTTGTAGAGCAAGCCGCCTTGGAAGCGCTCGCTCTGCACCTCCGCGCGCACGCGGGCGGCATCGAGTATCTCGACATCCCGATCCACACCATCCGCAATCAGCCGGTCCGCGCTGCGTTGCAGGGCGTCCATCTGATACAGCCTGGTGGCGAGCTTGAGTTTGCCGTTGCGCTGGAAGTCGCAGGCGATGCCCTCGTCGCGCACGATGCGCTCGACCGTGTCCACGGCGGCGTCGTAGGCGTGATACCACGCACGGGCGCGGTCGATGCCAACCTTGGCGGCCAGGTCGGCGTAGTCGACGGCCAGGCCGTTGTTCACATGACCGCCGTTGCGCCCCGACGCCTCGGGCGCCACCCGCTCGCCCGCTTCCAGCACGACCACGCTGGCGCCGCGCCGGGCCAGCGCCAGCGCCGCCGACAACCCCGTGAAACCGCCGCCGACGATCACCACGTCTGCCTGCGCCGGCAGATCGTGCGCGTCCAGCGCCAGCGCGGGCACCGAGTCGTTCCAGTAGGAGTCGAGTTTCATGGAGGTCATGTGGGGCGACGATGCAGACTCGGCTTAGAGGCCAACAACACCGGGCAGGCCGCCGATGTCCTGGATCTCGGTGTAACGGTACGCCGGATTGCCCGGCCCGTGGCCACGGTTGACGAACACCTTGTTGACGATGCCGAGGTCGTCGGCCGACATCAGGTCGTAGCGCAGGCTGGATGACACGTGCAGCACGTCTTCCGGGTTGCAGCCGAGCGAATCGAACATGTATTCGAACGCCTTCAGGCGCGGCTTGTAGGCCTGGGCCTGCTGTGCGGTGTACACGCGGTGGAACGGCGCACCGAGCATTGCCACGTTCTTCTGGATCTGCGCGTCGTCGGCGTTGGACAGGATCACCAGCGGGATTTCCTTGGCGACCTTGGCCAGACCTGCCGGCACGTCGGCATGCGGGTCCCACGTCGGCACCGCGTCGTAGTAGGCCTGGCCGTCGGTGTCGAAGTACTGGATCTTCCATTTCTTGCACAGGCGGCGCACGGCGTTCTTCAGGACCACCTCGTACGGTTTCCAGTCGCCCAGGACCTCGTCGAAGCGGTAGGCGGTGAAGTCGGCAATGAACTGCTCCATCTGCTCGGCCGGAATACGGTCTGCAAACAACTCGCGCGTCATCTCGCCCATGCGAAAGCGCGTGAGCGTGCCATAGCAGTCAAAGGTGATGTACTTGGGGCGGAAGGTCATGGTGTGAGGTCCTCAGGTCCTGAAGGTGGCTGCCGTTATGCCGTCTTTGCAGCACGGTTATGACGAAATCATTGAAGCACGCAGACTCGCAACGGTTGTAGGGAAATGCGCGGTCTCACGTGAGAAAGCTGCTGTTTCGAATGGCACTCGCGGCATGCCATGCGGTCTGCACCGCTGGCGTGCCCCGCGCACCGCCAAGGCACGTTAATGCGTCGCAGCAAAATCGATCAGCACACTTTTGAAGCGCAGGTTGGCCTCCACGGCTTGCCGGCCCAGATCCTTGCCGATACCCGATTGGTGATAGCCGCCGGTGGGAATGACGAAATCGGCGCTGCGCCCATAGCGGTTGATCCACACCGTGCCCGCCGCAATGCCGCGCATGGCGCGCAGCGCGCGTCCGATGTCTGCGGTGTGCACGCCGGCAGCCAGACCGTAGTGTTCGTGCGCCGCGAGTGCCAGGCCCTCCTCTTCGTCATCGAAGGTCTGCACGGTCAGCACGGGGCCGAAGATTTCTTCCTGCACGGCCGGGTTGTCTGCGCGCACGCCTTCGAGCAGCGTGGGCTGGAAATACGCCCCGCCGGGGCCGTCGCCAAACAGGCCGCCGCCGCAGCGCACCTGCGCGCCGGCATCGCGCGACCGCTCCACGATGTCGAGAATGCGCCCCGCCTGCGCGGCCGAAATGATCGGCGGCAGCGTGGCGGCGTCGTCCCAGGTGGCGCCGGGCCGCAGCGCGGCAAAGCGGGCGGTGATGCGTTCGATCAATGCCTGGGCAATCTGCCGTTGCACGATCAGCCGCGAGCCGGCCACGCACACCTGGCCCGCGTTGCCAGTGATGGCGCTTGCGACAAGGCCCGCCAGCCGGTCGATATCCGGCGCGTCAGCAAAGACGAGCTGCGGACTCTTGCCGCCCAGCTCCAGCGTGACGGGCTTCGGGCCATGCGAGGCGCAGGTCGCCATGATGGCGGCGCCGGTGCGGGTCGAGCCGGTGAAGGTCATCTTGGAAATCAACGGATGCCGCGTCAGTGCGTCGCCCGTGGTGCGGCCGTCGCCCTGCACCACGTTGAAGAGGCCTGGCGGCACGCCTGCTTCGATGGCGAGTTCAGCCAACCGGATGGCCGAATACGGCGTCAATTCGGAAGGCTTGAGCACGACTGCGTTGCCGGCGGCCAGCGCCGCGCCGACCTTCCACGAGACCATCACCAGCGGGAAATTCCACGGCGTGATCGCGCCGACCACGCCATACGGCTCGGCCACCACCATGCCAAGGTTGTCGTGCCGCGTGGCCGCCACGTCGCCGCCAAGCTTGTCGGCGTATTCGGCAAAGAAGCGCAGGCCTTCGGCGGTGAATGGCACGTCCCAGGCAGCGGCGTCGCGCAGCGGGCGCGTGGAGCACACGGCCTCGAGCGGCGCCATGTTGGCCACGTCGGCGTCGATCAGGTCGGCCCACCGGCGCAGCACGCGCGCCCGGTCACGCGGGGCACGGCGCGCCCAGTCCGTCGTGCGCCAGGCTTGCCAGGCGTCCTGCACGGCAGCGTCGACGGTGGAAGCGTCCGCCAGCGGCAGCTCCGCATGCACGGCGTTGTCGGAAGGGCGACGCACGGTGATGCGGCCCGCGTCGGGCACAAGCCTGCCGCCGATGAAATGGCTGGAGGGCACGCGAATGGTCTGGGGGTCGAATTTGGCCACGAAATTGGGAGGCGCCGAAGCCCGGCGCCCATATCGAAATGAGGTCATTGATGCTAGGCAGGAAGGCTCGGCATTTGGTTTCGTAACCGAGGGCGCTACCGCATCGAATTGCGAAAGCCACACCCTGCGCAGACGATGCTTGCAAATTGCGGGCAAACCCGAATTCGATCTGGCTCCGGGCCGCGATGTCGTCCAAGATAAGTGCCGGTGCCACCCTCATCCTTCGCCGGAAGGAACCTCCCATGTCTTCCTCGTCCGTACCCGCCCAGCACCCGCCCGCCGACGACGGCGTAGTGCTGCGCCCCATGACCGCCGACGATCTGGCCCAGACGCACGCCCTGTCGGAAGAGCAGCGCTGGCCGCACCGCCCGGCCGACTGGGCGCAGAGTTTTGCGCACGCGGAGGGCATCGTGGCCGAGCGCGACGGCCAGATCATCGCCACCGCGCAACGTTGGCGCTGGGGCCCGCGCCACGCCACCATCGGGCTGGTGATCGTGACGCCCGCATGCCAGGGCCGGCGCATCGGCCATCGCCTGATGAGCGCGCTGCTCGACGGTCTGGACAACCACACCGTGCTGCTGCATGCCACCGCAGAAGGACGCGGCCTCTATGAGCGACTGGGCTTTGTGCGCACCGGCGAGATGCGCCAGCACCAGGGCATTGCGCAACCCACGCCGCTGATCGCCCTGCCCGCCGGCTGGCGCCTGCGCCCTGCTGGGCTCAATGAGGCTGCGGACTTGCGCCGGCTCGACGCCCAGGCACGGGGCATGCCGCGCGATGCACTGATCGACGATCTGCTCGCCAGCGCAGACGCCTGCGTCGTACTGGACGATGACGGCGAGGCGCGCGGTTTCGCGATGCTGCGCCGATTCGGACGCGGCCACGCCATCGGCCCCGTGGTCGCCCCCGACGCCGAGAGCGCCAAGGCACTGATCGCGCATCTGGCGGGCATCAACGCCGGCCACTTCACCCGCATCGACATCGATTTCGACAGCGGCCTGGCGGAGTGGCTGGAGAGCATCGGCCTGCTGCGCGTGGACGCCCCCACCACCATGGTGCGCGGCGCGCCGCTCACCACGCCGCCCGGCGGCCCAACGCTGTTTGCCATCGTGACCCAGGCGATGGGTTGAACCTCGAACACCGCGCCAACACCATATCGTGACGACCACTTTCCTCTACAAGTCCGACCCCGTCCGCGGCCGGCAATGGGCCGAGGTGTTCCGCCAGCACGCGCCCGACATCGAGTTCCGCATCTGGCCCGACATCGGCGATCCGCTGCGGGTGCGCTTTCTTGCAGCCTGGGAGCCGCCCGCCGATATCGCGACCCAGTTTCCGCACCTGGAGGTGCTGTTCTCCTCGGGCGCGGGGGTCGATCAATTCAACTTTGCAGCGTTGCCGCCCACGCTGCCCGTGGTGCGCATGGTCGAGCCCGGCATCGTGCGCGGCATGGTGGAGTACGTCACGCATGCCGTGTTGAGCCTGCACCGCGATATTCCTGCCTACCGGCGTCAGCAGCAGGCCGAGCAATGGCGTCCGCTGCCGGTGCGGCCCGCCAATGAACGCCGCATTGGCGTGCTGGGGCTCGGCTCGCTGGGGCAGGCCGTGCTGGCGCAGTTGCAGGGGTTCGGTTTCGACTGCGCGGGCTGGAGCCGATCGCGCCATGCCATCGACGGTGTGCAGTGCTTTGCCGGGCAAGAGGAACTCGCCGCCTTCCTGGCGCGCACCGACATCCTGATCTGCCTGATGCCGCTGACCGATGCCACGCGCGGTGTGCTGAACGCAGCGCTGTTCGGCCAACTGCCGCAAGGCGCCGCGCTGGTGCATGTGGGCCGCGGCCCGCAGCTGGTGAACGACGACCTGCTTGCAGCGCTCGACAGTGGGCAGCTCAGCGAAGCCATGCTCGACGTGACCGACCCCGAGCCGCTGCCCGCCGGCCATGCGTTGTGGCGCCATCCGCGCGTCCACATCACACCGCACATTGCCAGCATGACGCAGCCGCTTTCCGCAGCAGCGGTGGTGATCGACAACCTGCGCCGCTTCACCGCCGGCGAACCCATGGTCGGGCTGGTGGACCGTTCGCTCGGCTACTGAAACCATGCATCAAACGGCGCGCCGCACGATCTGCTGCTGCGCGCCGAACAACAGCAGCACGCTGCGTTCTTCCCGCGCAAAGCAGCACCAAGCCTCAGGCCGCACAGCCTACTCTTGAGTCCATTGATTGCCTTCACTGCACGAACGGACTCTGCCATGACCCAGCTCACCGATCTGCCCCAGCTTGCCTCGCTTGACGCCATCGACCGCGCACACCTGATCCACCCGGTGGCCGCCTGGCGCACCCACGAGCAACGCGGGCCGACCGTGCTGACATCCGGACGCGGTGCGTGGCTGACTGACGCGCACGGCAACGAACTGCTCGACGCCTTTGCGGGCCTCTGGTGCGTCAACGTCGGCTATGGCCAGGAGAGCGTGGTGCAGGCCGCCGCCGAGCAGATGCGCCGCCTGCCTTACGCCACGGGCTACTTTCACTTCAGCAGCGAGCCCGCCATCCGCCTGGCCGACAAGCTCGTGCAGATCACGCCGCGCTCGCTCAATCACGTCTATCTCACGCTGGGTGGGTCCGAGGCGGTGGACGCGGCGGTGCGTTTCATCGTCCAGTACTTCAATGCCATCGGCAAGCCGACGAAGAAGCATTTCATTTCGCTGGAGCGCGGGTATCACGGCTCGTCGTCTACCGGCGCGGGGCTGACGGCGCTGCCTGCGTTCCATCGCGGTTTCGACCTGCCGCTGCCGACGCAGCATTACATCCCCTCGCCCAACCCATACCGCGCGGCCAACCCGGCGGATGCGCAAGGCATCATCGCGGCATCGGTGGCGGCATTGCGGGCCAAGGTGGCGGAACTGGGCGCGGACAACGTCGCCGCGTTCTTCTGCGAGCCGATCCAGGGCTCCGGCGGCGTGATCGTCCCGCCCAAGGGCTGGCTCAAAGCCATGCGCGACACCACGCGCGAACTGGGCATCCTGTTCGTCGTGGACGAAGTCATCACCGGTTTCGGACGCACCGGCCCGATGTTTGCCTGCGATGCCGAAGGCGTCGACCCGGACATCATGACGATGGCCAAGGGGCTCACGGCAGGCTACGTGCCGATGGGCGCGACGCTGATTTCCGACCAGATCTACGCCGGCATTGCCGACGGCGCGCCGGCCGGTGTGCCGATCGGCCACGGTGCCACGTATTCGGCCCATCCGGTAAGCGCAGCGGTGGCGCTTGAAGTGCTGCGCCTGTACGAAGAAGGCGGCATCCTCGCCAACGGCCAGCGCGGCGCGGCCAGCTTTGCGGCCGGACTGGACGGCTTGCTCACGCATCCGCTGGTGGGCGACTCGCGTCATCGCGGCCTGCTAGGCGCACTGGAACTGGTGAGCGACAAGGCCACCAAGCGCGGCTTCGATGCCGCACTTGGCCTGCCCAACCTGATTGCCGCGGCTGCCTATGGCAACGGTCTCGTGTTCCGGGCGTTTGGCGACAACATCCTCGGCTTCGCCCCCGCGCTGACCTACACCGAAGACGAATTCGCCCAACTGCTCGCGCGCCTGAAGAAGACGCTCGACGACGTGCTGGCCATGCCGGCCGTGCGTGCGGCGCTCGCCTGATGCAACCGGTAGCAACAGGCCCCAACAAGCTGACACAAAAGACACCGGCTGCCGCAGAATCGGATCTATCTTCCACGCCTTCGCCCCTGCCATGACCGAAGCTCTCAAGATCGATCGTCTGGACCTGCGCATCCTCGCCCAACTGCAGAAGAACGGGCGCATGACGAACGTGGACCTGGCCGACGCCGTGGGCCTGTCGCCCAGCCCATGCCTGATCCGCGTCAAGCGCCTGGAGCAAGCCGGCTACATCTCCGGCTACGGCGCGCACATCCGCCTGGAAAAGCTCGGCGACACGCTGACCGTCTTCACCGAAGTCACGCTGTCGGACCACCACCGCGAAACCTTCGTGCGCTTCGAAGCGGCCATCCGGGAGGTGGACGAGGTGCTCGAGTGCCACCTGCTCTCCGGCGGCTACGACTACCTGCTGCGCTTCATCACGCGCGGCGTCAATCACTACCAGGAGGTGATTGAAGAGCTGCTGGAACGCAACATCGGCATTGCCAAATATTTCAGCTACATCGTCATCAAATCGCCGTTCATCAAAACGCACTGTCCGATCGAACGGCTCTTTCCCAACCAACGCTGACGCCCTCGAAACCGAGTCCACTGCTGGATGCGGTGAGGAACAACCTGCATGACAACCGCCCTGATGCTGCATCGCGCCGATGGCGCCCCAATCTCAACCGCGTTCCGGCCTGCCGCCCTGAACCCCGACGACCCCTTCGCGCAAGAACGGGAGATTGCCTGGGAAGGACCCAACGCGATGAGCGCCGGCCGGGCGAGCTTTGTCGGCGAACGGGAGGTCGCGCGCTTTCCCCATACCGAGACGCTCGCCGTCGTGGAGGGCGAGTTGACGCTCACCGCGCCGGGCTCTGCACCGCACGTGATCGGCCCGGGCGCGGGCGCGGTCATCGCATCCGGCACGGCCGTGCGCATCGAGGCTGCCACGGGCGTTCGATTCGTGTTCTGCGCTGCTGTCATCAACACACCGACCACGCCTGCGCTCATCCCGCTGCACGCCGATGCGGACTTCAAACCCTCGGGCGGCCCGGCGCCGGAAGTCCTGATCGGGCCAGTTCCGCAGTGCCGCAGCGACAACGTCTTCACCGACGAGCCAACGCAATACCGCGCCGGCACCTGGGACTCGACGCCCTATCACCGCATCGTCCGCGCGCATCCGGTGAACGAGTTCATGTACGTGCTTGATGGCGGTGTGCAGTTCGCTGGCCCGGATGGCAGCGCGCTGTCCGTGAGTGCCGGCGATGCCATCTTCGTGCCGCAGGGCACCGCCATCGGATGGCTCAGCACGGAGCGCGTCGCCAAGTTCTACGTGGTGCAAAACGCCCAGGCCTGAACGAACGAGGAAAGCGAGTCATGTCTCAACCGTTGCGCCTCATCGAGAGCGCCTCTCCCCTTCCAGCGCAGGCCGACGTCGTCGTGATCGGCGGCGGCATCATCGGCGTCTTTGCTGCCTACTACCTGGCCAGGCGCGGCGTGTCGGTGGCCGTGGTCGAAAAGGGCCGCATCGGGGCCGAACAGTCGAGCCGCAATTGGGGCTGGTGCCGACAGCAGAACCGCGATGCGCGTGAACTGCCGATGGCCACCAAGAGCCTCGAACTGTGGGAGCAGTTTGCCGCCGACACGGGCGAAGACACGGGCTTCCGCCGCTGCGGCCTGCTCTATCTCAGCAACGACGAAGAAGAACTTGCCCGCTGGACGAAGTGGCGCGATTTCGCAAAGACGGCCGGCGTGACCACGCACATGCTGAGCAGCCAGGAAGCCTCCGAGCGTGGCCGCCTGACCGGTCGCGCGTGGAAGGGCGGCGTGTTCTCACCGAGCGACGGCACGGCCGACCCGGCCAAGGCTGCACCGTCTGTGGCGGCTGCGCTCATGAAGCTCGGCGGCACCGTTCACCAGAATTGCGCCGCACGCGGCATTGAAATCGAGGGCGGCCGCGTGAGCGGCGTCGTCACCGAAGCCGGAACCATCAAGACCCGCACCGTGGTGTTTGCCGGCGGCGCCTGGGCCTCGTCGTTCTGTCGCCAACTGGGCATTCGTTTTCCGCAGGCGACCGTTCGCCAGTCCATCGTGCGTGTGACGGGGGTGACCGAGCCAGTGCCTGACGCCCTGCACACTGCACGCGTATCCATCACCCGCCGCAGCGATGGCAGCTACAACCTGGCCATCAGCGGCCGCGGACGCGTGGACCCGACGGCACAGCTGCTGCGCTTCGCGCCGCAGTTTCTGCCGATGTTCGCGAAGCGCTGGCGCAATGTGTTCCCCGGCGGCCTGGAAGGCATTCGCGCGGGCCACGAAACACTCGCGCGGTGGCGGCTCGATGCCCCGACGCCCATGGAGCGCATGCGCATTCTCGACCCGCGGCCCGATGCGGCAGCGGTCAAGCAAACCTACAACCGCGCCGTCGAACTGCTGCCGGTGCTGGGCCAAGCGGGCATCGCCAACGCCTGGGCCGGTTTCGTCGACAACACGCCGGACGGCGTGCCCGGTATCGGCGAGGTGCCGGAGATTCCTGGGTTCATTTTGGCCGCGGGCTTCTCGGGCCACGGCTTCGGTATCGGCCCCGGTGCCGGCCATCTGATCGCGGATCTGGTGACCGGCGAAAAGCCGATCTTCGACCCGGCCCCCTACGACCCTGCGCGCTTCAAGCACTCGGCCTGGGGCAAGGTCGCGGATTTCTAAGGCCGCAATATCGAAAGGGCGACGCGCATGGCCGCAGTTCAAGCAGCAGATGGAACGGCGGCCAACGCGCGGCGGGCGACCTCGCAGAACCAGCGCACGCCCAGCGGCAACGCGTCGTCGTTGAAGTCGTAACACGGGTGGTGCAGCGGGTATTCGCCATCGGGGCCGGCATCTGCACGACCTTGGCCGAGCCAGAGATAGGCGCCGGGCTTGCGCTGCAGCATGAAAGCAAAGTCTTCAGAGGTGAAGGCAGCGCGTGGCGCCTCTGCGGCCTCCAGGCCGATCGCCTGCGCCGCATCCAACGCGAGCAGCGCTTCGGGCCGCGTGTTGATGGTCGCCGGGTAATAGCGGCGGTAATCCACTTCCATCTGCGTGCCGCTGCTCAGCGCGATGCCGTTGGCCGTGTCCCGCAGCGCCGCCTCGATGCGATCCTGCGATACCGCATCGAAGCTACGTACGGTGCCGGTGATGCGCACCTCGGCCGGCAGCACGTTGTGGCTGTGGCCGCCTTCGATGCGTGTGACGGACAGCACCGCCGATTCGTTCGGGTCGATCCGGCGCGACACGATGGTGTGCAGTTGCGCCACCAACTGGCTGGCGGCGAGGATGGCATCCGGCGTGTGGTGAGGCTGGGCCGCATGCCCGCCACGGCCCCGCACGGTGATGTCGAACCGGTCTGCCGCCGCCATGATCGGGCCGGGCCGTGTCTGCGCATGACCGAGCGGTAGATCCGGCCAGTTGTGCAGTGCGTAGACGCTGTCACACGGAAAACGCTCGAACAGGCCGTCTTCGATCATCCGGCGCGCGCCGGCCTGACCCTCTTCGGCCGGCTGGAAGATGAAGTGGACGGTGCCGTCGATGCCCGTTCGCGCAAGCTGGCGCGCAGCGCCGATCAGCATGCTGGTGTGGCCGTCATGCCCGCAGCCGTGGTGCTTGCCCTGCATGCGGCTCGCGTGCGCTGAGCGGCCCAGCTCCACCATCGGCAGCGCGTCCATGTCGGCGCGCAGGGCAACGCTGCGCGTGCCCCGGCCGCCGCGCAGCGTGCCCACCACGCCGGTGCCGCCGATGCCTTCTTCCACCGCCAGACCCAATACCCGCAGCGACTGCGCGACGATGCCCGCCGTGCGGTGTTCTTCGTAGGCAAGCTCCGGATTCGCATGCAGGTCGCGGCGCAGTGCCACGAGGTCCGGCAGCAGATCGGCGACGGGGGCGGCAATGTCGTCGCGCTTCATTCTCCAGCCTCGACCGCATCGGCCAACTGGGCGAGCGTATGGAAGTGGTAATCCGGCACGGTGTGCTCGGATTCGATGGTGCCGCCGGAATCTTTCATTCCGTGCCGGCGCTCGATCCAGCAGGTGGTGATGCCGAGGCGTTTCGAGATGCCGATGTCGTGGTACTGGCTCTGCGCCACGTGCAGGTTGTCGGCCTGCTTGAAGCCCCACGCGCCTTCATAGCGGCCGCGTGCATAGGCGAAATACTGCGCATCGGGCTTTTCGCACAGGGCGTCGTCGCAGCTGAGCAGCAGGTCGAACGGGGCGCCCAGCGTCCGCTGGAAATGATCGAGCGCCCATGATTGCGCGTTCGTCATGGTGACGAGCTTGAAACGCTTGCCCAACCGCTGCAGCGCCTCCACCGAATCGGGAAACGCCGGCCATTCGGCTACCGAATCGCGAAAGCCGCGCGCCAGCGCATCGGTATCGGGCAAGCCAAGCTGCTGCGCGACGATGTGCCAGCACGGCACCAGGTCGTCGGGGTACCACTCGGTCTGGCCGCGTTTGCGCGCGGCCCGGTAGGCGCCAAGAAAATCCTCGTCGGTGATCTTGCTGTCGGGCACCGCACGGCGCAGGTAGGCGAGCATGCCGCCCTCGAAATCGATCAACGTTCCGACGACGTCGAAAGTCAGCACTTTGAAATCCCGAAGGGCCATGACAACGCTCCTAATGGTTGAACGCCAGAATGAATCCAAGGATGGCGGCAAGCCGCCTTGCATGGCGTCTAGCTTAGGAGCAGCGGTGCCGACGATGGTGCCGATCGGGCGCCGCGACACGGCAGCGAATTGCGTTTTTGCCGACGCGGCGTACAGATCGTTTGGTGGGCGCCCGGACGCCCGGATGCCCTGACACCCATACCCGCGCCGCCCCTGGTGGTTACCTCCAGGTGCGTACTTGTTGCCGCACCGCGCCGTCCTTACTCTGAGTGCATCGCAACGCATCCGCTTGCCGGCCCGGCAGCGGACATCTCGGAGGTCCCATGCTTCAAACCGCCTGGCTCTGGCTGCTGGCAGCCGGGGCTGTGGAGATCGCCATGGCGGTCTCGCTCAAATTTGCGCAAGGTTGGACGCGCCCCATCCCTAGCGTGCTCGGCATCGTGACGGCGCTTGCAAGCGTCTTCCTGCTCACGCATGCCATGCGCGGCCTGCCCGCAGGCACCGCCTACGCCATCTGGACGGGCATCGGCTCGGTGGGCGTGACGGTGCTGGGCATCGTGCTCTTTGGCGAGAGCGTGCAGCCCGCGCGCCTGGCCTGCATCGGACTGGTGATTGTCGGCACGGTGGGCCTCAACTTCTTCAACGCTGCGTAAAACGTATCAGGAGCCCAGCATGACCCGCCTGCTTTATATCGAAGCATCACCCATGAAAACGCTGTCCCACTCCATCGACGTGGCCAAGCATTTTCTCGACGCGTACCGCACCTCGCACCCCGGCCACGAGATGGACACGATCGACCTGTGGAGCCGGGACATCGACCTGCCCGAGTTCGACGCCGACATGATCGGCGCCAAGTTTGCCGTCTTGCGCACCCAGACCGCCACGCCGCAGCAGCGTGCGCAATGGCAGCGCGCCGTGGCGTTAGCGCAGCGGTTCAACGCGGCCGACCATTACCTCTTTTCCGTACCGATGTGGAATTTCGGTGTGCCGTATCGGCTCAAGCACTTCATTGATGTGGTGACGCTGCCGGGGCAGAACTGGAACTGGTCGCCCGCCACGGGCTATCAGGCGCTGCTCTCGGGCAAGAAGGCGGCGCTCATCTACGCCAGCGCTGGGGCGTACGCCGCACACAAGGAGGGTGCCAGCGAATCGCCGGACGATTTCCAGAAGCCCTATCTGCGCCGCTGGCTCCGTTTTCTCGGCATTGAAGACGTGACCGAAATCAGTGCCGCCCCCACGCTCACGGCGCCCGATCTGCTTGCAGCCACCAAGGCCGATGCCAAAGCGCGGGCGGCGGCATTGGGCGCAGCCTTCTGAAATGCACGTCTGATTGCCGGGTTGACTGCGCGCCAAAGTGTATCTAACATGGTTACACTTTGGCGCCTAACTCCATGTCTACCAGCAGCCGCTTTGCCGTCGCCGTGCATATCCTCACCCTGCTTGCCAGCGCGGAGGGGCCGGTGCCGTCTTCGCTCATTGCTGGCAGCGTGGGCACGAACCCGGCGCTGATCCGGCGTCTGGTGGCGCAGTTGGCGGACGCTGGCTTTGTGACCTCGCAGATGGGCGCAACAGGCGGCGCCACGCTGGCGCGGCAGGCAGATCGCATCACGCTGCTCGACGTCTTTCGTGTGGTGGAATCTCCGGTGCTGATTGCGCTGCCGCCCAACACGCCCAACCCGGCGTGCGAGGTCGGCCGCGAGATCACCGGCGTGCTGGAGCGCGTGACGGAGCGCGCGCAGGCCGCGCTGGAAGCCGAGCTGGCTGCGCAGACCATCGCCAGCATTCTCAGCGAGGTAGGGCACGCGCAGCGCCGCCGCCGTCGGGCCTAGCCGGGCCGCATGCCGGCCTATTTTTTTATCCCTATATGTAACTGCATTAATTACATATAACGTTTCAACCACCCAGACCGACCACAAGGAATTGACCATGAAGATCGCAATCATCGGCGCCACGGGGCGCGTGGGCACCCGCCTGATCGACGAAGCGCTGCGCCGCGGCCACCAGGTGACGGCCATTGCGCGCACCGCCTCGAAGCTGCCGGCGCGTGCCGGCCTGACGACCAAGGATGTCGACGTGGCTGACCAGGCGGCGCTCGTGGCCGCGCTTGCCGGCAACGATGTGGCCTACAGCACCGTGCGTTTCCTGCAGGCCAATGCCGACCAGATCGTTGGAGCGGTGAAGAAGGCCGCCGTGCCGCGCCTGCTGGTCGTGGGTGGCGCCGGCAGCCTCGAAGTGGCACCGGGCGTCGCGCTGATCGACACGCCGCAGTTTCCCAAGGAGTACTTTGAAGAAGCCTCGGCCGGCCGCGATTTCCTCAATGCGCTGCGCAAGGAAACCGAGCTGAACTGGACCTTCGTTTCGCCGTCGGCCATTTTCGAGCCGGGCGAGCGCACGGGGCACTTCCGCGTCGGCAAGGATTCGCTGCTGGTGGATGCGAACGGCAAGCCCTGGATTTCGATGGAGGATTTCGCCATCGCCTTCCTCGACGAAACGGAAAAGCCGGCGCACCCGCGCCAGCGTTTCACGGTCGGTTACTGATCAGCGGCAGAGGGAAGGCACGGCCAGTGCCTTTTCAAAGGGATCGCGGCGCAGGCTTGGGTCTTGCGCGCTAAGGCAGTAAGCGCTGCCGCCCACTTCCACGCGGGCTTGCCAGCGGCCCGCAGCGCCGCGCGACTCCTCGATCGGCCTTGCAGCGCGTGGCGACGAGGCGACGTCTGGCCCGAAGGCGTGGCCCGTACCGCGCCCAGTGCTCTGGGCGATGTTGTTTTCGGCATGGGACCGCGCGTGCGGGCTGGGCATCGGTGGTGCGCCCAGATCGAGCGTGCGCGCCTCAACCGCATCGGCACCCGCCGGCGCGGCAGGCATACGGTTCTGAGCTGGCTCGGTCGAATGCGGCATGGAATGGGTTGGAGGCAACTGCGCTGCCGCCGGCCGGCTGCGCTCGGCCTGCAGCGTCGGCGCATGCGGAATCTCGAGGCTGAGCAACTGCCCTTGCAGCACCGGGAATGCATCGTGCGGAATCGGCATCGGCCGATCGCGCCACCACGCCAGCAGCATCAGATGCCCCAGCGCCACCAGTGCCAGGACAACCAAGCGCGAGCCGCGCCAATCAATGGCTGGGCGTGTCGGCCATGCCGGGAGGCGCATCGTCGGGCTCGATCGGCTCGGGCGCGGAATCCAGCGCAGGCAGGCGGATCACGATCGCGCAGCCCCTGCCTTCTGCATGGGCCAGGCCGTCTTCGATGGCCACCGAGCCATTCCCCAATTCAACGATACGGCGCACGATCGCCAGGCCCAGGCCACTGCCCTGCGACTGGCTGGTGCGCGGGCGGTAGAAACGCTCGAACACGCGATCGCGCTCGTCGGGCGGGATACCGGGGCCGGAGTCTTCAATGCGCAGTTCGACCATGGGTGCGCCGGCCTGCTCGATGCGCTTGACGGCCACGCGCACCTCGCCACCGTTGGGTGTTTCGCGTACGGCGTTGTCGAGCACGTTTTCCACCAGCGTCGCAGCGTCTTCATGCGAGACCGAGACCCACGCCTGGTTGGCGCCGTCGTACGACAGCGTGATGTTGCGACGCTCGGCTCGCGACGCCTGCTGGATCACCCCGCTGCGCGCGCAGCCTGCCAGGTCGGACAACGCGCCCTGCGCAAGTTGCGCCTCGACGCGGCGCGCGTCCAGCCGGGCGATGGCGAGCAGCTTGGCGAGCGACTGCGTTGCACGCGAAATGCCGCGATCAAACTCGCGCAGCGCGGTCGAACGATCGTCTTCGCTGTCGGAATGCGACACGACATACGCCTGCGCCTGAATGGCGGCGAGCGGCGTGCGCAGTTCGTGCGCGGCATCGGCAAAGAAACGGCGGTCCGCCTCGATGCCGCGACGCACGCGCGCGAACAACCCGTTCAAGGCTTCAACCAGCGGTTTCAGCTCCGCATGTTCGACGCTCTGCACGGGGTCGAGGTCGGCGGAGTCGCGCGCCTCCACCTGACGCGTCAGCGTGCGCAAGGGCTTGAGGCCCTGGTGCGCGGCCCAGCCGACCATCACCATCAGCGCGCTCGCCAGGATGGCCAGCGCCACCGCCACTTCCTGGAAGAGATCGCGAATGGCGCGCTCGTAGGCCGTCAGCGGCTGCGCCACCGTGGCGGAAATCTTGCCGTCGACGCTGTCGACCGTGTAGCTGCGCCACGGCTTGCCTTCCAGCATGATCTCGACGACGGTGCCGTGCGCCTTGCCGCATGGCATGGTGGGCGCACCGGGCAACGCGGTGATGACGGTGCCGGCGCGATCGCACAGCACGTAGCGGAATTCGCCCGGCAGGATGTTGGGCAGCGACAAACCCAGTTTGATGTCGGTGAGGCGGCGCAGGAATTCTTCGCGGCGCGGCACGTCATCCATGTTGAGCGTGGTGAGGTCCGCATAGGCCTGCGCCGACATGCGCAGATCGCTCACCACCTGGCGGCTGTTGGTGCGCGAGATTTCCAGATGCGCGATGACGAGCTGCACCAGCAGCATCAACACCAGCGCCAGCAGGATCAGCACATACAGGCGAAACGACAGCGAGCGAACCCGCAGGATGGCTGGAACCGCCAGCTTCATTGGGCGGCCCCGCGGTTGCCGCCGATCATGTAGCCGACACCGCGAATGGTCTGGATGGTTTCGTTGCCGAGCTTGCGGCGCAGGTGGTGGATGACGACTTCGAGCGCGTTGGCGCTGACGCTGTCGCCCTCGCGATAGAGCGCATCCATCAGCGTTTCGCGCGGCACCCAGCGGTGGGCGCGGCGCACAAGCTCGAGCAGCAGCTGGTATTCGCGCGGCGTGAGTTCGATGACCTGGCCCTCTTGCGTCACGCGCTTCTGCGAGGGCTCCACCACCAGGTTGCCGACGTTCCACTGATTGGTGCTCTGCCCGGCATGGCGACGCAGCACGGCGCGCAGGCGGGCGATGAGTTCGTCCACAGGGAACGGCTTGACGAGAAAATCGTCCGCGCCGGAATCGAGTCCCTTCAGGCGTTCCGACAGCGCATCGCGCGCGCTCGCAATGATGACGGGCACGTCGCTGTGCGCCGCGCGCAGCTCTTCCAGGAAGGTATGGCCCTCACCATCGGGCAACCCCAGGTCGAGCACGATGGCTTCGAAGGTGTTGGTGGTGATCCATTTCTGCGCGTCGACCAGGCGGCGCACCCAGGTCGCGTTGTAGCCGGCCTGACGCAGCGCGCGGGCCAGCGCAGTGCCCAGCGGCAAATCGTCTTCGATAAGGAGGATGGCGTTCATGCGCGGGAATCTCGGCGGCGGTAATGACGGTAAACGGACAACCGGCACCTGGAAAACAGGCGCCGGCGAAGGTCGAAATCTACCGCAACGGACTGAGCTTTGCCTTAAATGTGTGGAGACACGTGACGAGGAAGTCGCCCCACGAACACATCCCCGGCGCGGCTTCGGGCATGCAACGTGGCATTTAGCTATCATTCCGAAATTCCGATTGCATTTTCCTTAATCCACCGCGCATGTTCCGCCTGCCCACCACCGCCACCGCGCCCTTCTGTCCTTCAGAGGTGCGCGGCACCGTTGCCGTACCGCCCGGCCTGCCGCTGTGGAAGAAGCTGCTGCGCTTTGCGGGGCCGGGGCTGCTGGTGTCGGTCGGCTATATGGACCCGGGCAACTGGGCCACCGACATCGAGGCCGGTTCGCGCTACGGCTATGCGCTGCTGTTCGTGGTGGTGCTCTCCAGCCTGGCGGCGATGGTGCTGCAGTGCCTGTCGGCCCGGCTGGGCATCGTCACCGGCATGGATCTGGCGCGCGCGTCGCGCAACCGCTATCAGCGCGGTGCCTTGCGCGTGCAGTGGCTGCTGGCCGAACTGTCGATCATTGCGTGCGACCTGGCTGAGGTACTCGGTTGCGCGCTGGCCTTCCACCTGCTGCTGGGCGTGCCGATCCTGTGGGGCGTGGCGCTCACCGCGCTGGACACGCTGATCGTGCTGGGCCTGAAGGGCAAGAACTTTCGCCAGCTGGAAGCCATCGTGCTGGGGCTCATCCTCACGATCGGGCTCTGCTACTTCGTTGAGCTGGTGCTCATCAAGCCGCATTGGCCTTCGGTGGCGGCCGGGCTGATGCCGTCGTGGCAGGCCGTGAGCCAGCGCGAGCCGCTGTACCTGGCGATCGGCATCCTGGGCGCGACGGTGATGCCGCACAACCTGTACCTGCATTCGTCCATCGTACAGACGCGCATGACGGCCAACACCGAAGCCGCCAAGCGCGAGGCCATCGGCCTGTCACGGCTGGACACCATCGTGTCGCTGGGGCTGGCGCTGCTGGTGAACGGCGCAATCCTGATCCTGGCCGCAGCGGCATTCAACGCGCATGGCCATCAGAACGTGGCGGACATCCAGGATGCCTACCACCTGCTGGAGCCCATCGTCGGGACGGCGCTGGCGGGGCTGCTGTTCGGTATCGCGTTGCTGGCGGCGGGGCAAAGCTCGACTTTTACCGGCACCATCGCGGGGCAGATCCTCATGGAGGGCTTCCTCGATTTGCGCATGCCCTGCTGGCAGCGGCGGTTGATCACGCGGGCCCTAGCATTGATTCCAGCCTTCATCGGCGTGGCGATGCTGGGCGACCACGCCATCGGCAAGCTGCTCGTCATCAGTCAGGTGGTGCTCGGCCTGCAGTTGCCGTTTGCGATGTTTCCGCTGATCCGCATGACGGGCGATCGCACCCTGATGGGCGTCTTTGTTAACAGCCGGTTAACGTCGTGGCTGGCGTGGGGCCTGTTCGTCGTTATCGGCGTCGCCAATGTATGGCTGGTGTGGCAGGTACTGGCGGGCTGATACGCGCATTGCGGGAATCCCCCCACTAAAAATCCGCGCACGGGGCCGCCCGCCGCCATTAGAATGCGCGCTTTGTTGCGCAATCCGGCCACGCCCGCGCCCGCATCATCCCGTCGCGCCAGAAGGCCTTCCTTGTCCTGCCTTGAGCGCGAACCTGCCTACCGCTTCCGACCTGCCCGACGCCCGCACGACTTCGCTCGACTATCAGGCGCGCCATTTTGTGCCGATGATTCTCGCGCTGAGCAAATGCGGCGTGCTCGGTTACGGCTTCGCGATCATGCTCGGATGGTCGGTCGGGCTGCTGCATCGGCCCGAGCCGTTGCTCGGACTGCTGCTTGTGCTGATGGCAATCGTCGTGACGGCGCAGCGGCATCGGCATACCGGCCTGTGGGGGCTGCTGGCGCTCACACACCTGTTTGCCGAAGAGGTGGCCATCATCGCGTTCGGTTATCAGGCCGGGCTCCAATGGGTTCTCCCGGCGTTCTATCTGATGCCGCTTGCCACCAGTCCCGCCTGGCTCACCCGGCGCGATTTCTGCATCGCCATGGTGATGTGCGCGGCCGGGCCGCTCGTCGCGCTGCTCATCGCGCCGGAACCGGCCGCGGCAATCCGCCACGGCTGGCTCGGTCTGGTGCTTTATCTGCCGATCTGCATTGCCGCAGCCGCGGTCATTCACCACTACCTGCTGCGCGCCATGGCCCGGCACTTTGCGGCCGAACGCAGCCTGGCCGATCGCGCCAACACTGACCACCTGACCGGCATGCTCGCGCGGCAGCGCTTCTTCGAACTCGGCAGCTTTGCGGTCGAGCGCGCGCAGCATCATGCCGAGCCATTGTGCGCGTTGTACCTCGACGTCGATCACTTCAAATCCATCAACGATACGTGGGGACACGCCGCCGGCGACGAAGCACTCGTCGCGCTCTCCGATGCGCTGGCGGGTGTGCTGCGCCCGGCCGACCTGTTCGGCCGCCTGGGCGGGGACGAGTTTGCCGTGCTGCTGCCGGGCTGCGGCCTGACCGGCGCGCTTGCGGTGGTCGAACGGCTCAAGACTGCTGTAGCCCGCACGCAAACGCCCGTTGGGCCCCTGACGGTAAGCGTTGGCGCCGCGGCGCTGCGCCCCGGGCAAGACCTTGCGCGGCTGCTGGCCGATGCCGATCTCGGCCTGATGGAGGCCAAGCGCCAGGGCCGCAACCGTGTGTGTGTATCGACCGACGCGGACCCGGCGGCAACGCTGCGGCCGTAGCGCAGGCACGCTATGTGCGGCGCAGCATCCGTGTTTTCTGCACGGAGAAACCCATGGAGTGGCTCAACGCCCACACCTTCCTGCGCGTGCCGGCCCGCGATTGGGCCGCCGCCACGTTGACTGTCATCGCCGCGTATGCAGTGCTCTCAAGCGTGTTGCGCCTCATCTGCAACCGTCTTGATGCGCGCGCCCGCCGTACGGGTCATCGCTTTGACATTCTCGTCACCGCAGTGCTGCGCGATACGCATCCGCTCTTCATTGCACTGGCCGCGTTGCTTGCCGGTTCGTACTTCATCGACCTGCCCACGCGCATTGCCAACAAGCTCGACCACATCTGGTTCGTCATCATCGGCTTTCAGATTGCCCTGTGGCTCAACCGCGGCGTGAAGCTGTGGGCACGCGACCGGCTGTCGACACAGACGCACGCGACGCGCAACCCGGTGATCACGTCGATGACGGCGTGGGTGCTGCGATTTGCGCTGTGGTCGATGCTGCTGCTGGCCATCCTGGCCAACGTGGGCGTCAACATCACGGCGTTCGTTGCCAGCCTGGGCGTGGGCGGCGTGGCGGTGGCGCTGGCGGTGCAGAGCATCCTCAGCGACCTGTTTGCGTCGCTGGCGATCGGGCTGGACAAGCCATTCGAGATCGGCGACTTCATCGTCTTCGAATCGATTGCCGGCACCGTCCAGAACGTCGGGCTCAAGACCACCCGCATCCGCAGCCTGTCGGGCGAAGAGATCATCGCTTCCAACACGGCGCTGCTCAAAAGCACGATTCACAATTACAAACGGATGTCGGAACGACGCATCGTCTTCACCTTTGGGGTGACCTACGATGCGCGCGCGGCGCAGCTGCAGAAGATTCCGGACATCGTGCGCCATGCCGTGGAAGCCGCCGGCAACACGCGTTTCGATCGTGCGCACTTCAAGGAGTTTGGCGAGAACGCGCTGAACTTCGAGGTCGTGTATTTCGTGACCGATCCGGACTTCAATCTGTACATGGATATCCAGCAGCGCATCAACCTGACGATCTTGGAAGGGCTGGAAAATCTGGGCACCTCGTTCGCCCTGCCCACGCGAACGATCCAGCTGGTGCGGCGTGATGGTGAGCCGGTTGGCCCCGAAGCGTTGGCAGATCGCAACCCGCCCACCAATGCACAGCGCGTGAGCGCGCGGGCTAGCGGTTGACGGCTGCAGGCATGCTGAGAAACGCCGCATCGAGGCTGCGCCACAGCGGCCTCGAACGCGGCACCATGTCCTGCCGGAAGTACCACCAGAAGTACCCGCCGACAAATCGCGGATGCGCGATCGCAAGCCCGTAGTAATGCGTCAGGAGCGCCGTCTTGCGCATGGCATGCCGCGTCCCGACTTCGCCAAAGCCCAGCGCGGCGTGCGGAAACAGTTCTCCCAGGCGGGTGAACACGGCGTTCCAATCGGGCGGCGCGATCTTGCAGTCGTCCTCATAGAAGCTGATGAACACGTAGTCCAGGCCATCGCGCAGGCGTGGCGGCAGGTTGTGCTGCGCCCAATCGAACATCGCGCGGGACGGCTGCTCGGCGCAGCCTTCGTTGTAGTACAGCGTGAGCGCGGTGCGGCCGCCGCCCGCTTTGATGACCTCGTAGGCGGCCATCGTCTTGTCGACGACGTCGCGCGTGGTGCCCGTCCACTCGCCGTTGATCTCGTTGCCGATCTCCCAAACGTCGACGTTGCTGCCCAGCGTGTGCAGGTATGCGGCGGCGCGCTGGCGCAGTTGCGGCGCGGTGTATTGCTTGAGCGTGGAGGAATCGGCCAGTTCGCCCATCACGTAAGCCACGTCGCGAATGGCGACCACGGGCCCGACGTAATGCGGCGCATCCATGCCCTCATCAAAAACGACGCGCACCGTGGGCGTGCGCGACAGGTGCGACAGCGCGTCGACCACGGCGGGCACGTTGTCGACCGCATCGATCGTCACGCCATACAACGGCGCAGGGCCGGAAGGCATCGCGCCCACCGGCCCTGCAGCTTGGGTGGATGCGCTCAAGACCAGCATGGCCGCCGCCAGACCCGAGCGCATCCGCAGCATGGCCTACTGCGCCGTGCTGGCATCCACCCACGTAAAGCCAAGCGCGGTGATGCCGTTGATGATGGTTTGGAAATCCGCATAGCCCGGCGTGCCGATCTCCGGTTCCAGCCAGAACGGGTGGAAGAAGAACGAGGCAAAACCGTCTCGCACCACCTGCGCATACGTCGCATTGGTCAGAATGTCCTGTGCGGTGTAGGTCAGGCACGACGACGGATCGATATTGCAGATGTTGTATTCCACGTTGCCCAGGTTTTCCGGAATGATGCGCTGGTTGTAGTAGTCCTTCTGAATGATGTACGGGAAGAACTGGCCAACCGAGAAATCATGA
Source organism: Ralstonia sp. 1138 (assembly GCF_040544795.1). Lineage (NCBI taxonomy): Bacteria > Pseudomonadati > Pseudomonadota > Betaproteobacteria > Burkholderiales > Burkholderiaceae > Ralstonia > Ralstonia sp. 1138. The sequence goes on along the minus strand of NZ_JBEPKQ010000001.1, from coordinate 1,565,241 downwards.
CCCGGCGTCGATGCATTCAGCGTCTGCGGATTGTCGGAGGTGTAATACACCACGCGCTGATACGTGTTCTTGAAGTACTGCGGCACCGCCTTGATGGCTAGCGGAGACGACTGATAGTGCGGCGCCTCCCACGCGAACGGCGCGTAGCCATTGAGCTGGAACTCCAGCAGCCCCGACGACAATCGCCCTGCTGCCCATTGCGTTGAATCTTCGTTCACGGGCCGGTTCTGCGTGGCGAGCCAGAACTCGAAGTCGTTCGCACTGACGGCGTTGATGAGGTTCGGGATGTTGCTGTACTGGTGCGTGTAGCCGTGCATCAGGATCTTCCCGCCGCGCGGCAACGCATGGTTGAGTGCCGACTTGAGCCCCGTTGCATTGACCAGGTGGATCGTCTGCGCAACGCCGCCGTTGTAGACCCCGTTCGGGTCCTTGTACAGCGGGATGGTGGCAAGCGAGAACGGAATCTTCTTGCTGTACAGGAAATCCGTAAGGGTGTTGATTGACGTCACCGTGTTGGTGGCGTTGACGTCTTCCAGACGCACGAGCGCACGATGCAGCGTCGGCGCATTGGTCCCCAGGATGTCATGCAGCATGTCGCACATCACGAGGTAGCGGTCTCGCGGTCCGATGTACGAGAACGGCATGTCGGCGAAGTACCAGAAGTTGCCCGAGCGGATCACATACGGAGCCGTCGCCTTGGTCACCGAGTTGGTGATCGTAACGAGGCTCGTCGCCTTGGTGGCATCGGCCACCGCCGTCACGCCAATATCGGGGTCTGCGGAAATTGCCCCGGTGGTGGCGTTGAAAGCGTAGTACTTCGTCATCGCCTGGTTCTTGTACGTGATCGTGTCAAAGAAACCAGGATTCGGTGCGCTGGCCGACGGCGCCGCATTCATGCCCGCCAGGTTGGAGAACGTGATGCCGTATCGCGAGGTGAACGGATACGCCGTGTTCCAGGCAAGTTCCCACAGGTTGTACTTGAACCAGACCACCGTCTTCTGCGTGGTCGTCACATCCGACAGAAACGCCGCCGGGATGGGATTGTTGTAGTAACTCCCCATGTAGAAGATGGCGGTGTACTGCTCGGTCATGCCGGCCGTGTAGTTCTGCACGGGCAGCAGCGTGATGGTGGTGTTGAAGTGCGCGAGCAGGTTGTACAGCATGATCGCGTACGACTTGCCGAGGTTGGTGTACTGATCGTTCGGCGGGGCGTCGTATAGCACCAGCATCGGGGCGGGGGCGGTTTGCGCCGATGCCGATCCACCGATCGTCACACAGATGGGCCCAAGCCCGATCGTGCAGGTGGCGGCCTGCACTGGCGCTGTCAGCGAAACGCCCAGCATGCCACCCGCAAAGACGAGCGCGCACAGGAACTTTCGTAGCAATGTCTTCATGATGACTCTCCGGCTCATGGCAATCATGGGCGATAGAACGAGCCGTCCGCTTGGCGGTAGAGCCCGAGGTTGAAGTTGGGGCCACGATCGTGGCCACGGTCTGTACCTGTCGTCTCGTTTTCCGGCATGCCGGGGCGGACTTCGGTCACGACTGCCGGGCGTGGCGGTGGGATGACCTGTCCGTTCTCATCCATGACGCCGTAGCCGTAGGCGCGCGCGCCTCCAGTCACGGGTCTGGGTGTTGCTGCTGCCACAACGGTGGGCTGCATGGGTTGCGCAGCCATGGCCGTGGCCTTTGAAGACGCGGGCGGTGGGGCTTTCTTGTCCGGGTCGGCGCCGGGGGTGCGCTGGTCTGTCGCGCCGGTCACGATGGCGGGTACGCCACCCTCCCGGGCACCCGGTGGCGCAACGATCAGCCAACCGGCGACAAGTGCGGAGGCAACCAATACGCCGCCCCCGATTTGCTTCGCTTTCATCAAAGCCTCCTAACCGTTCAGGCGGTGCTGTGTTGACGACCCTTGCGCGGTGGCACGCGCCGCTTCCAGATCGATGATCTCGGCCTCGGTGGCCGGTTTGCGAATGATTTGCGGGCCGCGCGCTGCCTTCTGCGGCTGCGTGGTGAAGGCGTTCTTCAGCGCATCGACAATGCGCCGGCAGGCGTGGCCGTCGCCATAGGGGTTGTGGGCCTGCGCCATGCGTTCGTATTCGGCGGGGTTGCACAGCAGCGTTTCGGCCTCGTCGACGATGCGCTGCGTGTCGGTGCCCACCAGCCGCGCGGTGCCCGATGCAACGGCCTCGGGGCGCTCGGTGGTATCGCGCGTGACCAGCACCGGTTTTCCCAGCGCGGGCGCCTCTTCCTGAATGCCGCCGGAATCGGTGACGATCAGGTAGGCGCGATCCATCAGGTAGACGAATGGCAGGTAGTCCTGCGGCGCGATCAGGTGAACGTTGTCGTGGCCGGAAAGGATGGCATTCACCGGCTGCTGCACGTTCGGGTTCAAATGCACGGGATACACGACCTGCACATCCGGATGGTGTGCCGCCAGCAGCCGCAGCGCCACGCAGAAGTTCTCGAACGGTTCGCCGAAGTTCTCGCGGCGGTGGCCTGTCACCAGGATCATCCGCCGGCCGGCCTCCAGGAACGGATAGCGCGCCGCCATCTGCGCCGACAGCGCGGCATCGTCGTCCAGCCGTTGCTTCACGGCCAGCAACGCATCGATAACGGTGTTGCCGGTGAGCGTGACCTGCTCCGGATCGATGCCCTCGTCGAGCAGGTTCTGGCGCGATTCGGCCGTGGGCGCGAAGTGCCACGTGGTGACCGAATCGGTCACGCGCCGATTCAGCTCTTCGGGCCATGGCGACCAGATGTTGCCGGTACGCAAACCCGCTTCCACATGCCCGACCGGAATGCGCCGGTAGAACGCGGCCAGACTTGCCGCCAGCGTGGTCGTCGTATCGCCGTGGACCAGCACGGCATCGGGCTTGTAGGCGTCGAGCACGCCGTCGATGCCGCCCAGCACGTTGGACGTGATATCGGACAGCGTCTGCCCAGGCCGCATCAGGTTGAGGTCAAACTCCGGCACGATGCCAAAGAGTTCGAGCACCTGATCCAGCATCTGCCGGTGCTGCGCGCTCACGCAGACCGCCGACGTGAAGCCTGCCTCGGCCTGCAATACCTGCACGAGCGGGGCCATCTTGATGGCCTCCGGGCGCGTGCCGAATACGGTCAGAATTTTCCCCATCATCACTGCACTCCCCTGTCGTCTGCTCCGGCGCGCCTGCAAAGCACGACGGGCGCGAGGACGCGCGTATCGCTTCTGACGCCGGGCAGACTTCACCATTGAGCGAAGGCCGTGCCATGCATCCCGCTTTGACTCACCATGGCGCCGCGACGCCATCCAACGGACGCCGCTGCCGTTTCTCTTCGTTACCCGTTTCCCTCGGCGGTCAAAAACGTTTCATCTGCGACACCTCTGACTGGGGTCTGCTTGAATCCGGGGTTGCCTTAGAACCAAAGAATGGCCCGCGCGACTACCCCCTTTGCTCGATCCGCGTGCGTTAACGGCAAGCGGTATTGCACGGTCAAATCCAGCCAACTGGCCGGTGCCGCATAGTGCGACTCGCGAAACCAATAGCGGAAGTTGATGCCTGGGCCGACACTCAGCGCAAGCTGGCGATCGATCGCTTTGTTGTCGTGATCGCCCGCCAGCACGACGTGCGGGTAGACCGTGAGCCGATCGCTGATGGAGTTCAGTAGCCACGTGTGTCCGTAGCGCATTTCGGTACTGATGATCATCCGGCCCTGGTTGAGGAAATAAGCGCCCTCGCCATACACCTGCCAGGTCTGCCAGCGCGGCTTGGTGACCTGCAGGTCGAGCCCCTGGTCGGTCGAAAAACCGATGCGCAGCAGCGTGTCGTTGGTCGTCAGTTGCCCGATGCGGAAAAGCCGCTCGGCGGTGAACACCAGGTTGATGTCCTTGATCGGCTTGTAGCGTGCGCCCACCGAACCCTGCGCGGTGGGCAAGCCGGTGTTGCCATTGCGGTCGTACACGTTGTCGTAGCCACGCGCAAAGACCTGGAAGATGCTGCCGTCGCGATAGCCGATGCCGGGTGGCTGCCAGTACACCTCTGCGCCCGCCTGGCCCACGCTCACGGTGTTTGGCAAACCGAACGCCGAGGTTTGATACGCGCCCGAGATGACCATGCCGAAGTTGCGCTGCATCTGCTCGACTTCGCGCCGGTAGCCGAATCGGCGGTCTGCTGGTAGGCGGTCGTCGCCATTGCCGCCGCTGTCGCTCTTGGCGTCTGCATCGGCACGGTCGAGGCTTTCGCGGAAGAGCTTGATGGCGGTCGGATTGTCGCCCTGGCGCTTTGCCGCATAGGCGGCATCGGCGTAGTGGGTCCAGCTGCCCTGACCCGTGGCAAAGCCCCGCTGGAACGCTGCCAGCGCGGCACGATCGTCGCGCGCGCGCAGGTGGCTGTAGGCCTCGTTCAACTCGCGCTGGCCGATCGCGCGCGGGTCATTGGCAGACGTGGCGTCGCCCTGCGCTTCGGGCGCCATCGCCTGGGCAAGCAGCGCCTTGGCATAGCGTTGACGCGCCGGGTCGGTCGCATGTTCGGCCGCCAGCGTGGCGGCCTGCGTTGCGCCATCGCGATCGCCCAATTGCAGGCGCGACTGGGCGAGACGCAGTTGCACATCAGCATCGGGCTCGTCCTTCATGCCGCTGAGCGCATCGATGGCAGCCTGCGGGTGCTTGGCGGAATATGCGCTGTCCGACCAGGCCAGATGCAGGTTGCGCTGCTCCTGGGCGGTCCAGTCGGTACCTTGCACGGCGTGTGCAAAGTCCTGTTCAGCGACAGCGGGGTCGTTCGCTTTCTGCGCGAGGAAGCCGTGCTGCGCGAACACACGGGGCTCGTCGGGATACTTCAGCAGCAGCGCATCGGCCTGCGCGCGTGCCGCATCCAGCTGGCCCTTGCGCGTCAGCACGTCCAGGAGCAGCAGGTTCAGTTGCACGCTGTCTGGCTGCGCAGCCAATGCCGCGCGCGTGGCGGCTTCGGCATCGTCGAGCTTGTTGGCGTCGATGGCGCGATAGGCGCGGTCGGCGCGGAAGTAGGCATCGGGCTGCAATGGCGCGGGCTGCTCGGCGAGCGATACGCCATGACACAGCGCCCACACTGCCGCGGCAATCGGCCAGCGCAAACGGCGTACGGTTAAACGGTTGGCTCTCTCGTGTGTCATGCCACACCTCCCGCAACAGATGGGTTGGGCCGAGGATCTGGCCCAGGGGGCAAGTCCGGCGGCACAGAAATCGGGGGGATGGTGGAAGCCTCGGGTGCGGGTGCCGTGCTGGCTGCAATGCCTGGGCCGGCGCCCGTCATGGATTCGACGGCCAACATGGCCGAATGCGCCGACGGCCCGAACACGACCGTGGCACGGCGGTTGGGGTCGGCCATCTGCGCCAGCTCGGCCGACATCTCGTGGTCGCACGCCATGAAGCAGGCGACCTTGCGGCCCGCTGCACGGGCCAGCTCTTCGAGTACTTCGCCGTTGGGCAGCTCCGACACGGCAATGTTGAGCGAGCCGTCTTCGCCAATCGAGAACGGCACCACGTGATGCCGCACGGCGAGGTCACGCGGCAGGCAATCGGCCAGCGCGCCAAGCACCACGTTGGTCAGGCTCACGCGCGGCAGGTCGACCTGCTCGGCCAGCGCATCGGCCAGCGTGTCGGGCGTGACCAAACCCTGCTCGACCAGCACTTGCCCCAGCCGGCGCCCGGTCTGGCTCTGGATGGCGAGGGCGGCATCGAGCTGTGCCTGCGTGAGGACTTCCCACTTGATGAGCGTTTCGCCCAGCTTGCAGCGCGTGCGGCCCAGCGCGTCGTTCGACAGATAGGTGTGCTGTGTCTTGTCCCAGGCGATGGGCTTGCCGGTCAGGCAGTAGATCAGGAAGATCTTCCACGCCCGGCATACCGAGAAGAAGTTGATGAAGTTGTTGACCACCAGCCTGGGCAGACACAGGACGCCCTGCAGCGGGCCGTTGAGCCGACCGACAAAGTACACGCGCTGCGCCAACCGGTTGAAGAGCAGCGCCGCGTTGATGGCGAGCAGATCCTGCATCCAGATGCTGCCGACCACGAACGTTCCATCGGGAATCGTGATCACGCCTTTGGCCATCAGCGCGCCGAGCGCCAGATAGTTCAGCGACAGCACATAGGCCAGGATGGAGAAGAGCGCCGTGAGCACGCCCTTGCGATCCCGGAAGAACATGTAGCGGGTGATGAGGTTGCCATTCCACCCCATCTGCAACCACCCCTGGAACGCGATGCCGAGCACCCAGCGCGCGCGCTGCCGGTAAGCCGTACGGAAGGTACTGGGAAAGTACTCGCGCGTAGCCAGCAGTTGGGGGCGAGCCCCCCTGCGGCGCCCCAGGCGCCAGCGTGTGCGTGGCTTGCCGTCCGCGTCTTCCGCGGGCTCCGCGTTCTCGCAAATCGGGAAATGTACGAACGCTTCGCGCATGCCGAGTTCGCGCAGGCGGAAGCTGAAGTCGTAGTCTTCGGTGAGCGTGCTGGTGTTGAACGGAGAATCGCCGCGCACCTTCATCACGGCTTCGATCGCCCGCCGGCTGTAGCAGAGCGCGACGCCGGCGCCGGGCACCGTGCCGGTCAGCGCCTGGCGCGCCACGAGGTCTTTCTGGTGCGTTTCGGAAAAGTCGTCCATGTAGGTGCCGGCCACCCACTCGTACCACTTGCGCTCGAGGGACAGCACGGGCAGCTGCACCAGATCCTGATCGCTGATGAAGTAATTGAAGTACTTCAGCTCCAGCGGATGGATCACGTCTTCGCAGTCGTGCATGATCACGCCCGCAAAGCGGATGCCGTGCCCGGCCTCGTGCCGGATGATGGTCTGGATGATGGTGTTCAGGCAGTCGGCCTTGCATGTCGGGCCATCGTGCGTGACGGCGGCGCGCACCACGCGGCCCGGGTAGCGGCGCACCATGCGTTCGACCTCGGTGGTGGTCTCTGCATCGTTGCGGTACGCGCCGGCAAAGATGATGAAGCGCGTGTACTCCATCGTCGCCAGGGTGTTTTCGACCATCTTGGCGATGACGTCGTACTCCTTCCACGCCGGCACCATGATGGCGAGCCATTGCTCTTCACGTTCGCGCAGCGATTGCGCCGAGATCGTGACGGGTGTGCGGCCGCGCTGCGGCCAGAGCCACAGTTCGCGCACCCAATAGAAGGCATCCAGGAAAAAGTCGTCGGCGGTGCTGATGAAGATGACGAGCGTGGTCGCCACCGTCAAGGTGTTGAGCAAGGCGAGGTAAAGCTCCCATGACAGATCGCTCATGGCTGCTCCCCTGCCCCGGCCCAATGGGCGCGTTGCCAGTGTCCGGCGTAACCCCCGCCTTGCGCTGTGGCGCTCATGCTTCCCCCAAGGTCTTCTTCGACGTGCGACGCAACCGCTTGCGCCGCGGCATCCGGCCCAATCGCCTGCTGTCCATCGGACCGATGCGTCGCCCTTTAGCCTGCTTCTCGCGAGGAGGAACGCGAGGACCATACCAACACCCGCCGAAGCGCGCCGTTATGCGGTGCAGCACGCCGCATACGCCTTCAGGCGGGGAATGGATGCGTCGGGTTGTTGCATGTGTGAACGCAAGACGCACGCGGCACGCGTGCCGAGATCACCGCCAAGGCATGCAATGCGGTCTGGCGTGATGGACATTCGTCCGGGCAGTGGACAAGGCCTCCATACAAATGACGGAGGTGGTGGGTGATCAAGTGCAGGGTGTTTGGGTTAGGGGAGCGCGAAGTGCACCTGACGGGCGGGGCGCGCATGGTGGCGCATGGACGGTGGCGTGCGGCGGCATGCAGGCTGCAAAGCCTGATGCGCAAAGGGTCTGCCAGACGAAACGCCCTTCGGAGACGGCCGACGGCGCGGTCGAGCGAAGCGGCAGCGACTGCCCCGCGCAAAGTGCCGGCCGGACCGACAACATCGGCCCAAGCAATTCGGCAAATCGGTTGCAGCGCTGAAACACAAAGCCGCGCTCAGGGCGCGGCTTGTTGAAAAGAGCGTGTCGGCTTGCGTGTCAGAACTGTTCCCAGTCGTCGGCATCGCTGGACGCCGCAGCCAGGGCAAGTTTGCCTGGTTTGGGTTCAACTGCCGCGGCAGGCGCTGCCTTCGCCTCCGGAGCCGGCACAGCCGCCGGCTTGACGGGCGCTGCCAGTCGCTTGCGCGCTGTACGTGCCGTCGCTGCGGCCGGTTTGCGCGCGACCGGTTTCGCTGTCGTGCTGGACGAAACCGCCGCCGATACCGCAGGCGCCACCTTCGCAACGTTCACGGCGTTGGCAGAAACGGGAGCCACCACCGGCCCCGCATGCGCACCCGCCGCCGGCAGCCGGAACGACGCCACGGCCTCGCGCAGCACGCCGGCCTGCTCCTCCAGCGATTGCGCAGCGGCCGCCGCCTCTTCCACCAGCGCGGCGTTCTGCTGCGTCACCTCATCCATCTGCGTGACGGCCTGGTTGACCTGCTCGATACCGGCGCTCTGTTCGTCCGATGCCGAACTGATCTCGCCCATGATGTCGGTCACGCGCTTGACGGCGACCACCACCTCGTCGATCACGTCGCCCGCTTCGGCCACGAGCGTCGTGCCGTTTTCAACGCGGCCAACCGAATCGCTGATGAGTTCCTTGATTTCCTTGGCCGCCGTGGCCGACCGCTGCGCGAGACTGCGCACCTCGCCGGCCACCACCGCAAAGCCGCGGCCCTGCTCGCCCGCACGGGCCGCTTCCACTGCCGCGTTCAGCGCCAGGATGTTGGTCTGGAAGGCAATACCTTCGATCACGCCGATGATGTCGGCGATCTTCTTGCTGCTGTCGTTGATGCCGGCCATGGTGTCCACCACCCGGCCGACCACTTCGCCACCCTTGACAGCGATGTCCGATGCATTGCCCGCAAGCTGGCTGGCCTGACGCGCGTTGTCAGCGTTCTGGCGCACGATGCTCGTCAGCTCTTCCATGCTCGATGCGGTTTCCTCCAGCGACGACGCCTGCTCTTCGGTACGTTGCGAAAGGTCCATGTTGCCGGCCGCGATCTGCTTGGTCGCGCTGGCGATGGATTCGCTACCGCCGCGCATCGTCAGGATGGTGCGGATCAGGCCGTTCTGCATGTCGATGAGACCTTGCGTGAGCGCGCCCATTTCGTCCTTGCTGCTGACGGTGATGCGTTCGGTCAGGTTGCCGTTCGAGATCGCGCTGAAGTGCCCCAGCATCTTCGACAGCGGCACCGAGATCGCACGGTGCAGGCCGAATGCGCAGCCGAGCGCCGCTGCAATGCCCACCACGATGGCGCCAATGATCAGCATCAGAAACGCGTGCGAGCGGGCCGCCGCGCTTTCGTAAGCGGCCTTGGCCTGTTCGACCTGGCTGCGGTCCAACGCGTCGGCAGCGGCAGTCAGCGCCACGGACAGCGGCGGGATGACATTCATCACCACCTTGTCGGCGGCTGCGGCATCGCGGGCGCGCAATGCGCTCATCAACGGTTCGATGCCGTCGCGGAAGAGCGCGTTGCGCTTGGCTTCCATGTCGGCGGCCAGGCGCGCTTCATCCGCGTTCATGGGCAGCGCCTTGTATTGCTTCCACGCGTCGTCAGACTTGGCGCGGTAGCCGTTGGCCTTGTCGAGGATGGCCGGCACGTCGGCCGCATCCGGATGGAAGACCGCGCGATCCAGCGTTGTACGCACGATCGCCGCATTCAGCTGCGACTTGCCGACCAGCGAGGTCGAAGCAAGCTGATTGGTGTAGATCTCGTTGATGTTCGCGTCGGACGCGCGCATTCCGACCACGCCGATGGTGCCTGTGGCAGCCAGTAGCGCGGCCAGGACCGCCAGCGCTGCGTTGAGTCGGAAACGGATGGAAAGTCGATTGAGCATGGGAGTCACCGCGGGTTATTGCCCCCGCTATATCGGCCGCCCCGTGCCGTTTCTGAAGCCCGTTCAGCGCCGGGCCGGGCGGCCGCCCATGCACGATGTGGCTAGTACGGCACAGCCATGTTGTTTTCGATACGGGCGCGATCCCCCGTACGCAAGCCGTTCGGATTGTTCTGCGTGAGCGTGACGCGCGAGTTGTCGTTCAGCCGCAAGGTGACGCGGTAGGTCTGGCCGACCATCGTGTTGCCCTCGACGGCGTTGCCCGCCATGGCGCCGGCCACGGCGCCGCCAATGGTGGCCACGGTGTTGCCGCGCCCGCCGCCCACCTGGTGGCCCAGCAAGCCACCCACTACGCCGCCCAGCACCGCTCCCACACCGCTCGGCTGACCGCGCACCGGCACGGCTTCGACGTATTCGACAACGCCGTAGCGGTTATCCGCCGGCGCCTGATAAGACGGGTCGCTGCTGCTCGGATACGGCGAATAGTTCGGCTGCGAGTACGCCGGCGCAGGCTGTTGCGGATAGGGCTGCGGCGCGTTGGGGTCATAGCTGCCGTAGCCGTTGTTGTACGCGTTGTTGTACGTGTTGTCGTACCCGCTGGTATAGCCGCTGCTGTAGGTGGTCGGGCCTGTGCTGTTCGCGTAAGCATTGCTGCCCGCGGCATACCCTGCACCGTAGCCCGCGCCATAACCGGGGTACGCCGGCGCCGTCACGCAGCCCGTCAGCCCGGCTGCCACGGCGGCCAATGCGGCCGCTGCCACCCAACGCGCTGCGTGCCCTGCACGGTCCGACTTGTTCGTTGCTCGCATGATGATTCCCGTCTGGTGAACGAGGCGTCTGGGCCGACCTGCGGTCTGCCCTGCGGCCTGCGGCCATGCGCCTCTTGCCGCAAAGTCTATGCCGCAGTCCGGCAAACCCGTGCAACCAAACCTGCTCATCGGTAACGGCGTGTAACCGCATGCGGGGCATGGCTTCCAGCAAGGCGGGCGGGTCGCGCGTTATCATCGCCAAGCGCCGCGCGACGCACCTGTTTACTGGCGTCTCCCTATTCTTGCGCTCCGCCTCCCCTCCTTACTCATGCAACCGACCCTGCTGCTCCTCATTGCGATGACGCCCGATAACGTGGCGCAGATCGCTGAACATTTCCACGTCATCCATGCGCCCACCCGCGCCGAACGCGACGCGGCGATCGCGCGCCACGGGCAGGATGTCCGCATCGTCCTCACCAACGGCTCGACGGGCCTGACGGGCGCGGAGATTGCCGCGATGCCCAAGCTGGAACTTGCCTGCGCGCTGGGCGCCGGCTACGAGAACATCGACGTGGAGGCCGCCCGCGCGCGTGGCGTGGCCGTAGCCAACGGCGCCGGCACCAACGATGCCTGCGTGGCCGACCACGCCTTTGGCTTGCTGCTGGCTACCGTGCGCGGCATTCCCAAGCTGGACCGGTCCACACGCAACGGCGTCTGGCGCGACGACATTCCGCTGCAGCCCGGCGTATGCGGCAAGCGACTGGGCATCGTCGGCCTGGGCACCATCGGCATGCAGATCGCGCGCCGCGCGGCCGGCTTCGACATGCAGATCGGCTATCACAATCGCAAGCCGCGCGAAGGCGTGTCATACCGCTACTTCGATGCGCTCAAGGACATGGCCGACTGGGCCGACTTCCTGATCGTTGCCACGCCGGGCGGTGCGCAGACGAAGCATCTGGTCGACCAGACGATCCTGGAGGCGCTGGGCCCGAACGGCTACGTAGTCAACATTGCGCGGGGCAGCGTGGTGGATACGGCGGCGCTGGAAGCGGCCATCCGCGCAGGCAAGCTGGGCGGCGCGGGGCTGGATGTGTATGAGAGCGAGCCCAAGCCGCCGGCCGGGCTGCTGGACCTGGAGCAGGTCGTGCTGACGCCGCACATTGCCGGCTGGTCGCCGGAATCGGTGCAGGCGACGGTGGATCGATTTCTGGAGAACGCCCGCGGACACCTGGCGGGCACAGGCGTGGTGTCCCCGGTCTAATGAACTGACCCGGGGACACGTCGATCACGCGGTTACGACGCCGGACGCTTCATCTGGCACGACGTCGGCTGGGCCGCGAGGTGCGGTTCCAGCGTGACATCGGTGCGCCAGCCGTAGCCGGTGTTTTCCTGGTCGTACTTGATCTTCTTGCCGTCGGCCTTCACCCAGGTGGTCACGTACAGCGTCTGCTGGGCCTGGTGGTCGGTCTTGCGCATCTCGATCGGGCCGTTGAGCCCATCGACCGTCATGCCTTCCATCACCTTGGCCACCTTGGCCGGCTCCGCCGAACCGCTCGTCTTGATGGCCTTGGCCAGGAAGGCGATGCCGGTGTAGACATCGGCGTTGAAGAAGTCATCGTTGTACTTCTTCTTGAAGCCGTCGAGCACGGCGCTCGTCTTGGCGTTGCCGTCGTTCGGGGCGAAGTAGCTGATGACCTTCACACGGTCGGCGCCGGAGGCACCCATCGCCGTGGGCACGCCGGTGGTGCCTGCGTAGTACGTATAGAAGTTGGTGGTGAGGCCCGCATCCTTCGATGCGCGAATCAGCAGTGCCAGATCGCTCCCCCAATTGCCGGTGATGACCGTATCGGCGCCCGATGCGCGGATCTTCGCGACATACGGCGAGAAGTCCTTCACCTGTGCCAGCGGGTGCAGGTCTTCACCCACCACCTGGATGTCCGGGCGTTTGCGCTTGAGGTATTCCTTGGCCGCACGCGCCACCTGGTGCCCGAACGAGTAGTTCTGGTTCAGCAGATAGACCTTCTTGATGTTCGGGTCCTTGGCCAGGTAGCTGGTCAGGGCCTCCATCTTCATGTCGGAGTTGGCGTCCAGGCGGAAGTGCCAATAGTTGCACTTGCTGTTGGTCATGTCCGGATCGACCGCGGCGTAGTTGAGATAGATGATCTCCTTGCCCGGGTTGCGGTCGTTGTACTTGGCGATCGCGTCCTGCAGCGCCATGCCCACGCTGGAACCGTCGCCCTGCGCGACGTAGCGGATGCCCTGGTCGGTGATCTGCTTGAGGATCGTCAGGCTTTCTTGCGGCGACACCTTGTTGTCGAAACCGACGACTTCAAACTTGGTGCCGTTGCCGCTCCAGTTCTGCTGGTTGGCCAGATCGGCCGCGTATTGCCAGCTGCGAAGCTGGTTCTGGCCCAGCGCGCCCATCAGCCCGGATAGCGGATCAATCCACGCGATCTTGACGGTCTCGGCGTGGACGGTGCTCGGGCAGAATGCGCCCGCGAATGTGCCAACTGCTGCCGCCGCGCACAGCGCGAGTCGGAATGCCTTCATGCAAATGTCTCCTGATGTCTTATCGTTAGACGCCGTGCAGAAGGCATCGTCGAGCATGGTTCTTGTACTAAACCGCAAACCGAGGCTTACGGTAGCTCGATCCTTCCATACACAAACGTATGTGCATGGTAGGAGTGCGTTTATTGCCGTGTCAACCCGCGCAAACCTGGGGGCCTCAGCATGATTTAAGCGCTGGACAGCCCTGTCAGCGGGACTAGAATCCGCCTTCATGCCCAAGCCTTCCTTGCTGATCGACGAACACGAAGCTGCCGTCGACGTCGATGCCGAAACCTCCGCCCCGGCCGCGCCGCGTGCCCAGCTCACGCCCGACGACTGGGTGCGCGCCGCCACCGATCTGCTCGTGACCAAGAGCATCGATGCGGTGCGCGTGGACGTGCTCGCCAAGCAGCTGGACGTCACGCGCGGCAGTTTCTACTGGCACTTCAAGAACCGCGACGATCTGCTGCACCAAGTGCTGCAAGACTGGAGCGAGCGCACACGCATCGGCCCCAAGCTGGAGCGGCAGAACGCATCGGTGCAGGGCCTGGTGCGCGATCTGCTGGCACTGCCGTTTCGCGGACGCAGCGCGCGCCGCACCGCCATGATCGAGTTCGCCATCCGCGCCTGGGCGCGGCGCGACCCGATGGCGCAAGAGGCCGTCGAAGCCGTCGATGAACACCGCATGGATTACTACGTCCAGCATTTCCAGGCGATCGGCTTTACGCGCAAGGACGCCAAGACGCGCGCCTTCATGCTGTACGCCTACCAGCTGTCGGAGGCCACGCTCTGGCACCAGGGCAGCAAGCCCGACAAGGACGCGCGCCGCCGCTTCTTTGAAGACACGCTGCTCGCCGGCGCACCGCAAGAAGACTCGGCCGCACCTGTGCGGGAATAATTCGTGCTGCGTCGTGCGCATTCCAGCTCGAGTGCGCCGCGATGCCCGAATCGCCAGCCTTCCACACGTCCGACCTGCCCAGCCGGCTCGATCGTCTGCCGTGGAGCCGCTTTCACACACGCGTGGTCATTGCGCTGGGCATTACGTGGCTGCTCGACGGCCTGGAGGTGACGCTGGCCGGTGCCGTGGCGGGCGCCCTCAAGCAAAGCCCAGCCCTGCATCTCACCAATGCGCAGGTCGGCATTGCCAGCAGTGCCTATCTGATCGGGGCGGTGCTCGGCGCGCTGCTGTTCGGCTGGATGACGGATCGGCTCGGCCGCCGCAAGCTGTTCTTCATCACGTTGGGCGTGTACATCCTCGCCACGTTCGCCACGGCATTTTCGTGGAGCTTTGCCAGCCTCGTCGTGTTTCGTGCGCTCACCGGCGCAGGGATCGGCGGCGAATATGCGGCCATCAATTCGACCATCCAGGAGCTGACGCCCGCACGCGTGCGCGGCTGGACGGACCTCGCCATCAACGGCACGTTCTGGGTCGGGGCGGCGTTCGGCGCGGGCGCCTCGTTGTGGTTGCTGGACCCCGCACACATGAGCGTGGATACGGGCTGGCGGCTGTGCTTCTTCATCGGCGCAGTGCTGGGGCTCATCATTCTGGTCATGCGTTTCTGGATTCCGGAAAGCCCACGCTGGCTCATCACGCGCGGCCGGCATGAAGAAGCGCAGGCCATCGTGCGTGATATCGAAAGCGAAATCGCCGCACGCGGCCATCGCTTCGATACCGCGCCGCTGCCCGCATTGCGCATGCGCAGCCGCGGCCATCCGCGCTTGGCCGAAGTGGCCCGCGTGCTGTTCGTGCAGCACCGGCAACGCGCGCTGGTGGGCCTCGCGCTGATGGCAGCGCAGGCGTTCTTCTACAACGCCATCTTCTTCACCTACGCGCTGGTGCTGACCGATTTCTACGACGTGCCCGCGACGAAGGTCGGCACCTACCTGCTGCCGTTCGCGCTGGGCAATTTTCTCGGGCCGTTGCTGCTCGGGCGTCTGTTTGACGTAGTGGGCCGGCGCACGATGATTGGCGCCACCTATGCGATCAGCGGCCTGCTGTTGCTGGTGAGCGGCGCGCTCTTCAAGGCCGGTGTGCTCGATGGAACTACACAGACGATCGCGTGGACCGTGGTGTTCTTCTTTGCATCGGCCGCCGCCAGCTCGGCGTATCTGACGGTGAGCGAGACCTTCCCGCTCGAGGTGCGCGCCCTTGCCATCGCGTTGTTCTACGCCGTGGGCACCGGGCTGGGCGGCGTGGCCGGGCCTGCGCTGTTCGGTTGGCTGATCGATACGCACTCGCGCGGTGCCGTGTTCGGGGGCTATGCATTCGGTGCCGTGCTGATGCTGCTGGCGGCCGCGGTGCAGGCGCGCTGGGGGACGGCGGCGGAGCGCAAACCCTTGGAACACGTGGCTGCGCCGTTGTCGCTCGACGACACCCCGGCTTGATCTGCGCTAAACCTGGGCGCGGCGCGTCGCCGCCGGTCGCCTATATACTTTCGCGCAGCGCTTTCCCGTGCATTTCCCGCTTACTGGAGACACTTCATGCCTGACGCGACTTACGACAACCAGAACATCTTCGCCAAGATCCTGCGTGGCGAGCTGCCTTGCATCAAGGTGTACGAAGACGACCACACCATCGCCTTCATGGACATCATGCCGCAGGCCGACGGCCACGTCCTGGTGCTGCCCAAGGAAGGCGCGGCCGAGTTGTTCGACCTGTCCGACGATGCCGCATCGGCTGCCATCCGCACCACGCGCAAGCTGGCGCGCGCCGTGCGCGCCGCGTTCACGCCGCCGGGCATCGCGATCTTCCAGCTCAACGGCAGCGCTGCCGGGCAGACGGTGCCGCACGTGCACTTTCACGTGCTGCCGCGCTACAGCGACACCCCGCTGCAACCGCACGCCCGCGTGCAGGCCGACACCGACAAGCTGAAGGCCCAAGCCGAAAAGATCATCGCCGCACTGCAGGCCGAATAAGCTTCACCCCACACGCCGAGGCCGCACCAGCCGGCCTCGCGAACTTCCTCCCTTGTCAATCTCGCTCCCCCCGCTGTACCGACTCCGCATCGTTCTTGCGTTTACCCAGCCGGCTGCGTATATTCGTCAACGGATATACGCAACCGAGCAAATATGAAGCGTCCGACCAGTCCGTTGGCCCTTGCGGTCCTTGTGCTGCTGTTTGAAAAACCGATGCATCCGTATGAGATGGCGTCGACCATGCGTGCACGGGGCAAGGAGAAAAGCATCAAGCTGCGCTACGGCTCGCTGTACACCGTGATCGATTCGCTGGAAGCCGCCGCGCTGATCGTGCCAACCGAAACCGTGCGGGATGGCGCTCGCCCGGAGCGGACCGTCTACGCCATCACCCCTGCCGGCCGCGCCGAGATGAACGACTGGCTGCGTGAATGGATCGCCTGGCCGGAGAAGGAATACCTGCGCTTCGAAGCCGGGTTATCGCTGCTGCCCGCACTGCCGCCCGATCAGGTGATCGACCTGCTGCGCGACCGCCTGGCGCGCCTCGATCCGCTCATCGCAGAAGTCGATGCCGAGCTGACGACGGGTGCCGCACAGGAAGTGCCGCAACTGTTTCTGATTGAGTCCGAGTACCAGCGCGCGCTGCTGCTGGCAGAACGTCAGTTCGTGATCGGACTCATCACCCAGATGGAGGCCGGCACGCTG
Source organism: Ralstonia sp. 1138 (assembly GCF_040544795.1). Classification (NCBI taxonomy): domain Bacteria; kingdom Pseudomonadati; phylum Pseudomonadota; class Betaproteobacteria; order Burkholderiales; family Burkholderiaceae; genus Ralstonia; species Ralstonia sp. 1138. Next base: position 1,548,505 of record NZ_JBEPKQ010000001.1, on the reverse strand, counting down.
GGCGGGCTGGACCTCTGGCGCGGCTGGCATCAGCAGCGCGCGGCGGCCGAGAAGACCGCCTCCACTACCGGGCCGGCCTGAGCCGGTCCGCCGTCAACGCAGTGAAACCGGAGTCGTCATGCAGACCTCATCGCAAACCGTGTCGCGCGACACGCATTCGCCATCCATCCCGTTCGACCCGAATGCCGAGAAGGCCCTGAGCTGGTATGGCTGGGGTTCGCCCATCGGGGCGGGCTTGTTCCTCGTAGCGGTCGGCGCATGCGCAGCGCTGCTGCACATCGCCGGCCTGTGGCGTTGAGCGCGGCACACCGAGCCAGAAAGGACGCACCGCAGTCAGGCGGATGACGCTTCGGGCGCGGGTGCGTCCCCTCTTCCTGGCTGCGCGCCCCGTCGATAGGCCAGCTGATACAACACCGGCAGCACCAGCAGCGTCAGCGCCGTCGACGACAGAATCCCCCCGATCACCACCGTGGCCAACGGTCGCTGCACTTCAGCGCCCGTGCCGGTTGCCAGTGCCATGGGCACGAAGCCCAGCGATGCCACCAGCGCGGTCATCAGCACCGGACGCAAGCGCGTAAGCGCGCCCTCACGTATGGCCTCGTCGACGGGCTTGCCGCTCTCGCGCAGGCTGCGGATGAAGCTCAGCATCACCAGCCCGTTGAGCACTGCCACGCCCGACAGCGCGATGAAGCCCACCGCCGCGGAAATCGACAACGGAATACCGCGCAACGCCAGCGCCAGGATGCCGCCCGACAGCGCAAACGGAATGCCGGAAAACACCAGCAAGCCGTCTTTCAGGTTGCCGAACATCATGAACAGCAGCGTGAACACCATGGCCAGCGCCAGCGGCACCACGATCTGCAGGCGCCCGGTGGCCGACTGCAACTGCTCGAACTGCCCGCCCCACGCCATCCAGTAACCGGTTGGCAGGCGCACCTGCGCATCAAGCACCGCCTGCGCTTCTTCGACGAACGAGGCGATGTCGCGCCCGCGCACATTGGCGCTGACGACGATGCGACGCTTGCCGTCTTCGCGGCTGACCTGGTTGGGACCGGTCACCTCGTCGAGCGTGGCCACATCGGACAGCGGCACGTAACCCTGCCCGTTGGGCAATGCCAGCGGCAAGCGTCCCAGCGCAGCCGGGTCGCTGCGCGCAGTTTCCGGCAGCCGCACGACGATGCCGAAACGACGATCGCCCTGGAATACCGTGCCCGCATCCTTACCCCCAATGGCAGCGGACACCGTGTCCTGAATCGCGCCGATGGAGAGGCCATACCGCGCGGCCTTGTCGCGATCGATGTCGACGTTCAAAAAAGGCAGGCCGCCGGTCTGTTCGATCTTCACCTCGGCAGCGCCGGCCAGCTTGCCCAGCTGCGCCGCAATCCGCTTGGCCTGGGCTTCCAGCACGCCCATGTCGTCGCCGAAGAGCTTGACGGCCACGTCGCTGCGTACGCCCGAAATCAGTTCATTGAAGCGCAACTGAATCGGCTGCGAGAACTCGTACGCATTGCCGGGCAGCGCTTCGACCGTGGTGCGAATGTCGGCCAGCAACTGATCCCGGTTGCGGCGTTTGCCATCGGGGCCGGCGGGCCAGTCGCGCTCGGGCTTGAGCATGATGTAGCCGTCGGAGATGCTGGGCGGCATCACGTCGGTCGCGACCTCTGCGGTACCGGTGCGCGCGAAGACACGCTCGATCTCGGGAAACTTCGTCTTGAGCGTGCGCTCGATCTGCATCTGCATGTCCAGCGATTGCGCCAGGCCGGTGCCCGGCACGCGCATGGCCTGGATGGAAAGATCGCCTTCGTTCAGGTTGGGCACGAACTCGGCGCCCAGGCGCGTGGCTGCCACCACCGAGACCGACACCGCCACCGCGGCAAACGTCAACACCACGGCCGGCGCGGCCAGCACCCGTTCGAGCAGCGGCGCATACATGCGGCGCGCCCAACCCATCAGGCGGTTCTCTTTCTCGGCGACCCGCTCGCCAATGAACAAGGCCACGGCGGCCGGTACAAACGTGATGGAGAGAATCATGGCCACAGCCAGCGCCAGCACCACCGTGATCGCCATCGGGTGGAACATCTTCCCTTCCACACCCGAGAGCGCAAAGATCGGCAGGTACACCACCATGATGATGAGCTGGCCATACAGCAACGGGCGGCGCGCTTCGCGGGCGGCTTCAAATACCTCGTCGAAGCGCTCGGCGCGCGTGAGCGGGCGTCCGCGCAATTCCTGCGCATGCGCAAGGCGCCGCACGCAGTTCTCGACGATCACCACCGCGCCGTCGACGATGATGCCGAAGTCCAGCGCACCCAAACTCATCAAGTTGGCGCTCACCTTGGCCGACACCATGCCGCTGAACGTCATCAGCATCGACAAGGGAATCACCAGCGCCGTCAGCACGGCTGCACGCAGGTTGCCCAGGAAGAGGAACAGCACCGCCATGACGAGAATGGCGCCTTCCAGCAGATTCTTCTTGACCGTGGCGATGGCCTTGTCGACGAGCACCGTGCGGTCGTACACCGACTCCACGCGAATGCCCGCCGGCAGCGTCTTGCGAATCTCCTGCATGCGCTTGTCCACGGCTTGCGAGACGGTGCGGCTGTTCTCGCCCATCAACAGGAACGCCGTGCCGAGCACCACCTCGCGCCCATTGCTGGTAGCGGCGCCCGTGCGCAGTTCGCTGCCGCTTTCGATGCTGGCGACGTCGCGCAAGCGCACCGGCGTGCCGTTGGGGCTGGCGAGCACCACGTTGCCGATGTCGGCCGCATCGCGCAACTGGCCAGGCGCACGCACGAGGTACTGCTCGCCCTTGCGCTCGATATAGCCAGCGCCGACGTTCGCGTTGTTGCGGTCCAGCGCGGTGACCACATCGGCCAGCGTGAGCTTGTATGACGCCAGGCGTTCGGGGCTCGTCGCCACCAGGAATTCCTTGGCGAAACCACCGATGGTGTTGACCTCCGTCACGCCCGGCACATTGCGGATCTGCGGGCGGATCACCCAGTCCTGCAGCTCGCGCAAGTCGGCGGGGGTGTAGGCGGTGCCGTCGGGCTTGCGCGCATTGGCGTCGGCCTCTACGGTCCACAGGTAGATTTCGCCCAGGCCGGTGGAGACCGGCCCCATGCTCGGCGAAATGCCATCGGGCAACTGCTCCTTTGCGGCCTGGAGGCGTTCGCTCACCAGCTGGCGTGCGAAATAGATGTCGGTGCCCTCCTTGAAGATCACCGTCACCTGCGACAGGCCGTAGCGCGAGAGCGAGCGCGTCTGCTCCAGCTTGGGCAAGCCAGCCATGGCGGTTTCGAGCGCATAGGTGATGCGCTGTTCGGTCTCCAGCGGGGAATAGCCCGGTGCCGGCGTATTGATCTGCACCTGCACGTTGGTGATGTCCGGCACCGCGTCGATCGATAGACGCGTATAGCTGTACGCGCCGAACGCGGCGGCGGCCAGCACGGCCAGCAGCACCAGCCAGCGCTGGGCGATGACGGTGCGCAAGAGGCGTTCAAACATGGCGCCTCCTTTCAATGACCGTGGTCGGCTGACTTGCCGGCTTCGGCCTTCAGCACGTAGCTGTTGGTCGCGGCGTAGCGCGTGCCGGCGGGAAGCCCTTCGAGAATCTCCGTCCAGGTGCCGTCGGTGCGGCCCGTTTTGACGGGGCGCACTTCAAAGCCGGCGGACACGGGCACAAACACCGACGGTTTCTCATCGACGGTCTGCACGGCATCGGCGCGCACGGCCACGGGCACCTGCACGCGCCCCGATTCGACCGACACGTTGACGAACATGCCGGGCCGCCAAGCGAGCTTCGGGTTGTCGAGCGTGACGCGGGCGGGCGCGGTGCGGGTCTGTTCGCCCAGCAAGGTGCCAACGTAAGAGACCTTGCCTTGCACGGCGGTGCCCGTGGCCGTGGCGCGCACGATGGCGGCAGCGTTGGTGGTGACCGCTTCCAGGTCCTTGGCGGTGACGGAAAAGTCCGCCCATACGGTGCGCAGGTCCGCCACGGTAAAAACGGCTGTCTCCGCCTGCACGGCCTCACCCTGCGACAGGTGCTTCGCGACCACGACGCCATCAAACGGCGCACGCAACTCGAAGCGATTCAGCGCCGAACCCGCCGGTGCGGCACCAATGGCCGTCAGCTTCTGGCGGGCGTTGTCCGCGGCAATGCGCGCTTCCTGAAGCGACGTGCGCGCCTGCTGGTAATCCTGTTCAGCGGCGATGCCCTGCTCCCAGAGGCGCTTTTCGCGTGCGTGTGTTTCCTGCGCGAGCGCAAGGCGTTGCTGAGCGGCCTGCAGTTCGCTGCGCTGATCCGACAGCGCGGGGCTGGAGAGCATGGCCAGCAGTTGGCCGCGCGTCACCGGCTGGCCCAGTTCCACTGCCACCTTCTCGGCCACACCCGCCACGCGCGGCACCACGTGCGCGGTGCGGTCTTCGTTCAGGCGGATCTCGCCGGGCAGGACCACCTGCGTTCGCAAGTCGGCAGCCCCGGCGGTGTCCACACCGATCTTGGCATTGGCGATGGCTTCGGCCGTCATGGCGAGCGTCTCGGCGTGGGGTGCCTCGGCCTGCTCGGTGGCAGCCGGTGCAGGTGCTGCCTCAGCATCGGACGTCGGAGCCTGGCGTGCGCCCATGCCGAACCACAGCCCGACCGCGGCCAGCGCCCCGAGCACGACGATGAGCGCGATGGCGCGCCGTTGTTGCGGTGGAAGTGTCATGTCAGCAGAAAGAGAAAGGCCGCACTACCGGCCGAGGATGCGATCGATGCCGGCAGCCGCCTGATGCGCGCGCGACAGTGCGGCCAGGTATTGCGCGCGCGCCTGGAACAGCGTCCGCTGGGCATCCAGCACATCGAGAAAGTTGAACTTGCCGGCGTCAAAGCCGATGCGTGCGGCGTCATACGCGCGCTGCGCGCCGGGCAACACGTCTTGCCGCAGCGACTGCACAGCGGCGCGCGCTGCGTCGAGCCGCGCCACGTCCTGCGCCAGCGTGGCGTTCTGTTCAAGCTGCAGCGCGCGGTAGTCTTCAAACGCCTTGTCGGCCAGACGCTGCGCTTCAAGCTGGCTGCCCTGGTTGCGATCAAACAACGGCAGTGGCACGGCAATGCCGAGCACCGCCATGTTGTTGTTCGCGGCGCTGTCGCGCTTGGCGCCCACCGTGAGCGTCACGTCGGGCACGCGCTTGCTGCGCTCCACGTTCGCGAGTGCCTGGCGGCGGTCGATTTCCAGACGGGCGCGGATAGCGCGGGGCGTGTTTTCCAGCGTGCCGGTGGCCTGACGCGCTTCGGGCGGCACGATGGGCAGCGTCTCTGCGCTCCCGTCGGCTTCGGGCGCGGCAGAAGGCGCGCCCCAGAAGGCCGCCAAGGCGCGCTGGGCGACCAGCAACTCAGCATTCGCATCACGCAGTTCGATGGCCGCGCTGGCGCGGGCCACGCCGGCCTTGGTCTGCTCCACGGGCGACACCTTGCCTGCCTGCACGCGACGCGCGGCGGCGGATTCTGCCTGAGCGGCCAACGCGTCCGACGCCTGCGCGAGCGTCAAACGCTCCTGGGCGATCACCAAGTCGAAGAAGGCCCGCGTGACATCCGCACGCAACTCGGCCTGCAGCACGGCCGCATCTTGCGCGGTGGCGTCTCGTGCCACTTCTGCGGCGCGTGTGCGGGCACCGCGTTTGCCGCCCAGTTCCAACGGGATATTGAGTTGGGCCGTCATCGTGGCGCGGTCGCGGCGGACGTCTTCCGTCGTGAAGGCCGCTTCGGGATTGCGCAGCCGGCGGGCTTGGTCGAGCGCACCTTCGCTGGCGGCCACTTCATAGCCCGCAGCGGCCAGCGCCGGATGCGTCTGCAGCGCACGCTCAACGGCCTGCTGCAGCGTCACGCGCTCCGTTGCCGCAACCGCGGAGGCACCCGACATGGAAACGGCCACCGGAGCGACGGGGTCAGTCGCCGCTGCGGTGGCCAACGGGGCGGCCAGAAGGCATGCGAGGGCTACCCCGGCGGGCTGGAAACCGCGCATTACGCAATCGCACCGTCGGTGTACGGATCCGGGCTGCGCGGGCTGCTCAGGCCGCCATCGGTGTAAGGGTCACGTGTGCCGACGCGGGCATCGAGCACGGTTTGCGCTGCACCGTCCGTGTACGGATCACGCGCGCCGGCCTTTGCGCCATCGGTATAGGGGTCGCGCGTGCCGGTCCGGGCGCCATCGGTGTACGGGTCGCGGGCGCCGGCCTTGGCCAGCGGCGCGGGCATCGACGTGGCTTGCGGTGCGCAGCACGCATCGTGATCGCCTTGCGCGGCCACGGCCGTGCCGGTTGCCAGCATTGCGGCCAGGGCAGCCAGGGGAAGCACGCGTTGGAATCGAATCGCCATGAGGATCTCCTTGGAAAGGCCTGACATCAGCAAACAAGGGGGATTGGGGGGGGGGGCGATGTCAGTGGGGCCAGTCTAGGGAGCGGTGCACCACGCGGGCATGACTCGAAGATGACAAACTTGTCATCTTTGTGCCCGGGCCCGAGGTTTTGGCATATCGTGGCGGCATTGGCGCAGACCCCCAGCGCGCCACTTTTCACCATGCGACTGCTCATTGTTGAAGACGAGCCCAAAGCGGGCGATTACCTGCTCAAGGGCCTGACGGAATCCGGCTTTGTGGCCGACCTCGCCCGCACCGGCCCCGATGGCCTTTTCCAGGCCATGGAGCATGACTACGACCTGATCGTGCTCGACATCATGCTGCCCGGCATGGACGGCTGGCAGGTGCTGCAGGAACTGCGCCGCCGCAAAAGCACGCCGGTGCTGTGCCTGACCGCGCGCGACGAACTGGCCGACCGCCTGAAGGGCCTGGAACTGGGCGCGGACGATTACCTCGTCAAACCCTTCGCCTTTGCCGAACTGGTGGCGCGCGTGCGGACCATCCTGCGGCGCGGCCCGCTGCGCGAAAGCGAGATCCTCGAAATTGCCGACCTGACGATCGACACGATCAAGCGCCGCGTGACGCGGGCAGGACAACGCATCGACCTCACCGCCAAGGAATACGCGCTGCTGCATCTGCTGGCGCGGCGCGCGGGCGAGGTCCTCTCGCGCTCGCTGATCGCCTCGCAAGTGTGGGACGTGAATTTCGACAGCAACACGAACGTGGTCGATGTATCGATCCGGCGTCTGCGCGCCAAGGTGGACGATCCGTTCGAGCACAAGCTGATCCACACCTTGCGCGGCATGGGCTACGTGCTGGACGCGGTGGGCCGTTGATGGCGTCGCTCGGCCGTTCGCCCATGCGCTGGCCTGCATCGCTTGCGGGCAGGCTCGTGCTGGCGTTTGTGGTGGTGGCATCGGTCACGCTCACCGCAGCTGGCACGTATCTGTACTTCGCGCTCAACGCACAGCTGCGCGCGACCGACGACGCCATGCTGCTCGGCAAGATCGCCCAGCTGCGCCACCTCGCCAGCGAGGCACCCAGCGCCGACGATCTGGTGCGTACCGCGCACCGCTATACCGATGTGGTGTCGGGCCACGATGGATTGATCCTGCGCATTGCCACGCCCGAAGGCCGCACGCTGGTCGAGGTGAACCCCGAAGGCGAGCACGTGACGATGCCGCCCGTGGTGGCGGCTGCGGAGCCGCCGTCGGAGTCTGCCGTACAGACCTGGACGTCGATGACCGGCATGGCCTCGCGCGCCGCAGCGGCGGAGGCCTGGCTGGGCCAGAACAACGCGAAAGTGATCGTGCTGGTCGCGCAGGATGGTGACAGCCGCGCGGCATTGCTGACCCAGTACCAGCGCCACATCGTGTTTGCCGTGATGGGCGGCGTGGCGGCGGTGGCGTTGCTGAGCCTGCTGCTCGTGCGGGGCACGCTGCGGGGGTTGGCGCGTATCGGCAGCCAGGCTGCGGCCGTGGTGCCGAGCCAGCTCGACACCCGTCTCACGCTGCAAGGCGCGCCACGCGAATTGGCCGACCTGCTGGCATCGCTCAACGCCATGCTCACGCGCCTGCAGGACGGCTTTGCGCGGCTGTCGCAGTTCTCTGCGGACCTGGCGCACGACTTCCGCACGCCGTTGGCGAACCTGGTGGGCCAGACCGAAGTCACGCTCGCGCACCCGCGCACGGGCGAGGAATACCGCAGCGTGCTCGAATCCAACCTGGAAGAATACGCGCGCCTGTCGCACATGATCGAAGACATGCTCTTTCTGGCACGCGCCGACCATGCCCGCGTGGCGCTGTCCATCGAGCCGTTGGATGCGCGGCACGAAGTGCAGGTGCTGGTCGACTATTTCGAGGCAGTGGCTGCCGATCGCGACATCACCATCGACGTGCGCGGCGATGCGCGGCTGCACGCAGACGCCACGTTGCTGCGCCGGGCGATCAACAACCTGCTCGACAACGCGCTGCGTCACACGCCTACCGGCGAGCGCATCGACGTGACGATCGAGACAGCGCCGCAGGGCATCGCAATCGCCGTGCACAACCCTGGGCCGGGCATTCCGCCGACCGCCCTGCCGCTGCTGTTCGAACGGTTCTACCGGGGCGACCCCTCGCGGGCGCAGTCGGGTGCGCAGTCTGGGGCGCAATCAAGCCAGTCGACCGGGTTGGGACTGGCCATCGTCAAGACCATCATGGACCTGCACGGCGGTAGCGTGCAGCCCAGCAGCCCGCCGGGTGGGCGGACCGAGTTCCGGCTCGTGTTTCCGGCTTGACGCCAGGCTTCAGGTGCCAATCCGCTGCGCCGACGGTATACGCGCGGCATCCTGCCCGTCGTCGCGCAGAACCTGCCGATATGCAGCCACGACCATCGCGCCGATAAAACGCAGCAGGCGGCGCGGCGCATTGATGTCTTCGGTCACCGAGAAGCGCGCCGGCGTGCCGTCCATCGGCTCACCCGACAGCCAGAAGCGCACGCCCGCCGGCACGTCGATCGCCTGCCCGGGCTTGAGCCAGATGTCCTGGCGCTGATGCTCTTGCGTGACCCACAACAGCCCGGCTTGTGCGGCGATGGTTTGGGCCCGTGCCGACCGCCAGCTCACCGGCACGCCCGGCCGGTCGAGTTCGAAGATTCTGATTTCGCGCATGATTGAGACTCCTGTGCCGGGGTTCGTGGTGGGTTTTTATGGAGACTGCGGATCGGCACGGTTCCATCTTGCGCGGCAGCGCAACCGGTTGACATGAACAGTTGTGAACAGTTTGGCTGAACTGTTCAGCATCTTTCGCGAACAGTTCATCGGCATGACCGACAGAACTGCATTTGGATATGTCAAACCGTTCGTTTTCGGCCGGGCATCGGGTGGCTAGCATGATCCATCGCCATTTCTGCCGGAGCCGCCATGCCAGACGATCACAACGCCGCCATCGACACCACGTTCGGCACCCTGCGCGTACGCCGCGTGGCCGGACATATCGGCGGGGAGGTGCTCGACCTCAAGCTCGGCGCCGACTTGGCGGAAGACACATTCGCGAGCCTGTATGCGGCGCTGCTCAAGTACAAGGTGTTGTTCTTTCGCGACCAACAGCAGTTGGACGATGACAGGCACCAGGCCTTCGGCAAGCGCTTCGGCCGCATCGTCGCCCACCCGACCGTGCCGGCGCCCACCGGCACGCAGCTGTTTGAACTCGACGCGTCGAAGGGCGGCGGCCGTGCCGACTCGTGGCACACCGACGTGACGTTTCTCGATGCGTTTCCGAAGGTATCGATCCTGCGTGCGGTGACGATTCCCGCTTACGGCGGCGACACGGTCTGGGCCAACACCGCCCGCGCCTATGAGCAACTGCCCGACCCGCTCAAGCAGCTTGCCGAGCAGCTCTGGGCCGTGCACACCAACGATTACGACTACGGTGCCGAACGCACGCAGATCGACAGCGCACGCCTGCGGCACCACCGCGATGTCTTTACCGCCTCGGTGTATGAAGCCTCGCACCCGGTGGTACACGTGCACCCCGAGACCAGTGAGCGCGCCCTGCTGCTCGGGCATTTCGTCAAGCGCTTCACCGGCCTGCCGGGCAGCGAATCGACGCGGCTGTTCGAACTGCTGCAGAACCGCGTGACGCGGCTGGACAACACCGTGCGCTGGCAATGGCGCCAGCACGACGTCGCCATCTGGGACAACCGCGCCACGCAGCACTACGCCATCAACGATTACGGCAACCAGCCGCGCCTGGTGCGCCGCGTGACCGTGCACGGCGACACGGCCATCTCAGTGGACGGCAGCCGCAGCACGCAACTGCGCCGCCCCGAAGCCACCAACGACGCGCACATCGACGCGCTGCTGGCCAATGCCCACTGACCTGCTGATATCAAGCTCCGGCCGCCTGCTGCACCAGCCGGTGATAGAACCGGATCAGCTCCACCAGGTTGGCCTCGGTGATCCGCTCGTTGGTGCCATGAAAGCGCGGCAGGTCTTCCGGCTTGGCGCGCACCGGCGAAAACCGATACACGTGGTCGGCAATCTCGATCATGTGGCGCGAATCCGTCGCACCGATCATCAGGCCGGGCGCCACGACCGTGCCCGGAAACAGCTCGCGCACCGTCTTGTTGATCAACTGATACGACGCCGACTGCGTGGGCGACACCGGCGAGGCTTCGCTCGAGCCGGGCAACCGGCTCAGTTCGAACTTGCCGTTGGGCGCGGCCGCCTTGGCGGCGTCTTCCACATGCGCGGTGACGGAGGCAATGGTGTCGCCGGGCAGGAGGCGGAAGTTGACCGTGGCCTCGGCGCGGCCGGGCAGCACGTTGTCCTTGTTGCCGGCCTGCACGATGGTCAACGCGGTGGTGGTGCGCAGCATGGCGTTGGAGCTGCCTGACGCCTCCAGTTGCTTCTGCACCAGCGGCCCGAACAGCCACAGGTTGGACAGTGCCACGCGGCTGAAGCCCTGCATCTCGGGCGCCAGCGTTGCAAACATCTCCTGCGCTACACCGCGAATGCCGGCGGGCAACTGATCGTCATCCAGCCGCTTGAGCGTGGCGCTCATCATGGCGATGGCGCTCTGCCCGTGCGGCGGCGGCATCGACGAATGCCCCGGCGTGGCCCCGACCTTGAGTTGCACGGAGAGAAAGCCCTTCTCCGCCACGCCGATCAGCGCCGCCGGTTTGGTCAGCCCCGGCAGTACGCCTTCGGTAATCAGCAGGCCTTCGTCGATCACGAAGTCGAGACGCTCGCCGCGCGATTTAAGGAGCGCGGCGATCTGCTTGGCGCCGCGGTCGCCGCCCACTTCCTCGTCGGCGCCAAAGGCCAGGTGAATGGTGCGGCGCGGCTTGAAGCCGCTGGCCGCCAGCAGTTCGATGGCTTCCATCTGCGAGATCAGGTTGCCCTTGTCGTCCCACGCGCCGCGGCCCCAGACCATGCCGTCTTTCACCACACCGTCGAAGGGGGGCTGGGTCCAGTCGCCTTCGGTGCCCGGAGCGATCGGCACGACATCCTGGTGCGCCATCAGCATGATGGGCTTGAGCGACGGGTCAGTGCCCTTCCAGGTGTAGAGCAACGCGAAGTCGCCCACCTGCTCACGCTGCAGCACGGCGTGGGCCTTGGGGTAGCGCACCGCGAGCATGGCGTGCAGCTGGCGGAACTGGTCGGCATTCAGTTGCGCATCGGTCGCGCTCGACACGGTCCGTGCGCGCACGGCCTCGGCCAGGTGCGCCGCAGCGGCCGCGCCATCCACCGCAACCGGCGTGACGGCCGGCACATCCAGCTGGCGCGAGTCGTGTCGCCACGTATTCACCCCCACAACCGCCGCAAGGCCCACCAGGATGACGGCGATTGCCAACAGCAGACGCCCCACCACCCGCCCCGCCCTCGTGCGGCGACGTTTGAAAGATGCATGCATTGAAAAGTCCCCTCCTTTTTGGTTGAACGGCACGGCCGACCGCAAGTATCGCCCTAACCCAGACCGAGTAACCATCTACGCAAATATTCGTGGGAATAGGGCCGGTTGCCATGCTGGAATCACCGCATGTTCCTTTTGCGGCAACCATGCCCCACGCCCATGAAACTCGTACAACGACTCGCGCATTTCATCGCTCCGGCCGTGATGGCCCTCGCTGGCCTCGGCATGACAGCTGCCGCACAGGCGGCACCGCTGCGCATCGGCGTCACGCCGGGTGCGCTGGCCGATTCCGTGGAGGTGGCCGCCGCCGAAGCCCGCAAGCAGGGGCTGGAAGTCAAGGTGGTCGAGTTGACCGACTGGACCACCCCCAACGTCGCACTCGCCTCGGGCGATCTGGATCTCAACTACTTCCAGCACCAGGCCTTTCTCGACAACGCGATCAAGGAACGCGGCTATGCCTTCAAGAGCGTCGGCATCGGCGTGCTGGGCAACATCGGCCTGTATTCCAGCAAGATCAAACGCCTGAGCGATCTGAAGGACGGCGCGCGCGTGGCCGTGGCCAATGACCCTGTCAATCAAGGCCGCGGCCTGTTGCTGCTGCAGAAGGCGGGGCTGATCAAACTACGCGATGGCGTGGGTGCGCGCGGCACGCTCAACGACGTGGTCGCCAATCCGAAGAAGCTGAAGTTTGTCGAAATCGAAGGCCCGCAGCTTGTACGCGCGCTGGATGACGTGGACCTTGCCCAGGGCTACCCCGCGCACTTCGTCAACGCGGGCAAACCGGACATCGCGAGCGCCGGCCTGCTGTATTCCGGCATCGACGACGAGTACTTCGCCATCCGCTTCGTTGCCCGCAACGACAACGCCAGCGACCCACGCATCGCCCGCTTCATCAAGCTGTACCAGGATTCGCCAGCCGTGCGCCAGCAAGTGCGCACGTCCTATGCCAACGACGACAAGCTCTTCACTCTGCCCTGGGTGAAACGGTGAAACGGTAAAGCGCCAAGGCCATGACCACACTCGTCTCAAACCCCGCGCACCTCTGGACCGACTCGATCGCGCCGCATGCCAGACACGCCGACGCCGCAATCTCCGCCCCCACTGCCGGCACCATCACGTTCCGCAACGTCGGCAAGACGTATCGCGCAGCGGCGGGCGATGTGCATGCACTGCAAGGCATCGACCTCGACATACCGGCTGGAGGCATCTTCGGCATCATCGGGCGCAGCGGTGCGGGCAAATCGAGCCTGCTGCGCACCATCAACGGGCTGGAACAGCCCACCAGCGGGCAGGTGCTGGTGGACGGCGTCGACGTCGGCACCCTCGGCAGGGCCGCACTGGTGCAGCTGCGCCGGCGCATCGGCATGATCTTCCAGCACTTCAACCTGCTTTCGGCCAAGACGGTATGGGAAAACGTCGCGCTGCCGCTGAAGGTGGCTGGTGTGCCGGCTGCCGAAATCGCACAGCGCGTGGATGCGCTGCTCGCACTGGTGGGGCTTGAGGGTAAGCAGCACGTGTATCCGGGGCGCCTGTCCGGCGGGCAAAAGCAGCGCGTGGGGATTGCGCGCGCGCTCGTGCATCGCCCAGAAATCCTGCTGTGCGATGAGGCCACCTCCGCGCTCGACCCCGAGACGACCGACGCCATCCTCGCCCTGCTGCGCGACATCAACCGCCGCCTGGGGCTGACCATCGTGCTCATCACGCACGAGATGGGCGTGATCCGCGACATCTGCGACAACGTTCTCGTGCTCGAAGCCGGCCGCATTGCCGAGCAAGGCCCCGTATGGCGCGTCTTTGGCGACCCGCAGCACGACGCCACACGGGCGTTGCTCGAGCCGCTGCGCGGCGGCCTGCCCGAAGACGTGGCCTTGCGGTTGCAGCCCACGCCGCCCGCGCGCGCTCCGTTCGAGCAACTGATCGAACTCAGCTACACCGGCGCCGCCGCCGTGCCGGAACTCGCGCAGATTGCCCAGGCCTTGCACCAACCCACCCGCCTGGTGCGCGCCGACCTTGACCGCATCCAGGGCCGCACGCAAGGGCGCCTGCTGGTGGCAGCAGCGGGCAGCACGCTCTCGGCCGACGTACTCGCCGCGCTGCAGTTGTCCCAACACACCCGGAGCCTCGGCTATGTCGCCGCTCACGATTGATCGCATCTGGCAGGGCTTGCTCGACACGCTCACGATGGTGTCGGCCTCCGCGCTGATCGCCGTGCTGGCCGGTATTCCGCTGGCGCTCATCCTGGTGCTGACGGCGCCGGGCAATGCGCTGGAATCGCCGCGCGTGCACCGCGTGCTGGGCGCGCTCATCAACGGCTTTCGGGCCACGCCGTTCATCATCCTGCTGGTGGCGCTGCTGCCGTTCACGCGGCTGGTGGTGGGCGCAACGATTGGCGTATGGGCAGCGGTCGTGCCGCTGTCGATCAGCGCCACGCCGTTCTTCGCGCGCATTGCCGAGATCAGCCTGCGCGAGGTCGACCGCGGCCTGATGGAAGCCGCGCAGGCCATGGGCTGCGAACGCCGCCACATCGTCTGGCACGTGCTGCTGCCCGAAGCGCTGCCCGGCATCATCGGCGGCTTTACGCTGACCGTGGTGTCGTTGATTGGCGCATCGGCCATGGCGGGCGCCGTCGGCGCAGGCGGGCTGGGCGACATCGCCATCCGCTACGGCTATCAGCGCTTCGACACCACCGTCATGGCGGTGGTGATCGTGGTGCTCATCGGGCTGGTGAGCCTGGTGCAGTGGGTGGGGGATTTCTCGGTGCGGCGGTTGAAGGCGCGTTGAGGGCGTGTTGATCTTTTTTTTGCTAGTGGTTCATTCGTGGTTTCATCCCCTGCCGGGGCTGACTCACTTTCTTTGTCTTGCCAAAGAAAGTAAGCAAAGAAAGGCGCGCCCGATGCGGCGACCCCCTCCTTGAATTTCTGTCGCAAGGAGGGAGGGGAGGCAAACTCGCTGCGCTCAGACAGGCCTCCCCTCTTTTTCCTCCTTGCAACAGAAATTCAAGGCGCCGCATAGGGCAGGGAGAGGCCAAACCGTCGATTCACCAGCGCAGCGGGAACCACCAACACCACGCGAAGCAAAGCGAGCAACAACAGCAGCAAACCAGTGCCACCTAGCCCAGCACACCGACGGTGTGGCCTTTGACGTTCCTGCCCTAGATGGCGCCTTGGATTTTTGTAAGCGGGCGGAAAAAAGACGGGGAACTGTCTGAGCGCAGCGAGTTTTCCCCGTCTCCGCCCGGTTACAAAAATCCAAGGGGAAGTCGCCATCTTGGGCGCGCCTTTCTTTGCTTACTTTCTTTGGCAAGACAAAGAAAGTGAGTCGCCCCCGGCAGGGGGAGAAAAAGAGATGCACCACCAACCCCCGCCCCGCCAAAGGCCAAAAGCCAAAAGCCAAAAGCCAAAACAAAAAAACGCCCCGCCAGCCCGTGATGCATCGGACCAACAGGGCGTTCTTCTTCAACAGCCCAAAACCCCTCACCGCCGGGCCAGCGCCCCCACCACGCGCACGAGTTCATCCACCTCCTCGCACGTGTTGTAGAACGCCAGGGATGGCCGCACCGTCGCCTCCACCCCAAAGCGCCGCAGGATCGGCTGCGCGCAGTGATGACCCGACCGTACGGCAATGCCTTCGCGGTTGAGCGCCGCGCCCACTTCTTCCGTGCGGTACCCGGCCAGCGTGAACGACAGCACGCTTGCCTTGTTGGCAGCCGTGCCAATCAACCGCACACCAGGAATGCGCGACAGCCCATGCGTGGCATAGACCAGCAGGTCGTGCTCGTAGCGCGCGATGTGCTCCAGGCCGATGCGCTCGACGTAATCGAGCGCAGCGCCCAGCCCCACCGCATCAGCAATATTGCCGGTGCCGGCCTCGAAGCGCGCGGGTGCCGGCTGGTACAGCGTCTTCTCGAACGTGACATCGGCAATCATGTTGCCGCCGCCCTGCCAGGGCGGCAGCGTGTCGAGCAGATCCTGCTTGCCGTAGACCACGCCAATGCCGGTCGGCCCGAAGACCTTGTGGCCGGAGAACACGTAAAAGTCCGCGTCCAGCGCCTGCACGTTCACACGCAGGTGCGAGACCGCCTGCGCGCCGTCCACCAGCACGCGCGCGCCGGCCGCATGCGCCAGTGCGATGATCTCCTGCACGGGCGTCACCGTCCCCAGCGCATTCGACACCTGCGTGACGGACACCAGCTTCGTCCGGCTGCTCAGCAGCTTGCGGTATTCATCCAGCAGCACCTGCCCGCTGTCGTCCACCGGAATCACGCGGATGCGCGCGCCCACCTGCGCGGCCAGCTGCTGCCACGGCACGATGTTGGCGTGGTGCTCCAGGTGCGAGACGATGATCTCGTCCCCCGCACCGATGTGCTGGCGGCCAAACGTCTGCGCAACGAGGTTGATCGCCTCGGTGGCGCCGCGCACGAAGATGATCTCGCTTGCCGACCGTGCACCGAGGAACCGCGCAACCTTGTTGCGGGCACCCTCGTACGCATCCGTCGCACGCGCGGCCAGCTCATGCGCCGCGCGGTGGATGTTGGAGTTCTCGTGCGCGTAGAAATACGCCAGCCGATCGATCACCGCTTGCGGCTTGTGCGTGGTGGCGGCGTTGTCCAGCCAGATCAGCGGCCGGCCATTGACGCGCTCGGCCAGGATCGGAAAATCCCGCCGCACGGCATGCACATCGAAGGCGCCAACGCGATGCGGCTGGTGGCTCTGCTCGTCCCTCGTATTGCGCGGTGCCTCCAGCGTGGGTGCGGCTGCGCCGCCGGCAGGCGCGAGGAAGTAGAACTGCCCCGCCTGCGCAGCCCCGCCCGGCTGCCGCAATGCATCCGGCCCCGCGGGCGGCGTGCCGGATGCGCCGTCGATCAACCGTGCCAGCGCATCGGTGCCCGGCAGCTGAAACGGCTGCGCCGAGACACGGTCCTCGGGCACACCTGCTTCGGATGCCGCCACGCCTGCGTGCGGCACGGCAGACTGGTAACCGCTCGCCTCACCCAGGAAGTAGTACGGCGAACTCGGTGCCGAGACGGAATGCGCAGGCCCCGTCAAACCGTGGCCAGATGCCGCCTGCGGCAATGCTGCCGCGTACTGCGTCGGCACGCCCAGCACAGGCACCTGTGATGCAATCGGTGCGGCCTCCGCAACGGGCAACGCACTGAGTTGCGGCGACGTACCGGCCGGCGCCAGGTCGATAGCGGGCTCCGGCTCACGACCGGGCAGCGCTGTGAAGAACGCGTTGGCGAGTTGCGCCAGCGCGGCCACGTCCGGCAAACCTGCCGGCACATCGCCCGCCGGCGGTGCCAGGCCGCTCACGCCGGGCGCATTACTTGTAGGTGTCGGGGTAGTCATGGTACTTGCCGATCTCCACGTCTTCGAGCACTGCCAGCGCGTCTTCGGTCAGCACGGCCAGCGAGCAATACAGCGAAATCAGATACGACGCGATGGCGTTCCGGTTGATGCCCATGAAGCGCACCGACAGACCCGGGCTCTGCTCGCCCGCCACACCCGGCTGATACAGGCCGACCACGCCCTGGCGCTTGTCACCCACGCGCAGCAGCAGAATCTTCGTGCGGCCGTTCTCGTCGATGGGCACCTTATCCGACGGAATCAGCGGCAGGCCGCGCCAGGTCAGGAATTGCGAGCCGAACAGGCTGACGGTCGGCGGCGGCACACCACGGCGTGTGCATTCGCGGCCAAACGCGGCAATCGCCAGCGGATGCGCAAGGAAGAACGCCGGCTCTTTCCAGACCTTGGTGATCAGCTCATCCAGGTCGTCAGGCGTGGGCGCGCCGGTGAGCGTGGAGATGCGCTGCGTTTCGTCCACGTTGGCCAGCAGGCCATAGTCGGGGTTGTTGATCAGCTCGCTTTCCTGACGCTCCTTGATGGTCTCGATGGTCAGGCGCAGCTGCTGCTGAATCTGGTCGTGCGGGCTGCTGTACAGATCGGAGACACGCGTATGCACGTCCAGCACCGTCGTCACCGCGTTGAGGAAGTACTCGCGCGGATGTTCGTCGTAGTCGACAAAGGTCTGCGGCAGCTCTGCCTCGTCGCGCTGCGAGCAGGCAACGCGCACATCGCGCGGATTCTTCACGCGGTTCAGGCGGAAGATGCCGGCCTCCACCGGCTGCCACTGCAGCAGGTGCACCAGCCAGCGTGGGCTGATGGTGGAGAGCTGCGGAACGGTCTTGGTCGCGTTCGCCAATTGGCGTGCGGCGCTGTCGCCTAGCGCAGTGCGCACGTCCTGGGTATCTGCTTCTGCCATGCAATGACTCCCAACTTCATTTGAAAAAATGCCCCCGTTTCTCTGGCGGGTGCGGTGGAAAAAACCGGTGGGAAGGGCGCGTCAGACGGATCAGCGGGCGGGGTGTGCCTCGCTGTCGCTGTGCGTGTGCGGCCGAGGGTCCCGAACGGCGTCCTGAACGCCGTCCTGAATGCCGCTCTGCACGTTTGCCTGGGTGACGCTGCTGCCGGGCGGCACGCTGCGCGTGAGCCAGACGTTGCCGCCAATGGAAGACCCGCGCCCGATGGTGATCCGCCCGAGGATGGTTGCGCCGGCGTAGATGACGACGTCGTCTTCCACCACCGGGTGGCGTGGGGCGCCCTTCTCGAGGTGGCCATCGGCATCGGCGGAAAAGCGCTTGGCGCCCAGCGTCACCGCCTGGTAGATACGAACGCGCTCGCCGATCACGGCGGTCTCACCAATCACCACGCCCGTACCGTGATCGATGAAGAAGCCGCTGCCGATCTGCGCGCCGGGGTGGATGTCGATGCCGGTGTCGGCATGCGCGGTCTCGGCCACCATGCGCGCGAGCAGCGGCAAGCCTGCGCGGTACAGGTGATGGGCAATGCGGTGATGGATGACGGCGAGGATGCCGGGGTAGCACAGCAGCACCTCGTCGACGCTGCGTGCTGCCGGATCACCGTGGTAGGCAGCCAGCACGTCGGTGTCGAGCAGGCGACGCAGCGTGGGCAGTGCCGACGCGAAGTCGCGCACGAGTTGCACCGCCTCGGCATCGGGATCCCGATCCACGGCACGCGCCTGGCGCACCGTGTGACGCAGCTCCAGCCGCACCTGTGCGACGAGCGCATTGAGTGCCGCGTCGAGCGTATGGCCGACGTAGAAGTCTTCGCTTTCTTCACGCAGGTCCGTGGGACCGAGCCGCATGGGGAACAGTGCCCCACGCAGCGCCTCGAGAATCTGCCGCACCGCCTCGCGCGAGGGCAACTCGCGGCCCGTGACTTCGGTACGGCCGTTGCGGGCGCGCCAATCGGCCCGGGCCGCACGCAGCTCGCTGACGATGCGGTCCAATTGCCAGCCTGGGTCGTGCGCGGGCGCAGGCCTCCCCGCGATGACGCGATCGCTCATCGTCGCTCCCCTGTTTTTTGGTTTGGTTGTCGGCGGTGCCGCGGCGCTCAGTCCTGCTGCCAGGGCAGGCCCCAGCGGCGCCAGCCGCCGGCTTCGCCGCGCTGCTGCTGCTCGTCGAGGTCGCCCTCGAAGCCTTCCAGCACGTTGAACACGTTCTGGAATCCGGCAGCGGTGGCGGCTTCCGCTGCGGCAGCAGAGCGTTTGCCACTGCGGCACAGCAGCAGCACCACGGCGCTCTTGGGCGCGGCTTTCTCCAGCTCGCGCAGGAAGCGTGGGTTCTTGATCATGGCAGGCCCGGTCTGCCAGGCCGCGTGCGGCGTATCCGGTACACGACCCACGAACTTCCGTTCTTCTGCGGTACGTACGTCCACGAGTACGGCATCGCCACGGCTGACCAAGGCCCACGCTTCGGCCGGCGTCAGGCCGCCTGCATAGCGCAGCCCCTGCGCGCTGGCGTGGCTGCGTGCACGCTCCAGCAGCGTTGACGAGGGGGTAGACAGCACGCTATCGAGCACGGCCTGCACAGCCGGGTCGCGTGGCGCAGTTTGAATGGTGGTGGCAGACATCGAACCTCCGACTGAAAAATCGCAACGAGCGCGCAATGAGTGACGGACAAGCCCACTCTAGCCGTGGGTGATATTTGCCAAAACGAATAAAACCGCCCTTCGATGGTTGCCGAATGCATAAGCGAGCCCCTGGCGCCTCGCCGGGGCGATCGGCTTTCCGTTGCACGCGGTCCCACTACAATACGAACACTGCCGAACAGTTTGAGATGACTGTTCGGCATCTTCCGCCCCACCGACCCGACCCGCGCCATGAAACTCCTCATCGATGCCAGCACCCGCGTACCGATTGCCGACCAGATCGTGTCCGGCGTGCAGGCGTGGATTCGCGACAACGACGTGCGGCCCGGCGCCAAGCTGCCGTCGATCCGGCAACTGGCGGCCGACTATGGCATCAGCCGCTTTCCCGTGATCGAGGCGTATGACCGGCTGGTCTCGCTCGGGCTGCTGGACTCGCGTCACGGCTCGGGCTTCTACGTGGCGGAGAGCAACCTGACCGGGCGCGACGGGCGCGGCTGGTCCGACCCACGCCGGGCGGAGGCCGAGTCCAAGCACATCTTCGAGCAGTTCAGCTACCCCGACGGCATGCTCAAGCTCGGCGGCGGGTTCGTGCCGGCCGACTGGCGCGACGTTGATGGCCTGACGCAGGCCATCCGCCAGGTGTCACGCACCGACACGCACGCGGTGATCGACTACTCCTCGCCGCTGGGCAACACGGCGCTGCGGCATCAGGTCATGATGCGTGCCCGCCAGCTCGGCATCCAGGCCGACCAACCCAATGTGCTGATCACCGCCGGTACGAGCCAGGCCATCGACCTGGTGATGCGGCACCTGCTCAAACCCGGCGACACGGTTTTCGTGGAAGACCCGGGCTACTACACCGTGTTTGGGCTGCTGCGGCTGCACGGCGTGAAGCTGGTCGGCATTCCGCGCCGCAGCGACGGGCCCGACGTGGAAGTCACCGAAGCGATGTTGCGCGAGCACCGCCCCAAGCTGTTCTTCATCAACAGCGTGCTGCAGAACCCCACGGGCTCGGTCGTGTCGCCGCCGGTCGCGTTCCGCCTGCTTGAGCTGGCGCGGCGCCACGGCTTCACGTTTCTCGAAGACGACATCTTTGCCGACCTGCAAGCCGATCCGACCGCGCGGCTTGCCACGCTGGACCAGCTCGATCATGTGATCTACGTGGGCGGGTTTTCCAAGACGGTGTCCGCATCGCTGCCGGTGGGTTACCTGATTGCCAAGCGCGAGCTGGTACATGACCTGACCAACGTGAAAATGCTGACCAGCGTGGGCGGTTCGCGCTTTGCCGAGGCCGTGGTCAGCACGCTGCTGGAGCGCGGCGCCTATCGCAAATATGTGGAGCGCCTGCGCCAGCGCGCAGGTGACTCCGTCATCGCATCGCTGGACGTGTTGGCCGATGCGGGCTGGGAGGTGTTTCACCATCCGTCGGGCGGCAACTTCCTGTGGGCGCGTGTGCCGCATGTGGAAGATTCGCGCGATCTGGCGGCCACCGCTGAGAAGCACGGCGTGACGCTGGCACCCGGGCATTACTTCCGCCCGAACCTGGAGGTGTCGCCGTGGGTGCGCATCAACAGCGCCTATGCGACGGAGCCGCGTGCGGTGGCCTTCCTGCAAGAAGCCGGGCGCCGGCCGGGCCGCAAGCGCGCCTGAGGTACGAGGCCGGGCACGCACGTTGCGGCGCTGCAGAGGTTCATGCCGCATGCAGCGGCACAGGAGCCCGATCATGCACAACGCCGAGCACAACCAAGCGCAGCCTCAGCCCGAAGAACCCGTGACGCGCCAGCCCGAAGGCGCCAAGCTGACCGAACCGCCACCCGACTCGCCGCGCGACGACCCGCTTGCCCGCGCGTCCCGCCGCATCCTTTCCGTGGATGCCGCCGGCGCGGAAGCGACGGACAACACCGTCGATACAGATGGCAAGGGCCTGGAGGCTGCGAAGAGCGCGTCACAGTGGCAAGACAACGTCATCTACTCGAATGCGTCGCTCGACAACAGCCGCCCCGAGCCGGACCCCGAAGCGCCCATCGCCGGGATCGACAGCCGGCCCAATCAGGGGCGCCCCACCATCGCTGCGGAGCCCGGCCAGCGGGTGGTCATGCGCGGCGTGGTCGATGAAACGGCCCGCAACGGCACACGCGCTGCGCAGCGGTTTTCGCTGGAAGACGATGAGCAGCCGTAGCATGGGGCGTTGACACGTCTCTCCGGGGGCTTTGATCCATTCGCGCTCAGGCATTTGAATCGCCCCCGCGCGGGCTGAAGGTGCGCGGAAAAACGACCGGCTGGCTGCGGTCAATCAGCCGGTAGCCCTTGGCAGGACGGTAGGAATCCCCTTCCGCCACGCCGGACTCTTCCAGAAAGTTGGCAGCCAGCATGCGGGTGCGAAAACCGCTTTTGTCGACCGGGCGGCCGAGCACGATTTCGTACATGCGCTGCAACTGCGGCAGCGAAAACGGCTCGGCCAGCAGAAAGGCTGGCAACGAGGTGTATTCGACCTTGCTGCGCAAACGCTCGACGGCGGCGCGCAGGATGTCCGCGTGGTCGAAGGCGAGTTCAGGCGCACGAAGCACGTCGTCCACCGCAAACCACGCCACATCGGCCGCATTGGCGCCCTTGGCGAGCGCCACGCCCTGCGCGGGCATCAACGCAAAGTAGACATGCGTGGCCGACCAGCCGCGCGGGTCGCGCGTCGCCCCGCCCCAGCTGCCCAACTGCTCCAGATACGGGCTGCCCACACCGGTTTTCTCCAGCAGCTTGCGGCGCGCGCAGTCTTCCAGCGTGGCATCGACGGCCGTATCGACAAAGCCCCCGGGCAGCGCCCATGCGCCGGGAAAAGGCTCCCCTTCCGTATTGGGACGCTGCACGAGCAGCACGCGCAACACGTCATCCAGCACCGTAAAGATCACGACATCGACGGTGGTCAACGGCAGCGGGAAGGTCTTCGCGGAAGTTCGGGTGGCCATGGCGCATCACATATTTCTTGACGGCCTCCATAGTAAGTTGTATTGTCCAACCCATACAAGTTGTACTGTGCAACTTACAAAACAAGGAGGTCATCATGTTCGGCATCCGCTTCATCAAGTCGCAGCCCACCGTTCACCTCATGCAGTTCCGCGCCGGCAAGGTGGTGCGCGAAGGCTCGGGTCTGTCGTTCTTCTACTACGGCCCGACGACCACGCTGGTGGCGGTGCCGGTAGCCAGCCAGGACCGCCCTTTCATCCTTGAACTGGTGACGGCCGACTTCCAGAGCGTGACCGTGCAGGGCCAGGTGACGTACCGCATCAGCGACCCGCGCCGCACGGCTGCGATGATGGATTTCTCGCTCGCCAAGAACGGCCAGACCTATGTGTCGGAAGACCCGAAGCGTCTGGGCGATCGCGTGGCTCAGCAAGTGGAAGTGATCGTGCAGCAAGCCGTGCAGGCGATGGAGCTG
Organism: Ralstonia sp. 1138; assembly: GCF_040544795.1. NCBI lineage: Bacteria > Pseudomonadati > Pseudomonadota > Betaproteobacteria > Burkholderiales > Burkholderiaceae > Ralstonia > Ralstonia sp. 1138. The sequence goes on along the minus strand of NZ_JBEPKQ010000001.1, from coordinate 1,525,338 downwards.
AAGGCCGCGCTGCGCGCATCGGCGGCCATCGCGCGCACCGCGCAAGCCGAATTGGCCGCGCAGCCGGAAATTGCCGCGTTAGGGTTGGAGATCCTGGGCGTGTCGGTCATGGCGGTCAAGCCGACACCGGACATCGCCCGCGCGCTGGAAGCCGAAGCCCGCGAATCCAACCTCAAGGCCGCGGATGACGCCGTCTACTTGCGTCGCATGTCGGCCGTGGAAAACGAACGCGCCATTCGCCAGAACGAGCTGGACACCGACATTGCGGTTGAGCAGAAGAAGCGCCAGATCCGCGAGACCCAGATGGAAGCCAAGGCCACGCTGATGCGCAAGGAGAACGCCCTGCGCAACGAACAGATGGCCGCCGATGTGGAACTCGAAGGCCAGCGCAAGGCCTTCGTGGCCGGGCAGGCCGAGAACAGCCGCACGCTGGCCGACGCCGAGGCCTACCGCGTGGCCGCTGTCATGCAGGCGCTGGAAAAGGCCGACCCGCGCATCGTCAATGCGCTGGCTGCGGCCGGCATGCAACCCGGCCAGCTCATCGCGCAGGCCTTTGGCGGCATTGCCGAACGTGCCGAACGCATCGGCCAATTGAACGTGTCGCCGGACCTGCTGCAAGGGTTGATGAACGCGACCTCCTCCAACGCCGCCACACGGGTCGCATCATGAGCAGCGAAGGCCGCAAGGTCGTGCTGGTGACGCGCCGCACCCGACTTGAAGAGCTGGTGGCGCGCCACCACACGCTGGCGCAGGCGAAGTTCTACCTTGAACACCTGGGCGCCGATTTTTCCGACTACCTGGCCGAAAACGCCGCCTATGCGCGCAGCCTCGAAATCACCGTGCGCGCGCTGGAAGCCTGGGGCCGCTATCAGGTGGTGGATCGCGGCTATCTGCCCAACTTCATCTTTGCGCCGGACGATATCGTCGTGGCGCTCGGGCAAGACGGGCTGGTCGCCAACTCGATGAAGTATCTCGACGGACAACCGCTAATCGGCCTGAACCCCGAGCCCGGACGCTGGGACGGCGTGCTGTTGCCCTTCGAGCCGAAAGACCTGGGCACCGTGCTGGCCGACGTGGCGCGCGACAAGCGTCCCACCAAAGCGGTGACGATGGCCGAAGCGCGGCTGTCCGACGGGCAGATGCTGCGCGCCGTCAACGACCTCTTCATCGGGCCGCGCACGCATGCGTCTGCGCTGTATGAAATCGAACTGGGTGAGCGGCGTGAAGCGCAATCGTCGTCGGGCATCATCGTCGCCACGGGGCTGGGTTCGACGGCGTGGCTGAAGAGCATCGTGACGGGCTCGATGGGCGTCGCACGCGCCATGCATGCCGGCGGCGATGGTTTCCGCTACGAACCGGAACCGTGGGACACCCCGCAACTGACATTCGCCGTCCGCGAGCCGTTTCCGAGCCGCGCATCGCAAGCCACGCTCGTGTTCGGCCATGTGGATGCAGACCAACCGCTCAAGCTGCGCTCGCGCATGCCGGAGAACGGCGTGATCTTTTCCGATGGCATGGAAGCCGATTACCTGCGTTTCACCGCCGGCATGGAAGCAACCATTTCCGTGGCAGCCACGCAAGGCCGCTTGGCTGTCTGAATGAAAAAAGGCGGCCGGACCAGGGCCGCCGAAGGAGACACCGCCGCGCTCAGTGCGCCACGGCGTTGAAATTGGGCGGCCGTCGATCGGCAAACGCCCGAAAGGCTTCATGCGCCTCTGGCGATTGCAGCCGCCGCGCAAAGCAGGCGCTCTCCGCATCCATCTGTTGCTTGAGCAGTTCGGCATCGCGCATCAGGCGCTTGGTTTCGGTCAGCGCGCCCAACGGCTGACGCGCCAATCGCGCCGCAATGGCCTGCGCCTCCGTGCCGAGCTGGTACAGCGGCACCACCCGATTCGCCAAACCCCACGCGAGCGCCGATTCGGCGCTTACCGCATCGCCCAGCGCGAACATCTCGAACGCACGCACGTGGCCCAGGCGCGCGGGCATCAGCAAGCTCGATGCCGCTTCCGGCACCAGCGCCAGATTGACGAACGGCGTGGACAGCTGCGCGTTGTCCGCCAACAGCACGAAGTCGCAATGCAGGAGCATGGTCGTGCCGATGCCGACCGCGCGGCCTTGCACCGCCGCCACCAGCGGACGCGTGGCACTGGCCAGCGCATGCAGGAAGCGGACGACGTTGCGCTCGGCGTCACCCTTGTTGGTCTTGCCGCCGGACATGGCGATCGACGCGAATTCGCCGATGTCGTTGCCGGCGGAGAACATGTCGCCCTCGGCCCGCAACAGCACCACGCGCACGGTGTTGTCGCGCTCCGCGGCGCTCAGCGCATCGGCCAGCGCGCCGTACATCGCGTCGGTCATGGCGTTCTTCTTGTCGGCGCGCGCCAGGGTGAGCGTCAGCACGCCGTCGGCGTGGTGGCTCTGGATGTGTTCACTCATTGCTCGTCTCCGTTGGGGAACTTGGTTTGCAGGCTGGCCAGCCAGCGTGCGACGACGTCGATCTCGGCGTCGGTAAAACCTTCGGTCAGCCGCGCGTTCAGCTCAGCCAGGCCCGTGCGTGTTTCGGCCAGAGCGTCGCGGCCGGCGGGCGTGATCCAGAGTTGCCAGGCGCGGCCATCCTTGGCATCGGCGCGGCGCTCGATGAGGCCGGCGTCGACAGAGCGATCGACCAGGCCGCTCATGGCGGAGGGGCCGAGGTCCAGCGCGGCGCCGGCTTCGCGCATCAACGCGCCGTCGTTCTTTTCCAGGAAGAACAGCAGGCCGGATTGCGCGGCGGTCACGCCCTCGCCGGTGCGCGATTGAATCCAGCGCTGCAAGCGGCGCTGCCCGACGCTGATCAGATACACAAGGCGGCGGTCGGGTGCTGTCATGCAGCCTCCGCTTCGCTGCGTGTGGCGGCGGCACGCTCGCGCAGCCAATCGACCAGACCCGGCCACAGCGTGGTGGCGAACTGCGCGCGGAAGAAGCCCATGTGCCCTATCGCGCCGCCGGCCTGCACAGGCGTGATCTGCCGCCGCTCGACCCACGTGTTCGTGAAGTGCATCGTCAACGCGTTGATGGCGGCGGGCGTGGCCCACGGGTCGTCGTCAAAGCCGTAGACGAGCACGGGATGCGTGACACGGTTGAAGCGCTCGATGGCGCCGAGTGTGGGGTCATCGAAAAAGTAGCGCGGCATGCCGGCCCATGCGCCCCATTCGATGGCGACGCCGCCCGGCAGGTCTTCGCCCAGGCCCATGCGCTTGCCTGGCACGTAGCCGATCAGCCGCGCCATCAAGGGGCCGACGCCGCGCAGGATCAGCTCCACGCGCCAGCGTTCGCCGCGTTGGCGGATGAAGCGCGAGTTGCCGGTGTGGCAGGCCACCTGCACCACGCCCGCGACATCCCAGTCGGCGCAGCACAGGCCGATGGCGTGGCCGCCCACCGAGTGCCCGACCGCCAGTTGCGGCAACTCCGGATAGCGCGCCCTTGCCCATCGCATCACACCTTCGGCGTCGAGCAGCGCCCAGTCGCGCATGCGGGCAGCAAAGCGTCGCAGGCTCTTGGGCCGCGATGCGCCGATGCCGCGGTAGTCGTACGTCATCGTGTGGAAGCCGCGCTCGGCCAGGAATTTGGCAAAGGCTTGATAGATGCGCTGCGGCACGCCCGTGGCCGGGTGCATGACCACCACGCCCTGCGGCGTGCCGGCAGCCGTCCAGAGCATGGCGCCGAGCGGATAGCCGTCCGTGGCGGGAATGGTGTGCGGTGTGCTGTCCATGACATCGATTTAGTTCGCATGCGAAGTGTTTTACTTTGTATGCGAAGTAAATCGGTGTGTCAACGACAGAAAGATAAAGTACTTGCTTAACTATTCCGAGTCGCTATAGTTAACCACATGCTTAACCATGACACCTCCCTCGATCTCGCCTTCCAGGCCCTGGCCGACGGCAACCGGCGCGCGATGCTGGTGCAGCTCGTGCGCGGCCCGGCGTCGGTGAGCGAACTTGCGCAACCCCTCGACATCTCGCTGCCCGCGGTGATGCAGCACCTGTCGGTGCTGGAGAACTCCGGTCTCGTGCGATCGGAAAAGGTGGGCCGCGTGCGGACTTGCCGTATCGAACCCGAGGCGCTGAGCCTCGCAGAGCAGTGGATCAACCAACGACGCCTGGAGTGGGAACAGCACTTCGACCGCTTGGGCGCCTATCTGGAAACGCTCAAAACCCAAGGAGACTTGCATGACGACGACCATTGACAGCCCCGCCGGCACGACCCTGCGCCCCCTCGTGATCTCACGCACCTTCCCCGTTTCGCGCGACTGGGTCTTCAAGGCCTGGAGCACCGCCGACCACATCAAGCGCTGGTTCTGCCCGACGCACTTCACGGTGCCGGATGCAACGGTTGAATTTCGCGTGGGGGGCAAGTTCGATGTGTGCATGCGCTCGCCCGAGGGGCAAGACCACTGGTCGCGCGGCCACTTTCTGGAGATCGTGCCCAACGCGCGCCTCGTCATCGACATGAACGTTGTGGACGGCGACAACCGCCCGCTGATGAACGCCCACACCGTCGTCACCTTTGCCGAAGAGTGCGGGGGCACGCGCATGGAAGTCACGCAGACCCACACGCCGCTCGCGCCGATTGCCGAGATGATGATCAAGGGCGCGTCCGAAGGCTGGAAGCAGACGCTCGACAAGCTGGAACGCGAAGCCGCAAGCGTGCCGGTGGCCGATGGCATCCAGCGCTCGGTGGTGCATGCCACCTTTACGGTAGAACGCACGTACGACGCACCGCGCTCGCGCGTGTTCAAGGCGCTAACCGACCCCGCCGCCAAGGCCAAGTGGTTTGCCGGCGGCAACGGCTACACGCTGCTCGTGCGTGAAATGGATGCCACGCCGGGCGGCCGCGAGGTCGTCAAGGGCCGTTGGGACAGCGGTGTCGTCTCCAGCTTCGAGGCGCTGTATCACGACGTCATCCCGAACGAACGCGTCGTCTATTCGTATGTGATGCACCTGGACGACCGCAAGATCTCCGCCTCGCTCGCCACGTTGGAGTTGCGTGAGCCCAAGGACGGCTCCGGCGGCACGCACCTCGTCATGACCGAGCAAGGCGCCTTCCTGGATGGCTACGACGATTCCGGATCGCGCGAGCGCGGCACGCAGTTCCTGCTCGACATGCTGGGCAATTCGCTCAAGGACTGAGCCTGGGCAATACGTCGCGCGCGACGGCCGCCAACGTGACCGCCGTGCCGACGATCAACACTGCCCCCCACAGCACGCCGCCCAGGTGCGCGAGAAGCGCCTGGCGCGGCGTCATTTCGCATACTGCGCGATCCCGTGGCCGAACGACCAGTTCTCGGGCAGCACCTCTACGAGGTTGATGAATACGTCTTCGGGCCGCACGCCCGGCTTGTCGCCCAGCAGCTCGACGATGCGGCGATAGAGCGCCTGCTTCTGCTCGAGGTTGCGCGTGTTGTTGGCGGTGATCTGGATGATTACCACGTCGTCGCTGCGCACGATGCCGAAGTAGGTCGGGCTGACGCTGAAGGTGCTCGCGTCGTGCTCGGTCAGCGTCATGAAGCGATCGTCTTCCGGCACATTGAACGTCTCGCGCATGGCGCGATAGACGCCATCGAAAATGGCCTGGTGATAAGCGGCAGGCTTGCCGCGCCGCAGCGACACTTGAACGAGGGGCATGGTCCACTCCTTGGTTTGCAGTGACCACAGCATGCCTCACATTGCTCATTGCAAAAAGACATCCTAAGATATTTCAATCATTCGATTTCAAAATGATTGAACATGAGAATGCTCGATCTGGAGGCTGTCCAGGCCTTCGTGCTGACGGCCGATCTGAAGAGCTTCACGCGCGCGGCGGAGGCGATGGATTCGACGCAATCCGCGGTGAGCCTGAAGATCAAGCGGCTGGAAGATGCACTGGGCCGCCGGCTTCTGGAGCGCACGCCGCGCCTGGTGCGGCTGTCGCAGGATGGCGCGGCGTTTCTCGCGGCAGCGCGCGACCTGGTCGCGGCGCACGAAGGCGCGCTGGGCTCGTTTGGCGTGGAGCGGCGGCGCTTGTCGGTCGGGATGAGCCACCACATCGTCGGCGCAGAACTGCCCCGCCTGTTGCGACAGATGGGCCGGGCCGAACCGACGCTCACACTGGAAATCCGCATCGCCAGTTCCTGGGAAATCGTGGAGATGTTCGAAGGCGGCGTGCTGGATGCCGCCATCGTGCTGCGCCACGACAACCGCCGCACCGACGGCGAAGTCCTCATGGAAGAGCCTTTCGGCTGGATGGCCGCACCCGACTTTGAGCACCGCGCGGGCGAACCGGTCCGTCTGGCCAACCAGACCGAAACGTGCCGCATCCGGCAGATGGCAACGACGGCGTTGGACACCGCGGGCATCGCCTGGCAAGAGGTCTTCATCGGGGGCGGCGTAGCCACCATCGGCGCGGCGGTGGCGGCCGGCTTGGCGGTGGCGGCACTCAGCCGACGCGTGGCACCGGCCGGCACCATCGATGTGGGCGATGCGCTTGGCCTCCCGCCGCTTCCGTCGCGCAGCGTGGTGCTGCATTCGCGGGTCGCCGATCCGGCCGCAAAGAAGGCGCTGCGGACCTTCGCCTCCACCTTGCGGGCCACGGGCGGACGATAGCGGGACGCCCCTGGCCCGCGCATTTTGCGCAATCGCTGCACCGCGCGACGCCTGCGGGGCGACTATGCTTTGCCGCATGAAGCCCCGCACTGAACACGACTACCACCGCCGCATCGCCCGCGTCATCGAGGCGATCCTGGCCGACCCCGCCGCGCCGCATACCGTGCAGAGCCTGGCAGCGGTGGCACACCTGTCGCCGTTTCACTTTCACCGCATCTACCGCGCGCTCACCGGCGAAGGCGTGTTCGAGACCGTCCAGCGCCTGCGGCTGGCGCAGGCCGCGCACCGTTTGAGCGGCGCGGAAGACTCCGTCACCGATGTCGCGCTCAACGTCGGCTATGGCAGCCCGCAGGCATTCGCCCGCGCTTTCCGCGAGTTCACCGGCGTGAGCCCGCGCGCGTTCCAGACCCGGCAGCAGGCGCTGAATGTGCGCAGCACCGAGACCGCAGACTTGCCCCCCATTGAGCTGATCGAACAGCCGCCGCTGCACGCGCTCTGCCTGCGCCACGACGGCCCCGTCGCCACCATCCGTCAGACGTTTGTCATGCTGCGGCAACTGCTCGGCATCGATATGGAATCGGCGGACGCGCCCGACCGCATTGGCATCTGCTATGGCGATCCCGAAACGCCCGGCTCGTTCGAATACTTCGCGGGGGTGATCCTCGATGCGCCGCGCGCGATCACGGGTCGCCTGCAACCGATGCGCATCGAAGGCGGTCTCTACGCTTGCCATCGGCTGATCGGCCCCTATGCGCTGATCGCACCCACCATGCAGGCGCTCTATGGCGGCTGCCTCCCCAGCTATGGCTTCGAACCGGACGACCGGCCGGCGCTTGAGCTGTATCGCAGCCCCGGGCGGCACCACCCGCCGCGCGCCTGCGTGACCGACCTGATGATCCCCATCCGCAAGGAGTGAAGATGTTGCGTCGTTGCCTTGCCGCCGCGCTGGCGGCCTTTGCCGTGGGTGCGGCCTATGGCGGTTCCGCTGATGAGCCTGCTGCGCCGTACCACGTCGGTGAAGCCACCCGCGCATTCCATCCGCAGGCCGAGCGCCATTGGCGTGGGGCGCGCACGCAGGCGCTGATCACCAACGTCTGGTATCCGGTGGACATTTCCGTGCCGGAGGTTTCGCACAACGTCGATGTGCCGGGCAGGTCGCCGTTCCGCATGCAGCCATCTGCGGGGGAGGCGCCCGTCGCTTCAACGCAGGCTCAATATCCGCTGCTGCTGCTTTCACACGGCACCGGCGGCACAGCCGGAAGCCTCGATTGGATGGCCGCTGCCCTGGCCGCGCACGGCTACATCGTCGCGGGCGTGAACCACCCGGGCAACACGGCGCTTGAACCGCTCACGCGCGACGGCTTCATGCTCTGGTGGGAGCGCGCCACCGATATGAGCGAAATGTTGGATGGCGTGCTTGCCGATCCCGTGTTGGGCGCGCATGTCGATCGCACGCGCATCGGCGCCGTGGGCTTTTCGTTGGGTGGCTATACCGTTCTGGAGCTGGCCGGCGCACGCACGGATGTCGCGGCCTTCATGGCGTTCTGCGGCTCGCCACAGGCGGACGCCATCTGCCACCCGCCGGAGATGGCCCGAGCGCAGATCAACCCCGCTGCCGACACAACAAGGTCACCGCAGACGGAAGCGTCCCTCGCCCGCTCCGGAGCGTCCTACCGCGACGCACGCATCAAGGCCGTTTTTGCGATGGCGCCCGCCCTGGGCATGGCGATGGACGCCACGTCGCTTGGCAACATCAGCATCCCCGTCTCGCTGATGGCCGGAGACGCGGATGTCACCGTGCCCGTCGACACCAACGTGCGACACGTCGCCAAGATGCTGCCCAAGGCCGATCTGCTGCTGGTGCCGGGGGCGTCGCACTACACGTTCGTGGACACGTGCCTGCCCGGGGCCGCACCCCATGTGCCGCTGCTGTGCAAGGACAACCCCGGCGTCGATCGCGATGCGGTGCATGCCCAGGCCGTGCGCCGGGCGCTGGATTTTTTTGCGGCGACGCTGCCCGGTCAGACCTGAGCGTCGCCCGCGGTTCGGTGCAGATCGATTACTGCTTCTGCACCGCCACGCTGCCGATCGAATAGCCCGCGCCAAACGAACAGATCATGCCGAGGTCACCGGACTTCAGGTCGGCACGGTGGCGGTGGAACGCAATGATGGAACCTGCCGATGCCGTGTTGGCGAACTCGTCGAGAATGACCGGCGCCTCGTCGGCCGATGCGTCGTGCCCAAGCAGGCGCTTGCCGATCAGCTGGTTCATCGCCAGGTTCGCCTGATGCAGCCAGAAGCGGCGCACGTCGGCCGGCGCGTGGCCCAGTTGCTGCAGATGGCCGGCAATGTGCTCCGCCGCCATCGGGCAGACTTCCTTGAAGACCTTGCGGCCTTCCTGGCGGAAGAGTTGATCGCGGTCGTCGGGGTTGCGGTCTTCGCTGCGCGAGAGGTAGCCGGCGTTGTTGCGGATGTTGTTGGAAAAGCTCGTCGCGCATTTGGTGCCGAGCACGCGCCAGGCGTCCGCAGAGCGCGTGTCTTCCGCGCGCTCGACCAGCACGGCCGTGCACACGTCGCCGAAGATGAAGTGGCAATCGCGGTCTTTCCAATCGAGGTGGCCGGAGGTGATTTCCGGGCTCACCACGAGCGCGGCGCGCGCTGTGCCGCTGCGCACGGCATTGATGGCCTGCTCCAGCCCGAACGTGGCCGACGAGCACGCGACGTTCATGTCGAACGCGTAACCGCCCGCGCCAATGCCGTTCTGAATTTCCACGCCCAACGCCGGATACGGGCGCTGGAAGTTGGACGTGGCGCAGAGCAGCATGTCGACGTCGGCGGCGTCGCGTCCGGCAGCGGCCAATGCGTCGCGCGCAGCGGCCACGCCAATCTCGGCTTGCAGCGACAGCGCATCGTCCGGGCGCGGCGTCAGACGCGGGCGCATGCGCGTCGGGTCCAGCACGCCGGCCTTGTCGATCACGTAGCGCTGTCGAATACCCGAAGCCTTCTCGATGAACTCCGCCGACGATTCCGCCAGCGCCGGCAGCTCGCCCGCCGCAATCGCCGCAGCGTGCTGCGCGTTGTAGAGCTGGGTGTAGGCGTTGTACGAGGCGACCAGCTCCTCGTTGGTGATGACCTCGGGCGCGACCCACAGGCCCGTGCCGCTGATAACGACGTCGTGCATACCCGGAATTTGTGAATTTTTCGTGGCGGCGACGATAGCACATCGGCCCGGCAATGCGGGCTGCGGGATGTGGTCGTTTACATCTACTTTGGCGTTGCGCTGCAGCGCGCACATGGGCGGGCGCGCATCCCCGCCTCGGCGCCCTGCGCCGAAAACAATGCGTTAGGCTAGTCGTCAGCCCCCAAACTTCGCAGGTCTCTAATGCCGATGCTCAACCCTTTCCGCATCGCCCATGCGTGCGTGGCCGTTGCCGCTGCCCTCGCTGCCTCGCTGGCGCTGGCCCATCCGAAGCTGCTCTCGGCCAGTCCCGCCGACAAGTCCGTTGGCCCCGCACCGGCCCAGATTGCGCTCCATTTCTCGGAAAAACTGGTCGCCCAGTTCTGCGACGCCACGCTGCTGATGAACGCAGCCTCCGGCCCGACGAATGTGGCCGCCAAGGTCGCCACGAGCACCGACGGGCGGACGCTGACCGTCTCGCCCACGCAGCCGCTCGCGCCCGGGGCCTACCGCGTCGACTGGCATGTCGTGGCCGCAGACACGCACCGCGTAGCCGGCAACCTGACGTTCCAGGTGAAGTAACGCGATGCCGGAGGACTGGCTGGCCGTCACCCTGCGCTTTGCGCTGTATCTGGATTTGATGGTGCTCTTTGGCGTATCGCTTTTCAGCCTTTACGCGCTCGGGCCGACCGATCCATCGTCGGGCGTCTTTCGGCTGTACGGCAGGATGATCGAGGCATCGGCGTTGGCCGGCATCGTGCTGTCGATCTGGGACGTGGTGGCGATGGCCGAGTCGATGAGCGGCGCCGCACGCTACAGCGAACTGACCAGCCATGTCTTCGACATGATCCTGACCGGCACGGCAGTCGGCGCGGCCTGGCTGGTGCGCATAGCGGTGCTTGCGGCGGGTCTCGTCACGGCAATCGCGTGGCGCCGAAATGCGCGCCGCCGACAGATCGGGCTGGCCGCGTCGGGCGCCATCGCGCTGGCCACGCTTGCATGGGCGGGGCACGGTGCCATGGACGACGGCTTGCGCGGCGGGCTGCATCTCGCCGCTGACGTGACGCATCTGCTGGCGGCTGGCATGTGGGTGGGTGCGTTGGTCGCCTTCGTGTTGCTGTCGTCGGCACGCCGGACCGGCACGCCGCATACGGTGCAAACGCTCAGCAGTGCCGCCAGCGGCTTCGCGACCATCGGCACGTGCATCGTCGCGATGTTGATTGCGACGGGCGTCGTCAACTATGTGCTGGTTGCCGGCCCGACGTTCGATGCGCTGTTCACTACGCCGTATGGGCGGTTGCTGCTCGGCAAACTGGCGCTGTTTGCGCTGATGCTTGCACTGGCGGCGGGCAATCGCTATCGATTGAGCCCGCGGCTTGCGGCTGCAATTCGCACGGGCGATTCCACGGGTGCGGTGAAAACGCTGCATAGAAGCCTGCAGGCGGAAACCTGCCTCGCCGTGCTGATCTTGGCGCTTGTCGCGTGGCTTGGGCTGCTTTCTCCAGTGCCTGCGTAGCGTCTCACGCGGTCAACAAAACAAAACGGGTGACAGCGCGGCGCCGTCACCCGTTCGTTGTTGCTTACCGTCGGCGCGGCGCTTACTTGTTCGCCGCAAGCTCCATGATCATGCGCGACAGCAGGTAGAGACGCGGCACGACGCTCTCCACTTCTGCGTATTCCTCCGGCGTGTGGATGCCGCCGCCGACGATCCCGAAGCCATCGAGCGTGGGCGTGCCGACACCGGCCGACAGGCTGGAATCGGCGGCGCCGCCGCTGCCCTCGAGCGTGAGCTTGCGGCCGATCTCGCCGTAGATGGCTTGCGCCTTGGCGGCCAGCTTGTCCGATGCGTCATTGCGCGGCATCGGCGGGAAGCTGCGTACCAGCGAGGTCTTCACTTCCGTGCCCGGAATCAACTTGTTGGCCGATACGCGCGTCAGGTCGCGCTCCACGCGGTCGAATTCCTCCGGCACGGCCACGCGCACGTCTGCGTACGCCGTTGCATGGTCGGGGATGACGTTGGTCGCATCGCCCGCCTTGAGCACCGTCACGTTGAAGGTCGTCTGCTTGGCGCTGTCGCCCAGCTTGCCGACTTGCAGCACCTGGTGCGCCAGTTCGTTGGCGGCGTTGCGACCGGATTCGGGCGCCACGCCAGCGTGCGCGGCCTTGCCTTTGATGTCGATCTCCGCGGTGCCGCTGCCCTTGCGCCACACAACCAAGCCGTCGGCAGGCCGGCCCGGCTCCAGGTTGAGCGTCACGTCATGTTGCTTGGCTTCGCGCTCGATCAACGCGCGCGTACCCTTCGAGCCAGTTTCCTCGTTGGTGTTGAGCAGCAGCGTGACTTGCCCGTATTGCTTGAAGTCGAGCTGCTGCAGAATCTTCATCGCATACAAACCCGCCACCACGCCACCCTTGTCGTCCATCACGCCGGGGCCGTAGGCGCGCTTGTCCTTGATGGTGAACGGCTTGGCGCGGGCAGTGCCGTCCTTGAAGACGGTGTCCATGTGGGCCATCAGGAGAATGCGCGTTTTGCCGGTGCCCTTCCAGGTCGCAAGGATGTTGTTGCCCACTGCCGGCGCCGCAGACACCGTTTCCACCTGGGCGCCAGCCTTGCGCAGTTCGTCGGTCACGATGGTGCCGATTTGGCTGAGACCCGCTTCGTTGCCCGTGCCCGAGTCGATGTTCACCAGGCGCTCCAGCAGTTGAAGTGCGTCACCGCGATAGCCCTCGGCGGCGGACAGCACTTTGGGATTCGCATCGGCGGCACAAGACAGGCCTGAGGCAAACAGCAGCAACGCAGCAACGGCAAGGCGAGACGGTTTCATACAGGACCTTTGTTAGCGAGTGGCGAAACGGCCATTACACACAAGATCGGCGCGCGCGGGCAGCCATGTTGCGTGCGGCGCACGGTCCTCACCCGCAGCTTGCTCTCGCGCCGCAACTCATGCAGGGGCACAACTATTCATTGCATGCATTACCGGTCATTCAAAGAATAAATTTCACAAATAATGCATGCCTCGCTAATCTGGTTCCCCCCTTTGATTCAGCGAGCAGACGATGGCGGAGCTTTATCTCGTGCGGCACGGACAAGCCTCGTTTGGCGCGGCAGATTACGACCGGCTCTCCGAGCGCGGCGAGCAGCAGAGCGTCTGGCTCGGTGAATATTTCGCGCGGCAGGACATCGTTTTTGATCGCGTCATCTGCGGCACCTTGCGCCGGCATGAACAGACCGTCGATGGCATCCTGCGCGGCATGGGCATGTCAGGCACGGCGGTTGAGCAGCATGCCGGGCTGAACGAATACGACTTCCAAGGGCTGTTTGCCGCGCTAGGCGAAGATTTTCCGGAGCTGACACAACTGGCTTCGGGCTCGATGCGCGACCATTACCGGGCGCTCAAGCAGGTGCTGCACCTCTGGTCGGACGACAAGATCCGCGGGCCGCTGCCCGAGACGTGGGCGGCCTTCCAGCAGCGCGTGGCCGATGCGCGCACGGCCATCCAGGCCGGGGGTGGGCAGCGTGTGCTGGCGGTCAGTTCCGGCGGCCCGATCGCCGTGACCGCACAGCAGGTGCTGGCCGCACCGCCCACCAGCGCGATTGCGCTGAACCTGCAGATCCGCAACAGCAGCGTCTCGCAGTATTTCTTCAACGCCGAATCGTTCCAGCTCGCCACCTTCAATGGCATCCCGCATCTGGACGACCCGGCACGGCGCGCGTTCCAGACCTACGGCTGAACGCCCACGCAGACGCCCACAACACATCACCATTGGAGGAGCACACCATGAGCACGAACCTGTTCGACCTGACCGGAAAGATTGCCCTTGTGACCGGCGCCAGCCGCGGCATTGGCGAAGAGATTGCCAAGCTGCTGGCAGAACAAGGGGCACACGTGATCGTGTCCAGCCGCAAGCTGGCCGACTGCGAAATCGTGGCCGAACGCATCCGCGCTGCGGGCGGCAAGGCTGAAGCCCTCGCCTGCCACGTCGGCCGCATGGAAGACATTGCCGCGGCGTTCGACACCATCCGCCGCACGCACGGCCGGCTCGACATTCTCATCAACAACGCCGCGGCGAACCCGCACTTCGGCCACATCCTCGACACGGATCTGGCAGCCTACGAGAAGACGGTGGAAGTGAACATCCGCGGCTACTTCTTCATGTCGGTCGAAGCCGGCAAGATGATGAAGGCCCAGGGCGGCGGTGCGATCGTCAATACCGCGTCGGTCAACGCGCTGCACCCGGGCGACAAGCAGGGCATCTACTCCATCACCAAGGCTGCCGTGGCCCACATGACGCGCGCGTTCGCCAAGGAATGCGGGCCGTTCGGCATTCGCGTGAACGCGCTGCTGCCGGGGCTGACCAAGACCAAGTTCGCAGGCGCGCTGTTCGAAGACAAGGCCACGTACGACCGCTGGATCAGCGAAATCCCGCTGCGCCGCCACGCCGAACCGCGCGAGATGGCGGGCACGGTGCTTTATCTCGTGTCGGATGCGGCGAGCTACACCAACGGCGAGTGCATCGTCGTCGATGGCGGCATGACGGTCTGAGAAAACGGGGCGCCTACCGCACCAACCGAGTCGCCCGTCACGCCGCTGCGGCGCGGCCGCAACATCGTCCTTGAAATCTGTGGATACCTGTATATATTTACAGTAACTGTAAATTTATACAGCACTGCCATGGACGACCTGATCCGCATCGAAAACGAGTACGACCGCCAGACGGTGCTCTGGCTGCGCGAGCGTCTGGGTGAACAGGCGCTGAACGAAGTCGTGTTGCGCATGGAGGTGCGCGGGCGGCCCTATGCGTCGGAAGTCTGCCGCACGCTGGGCCTGACGCCGCCGCCGCGCAAACGCGCGACGCCCCGTGCGCGGCCGCTCAACCGGGCCGTGGGCGAAGCCTATCTGGCCACCATTCGGGGCATTCTGCGCGGCGGACACGCGGCAGCGTAAGGCCGTTTCACGTTAATCCGCCAGCGTGGCGGCGGTTTCTTCGCGCAGCCACGCGAGCCAGGCGCCCGCCGCGCTCTCGGCAGCAATAGGCGCATCGGCCAGCAAGTAGTAGCCAGAGCCGTCGCGCAGGAACCCTTCGGGCGCGACCAGCCGCCCATCTTTCAAATCGTCACCGGCCATCAGCTTTGATGCGATGGCCGTGCCCTGCCCGGCCAGGGCCGCCTGCAAACTCAAATAGAAATGTTCATAGCGCGCCTCGGGCAACCGCCCGCGCGGTCGGGCCGTGCTGCTGGCACGCCACCACGCTTGCCATGCATCGGGGCGCGTGGCGGTATGCAGCAGCCTGCGGCACGCGGCGGGATCCGCTTGCGGGGCGTGCACCGGGCCGATCCACTCGTCGCAAATGGGGGCTGCATGCACGTGCGCGGGCCATGCAAAGTCATCACGGCGCAAGGCGACGTCCACACCGCTGCGCGCGAAATCGATCGGGCCGCCCGCCGCGAACAGATGCACCTGGATGGCCGGATGCCGTGCCTGAAAGCGGGACAGCCTCGGGATCAACCATCGCATCGCCAGCGTCGGTTCGCATGACACCACCAGCGCTGAAGACGTTGCCCGGCGCGCAATCCGGTCGATGCTATCCGTGAGAATTCCGAACGCATCGGTGGCAGCGGCATGCAGTTGTTCGCCCGCCGATGTCAGGAAGACCGCCCGATTGCGACGCTCGAACAAGTCCACGCCTAACGACGCTTCCAACTGCCGTATCTGGCGGCTGATCGCGCCATGTGTCACGTGCAGCTCCTGCGCCGCGCGCACGAAGCTGCCGTGCCGTGCCGCAGCCTCAAACACACGCAGCGTATTCAGTGGAGGCAGTGCCATCTATCAGTTTTTCTCACCTAAAAAGAGCATCATAAATCGATTTTCAGCGATGACGGATGCCTCGAGAATCGGCGCACCTCCACTTTGCGATTGCGCCCGACATGACCGAACTCCTTGCTGTTGCCATCATCACGATCCTGGCTGTCATCAGCCCGGGCGCGGACTTTGCCATGGTCACGCGCAACAGCCTGCTGCATGGGCGGCGCGCCGGCGTGCTGTGCGCACTGGGCATTGCGCTTGGCGTGCAGGTGCACGTGTTCTACACGATGTTCGGCGTGGGCCTGCTGATCGCGCATGCGCCAACGCTTCTGCAAGGCATCAAGCTGGTGGGCGCGGCGTACCTGGTGTGGATTGGCTGGAAGACGCTGTCGGCCAAGCCGTTGCCCAGCGGCGAGACTGCCGGTAACAGCGTCGGCATCCCGACGCTATCGACGTCCGCAGCCCTGCGCATGGGCTTTCTCACCAATGCGCTCAATCCAAAAACAACGCTGTTCGTGGTCAGCACGTACACGCAGGTTGTCCAGCCAGACACGCCGCTGCTCGCGCAGTTCGGCTACGGCCTGTTCATGTCGGCTGCGCACGCGGTGTGGTTTGCGTTGGTGGCCGCAGTGTTTGCGTCAGGCGCGTTGCGACGTTCGCTGCTGGCGCGGCAACGCATCGTGGACGGCGTGATCGGCGCGATCCTGATCGGTTTGGGATTGGCGCTGGGGCTCGCGCGGCTTGCGTGATGCCACGCACGGCGGCCTTCCCATGCCTGCGCCCATGCCTTCCATCCCAGGTCTTCTGCTGCATTAACAGGCGCCAGCCCGTTTGAGACAGTGCCCTCGCGCCCTGCCCATCGCTACGTGGCGATGGAGACCACCGCGCAAACCCGCTGACTCGCAGCACAACCTCAAGCCTGGAGTGCAACCATGCAATGGAATCGCGCCTTCACCGACCTCATCCGCAACGGCCGCGCAGCTTACTGGGGCAACTGGACCCTTGCCCCCACCATCAAACCCGGCGCCGTCGGTTTTGTGTCGCCCGACACCGGCGACTTCACGCCCGTCAAGCCCGAAACACCGGGCGTGGCGATCAACACGCGCACCGTCCCGAACCAATGGAAGCTGTCGACCAACAACGTCCACCGCACCGAGACCAACGTCAAGCTCGATGGCTCGGCCACCGATCCTGAAAGCGGCACGAAGATCAACGCAGGGGTGGAAGTGAAATGGGAGTTCTCGGCGGTCGGGTCGATCGCCTCGGAATTCGGCATTGCTTCGGAGTCGTACATCAGCGACCTCACGCAGCTCACGCGGCCCGAGACGATCAAGTGGCTGGCCGAGCAGGCGCAGTCCGTCAGCATGGGTTCGGGCGGGAACATCGCGCAGGGCTTCGGCGTGGTGACCAGCGTGATCCTGGCCAACAGCGGGCTGAACGTGGGCTCGCAAGACAACAACTCGTCGTTCTCGATCACGGGCTCGGCGGGCGCCGTGCATGACATGCTCGGCAGCGCGACGGGCAAGGGATCGTTCGTGTCGGTCAACCAGACCAAGAGCGTCGACCAGCATCTGTGGCCATTCGAGCCCGGCAAGCAGGCGCCCGCGCCCATTCCGGTGGCCTACACCTTTGCGTCGTTCGACGGCAACCTGCTGATCCCGAACTGGATCACGCGCCTGGGCGGCTTCGAGATCTACTTCAACAACAAGCCGGGCTGCACCTACGTCACGCACATCAAGCTGCGTTTCAACACGCCGCAAGGCCCGCGCAGCGATGAGTTTTCGCTCAGCGGCGGCATCTCGAAAACGGTCGCGAACATCCCGCTCAACGCTACCGATATCCAGGTCGACGTGAAGTTCCAGGGCGTCGTGAACAGCGACAACTATTCGTTCCGCTGGCCCAGCCCGCTCGGCCAATGGCTGACCGGCCGGCGCGAAATCGAGATGACCGGCGTGTGGCCGGGCCCGACCCACGCCGTCGAGAAGTAACGCCCAACAGCAGAAAGCAAAGCGGCGGATCGTCCGGGAGGGGACGTCCGCCGCGCTGCATCCGTTTGCGACGTGTGTCGCGTTACGCCGCCTGTTGGCGCTTGCGTTCGATATCCGGCAGGAACACCGTCAGCAAACCGATGAGCGGCAGGAACGAGCACAGGTGATAGACGTTGTAGATGTCGGTTGCATCGGCCAGCTTGCCGAGCACCGCAGCGCCGATGCCGCCCAGCCCGAACGCAAACCCGAAGAACAGGCCCGACACCATCCCGACCTTGCCGGGAATCAGCTCCTGCGCATACACGAGGATGGCCGAGAACGCCGAGGCCAGCACCAGCCCGATGATCACCGTCAGCACAGCCGTCCAGAACAGGTTGGCGTACGGCAACAGCAACGTGAACGGCGCCACCCCGAGGATCGACACCCAGATCACGACCTTGCGGCCCACGCGATCCCCAATCGGACCACCCACGATCGTGCCCACTGCCACCGAGAACAGGAAGAGGAACAGGAACAGCTGCGACGTCTGCGCCGACAGGTGGAACTTGGTGATCAGGAAAAACGTGTAATAGCTGTTCAGGCTCGCCAGGTAGAAATACTTGGAGAACAGCAGCACGACCAGCAGCGTCATCGCAAACGCGACCTGCCCGCCCGACAGCTTGACCGCGGCATGTGCGCGGCCGCCCGCCTTGCGGCCATGGCCTGCAGCGCGTTCACGCTTGTACCAGCCACCCACCTGATACAGCACGAAGATGGCGATCAGCGCAGCGATGGAGAACCACGCAAGGCTGTGCTGCCCATACGGCATGATGATGATTGCCGCGAGCAGCGGACCCATCGCGCTGCCCACATTGCCGCCCACCTGGAACAGCGACTGCGCCAGCCCATGACGACCGCCCGACGCCATACGCGCCACGCGCGACGATTCCGGATGGAAGATCGACGAGCCGGTGCCGACCAGCGCCGCCGCCAGCAGCACCGTGCCAAAGTTGGGCGCCACCGACAGCAGCAACAGCCCCACCAGCGTAAAGCCCATGCCCACCGCCAGCGAATACGGCTTCGGGTGTTTGTCGGTATAGAGCCCGACCATCGGCTGCAGCAGCGACGCGGTGATCTGATACGTGAGCGTGATCAGCCCGATCTGCGAAAAATCGAGATGGAAATTGCCCTTGAGCAGCGGATAGATCGCCAGGATCAACGACTGCATCATGTCGTTGAGGAAGTGCGCGAAGCTGATGGCGCCGATCACGCCAAAGCCGGTCTTGTCGGCCTGCGCGGCGGGCGTCGCCGATGCAGCGGCCGTGCCGTTTGCGGTGGTTTGCATGATGTTTGAGGTCACGAGGTTGGGGCGAGGAAGCGCTCAATCTTGCGCCTAAACGGTGCAGGCGTGTTACCGCAAATTCGACAACGATTAGCGCAAACCGGACAATTTATTGTCGGGGCAGAAGCGTCACCCCACGCCGCGCCGGTTTCACCAAAACATGGGGCATCTTCCCGCAAACCCTTGCCCCGCTTGCCCTGGCAGGCAGCTAACGTGTTAGCCGTTTTCTCGCGCGGGGCTACTCCGTTCGGAGCATGGCCGCTCAGGAGACGCTTTCTATACTCGCCAGCATGGACTGCAGCACGACGCCGGAATACCAGCCAGCGCCAGTGCCGACGGCCTGACGGAGCCCGGTGCGCGGCAACTCACGCGCACGACGATCCGCAACCCGAACCGATGACCCGCATCGACGATGCCGCACATCGGCCAACATGGGAGGGGAAGCCATGATGATCCTGCTAACGGGAACGCTATGCCGCGCGATGGGAGACCTTTTCTATCAGGCCCTGCTCGACGACCGGGTCGTCTGCTGCTTCGTCACATCCGAAGCCGTGGATGTCACCGGCAACGCCACGCGCCCGCCGCCCGCTTCGTCCCCGTGTACCGACCCTCGGCTCGCTGACGTCTCTCGGTCAGCGAGTTATTGCGCGCCCCTCGTCCCGTAGGGCGCGCTCTTTTCTGCCGATGCCGTCAGCGCGGGGGCGCTGGCGGGTCACCCCGCGCATCAACGAGAAACGACTCAGCCGATCAGCCCGGCGTCCGTCAGTTCGCGTTTCATATAGGCGTACAGCACTGGCGCGGCAATCACGCCGCCCACGCCAAACAGCGCCTCCATCACGATCAGCGCGAGAATCAGTTCCCACGCGCGCGCATCGATGCGGCTGCCGATGATGCGCGCGTTCACGAAGTACTCCAGCTTGTGCACCACCACGAGGAAGATGAGCGATGCCACAGCCAGTTCCAATGAGGCGGTCACGCTCATCACCACGATCGCTGTATTGGAGATGAGGTTGCCCGCCACCGGAATCAGCCCCGCCACGAAGGTCAACAGGATCAGCGATTTGGAATACGGCACGTGCTGCCCGAACAGCGGCAGCGCGCCCAGCAGGTAGATGGCGGCAAGCGCCGTGTTGAGCGCCGAGATCTTCACCTGCGCAAACACCACGGCCTCGAACGCATCGGTCAGCCGGCTCAGCCGGTTCACCAGTGCGGCGGCCAGCGGCTTGTGGTGCTCGGCATCAGGCGTTTCCGACCAAGCCACCATTGCGCCCAGGATCAGCCCCACCAGCATCAATGCGCTGGCGCGCAGCCCGTCGATACCCATGGTCGACACCTGGTGGCCGTGCTCCTTGATCATCTGCACCAGCTGCACACGCAGCTCGGTCACCGACTGCGGCACATAGTTGACGACCGCCGCTGGCAGCGACTCGCGCAGGTTGTCGAGCACGTCGGCAATGCGCGTGAGCATGCCTTCCAGCCCATGCCCGTGCTCGACGAGGCGGCCGATCCCGATGCCCAGCGCCGCAAGAATGAGCGCGGCAATCACGAACACACAGATCACCGCAATCGCCCTGGCGCGCTTGGAAACCGTGTGCCGCGCGCGCAGGCGCGCCTCCAGCTTGCGCGCCAACGCATACACAAGAAAGCCGGCAATGGCGGCCGGCAGCAAATGCAGCCACAGCACGGCCCCAATCATGGCGGCCACCAGCACATAGCTGATGGCGTTGATCGGGCGTGTGTGTGGGTTGGGTGGAAGCTCGGAAGGCAGCATCGTCATGAAAACAGGCCGGCAGCAATGTTGATGGAGAGCGCGAGGATGCTCGTATTGAAGAAGAACGACAGCAGCGATTGCCCCAGCACCGCCCGCCGCATGGCGCCCGAACGGATGCTGACATCGGCCGTCTGGCTGGCGACCGCGATCGTAAAAGAGAAGTAGAGGAAATCCCAGTAATCAGGCTCGAGCTGATCATCGGGAAACCGCAGCGGCGGCTCGTGCGGCGCCCGGTAATACAAATGCGCGTAGTGCACCGTGAACATCATCGGCACCATGAGCCACGCTCCCAATACCGTGATGCCGGTAAACACATAGTGCGACGTCTGCGCATGCCCCGCCGACTTGGCTGTGGCCAGTTCAAACGCAATGGCCACCATGCTGGCCACCACGCCGAGGCAGACCACCGTCAGCACCGCAGAAGCGCGCTCGTCTTCACGGCGGGCAACGGCGCGGATGCGGTGCGGATCGGCGCGCAACATCATCACCGTGATCAGGATCAGGTACGCCCACACGGCGATGTCCCAGCCGAGCAGCAGGCGCGCGAGCCAACCATGCGCCGGTACGACGGCGACCGCGACGGCGCCCAGCGCGAACGCAGACAGCAAACGCGGTCGCGTCGCAGCGAAGCGGGAAAGCTGGGAAATCTCGGAAGACTTGTCTTGCGGGTTCACATGCGCCTCAAGTGCGTGCCTCGGGGGTGTTCACACAAGGCCGGCAACGCCAGCCGATGAGGCGACATGGTAGCCGCTTCAGCGCCGCATCAGGACGCCGAGAGCATGGAAGCGAACGAGCGCTTGCAGCGCTCCCGCAGACGCTCGTGCGTTGAGAGCTGCTCCGCGATAACGGTGGCATCCGGATACACGCGGCACATGCCGATCATGGCGGTCTCGAGCGACCCCTGCGAGCCGGCCTGGAACTGGAATTGCTCCAGCACGGTGTCATCGGCATCAAGCACGGTGATCTGGAATGGGCCCGGGGTGACGGTCGCGCAGCCGGCCAGCATGGCGGCCGCAGCCAGCGCCAGGCACAGGTGGGAGCGGTTTGGACGACGTAAACGAATCATCATGGCTTCCTGGTTGCGATGAGAGTGAGACGCAGCAAGGGCGACTCAGTTCGCAATCATTGCGCTTTCCGGTGACTCAAATAAAAACGCCCGCTGTGTGCGGGCGTTTTTGCGGGAGAGACCGGGCTCAGGCCACGGCGCCTTCGGTGTACGGATCGAACTTGCTACCGACCTTGGCACCCTCGGTGTAGGTGTCGAACTTGCCTGCGCGGGCCAGTGCACCTTCGGTGTATGGGTCGAACTTGCTGCCAGCCTTGGCGCCTTCGGTATAGGTATCGAACTTGCCGACGCGGGCCAGAGCGCCTTCGGTGTACGGGTCGAACTTGCTACCAGCCTTGGCACCTTGGGTGTACGGATCGAACTTGTCGCCGACCTTTGCGCCTTGCGTGTACGGGTCGAACTTGTCGCCAACCTTGGCGCCATCCGAATACACGTCGAAGCGTTGGCCGACTTGCGCGGCGCCTTGCGTGTACACGTCAAACTTGGCTGCTGCCAGGGCCGGCACACTTGCCAGGGCGATCAGGGCAGCGATCAGGGTGCGTTGGGCTTTCATGATGTCTTCTCCAGATGGGCGCAGCGCGTCGGGCAGGTGATCCGGGCGTTTCCTGGATCTTCTTTTTCGCTGCGGCGCCGCATTCGATGAAGCCATCGTAGGCGAGCCTGTTCAGACAATAAATGTCGCGACAGACAATTTATTGTTGCGATTTGTGAAATTGCGGGAAAACCCGCATCACCAATAGCTTTGCGGCCTGCAGCAACGGCTGGCGGTTCGATTTGCGCAAACCGAGGGTGTGACTTTTTCGCCTAAAGTCAGCGTTGTGCGTTCTTCGAACGTGTCGCATTGTTGCGTTCTGACGCATCGCATCATGGTTTTGAAACGCGCACAGATTGTCATTTCCCGATACAAACGCGCACAGGTTGGCGAAGGACTCTGTGTCACACTGCGCGGCATTCGCTTTCGAACTCGCCCACGATGAAACGCCTTCTGCTCGCTGTGTCCCTGCTTGGTGCTGCATGCATTTCCGGCTGCGGTGTGGTGGCCGCGCCGTGCCGCGTGGCATCGGCGGGCCTGAAGATGGTGCCGCTGGTCGGACATGTGGCGGCCGCACCCACCGACGCCTGCGCGGACATCATCGATTGATTGAGCCTGACCGGGCGCAGCAAGCTCGGTCGCTTCTCTATTCTCTATTGAGGCTTGGCGGCCTCCTGCTGCTGAGTCACCCAATCCTGCAAGTCTTTCAGTTGCCGAGCGTTGCTGTGGAAAGCTTCGGCCTCGCGCTCGTGCTGGGCTTCAACGTCAGAGAGGACAACGCCACTGGCGGCTTCATCAAGGAGGCCGGCGGCGGTGGGAAGCTCGGCGCGGTTGGCGGAGTTCCACATGCCGACAAAACGGCCAGGGATGCGGCAAGCAGCATCGTCGTGCACAACGAGTTCATGGGGCACCTCACGGTCTCGGTAAAGGATGCGGTCTCGGAAGACGGTCTGGATGCGCGTCTGCGCCTGCGCGGCTCGATCAACCACCTGGGCGCTGACGTCGGCTTGGCGGGTTTCGGTGTGCGCGGCGGCCACCTTGGCTTGCAACGCGCGTGATCGCTCGACCTGAAGTCGATGCAGATCGCCGGCTCCATAGCCGAGGCCGAATGCAAGCGCCAACGCCAGGATGACGCCGGCCCAGAAGCGCGGGTCGAGCAGGCTCATCAGGCAGTCCCTCCCCTCAGCACAGCGCGGGCGCGCAACCACAGCGCGCGCCGATCATCGAGGCCGTTGGTGCCGCCATTGACGCGGCGTGTCAGCTGCACAAATGCGGTGTCGGTCTCCTGATCGGCAAAGCGGTTGAGCCCGTTGGTCAGCCAGAACCACGCGGCCGATGCCGTGGCGTGCGCGGGCGTCTCGAGCAGCTCGGGCTGCGCTTCCAGATCGAGGCCCAGCGCGATGCCGCAAGCACGGTAATTGACGCGACCGGTGATCTGAATGAGGCCGCGCCCGAGATAGCGCTTGCCGTCGCCGGGTTGCGTGTTGCCGAGATCGGAGCGCCCTTCATAGCCGCGCTGCGCAGGTGTCGGGCCCCACAGTTCGCGCACGTAACGCAGTTGTCCCGATTCGTGCCCGACCTGGGCGAGGAACGCGGCGATGCGTGCGGGCGTGCTGATCTGCCGAAACAACAGCACCTCGGCCAGGATGGGGGCGAACACGTCGGCGCGCCCGCCGGCGTTGGGCATGACGGCGCGCAGTTGCGCCGCGGTCAGAAGCGGTTCAGCCATGGTTTGCCTTATGCAGGGATTCGCGCACGTCGTCGACGACCTCGGCGAGGTCGGCATCGCGCCGCTTGTTGATGAAATTGAAGACCCAGCGCACAAACGCCCAGCCGGGCAGGCCGCAGACAAAATAGATTCCGCCGAGGGCCATGGCGCCGTTGCTCGAGCCGATCCAATGCGCCACCCCGAAGTACTGGATGACGGTGGCGCCGCCGCCCAGGCTGGCGATGACGGTCGAGATCAGCGCAACGGCCCACTCGCCGCGCGCGCGCGGCAACGTCATCACCATGACGACGATGGTGGCGAGCACAGTCGCAGCGCCGGCCACGGCTGCGAACCCGCCAAGCGCCTTGAAGGCCGCCGCACCGGCAACCCCCGCTGCGGCGGTGCTGGTAATGGGTTCTGACATGGTGTCTCCCGGAAATGAAAAAGCCCGCGCAAAGGCGGGCTGTGTTGCTGAGAGGGGTGTGCTTACCAGTCGATGGCTTGCACCTCTGCAATGCTGGTTGCAGCGTTGACCCTGGCGATCAGGTCTGCGTACTTCTGCTGGGTAGCAATGCGATGGGCCAGCCAGTCCGCGTTGACCTGCTGGACTTGTGCGGCGGTGTGCGGAGTGAAGGACCAGGCATCGTTGCTGTTGGCACACCAGATGGGTGTCGTCCAGTTTGACGGTGCTGCAATCGCGGCGCTGACGGCGCTTTGGAGGTTGCGCTGGTCGTCGTCTTGGGATGGGTAGATGTGGGCTGTGCCGAGGGCGGATGAGGAGAAGCCGGTGGTGAGGGCGGCGGCGCAGGCGGTGCTGGCTTCGGTCGCCTGGGCCGCGCGCACTTCGCTCAGAGTCAAGAGCGAGACTGGATCAACGGCGAAGGGGTTGCCCTCGGCATCAGCGGTGATGGTCTTTCCAGATGCTTGCGCGTCCATCAATTGCGCATGGGTCATCGACCATTTGGATTCGTCGATAGCGTCGGCAGGGATGTCTGTGCCGTGGATAGCGGAGTCGTAGAAGCCGCCGGTGGATGTTGCGTAGTAAGTCGTCATGACAAGTCCCTCAATTACCGATTGCCAAATAAGAAAACGATGCGCTTCCCACAGTGGACATATTGCGCAAAGTAAACGAAGCCGCATTCAGCAATTGCCAACCTCCGCTAATGCTCACAGTGGTATCGGCAGAAGACTGCGCAATAGCTTGTACGTTGTAGACATTGTTGGGAAACGCGATAGGAAACGTAACAGTTGCATGGCCTCCCCCAGCGATCGCCCCTGTAGATCCCCACTGCAAAATCAAACCACTGGGTAGTTTTTGGTATCCCGCCCCATTAAGGGAAGCACCGAAATCACTACTGGAAGAAAGAACGGCCGTCCCGGTGATGAACCACACGCCCGATCCGACATAAGTGAACTCAGCACTTGTGCCAAAGGGAACATTGAATGTTGCCACTTGTGTCTGCGTAGCGGTCTGTAGCTTGTCACTGCCTTGCGGCACGACAAGTATGGGTTGCCAACCAAAATTCTCGACCGTGACGGTGGTGCCTAACGGAGTGGAATAGGTCATCGAGTTCGGAACGCTGTACGAGTTAACAGTCGAAGACCAGCCATACACCTTGCCGCCCAAGTGAGATGCAATGCCGGTCAGTGCCCCGGTAAATGCCGTCACACCGGAAAACTGCTTACCCGTACGCTGTACAAACGCCGTCGTAGCCAACTTCGTACTGCTATCAAACTGCGCAGGCGTCACCCCCGTCGTCAACGTCTGGCCGGCACTTACCCATCCATTCACACCGTTCGACACAAACTGCACCGCCTCGCCGGGATTGAGCGTGAGGCTGTTTGCGCTGCTGCCTTGGCCGAACGCCAGCGTATCGGTGCCATTGCGCGTGACGGTGGTCGATCCGCTTGCCTGCATGTAAGTCACGCAGATGCTCGTGCCATTCGGGCAGTTAGCTGCGGGGGGCAACGTGACGGTCTGGCCGGTGGCCGTGACGTTCACCAGTGCGCCGAGCGCCGCCGTGCTGAGCGTGCTTGAAATGGCGACGTTCTGAATGCTGGAATATCGCTCACCAATGGCTGCAAGGAAGCCGCCCGTCGGTGCCGTTGGCGCGTTCGGATACGGGACGATGCTGGCGTTGGTGATCGTGCTCTGGCCGTTGGCCACCGTGACGACCGCCAGACCAACATAGCCGGCCGTCACCGCAGGCGTCGTCTGCGTGCCGGTGGCTGCGGCGGTGCCGGCCACGAGCTGCAACGACACTTGCCCCGCCCGCGTGGTCGGCTGTGCATTGCCACTGCCGCCCGGCCCGTTGAACGCTTGCGACGGATTCGCGCTGTTGTAGTACGGCAGCACGACGTTGTTGACGTCGCTCTCAAGGTAGGCCGCCTGGATCAGGTAGTTCTGGCTATAACCCGACGTGGCCGGCGCCGCGAGGACGAAGGACTGCGCGTCCATCAGGATGCCCTGCTTCAGCAGGCTGTGCGCGGTATCTTGCGGCAGCGCGCTGTATGGCGTGCCGTCCACATTGGCAAGCTGATAGATTTGCCCGGGGTTGACGGTCACGCTCATCGATGCGGGCGTGGTGGGCACGCAGCCCAGGCCCGAGATGACGGTGGATGTGCCGAACAGATCAGCGCAGAGCTTTGCCAGCGCGATCATGGTCTGCCGGTTCGTGTTCAGCAGGTCCGTGGTTTGCGGCACCTGGCCGCTGTAGACGATCTGACGATCCAAGACTGTTCTCCAAAAGAAAAAACCCGGCGTAGTGCCGGGCTGTCGGTGGTTAGGATGGCGTGTGTGCGCACCTAGGAGCTGATGCGCGTCCAGATGATCGAGGCCGCTGGCCGTACCGATTCGATGGCGGCGTAGATGTCAGCGTCGGACACGGTGTTGCTGCTCATCGACGCGTCAACGTATTCGCCTTGCGAGGGCGCGCTGTAGCCGGTGGTGACGATGCTGTAGCCGGCCACGTTCGGGATGCCGCTGCCGAGCGGCCGATACGCCTGCACAAAGGCCTGATACGTGAGCGAAACCTGCCCGTACGCACCCGCCATGCCGTAGCCGCTGTTGGGCGCATCGTAGGCGCCGCAGTCTGCGGGTCGGCTCGGTTCGATGATGGTCGGCGCACGCCCCGTCAGGTCGGTCAGCACGCGAATGATCGCGTTGCGCGTACCGCGTTCACGAAACAGATTGGCGACGATGTTGGCGCGGAACGATGCGTCGGACTGGCCGGTCCTGCGCTTGATCGACAGGCCGAAGAAATCCGCCGCAATCATGTCGAGCCAGCCGTCGGAGGCGGTCAGGATGCGCGTCTGCTGCTTCGCATAGGCATACAGGCTGTAGACGTAGGCACCGCTATAAGCCAGGCCCTGCAGCAGCCCGTTGATGATCGGCGACTGCGCCGCATCGCCAAACCAACGCGGCAGATACCCGCGTATGCGCGCGAAGATGTCTTGTTGGTCACCGGTTGCCATTACGTCACCGTGATCGAATTGGCCGTGGTTTTGATGACCTGGAGGCTCGTGGCCGGCAGGTCTGCCGTGCTGCCGTTGAGCAGCGTATTCGTGACGTTGGTGACAGCTGGCGATGCGTCATACGCCACCTGCGCCAGCCGCGAATACGTCAACGCCGCACCCAACGGCAGGCTGTTGATGTAGGCCAGCAGAGCCGCCTGCACCTGTACAGCAATGGCCTGGTGCGTATAGCCGGCGGCCGTCGCGATACTCATCGACACAGTGGCGTTGACGACGACAGGTCCGTATACGTAGAACGTGCTCGTCACAGGGCGCACGGCATCCACAGCGTTGCTTACGCTGGCAAGCAGCGTTGACGTGGGCCCACCCGTGCCGTCGTCGACGATCACGATGAACGTGCCGTTCTGCGGCAGGCCGGCGTAGGTCTGGTTCTCCAGGATCACATACGTCAGCCCCTGCTTGACGCTGGCGATGGCGGAGCCGATGGCCGTCTTCGTCGCCTTCGACAGACTCGCAACATAGGCGATGAAGCGCGAACGGAACGCGGTATCGGGCTCCGCATCCGCGCCGTTGACGAAGGCCGCTGCATTGCTCACCGTATCCACACCGGAGATCGCACCTACGATGGTGGACACCGCGCCCGCTACCGCATTGCCCGCTGCGCCCGGCGTGACGGCCTGGACCGGCACGCTCACATTGGCCGTGCCGGCGGCAATCACATAGCCGCCGAGCGTGGCGCTATAGGCGGGGTTGGTCGTATCGATCACCACATTGAACTGCTGCGTGCCGTCGCCCGTCTGCACCACCGCCGTCAGCGGCACCAGCACCTGCTGCGTGACCGTGAAGCGCGAGAACGTGACGCTGCCCGTGGCCGGCACGGCGGCCAGGCGTGTCAAACCGAAATCGGCCATCCACGTATCGAGATCGGACCCACTTGAGGTGGACGCCCGCGTGATCGCCAGCACCTGCAGGATCAACCCTTGCAGCCAAACCGTGACCGCCGCATTGGCCTCAACGACGGCGCGCAGAACCGATCCGACGGTCAGGTCGACCAGCACCTTGGCGTAGCCCTGGATGGCCGCCACCTGGTTGCGCACGAGCGTCACCCAGTCTTGCGTCTGAATGGACATATCGATCATTTGCTCACATTGAATTGAAGGGACACCGGCTCGCGCGTAATCGCGCTGCTGTACAAGATGCGCACGCTCACGCCGCCGGTGATGGCAGCCACGTCCACCTGCGGCTCCGGGTCTTGCGCGACCCCGGCTTCCTGCAAGATCTGCGCGCGGATCAACCCTCGCAGCGCGGGCACGTCGAGCGTCTCGCCGATCTTCTGCGGCAGTCCCGCGCCGTAGTCGGTGTGGAAGATGTAGTCGCCCGGGTTGGTGACGAGGCGCCGCACGATGCGTTGCTGCGTCCGCAGGTCGGCACTGGCAAGGCCGAGATCGCCAGTGGGCGACACGGTCATGTCGCCCCCCACCCAGTGGTTGACGTCGTTCAGAAGTTGCTGCGTCATGCCACGCTCCCTGTATTGCCGGCCCCGGGCTGCACACCGGTATGGCGATGCGTATCGTCGATCCGGTGCCCATTTGCCGAGACCTGACCGCTGAACTGCGTATTGCCGCTGATGCTCATCGAGTTGCCGGTGCCGTTGTTGCCCGACACCGCCATGCCGGCTTGTCCGGTGATGGTTTGCGTGACCAGCAAGGCGCCGTCGATTTGCACAGGGCCCTTGTGATTCCACTGCGGCGCCTGGCTGCTGAGCGTGCCCGCGCTGATGAGCGTGACCGTGCCATCGTTGTGGAACTGCAGCCTTGAGCCCGACGCATGCGTCAGGAAGAACTCCCCCGACTGCGCACCTGTCGGCCGCGCATGGTCGCTGAACAGGCGCGCACAGATATAGCCGTTCTCGATGTCGCCGCCCAGGAACTGCACCTCCACCTGATCGCCCGGGCTGACCGGCGCATCGATGCCCCAGCCATTGCCGACCCAGGCAGAGGCAACGGGCATCCAGCCGGTCAGCGAGCGCGCTGGGTCGGCGGGGTCTTCAGGTTGGAGGCGTACCCGCGCAGAGGCCGTCCCGGGGTCGTAGCTGGTGACGATGCCCATGCGGTTCTCTGCGCGATTCGACTGCGCCATCATCGCGGCGAGCACCATCTGGTTGCGAAGCTGTTGGATCATGTGCTCGTTCCCTTGTTGATGTTCTTGGCCGATATGTCCATCACGTAGCCCTCGCTCAGGCTCATGCTGCGTGTGATGCTGTCGATGAGGTAGTCCTGATCGAAACCGGTGCCCGTACCTGTCAGCCGGAGCGTGTCGGTGGGCGTGAGGATTTGATCTGCAGGCAGGCGGGCGCGTAGCTTCATTTCGTGCTGTGCGACTTCGTCGTACTTCTGCTTGGCCAGGCGCTTGACTCCAGCCTGGTCGAGTCCATTGCGCTCCACGGTGTGCGTCGGCTTCTGGCCCTGATCGCCACCTGGCGCATTGGTGTAGCGGGCGGAGAATCGCTTGCCCTGCTTCGCATTCCACGAGCGCGCTTCGACCGTGACGCCTTTTGCAACCGTCAGATCGCGCGACAGTTGCAGGGTTGCCGTGTTGGCCTGCGCGTTGCCCTTCTCATCGCGCCCCCAGCGCAGCTCGTACGGTTCCGCAGCGGCCGGCGGACGCGGTTCGAAGTGCAGCGTCTTGCCGGCCACGTAACAGATAAACCCTTCGGCCCGCGCCAGCGCTGCCAGCAAATCCCATTCGGTTTGCTGATGCGTCAGGCTTACGTTGTCATGCGCATAGGCTTTGCCGATGCGCTGCTTGGTGGGCGGCCCCGCAACCTGCAAACCATGCGCGCTCGCCAGCCGCGCGGCCACCTCCGAGGCTGTCAGGTTCTGGAACTGCAACGTGACCTTCTCGTCGATAAATAGCGCGGTCAAATCGCGGCCGCTCAGCGTGAGCTGCGCGGAAACCGGATCCAGCTCGACGCCGTCGACACGGCCATAGATCAGGCTTTCAAGATTGGCCTCGTTGTACTGCATGGGGTTCGACGGAAAGCCGGCAAAGATCTCGACCAGCAATTCACGCTGACCGGAAAACCAGTTCGCATCGCGATCTGGCGGCAAGGCAGCTGTTGCCAACGTGATCTGGAACGTATCCGCCTGCTCGTACGAATTGCTCAGGACCGACCAGCTCACACACGCCGGAATGCGCTCGCCGCCGACCTTCACGATCGAGCGCGGTTGCCGCACACCGGCTATCACGGGTAGCTTGTTCAGGCTCATAAGAAAAAAGCCCCGCGTTGCGGGGCTGTCTGATTGATGAAAGCGGCTCGCTAGGGCTTTGGCAAGCCGCCGGCACGGTCCATGTTGGGTGGCACGATCAGGTTTTTCACCCCTTGCACAAGCGGGTCCCACAGGAGATCCGGGTTCGCCTTTGCCAGGCTCGTCCACGCCATCGCGTCGTTGTATTCCTTGGCCGCCATCTTCATGAGATCGCCACCCACCGTCACCATATGCTTGGCGCTCTTGTAGACGGACTCGATGTTCTTCTGCATGCGGCCGGCAACACGATCAAGCTGAACCAGCACCGGCAGGTTCAATGCCGACGTCATCTGGCCGGCCAGCTTTTCCACCTGCTGCGATACCGGGTTATTCGGCAGGATGCCGCCCAGCGTCGTCACCTTTGTCAGCGTGGTATTGGCCGATGCGATCAGCGCTTGAGCACGATCACGCACCGCTGTCACTTGCTGCAGGACGTTGCTGAGTGTGGACTGCGCTGCGTTGGCAAAACTCGCTACGGTATCGATCGCCGAGTTGGCCGAATCGATCAGGTCAGACAACGTGCCGTCGCCAATCGCGCTGCCCATGTCCGTCACGGCCGCGGCATCGCTCTTGATCTGGCCATCGATGCTCTGGTCTGCATCACTGCCTGCAAATTTCGACAGATCGCTCGCCACTTCGCAGGTGATCTTGTACGGGATCTTGTAGGCACGCTGAAAATCCGCACGAAAGTCGCGAATGACGACGGCGTAGTAGATTTCGGACCACTGCAGCAACAACGATGCGCCGCGTTCGCGCAGATCGTCCAACTGCCGCGCACGCGCCAACGCATCCTTGCCGAGCAGCCATCCGGACCATTCGACGGGGCCGCAGAACGCCCCCATCGAATCGATCACGCGCGTGCCGCCCACCAAGTCGTGCATGGCGAGTTTCTGCGTCCCACCAAACGGGATGCTTTCAGGGACTTCCAGATCCTTGAACTGGAAGTTTCCGAGTTTAAGAGCGAAATCGGGCATGGTCGATCAGAGTCCGGATGGCATGAGCTGCATGCCGGTATTGAAAGTGCTGGAGCCAGTCTGCGGGCGCGCCAGGTGCCCTTCGATCTGCTTCCAGACCACCTGGCCAACGGAGCGGCCGTCCATGGTCACGTCGCCTTTGAGGTAGACGAGCTTGGGCTCGGCGACCTTCACGGCGGTGCTGGACGCGCTTGCGCCATGGCTGGAGTCCGGCTTGGTGGCCGGCAATTTCTTGCCTGTGTCTCCGTGAAGTACGTCGTACAGGAACGTGCCCAGCGTCGCTCCCTTGACCCCGCTGACCCGCTCGATCAATGGGCTGATGACGTTGTCGTTGACGTAGCCACCGAGCTTGTAGCCGCCGTATGCCGCACTGATAAGGCCGCTACCCCGCCCCAGCACTCCCAGAGCCTTCGACGCAACCGGCGATTCCATCAGCGTCCCTGCTGCGCTCAGCAGGCCGCGGCCCAATCCACCACCCGCGCGAAGCATAGACAGGCTTGCCCGCCCCACACCGGCACCCAGGCGAAGCGCGCCAGTGGCTGCAGACCTCGCCATACGCGCTACGCCGCGTACGAAACCACCGCCACGCATCCCTCCGCCGCCGCCCGGCAAAGGCACCGATAGCGTGGAGCCGACCTTATGTAGGAAAGCGAGTCCCGTGGCGAACGCCATGATCGCCTTCGTTGTGCCCGGAAACTCCTGTGCAAGGTGCGTGATGCCCCCAATCAAGCCATTGAATTTCTCCAACCCGGCAATCGCCAACGGCAAAACATGTTCGCCAAGCGCGATATTGAGATTCGCCTTCTTGGCCTCGTAGTCCTTCAGCTTGCCTTCGAGCCCTTCGTTGTCCTTCTCGTAAAGCTTGACCGCGCCCGGTCCTTTTCCGGCATTGGCGAGGTACAGCCCAGCTCGCTCCTTGTCGTGCTGAAGCTGCTCCAGGATGGTCTTCTCGCCCTGTATGCCGAGCAGGTTGCCCAGCTTGGCGTTGAGACTGTCTCCGGCATATCCGCGCTTCTGCAGCGCCGGCACGATCTCGTCCAACAAATACTGGAGCGGATTCTTGGCGAAGCTCTCCGCGTCCTTGACGCCCGTCGCATCCACGCCGGTGATGTGCCCAGCCTTGTCGCGACGCACGGCCGTGGGGTCCAGCAGCTTGACGCGTTCAAGCTCATGCGCAACCGTGGCGGGCATATTCCCTGCCACCCAGCCTTGGAGCGCCGACATGGCCTCAACGCCGGCCTTCGAGCCGCCATTGGCTTGCATGAACTGCTTCAGCCCAAACAGGGCGGCCTCTGACGGCTTCAGTGCGCCGGAGAGCTTGCCGCCTTGCATGGCCTCCAGGTAGTCCTTGGGCAGCACGCCACCGCCGCTCGCCAGCGCCGTATTGACGAGCATGTTGAAGGTCTCTTCCACCTTCTTCGTATCGATCTTGCCGTCTTTGCCGATCACGCCGTCGCGCATCTGCGCGACCTTCAGCGCAGTCAACGCCATGCTGTCGAGTTGCGCGCCGTCCTTGACGCCGGTTGCCGAGCCAAAGGCTGTCCGCACCTGGGCCAGCAGTTTCGTCACATCCTGCGCCTGGGTCGAACTCTGCAGAATGGTCTGTGCTCCGCCAAACAGCTGTCCGACATCCGTGAGCGACATGCCCTTGATGTCGAGCCTTTTGAGGAACGTCTCGTTCGCCGCCGCAGCGCCAGCGTCAAAGCGACTGATCCGTTCAAGGACAGCGTGGTACTTCGAGGCGGCATCGACCTGCTTGTCCCACATGTGGGCGGCTTCGTTGCCGGCCTTGAACAGGCCGCTGCCGAACTCGGTGAGCTTCTTGACCCTCTCCAGCCGCGTCTCCAACTTCTCCGCACTCTTGTTGACGGATTCGAACTGCGCGGCGATCGCCAACAACCCGCGCGACACGTTATCGACCAACGCAATCTGTATTCCGATCTTGTAAGCATCGAGGCTCATGGGAATCCTTGTTCGTCTGTTGAGGCCACCGATCTCACGTGTGCGCGCTTGCGGTGGAAGCCAATGGGCGGCCCTCCAGCACCGCCGTCACCGCATCGCCCACACTCCTTTGCAACGCGTCGGCCTGCGCGTCTGCCACCGCACCGAGGAAAGGGTGCGGTGGCGTCTGCGCACTGCCTAGCTCCAGAACGACGGCCTGGTTGGCGTTGGAGCCGATGGCCGCCTCCAACCCCTTGACCTCTCGGCCGATGGAATCGCGCAGCGCATTCACCTGCGCCTCATCTGTGAGGCCGGCGGCCACCGCGCTTTCCACCGCCTTGGCGCTGGCTGCCAACTCCAGTGCCGCAGCGGCTGCGTCCAGCCCCTGCGACAACGCTTGCGGCACACGCGCCTCCAACTCGGTCAGGCGACGCGCCATCTCTGCTAACGAAAGGTTCATTCGCGCTCCTTGAAAGACATCGTCTTCAGGTCGAACTGCGCGCCATGGAATTCGCTGCATTTGATCGCCATCGCCTGCCGCATGGTGTCGTCCAGCGAAAACGCCACGTCGAACGGAACACCGTTATGCACGAGCCACATCGCCTCGTGAAACGGGCCGTTCGTCAGGAGTTTTTTAGCTCGGACTCCGACGTGGCAACGTTGATGAAGCTGGCCGCCACACCGCGCTGCGCGGCTTCGTTGCCCTCTTCGCCCAGGCGCTGATACAGCGCACGCAACTGGGCTTCCGAGGCTGGCGTCGGCACCGGTTCACCATCGATGGCGCAGACAAACTTCAGATGCGCGACCTCCGCCAGGTACAGCATGTTCAGCTCGCTGCCACCCGCGGCCTTGGCAAAGTCGAGGTTCGCCAGCGGGCTCGGTTTGCGCAGCGTGATCTTGCGGCCCAGTGCATCGTCAACCACCAGCTCTTTCGCGGCGGCCTTGATGATCTGTTCGGAGGGAGTGATGGTCACGTTGGTCATCAGGACACCTTGATGCGGCGCGAAGCCACGAAGTTGACGGACTGCTTGATGGTGGCGTCACCGGCGCGGTTGCCTGCGTCCGCCAGCGTCATCAGCACACCGTCATAGCGGAACTGCGAGACCGAGCCGTTGGCCTCCTGGATCGTTTCGTAGATCTGCGCGGGGGCTTCGTTCAGGCCCGCGTAGTAGCCCGCTTCGAGCTGCGCAAAGTAGTTGTCGAGCGTCGCGTCCTGGCGCTCCACGTCGAACGAACCCGACCAGCCGTCGAAGAAGCGCACATGGTCGGTGATGCCGTCCAGGCGTTTGACGCGCACGTCGGTTACGTCCTGCTTGCTCTTGAATGCGGTGATCTTGTTCGGTTGCAGCGTGCCGCTTGCAGTCTGGATGACCAGCGTGTAGTCGCGACCGACGGAGTAGCCTTGAATCGGCATAACGTTCTCCAAAAGAAACGCCCCACGTCGTGCGGGGCGAGAAGGTTGATGGGTATGCGAGGGGTAACGCGCTTGATGCGTGTGTTACTGATTTGCCGTCGACGTGCGGATCACCGTGGCCTGCGAGCCTTCCACGTTCACCAGGAACTTCTCGATGACGGACAGGTAGACCACTTTCACGTCGGCCTGCATGTAGCCCAGCGCAACGCGGTTCATCGGGTTGTTGTTCGCATCGATCTGCACCGAGAACGCCGGGCCGCCATTGACCGCACCGATCATCCCTTGCTGCTCCATCGAGCTGAGGAAGTTCGACAGCGTGGCCGCCGCCTGCGCGCGCACCGTGGCCGACTGCAGCTGGCCGACGTACTTGCCCATGCCCGCGTTGATCGTGCTGGCGATGTAGTTGGTCATGCGCGTGTAGTTGTCGCCCTGCGTGAGCGCGTTCGAGCTGGTGTTGTGCCCCGCACGGCAACCGAAGTACGCACCGCCCGGCACCGGATTCGTCACGACATCGATGCCGGCCTGGATCAGCGCCTGCAATTCGGCCGAGCTGTAGCTCTGGTTGGCGAACGTCTTCTGGGTGCCGACCACGCCATAGATCTGCTTGTTCAGGCTGCTGTTCTGCGGTGACAGGTTGGCCAGCAAACCGGCAACAAAGCCTTGCGGCGACACCAGGCGCGTCACACCGTTGACGGTATCGAGCCAATACACCCAATCGCCAAACAACAGCTTGAAGGCGTACGAATCGATGCCAGCGGTGCTCTTGGCCGTGACGGCGTTGGCAATGGTGTCGCCGCTCGGGCCCGTGCCGATCATGTAGATGCCTTCGGACAGGCCGAATGCCACCTGGGTCGGCCACGTCGCTGCGTCGGTGCAGTCGGCGAGCATGGCAATCGACACGCCCTGGTTGCGCAGCGCGTACATGCCCTTGCGCGGCACGGTGTCCTGACCGAGCAGCACGGCGCCGGTGATGGTGGCCGCGCCATCCGTACCGCCCGCCAGTTGCAGCGTGGCGGCCGTCGGTGCGGTGGTGCTCGCGCCTGCGGTGGCAGTGATGATTTGCGACGCGCCGCGCATCACGCTCACGCCGTTGTTGATGGCGTTGGCAATTGCGATCCACAACGCATTGCCGGTCTGACCGGCACCGATGTTGTCGAACACTTCGGGCGCCAGCGTCGGAGCGGCCACGGTCACCTTCCACGTGTTGGCAGCCGAACCTGCCGCCAGCGCCACCGTGACGGTGTTGCCGAGCGAACCCGTGTACTTGGCCGTGAACGTCACGCCGTTCGTCTGCGCGACCACCGTGGCAGCGGTGTCGGTGCCATCGGTCACGCGCACGCAGCGGAAGTTGTTGGCACCCTGCTGAACCGCCACGGCCACGGCCGTGCCCATATCGTAGGAGCGGTTCTGGATGGCGCCGAACGTCTGCGCGTACATGGCCATGTTGCCGATCAGCGTCGGCGAGTTGACGGGCCCCCAGGCCGCGGTACCGACCACGCCGAGCACGTTGGTGGGAACGCCGTTGAGCAGGGTGACCTGCGGCGGAACAATCTGGACGTACAGGTCCGGAACGATGAGTGCAGTGGTATTGATGCTGCCCTGCTGGACGATCGGCATGCGTGCCTCCAAGTGAGAAAACAAAATGGCCGCACGAAGGCGGCCGGCAATAAAAAACCGCCCGGACAAAAAGGGCGGCACGGTTACGGTTGATGGACTTCCACTGCAATGCGGCCAGGCGAACCCGGCCATGGGCGACCACGACGGCGCTACTGCGCGATGGCCCGGACAGGAAACTGCGCGCCCATTGACGCCCCGGCTGTCACGTTCTCGACCCCGGTCGCAATCTGGTACGCGGTGTCGGTCACGATGGTTGCGTACTCGACGGCATACCGCAGGTCGCGCCGGTAGATGCCATTCGTCAGGTCGTCATGCTGATGGCCGCGCTTGTAACGCAGCGCCGCAGCCTGGTCGGGCAACGTCAGGCGCACGATCCCCGAGAGCACCGCATCGATCTTGCCGACGATAAGGTCGCGCGGCGCCGCGCCATTCGCCCACGCCGAGATCAGGAAGGTGCGCTCCTGCCTGCGCGTCTCGCGCTGCACGGTGCCGATGCCACCCACGCGCGGCGAGAGGTATGTCGCGTTCGGAATGGTGATCGACGAGCCAGCGGCCGTTGCCGGGCGGTCAACAGCCACCAGCGCGGCCAGCGCCGTCGCAATGCTGGCCGGTGTATCGCTGGCCTGCACGGCATAGGCATATGCGCGGCCGTCCACCAACAGCACAACGTTCTGGGGCGTGCTGACGGTGCCATTCACCATGACGGTCTGTGCGGTCACGCTCAAGGCCAGCGTGTTCGCCGGCAGTGTGGCGACGGTCCAATCCGAGAACGCAGTGTTGGCGTGACGTTGATGACTCGTGATCGGAAAGATCGACACATGGGCCTTGTTGGCCTGCAGGTCGGTCTTCAGTTGCGTCATGTTGGGCCAGCCGCTGTAGACCACCACAGGATTGCCCGTGATCGACGGCTGGCTGATTCCGTTCGGATAAACCACGCCGGTGGCCAGCGTGACGAGTGCATTGGAAACGTCAGAGAGATCTGCCATAAGACAAGCGCCTTCATCGATGCGCGCTGCAATGCGTGATCGATCGAGTGAGTTGCATCCAGGATTGAGACAGCCGCGAACGGTTCGTCACCGTGTAGCGACATTGAGGCATGTATTGCGTGGGAATACGTCAGCAAGCGAAGCCGAGAAACAAAAAAGCCCGCTGCGTGGCGGGCTTTTCTTCGCGATGTCTGCGCTTCGTCTGGGTAAATCAATGCACCCCAGTGGGGTGCATGTCTCGGTCTGAACCGGTTACGCCGCGAGGGCAATCGAACATCTGGGAAACAGAATACGAAGGGGATATAAACCGTGCAAGTGGGCTGAAGAAAAAATTCCGAAAAAATTTTCAGGCGGCCAGCGGAGCCGCCGTCACAGTCGCGGCAGCGGCCGCTGCACGCACGGCCTTCGTCATCTGCGCGCGCGCCACTTCCGAATCGATGACGTGCGACATGATCGACTGCGCCTTCGCAAGCCGCACCTTCCAGTGCTTGAGCGTATGCGGCGATGCGCCGTACTTGCGCACGAGAATGCGGCACACCATCTCCGCCGGCATGCGATGCACGTAGTGATACTGCAGCAGCCGCTTGGATACGGGGTCGGCAATTTTTTGCCACGCCTGCTCGACCAGCCAGCCGTCATTCACGTCGATGCTGATGATGGCTTGCGGCGCGCCGCATTCCGCATCGCGCATGGCGACGGCCAGGCGTGCCCACGATGCGCAGTACTGCGGTTGCCAGCTCGGGTCGCGCACGACGCGACTCCAGTTCTCCAAACGGTCTTCGATTCCCATGTCCCTTGTCCTCGTGTGTTCGTTGCTTTTTGATGCCGATATTGGGTTGCGTCACTAGGCTCTCGCGCAGTCGCCGCGCTTACGGGCGACAGCCGAGAATGCCAACACGCATGCGTCTATTGGAAAACGCGCACCTGCGCGGGCCCGGCGCCCACCGCACGCACCGACTGCACCCAGCGGCCGGTGACGCCGCATTTGCGTTCCTCATCCAGCTCGAGCCGCTTGGCGGCGATCAATTCGCTGCGCCGCGCAGAGACGCTGGACTTCTCAATGCGCAGCGCCTGCGCGATTTCGGCAATCGTGGCGGTACCGCTGCGGGCGACGTAGTCGGCGATGCGGTCGCACTGCAGCTTGGCCGTAGACGTAGCGCGGTTACGTCGAAAAGCATCCATCGAAGTTTGGGTGACAGTCATGGGAAGAGGCTCCAGTCGGCGCGAGCGGGGCGCGCGGATTGAACAAGATTCGGTTCGACCGAGGCCGCCTGCAGGGGACTGCGGCGGGAAGCAGGTCGTGCGAGGAAGTTTAGATTGTTCTAAACTGTTGCGTCAAGAAACTTCTGCTACACAAATTAGAAGTTTCTTGCTCTAATGCGACCCATGGACATCTACGACAACCGCCGCCAGTGGCTGACCTACTGGATCCAGACCCTCGTCAACGGAGACCGCTCGGCGTTCGAGCGTCTGTACGGGTATTCGCGCTCGCAGGTCGCGCAGTTCCTGTCGCGCACCTACCAGGACGGCCGCAGCATCGGCGACATCGCCGCACGTCGTCTTGAGAAAAAGCTGGGGTTTGCCGACCGTGTGATGGACACACCGTTCTCCGACGCGGCCGCGCAGGCTGCCGGCGGCAGCGCGGGCGATCTCGTCCGCACAAGCGCAGGCGCGTCGGCGCACAGCAAGGGCTTTCCCGCGCGGCCCATCACCACGTACAACAGCCTGGACGAACTGCCGAGCGAGACGACCATCCTCATCACGCATGTCGACGTGGCCCTTTCTGCCGGCAACGGGCGCGAAACCTGGCACGTTGAAGAGAAGGAACCGCTGCCGTTCCAGGCCGATTACGTCCGCCGGCTGGACGCCAGCCCCAAGCACCTCGTGGCGGTAAAGGTGCGCGGCGACAGCATGGAGCCCCGCCTGTTCGATGACGACACGGTGGTGGTCGACAAGGCGGACCGGCGCATCCCCACGGGCGGCGGCGTGTTCGCCCTGGTCTACTGCGGCGAGATGCTGGTGAAGCGGTTGTTCCGCCTGCCCGACGGCTCGATCCGGGTGGTGAGCGACAACAAGGAGAAACACGATCCGTTCATCGTGACACCCGAGCAGCTGGAGCACATCGACATTGTCGGCCGGGTCAAGTACCGGTCCGGCATGGGCGATTTTTGAGCGGACGCCCGCGCCCGCTTCTCAACATGCAGACCCGCTTCGGCGGGTTTTTTCTTGCCCAAAGGTGTGCTTCTAAACCGCCGCAGTAGACATTTCTTGACAAAATGTTAGAAATATCTAAAATAGTGGGACAGAACGCACCTGACCGTATTCGTGCGCACCGCCCGTCAAGGGCGCTGCGCTCAGCCCACCTCACGCAAATCGAATGACTGAAACCGAAACACTCCACCGGATCCTTGAAGCGACCCGCACGGCATGGGGCCTGCCGGCCGTGCGACGCGGCGGCCCTTCCTTCGCCTCACAGGGCCCGCTGCATCAACAGACAATCCAGCCAGCGGCCGAATTTGTGACCCACCGCCTCCAGCACGCCCACCTCCCGAAACCCGCAGCGCGCGTGCAGCTTGGCTGACCCCGGGTTTTCGCGGCCGCCGCCCACCACGGCCACCATCTGCTTGAAACCGCGCGTCTGGCATTCGCGGATCAGCGCCTCCAGCAGCAATGTCCCAACGCCCCGCCCCTGCGCGGCGGCATCAAGGTAGATGGAGTCTTCCACCGTATGGCGATACGCGGGCCGCGCACGATGCGGGCCGGCATACGCGTAGCCGAGCAGCACGCCGCCGGCTTCGGCCACCACGTAAGGCATGCCAGCATCCTGCAATGCGCGGAAGCGGCGCGTCATCTCAGCCAGATCCGGGGCATCGATTTCAAAGCTGGCGGTGCCAGTACGCACGTGATGCGCGTAGATACCGACGATAGTCGGGAGATCCGCCTCGGTAGCAGGGCGAATGGCAACGGCACCCGATTCGCGTACGGACCGGGAAGCATCGATGGGCATTGCAGAAGACATGGCGGCAGGATGTGGAAGCGATGCGAAGTGTTCATTGTCACGCCAATTTCACGCAAACCGCAGATCGCCGAGCGCATTCCGGTGACATGGCTATCGGGCAGCGCCGGAATGCGGTAACTTGGCAAACGCATTTGCCCCGCTGCGCCCTTCCTGCCATGCATGACCTGTTTCCCCTGATCGCCGAATACGGCGCGTTTGCCGTGTTCCTCAATGTGCTGCTGACGCAAGCCGGCGCGCCGCTGCCAGCCGTGCCGACGCTGCTCGTGGCCGGCGCACTCACCTTCCACGGACCGCTTTACGTGATGGAACTGGCACCGGCCGCCGTGTCAGGCGCGCTGCTTGGCGACGGCCTGTGGTATTTCGCCGGCAAGCGCTATGGCCGGCACGTCATGGCACTGCTGTGCCGCGTGTCGCTGTCGCCCGATTCCTGCGTGCGGCGCACGCGCACGCAGTTCGAGCGCTGGGGCGCCCCGATGCTGCTGATCGCGAAGTTCATTCCGGGTTTGTCAACCGTGTCGTCTGCGCTGCTGGGCACGATGCGCACGCCGTTCAGCACGTTTGCGCTGTACAACCTCGTCGGCTCGGCGGTGTGGGCCACGCTGTGGTTGCTGCTGGGCCGCGTAGCCCACGACAGCATCGACCAGGCGCTGCGCCAGCTCGACCTGCTCGGCACGCGCGCCGTGCTGCTGATCGCGTTGCTGGCGGCGGTATATGTAGCGGCGCGCTGGCTGCAGCGCTGGCGCTTTCGCAAGATGCTGGAGATGGCGCGCATCTCGCCCGACGAGTTGCATGCGTTGATCGAATCGGGCGCGGCGCCGGTCATCATCGACGTGCGCGCAGACAGTTCGCGCATGCTGCAGCCGCAACGCATTCCGGGGGCGATGCTGTATGACATGTCCAGCAGCAACCGCGCGATCGAGATCGACGGCCCCGACCGCGAGATCATCATCTACTGCGCCTGCCCCAACGAGGCGTCTGCCGTGATGCTGGCGCGCACGCTGATGGGCCGCGGCTTCAAGCGCGTGCGTCCGCTGCATGGCGGGATCGACGCATGGGTGGAGCGCGGCTATGGCGTAGAGCACGTGGTATCGGTCACGCCCGCCACACTCACCACGGCGGAAGCGGGCGCCTGAGGCTGCCCGCATGTGCGCCGCGACGACGAAGCAGGGGCACAAAAACAAAAAGCGCACCTCGCGGTGCGCTCTCCCGTAAGTACGGCAAACATGCGGTGCGCCAGCCCCCCGGCTCGGACACCCCGCATCGGTCCGTGTGCATCCGCCCGAAGACGGATGTGGCGAAATGATCCCCGTTTGATCCCTTCTTCGCCAGTCGGACTTGACCCCCTTGTTATTCATTTGCAACGCTGCCGCGTCAAACGTATGCGCGGCGTGCTCGCGTTGTTATTTCCCGTCCTTCTTTCATTGCCTTGCGGCTGGCCATTTTTGCATGGCACTCCTGCGTATTAACGGCAGGGTTGCACCGAACTTTAGACGCTGCGGGGCCAGCGGCCGGTCAGGCAAACGTGTCGATAGCGCCTTCGTGGGTCGACACACGACGCGGTGCCACCGCCAGCGTATCGGCGCGGTCTTGCGAGCCGCCGCCATAACGGCTGCCGCTATTCCCGTTGCCCGAACCGCTGCCCTGGTTTTGCGCCGATGAACCCTGCGATGCGCTCTGCTGCTGGCTGAAGTCACCCGTGCTGACCGACGTTTGCGCAAGCTGCATCCCGCCTTGCTGCATGGCGTCGCGCAGGCGCGGCATGGCGTCCTGCACAAGTTCGGCCACCGCCTGGTGCTGGCAGACGAAGCTCGCGTTGACGGCACCGTTGTCCACTTCCAGCTTGACGTGCATGCCGCCCAGTTCAGCCGGGTTCAGCTGCAGTTCGGCCGACGATTGACGGTGCACTTGCATGAAGGCGAGCTGGCTCGCCATGCTCTGCGGCCATGCGGCGTCGCCAAAGGTGGGCAGCGTGTGGACTTGCTGCGGCGTGATCGATGCACCTGCCGCAGCGCCTGCGTTGGCGCCACCCACCGCAAAGGTCGGTGCGGCGGCCATGCCGGCATCGCCATTGGCACGCGACAGTGCGCCCTGGAACAGCGTACCGCTGCCCTGCGCATTGGCTTGCGTACCGGCGTTGTCCGTGTTGCCGGCGTTGCCGCCATTGCTGGCGTGACTGGTGGCATCAGCGACGGCGGTCGCGGCTGTCTGCGTGACGGTGTTGTGTGCGCTCAGGTCGCTGCGGCGCGGCAGGCCGTGGTCGGCATTCGCGCCCTGCGCAGACGACGTGCTGCCGAGCTGGCGCACGGCGGGCGGCGTGTTGTCGGCAACGGCGCGCGTGCGGGCCATCGTCTGGGCGAGCGTGCTGCTGTCGGGCAGCGCGGTGGCCGGCGGCGTCGGCGTGTTTGCAGCGTTGGCCTTGGCGTCCTGCGCAGCCGGCAACCCAGCCGGCGCAGCTTGTGCCGTCATGGCCGGGTCAGCGGCGCCCTGTGCCGCGCTGGCCGCCTCGTTGCCCGCAGCGTTTGCGGCAGCCAGAGCAGCAGCGTCATTTGCCGACGATTTGGCGACAGCCGGCGCGGTGGCGTCGGTATCGGGCTTGGTATTTGTTTGGGCCGCCGGTTGCGCAACCGGCTGCTGCACGACTGCGGCCGCCTGCTGCGCGGCCTGGCGTGCGGCTTCGATCTGAGCCGCCAGTTGGGCAGCCGGGTCGACCACCGCCTGCTGTGCAGCGGTATCGAGATCCTTGGCGCTGCCCGGCTGCGCCGGCTTGGCGTTGGCCGTATCGGTAGTGCTGGCGGCAGGTGTGGTGATGCTCGGCACGGGCGTATTGCCGTCGGCCGGCTTGGCGTCCTGATCGTTGCTGGCGGCGCTGGTGCGCGTCGCGTCCTTGCGGGCGATATCGGCGCGGCGGCCGGCATCGTCGGCGGCGGATTGTGCGTCAGCACGACGGCGTGCGGCGTCCTGGGCCAGGCGGTCGGACAACAGGTTGCCGAAGGTATCGGTGCCGGACGAGGAAGCCTGCGTCTTGTCAGCGGCGGCGGTATTGCCGGCCGACAGCATGGCGCCCAGGTCTTTGGCAGCGGCGTTGGGGGTGGCACTCAAGCCCACGTTGACTCCATCTTGCGACTGCGTGTTCGCGTTGGTCTTCAATTGCCGCCCTGTGCCGCACGCATGCGGATCACCTTGGCGGCGTGTTCATCGTTGTCGCGCTGGGCACGGCGTTCTTCGTCCAGGCGCTGCTCTTCAATGTGGCGCT
Organism: Ralstonia sp. 1138; assembly: GCF_040544795.1. Classification (NCBI taxonomy): domain Bacteria; kingdom Pseudomonadati; phylum Pseudomonadota; class Betaproteobacteria; order Burkholderiales; family Burkholderiaceae; genus Ralstonia; species Ralstonia sp. 1138. The sequence continues at coordinate 1,481,367 of NZ_JBEPKQ010000001.1, read as the reverse complement.
GGCGCAGGATGTCGAACGACTGCTCGCGGCGCTGCTTTTCCAGCCAGTTGGCACGGCTCATCGCAAGCTGCTGCTCGAGCGCGTTGATGGTCCCTTTCTGCTGATGCACGGCGTTGCCCAGGCGGTCGATGAAGGCCGCGTAGTTGCGCAAACGCGTGACGTCCATGCCGCCTTCAGCGGTGCTCAGCATCTGCTGGTGGTAGTTGTTGCGGTAGTCGGACAGCAGCGCCAGCTTTTGCGTGGCGGCCTCGCGCGTGTTCATCAGGCGGCCGACTTCCTGCGTGGCTTTTTCGGTGTCCTTCTGGGCCAGTTCCAGCACGGTTTCGAGGCGGAACGGCTTGTTCATGGTGGTCATCGGTGGACCCTCCAGCTTCCCGTTACATCAACCCATCGGACGCAAATCCGGCGGCTTTAGCCTTCGGCTTGCGCAACGCTTGCGGCTTCACAGTGTCAAGCGGGCACATCACGCCAGCACCCCCTGCATCTTCTGCAGCGTGTGCTCGCGGCTTTCGTTCTCGAACATGCCCTGCTGCAGGAACGCTTCCATGTCGGGGTAGCGCGCGATGGCCTGGTCGGTCACCGGGTCGCTGCCGCGCGCGTAGGCGCCCACGGCAATCAGGTCGCGGTTGCGCTGGTAGCGGGCGTAGAGCTGCTTGAAGCGGCGCGCCGTGTCGAGCTGCTCGCGCGGCACGATGGCCGACATCACGCGGCTGATCGACTGTTCGATATCGATGGCCGGGTAGTGGCCCTGCTCCGCCAACTTGCGCGAGAGCACGAAGTGGCCGTCCAGAATGGCGCGCGCCGCATCGGCAATCGGGTCCTGCTGGTCATCGCCTTCGGCCAGCACCGTGTAGAACGCGGTGATGGAGCCGCCGCGGCCGTTGGCATCCACCATGCCGTTGCCGGCACGCTCAACCAGCGCGGGCAGCTTGGCAAACGCCGAGGGCGGATAGCCCTTGGTGGCCGGCGGCTCGCCGATGGCCAGGGCGATCTCGCGTTGCGCCATCGCATAACGCGTGAGCGAATCGACGATCAGCAGCACGTTGCAGCCGCGGTCGCGGAAGTATTCGGCAATCGTGTGGGCGTAAGCGGCGCCCTGCAGGCGCATCAGCGGCGAGGTGTCGGCCGGCGCAGCCACCACGGCTGAACGTGCCAGGCCTTCGTCGCCAAGAATCTCGTCGATGAATTCCTTCACTTCACGGCCACGCTCGCCGATCAGGCCGACCACCACCACGTCGGCCTGCGTGTAGCGGGCCATCATGCCCAGCAGCACGCTCTTGCCCACGCCGGAGCCGGCGAACAGGCCGAGCCGCTGGCCCTGGCCAACAGTCAGCAGGCCATTGATGGCGCGCACGCCCACGTCGAGCACATGCTCGATCGGCTTGCGCTTGAGCGGGTTCAGCGGCGCCGGGTTCAACGTGCCCCAGGCGAGATCTTCATGCGCGCCGAGCGGCCCCTTGCCGTCGAGCGGCTCGCCGTTGGCGTCCACCACACGGCCCAGCAGGCGCGGGCCCACGGGCAGGAACTTGCTGTGCGAAATCGTCGGGTCGGCGCCGTCTTCGCTCGACACGGGCAGGCGTTGCGGCTCCAGCGGGAACACGCGCGCACCGGGCACCACGCCCACCAGATCCGTTTGCGGCATCAGGAAGGCGCGCTCTTCGGCAAAGCCCACCACTTCGGCCAGCACGTGGCGGCCGTGCGGGAGTTCCACGCGGCACGCGCTGCCCACCGGCAGCTTCAGGCCAACGGCTTCCATGACCAGGCCGGCCACGCGCGTGAGCTTGCCGCACGTCACCACCGGGCGCGCCAGACGCGCACGCTGCGCGGTCTGCTGCAGGTGGGCTTGCCACACGCGCAGGTTGGGATTGTTGGCGGCGGGCTGCACGGTCTCAGGCGACATGGAGTGCGCCTCCTGCAACGCGTTCGGCTTCCGAGCGTTCGCTGGCAAGCCATGCGGTGTCGCGGCCCAGCGCGCGGGTCAATTCGGCCCAGCGGGTTTGCAGCGTGGCATCGGTTTCGCCAAAGCGGGTCTGCACGCGGCAGCCGCCGCGCTCGATGGCGGCGTCGACGATGAGCGTCCAGCCGGCGGCGGCCAGCTCGGTGCCCAGCGTCTGGCGAATCAGCTCGGCGTCATCGGCATGCACGCGCAACATGGCGGGCGCCGGGGCGGTGGGCGCATCGCCCAGCACTTCGCGAACCATCGGCAGGATCCGCTCGGGCTGCGCATGCAGCGCGCCGTGCAGAAACTGCTGCGCCAGTTGCAGCGCCAGATCGACCAGCTCTTCGGCAACGCTGCCGTTCAGTTGGTCGATCGCCTCGCGCACGGATTGCATGAGCGCGGCGATGTGTTTGGAATCTTCCTCGCCCTGGCGGCGGCCTTGTTCAAAGCCATCCTGGAAGCCTTGCGCGAAACCATCGCGGCGGCCTTCGTCGCGGGCGTTGGCAAGCTCCGCGTCCAGCGCGGCCTGCCATTCCTCTTCGGAAATCGGCGGTTCTTCAGGCTCGGGCGGCGGAGGCGGCGGCGCGGCGGCGGCCGCAGCCTCTGCGGCCTGCCGGCGGAAGTCGGTCGGCTCCCACGCCTGGTATTCGACCAGCGTGTCGCGCGGGATGATCGGCGGACGCGGCATCTCAGCGCCCCGTCACAGCAAAGCGGCCGGCACGGTCAGACATAGGCGTCCTCCGCCTTGCGGCCAATCGTGATCTCGCCTTCGTCGGCCAGGCGGCGCGCCACAACCAGGATTTCCTTCTGCTGCGCTTCGACTTCCGACACCTTGACGGGGCCGAGCACTTCCAGCTCTTCCTTGAGCATCGTGCCGGCACGCTGCGACATGTTGGCGAACACCTTGTCGCGGAACTCCTGCTTGGCGCCCTTGAGCGCCACCACCAGAACGTCCTGGCTGATCTCGCGCAGCAGCGTCTGCAGCGCACGGCCGTCCAGATCGATCAGGTTGTCGAACACGAACATCTTCTCGACGATGGCGTCGGCCAGTTCCGGATCGCGCGAACGCACGCCCTCGATGACGGAGCTTTCCACGGCGCTCGGCACAAGGTTGAGGATTTCCGCTGCCGTGAGCACGCCGCCCATCGCGTTCTTCTTGCGGTGGTCGTTGCCTTGCAGCAGCTTGGTCAGCACATCGTTCAGCTCGCGCAGGGCGCTGGGCTGAATGCCGTCGAGCGTGGCGATACGCAGGATGGTGTCGTTGCGCAGGCGCTCGGTGAAATAGGTCAGGATTTCCGAAGCCTGATCGCGGTCGAGGTGGACCAGGATCGTGGCGATGATCTGCGGGTGTTCGTTGCGGATCAGTTCGGCCACCGACGATGCATCCATCCACTTCAGGCCTTCGATGCCGCTGGTGTCACCGCCCGACAGGATGCGGTCGATGATGTTGGCGGCGCGGTCGTCGCCCAGTGCCTTGCGGAAGACGGTGCGGATGTACTCGTTTGAATCCACGTCCAGCGGCAAGTCTTCGGCTTCAACGAAGAACGCGTCAAACGCATCGAGCACACGCTCGCGCGAGACGTTCTTCAGCGCGGCCATGGTCGCGCCCAGCTTCTGCACTTCGCGCGGGCCCAGGTGCTTGAGCACTTCGGCGGCTTCGCTTTCGCCCAGCGACATCATGAGGATGGCGCTGCGTTGGAGTCCTTCGGCGCTCATTCGTTACTCACCCATTGTTTGATGACGGCCGCGACGGCGCGCGGGTTGCTCTGCGCCACGCGGCGCATGGTCTCGAGCTTCTTCTCGAAGTCGTTGTTCTTGAGTTGCGGCAGCGCGTCCGGCAGCTCTTCGGATTCCGCGCCGGCAGCCGCCGGGCCTTCCAGCTCCGGCCCGGCCGAAGCCGCGGCTCCGGTGATGATCGGCGCGTTCGGGTCTTCGCCTTCGCGGCCCACGAAGGTGGGCGTGGCCGGTTCGTCCTTCTTGCCCATCGAGCGGATCGCCGGCCGGATCACCGCAAACACCAGGATCAGGAAGCCGATGGTCAGTGCCAGATACTTGGCGCCCTGGATGCCGTACTGGATCATCTCCGGCTGCTTCCACAGCGGCAGGTCGTCCTTGGGCGTGGGCAGCGTGCCCGAGAACTGGCTGTTGACCACGTTCACGGAGTCGCCACGCTTGGCGTCGAAGCCCACGGCATCCTTGACCAATGCGTTGAGCTTGACCATCTCGGCTTCCGACAACGGCTTCCAGGTCTTGCCGTCGCCACGGTAGTTGACCACCACGGCCACCGACAGGCGGCGCACGGTGCCCACTGCCGCGCGGGTGCGGCGCACGGTCTTGTCGACTTCGTAATTGGTCGTGGTGTCGCGGGTGCTCGACGAATTGCCGTTGGTTGCGGTGCCGCTCGTGTTGGCAGCGGCCGCTTGCTGCGGTTGGCCGTTCGGGCCGGTCGCGGCCGGTTGCGACGCCGAGGCCGGCGCCGGTGCGGTCGGCAGCATGCGCGGCGCGGTCGGCGGCTGGTTGGACAGCGCGCCCGGCACGCCGCCCTGGGCGTCGGCCTTGTTCTGCGTGGCTTCAGCGGTGTGCGTGCTGCGCACGGCGGCGTTGGCCGGGTCCTGGTTCGGACGATAGGTCTCGGCCATCTGCTCGGTGTTGTCCAGATCGACGTCGGCCGTCACCTGCGCGCGCACGTTGTCTTCGCCCACCACGGGGCCGAGGATGGCTTCGATGCGCTTGATATAGCCCTGCTCGACGTCGCGCACGTAGCTCAGCTGCGTCGGGTCAAGGCCCGAGGCGTTGTCCTGGAACGACGACGACAGCAGACGGCCGGATTGGTCGACCACCGTCACGTTGGCCAGCGGCAGGTTCGGCACGCTGCTCGACACCAGGTGGCCAATGGCCTGCACCTGCGAGCGATCGAGCATGCGGCCCGGATACAGCTTCAGCAGCACCGACGCGCTGGGCTTGGCCTGCTCGCGCACGAATACCGACGGCTTGGTCATCGCCAGATGCACGCGGGCGGATTGCACCTCCTGCATGGCCTGGATGGTGCGGGCCAGTTCGCCCTCCAGGGCGCGCTGGTAATTGACTTGCTCGGTGAACTGGCTGGTACCGAACTTCTGGTTCTCCATCAGCTCGAAGCCGGCCTGGCCGCCCTTGGGCAGGCCCTGCGAAGCCAGTTTCAGGCGGGCTTCATGCACGCTCGTCTCGGGCACCATGATGGCGGTGCCGCCTTCGGCAAAGCGGTACGGTACGTTCATTTGCTGCAGCGCGGCGATGATCGCCCCACCGTCGCTGTCGGACACATTGCTGTACAGGACGCGATAGTCCGGACCGCGGCTCCACAGCATCGCGGCGGCAATGACGGCCACCAGCGCTGCCCCGCCGATCATCATCAGCAGGCGCGGCGACAGACGGCCGAGCGGGCCCAGGGCGCCCAGCGCACCTGCACCTCCCGCGTTCTGGCGCGTCATCGCGCCCTGGCCCACCGCCGGCATATCCACCGTACCGAGCGTGTCGGCGACAGCAACCGAATCGGCTGTCGTTGGCATCCCAAATCTCCTGACTGACTACGTTGCTTGAGCGCTCGCCCAACGTCTGGGCATGGCTCCGTGGTTGCCATTATCGGCAGCGGGTGCGCAAGCAAATTGCCAAGAAGAGGGCCTTTTCCCGTTCTTTTGGGCGCTTGGGAACGACGGTCGGGCGGCTACCTTTGCATCACCGTGGCGCCATAGCGACCAGCCGGCCGGGGCGGAAAGCGCCCAGGAAAGCCGGCCCAGGCAGCCAAGCAGCGGCGCCGCAAGCAATACGAGCAATGAGGAGTTGACTTCACATGGATATTACGAACGCCAATTCGGTGGTCTCGCTGATGAACAGCGTGCTGGCGCCGTCGAAGACGGTGGGTGGTATTGGCGCGGGCGTCGGTTCGGGCGACGACGCCAAGGTCAGCGTCGACTTTGGCGCGGTGCTCAAGTCGTCGCTGGACCGCGTCGACGCTTCGCAGCAGAAGGCCGAATCCGTCTCGCGCAGCTTCGAAATGGGCAACAACGACGTGGATCTGCATGACGTGATGCTCTCGCTGCAGAAGGCCAACATCGACATGCAGACCGCGGTGCAGGTGCGCAACAAGTTTGTCTCGGCGTACCAAAGCATCATGAGCATGTCGATTTGACGTCACTTCTATAGATCTATTTTTTCTTCGCGCCGCATGTCCAAACACGCCAAACACCGCGCCAAGCCCGCCAGGGGCAGTCTTGCGTTGGTCGTCATCGCCCGCGACGAGGCCGCCTGCATCGAGCGCTGCCTGATGAGCGCCAAGCCGCACGTCGATCGCATGATCGTGCTGGACACCGGCTCGACCGACGACACCGTGGCGATCGCGCAGGCGTGCGGCGCCCAGGTGCACCATTTCACGTGGGTGGACGACTTTTCGGCCGCCCGCAACGCCGCGCTGGACGCCGCCAATGCGGACTGGAACCTCGTGCTGGACGCCGACGAATGGATCGAGGCCGGTACGGACGAGCTGCGCGACGCCTGCACCTTCGGCCCATTGCTGGGCGTGGTGTGCATCCGCAGCGGGTTTGAAGTCTCGGGCAAGGTGGAGCAATCCAACAGCTGGATTGCGCGCCTGCTGCCGCGCGGCGTGCGTTACAAGGGCCGCATCCACGAGCAGCCCGATGCCGACCTGCAGCGCGTTCGCCTGCCGCTGGTGATCGGGCACGACGGCTACCTGGACGTCAAGCTCGAGAAGAAGCGCGGGCGCAACCACACCCTGCTCCAGCTCGAGCTGGCCGCGCGTCCGGACGATCCGTACGTGCTCTACCAGCTCGGCAAGGATTTCCAGATCAACCAGGGCGACGCCGCCCAGGCCGCTGAGTATTACCGCCGCGCCGTGGCGACGGCACCCAAGCAGTCGCCCTATCGGCACGACCTGTGTATCTGCCTGCTCGCGTGCCTGAGCCAGACCGGGCAACTCGACGAGGCCATCACCCTGGCCGGCGAGTGGATGGACGAATGGTCGGGCTCGCCGGACTACTTCTACCTGCTTGGCCATCTCATGTTTGAAGCCGCTGCCAAGCACCCGGCCCAGGCCGAAAAACAGTGGTTGCCGATGGCGGAAAACGCCTTCCTGAAGTGCCTGGAGATTGGCGAGCAGCCCAAGCTGGACGCCGCCGTATTCGGGCGCGGCAGCTTTGCCGCCGCAAAGTACCTGGCGCTGACCTACCGCGCCCTGGCCGACACGCTGGCCATCAAGTCGAACCAATATTCCGACCTCGCGCGGCAGATGCAGGAACGCAGCGCAGTCGCCGCCGCATGAGTACGCAATCATGAAGACAGTCATCCTGGCCGGGGGCCTCGGCACGCGCATCAGCGAAGAATCGCACCTGCGGCCCAAGCCGATGATCGAGATTGGCGGGCGCCCGATCCTGTGGCACATCATGAAGATCTATGCCGCCCACGGCATCAACGACTTCATCATCTGCCTCGGTTACAAGGGCTACGTCATCAAGGAGTACTTCGCCAACTACTTCCTGCACATGTCGGACGTGACGTTCGACATGTCGAAGAACGAAGTGACCGTGCACGAGCGCCATGCCGAGCCGTGGCGCATCACGCTGGTCGACACGGGCGAGCAATCGCAGACCGGCGGCCGCCTGAAGCGCGTGGCCGCCTATCTGGACCCGAACGAGCCGTTCTGCTTCACCTATGGCGACGGCGTGTCGGACATCGACATCACGAGCAAGATCGCCTTCCACCGCGCACACGGCAAGATGGCCACTGTGACGGCCGTGCAGCCGCCGGGCCGCTACGGCATGCTCCAGCGCGACGGCGCACGCGTGACCGGCTTTACCGAAAAGCCGCCCGGCGACGGCGGCAGCTGGATCAACGGCGGCTTCTTCGTGCTCAATCCGTCGGTCATTGAATACATCGCGAGCGAAGACACGCCGTGGGAGGGCGCACCGATGGCGCGCTTGGCCGAGATGGGCGAACTGAACACGTTCGAGCACCACGGCTTCTGGCAGCCGATGGACACGCTGCGCGACAAGAACAGTCTGGAAGCCCTATGGCAAGCAGGGAGTGCACCGTGGAAAAAGTGGTGACGCTCGACCCGCGTGCGTGGGCTGGCAAGCGCGTCTTCCTGACCGGTCATACGGGCTTCAAGGGCAGCTGGCTGGCACTGTGGTTGCGCCAGCTTGGCGCCGATGTTTACGGCTACAGCCTGGCGCCCGAAACGCGCCCGAATCTCTTTACGCTGGCCGAGGTGGAATCCGCCATGGCCGGCCACACGCTGGGCGATATCCGTGACGCGGATGGCCTGCGTGCCGCGATGACCGCGGCGCGACCCGACGTCGTCTTTCACCTGGCCGCGCAACCGCTGGTGCGCGCGTCGTACCAGGACCCGGTCGGCACGTACGCCACCAACGTCATGGGCACCGTGAATGTGCTGGAAGCCGCGCGCGCATGCGCCGGCCTGTCGGCCATCGTGGTGGCGACCACCGACAAGTGCTACGACAACCGCGAATGGGCCTGGGGCTACCGCGAGACGGATGCACTTGGCGGCCATGATCCTTACAGCGCGTCCAAGGCTTGCGCCGAACTGGTGGCCGCAAGCTACCGGCGCGCCTTCTTCGCCAACGGCCCGCTGCTGGCCACCGGCCGCGCTGGCAATGTCATCGGCGGTGGCGACTGGTCGGAAGATCGCCTCATTCCCGATGCCGAGCGCGCGATGCGTGCCGGTACGCCGCTGGTGATCCGCTCACCGCACGCCACGCGGCCGTGGCAGCACGTCCTGGATTGCCTGCATGGGTACCTGGTGCTCGCGCAACGGCTGCTGGCCGGCGACGCCGCGTGCGCAACCGCCTGGAACTTCGGCCCGGACAGCGCCGCCACACGCACGGTCGAACAGGTCTTGCGAGGCTTGCAGCAACATTGGCCCGCACTGATCTGGCAACTGGACGCCAATGCCGCCACCGGCAAGCACGAGGCCGGCATGCTGCATCTCGACGCCAGCCGGGCACGCCAGCAGCTAGGCTGGCAGACAGCGTGGCCGTTCGAAACTGCGCTGGAACAGACCGCCGCGTGGTATCGGCATCTGCATGAAAAAAGCGCGGATGCGCGCGCGCTGTGCGACCAGCAGATCGACCGCTTCACCGCCGCCGCATCTGCTGCCACACGCAGGAGCGCCGCATGAGCCGCTTCACCATCCAACCGACGCCGCTGGCCGGCGTGGTCGAGATCAACCGCAAGGTGATCGGTGACCATCGCGGCTACTTCACGCGCTTCTTCTGCGCAGACGAACTGGCCGCCGCCGGCTTCGACAGCCCGATCGCGCAAATCAATCACTCGTATTCCGCCAAGCGCGGCACCGTGCGCGGGCTGCATTTTCAGTACCCGCCGCATGCCGAGATCAAGCTGGTGAGTTGCGTGCGCGGCCGTGTGTTCGACGTGGCCGTTGACCTGCGCGCAGGCTCGCCGACGTTCCTGCAATGGCATGCGGTGGAGTTGTCCGCCGACCGCCACAACAGTCTGCTGGTGCCGCGCGGGTTTGCCCACGGCTTCCAGGCGCTGGAAGACGATTGCGAGCTGCTGTATCTGACCTCGACGCCGTACGCGCAAGCCGCTGAAGACGGGCTCAACCCGACCGACGGCCGCCTGGCCATCGCCTGGCCGCTCGACATGACCGAATGCTCCGACCGGGACCGCAACCATCCGCCGCTGACCGACGCGTTTGCGGGCATCACGTTGCGCGCCCAGAGTCCTGAACTGCAGGAACAGCCATGACCCAGAAAATTCTGTACTCCAAGCCGTCCATCACCGAGCTGGAAGTCGAATACGCCACCGACGCCGCACGCAACGGCTGGGGCGACCAGTGCTACGCCTACATCAACCGCTTCGAAAAACAGTTTGCGGAATTTGTCGGCACGCAGTACGCCATTGCCACCTCAAGCTGCACCGGTGCCATGCACATGGGCCTGGCCGCGCTCGGCATCGGCGCCGGCGACGAGGTGATCCTGGCCGACACGAACTGGATCGCCACGGCATCTCCCATCACTTACGTGGGCGCGACGCCGGTGTTTGTCGACATCCTGCCGGACACGTGGTGCCTGGACCCGGCGCTCGTGGAAGCCGCCATCACGCCGCGCACGAAGGCGATCATCGCCACGCACCTCTACGGCAACCTGTGCGAGATGGACCGCCTGCTCGACATCGGCAAGCGCCACGGCATTCCCGTCATCGAAGATGCAGCCGAGGCTGTAGGCTCGCGCTGGCACGGCCACGCAACCGGCTCGCAAGGCATCTTCGGCACGTTCTCGTTCCATGGCACCAAGACCATGACGACGGGCGAAGGCGGCATGTTCGTCACCAACGACCGCGCGCTGTACGACCGCGTGATGACGCTGAACAACCATGGCCGCGTGCCGGGCGGCAAGCAATTCTGGTCGGATTTCATCGGCTTCAAGTACCGCATTTCCAACGTGCAGGCCGCCATCGGCTGCGCACAGCTCGAGCGCATCGACGCGCTGGTTGCCCGCAAGCGCGAGATCTTTGCCGAGTATCAGGCGCACCTTGGCGGCGTTGCCGGCCTTGCGCTCAACCCCGAGGCCCCCGGCACGCTCAACAGCTACTGGATGCCCACCGTCGTGTTCGACGAAGCGCTGGGCATTACGCGCGACGGGCTGCTGGCCGCGTTCTCGCGGCGCGGCATCGACGCGCGCGTGTTCTTTTATCCGCTGAGCCAGACGGAATTGTTCGGCACGTCCGAGGCCACCGCGCGCCGCAACGCGCCCAACAGCTACGCGATTGCCGAGCGCGCCATCAACCTGCCGTCGTATCACGACATGTCGAGCGAGAACATCGCGACGGTGTGCAACGTGGTGCTCGATCTCGTGAAGGCCCGCCAGGAGACGCTGACATGCCTGGCATCCTGAGCCCCGACCAGATCGAGACCTTCCAGCGCGACGGCCTGCTGATCCTGCGCGACTTCTATGCGCCGTCGCAGGTCGAGCCGATCCAGCGCGCCATCTACGACATCATCGGTCTGGTGATCGACAAATACCGTCTCGACATCGAGCGCGCACCGTTTGCGCCGGAACGGTTCGACGACGGGTATCAGGCGGTCATCAAGGCCAATCGCAAATACGGCGCCGAGGTGTATGACGCCGTCAAGCAGATCCCCGCGTTTGTCCGCCTGCTGGGCGACGAGCGCCATGAGCAGCTCGTTCGCAGCGTGCGCCCTGGCGCGCTGCCGGGCATTGCGCACGCCGGCTCCGGCATCCGCATCGACAACCCGCGTGAAGAGAAATTTCGCGCCAACTGGCATCAGGAATATCCGGCCCAGTTGCGCAGCCTGGACGGCGTGGTGTTCTGGAGCCCGCTCGTCGAAATCACGCCCGAGATCGGACCGGTGGAGTTCTGCCCCGGCTCGCACGTCGAAGGCCCGTTGCCCGTCTTCAGCGCCGACCCGGACAACGCCGGCAAGCAAGGCGCCTACGCATTGCTGATCAAGGACGAGGCCAGCTACCTGGCGCGCTATCCGCACGTGCAACCGCTCACCAAGCCGGGTGACCTGGTGATGGTCGACTTTCTGGTGCTGCACGCCTCGGGACACAACACGAGCCAGCGTTCGCGCTGGTCGATGCAGTTCCGCTACTTCAATTTCTGCGAGCCGACCGGGCGCTCGCACGGTTGGAAGGGTTCGTACGCCAACGGCGTCGACTTCCGTACCGTCCACCCCGAACTCTCCGTGGAAGCCTGACCATGACCCAAGGTGCACTGCCCTGCAACGTCTGCCAACAGCCGCTGGCGGAACCGATTTACCGCGCCGCGCCGCAAAGTTCGCTGTCTTCGCTGCGTCGTGCCATGGACGGCACGCTGGAAGTGTTCTGCTGCGCCGCGTGCGGCCACATCCAGACCGCCGAGCTGTGCGACAACGGCAGCTTCTACGACACCGAGTACGACATCCTCGTCAACAGCGAGGAAGAAGATCAGATCTACGCGGTGGAGAACGGCCAGAAGATCTTCCGCGCCGACCATCAGGTCGCCACGTTCCAGCGCAAGCTGGCCTTGCAAGGCGCGTTGCATGAGGGCGCGCGCGTAGTCGACTTCGGCTGCGCAAAGAGCGCCACCATGCGCCTGCTCAAGCAACAGCGCCCCGACGTGAACGTCCATCTGTTCGACATCAGCGACCGCTACGTCGGCTTCTGGGAAAAATTCCTGAGCCCCGGACAATGGGCGACGTACACGATCCCGCCGGCATGGCAGCGTTCGTTCGATGTCGTCAGCTCGTTCTTCTCGCTCGAACACATCCCCGACCTGACGACGGCGCTGCGCAACATTCACGGGCTGCTGCGCGATGGCGGCGTGCTGTACGCGATCGTCCCGAACACGTTCACCAACTCGGTGGATTTTCTGGTGGCGGATCACGTCAACCACTTCACGCACACGTCGCTGCAGACGCTGCTGGCCAACCACGGGTTTGACTTGCTCGAAGCCGATGCGCAGAGCCACCGTGGCGCCTTCGTCGTGACCGCCATGCGCCGTCCTGGCGACAGCAAAGTCGCGCCGGTGCTCGATGCGCAAGCATTGGCCGACACGCAAAGCGCCGCTCGCAAGCTTGCCCACTTCTGGCAACAGGCCTCCAGCCATCTGACGGACTTTGAAACGCAGCACGGCAGCGCCCCCGCCGTCATTTACGGCGCGGGTTTCTATGGCGCCTACACGGCAAGCAACCTGCAACAGCCGCATGCCCTGCGCGCGTTTGTCGATCAGAACCCGTACCTGCAAGGGTCCTCCCTGGCGGGCAAACCGGTGGTGGCGCTGGACAGCATTCCGGACGAAGTTGAAGTGGTGTACCTGGCCGTGAATCCGGTCATTGCCGATGAAGTGCGGCACACCGTGGAAGCCGCGTATCCGAATCGCTTCCGCTATTTCCGCTTCCAGCCATGATCGCGCGCGGCTCCCTCGTCCTTCGGGAATGGCGCGAGAGCGACATCCCTCAACTGCTGCCGCTGCGCAACGATGTGCCGACGCAGTTGCAGCTGATGACGCGCCCGCGGCCGAACTCCGCCGCGAGTGTGCGCGACTGGCTGATCGCGAAATCGAAGCAGAGCGACCTGGTGCTCTTCGTCATTGCCAGCCAGGCAGATGACAGCGTGCTGGGCTACCTGCAGCTGAACCACATCGATGCGGTCAACCGACACGCTTCGCTTGGCATTTGCCTGGCGTCGTCCGCGCAAGGCAAGGGCCATGGGCGGGCCGCATGCGAAGCCGCGTTTGCCTACGCCAGCGAAACGCTGTGCCTGCGCAAGATCACGCTGGAAGTGCTGGCTGAAAACACCCGCGCCATCGCGCTGTACGAGAAGCTCGACTTCCGCACCGTCGGCACGTTGGCGGGCCACTACCTGCAAGACAACCGCTGGCACGACGTTGTCCTCATGGAACGGATGCTGGCGTCATGAAGGTCGTGATCACACAACCGATGCTGTTCCCGTGGGTCGGTCTGCTCGAGCAGATCATGCTGGCCGACGTGCTCGTCAATTACGCTGACGTGCAGTTCTCCAAGGGCAGCTTCACCAACCGCGTGCAGATCAAGGAGCCGGCCGGCACGCGCTGGATGACGGTGCCGCTGGAGAAGTTCCACCTCGGTGCGCGCATCGACGAAGTCAAACCCGCCACCAACGTCGACTGGCGAGCGCAGCATCTGCGCATGCTGGAGCAGGCCTACGAGGCCGCGCCGCATGCAAGCGACATGCTGGCGCTCGTGCGCTCCGTGTACGAAGCCGACTACACCAACATGGGTGCGCTGGCACTGGCGTCCATGCGCGCGGTGTGCCGTTACCTGGGCATCGAGCTGGACCGCAAGTTTGTCGACGCGCCGGAGCTGGACATTCCCGGGCGCAACACCGACCGCGTGCTCGCCATCGTGAAGAAGCTGCAAGGCGACACTTACATCACCGGACACGGTGCCAAGAACTACCTGGCCCACGCCGAGTTCGAGCAGCAAGGCGTTGCCGTCGAATACATGAATTACGCCATGCGGCCGTATCCGCAATTGCATGGCGCGTTCACCCCCTTTGTCAGCAGCCTGGACCTGATTGCCAATCATGGCCCGGCCGGCAAGCAGTACATGTGCCCTCAGACCCTCCACTGGCGCGAGTTCATCCAATGAGTGAAATCGAAGCAATCCAACCCGAAGCGCCGCAAGACGTGGCGCCCGTGAAGCAGGCGGAGGCCCTCCAGCAGGTTGCGCTGAGCGTCTGCATCCCGACCTACAACCGCGCCCGCTATCTCGAGAATCTGCTTGCAGAACTCGTCTCGCAGATCGGCGAACTGAAGTTCAGCTACGAACTGCTGATCGGCGACAACTGCTCGACCGATGCCACCGAAGAGGTCGTGGGCCGCTACCAGGACAAGCTGAACATCCGGTATTTCCGCCGCCCGTCGAACCTCGGCTCGGCAGAAAACCTGAACCAGCTCTATCGCAGCGCGCAGGGCAAGTACGTGCTCTATCACGCCGACGACGACCTGCCGATCCTGGCCGAGATCAACAACAACATCGACATCTTCGAGCGCAACCCGGGCGTGGATGTCATCTTTGCGCCGTGGTTCATCCACGACCTGCCGACGCGGCAGGACGTCACCATGTTCTATCGCCAGGACGACAACTACCTGATCGAGCAGCACGACTACGCCAAGCTGCTGGCACTGGTGTTGTCGCACCACCTCTTTCCGGAGATCTACCTGGCGCGCCGCGAGGTGATGGACCGCATCTACTTCAGCGCGCCCGAGCCCGCGTTCTACGCCTTTGTGCATGCGGCGGAGATGCTCGGCTCCAGCGCGGTGTACTTCAGCAAGACGCCGTTCTATCGCTCGGTCTCGCGCTACTTTGCCGACGAGACCCGCGCACAGGCCGGCAACGAAGAAGTGAAACACGCGTGGGACCGCTATCGCGGCGGGCTGGAATACCTGTTCGGCAAGTTCTCGCACACGCTGCCGGCGGCCGAGCGCCCCGAATGGCTGAACGCCATCAACCAATTCGTGCTGGCACGCATGAAGGTGGCGCTGCGCCTGCGCACGCATGAAGGCGGCCACTGGATCGACAACTACTACATCGCCAACCGCGTCCGCGCGCTGGGCGAAGTGTCCGATCTGCCGGCGCCGTATGACCTGTACCGCGTCAATGCCGCGTTCGAATACGTGACCAAGCTCGATCCGTTCAAGCCCGAGCCGCCGAAGTACGCCACCTTGCGCCGCGCACCGCTGCAGGTCTTCCACCACGCGCACGGCTTTGCCGACACCTCGTTTCTGGTGCTCGACGACGATGACGCCATTCCGCATCACACCATCGTCGTCACGCCGATCCCGATGGACATTGCGGTGCCGGCCGGCCGCGAAGTCCGTTTCGTGTCGGAACTCGAAACGCTCGCCAAATTTCCCTGAGTCACTGGTCACACCCACATGGATCTCTCCAACGCCCATTCCGTGGTCTCGCTGATGAACAGCGTGCTGGCGCCGTCCACTGTCGGCGGCAGCACCGCCAGCGGCGAAACCGGCAAACCCGGCGTCGACTTCGGCTCCGTGCTCAAGTCGTCGCTGGACCGCGTCGACGCTTCACAACAGAAGGCCGAATCCATCTCGCGCAGCTTTGAAATGGGCAATAACGACGTCGACCTGCACGACGTCATGCTCTCGCTGCAGAAGGCCAACATCGACATGCAGACGGCCGTGCAGGTGCGCAACAAGCTGGTCTCGGCGTACCAAAGCATCATGAGCATGTCGATCTGACATCACGCTCCCCCGCCCTTTTCCCATCACGGAGGAGGGCTTACGCTCACTCTTGTTATTTATATTGCACGCAATATAATTGCATCATCGATTTCTGGATCGATCTCCCGGCCGACATGTCGCCGACCGGGTTTCCCAACAAGAGGACCCGACCATGAAGACGCTTTACCAGACCCAAGTCACCGCTGAGGGCGGCCGCGCCGGCCATGTTCGCAGCGCCGACGGCACGCTCGACCTGCCCCTCTCGCTGCCGCGCGAGCTTGGCGGCGCAGGCGGTGCGGCCACCAATCCTGAGCAACTGTTTGCCGCCGGTTATGCCGCCTGCTTCGAAAATGCAGTGCTGCATGTAGCACGTGCCAAGCAGATCAAGCTGGCCTCGACCTCGGTCACGGCCACGGTCGGCATCGGCCCGCGCGAAGACGGCGGCTTTGCGTTGACGGTGTCGCTGTCGGCCACCCTGGGCGGCGTCGATCAGGCGACGGCTGAAGCGCTTGTGGCGGCCGCGCATGGCGTATGCCCCTATTCGCATGCCGTCCGTGGCAATATTGACGTCCAATTGAACACGGTCACGCGCTGAGCCCTTTCCGGGCCGATGCGGCACTCGCCGCTCGGGCGCCAGACCGTTCCCCCCGGGAGTTTTCCGTGAACGACGTGCTGGCGCTCGATCAGCAGCTCTGCTTTCCTTTGTATGCCGCCGGCCACTTGCTGACGCGCCTCTACCGCCCGCTGCTCGATGAACTGGGCCTGACCTATCCCCAGTACCTGGTGATGCTGGCGTGCTGGCAGCAGGCGCCCTGCGCAGTGGGTGACCTCGGCCGCACGCTTTACCTCGATACGGGCACCCTTACACCGCTGCTCAAGCGGCTCGAAGAGCAAGGCCTCGTCACCCGCACGCGCGATCCCGATGACCAGCGCCGCGTCGTCATCGAGTTGACGGAAGCCGGCCGCGCCCTTCGCGAACGTGCCGCCAAGGTGCCCGAAGCCCTGGCCTGCAAGATTCCGCTGGAATTGGATGAGATCGGCGCCACGCGCAACGTGCTGCGCAAGCTGCTCGACGCATTGGCCACAGCGGACGACCGCGAATGAACGCACCGTCCGCTTCCGCCGACCTGGCGCTGGTTGTCATCGCCCGCAATGAAGCCGCCAGCATTGCGCGCTGCCTGCTCAGCGCCAAGCCGTTTGTCGATCGCATGGTGGTGCTGGATACGGGGTCGACTGACGACACCGTCGCCATTGCGCAGTCGTGCGGCGCACTTGTCAGCCACATGGCGTGGACGAACGACTTCTCCGCCGCGCGCAACACGGCGCTGCAGGCGGCCAATGCCGACTGGAACCTCATCCTGGACGCAGACGAATGGCTGGAAAGCGGCGGCGAGCACCTGCGCACGGTCGGCGGCGCAGAGCCGTCCGTCGGGGTGGTGTGCGTCAAGAACGATACCGATGCAACTGAATCCGCCAGCCAGCTGATTGCGTGGATTCCGCGGCTGCTGCCGCGTGGCGTGCACTACACGGGGCGCATCCATGAGCAGCCGGTGTCCTCCTTGCCCTCAACGCGGGTGCCGGTCGTGGTGCGCCACGACGGCTATACCGCGGCCAAGATGCAGAAGAAAGGCGAGCGCAATACGCAGCTGCTGCTCGATGAACTCGCGCATCGGCCGGACGATCCGTATGTGCTGTATCAGCTCGGCAAGGAAACCGAGCTGCATCACGAAGACTACGCAAAGGCCGTGACGTACTACGCGCGCGCCTTCAGCCTGGCGCCGGCAGATGCGCCGTACCGCCGCAACCTGGCACTGCGTTATGTGTACAGCCTGGGCAAGGCCGACCGCGTTGACGAGGCACTTGCGCAAGGCGACGTCGCCATCCAGACGTGGCCGGACTTTCCGGATCTGTGCTTTGCGCTGGGATTGGTCTTGCTGGATGCGGCGGCCAAGCACCCTGACGAGGCAGGCGTGCGGTGGCTACCGTTGGCAGAACAGGTCTTCAACCGCTGCCTGGAGATCGGCGATCAGCCGGAGATGGACGGCAGCGTCATCGGCCGGGGCAGCTTTCTCGCTGCGCAGCAACTGGCGATCGTGTACCAGATGCAGAGCCAAGCGCTCGCACGCAAGTCCGAGCACTATCTGACGCTGTCAAAACAGCTGCAAGACGCGTCGCCTCAATAACGCGCCATGCTGCCGTAAGCGTTGCTTGCGGTGGTGGCGCGGCGCGCCGTGTCGATGCGCTTCTGCAGGCGGTCCAGGCGCGGATACACCATGGCGCGCACGCGTGCGTCATCTTCCAGAATGCGCACGAGCAGCGTGCGCTTGCGCTCCACGTCGGCACGCGAGAGCTGCGGATGCGGCTCGGAACGGCGCAGCGCATCCACATAGGCGGCACTCTCGCGTTCCAGCGTACTGACGACTTCCCAGTTACCCACTTCGGCCGCGCTGACCATTTCAGCGGTCAGGCGCGCAATGGCTTCGTAGCAGGTGAACAGACTTTCGCTGTCCTTGATCGGGATGTTGCGGTGCATAGTGGCTCCAGTTGGGCCGAATTCAGTCAAAGGTCGCCTGACTACAAACGACCGGCAATCAGCTCACAACGCTCAGGTGGCTGTTTGCCACGGCGGCAGCCGGTTGGCCGGTCTGGCCGATGGCAAGCCACGCATCCTGCAGCGGGACCAGCAAGGCATCCACCTCGGCGAGGATCGTCAGATCGTTGTTGCCGTTGGCCACCAGCAGGCGGCGCAGCATGTAGTCGTACAGCGTGTTCAGTTGCACGGCGATGTCGCCGCCGCGCTGGTGATCGAGGCTGGCCTGCAGGCCCTGGCCGATGATCGAGATGGCCTTGTCGAAAGCCTTCACCTTCGCCAGCACGTCGCCGCGCTGGATGGCGGCGCTTGCCAGATTGATGGCGGCGCGCGCGCCTTCAAACAGCATGGCGATCAGGCGGTGCGGATTGGCGTCAACCACGGACGTCTCGATGCCGACTTGCGCATAGGCACCGATGGCACGGCGTGCAGCGTACATGGAAAAGGTCCTCGCTGTAGTCTGTTTTGTTATGGGTTGTGCTCTAAACCTAAACCCGGCTTAGTTGTTGCTCGACGTCTGCTTCGCAATGGCCGCGAGCTGCGTCGTCAGGTAATTGCTGGTGTTCGTCATGCTGGCCACCGCCGCGGACAGCGCGTTGAACTGCGTGTAGTACAGCGCCTGCTTGTTGTCCAGGCGCGTCTGCATGGCGGTGATCTGGCTGGCAAGCGAGGTGAGCGAACTGTTGATCGCGTCGGTCTCGTTCTGCACCATGCCGCTGGACGACAGCAGGTTGGTCATCACCGTGTTGAGCTGGGCGGCGTAACCGCGCTGTACCGTGACCGTGCCGCGGGCGCCGAGCGGGCCGCCGGCAATTTGCACGCTCAAGCCGTCGGTGGCGGAACCGGCGATCCCATACAGGTTCTGCCCCGAACCGGTCGCGGCCACGCCGTTGATGGTGCCCTGCACATCCACACCGTTGGCGGCGGTGGGGCTCGCGCCGAAGAGCGACGAAGCGCCCGCACCCGATACCGAGACCGCCGACACCGAGCCGAACTGGCTGTCGGTAATGCTCAGCACACCGCTGGCATTGGCCGACACCGAGGCGGTCACCTTGGCGTTCTGCAGCGTGGTCGATGCGTTGATCTGGCTTTGAATTTGCGCAGCCAGCGTCGTCGCGGTGTAGCTGCCGGCCGCCAACGTCACGTTGACGGACATCCCGCTGATGTTGAAGGCGAGCGTGTCGTTCACACCCGCCGTAATGGTCGTGTTGGCGGCCG
Source organism: Ralstonia sp. 1138 (assembly GCF_040544795.1). Classification (NCBI taxonomy): domain Bacteria; kingdom Pseudomonadati; phylum Pseudomonadota; class Betaproteobacteria; order Burkholderiales; family Burkholderiaceae; genus Ralstonia; species Ralstonia sp. 1138. The sequence goes on along the minus strand of NZ_JBEPKQ010000001.1, from coordinate 1,461,856 downwards.
CCGAACCCGTGAGCGTGCCCTGCGTGGCCAGCTGTGTCACGTTGACGGCGTAGCTGCCGGCCTGCGTGGAATCCGAGAACGTCGGCACGCTGACAAGCGAATCAGTGGCCGTGCCGGTGCCGGCAAACAAGCCCGCCACCTGGCTGGGCGACTTTGCAACCGCTGCCGACAGCTTGGTGTTGTCCACCGACAGCGTGCCGTCGGAATTCATCGTCACGCCGACGCTGCCCAGCGACTGGTAGTTGCCGTTGCCGACCGCCTGGCCCAGCACGTCGGTAATCTGGTTGATCAGCGTCTTGGTACTCACATCGCCAGCCAGCGGGCCATTGTTGGCGCTGTTGGCGGTGTCGATCTTGGTAAGCGAATTCAGTTGCGTGCGCAGCGCGTTGTAACCGTTCACGAAGTTCGTGACGGCGGTGGTGGTGGCGGTCGGGTCGTTGGCCACCGTCACGTTGGTGCTGCCTGTCTTGGACAGCGTGAACGACGTGCCATCCACTACGTTCGACAACGTGTTGGTCGGGCTTTGCACGGCAATGCCGTTGATGGTGGCCAGGGCATTCTGGCCCGTGGTCACCTCGGTCATGTTCTGCGTGCCGGCCGGGTCTTGCGAGAGCAGCGATTGCAGCGTCGCGTCGCCCGACACCGAAATCTTCATCTCCGAGCTGGAACCGCCCGCGGTGGATGTCAGCACCAGACGGTACGGATTGCCGCTGCCGTCATTGACGATGCTGGCCGAGACACCCAGGTTGGCCGAATTGATCGCATCACGGATGCCGGCCAACGTGTTGTTGGACGAATCGATCGTGATCGAGCCGCCCGCGAGGTTGCCGTTCTGCGTGAACGTCGAACCGGTGTACTTGCCGCCCGAAAGCGAGCCGCCCGACACCGCGCCGAACGAGAACGAAATCGTGGTCGATGCGCCGCTGCCGATGGCGGTCGTGGTGGACGTCTGCCCCTGCGCCGCCAGCACCTGCGATTGCGCAAGCTGCGTGACATTGACGGCGTAGGAACCGGCAGGCGCCGAGCCCGTCACCGACGCACTCAGCATCGAGGTGTCGTAGCCGCTGGCCTTCATGGCGCTGTAGTTCGATGCGCTGGTCAGGCTCGACAGCGCAGTCTGGAAGGTCGACAGCGCACTCTTGAGCGAGCCTACGGCCGACAACTGCGTCTGGTACGAGCTTTGCTGCGTCTGCAGCTGCGTCAGCGGCTGGCTTTCCACCTTCATGAGGCTGGTCACCAGCGAATTGACGTCGATGCTCGTCCCGATACCGGGAATGGAGATCGGCGGAACGTAGTTGCTGGTTGAGGAGGTGGTAGTGGTAGTCGCCATGATCGGGTCCGATAAGCATCTGCGCCGGCGGAAGTCTCTCTACACAACGGCACGGGCTGCCGGTTCTTTAGGGCAGGTTATGCAGGCGCCACCCACGAAAAAGGGGGGTATCCGACCAATGAAAGACCAATGAAAAAAGGCCGACGCTCCGAGGAGCGCCGGCCCTTGGCCCAACCGCCGGAGCGGCTGGACTGCATCCAACTGCCTGATTAGCCCTTCAGCAGGCTCAGGATGCTGTTCGGTGCCGAGTTGGCTTGCGCCAGCATCGCCGTACCCGCTTGCTGCAGGATGTTCTGACGGGTCATGTTCGACGTTTCCGAAGCGTAGTCGGTATCGACCATGGCCGACTTTGCAGCCGACAGGGCGGTGTTCGACGAGGTCAGCGTGTTGATCGTCGAGCTCAGACCGCTTTGCTGTGCACCCAGGTCAGCGCGAGCTGCCTTCAGGCTGGCCAGGTCGGCGTCGATCTTGGCCTGGGCTGCCGTTGCGTTGGCGGTCGAGGTCACGCTCGTGCTCGACAGCGTACCGAAGCTGGCCAGGTTGGCGTTGGTCACGGTAGCGACGTCGGTCGCCGAGTTTTGGCCGTATTGGAACGTGGTCGAGGTGACCGAGCCGTCGAACAGCTTGGCGCCGTTGTAGTTGGCGTTGGTCTCGATGTTCTTGTTGGCCGTGGCCAGCTGTTGGTATTCCTTGTCCAGGTTGGCCTGGTCGGTGGTCGACAGACCGCCGTTGTTGGCTTCCACAGCCAGTTGGCGCATACGTTGCAGGTTGTTTTCAACCTGGCCCAGGTACGAGTCGGCCGTTTGCAGGTACGACTGTGCGTTGTTGGCGTTCTGGATACCTTGGGTTTGCGAGTTCAGCGTGGTCGTCAGGCTGGAAGCCACAGCGTAAGCAGCGGCATCGTCCTTCGCGCTGTTCACACGCAGGCCGGTCGACAGACGTTGCAGCGACGTTTGCAGAGCGGACTGCGATTGCGACAGAGCTTGCTGCGTTTGCAGGGACGAGATGTTGGTATTGAGGCTGAGGGACATGACGGCTCCTAAGTTTCCCGATGGTTTGTTGCCCGTGTTTGCTAATTCCGGCTAGGCCGGGCAACGTGACCTGCAACTTGAAGGGGATCAGGTCTGCGTTGTACTCAGGTTATCGGTGGCCTCTGAGGAAAGTTTAGGGTCGCCTTGACAAATTTGTGCGTCGGCGGCGGTTTGGGCTTGCGGCCGCCTGACTTCCGACACCCCTCCAAAAGAGGCGGTGCGCCTGCTTCTTGGCCGGCAGGCCCTCGGCTATACTCGTTCGACCAGTTCATAGGCGCCTGCATCTCTCTATATAGAGCGCCACACACGGCACAGATGGGGAGTTGCAAGCCCGCCAGTCGGCCCAAGGCCTGCCGGCGGAAAGAAGAGCTCGAAGCGAGCCCGCGTTTGACCCGCAACACCCACCATGCTCAATGTCCTGATCGTCGAACCGCACGATATCGCCCGTGTCGGCCTGCGCCAGATCCTCAAGGATTCGCGCCTGGCCCGCCAGATCGAGGCCGTGCCGGACCTGCGCGATGCCAACAACGACCTCCTCGCCCAGCGCGAGTGGGACGTCATGCTCTTCTCGGTGGAATCGGCCACCGGAGACGAATTCCAGACGATCAAGTCCGTGCGTCAGCAGCATGCCCGCCTGGCGGTGCTGGCACTGGGCCGGCACCCTGAGGCGCTGCTGGCCGTGCGAGCGCTCAAGGCGGGCGCCGCCGGCTATCTGCCGATGGACGCCAGCCAGCCGCAGCTGCTGGCGGCCGTCAACGCCATCTCCAAGGGCAAGAAGTACTTGCCTTCGGATCTCGTGGAAGTCCTGGCCGACAACCTGAACGTCGACTGGGACAAGCCACGCCACGACATCCTCTCCGACCGCGAATTCCAGACGCTGCGCATGCTGGGCTCCGGCCGCACGCTCGGCGAGATTGCCGAGGCACTGCAGATCAGTGTCAAGACAGTAAGCGTGTATCGGGGGCGCGTGCTCTCAAAGATGAAGCTGCGCAACAACGCCGAGCTGACCATGTACGTCGTCAGCAACGGCCTGCAGATCTAGGGTGTCCCGTAAAGCTACTGCGCGACCCGATCTTGGTGGTGCGATGCTCGCCGTACCCATGTACGGCTGCGCGTCTCCCACCAACCTCGGGCCGCTCGCTACGCTTTCCGGGGCATCCTAAATAAACTGAAGACTTATAGAAATCGCGGGACACGCTCGCCGTAGCGGCGGGCGTTCTCGCGCACGAGGTCCTGCACCGCTGACGGTTCCAGCGGCCGCGTCAGCAGATAGCCCTGAAACTCGTCGCAGCCGACTTCGCGCAGGAATTCAAGCTGGCCGGTGGTCTCCACGCCTTCGGCCACGGTCTTCATGCCCATGGCCTGGGCCATCATGATGATGGCCCGCGTGATGGCCGCGCGCTCGGCCACGTGCGGCAGGTCCTGCACGAACGACCGGTCGATCTTCAGCGTATCGATCGGGAAGCGGTGCAGATACGACAGCGATGAATATCCAGTGCCGAAATCGTCCAGCGCCAGCGACACCCCCATCGCCCGCAGCTCGGTCAGCAGCGCATGCAAGGACGGATCGTCGCGAATCAGAATGCCTTCGGTCATCTCCAGCTCGACCGCGTTGCCGGGCAAGCCGCTGGTCGAAAGCGCGCCACGCACCATGCCGCTCAGCTGCCCGGAACTGAATGCCTGGCCCGACAGGTTGATCGACATGCGCAAGTCCGGCAGCCCGATGCGGCGCCAGCGTGCAAGCTGGTCGCAGGCGGCACGCAGGATCCAGCGGTCGATCTCGACGATGAGGCCGGTTTCTTCTGCATCCTGAATGAACTGGCCCGGCATCATGCGGCCGAAATCGGCCGAGTTCCAGCGGATAAGCGCTTCCACGCTGACGATGCGGCCGCTGCGCACATCCACACGCGGCTGGTAGTCGGCGTAAAACTCGTTGCGGTCGCTCGCGCGGCGCAGGCCCGATTCAATGCGGAAGCGGCGCGAGACGCGATCGTCCAGGTCGCTGGTGAAGGTCTGGAAGTTGTTGCGCCCGCGCTCCTTGGCCAGGTACATGGCGGCGTCGGCCTTGCGCAGCAGCGTGTTCGGATCGTCGCCGTCGTGCGGTGCCACGGCAATGCCGATCGACACGCCCAGATACAGCTCCTGCCCTTCGATATGGAACGGCGCGCTGATGGCCGAGAGGATGCGCTCGGCCACGCGCCGCGTGCCCAGGCCATCGAGCGCTTCGAGCATGACGACAAATTCATCGCCGCCCAGGCGCGCCACAGTGTCGGCTTCACGCGCGCAGGCCTGCAGGCGGGCTGCCACTTCACGCAGCAGCATGTCGCCAAACTGGTGGCCCAGCGTGTCGTTGACGTTCTTGAAGCGATCCAGGTCAAGAAACATGACCGAGACGCGCGAGCGGTTGCGGCGGGCAAGCGCCAGCGCGTGCTCCAGGCGATCTTCCAGCGCGGAACGGTTCAGCAAACCGGTCAGCGTGTCGTGCGTGGCCAGATGCCGGATGCGCTGCTGCGCTTCGCGGATCTGCGTGATGTCGACCAGCGACACCAGCACCGAATAGGGCGTCGCACCGGCTTCCGAGGCCCGCGGCGTGGCCGTCATCGAATGGCCGCCGTCGGCATACAGCGGCGTCCAGTTGCTGGAAACCCACACCGTGCGGCCATCCACGCAGTGCATTCCGAAAATCTGGTTCAACTGCGGCTGGCCTTCGGCGATCACGTCCTGATCGGGCCAGTCGGCTTCGTGGATGGACGCGTCGAATTCGTCGACGGCGGAAGTCACCACCGTAGGCAGCAGGCGCCCCACCAGGGCGTCCACCGGCAAACCGAGCAGCCGTGCGGCACTCGGGTTGGCATAGGTGACGCGGCGATCCACCCCGCACACGAGGATGCCCTCCGTCAGCGCGTTGACCATCGACAACAGGTCAAGCTTCGGGCAGAAGCCCGGCGGCGCGCCGCGCGCAGGACAGTCGGCCGGCAAGCCATCGGCATCGACGAGCGCAAGGTCAACACGGGTGGAAAAGGGCAAGGAATTCAAGGCGGCTTCCGGCAAGGCAACGCGGGTATGCAGGGCCGGAACGTGCCGGCGCCTTCCTTCATTACAACGGCAAGCGCCGGCAAATCTTTCGGGCCAACGTCACTTTTTGGCGTTCCCCTGCGCCCGTGCGGCTGGCAATGCACTAGGCGAAGGCTGCTCGCCCTATAAAAGTGCGCTTCAAACTACTTTTGGTGATTCCGACGTGCCCCCGCCTGTATCGCAAACGCCCGAGATAAGCGGGATTGACCGCGTTTCTTGCTGGAATGAGCTGGACAGAGGTGGGGAAGAATGCCATCCGAGAACCCGACTCTGTGCATTGCGTTGTTTAACGTGATCCCGCACCACGGAGCCGGGAAAGCCAACCCCCCCAGTCCCCGAGTGATCCCCATGGCCGAAGCCGCTGCCGCCACTACTGCCCCCGCCCCTGCAAAGGGCGGCTCCACCAAGCTGCTGCTGATCATCCTGATCGTGCTCGTGCTCGTCGGCATGGGCGGCGCCGCTGCCTGGTTCTTCCTCGGAGGCGGCAATCACGCCGCATCCGGCCCCGCCGCACCGCCCAAGCCGAAACAGCCGGTGTTCGTGGCCATGGAAACCCTGACCGTCAACCTGCAGCCCGAAGAGGGCAATGATCGCTACCTGCAGATCGGCATCACGTTCAAGAGCTTCGACAAGCATGCCGAAGAAGAGATCAAGACCTATACGCCCGAGCTGCGCAGCAAGGTCCTGATGTTGCTCGCCAGCAAGACGCCCACCGAGCTGTACCCGGCCGACGGCAAGGTCAAGCTCGCCAAGGAAATCGTTGAACTCAGCGAACACGTCTTCAAGGCTGTCGGCAAGGAATCGCCGGTGGCGGATGTCTTGTTCACCAACTTTGTGATCCAGTGACATGCTCAAGGAAGAGTTTCTTTCCCAGGAGGAAATCGACGCGCTCCTGAAGGGTGTGTCCGATGACGCGGACGACGACCCCGTCGAAGCCGCCGATCCCTCGGGCATACGCTCGTACAACCTGGGCTCGCAGGAGCGCATCGTCCGTGGGCGCATGCCCACGCTGGAAATCATCAACGAGCGGTTCGCGCGCAACTGGCGCATCGGGCTGTTCAACTTCATGCGGCGCAACGCGGAGATCTCCGTCGGGCCGGTGAAGGTGCAGAAGTACAGCGAGTTCATCCGCAACTTGGTGGTGCCGACCTCGCTCAACCTGGTGCACGTCAAGCCGCTGCGCGGCACGGCGCTGTTCGTGTTCGACCCCAACCTGATCTTCCTGGTGGTCGACAACCTGTTCGGCGGTGACGGTCGATTCCACATGCGCGTGGAAGGCCGCGACTTTACGGACGTCGAGCAGCGCATCATCCAGCGCATGCTGCACCTCGTCTTCGAGCACTACGCCAAGGCGTGGCAGCCGGTCTACCCGATCGATTTCGAATTCTTGCGCATGGAAATGCACACCGAGTTCGCCAACGTGGCCACGCCCAATGAAGTGGTGGTCACCACCAGCTTCAGCATCGAGCTGGGCAACAACGGCGGCGACGTGCATATCTGCATGCCCTACACGATGATCGAGCCGATCCGCGACCGGCTGACTTCCGCCATCCAGGGCGAAGCGCTGGAAGTGGACAAGCGCTGGCTGCGGCTGCTGTCGCAACAGGTGCAGACCGCCGAGGTGGAACTGATTGCCGACCTCGCGACGGCGAAGGTGCAGGTGTCCGACATCCTGAACATGAAGGTGGGCGACGTCATTCCGCTGGAGCTGGATGACAGCGTGACCGCCAAGGTAGACGGCGTGCCCGTCATGGAATGCAACTACGGCACGTTCAACGGCCAATACGCGCTGCGGGTCAACCGCATGCTGAATATGAGCGGCAGCGACGCTGCCACGGAGTCTGACGATGACAACTGAACCGACCATGAACCCCGAAGCCAACGCCGACGACGTCGATGTCGAGATGACGATGGAAGAGGCCATGGCCCTGGAAGCAGCCCAGCGCGCTGCCGCCAACCCGAACCCGGTTGCCAACCCGCCCGCGGCAGCCGCCACAGAGGCCAGCCCGGTGTTCAAGCCCCTGACGGCCGACGGCCTGGGCACACCCCAGCGCAACGACATCGACATGATCCTGGACATCCCCGTGCAGTTGACGGTGGAGCTGGGTCGCACCAAGGTGCCCATCAAGAACCTGCTGCAGCTTGCACAAGGCTCGGTGGTGGAACTCGACGCGCTGGCCGGTGAGCCGATGGACGTCCTTGTCAACGGGTACCTGATCGCCCAAGGTGAAGTGGTGGTGGTCAACGAGAAGTTCGGTATCCGCCTGACCGACATCATCACGCCGTCGGAACGTATCCGTAAGTTGAACCGTTAAGCCACATCAACATAAGTGCGCCGTCAATCGGCACCCTGACAGCTACCAATGCTCCCCCCGGGCAAGGTGTTGAAATGAACCATGCAGTGGATTGGGCCCGCACCCTAGGCGGGCTGTTTGTAGTGTTGGCGATGATCGTGGCGGCCGGCTGGCTGTTGCGCCGCCTGCAGCAGCGCGCGGGCATGGGCCCCGCAGGCCTGGGCCGGCGCCGCGGCCAGGTGATCACCGTGGTCGCACAGCAGATGCTGGGCGCCCGCGAAAAGGTCGTCGTCGTCGATGTGGAAGGCACATGGCTCGTGCTGGGCGTCACGCAGCAGCACGTGCAGACACTCCACACGCTGCCGCGCCCCGCTGAAGCCGCCTCCACGCCGGACGACCCATCCGGCGACGGCACGTCCGGCCCGAGCAAGCCGCCCCGCTTTGCCGATGCACTGTCCATCCAGCTCAAGCGTCACCTGACGGGGAAGTCGGAATGAACGTGCGCACCTTCCTCCGTTGCCTGATGGCCTTGGCGCTGCTGGGCGCTGCGCCCGCCGTGTTCGCACAGGCGCAACCCGGTCTGCCGCTACTCACGGGCACCGCCGGCGGCCAGAGCTATTCCCTGCCCGTGCAGACGCTGGTCTTCCTGACGTCGCTCGGGTTTCTGCCGGCCATCATCCTGATGATGAGCAGCTTCACGCGCATCATCATCGTGCTGTCGCTGCTGCGCCATGCGCTCGGCACGCAAACCACGCCGCCCAACCAGGTGCTGATCGGGCTGGCGCTGTTCCTCACGTTCTTCGTCATGTCGCCGGTGCTCGACAAGGTGTACACCGACGCCTACGTGCCGCTGCGTGACAACAAGATCACCGTCGAGCAGGCCATGGACACGGCCGCCACGCCGCTGCGCCAGTTCATGCTCAAGCAGACGCGCGAGCCGGATCTGGCCCTATTCGTCAAGATGGGCAACATGCCGGCCATCGCCTCGCCGGAGCAAACGCCCATGCGTGCGCTCATCCCGGCCTTCGTCACCAGCGAGCTGAAGAGCGCGTTCCAGATCGGGTTTGCCATCTTCATCCCGTTCCTGGTGATCGACATCGTGGTGGCGGCCGTACTGATGTCGATGGGGATGATGATGGTCACGCCGTCGATCTTCTCGCTGCCGTTCAAGATCATGCTGTTCGTGCTGGTGGATGGCTGGCACCTGCTGCTGGGCTCGCTGGCCCAGAGCTTTGTGCAATGAGCGTCGATAGGAAACCGACATGACACCCGAGTACGTTCTCGATATGGCCCGTCAGGCCATGCAGGTCGCCATGATGGTGGGCGCGCCGATGTTGCTGGTGTCGCTCGTCGTCGGCCTGCTGGTGGCGGTGTTCCAGGCTGCCACGCAGCTCAACGAGCAGACGCTGTCGTTCATCCCCAAGCTGCTGGCCGTGGCTGCCACGATGGTGCTGGCCGGCCCGTGGATCGTCGCGGTAATCGTCGACTACACGCGCGGCGTGCTGACCAACATTCCCAACTACGTGAATTGACGTCAGCAAGCTGACGCAGCCGCAATCCACGATGATCCAATTCACCGCCACGCAGCTCAACGGCTGGATCGCCATGTACTGGTGGCCGCTCGTGCGCGTGCTGGCGTTCATCGCCATTGCACCGCCGTTTGCCAATACCGAGATCCCGACGTCGATCAAGGTGGCCTTCGGCGTGGTCATCACGGTGGCGTTGGCGCCCATGCTGCCGGTGCCCGCGGGCGTGTCGGTGGGCTCCTATGAAGGGCTGTGGATCACGCTGGTGCAGGTGTTGATCGGGCTGGCGCTGGGCTTCTGTGTGCAGCTCGTATTCTCGGCCGTCAGCGGCGCGGGCGAGGTGATGTCGGTGCAGATGGGCCTCGGCTTTGCCTCGTTGCTCGACCCGACGCAAACCGAAAGCAGCATGCTGCTGGGCCGCTTCCTCAGCCTCACGGCTGTCACCGCCTTCATTGCCGGCGACGGCCATCTCGTGCTGCTGCACGCCCTGTTCGACAGCTTTACCGCCCTGCCCGTCTCGGCGGCGCCGCTGGGCAATCCGGGCTGGCAGACGCTGGCCGGCGGCGGCACGATCGTCTTTGCGCTGGCCCTGCGCATCGCCCTGCCCATCATCGCGATCATGATGATCGTCAACCTCGGCTTTGCCGTGCTGTCCCGCACGGCGCAGGCGCTCAACCCGTTTGCCGTGGGTATCGCCGCCACACTGGTGGTCGGGCTGATGCTCGTCATGGTGATGATGACGTCGCTGGCGCCGGTGGTGGAGCGCTCGGTGATGGATGCGCTGGATCTGGGTGGGCGGGCGTTCAGCCAGTTCAGCACCCTGCCTCGATAGGCAGCGCGCGCTGCCGCAGCAACGCCTGCCGCGCATGCGATGATCGCGGTATTCCGCCGACCGATCTTCAAGGGAGTCTCACCACATGAGCCGCCGCGTTCTTGTGACGGGTGCCAGCCGCGGCATTGGCCGCGCCATCGCCTACCAGCTCGCCTCCGACGGGTTTGACGTGTCCGTGCATTGCCGCAGCGGCCGTGCCGAGGCCGACGCCATCGTCGCAGACATCCAAGCAAACAAGGGCAGCGCCCGCGTGCTGCAGTTCGACGTGCGCGACCGCGCCGCCTGTCGCACCCAGCTCGACGCCGACGTTGAAGCCCACGGCGCCTACTACGGCATCGTCCTGTGTGCAGGCGTCACCCGCGACGCTGCCTTCCCCGCCCTGACCGACGAAGACTGGGACATCGTCCTCGAGACCGGTCTCGATGGCTTCTACAACGTCGTCCATCCGCTCACCATGCCGATGGTGCGGGCGCGCAAAGGCGGGCGCATCGTCACCATCGCGTCCGTCTCCGGGGTGATGGGCAATCGCGGGCAGGTCAACTACAGCGCCGCCAAGGCCGGGTTGATCGGTGCAACCAAGGCGCTGGCCGTCGAGCTTGCGTCGCGCAAGATCACCGTCAACTGTGTCGCACCCGGGCTGATCGAAACGGACATGCTCGCCCACATGGAACACGTAGACCAAGCCCTGCAGGCCGTCCCGATGCAGCGGGTGGGACAGCCTGCCGAAGTGGCCGCGGTGGTCGGCTTCCTGATGTCGGATGCGGCGTCGTACGTCACGCGGCAGGTGATTGGCGTGAATGGCGGGATGGTGTGATGCGCAAGGCCGCGCCGCTGGGCGCCGCGCCCCCGCTCAAGCATCACTTCACGCGCCGACTGGCGAGCCGCTTCGCGCTGCGCATGCATGTCGCCCTGATCGTGCTGTGGTCGCTGGCGTGGGGTGTGGCGTGCAACAAGCTGCTGCGCATGGCGGGGCTCGATGCGCCACCGGTGCGGTATGGCGTGGCAACGGTGGCCGCCTGGCTGGCCATGCTCGCCGCCTTCAAGCTTTGGCTCGCCTACGCCGGATTTACGCAACAGCGCCAGGTGCCGCGCGAGCACAGCGAGTGGGCCGTCGACACCGCCGACGTGGCGGTGGACCTCGCGTTCGATCTTCCGCTGCCGGGCGGTGGCGGGGGCGGTGCGGACGCCGTGGCCGAAGGACTGGCTTCGGCGGACGAATTCCTGCCGCTGGCGATCGTGATTGCGGTGGTTGTGGCGGTGGTGGCCGCATCGCTTGGCGTGCTCACGTACTTCTACACGCAAGGGCCCATGCTGTTGTCGGAAGCAGCGTTCGAAGTCTTGCTGGCGGGCGGGCTCATCCGCTCCGCGCGCCGCGCGAATGACGCAGACTGGCTGCGCACCGTGGTCGTCCGAACGGCAGTGCCGTGGCTGATCGTGCTGGGCTGCGCGATTGCGATCGGCCTGCTGCTGCGCTGACGGGCGCCTGTTCGCTACCGACGTCGCGCCAGCAGATCATCCACCACCGGCACCACCGCCAGCAGCATCAGAATCGACGCCAGCGGAATCGTGGCCGTGTAGCCGAGGTGCCGGAAGCCCAACGCACCGACCACGCCGCCCACGAAGAACATCCCGAGCAAGGACGCCAGCAGACGCAGCTTGGGCCGGTTGGCCACCACGGCGGGCAGATTGTGATGCCCATGGTTCCAATACAGCGCCTTGCCGATTTCGATGCCGATGTCGGTGGCCAGACCGGTCACGTGTGTGGTGCGGATTTCCGCCTTCGAGATCTTGGTGATGATGGCGTTCTGCAGCCCCATCAGGAAGCACAGCAGCGCGACGGTGGCCGGCACGAACACGACGCGGTATTGCCCGAGCGTTGTGCCCATCAGGCCGAAGAGCAGCAGCAGCGCGGCCTCCAGCATGAGCGGCAGCGCGAATTCGCTCTGCGTGCTGCGGCGGCGCCCCCAGTTGACGAGCACCGCGGTACACGCCGCGCCGCACAGAAACGCCAGCAGCGAAGCAAAACCCGCCAACACAAGGACTACGTCGCCCAGCACGAGGTCGTCGGCGATCGCCGAGACGATGCCGGACATGTGCGAGGTGTATTGCTTGACGGCGAGGAATCCGCCCGCGTTGGCGGCGCCCGCCACAAAGGCCAGTGACTGACCGAGGCGCCGGTTGGCGTCTTCCGAGCGTTCCGGGCTGGTCAGGCGGCGAAGATACTGGATGGGCATGACCAGTCCTGACGGTAGGTGAGCCGACATGATACGCCGCGCCCTCCGACCGCCGGCCCGCGCCGCATCAAGGATTGATGTACTGGAACAGCGACATGCCCTGCATGGCCGTGAACGTCTTCTGCGCGGCCTGCAGCGACACCTGCTGCTGCGAGAACTGCGAGATGGCGCTGGTGTAATCCACCGATTGCAGCTTCGAGATCTGCTCCTTCAACTGCTCGCCGTAGTTCGAGCCGCTGCTGTTGAGCGTGGTGATCTGCGCTTGCTGCGTGCCCACCGTCACCTGCGCTTGCAGGGCGACCTGATAGGCGTTGTCCAGATTGCCCTGCGCCGTCTGCACGGCCTTTTGCAGGTTCGCGACGTCGGTGGCCTGCGTGGCCGCATTGATCGGGGTCGACAGCGCGGTGATCAGGTTCTCGTACGTCTTGAAGATGCTCTGGTTGGCGTTCGGGTTGGACGGATCCGTGTTGGGGATGCGCACGAACACCGAATCGCCCGACACCGAATTCGGCATCGAGATGTTCTGCGAGACCTGCACCACCGGCGGCTGGCCGCTGCCCACGTACTGCACGGAGCCACTGGTGTTGGTGAACGGATCGGTCGTGCCGTTGGCGCCACCAAACAGGGCCACGCCCGAGGCATCGCGCTGGTTGGCCGTCGACAGCAGCTGCTGATACTGCTGCTTGACCTGCGCCAGCACGCCGATGCGTTGCGAATCCGTCATCAGCGAGGTGTTGGCGCCCACCAATGTCTGCTTGCCCTGCTGCAGCGTGGTCACCAGGTTGGTCAGCGCCGAAGACACGCTGGTCAGGCGTGCGTCGGTGGTGTCACGGTTGGACTGGTATTGGTCGTTGGCGTCCTGCGTTTGCTGCAGTTGCGCCATCTGGCCAAACGCGCTGGGGTTGTCGCCCGCGCTGTTGAGCGCGATGCCGCTCGCAATCTGCTGCTGCAGCGTGAGCAGGTTCGATTGCGTGTTCTGCATCGAAGCGGAAGACGCGGCAAAGAATTGGGCGCTACTGACTCGCATGATCGGTCCGGACGAAGGGCTTTAGGACGTTATCGGCAGGCGGGGCGTTTTCTTCAGTCGCCCGATCAGCCGGCAATCGACAGCAGGCTGTCGAACAGCGAATTGGCCGTCTGCATCACCTTGGCCGAAGCCTGGTAGGCCTGCTGATACTTCATGAGGTTCATCGCCTCGTCATCCAGGTTCACGCCCGACACCGACTGCTGCTGTTGCGTGGAACTGGCCAGCAGCGCCTTCTGCGAGGTCAGGTTGGTGCTGGCGCGGTTGGCCTGCACACCCACCTGGGTGACGAGGTTGTTCCACGCCGAGCCGATCGAGGTCGTGCCGCCGTCCAGCAGATTGCTGTTGCGCAGCTTGGCCAGCGCGCTGGCGTTGCGGTTGTCCGTGCTGTTGGCGGTATTGGCCGAAATGGCGAACGTATCACCGTTGCCGGGCGAACCCGACAGCGTCATCTGCACGCCGTTGAACGCGTACGTCGCGCCCTGGGTGTAGGGTGCCGTGCCGCCGGTGTACGTGGTCGACGTGCCGCCCACCGTCACCGTGACGCTGCCCGGGAACCCCGACAGCGAGCCGCCAACGGCCGAGCTGTACGTCAGGTTGATCGGCGACGTGAGCGGCGAGCCGGCATACGTGCTGTCCACGCCCAGCGACGACACCGAGGCGCTGCCCGTGTTGTTGCTGCCCTGGTTGAGCACCACCGGCGAGGCCGCGGCCACGTCGTGGTAGTCGGTGGTGAGCGTCTGCATGGTGGCGGCCGCGTTGGCGGTCGGGCGCACCAGGAAGGAGTCGCCGCTGTTCATCGTGCCCGACAGGTTGAGCGTGACGCCGTCAATCGTGGTCGGCCAACTCGTCACCGTCACGGAGGCGGAGCCGTCCGGATAGTGCGAAACGGTGTAGGCGCCGCCCTGGTACTTGACCTGGTAGTCGTAGCCCTGCCCCGCATTGGCGTTGGTGATGCTGGCAGTCAGCGAGCCGGTGCCGGTGTTGTTCGTGCTGGGCGCGACGCTCGGGCTGGCCACGGAGAAGAGGTCCGTGCCCATCTTGCCGTTGGCGTCCATGCCGAGCTTGTTCTGCGCATTCACGTCGGCCGCCACGGCCGTGGCCAGGCGGCCCAGGCTGTTCTGCGCCGGAATGAGCGTGTTGTTGCGGAAGTCCATCAGGCCGCCCAGCGCACCGCCGCCGAGCTGGCTGTCGTCGATGTTGACCGTGCCGCCCGGGCTCTTGTAGCCCACCGACAGTTGCGTCGGGTCGTACTGCGACGGCACCGCCGTCAGCTGGTAGCTCTGGTTGCCCTGCACCAGCGCCTGGCCGTTGCCCACGTAGATGTTGAACTGGCCGTCGCCGGTCTGCACCACGCTGGCCTTGATCGACTGATTGAGCGTCTGGACAAGCTGGTCGCGCTGATCGCGCAAATCATTGGCCGGCTGGCCGGTCGATGCTTCCGCCTTGGAAATCTGGTCGTTCAACGAGGCGATCTGCTGCGCGGTGCCGTTGACCGAGCTGATCTGCGTCTGCACCTGCGTGTTGACCTGGCTGTTGAGCGAACTCAGCTGGCCGGCAATCGAATTGAAGCGGCTTTGCAGGCCAGCGGCGGCGTTCAGGAAAACCTGGCGCGCGGTGGTGTCCGACGGCTTGGAGGCCAGGCCATCGGCGGCATTGAAGAAGCTGGTGAGCGACGACGTCAGGCCGCTGTTGCTGTCCGACATGTACTTGCTCAGGCCCGACACCAGGCTGTTGAGCTGGTCGGCCGCGCTGGTCGAGGCCTGGCCGCTTTGCACCTGCGCGGTCAGAAACTGGTCGTAGATGCGCTTGACGGTCGTGACGTTGGCGCCCTGGCCGAGATAGCCCACGCCGGCGTACAGCGGAATGTTTTCCGTCTGCACGGCTTCCTGGCGCGAATAACCGGGCGTGCTGGCGTTGGCGATGTTGTTGCCGGTCACCTGCAGGTTGATATCGGCCACCCGCAGGCCCGACGCGCCAATATTCAGAAGGGAGCTGCTCATAGTTGTCTCGGTGCGGGCAGCACGAAGCCGCCGAAATAAGCTCTAAAAACAACATCGGCCGGACAAGAACAAACTTGAGCCGGCCGATGTTGCCAAAATATGCTTTTTAAATCACTTAAACGATCTGCTTGATGACCGCCATGATCTTGTGGGCGTAGTTCGGGTCGGTGGCGTAGCCTGCGCGCTGCAAACCCTTGGCGAACGACGCCGCATCGTTGCCGTTGCCGGCTGCCACGACGTTGCTGTAGCGCGGGTTGTTGGCCAACAGGTTGGCGTAATCCTTGAACGCCTCGGCGTACGAGCTGTAGGCGCGGAATTTCTCCTGCACCTTGTGGGCGACGCCGCCGATGTATTCGGTGGTGGTCACCGTGGCGGTCTTGCCTGCCCACGAACCGCCGGCCTTGATGCCGAACAGGTTGTGCGTGTTCGTGCCGTCCTTTGCCTTGATCTCGCGGCGGCCCCAGCCGGACTCCAGCGCGGCATGGCCGATCATGAAGTTGGCCGGAATACCGGTTTCCTGCGCGGCCTGCGATGCGTGGCCGATCAGCTTGTTGTAGAAGCTGCTCATGCGGTCGCCGCGCGGCTCCGATGCCACCGTCGACAGATCGACCTCGGGCGGCGCGCTCGGCGTCTGCGCCTGGGCATCCGCCTGCTTGCGCAGGGCGGCCAGCGCACGCTGCACGCGCTCTTCCAGGCCCGGGCGCGGCACGGTGCTGATGCCCGAGCCGTCGTCTTCCGTGCCCGGCGCAACGGCTGCGGCCATGCTGTTGAGCGACGAACGGGCGATGGCCTTGGCGGCATCGTTCGTGGCACCCGCAGCGCCCGGCAGCGCAGTATTCGTGGCCGTCGTGTTGGACAGCGCGGTATTCACCTTGCCACCCGCATCCGTGTTCACATGGTTGGCCTGACGCAGCATCTGCTTCAGAAGCTGGTCTGCCACGCCCACGCCGCGCGAGGCCATAGTCTGCGAAAGCTGCTGGTCGAGCATCGACGTGTACATCTTGCTCGACGACGAATCGAGCGGCCCGTTCTGCGGCGATGCATCGCGCATCTGCTTGAGCATCATGTTCACGAAGATCGCGTCGAACTGCTTGGCGACGGTCTTGGCGGCGCCGGTCGGGTCCGTACGTGCCGTTTGCTTGAGCGACTCGAACCCTCGGGAATCGAGCGCCAGGCGGCTGGTGAGGTCGGTTTGGTTCATCGTGGCCTCCGCAGCGTCAGATGATTTCCAGGTCGGCGCGCAGCGCGTTGGCCGCCTTCATCGCCTGCAGGATCGAGATGAGGTCTTGCGGGTTGGCGCCAATCGCGTTGATGGCCTTGACCACGTCCGCCAGGTTGGTGCCGCCCTTCACGTTGATGAGGCTGCCGCCTTGCTGCTTGACCTCGATGTTCGAGCGCGCCCCCGCCACCGTCTGCCCTTGCGAGAACGGCGCCGGCTGGCTCACCACCGGGTCCGTGCTGATGGTGACGGACAGGCTGCCGTGCGCCACCGCGCAGGGCTCGAGCTTGACCAGCTGGTTCATCACCACCGAGCCCGTGCGAGCGTTGACCACCACGCGTGCCGCGGCCAGCGCCGGCGTGACGTCAATGTTCTGCAGCTTGGCCAGAAAGCCCACGCGGTCCGACGCCAGCGCCGGTGCGCGCACGTTGATCGTGCGGCCGTCGGCGGCTTGCGCCGTATCCGTGCCGAACTGCTTGTTGATGGCGGTGACGATGTTCTGCACGGTGCCGAAATCGGTCGTGCCTGTATCGAGCTGGATGCTGCCCGCCTCGCCCACGGTGGCCTGCACGGCACGCTCCACCGTCGCACCATTGGCGATACGGCCGGCGCCCAGCTGGTTGATCTGCACCTTGCTGCCATTGGCCGATGCGCCTGCGCCGCCAATCACCACGTTGCCCTGTGCCAATGCGTAGAGCTGGCCGTCCACGCCCTTGAGCGGCGTGAGCAGCAGCGTGCCGCCGCGCAGGCTCTTGGCGTTACCGATGGACGACACCGTCACGTCGATGGTCTGGCCGGGCCGCACGAACGCCGGCAGCGTGGCCGTCACCACCACGGCGGCGGTGTTCTTGAGCTGGATGCTCGCGCCGGCCGGCACATTGATGCCGAACTGCGTGAGCATGTTGTTGAAGCTCTGGACCGTGAACGGCGTCTGCGTGGTCTGGTCGCCGCTGCCGTCCAGGCCGACGACAAGGCCGTAGCCGATCAGCGCGTTGTCGCGCACGCCGGCAACGGTGGTCAGATCCTTGATGCGATCGGCGTGTGCCGTGATCGGAACAACCGCTGAAATTGCGCTCAGTGCCACCAGGGCCGCGCCGATGAGTCGATGCAAAGTCATGGCTGATCCCTCAGAACGGTGACACGGTCAGGAAGAACCGCGACAACCAGCCCATCTGCTGGGCTTCGGCCACATAGCCCGTGCCGCGATATTCCATGCGTGCGTCCGCCACCTGGGTGGACAGCACGGTGTTTTGATTGTTGACGGTGGTGGGGTTGACCACGCCCGAGAACTTGATCGACTCGGTGCCCTGGCCCACGGCCATCTGCTTCTCGCCGCTGACTACCAAGTTGCCGTTGCCCAGCACTTCCACGACCGTGACGGTAATCGTGGCCGTGAAGTTGTTCTGCGCACCGTTGGCGCCCTTGCTGTCGAACTTGTTCGCGTCGCTGGCCGACACACCCAGCAGCGACAGCACACCCGGGTTCATGCCCGCAAACGTCGGCACGGAAGCCGTCATGCTGCCTGTGCGATTGACGCTGCCCGAAGTCTGCTTGCTGGCCGCCGTGTTCTCGGTAATCACGATGGTGATCGTGTCGCCCACCATGTGTGCGCGGCGGTCTTCGAACATGCCGCGAAAACCACCGCTGCCCGATGCCACTTCCTGGTAAATCGCCCCGTTCTGACGCGGCGCCATCACCGGCATCGGCGGGCGCGCGGTTGTCGGGCCTTGCACGATCGGGGCCGGCGGCGGCAGCATGCCGCACGCCGTAGCGAGCAAGGCGGCCGTGCCAAGCACAGCCAATCGAACGATACGCACGGCGCGGCCGCTGTGCGTGAGCGAGTAAACCGGGGGGGTATGCATCGCAAAACTTCCTTAAAAACAACGCCGCCCCAGCTTAGAGCTGCGACAGCTTCTCCAGCATCTGGTCCGAGGTCTGGACCGACTTGCTGTTGATCTCGTACGCGCGCTGCGTCTGGATCATGTTGACCATTTCTTCCACCACGTTCACGTTCGACGTTTCAACGTAGTTCTGGTTGAGCGCGCCCACGCCGTTCGAGCCCGGGTTGGCCAGGTTGGCCGTGCCCGACGCTTCGGTTTCGGCGTACAGGTTTTCGCCCATGCTGCGCAGGCCGGCCGGATTGATGAAGTTCGCCAGCTGGAACGTGCCCACCTGCGTGTTGTTGACCGTGCCGGGCGTGGTGACCGTCACAACGCCGTCCTTGCCGATCGTCAGGCTGGTGGCGTTCTGCGGCACCGTCACGGCCGGCTGGACTGGGTAGCCGCTGGAAGTCACCAGCTGGCCCTGCGCGTTGATCTGGAAGCTGCCGTCACGCGTGTAGGCCAGCGTGCCGTCGGGCATCTGCACCTGGAAGAAGCCGTTGCCGTTGATGGCCACGTCGGTCGAGTTGCCGGTCTGCTGCAGGTTGCCCTGCGTGTGCAGACGCTCGGTGGCGACGATGCGCGTACCGGTACCGATCTGCATGCCCGAAGGCAGCGTGGTCTGTTGCGACGACTGGGCTCCCGGCTCGCGCACGTTCTGATACAGCAAGTCTTCGAACACGGCGCGCGAGCGCTTGAAGCCCGTCGTGTTGACGTTCGCCAGGTTGTTCGAGATGACATCCAGCTGCGATTGCTGGGCGTCCATCCCGGTTTTGGAAATCCACAGGGAGCGAATCATGTTCGAGTCCTTGGTTGATTCAATTCAATGCGCCGGCCGTTCAGGCGTGGCGCAGCAGTTCATTGGCCGACTGGGCATTCGTGTCGCTCGTATGCAGCGATTTCATCTGCATTTCGAGCTGGCGCGAGATGGCAATCATGTTGACCAGCGAGTCGGTCAGGTTGACGTTGCTGCCCTCCAGCGCCCCGCCGGTGATGCGGACTTTTTCATCCACGTCGGCGTCCTGGCCGTCGCGCTGGCGGAACAGGCCGTCGGCGCCGCGGTCGATGTTCGACGGCTCGATGTTCACCAGTTTCAGGCGGCCCAGCGACACCGGCGGCGTACGGCTGTCGGCGCTGATCGCGTTGACCGTGCCGTCCTTGGCAAACTGCACCGTGGTGTCGGGCGGCAGCGTAATCGGGCCGCCATCGCCCAGCACGGGCTGGCCGGAGAGCGTCTGGATCGTGCCGTCCGGGCCCAGTTGAAAGGCGCCGGCGCGGGTGTAAGCCTCGCCGCCTTCCGGCGTCTGCACGGCAAAGAAGCCGGGGCCGTCGATGGCCACGTCCAGGCTGCGGCCGGTGGTCTCGATCGGGCCGGGCGCGAGGTCCGTACCGATGGCCGAGGCCATCACGTAGCTGCGCGTGGGCGAGCCATCGCCTTGCACGCCCACCGTATGGAACGCATCGATCTGCGCCTTGAAGCCGGTGGTGCTGGCGTTGGCGAGGTTGTTGGCGCTGGCAGCCTGTTGGTCAAACAGGTGCTTTACGCCAGTCATCGACACGTAGATCGAGCGGTCCATGCGAGTGTCCTTGGTGTGCGGTCAGTCAGCTTCAGGCAACGACGATTACATCGTCACCAGCGTCTGCAGGATGGTGTCCTGCGTCTTGATGGTCTGCGCGTTGGCTTGGTACGAACGCTGCGCAATGATCATGTTGACCAGCTCGGCAGACAGGTCCACGTTGGATTGCTCCACCGCCGACGACTGCAGCAGGCCAAACGACCCCATGCCCGGCGTGCCCAGGTTCGGCGCGCCCGAGTTGGACGTTTCCACCCACTGGTTGCCGCCGATGTTCTGCAGACCTTCCGGTGCCTTGAAGTTGGCCATGGCGATCTGGCCCAGCGTCGAGGTGCGGCCGTTGGAGTAGCGCGCGGTGACGGTGCCATCGGTACCAACCGCGTAGCTGGCCAGGCGGCCGGTGGCGTAACCGTCTTGCGTCACGCCCGGGGCGGTATCGTTGTAGCCGCCGCCGTACTGCGTGGTGCCCGTGAAATCCATGGTGGCGATGCTCATGCCGCCAAAGGCCACGTTGACCTTGCTGGGCGACGAGGTGAGCTGGCCGCTGCTGTTGAACGTGAGCGACGTCACCGGGTTGCCGCCCGTCGGGTTGTTGCCATCCACCTGCGAGTACACGTCCCAGCCAGCGGCGGTACGCACGTAGTAGTTGGTCAGCATGTGGGCCGTGCCCGTGCCGTCGTACACCTGCTCCGAAACGGAGTGGTTGAACGTGGCCGAGTTGGTGGCCGAGAACGGCGTGGTGGTCGGCACCGTGGCCGCGGCATCCAGGTTCACACCGAATGCGGTGTTGGTGGTGGCCAGCGGCGCCAGGTCGTTGACGGGAATCTTCAGGTTGGTCAGCACGGCGGTGTTGACCTTGCCGGTGGAATCCACGCCGTAGCCGGTCAGGTTCTGGCCGGTTGCCGAGATGATGTAGCCGTTCTTGTCGGTCTGGAACTGACCATTACGCGTGTACGACACCTGGCCGCTGGACGCATCGACCATGCGGTAGAAACCCGTGCCGTTGATCGCGATGTCCAGCGGGTTGCCGGTGTTGGTCACATTGCCCTGCGTGAACGACTGCGACACCTTGGTCACGCTCACGCCCTGGCCGATCTGGTTGTCGGATGCACCGACCAGCGAACGCGCGTACACGTCGCCAAATTCGGCGGTCGATTTCTTGTAGCCGACAGTGTTGGCGTTTGCCACGTTGCTGCCGATCACGTCGAGGTTGGCAGCGGCGGCATCGAGACCGCTCAGGCCTTGCTGGAATCCCATTGTGTTCTCCCGTAGAAGATAAAAGCGCGGGGTCTGCCCGCAGTTGACCGGTGATTACTGAATCGATGCAACGTCGGACAGCCTGGCGGTTCCGCCAGACGCCAGTGCCAGCTGCATCGTGCCGTTGTTGATCGTGACGCCGGCCACCTTGTCGGTGCCCAGCGCGTTTGCCGTGACGACCTTCCCACCCTGCGTGGCCGTCACCTTGATGGAATAGGCGCCGTCGGCAAGCTGGTTGCCCTTGTCGTCCTTGCCGTTCCAGGTGTAGTTGCCGCTGCCGGCCGTCATCTGGCCGAGGTCCACGGTGCGCACGGCAACGCCGGCCGCATTCGTGATCGTGACGACGACGTCGTCGGCGCCGTTGGGCACCGAGACGCCGAAGTTGGCAGCGCCCGAGGCCAGCGTCAGGTTGTTGGTCGGCACCTGCACCGTGCGGCCGATCATCGACGACGCCTGCGTTGCGGCGTTCTGCGTGAGCATGCTCGACATCGTGGTGTTCAACTGCTGGATGCCGTTCACAGTGTTGATCTGCGCAAGCTGCGAGGTCATCTGCGAGTTGTCCATCGGGTTGAGCGGATCCTGGTTCTTCAACTGCGCCACGAGCAGTTGCATGAACGTGTTCTGCAGGTCGTTGCCGGTGGTGATGGCCAGCTGGTTGCCGGTGGTCGTGCCCGCGGTGCTGGTCGTGTTGGTGGTTGAGCTGACGGTCATGTTCGTGTCTCGCTAGGAAGGTGCCGCTTACTGGCCCAGGGTCAGAGCCTTGGAAGCCATCGTCTTGGTGGTGTTGGCGACTTCCACGTTGGCCTGGTATGAGCGCGACGCAGAAATCATGTTGACCATTTCGTCCACCACATCGACGTTCGGCATGGTCACGTAGCCGTCGGCATCGGCCAGCGGGTTGCCCGGCTGGTGCATGCGCTTCATGGGGGTGACGGTGTCTTCCACCACGCGGTCGACCGACACGCCGGTGGCGTAGTCGTCTGACTGCTGCGCGGGCGAGAACACCACCTGCTTGGCGCGATACGCCTTGCCGTCCGGGCCCGTCACGCTTTCTGCGTTGGCCAGGTTGGAGGCGACCACGTTCATGCGCTTGGACTGCGCGGTGAGCGCGCTGCCCGCTACATCCATCACCTTGAATAGCGACATGTTGATTCCGATGTCTTCAAACACTGTTGCCGGCATGCCTGCCGGACCGATCCGGTGTTCTGTATGGCGGCTTGCTCCGGACCGAACTCTCCCGGCCCGGAGCGCCACACAGTTCCCGCCCCTCTTTCGCCGCGCGTGATCGCTGCGCGGTCGTCTTAATGCCTGTCTGCTGCTCTTGCTGTTGCTGCTGGTGCTACATCGCGCTAGCTGTTCTGAATGGCCGCCAGCATCGACTTGATCTTCTGCGTCACGATGCTCAGATCGGCCTCGTAACGCACGGTGTTGTCGGCAAAGCGCATGCGCTCGCCATCCATGTCGACCGTGTTGCCGTCGATGGACGGCTGCTGCGACGTGCGGTACTGCATCTCGCCCTGCAGCGCCTTCGTCTGCTGCGACAGCGATGCCTGCATCAGCGACACATCGCCGGCCGGCGCGCCATCCACGCTCAGGTGGCCCGCAGCCGTTGCCGTCATCGGCAGGCTGTTACCGCCTTGCTGGCCGACCGCCTTCTGCAGCGCCGACTGAAAATCGAAGTCGCGCGCCTTGTAGTTGGGCGTATCGGCGTTGGCGATGTTCGAGGCCAGAATCTGGTGGCGCTGCGAGCGCAGGTGCAACGCCTGCTCCTGAAAACCGAACAACTGATCCAGCTTGTCGACCATGTCTGTCATTCCTTGCGCGTGGCGTCCTGGTAATTGCTGCCACCCGCCGGGGTTGCGTTCTGTCTTGCGTTTGCGTTTACGTATTGCGCGTTCCCTTGGGCAGGAGAACTCGGCATCAGCGGCCCCTTCAAAACCGCCGATGCCGTCTCCAAAACCGCTGAACCGCTTGTCATGCTGAGTTGCCGTCATGCACCTCAGTGGAAAAGACCTGTCTGCGAATCCGATATCTGGCCGGGAAACCGATCTACCGGGGCAGGCTGCACGGCCAGGAACCGCGCAACGCCAGGGACTTCACCACGTTGCAAAGTCTAGGGGCCGGTGTGCAAGACCATTCGTTGGAATAAGGGGGGGATTGGCCGACATTTCCGCATTTGGCCCTCGCGCACGCGTGGCTACACTTCACCGGACTTTTGATGAAGGGGCTTTCCATGTCCACGCGGTTTGCACGCAGCACGCACCACCCGATCCGACCTGTCACAGCGGCCATGCCGCTGGCGGGGCGTCAGCGCAAGCTGCTGCTGATCCTGGCGCTGGGCCTGCTGGCCAGCCTCGTGCATCCGATCCTGGCGCACGCCCAGGGCATGATGCGCGTCGGCTATCCGCCTGCCGCTGCCAACGCGCCCATGCCTGCTCAAGCCGCGCAACAGCCGCAAGCCACGACCATCCAGGGGCCGAACGCCATCCAGATGCAGATTCAGCAACAGCTGCAATCGCAACTGGACATCCTGGGCGGCACGAATGAGACGGGTGCGCCACGTGCCTCCGTGGAAGTCGGCCCCATTGACCCACGCGTGGCCAACCAGCCCTGCGACCAGATCGACTTGATGCTGCCGGCGGCCAACCGCCTGCGCGGCCGTATACAAGTAGGCGTGCGCTGCCGCTCGCCGCACGCCTGGGCGGCCTGGGTGCCGGCCACCATCCAGATCACGGGGACGTACTACGTCGCTTCGCACCCGTTGCCGCCCGGCAAGACGCTCGATATGGGCGATCTGGAAGCGCGTACGGGCGATCTCTCCACGCTGCCGGCGTCGGTCGTGCAGCAGCCGGCCGATGTGGTGGGGCGTGTACTGCTCACCAGCGTGGCCGCCAACCAGCCGCTGCGCGCCGAAAGCCTGCGCCTGCCCGTTGCGGTGCAGGCTGGCCAGACCGTCAAGATCGTCGCCGAGGGCGGCGGCTTCCAGGTCAGCAGCGACGGCCGGGCCTTGAACCAGGCCGCCGTGGGCCAGGTGGCGCAGGTGCGCACCGCCAACGGCAATGTCGTCTCGGGCATCGCACAGTCCGCCGGCGTCGTGGCGATCCAGTTTTAGGATCAGATTGATAACGGCGGATCACTTTTCTACTGTGATGCGTGATCGATACCTGCCGCTAAAGTTTGGGCCGGGGTTGGCCGATATGGGTGTTAGGATGAACGCGCTCTTCGGAGACACCCGTGAAAATCAACCATATCGTGAACAATACGCCGGCCGTTGCGCCGACCAAGGACGCTGCGTCCGGGTCGACGCGCGCGACCGGTTCGTCCCCGGCCGCTACGACGGCTTCGGGCCCCACGCGCCACACCGGCGATTCGCCGTCGCTGTCGGTCCAACAAGTCTCGCGCCAAGTGGGCAGCGGCGACTTCGACGCCGCACGCGTCGAGCAGATCCGCAGTGCCATTCAGAACGGCACGCTCAAGATGGACGCCGGCAAGATCGCCGATGCGGCGCTTTCCGACGCGCAATCGCTGCTCTCCACGCGCTCCAAGAAGGTCTGACGGGGGTTTCCCGTCGTCCGTCCCCTGTATTTTCTGACGCCGCCGGTCCGTTCGGACTGATCGCGGCGGGGCGGTGTGCCAGCCGGCGGCTGCCCAAGCTTCCAAGTCTGAGCCTGAGGTAGTCACCATGGACAACACACTGCTGATCCGCACCCTTGCCGACGAGCAGGAACTGCTGCGCGCCGCCACCCTCACCCTGGATGCCGAAGCGCAGGCGTTGCGCGATGGCGACATGGTCGAACTCGAGCGCATCACCCAGACCAAGCAAAAACAGCTCGCCGCCCTGGGCGAAGCCGACCGTGACCGCCGCCTGTGGTGGGCCCAGCACGGCGGTGCCGATCCGTACGGGCTGGTCAAATACCTGCGCACCGACGAAACCGCCAGCCGCCTGTTCGACGAGAACCTCGCGCTGGCCCGCCTGCTGCGCCAGCGCAACATCGACAACGGCACCCTGATCGACCTGCGCCTGCGCGCCACGCAGAACGCGCTGTCCGTCCTGCATGCTGCCAACAACGGCGGCGGCACACCGTACGGCCGCGACGGCAAACAGCCGCTATCGATGCCGCGCTTCTCGGTGGTCGCGCAATAAGCCACCAAAACACGCTTTTTGGGTACAAAAGCCGCGCTTTACGCTCACGTCAATGGGCGTGAAGTGGGGCTAGCTGCTGCCGTCTGATCCTGCTATGTATAGGGGGGTCTAG
The DNA here is from genome assembly GCF_040544795.1 of Ralstonia sp. 1138. Lineage (NCBI taxonomy): Bacteria > Pseudomonadati > Pseudomonadota > Betaproteobacteria > Burkholderiales > Burkholderiaceae > Ralstonia > Ralstonia sp. 1138. Next base: position 1,436,321 of record NZ_JBEPKQ010000001.1, on the reverse strand, counting down.
CACACCACCGATCGGGGTAAACAAAAAGGTTTACATCCCATTGATGGGTGCAACAAGCATGCTGGGGATTTATTCTGCGATTTTGGCGGAGTTAATCCTCCGCGCCTGGCGACATAAACAAGAAAAACCGGAAGGAAATTGCGCCTGAATGGCGAGCCAAGGTTTCGGCCCGGCGGCACCGTACTGCGGTGACTGCCGGTTGAACGGGGAAATATACCGAGACCGCGCGCCAAAAGCATTTCCAAGGGCACGGCTGCATTGATTTTGGACCACAAGTTCAAATAGACGCGGCAACAGGCTGATTCCGGAAATGGACAAACAAACCATAACCAGACAGGCGGCGCAGTGAAATCAATCGTAGTGGAGGCACACCCTTTGGTGCGTGCCGGCGCGACCCATGTGTTGCAATCCTTGCCGGCCATTACCGAGGTGGTCAGCGTCGAGCCGGACGAAGCCCTCTTTGAGAATCTCGCGGCGCATGCGGACGCCGAATTGGCCCTGATCGGCCTGCCCCTGCCGGGCATCGACGATCTGCCCGCCCTCTCGCGGCTGTTGCAACAGCCACATCCCCGACATGTTGCCGTGCTGGGCGAAACCGATTCCGCCGCCCATGTCCGCACGCTGATGCAATTGAATGTCTCTGCCTATCTGCTGAAAAGCTATTCCGGCAAATTGATTGCGGCGGCATTGGAATTGGTGCTCGCCGGCGGCCGTTATGTGCCGGCGTCGATTGTGCTGACCAGACCTGAAGCCATTGCGGCAGGTGCTTCCAGCGGAAATGGTAATGACGATTGCGCCTTGCTCGGCCTGACGCAGCGTCAATATGAAATTCTCGTCTTGCTGTCACGGGGGCATCCGGTCAAAACTATCAGCCGCATGCTGAGCATTTCCGAGGCGACAACGAAGGCGCATATCAACGCGCTGTATCGCCGGCTGGAAGTGCGCAGCCGTACCGAGGCCGTTTTCGTGGCGACGCAGCGCGGCGCCATGCTGCTGAATCAGCCGAACATTGGGGCAGAGTCCTCTTCGCTGCCTTCACCTCTGCTGCGCCTGGCCCGCACGGGCTGACCCTCCGCCCTCCCCCGTCTTGCGCACAACAAAAAACGGCGCCCGGAATCCGGACGCCGTTGCAAATGGCCGCCCACGCTGTCGAGACGCGGGCGGTGACAAGGAAAGCAAAACGCGAAAGGCTTAGAACTTTGCGCGGATGCCTACGCCGAAGGTGTCGGCCGTCGACAGGTCCGACACCTTGTCGCGGAAATACGCCGCATACACATCGGTGCGCTTGGACAGCGAATAGTCGTAACCGACCGCCCAGGTGTTGCGCTTCACGTCGGCCGCGCCCGAAGTCTTCGTGTACGCGTACGACGCCAGGATGCTGCCCGGGCCGACCGGGATCGACACGCCCAGCTGGCCGCCGTTGCTCTTGGCGTCGCCGGTGCTGATCGTGTTCTTGATGTACTGGTATTGGCCGTACAGCTTGACCACGCCAAAGTCATACGTCGCACCCAGCTGCCCCGCCGTCTGGCGCGCAAAGCCCGCCACCAGGCTGTTCAGATCGCCCGGTGCGCCGTCGTAGCGCACCTGCTGGAACGCCGCCGTGGCCGCAAAATTGCCGCGGAAGAACAGCAGGCTGCCGCCCCACTTGTTCTGACCGTTGTGGCCGGCCTGCTCGCCAGCGCCGTAGATCAGGGTGCCCGTCAGGCCGCCCATGTCCGGCGTGGAGTACATGATCGAGTTGTCCCAGCCCGAATCGCCGACCAGGCCCGAGATGCCCGCGGCGCCCGAACGGCCGTTGCCGAGGTAGGTGTGGAACACCATCGGCGAGAACGTGTACGAATCGATGAACGGGTTAAACAGGATCGTCGAAACGAAGTACGGCGGCGTGTTGCGGCCCAGCTTGATCGAGCCCCAGCTATTCGACTGCAGACCGACAAACGAATTACGTGCGAAGAAGTGGTCGCCGTCAAAGCGGCCGGACTTGCCCGTATCGGGGCGGAAGAACGCTTCGAGCGTGAAGATCGCCTTCAGGCCGTTGCCCAGGTCTTCACTGCCCTTCAGGCCCCAATACGACGTCGACATGCCGCCCGAATTGACACCCCAGGCGCGGTCCTGGCCCAGGTTCTTGGTGGCGCCCGCCCAGGCATCCACCTGGCCGTACAGCGTCACAGACGATTGGGCTTGCGCTGCGCCTGCGGTCAAACCGGCGGCGGCAGCCAGCACGGCCAGCGAAAAACGTCGCTTGAGTTGCATTGTTGAGTTCTCCCTCTTGTGGTTCCGTTGTGTTGAATCGACTGAATCAGCGTGGAGGCGGCAGGTGGCTCAACCCGCCGCTGCTGAGATGGCGCCGTGAATGCAACTGCCGTGCCAATACGCCGTCGGCAAAGCGTCGCTTCACAAATGAATGTGTTTTCTCGGGAAGGGGCGCAGACTAGCTTGAATACCCCAGGCGGACAAGTCCCCATTGCAGGGTGTGTGGCGCCGTTTCTGCACCGGTCTGGCGCAGTGCGCTTTCAGTCGTTTTGAAGCACGCGGATGTCGACTTCGCGCGTATAGCGTTCGGGAGAAAAATCGCAGTACGTGAGGGAAATCGGTGTGTCCGCGACGCTGTAACCGATGCGACGCACGCGCACCAGCGGCACGCCCGCATCCACACCGAGCTGCGCAGCCTGGTGAGCATCGGCCACACATGCCAGCGGCGCCTCGCGCGAGCGCGCAATGGTCAGGTTGGCACGCTGGAAGACCTGCACGAACAGGCGATCTTCAAAGTCGCGCGCCTCGAGCATCGCCGCCAGCCGCGACGTCAGCCAGGTACGCAGCAGCATGATGGGCTGCCCCTCCACCTGGGCACGGCGCTCCACAAACGCCACCTGTGCGCCCACCGCCAGGTCGAGCGCGGCCGCCACGGTCGCGTCGGCCGCCTCCAGTCGAAAAGCACTCACCGTATAGACAGCGCCCGGCACATATTCCAGCGCCGCATCGGACTGGCCCGGCGCGTACAGCACCGGCCGATGCGGCCCCACGCGATCGAGCACCACACTGCGCTGCCCCCGCGAGCGCTTAAGCAGACCGCGCGCCGCCAGCTCATTCAGCGTGCGGCGCGCCGTCAAACGGGATACGCCGTAGCGTTGGGCGACTTCGTTCTCGCTGGGCGCGATGCTGCCGGCCGGCAGCGCTCCGTGCAGGATGTCGAGCCGAATGCGATCGGCCAGTTCGAGGTATTTGGGCAGGCGGGGCGTCATGCCGTCGTTATACAGGAACGATCATCGCGTGCCGCAATGCAAATGGCCCACCGGGCAGGTGGGCCATTTGCATTGCGGCACTTGCGCGTCAGGCAGGGCCGACCGATCAGGCGATCAGGAATTTATCGCGGTTCTTGCCAATCCAGGCCGGGGCGCGGCCGCGGCCGGACCACGTCGCGCCCGTCTTCGGGTCGCGATACTTGGCCGGCACCGGAGCCTTGGCACCGGCACGACGGCCACGACGCTGGGCCAGGCCCAGGTCTTCAGCCGTCAGGCCATATTCGGCAACCGTCTGGCGCACTTGCTGGATCACCGCTTCCAGCTCCTTGGCGCGCGCAGTTTCGATCTGCTCTTCCAGTTTGGCCTTTTGTGCAATCAATTCCTTGTATGTCGCCATAGGGGCTCCCGATAAAGTCTGGTGTGAAATCTGGTGCGAACCAGATATTAGATCAATTGTATTCATAACTGAAATCAAATTTCAATGTTTTTGATCGAGGCCCTTCAAAGAACGCCACTCCGCCAAGAATCAACTTGTGGCACGCCCGATGCTCAGTTTCAACCCGAAACTCAGATTGACGCGTCGGATTAGCGTACGAGATCATTCAAGCCACAAGCGCGTATCGCACTGCATTTCAGTGCCACCACCATAGCAAGCGCCGCCGGGTCCCGCAATTCTGGTTTTTTTGCCGCGGGCGGCAGTCTGCAGCAGTCCAGCAAACGCAATACCGATTCATCCGCACGGCGCCGCGCGCCGGCATGCCATTGCACCGTGATCGCAACGATGCGGCATGTCCATTTGGCCCAGCGGTAAAACGATTCAAAACAGCACACACTTGGTTGCAGTTGGATGAGACAACGATGAATTCGCTCTTGCCGCGTCGTTTTTACTATCTGCTTTTGCTCTTTGGCTTGCTGGCAGGCACCGTGTTTGCCGCCGCGACTTTCTTCTTTCCGGAACGTTCGATCGAACGGATCAGCGCCTATTTCATCCTGACAATGGGAACATGCATTTTGATATGTGCAATCGGCCTGACGCTGGCGCATCGCTGGATGGATCAGCATTTCGCCGCGCGAGAAAGTCAACATGGTGCCAATGCTGAATGCCCACCGGCGCATACCTCAGCATCCGAACCACCCGTTTTGAAACCCGCGCTGCAAACGGACAACGGCACGGTCGACAAAACGAGATCAAAATGTGTTGTATCGACCACAAACTAGACTTTGCGCCGCGCACGACTTTTGCGCATCATGAAGAGCATTGCCCCCGACTTCCGGCAGCCGGCACGTTTTCGCTACCCTCGCCCGAAGTCCCTGCTTAAAGACATGACGGCAATACCTCAGGTTGGAGCGCGGGATGCAAGACGAAATTTCCTACCCGTTGTCGGCGCAAAGCCTTCCGGTTCCGCTCTATGTGGTGCTCGAAGGCCGCATCGTCTTTGCCAATGCCGCAGGCGTCTGCATGGTGCGGGCGCTCTCGGCCGACCAACTGCTGGGCGAGCCCTTCTCGCGCTTCTTCCAGGATGTGCCCGCGTGGCTGGAGCCTCCTACCGAAGAACACGCCGATGCCATGCCGTCGGAGGCACGGGTCATTCCTGCGGCGCAGCTCGTCGCAGCCATCTCCGCCGGCGATTCCAACGAGGTTGTCAGCGTCCGCCTGACCGTCACGCCGACCCGCTTTGACGGATTGCCCGCGCAGCAGGTCGTCGTACACGGGTTGCCGCTGCCGCTGGATGCGCAGCTGCCGGGCAAGGCCGGCGAGCGCGTGCTGAGCGCCGACGCCATCGGTGCCGCGTTGCCGCACGAGCATCTCGATCATCTGCTTTCCACGCTGCCTTCCGCCGCGTCGCTGGGCGAGCGGCTGCATGCTGCGTTGCGCGCGCTCGAAGCCGCCTTGCCATCGGCGTTGTGTGTGGTCGTGCGCGTGGTTTCGGGCCGGGCGCGGCTCTATGGCACCCAGCGTGCCCGCGCGCGGTTGGCGCTGCAGGACGACCATGCCGCGCATTTGTCGCCCACGGCGCAGGGCGAGGTCGATATCGGGCTCGCCCGCATCGCACCGTTGCTCAATGAGCTGGCGCCGATCGAACTGGTTCGCGAGGCCAATGCGCCCGCTGCGTTGCGCGAAGCGCTCACCCGCGTGTTGGACACCGCGCAGCCGGCATGGCTATGCCGCATCCCGGCCCAGCATGGCGGCATGGCCGTCGCCGATGATCTCCTCTGCCTCTTCTTCCCCAACGCTGAAACTGCCACCCTGACCGACGACGCGACGCTGCGCGCAGAGTGCGGCCGTTACATCGCCGCGCTGGTCAAGCTGCTGCGCCTGGAAAACGAATATCGGCAGACCCGCGAGTTGCGCGATCAGTATCGGCTGGTCGTGAACCATCTGAGCGAGGGCGTGCTGACGCTGTCCACCGATGGCCGCGTGCTGTCGTACAACCGCAGCGCTGCCGAGATCCTTCGCATGTCGGGCGCCTCCTGGAAAGGCCGCCCGCGTGTGGCGCTGAGCGACATGATGTTGGGCGAAGACGGCGCCATCCTGCCGCGCGCCGCATGGCCTTCCACGCTTGCAGCGCGCACGGGGCGCGCCATCAGCAACGTCGTGGTGGGCGTGCCGGCAGGCAATGGCCAAATCGTGTGGCTGCGCGAGTCGGTGCTGCCGATGTTCTCGCAGGACAGCGCATCGCCGCACGCGGTGCTGGTCATCTTTACCGACATCACGGCCGAGCGTTCCGCCTACGAGCAACTGCGCTTGCTGGAAACCAAGGATTCGCTCACGGGGCTGCCCAATCGCGCCGCATTCATCGAGCGGCTCGATGCGCGGCTGGCGCTGCCCTCCACCGGGCAATCGGCGCTCCTGTATATCGGGCTGGACCACTTCAAGACCGTGAACGAAGCGATTGGCCACCACATGGGCAACCACGTGCTGAACACCGCGGCGCAGCGCATCCGCGCCGAGGCGGGGCAGCGTGCGCTGCTGGCCCGACTGGGCGGCGACCAGTTCTGCGTGGCCATCGATGATCCGAACGCCGCGGACACGCTCGCACAACAGGTGCTGGACGCGCTGGCCCGCCCCTTTACCGGCGGCGAACGCGAGGTGCATCTGTCGGCCAGCATCGGCGTGGCGGCCTACCCGGAAGACGGCGGCGATGCGGCCACGCTCGTCAGCCATGCCGAAGCCGCCATGTACCGCGCCAAGGAAAGCGGCCGCAACCGCATCGCCCGTTATTCACGCGCGCTGGAAACGCAGATGCTGCGCCGCTTCACGCTCAACGAGCGCATGCGGCGGGCGCTGGGGCGCGGTCAGGTGCGGCTCGTGTATCAGCCCAAGTACGCGCTGCATTCAGGCGAGCTTGTAGCGGTTGAAGCGCTGATGCGATGGTCCGACCCCGAGCTGGGCGCCGTATCACCGAGCGAGTTCATCGACGTGGCGGAGGAATCCGGCTACATCCTCGAACTCGGCCGCTGGGCGCTCATGCAGGCCTGCGCGCAGGGCGAAGCCTGGGCGCGCAAGTTCGGCTTCACGGGGCGCATGGCGGTGAATGTGTCGGCGCGGCAATGCGATGCCGGCGTGATCGAGCGCGACGTTGACGAGGCCCTCAAGGCCTCGGGCATGGCGCCCGGCCGGCTGGAACTCGAATTGACCGAAAGCGTGCTGCTGGCCGACCGTCAATCGACACAGCGGCTGCTGATGAGCCTGGCCGCGCGGGGCGTGCGCATCTCGCTCGATGATTTCGGCATCGGGTTCTCATCGCTGTCGTATCTGCGCAGCTTGCCGATCCACAACATCAAGATCGATCGATCGTTCATCAGCGGCGTGCCAGGGGTGGCCGACTGCGTTGCGCTCACCAAGACCATCATCGCGATGGCCCGCGCGCTGAACATGACCGTCACGGCCGAAGGTGTGGAAACGCCCGAGCAAACGGCCTTCCTGACGGCGCATGCGTGCGACGAAGTGCAGGGCTTTCTGTTTGGACGCCCGCTGGAGGTGTCGGCTGTGGAAGACCTGCTGCGCACCCGAAGCCGCGCACAGGCATAAAAAAACGGACCCAAAGGTTTGACCTCGGGTCCGTTTCTTTTTGGGCTCGACGCGCAGGTCGAACCGAAATCAACGCGTCGACACGTTGCCCACCAGGCCGCCCAGTGCGGCACCGCCCAGCGTGGCACCGGGGCCGCCAATCAGCGCAGCGCCGGCCAGCCCACCCACACCCGCACCGATGGCGGTATTGCGTTGACGTGCCGTCATGTCGGCACAGCCGGTTGCGCTCAGCAAGGTGGCACCGGCCAGCAGAATCGTCAGTACCCGAACCATGTTTTTCTCCTTGAATGCGTCGGTCGCGATCAGCAATCGCGTACCGGGAGTGTGGTCGCCGGGTGCGCGACATGCTGTTTCAAGTTGTAATCAATCGTTGCAATGTGCAGCGCCGGGGCGTCTGAGCAGCCGTGCCGCATTCGCAAGCAGCGCCGACCGAAAGCCGTCGCCACGCGGCTCGGATGGTGTTTCCCACAGACTTATCCACATGTTCTGTGCATAACCCGCCCGCTCTGCCAAGACCCAAGTCACAAAAGGGCTTGACGGGTTTGGGCAAACATGCAGATCACATGAAACCGGTGCACCCGCACAAAGTTATCCACATCGGACGAGGCTGTTACATCGTGCAACAAACCCTTTTCCGTCAACTGGTTGCGGTGGGTTTTGCAAGCGGTGTGCGCGTTGCTGTGGACAAGTGGGGGCGGCTGGCGGCGTCCTTGCGAAGCGATCGATTCGTTGCGGCTCGGCATGCACGGATTGACCGTCGCCCCGGCGATGCCAACGTAGCCGCGCCCGTTCACTGCCGTCATGTCACTTCGCCCAAGTCCAGACCGTCGTATCGCAATCGTAGGCACTGGGTCGGTGCTTCAGCGCAGTACAACCGCAAATACGCTTCCGTTGCGCTGATGCAATCGAACAAATCACGCCGGGCGGCACAGCATATTTCCGAAAAAGAGCCTTAAGAGGCCCAAACATTCGCCGATAAGACTATGTTGTGGCGAATATCCTTGCGCGGCGAGGCCCGCCCGTTGCGCAGCGGTATTTAAGCGCCATCCCTTTCACAGCAGTGCGAGCCGCCGATCTGGCTCAGTCGGGCGGCAATTTCAATTGATCCCGTACGCCTACTAGCGCCGTCCATTCCTGCCATCCGCCCGATTTCATGCTCAATCCTGATGTCCTGATAGGTATCGTGATGGTGTCTTGCATGATGAGCGTCGCCATCCTGGGGTCGCTGCTTCGGACAGCGGTGCCCGGTATCGCTCGGTGGTGTTTGGCTCATGGGCTATTGGCAATCGCATCCGCCTCGGTATTGATTGCCGGTACCCCGCCCAAGCAGGCCGTCACACTTTGCGCCGGACTGATTACGCTGACCGCCGTGCTGTTGCTCGTACACGGCATGCGTCAGTTCTTCGGCAAAGCCCCCGGGCGGCGGATCGAAACCTTTGCGTTCGTCATGGCCGCCGCTGCGCTGGTCTACCTGACGACCCAAACGCAAAACACCGCCGCAAGGATCGGCATTCTGTCCCTGATCCTCGCCTATGGGCGGATCACCGTTGGAACCTTGGCCTTGCGCCACGCGCCCCCGGATGGCGCGCGTTACCCATATCGATTTGTTGCTGCGGCCGCGTATCTGGGCGCGCTATTCCACCTCACGCGCGCGATTGCCATCGCTTTTGGTATGCCGCAAACGCCTTTTCTCCAACCCTCAGCCTGGAACGTTCTTTCTCTTGGACTGGCAATCGTCACGCTGCCGTGCCTATCGACAGGCATGGTGATGCTCGCGCACGATCAGCTCGCCCGGAGGATGGAGCAGCTCGCGAATATTGACGAACTCACGGGCGTACTGATGCGGCGAGCGTTCATGGCAAGGGCAAGCGACTTGCTTCACAAAGCGGTAGCAAGCGGGAAACCGCTGTCGATTGCCGTTCTGGATATCGACAAGTTCAAAGCCGTCAACGACGACTTCGGCCACGCGGTGGGTGACCGCATCCTCAAGCACGTCACGTCGATTATTTCGACGCGGCTGGAACCGGGCCACCTTTTCGGGCGTCTCGGTGGTGAGGAATTTGCGATTGTGTTTGTCGATGCCGAAAAGACCGCTGCCGCAGCCGTGATGGACGAACTGCGGCTCGCGGTCGAGCAATCGCCAAGAGAAGGCGTGCGATGCACCTTCAGCGCAGGGGTCGAATGCGTCATGCCCGGAGATACGTTGGCGGCCACCCTCGCTAGAGCGGATGCAGCGCTCTATATGGCCAAGGCAAAAGGACGCAACCAGATCATCATCGCTTCAGAGGCCGACGAGCCGGAAACCGAAACACTGTGAACGGCGGGCACATCGAAGCCGGTGTGCTGATGCTGCCAAAGGATTTCGGCACGCCGAATGACTGACCGGCGGTATCCAGGCCAAATCGATTTCCTCAGATCGGCCGAGCCGTCGGCTCCCGCTCAGCGAACATCCGCTCCGCGTCTTCCTCCAGGTCGTGTAACCGCTGCAAGATCGCGTCGCGATCGCCGCCGTTGCGCAAGAGCATTTCCAGCGCGTGTGATGCCTCCGTAAGCGGAACTTCGCCAACGACCGCAAAGCCTCCCTTGATGAAATGCAGACACTTGGCGGCTCGGCCATAGTCCGATGCCTCCACGGCCGCGCGCGCCTCACTCGCAGACGTTCGGAACGATGAGGTCAATGCCGACCAGATTTCCCCCGATAGCGGTCTGATGTCCTCGCGCACAGCGTCGACAGCAGTTTGGGAGTCCGCGTTTTGCATGACTGGCGCCTTTGGCCTGGGTACACCTGCCAAGGCTTGCGCAATCGCATCGATCGACAACGGCTTGATGAGCATATCGTTCATCCCGGCAGACTCGCATGCCAGCCGCTCTTCGGCACTCGCATGCGCGGTGACTGCCAGCACAGGCACGGTCGCACCCTGATTCCGTAGCGTCCGGCACAGGGCAAACCCGTCCATCCCGGGCATGCTCAGATCGGTCAACACGACGTCGTACTGCGCGGCATTGAATCGCTCCAGTGCTTCGCCGCCGCTTGCTGCGAGTGTGACGTCATGCCCGAGCGTCTTCAGTTGGTCACGCAGCAGTAGACGGTTCACCGGATTGTCTTCTGCAACCAGCACACGCAGTGCTGCGTGAGGTTGGGTCTCCGCCTCGCTAGGCTGTTCTTCGAATGCCTGCATCTTTGGTGCAGACGTGCGCAACGCCTGTAGCAGGTTGCGCAGGCTATAGCTCGACACCACGGTTCGACCGTGCTCGGTCACAGGCTCGCGCGGACCATCATCAAGCACATCCACGACGCGCTGGGCACGACGGACCAACCCATCCTCATCGGCAAGAAGCCAACGTGCGCCGCTGTGATGAATCAGCAGTACGTCGCACTCGCCCGCGAGGTCGATGGGACGCGCGCTCACGCGCACGTTGGCACCTGAGGCCTGTAGATGCGGGACAAGCGCCTGCTTCCAGGTCTCGTCCTCACACAGAAACGATACGGACAGGTCTTTGAGCAGCTGCATTGGGCTTTCGGATGCCGTGGGCGCATCGAACACCAGCTCTACCGTAAATGTTGAGCCGCGCCCCGGCGAACTCTCTACCCTCACAGCGCCGCTCATCAGCTCTGCAAGCCGGCGGCATAAAGCCAGCCCCAGACCAGTGCCCCCAAACTTGCGCGTAATGGAAGTGTCCGCCTGCACAAACGGCTGGAACAGTGCTTCCTGCTTGTCAGCCGAAACACCGATGCCGGTGTCCGTCACGCTGAAGGCGAGTCGAGCCTGCCCGCCTTGTGTGCGTAGCAACTGCACGCCAACCCTGACGGACCCCGCCTGCGTGAACTTGATGGCATTGCTTAGCAAGTTGTTGAGGATCTGTCGCAAGCGCGTTGGGTCGCCCACATAACGTTGTGCGACGGCGGGGTCGATCTCGTAATAGAGCGCGAGCCCCTTCGCTTCGGCAACCGGAAGAAACACCGCGATCACGGATTCCACCACTTCCACCGCGTCAAAAGCGATGGACTCCAGATGCATCTGGCCAGCTTCGATTTTTGAGAAATCGAGAATATCGTCGATCAACGCAACCAGCGTATGGGACGATGCGGCCACAACATTCAGGCGGTCTCGCTCCGCACCCTGCAACGCATGTGCGCGCTGAATGAGTTCGAGATTGCCCAGGATCGCGTTCAGCGGCGTACGAATCTCGTGGCTCATCATCGCCAGAAACGAAGACTTCGCGCGGTTCGCAGCGTCCGCCGCCGCGCGGGCATCTTCCAACGCACGCTGCGTCTGCTTGCGCGAGGTGATGTCGACAAAGCTGCAAAGCAACGCATCCTCGCCCTGGTACTTGGTGGGCAGAAGATCGACGTGCAGTTCAGCCGGCCGGCCATCCGGACCATCGACTTCGATGTCCTGACTGACGACGGCGGCGGCTTTGGCCTGCCCGGCGCCGTAGGCGTCAAGGAGCCGCCTGTGCAGAGGCTGCCCACCTGCCCGATATTGGCCGGCGACATCGTTCTGCAACAGCGGGGCGCCGGAGTCGAGCGCCACCAGACTGAGTCCGACGGGCGCAGCGCCGATGATGGTGCGGCTCAGGTTTTCGCTTTCGAACACCCGCAAGGACCGCCGGTACGCCGGCTGAAACACGCGGTAGTGAAACAGCAGGACAAAGCTCCAGAGCACGGCCAGCACGATGAACAACGCCGCCGCATAGGCAAGCAGCGGCTCACGCAGCGCGTTCAGAATCGTTCGCCACGAATAGGTGTACACCAACACCCAGCCGGTTTCGGAGAGCGGCTCACTGATGGTGAAAATGCCGTCGCGATAACTGCTGTCCGGCCGTACCAGCCCGCGCTCCCACATGCGGTCTTTCACAACCTTCGTCGTGAGGGCACGTGCGGCTTCCGTCGACGTGGCTTTACTGCCAATGCCCTCCAGCAGAACCTCTCCGCTCTTGGATAACAGCAGCATGTTGCCGTCATAAGGCGCCTGGGCAAGGCGGTCCGCAAGCACCTTCACCGGCAGGTCACTGACAAAGACAATGAAAGGCTTGCCACCTTCAAAGGCAGGCTGCACAAGCTTGAAGACGCTATCTCCGGTAAACGGGTCGACGTGCGGCGCCACCCAGGTCACCTTGCGCGTTTCCAACAGGCGGCGGTCAACTTCAGGGTCGTTCAGATCGCCGACGTCCTTTGCAAGCAGGTGAATGAGTTCAGCAAGGGAATGTGCCTTGACGTCGCGCATCGGGTCGCCCGAGCGCGGCGGCGGCATGATCGTGATGAAGCGTTCGTCTGGAGAGTAGTAGTAGCCGGTCAACGGCCTGCCGCGCTGCCGAGCACTGGCGCTGGCGGTAAACGCCTGCTCCTCGCTGAATGCCAGGTAGTTGCTGTAGCTCTCTGGGCGCTTCTGCTCGATATCGCCCATCGATAGCTGCGCTTCCAGCTCAGGACTCGCCCTGAGATAGGCACGGCCCCCTTGCATCCCGAAGTCGCGTAGCAGCGCCTCTCGCGCCGGGCGGTGCTCGCTCCAGAGAAACTCGGCGTTGATCACACCGCGCTGCAGCGCTGCCTGCTTCGTCTCAACGTCGATCAGCAGCAGCGCTTTGTGCGTGAGAAAAATCTCTCGCCCGGCGGCAATGTAGTTTGAAACCTTTGCATAGGTCGCGAGCCCGGCGACGCCCACCATCACAAGCGACAGGACAACCGCGCCACCGAACAACATGCCGCGCTGCATGAGGCCCAGTGCACCAAGCTCTTTGAAACGGGGTACCCGGCGATACCAAGGTTGCGTTTCAGTGGTCATGATCTGTAGGTGGTAGGGATGCCGAACCACTACTTTATTGAAATCGTGCGCGCTGTGCGCATCCAAGCCCGAAAGTTCGTACTTGTCCTATGTGCCGAAGCGATTTCGACTATGTCCTATTACCGGCGCACAACAAGGCGCGGAGAATTAACGTTCCCGCAACGTTGGACCGTTCATCATGGATGCCAAACTGGCTGCGCCGACACAGTCCCTCGCACCCATCTCATCGCAATCCGCACAAGCACTGCTGGCGTTTGCGCAGTTGCCCTGCGAACAGCGACGGCGTTTTATACTGCATCTCAACGCCTTCCTGTATGCCTCTCCGCATGGCAGACGCGCGCTCATCGCGCAATGGGATGCAAAGGCCGTAGAGCCGACTTAGGTGCCATATCCCAACGCAAAACCAACGCACCACCGGGGATTTCCATGAACGAGCGTATTCGGCTGCTGCTTGCTGACGATCATCCTGCGATCATTCTCGGGGTGAAGGTCGCCGTCGAAAACGCGCACGGCATCGAGATTGTCGGCACCTCGCGAAGCTCTACCGAGATGGTCGCCTTTCTCGATACGCACGCGTGCGATGTGCTCGTAACGGATTACTCCATGCCGGGCGGGGCATACGGCGACGGCATCCCCCTGATCTCGTTCGTCATGCGCCGGTATCCGGCCATGAAGGTGATCGTGCTGACCATGATGGACAACCCCGCCATTCTGTCGGCCATTGCCGCGGCCGGCGTGCACGGCGTTCTGAGCAAGTCGGACGATCTCTCACACATCATTCCTGCCGTCCATGCGGCGATGCAGGGCCAGCCGTATTTCTCCCCCACCACACGTGCAGCCCTGGACGCTGCAAAGAGCGTACAAGGCGACGGCGAGCAAACCCTCACCCGCAGGGAAAGCGAAGTCCTTCGCTTGTATGTCTCCGGTCTGTCCGTCAACGAAATCGCACAGCGCCTGCACCGCAGCAAACAGACCGTCAGCACGCAGAAGTCGACGGCCATGCGCAAGCTCGGCATCGAACGCGATGTCGACCTGTTCCGGTACGCAATCGAGACCGGCCTGGTATCGGCAGCGACGCCGCAATCCCGTGAAGAGCAGGCCTGAGCGGCACCCTCATCCCTCAGAGCCGCGGCAACTCGTACAAGTACGAAAAGCCTCGTCTCCGTTCAGGATGCGGGGCGTTTTAGTACTCGTCAGATAGTGTGCACTGCGTCAAAAAAATACAGTGAACCCGTCGGAACAACACACCTACGGAGTCACCATGAACAAGACGCATCGCACCATCTTCAACATCGCCACCGGCACGTGGGTGGCAGCATCCGAAACCGCAAAGAGCCGCACGAAGTCCAGCGGCCAACGCGCACTGGTCCGTCACGCAATCGCTCTCGCAGCCGTCACGCTGGGGCTGGGCGCGACGCAGGCATTCGCCTACGTTGCCGGTAACGGCGCGCAGCAAGGCAATGCCAACAACACGGTCATTGGCGATAACGCCGACGGCAGCGCAGCCGGTTGTAACTCCAGTTATCTGCCGGGCTCCGCATGCAGCACGATCATCGGCAACAGCGCATCCTCGACCGCTGGCGCGACGACGGCGATCGGTGACCATGCAAGTACGACTGGCGCAAACAGTGTCGCCATCGGAGCATATGCGACGGCAAGCAGCTGGTCGCAAGCCATCGGTGCTGGCGCGAAAGCAACCGGCGGCTGGGCAACTGCCATTGGCCAGAACGCGGTAGCAAGTGCAAGCAATGCGCTGTCGCTTGGCACCAACTCGTCTGCGACGGGCGACACCAGCGTAGCGGTGGGCAGTGCCGCTAAGGCGACCGGTACCAATTCCTTCGCGCTCGGTTACAGCGCCAACGCGCAAGGCGTTGATTCGATGGCATTCGGCCGCAGCGTCACCGTTGCCGGTGACAAATCGGTTGCCCTCGGCTCGGCAGCCAAGACCACTGGTGACAACGCCATGGCGCTGGGTGCCAACACGTCGGCTGTTGCGGGCAGCGTGGCACTGGGCCAGTCAAGCATCGCGGATCGTGCCAACACGGTGTCTGTCGGCTCCAGCACGGCTCAGCGCCAGATCACCAACCTTGCCGCAGGTACGGCCACTACGGATGCCGTCAACGTGGGCCAGCTGAACACCGCGGCCACGCAGCTTGGCAACCAGATCACAAATGTCAGCAACAACCTGACGCAGCTGGGCGACCAGATTTCGAATGGTCAGATCGGTCTCGTGCAGCAATCCGGCCCTGGTGCCGACCTGACAATCGGCGCTGCCACCGATGGTGCTCGCGTGGATTTTGCCGACAAGGGCGGCAATACCCGCACGCTGGCGAATGTGAGCAACGGGGTCGCTGATACGGACGCAGTCAACGTCCGCCAACTGAACACGACTGCCACACAGCTGGGCGATCAGATTACGAACGTCAGCAACAACGTGACGCAGCTGGGCGACCAGATCTCTTCCGGGCAGATCGGCCTCGTGCAACAAGCCGCAACCGGCGCTGACCTGACCGTTGGCGCCGCCACCGACGGCGTGCGCGTGAACTTTGCAGACAAGAACGGCAACACCCGCACGCTGGCCAACATCAGCAGCGGCGTGGCCGATACCGACGCGGTGAGCGTGCAGCAACTGCGGACGGAAATCGCCAAGTCCAGCGCGACGGATACAGCGTATTTCCAGGCAGACGGCTGGAGCAACAAGGGCGACAAAGCCCAGGTCGCCGCCGGTTCCTATGGCGTTGCGATCGGCTCGAACGCGAGCGCCACCGGCGAAAACTCGGTAGCCCTGGGGGCCAACTCGGTGGCCGACCGCGACAACGTGGTCTCCGTCGGCTGGGGCATGGGCGGCAATGGCACGCGCCAGATCGTCAACGTGGCCAACGGTAACCAAGCGACCGACGCGGTCAACGTTCAACAGCTCACGCCCGTCATCGCGAGCCTGGGTGGCGGTGCAAAGATTGACGCCAACACCGGTGTGGTGTCGGGCCCGACCTACAACGTGCAGGGCGGAACGCAGCACGATGTCGGCACGGCACTCGACGCCATCGACAGCGGCCTGAAGACGGCACAGAACAACATCGTGAACCTGGACGGTCGCGTCACCAACAACGAAACCAACATCCTCAACCTGCAGCAGCAGCTTGGGCAGGGTTCGATCGGCCTGGTGCAGCAGGATGCGGCCACGCGCAACATCACCGTGGCTGGCGGCACCGACGGCACCGTGGTCGACTTCACGGGCACCGCAGGCGCACGCCGTCTGACCGGCGTGGCCGAAGGCAGCACGGATACCGATGCAGTGAACGTGAGCCAGCTCAAGAAGACGGGCCTGATCGACAACAACGGCAATACGCTTGCAGCGGTGACCTACGACCTGCATGCCGACGGTACGGCCAACTACAACAGCGTGACGCTCGGCGGCACGCAGGCAAGCGGCCCCGTGCAGTTGCACAACGTGGCCGACGGTGCGGCCGACACCGACGCCGTGAACCTGCGTCAGCTCAAGCAAGCCGGCCTGATCGACCAGAACGGCACCGCGTTGGACGCCGTCACGTACGACGCCGGCTCGAACCGCACCTCTGTGACGTTCGGCTCTGCCGGTACGCCAGTGCTGCTGTCCAATGTGCGCGCCGGCATGGCCGACACGGACGCTGCGAACGTGGGGCAACTGCGCGGCCTGGCAGGTTCGCTGGGCGGCGGTGCGGGCTTCGCACCGGACGGCTCGTTCGTCGCACCGACCTACACGCTCAACAACACGACGTACAACACCGTCGGCGACGCACTGAATGGGCTGGCGGTATCGATCGGCCAGACCGGCGATCGTGTGACGACAATCGAGAAGGTGATTTCCACCGGCGCGTCCAACGCGCACGTGGCGACGACGGGCGACCAAGCCAACACGGCAAGCGCCACCGGCAACACCGCGGTCGCCATTGGCGCGGGCGCGGCTGCCAAGCACGACAACAGCGTGGCACTTGGCGCGGGTTCGACCACCGACCGCGACAACACGGTGTCGGTCGGCTCGGTCGGCAGCGAGCGTGTCGTGGCGAATGTGGCAGATGCCGTCATGAGCACCGATGCCGTGAACAAGCGCAGCATGGACGCAGCCGTGTCGGGCGCCAACAGCTACACCGACCAGAAGGTCGGCATGGTGCAGCAGGCGCTGGGTGATGTGTCGCGCAAGGCTTACTCGGGTATTGCAGGCGCCACGGCGCTCACGATGATCCCGGACGCTGACGCCGGCAAGACAGTTGCAGTGGGCGTTGGGGTTGCGACGTACGAGGGCTATACCGCATCGGCCATCGGCGTGAGCACCCGCCTGAGCGATCGCATCAAGGCCAAGTTCGGCGCCAGCATCAGCGGCTCGAGCAGCACCTACGGCGCAGGCGTCTCGTACCAGTGGTAAGCCCGGCAGCCGCGCTGCTCAGGCCAGCCTGACCAGCGAGCTGTCTGCGCCACAAGGCGGCGGTGTTCTACCGCCGCCTTTTTTCCGCATTCCACCGCAACAACCCCTATTCCATGAACGCTCGAATCCGAGTCGTGCTCGCGGACGACCATCCTGTCGTTGTCGCGGGCGTCACCGCCATCATTGAAGAATCCGGCGACATGGAGATCGTCGGAACAGCGTGCAACTCCAGTGAATTGGTCGCACTGCTGGACCGCCATCCGTGCGACGTCCTGCTGAGCGACTACGCCATGCCCGGCGGCGACCACGGCGACGGCATTCCGTTGATGGGCTTTCTGTTGGGTCGCTATCCGCTGCTCCGCATCGTTGTGCTGACCATGCTCGACAACAGCGCCATCCTCCCGAGACTCGCCGCAACGGGCATCCACGGCCTTGTCAGCAAGGCGGACGAGTTGTCGCATATCCCGCTGGCCATACGCTGCGTCGAGCGCGGGCGGACCTACCTGTCACCGCTCATGCAGGCAACGCTTGATGGATCACGCGGTGTCGGTGGAAAGGAACGCTCAGCGCTCACTGCGCGCGAAGAGCAGGTCATCCGTCTGTTCGTGTCGGGCCTGTCCGTTAGCCAGATTGCTCAACGGCTGCAACGCGGCAAACAGACCATCAGCTCACAGAAGGTCTCTGCCATGCGCAAGCTCGGCATCGATCGTGATGCGGACCTTTATCGCTACGCCCTCGAACTCGGTTGGGAGACGACGGAGGCGTACCCCGTTGCCACGCCTCCGGTTATGCCATCGAACCACTGACTTCCTGGGTTGCAACAA
Organism: Ralstonia sp. 1138; assembly: GCF_040544795.1. NCBI lineage: Bacteria > Pseudomonadati > Pseudomonadota > Betaproteobacteria > Burkholderiales > Burkholderiaceae > Ralstonia > Ralstonia sp. 1138. Next base: position 1,418,034 of record NZ_JBEPKQ010000001.1, on the reverse strand, counting down.
CGAAACATCGCGACGCATTTCGTACTGGACTGATGTTCCTGAATGACTGCATTTCCAATAATCAACCTGCGTGCACATCCCGTGCAGGCCCTGACAACAACGAGGACTCCACTCCTATGAAACAAGCATTTGCAGCCGCCGTTATCGCGGCACTCTCCGCCTCCGCATTTGCCGCTGGCAACGGCAACCCGGGCACCATCACCTTCAAAGGCGAGATCGTCGCCGGCGCCTGCGGCATCAGCGGTGACACGCTCGACCAAACCGTCTCGCTGGGCCAGGTGCCCGCCAACCTGTTCAGCAAGCTCGGCGACCGCTCGCAAGCGACGCCCTTCAACATCCAGTTGACCGACTGCGACACCAGCACGGCCAAGAACGCGTACTTCACGTTCACCGGCACGGCCGACACCGTCACCCCGGGCCTGTTCGCAACCACGGGCAGCGCCGCCAACGTCGGCGTACGCCTGCAGACCGCCTCCGGTGAATACCTGGACAACGGCGCCGAGCAAAAGGCACCGGTCGTTCTGTCCAACGGCAACAACACGGTGCAGTTCGCGGCGATGTACGAGTCGACCGCCGCCACCGTCACCCCCGGCCTGGCCAACTCGGTCGCCAACTTCACGGTGCGCTATCAGTAAAGCGATCTTTTCAGCCTGAGCGGCAGAGGGGGCGCAAGCCCCCTTTTTCTTGTCCCCTCCTTGCTCGCCGGAGAGACCGCCGGCCCATTCAGACGTGAACTTCAAGCAACGGATCCTCTGCGCCAGCATTGCGGCCATGTGGTTGGCTGCAGACGCCGGCGCCACTGAATTCAATACTTCGTTCCTCAGCATCGACGGAGCGAGCGACGTGGATCTGACGCAATTCGCGCGCGCCGATTACACGCCGCCCGGCGCCTATCTGCTCGACGTTGTGTTCAATGGGCAGCTCCTTTCCCGAGAGCAGATTGAATTCTTGGCGGCACCGGACAACAACAGCCGGGCATGCCTGCCAGCGGCCCTGGTCGGCCAGTTCGACTTGAAGCCAGCCGTAGCAAAGTCGCTGAGCACCACCAAGGATGGCAAGTGCGTTGACCTCACAAGCATCGACGGCGCCGTCGTCCGACATGACAAGGCAGCGGGCCGATTGCTGATTTCAGTCCCGCAGGCCGCGCTCGAATATGCCGACGCGAATTACGTCCCGCCACAACGCTGGAGCGATGGCATCCCTGGAGCGATGCTCGACTACAGGCTCATCGGCACCACCCAGCAGAGTCAGTCGGGCCATACGACCACGCTGCAAGGCTACGGCACGGTGGGTGCCAACGCCGGCGCATGGCGCTTTCGGGGCGACTACCAGGCACAGCTGGCTTCCGGTTCGGCCTCCGATTTTGGTGGGTCGTCCAACACATTCCAGTTCAACCGGCTGTATGCATATCGGGCGCTACCGACGATCCGCTCGACGGTGTCGCTCGGACAGACCTACCTGAACTCCGACATCTTCGACACCTTTGCACTGGCGGGCGCCGCCGTGCAGAGCGATGACCGCATGCTGCCGCCAGGCATGCGCGGCTACGCAGCCCCCATTACCGGCGTGGCGCGCACCTACGCCACGGTGACGGTCTCGCAGCAGGGCCGCGTGCTGTATGCCACACGGGTGCCGCCCGGCGCATTCTCGTTACAGGATTTTTCGGCAAATGTGCAAGGCACGCTCGATGTGACCGTGCAGGAAGAAGACGGTACGGAACAGCGTTTTACCGTCACCACAGCCGCGGTCCCGTTTCTCGCGCGCGAGGGTGAGCTGCGCTACAAGGCTGCAACAGGCACCCCCCGGCTCTTTGGCGGCAACGGCATCACGCCCGTGTTCGGTTTTGCTGAAGTGGCGTATGGCCTGCCGCATGAAGTGACCCTGTATGGCGGTGGCATCGGCGCGTCCGGATACGGCTCCATTGCGTTGGGCGCGGGCAAGAATCTCGGCAAACTGGGCGCCGTCTCTGCCGACGTAACGTACGCGCGGGCCCACCTGTGGTGGAGCGGCGAGACGCAGACCGGACGCTCTTATCGATTCAACTACGCCAAGCACTTCGACAGCCTGGATTCGGATCTGCGCTTCTTCGGCTATCGATTCTCCGACCGCACGTACACGAGCTTTCCGCAGTTCTTCGGCGACCCGACTGCGGCCGGATTGGCTGGCAGCCGTCAACGCGTTTCGGTTTCGTTGGCCAAGCGCCTTGGCATGCTTTCGACCTTCCTGACATACGACCGGACCAGCTATTGGGATCGGACGCCGGACGACCGCATCGGATTGACGCTTGCCCGGACGGTATCGCTCGGCACCCTGCACAACGTATCGCTGAACCTGTCTGCGTACCACACACGCGGCTTTGCGGGCGGCGGCAACCAGGTGTTTCTTGCGTTGACGATCCCGCTGGGGCATCGGCAGGTGGCATCGTCCAGCGTCACAACGTCCAGCGGCGGCGGGCTGAACTTCAGTACCGGCTACTCAGGCAGCGATGACCATGGGTTGAGCTATGCCGCATACACCGGCACCACGGACGGACGCGCATCACTCGCCGCAAACCTGCGCAAGCAGACCAGCACCGTCCAGGTGAACGCGCAGGCGTCCGCCACGGGCGATACCTATCGCGCCGCATCGCTCGAACTGGATGGCTCGCTGGTCGCCACCCGGTATGGCGTCGCCGCGCACGCCATGGGGATGAACGGCGACACCCGTCTGCTCGTCTCCGCAGACGGCGTACCCGGCGTGGCCTTTGCCGGAACGCAGGCGCGGACGGACTCGCGCGGCTATGCCGTGATCGGCTCCGTCGCGCCATTCAACATCTACGACGCGCGCATCAACACGAAGCGCACGTCGCTGGAGACCACGGTGAACAACCCAGTCCAGCGCGTCGTCCTGACGGATGGCGCCATCGGCTTCCTGCGCTTCGACACAACGCACGGAAGCAACGTACTTGTCGCGCTCACCGACGCCGCAGGCAAGGCCGTTCCTTTCGGTGCTTCTGTCGTGGACGTGGGCACCGGCAAGGAGCTGGGCATCGTTGGCGAACACGGTGTCGTTTATCTGGCCGGCGTGCGCCCCGGCACCGTGCTCTCTGTCAGGCAGTCGGACAAGCGCTTGTGCGATGTGGCCAGCATGCCGGCCGCACTCACGCTCACCCCTGATCCCATTGCCCTGCCGTGCGCGGCGGGCGCCGATATTTCTGAGAGGAAACCTTCATGATTCGAATCGCTTTCGCCCCCATCTCGTATTTCGCAGGCCTGAGCATACTGATGCAGCTTTGCTCGCCGGTGCAGGCCGCTGTCGTTCCGGATCGCACACGCATCATCTACAACGCCGAGTCGCAATCGGAAAGCCTAACCGTAGCGAACAAGAGCGAGAAATATCCCTATGTGGTCCAGTCCTGGATCGAGGACGCGGCCGGCAAGCGCATCACCTCGCCCTTCATGGTGCTGCCTCCGCTGCAGCGCATTGAGCCGAACGAGCGCAACATCCTCCGCATCGTGAAGCTGCCCGGCGATATGCTGCCGACCGACCGGGAATCGGTCTTCTATTTGAACGTGAGGGAGATTCCGCCCAAGACGGACGCGCAGAATGCGATCCAGATCGCATTGCATTCGAAGATCAAACTGTTCTACCGGCCCAAGGGTGTGCAGCCCAAACCCGAAGACGATCCGTCTTTGCCGATGACGCTGCGGCTTGACGCATCACGCCATAAGTTGGTGCTCGACAACCCGACGCCTCTTCACATCACGGTGGTCGAGCTTGCCGCAAGCGAAGAGAAAAAGACGCTGAAGTTCGACGCGGTCATGGTCGCGCCCAAAGCCACCGCTGAAGTGGATTTCTCGGGCGCATTGCCGGCGACGCTGTACGTCTCTCACATGAATGACTGGGGTGGGCAGAACGCCGTCAAATACACCTGTGACGGCGCAACGTGCCGGAGCGTGCAGCCATGAGGACGTCTGGTCAACGGTTCGTGGCGAAGCTCGCTTTCCACGCCATGCTTGTATTGGCTTGTGTGCTCGAATCGCAATCGGCACTGGCCATGCGGTGCGTCGCGTCCGGTGGTGCCGACAAGTTTGTCGAGCCGATCGGCTCCGTTCAGACGTATCCGGTAAACGCACCGGACGGCTACATCATCTGGATATCGCCCACGCGTACCACGACCGGGTATTGCTACAAGGATCTGCGTCCTGGCGTGTCGTGGGAGGACCCTGTCTTCTTCTACGCCAATCCCGCCAACATGGACCCCGCCGCCTGGGGGCTCGAGATCGGCATCCGTTACAAGGGCGTCGACCACTTCGGCGCCAGCAACCAAGTGGGCACCGGCGTCCCGACGGGCGACATCGTGCCCGTGTGTACCACCGCGGATTTCGATGCAGGCCTGTGCCCCAAGGTGCCGGTCAGCATTACCTATCAAGTCGTCGTCAGGAAGCGGGGTACGTGGACGGGCGTGCCGCAGGACACCTATCCCGTGTTTCAGTTCGACGGTGCACGGGGCTTGAACTGCTGCAATACCAGCTTTCAATACATCCTGAGCGGTCTGGAGAACCTGAAGCCTACGCCGTGCATCGTCGATGTCTCAGTCGCACCCGAGCCCGGCATTGTCGACTTCGGACAGGTACAGGCCACACCGACGGGCTTCTCCCCCACAGCCCCGACGCGGCCGTTCAGCCTCGCACTGACCAAGCAGCAGTGCACAACGTCGGTGAAGATCAATGGCTATTTCCAGACATCGAACCCGCTGCACGATGGGCTGGTGTTGCCATCGGCTGACAGCAACTTCGGGATCAGCATCCAAGACCGGACCGGCAAGGTGCTTCCGATCGGAGAGCCGTTTTCGCTGGCTACGTTTTCGCCGTCGGACACGTACATCGACGTGCCCATGACAGCAACGCTCAAGCCGCTTGGTGCCCCGAAGATCGGGCCCTTCACGGCCGTGGTCACCGTTCAGATTCTGTACGACTGAGCGCGCGCCGACGTCCGGTGAAAACAATGCACACCTACGTAGAACGCGGCACGGAAGGCTCCGCGCGGAATCGTATCCGTCCAATTGCGGTGCTTGAAATGGCACCCTATTTTTGGTCGCGTCGGATCGTCATTCGAGGTCAAAGATGAATCAGGCATGGGCTGTTCGGACGCTCGTCGTCGGGCGCGATCGCTGGTGGCTCGATCGCGTGATAGCGGCGCTGCGCGAAGGCGACTACAACACAATGCACGTCGATGACCCGGCAGGCGTGCACGCGGCGGTCATCACTGCAAAGGCCGACCTCGTAGTCTTCTCAGTCAGAGCAATCAATGAAGAAGCGCTGAGCGGCCTGCGGTCTCTACGTTCCAATGCGCACACCGCCCGGCTGCCGATGATCGCCGCAGTGCGCGATGACACATCAGCAGCACGTATCTTGGCCTTCGATGCCGGGGCCGATGACGTCTGGAGCGGACAGTATCACCCGGGTGAACTGCACGCCCGCATCCGTGCGCTTCTGCGGCGCGGCGGCTGGGTTGCAACGGAGCTGGAAACCCCCATGCACAGCCTGCAACTGCACGCGATGTCGCATTCCGTAACTGCGCAAACCGAACTCGGCCCCCGGAGGATTGTGCTCAGCCCCATTGCCTTCCGGCTGCTGCGCTTTCTCGTATCCAACCCGCGGCGCGTGCACTCGCGAGAAGAACTGTTGGCGCAGGTATGGGGCAACTGCCTCTGCATCGGCAAACGCACGGTGGATGTGCATATACGCAAGCTGCGCATGGCGCTCGAAGGCACCCACTCCGAAGGGTGGGTCCAGACAGTGCGATCCGGTGGATATCGATTCTCTCCGGCTGAGGACCTCGAACCCACCGATGGCGCGACATTCCAATACACCGGCAGAGAAGGCGATGCGCTGACTCTGGGTCGGTAACTCGGCATGCCGACATCGACACCGTCGACATCATCGCCAACGGCTGGCGGCTTCCGGATAGCACGCCCGATTCACATCAGGAATTTCTATGCACATCGCGCTTGTCCATTCCGCATCGAACGACGGAGACTGGGTGGAAGGCACCTTGAGGCACCTCGGCCACGAGGTGGTTCGATTGACGACGCTGGAAGCGCTTGTCGGCACCCTCCATCAGGCTTCGTACGATCTGGTTGTCTTGCATGACAACGCCGACCATGCGGACATTCTCGACGCGCTGGCGTTCCTGCGCTCCCGACTTCTACAGAGCGTCCCGGCTTTGATCTACGGCAGCAAGCCAGACCAGCTCGCCATCGCCCGCCTGCTGGACGGTGGCGCAGACGACTATGTGGAAATGCCCACCGGCGCGCTGGCGTTCTCGGCCCGCGTCACGGCGCTATTGCGACGCGTCTATCCCGCCCGCATGCACCAGGCCAGCTTTACCGTGGGTGCGTTCGACGTCATGCCCTTGCGGCGCATGATCCGGGTGCGCGGTGTGCCTGCCGACCTGACCGACATAGAAACCCGCCTTGCGCTGCTGTTGTTTACCAACATCGATCGCACCCTGTCACGCAGCCAGATCTTTGCCTTGGCCTGGGGACGCACGGTTCCACTGATGACGCGGACCATTGATACCCATGTATCGCGGCTGCGGACCAAACTCGGGCTGTATGAAGACAATGGCGTAGTCCTGCGCGGGGTCTACAACGTCGGCTATCGGCTCGAGCGCTACTCAAGCCACAGCGCCGCAGGATTCGCCCCAACGCACCTCTACGCCCTACGTGCATAGCATTCTGGGCATCCCGGAGGCTGGCACCGTCCATGCCGCAGGCACCGCCAGTTCAAGGTGGGTAACAGGTCGACGCCGGCCCATTCCTGCGCTCCCACACTTTGGTCTCGCGGGCGAATGCGTATGGATCGCGCCGTACGCCCTTCACACCGCGCGGCTTTAGAACCGATACCCCACCGACAGAAAGCTCGCCAACGGGTTGATCCGCACCTTCGTGGTCGTTGTCACGGTACCCACCGGCGCCTGCGTCGTCAGCGTTGCCTTGGTGGATAGCCACATATACGAGACCGATGCGCCGATCGACCAATGCGCGTCGAGGTTGTACGTCAACCCGGCATTGACGATGGGGGCGAACGACTTGCTGAGCGATGCCGTGGTCGGGCCAACCAACATGGCGCCAGTGGTTGGCGAGGCCAGAATCTGCCCGGTGGCCAGCGGCCGGCTCAACTCGATATCCCGGTACCAGACATAGGCCAGTCCCGCGCCAAGATACGGCCTGTGGCGCGCATCCGGTTCGCCAAAGTGGTATTGCAGTTGCGCGGCCGGGCTCCACGCCCTTGCCGTACCCATTTCTCCAACGGGCGCGAGCGATCCGGTTCCGCTCAGGTGCAGGGTGGGTGGAATGCCGAACACCGTTTCCAAGGCCACATGATCAGTGACGAAATACCGTGTGGTAAGCGCAAAGGTATTGGCGTTGGCGAGCGTGGACCCGCTGCCGGGCACCACGGCCGATTGCCCGAGCGCATTCACTGTCAGCGGTTGGCTGGAATCCTGAGGGGCGAGATGCACCCAGCCCGCATTAACGACCCACTGCCCTGCCGGCTGCGCATGGGCGAGCGAGGTCGCCGCGAGCGACAAGAGCATTGCCGCGCGTGTGGTCTTCATGTTGTCTCCGTTTTTTTAATGTAGGCACTGCAACTGCTGGAATGCGCCGTCATGCGGCGCGGGGCACTTCACCTGCTCACGCGACATTGGATGCGTCGGCGGGCAGGCGAGGAATTCCTCCTTCGATTGGATGCGCCAGGACGCCGGCACATCCGTGCTTCAACTTCAATTGACGGAAAAGGGAAATGGGAAGCGGCCAAGCACTTCTCGGGCGGCAACAATCGATGCGCAGGCTTCGAGCTTGACCGATGCGACGAGGCCCCTGGATTTGTCCTCCACCACTTCCAGGGCCTCAAACGCGATGCCCGCATCCTCAAGTGCCGCAGACAGGGCTTCACGCGTTTCGCGGTGCTTCAGTGCGGGCTTGAAGATCTTGCCCACGGCGGTCAGCGGCATCGTTTCAATGATGTTGACCTGTCGGGGCAGCGCAGCACGTTCGGCAATCTCCGCCTTCAGGAAGGCCAGCAGGTCGGCTTCTGTGGCGGACGCACCGGCGCGCAATTGCACGTAGGCAACCGGCAACTCGCCCGCATGCACATCCGGGCGCCCGACGGCGGCAGCAATCTGCACGGCGGGGTGACGATGCAGCGGCGCTTCGATGGTGAGCGGATCGATGTTGTGACCGCCGCGGATGATCAGCTCCTTCTTGCGGCCCGTGAGCCAGAAGTAGCCTTGCTGGTCCTGCCGAGCCAGGTCGCCGGTATTGAGCCACTGCTGCCCATCGCCCGTATCGACCCAAAGCCCTTTGTTCTGCTCCGCCTGGCGGTACCCCGAGAAGACGTTGGGGCCCGACACCAGCACCACGCCCACCTCGTCTACCGCGCAATCCCGCACGTACACGCCACCCTCGTCCAGCACGACGGTCTTCATCGGCTGCATGGGCACGCGCAGGCCGATGGAGCCAAGACGGCGCTCGCCCGTGGGCGGGTTGACGCTGCTCACGCAGGTCGCTTCGGTCAGCCCATAGCCTTCGAGAATCTTGATGCCGGTCTGCTCCTGGAAGCGGCGAAAGACTTCGACCGGCATGGGCGCGGCGCCGCAGAGGCCGTATTCGAGCGATCGCACATCGCGCTCGCCAACGGGCACCTGCAGTAGCGAAGCGTAGAGCGTCGGCACGCCGCTGAAGAAGTTCACGCGGTGGTGCTCCACGATCTCCCAGAAGCGCTGGATCACGCCGTCGCCGCGATAGCCTTGCGGCGTGCCAAGCAAGACATGCGCGCCCCTGGAAAACGGCAGTAGCCCGGTCACCAGAACGCCGTTGACGTGGAACAGCGGCAAGCCGCAAAACACCACCTTGCCGGGGCCGATGCCTTCGCCCAGCACCTGCGCCGTGCTCCACGCGTTGGCCACTTCATTGCCATGCGTGCGCATCGCAATCTTCGGCAAGCCCGTGGTGCCGCCGGTGCAGAAGTACGACGACGCATCGTGCGCAGCAATGTGCCGCCGGCTGTTCAGGCCGTCTGCACGCTGCGCCTGGATCGCGCTTTTGAAATCGTGGATGCGCACCGACATCGGGACAGCACCATGCACGCCCTGCGGGCCCAGCAAGCGCAGCGCTTCGTTCTTTTGAATCTGCGTGGCACATTGCACGGCACCATGCACGCGGTCGGCCAGGTTCACCAGCACCAGGTGCCGCAGGCTCTTGATGGCGGGCAAGTGCGGCTGCAGCTTGACCCACGTATCGGTGCCGGGAAACGGTGCCAGAGTGACCAGCACCGACGCACCGGCGGCATTGAGCAGTTCGGCCAGCGCGGGCCCTTCGAGCAGCGGATTGAAGGCCGCGACAATGCCGGCAGCCTGCCCGCCCCAGATCACGAAATGCGTTTCCGGCAGGTTGGGCAGCACAAACGCAATCACGCTGTCTTTCTTGACGCCGATGCTGTCGAAGAAATTGGCCGTCTGCGTGATGCGTTCAAGAAGCGCTGCGTAGCTCCACGTCTGTGGGGTGCGGTGGTCATTGACGCTGAGGAAGAAGCTCAATGCTGGCGCCTCCGGATTCAAGCTGGCGCCGCGACGGATCATTTCGTAGGTGCTCGACGGAAGATCTGGCGGAAGACCCTGTGCTTCCGCGGCTTCCACGTCGTGCAGGCTGGAAAAACCGGACATGGCGCTCACTCCTCGGCAACGATGCGATTGCGCTGCACACCCAGATCGATCCGTCCGTCCGACGCGTGGATGCGTGCTTCCACCACGTCGCCCGACTTCAGGTATTGAGGGCGAGCGGCCTGCACTTTGAAGAACATCTCCCACTTCGTCTTCTCGGGCAGCATCGCGGCCACCTTCTGCTTGGCAGGAGAAGGAATGGACAAGGCGCAGCCTGCAGGCGTGCCCGTCGCCAGCAAATCGCCCGGCTCCAGGTCGTGCACGCGAGACAGCTCGGTCAGCGTCTCGGCCGGGCCGTAGACCAGGTTGGCTGTTGTGTCGTTCTGCCGCAGCTTGTCGTTGACGGTCAGCTTGAGCTGCAGACTCCGGAGCGCCGGGATCTCGCGCGGTTCCAGCAGCGTGAGCCACGGGCCCACCGGCCCGAACGTACGGAACGACTTGCCCTTGTAGAACTGCATCTGCGGGATCTGCACGTCGCGCGCGGAATAGTCGTTCACGATCACGGCGCCGGCCACGTATTCGTGCAGGTTGTCGTCCGTCACGTCGACTGGCCCATGCATCGCCTTGCGCATCACCAGGCCAAGCTCGATCTCGTAATCGAGAAACTGCACGCGCTTCGGTTTGATCACGTCGCTGTCGGCCGCGACGATGCAGCTCGATGCCTTGGTGAAGATCATGTTGTACGTCTTCACGTCCGGGTCCATGCCGGACTCGATCATGTGCTGGCGGTAGTTCGCGCCCTGGCAGATGAACTGCTGGTTGCGCGTGACCGGAGACTGCAGCTTCACCGCCGACACGGGCAGGGCTTCCCCACCCAGCGCAGCAAGCTCAGCAAACGTGGTGTTGCGAACCAAGTCGCCCGTCGTGGCAAAGGTGCCGGGCACGGGCGTGATGCGGGTATCGCGGATCACGCCCCATTGGGTCTGATCCTGGTACTCAAAGCGAACGATATTGATGGACATGGCGAACGATGCGTTGGATGGATGACGACTGACCGGGCGTGTGCTGCCTCAGGCAAAGATCCGGGCAAGCGTGACCAGCTTGCGCAGCGTCAGGTCGGGGCTGCGCCGCAGGTTGCGGATCAGGGCCGCAATGGCCGTCGGTGTCAGCTTGGGCTTGGTGAAGCTGGCCGGCATGGCCTGGCCCCACTGCGACATGGCCTCGCGGCTGACGGGGTGAATGCCGGTGGGCAGATCGGCGGTGAACAAGTCACCGTCGCAGTAGTGCTCGTGCTTGTCGCCCCACGGGTCTTGCCAGTAGTCGAAAATCTGGCTGCCGAGGATGTGCCGGCCCAGCCCCCAGGCGTGCTTCCATCCCTGCTCGCGCAGCATGCGGTGGCCCATGCCCACGGCATCGGCGTCGATCAGTTCGAAGGCGCTGTGGCTGTACTTCGACACAAAGCCCTGCGCCAGCGCGAGCGTGTGGTGGTCGGCCGGCGTATCGCCCAGATCCAGCCGCATGAATGCCACCGCAGGCGAGCCGTCGGGCAACACCTGCACGTCGCTCGGGATGAAACCGAAGTGCTGCGTGTACCAGGCGCAGGTCGCCTGAAAGTCGGCCAGCTCCAGGACGACATGCCCGAGGCGAAGCACCTCCGGCGTACCCACGGGTGGCCGCTGTGTTGCGTTGATGCGCACGGCGGTGTCTGCCGAGTTGAGCGGCAACGGTGAACGGTGCGGCAGCTCGGTTGTCTGCGCCTGACCGGCAATCGCGTCGACGCGAAACCCGGACGGATCGAGGAGTCGCACGCGATCGCCACCACCCGGCCAATCCGAGGGCTCCACGGTCGAGGCTCCGGGTAGTTTCGCCAGGGCATCCAAGGCGGCGCGTCCGGCCACCTGCAACCCGAAGCCGGCAAAGGCGGCCTTTGGCGCCTTGCGCACGACATAGCAGAACGGCGCCGGGCCGGTGCCGCGCAAGAGCAATGTCGCCTCGTCGCGCTGAACCGTCACGAGACCAAAGTCATTGAGGAACCGCTCGGCGCGCTCGAGATCGGGCCGGTCGAACATCAGGTAGGCCAGCCCCAACGCCTTGGTCGTCGGCTGCGGATGGCGTGCAGGCTGTGCTGTGGTGAGTTTCATGGCAGGCACTCAGGCGGATTGAACGGCAGCAACATCAGCGGCGGTGTCCGCTGCGGGCATGGGCGCAGGTTGGGCGCCCAGCAGCGCCAGGCTTTCGCACACGAGGCGCTCTGCCTCGGCAGCGGGCCCGTCATGGGCGACCGTGCGATCCGGACGCACGACGGCCGCCCAACCCACCGGCGCCGCGTTGGGAAGGAACGTGCCGTTGAGGTCTTCCCAAACGCTGGGCACGTCGCGGTGCAGAGGCTGCCCGCGATGCGCGATCCGAACGAACGTGCCGCCGAGGCGCTCGAACGCGGCGGCCGTTGCGGGCTCCAGCGCCGCGCGGGCGTCGCAGCCGAAACCGACGAGCGTGTAACCGTGGCCGAGCACGTCGTCGCTCAGACACGTGTGCCCCTCGGCATTCCTGACCCAGCCTTGCGGAATCACTCCGCCGCGCATCAGCTTGGTCGACGAACATCCTTTTACGAACAGCCCGGTCTTGAACGCGTTCTTCGGCTTGATGCGCAGCTCTTCAAACTGCGAGCGCAGGCCGGGCACCAGCCGCGTCAAGCGCATCAGACCGTGCGTCAGCAGCGCGATGGGCGCACTGCGCGGCATCACCAGCTTGCCCATGAACCGCGCGAGATTGATCATGGCTTTCGCGTGCGGGCGGCGTTCTTCGTCGTAGGTGTCGAGAATCCGCGCATCGGCCCGCCCTTGCAGCACCCAGGCCAGCTTCCAGCTCAGGTTGGCGGCGTCCCGCAGTCCGGCGACCAGCCCTTGGCCGACAAACGGCGGGGTGATATGCGCCGCATCGCCAACAAGGAACACCCGGCCAACGCTGAACCGGTCGACGGTTCTGGCGTGAAAGCGATAGACCGCCTTGCGTTCGATCGTGATGTTGTCAACGTCCGTCCACGGCGCCAGCAGCTCGCGAATGCGGCTGTCCGACTCCATCTCTTCACGGCGCTCGCCCGGCTGGAGCATGAACTCCCAGCGCTCGCGCGCGCCTGGGGCGACCATGTGCGGCGTGGGGCGCCGGTGGTCGCAGAGAAATTCAACGTGGTCGATCGGCTTGGGCACATGCCGCGCATCGACAATGAGCCAGTCCTCCGCATACGTGGTACCGCGGAACTCCTGCCCGATCAGGTGGCGCACGAGCGAGCTTGCGCCGTCTGCGCCCACCAGGTAGCGAGCGCGGACCCGGCGCACCTGCCCGCCGCCGATGTCCAGCGAAGCGAGTACGCCGTCCGGCTGATTCGTGAGGCTGAGCAGCGTGGTGCCGAGCGCGACATGCACATCATCGTGCGCGGCCAAGCGTGCGCGCAGACAGCGCTCCAGATCGGGCTGATAGAACGTGACGAGTTTCGGATGGCCATCCAGGCTGCCCAGCGTGTTGACCCGCCCGAATTCGCCCAGCCAGGGCGAATGCATGCGGACGTGGGGAATGGCCACCGTTTCGAAATCGCTCTGCCCGATGCCGGCCTGTTGCAGGATGCGCAAGGCTTCGTTATCCAGCGCAATGGCACGCGGGGCCATATAGATGTCGGGTGCCTTGTCGATCGCCATCACGCTCACGCCGTCGCGCGCCAGCAAGTGCGCCACCATGGCCCCCACGGGGCCGAGCCCCACCACAAGGACATCTACCTCAGCTGGCAACGCGCCAGCCGCTTGAGGGCGAGCGCCATCCGTGGCGCGTGAACTGGCACGCGCATGTGCATTTGTCTCCACCGCTACTCCGTTTCTTTGTCTACGTTTCGACCAGGCTTTAGTCACCTTTTTTGACATTAAAGTCATCACTGATGATTTTGTCAATATCGACATTCGAATCTATAATTCCAGCCACAACAAGCACTGCAGACCGCCATGGCCACCACCGAGACTCGCCGAACACCGAAGCGCCCCGCTGCGAAGACGCCCGCCCCTGCGGCGCCCGCCGCTGAAGAGCGTGAGCCCCGGGGCGCGCGGCGCAAGCGGGAAACGCGCGCGCGCCTGCTGGATGCCGCACTCCGGCTCATGGCGGAACGAGGCATGGAAGGCGTTGCCATCAACGAAATCACCGAGGCCGCGGACGTCGGTTTCGGCTCGTTCTACAACCACTTCGAATCGAAAGAAGCCGTCTACGCCGCGCTGGTGAACTCGGTGTTTGAAGAGTTCGCCGATTCGCTCGACAAGGTGACGGAAGGGTTGTCCGACGCGGCCGAGATCATTTCCGTGTCGGTACGGCACACGCTGGTCCGGGCGAGGCGCGAGCCGGTGTGGGGGCGTTTTCTCATCCGCGAGGGCTTCTCGGCGCGCGTGCTGACGCACGGCCTCGGTCAGCGCCTGCTGCGCGATATCGAGCGCGGCATCGCGGCAAAGCGGTTTGTGGTGGTGGATCCGTTCATCGGATTCCTGTCGGTCGGCGGCACCGTGCTGACCGCCATCTCGGCCGAACTCAACTTTCTGGCGCCCGGTGCGCCGGCCGCGGATGTCGTCAAGGAGCTGGGATTTTCTGGGGACCATTTCCCCGAGCGCACGGCGGCGGCGCTGCTGCAGACGCTGGGGCTCAAACGCGCTGAAGCCGAAAAAGTGGCCGCCCGGCCGCTGCCCGTTGTGGAAACAGCCGACAGCGCAAGCTGACCTGAGCGCCCGCGTTGGAACGCGGGCGTCTACGCGAACGACCTTACTTGGCGACGGTACTGGCCGCCGAATCCAGGCAATCTCGCTTCGATCGCGCGACCTCTGACGGTTCGGCAGCGTAAGCCACCACCGCTTCGGCCATCTGCGAAGCGAGCGCCTTCAGCGCGCGCCGATGGCCTTCTACCACGCCGTCAATACCAGCGGAGACGTCCTCCTGGACGACGCTGTGGCATGTCAGCAGTTGACGGTCATCCGCAGCACGAATCGTCCAGACGGCATCGATCAGGACGTGCGAGCCGCGCCATGCATCAAACCGCTGTACATCCACGGCCACGCGGTAGATCGGCCTTTTCCCATCGTAGGGAAGACCGTGCAGATCCATCGCGCGGGTCTGCAACGCCAGCCCGGACGACAGCGCCGCACGGATCTCATCGCCCACGGGCGACGCCCAGCGGTCCATTTCCAGGACGTCGACCTGCCCTGAACCGGCCTGGACGACCAGCCGCCTGCCCGCCACCGACCGCGGAACGCGCACCGACACCACATCAACGAAAAAGGCGCGTGCGGGTGCCTGTGCCCGTGCGGCCACCGCAACGCTATCGGCATCACCACCCAGCAAGCTGTGAAAGCGCTCCGGCGGCGAGCTGCATGATGCAAGCGCTGCGCAGACAACCACGCCGGCAACGACGCGGCAAATTGGGAGCCACGACACCATTACCGTGCATCTCCTTTTTTGCCAAACAACAGCGATTCCGGGTGACGCTCCAGATAGTCCGTCAGCGCATTGACCGATTGAAGCGTGCGCGTCAGTTCCTGCATCGCGTCATGCACGTCCGACTGGAGCGGTGAGTCCTGCCGCAAGGTCGCCTGCGCCGCATTGAAGGTCTGCTGTGCAGAGGCCAGCGTGTCCCGCGCCTGCGGCACGACGTCTTTATCGAGATGACCGAACAGCCGGTTCGCATTTTCGAGCGTGCCATTCAGGTTGTTGCCGATCTTGTCGAACGGCACCTGGTTGAGCTTCTTCGCGATGTCGGCAAGCTGCACCTGCAGCTCATCCAGCGAATTCGGCACGGTCGGCAACTCGACCGGCGAGCGGTGGACATCGACCGTCGCACGTGGCGCCTTGGGGAACATGTCGAGCGCCACATACAACTGGCCCGTCAGGAGGTTGCCCATGCGCAGCTGCCCGCGCAGCCCCTGCATGACCAAGTGCTGCAGCAGTTCATGAGCGCCCGGCGTATCCGGCGCGGGCAGCGAGGTGTTGGTGCGCCGGCTCAGCCGCGACGGATACAGCGCCATCGTGACGCGCATGCTGAATGTTTTGCCAGCCTCGTCGTATTCGATGCCGATGTCGGTGACGTTGCCCAGCGCAATGCCGCGCAGGTCCACCGGTGCGCCGACGGACAAGCCGCGCAGCGACTGATTGAACCGCATGACGACAGTCAGCGGCGTACCGTCGGGCTCGCGCATTGCGTCCGCTTCATCGGATGCTAGCTGGAACACGGTGCTGTCCGGCGGCGGTGGCCCATCCGCCTGACCCGGTGGCGACTGGAACGCCAGCCCGCCGACGATGACGGTGGCCAGCGATTGCGTATTCAGCTTCAAGCCGCTGGAATCAAGTCGCAGGTCTACGCCGCTGGCATGCCACCAGCGCGTGTTGGTGCCGACGTATTTGTCGTAGGGGGCGTTGAGGAATACCTTCACCTGTACGCCCCCGCCTTGCTTGTCCAATGCAAAACCCACCACCTGCCCCACTTGCAGATGGCGATAGAAGACCGGCGCACCAATATCGACCGAACCGAGCGAATCGCCGTGCAGCGAAAACTGGCGCCCTTGCTGATCGGTGGTGACGGATGGCGGACTCTCCAGCCCAACAAACTGGGTCTGGCTGTCTTTGGAATGCCCAATATCCACGCCGATATACGCACCGGAAAGCAACGTGCCCAGGCCGGATATGCCACTCGCGCCCACACGCGGGCGAACCACCCAGAACCGGGTGTCCTTGGCCGCAAAGCGCTCGGCTTCGCGGGCTAGTTGAATCTTCACCATCACGCGCTTCAGATCCGGCGTGAGCGAGATGGATTGAATCGTGCCGATCTCGACATCCTTGTACTTGACCTTCGTCTTGCCAGCCTCGAGGCCTTCGGCATTGGCAAAGGTGACGGTGACGGCGGGGCCTTTCTCGGCGATGGTCTTGGCGACCAGCGCAAGCCCGATCAATGCCGCAATCAGCGGCACGAGCCAGACCATGGACGGAAGCCAGCGCCGTGGCGGCGTGATATCGGGAAGGGGTAGATCGATAGGACGCATTGCTTGCAAAGAAGAGGAAGCAGACGAAGTGGGTGCGCAGGATTCGTTCAGGAACCGTCTTGCGCGGCGGTGTCTTCGTCGGGGATGGGATCCCAGATAAGCCGGGGGTCGAACTGCATGGAGGCGATCATGGTTAGGATCACCACCGCGCCAAAGGCCAGTGCACCCGGGCCCGCCGTGATGACGGTGAAGGAGCCGAAGTGCACCAGCGCAACCGTGAGCGCCACGACGAACACATCGAGCATCGACCACCGGCCGATGCGTTCAACAAGGCGATAGAGCCGTGTCCTTTCGTGCGGACGCCACGTGGAGCGCCGATGTGCCGCGAATACCAGCATCGCAAGAATGACGAGCTTGAGCATCGGCACCACCACGCTGGCAATGAAGACGACGGCGGCCAGCCCCCAATCGCCGGAGGTCCAGAAGTACGCCACGCCGCTCAGGATGGTGTCGTCTTCCGAACGGCCGAGCGAGGTGCTTTGCATCACCGGCAACAGATTGGCGGGGATGTAAAGCAGCGCAGCGGCAAGCAGCAAGGCGGTTGTCCGGGAAACGCTGGCCGGGCGGCGTTCGTGCAGGATCGAATGGCAACGATGGCACCGCTGGTGTGCCTCGCCCCGCTGAAACGGTTGGACGCTGCCGCATGTGTGGCACGCCACCAGCCCGACCTGCTTTGCGCAGACGCCCTTGACCGGGTCGGCCACGACGGCTTCGTTCTGCGGCGAGTCAGCTCGCACTTCAGCAGACGGCATTGCACCATCCCCGGCCTTGATCTCGTCGCAGGCATGCCAGAGCCTGTGCGGGTCGAACCGCGACACAAGCGCCAGCAGCACCGTCAACGCGCCGAATGCAAATAGACCGGCACCGGGAATCACCCGCGCGAGGCTGATCATCTTCACCGTCGTGACGAGCACGCCCAGCATGAACACTTCGATCATTCCCCAAGGCCGCAGCCATTGCAGGAAGCGGATGACGTGGCGAAAGCCTGGCGGCACAGCCCCCGCGCGCAAGGGAAGCAACACGTAGAGCAGCGCAACCAGTTCCATCGACGGAAACAGCGTGGTCGTGAACAACACGACCGCAGCGACCACGCGCATTTGCCCTGCCCATAGCGAATACACCGCATCAAACAACGTGGCTTGCGACGTCATGCCCTGGGCATTGAGCGCAATGATCGGGAAGCATTGCGCGATCACCAGCGTAATGAGCGCCGCAACCGCCAGTGCGGAGGTGGAATCGAGTGTTGGGCGGGCGCTGTGGGCGCTGCCGAGGTCGCTCGCACAACGTGAGCATCGGACGTTCAGACCATCCGACAGTGGCGGCCGCCGAAACATGCGGTCGCACTCATGACAGGCAATCAGGTGGGCGGATTCCATGGGCGTGGACTAAGCCAATTGGCACTAGGGGCGAAGCGCGGCACTCCACGCTTGGGGCGTGGAGGCCGGCCCTAACCAAAGGCACTATCAGTCTTTGGCGATCGTCTGCTCGGTGTTGGCGGGCAGTTCGCCCATTGCCTGCAGCAATGCCGCCGTGTCGCTCATGCGCCGGCTGGTCGCACGCACGGTGTCGAGCTGAGCAGTCAGGTACTGCTGCTCGCTCGACTGCTCCGCGGATGCGGGCAGCGCCCCAAGGCGGCGCCGCGATGCGGTCTCGTTGAACGCGGTGCGGGCTGCGGTCGACGCCACTTCGGCTGAAGCGAGCGACTGCGCATCGTTCTCGAGCGCGGCGAGCGTATCGGCAACGTTTTCAAATGCCGACAACACAGCCGACTTGTATTGCAGGACCGTTGCGTCATACAGCTCCAGCGTGGCCCGGCGGTGGGCCATCAACGCGCCGCCGTGAAAGATCGGCTGCGACAGCCCGGCGCCCACCGCCCATAAGCCGCCTGCACCTGAGAGCAATGCCGGCCAGCTCAACCCACCGCGACCGAGCGAGGCTGTGAGCGACAGGCTTGGGAACAGCTGTGCGGTTGCCTCGCCTGCGTCTGCAGAGGCTGCCCTGACTGCAGCGGCGGCGGCGCGGATATCCGGCCGTGCCCGCAGCAGATGCGACGGCACCGCCACTGGCACCTGGTTCGGCAGCGAAAGGCTGCTGAACTCCGGCACCGCGGGCGCCGCGTCCGGTGTGCGGCCCAGCAATACGGCCAACGCGTGAACGGACACCGCACGCTGTTGACGCAATTGCGGCAGCGTCGCCGCCAGCGACGCGGCGCTCTGCGTCGATGCCAGCGCCTGCGCATGCGAGAGCGCTCCCAGCTCGTAGCGCCGCTGGGCGTCCCGCGCCGTCGCGTCTGCCACCACAACGAGGCGTTCCGTCAATGCGATCTGCTGATCCAGCGCTGCCGCGTTGATCACGGCGCCGACGATATTCGCGGCGAGGGCGCGCCGTGCTGCCTCCAGTTCGCAGCCACGCACATCCACCCGCGCAGCGCTCGCGGCGTTGGCATAGCGCGTCGCACCGAACAGGTCGAAGGTGTAGTGCGCCTGCAGCTGTCCGACAAACACGTTGTAGCGCAGCGCATCAGGTCCCACGCCTGTGAGGTTGGGCGTGCGCTGCCGCGCGACCTGCGCCCCCGCGTCGAGGGACGGCAATGTGGACGCCCCCACCTGTGCACGCAGTTCCTCCTGCGCGACGGACAAGGTCTTCTGCGTTGCAGCCAGCGTGGGGTTGTTGCGCAACCCCTCTTCCACCAGCGCGTTCAGCGCATCGGAGCGATAGAGCTTCCACCATTGCGGCACGGGCGCAGCACCCACATCAAACTGCTGGGCGACGCCGGCTGCTTCCACTGTCTTGGCGGGCTGGGTGGCCACGCCGTAATGGTCCGGCGACGGCGTGGCGGGCGGTACGGCGGTCGGCGCCAGGGAGCACGCCGTAAGAGCGAGCACCGACGTTGCCGCAAGCGCATACGTCATACGAGAGAGTTTCATGATCAATTCTCCAGGGCTGCAGTGGCGGCCGAGGGCACGTCCCGTTCGTCCGGGCGCACCTTGAAACACGCGGCATACAGCGCCGGCAGGAAGAAGACGGTCAGTACCGTGGCGATGGTGATGCCGCCCATCAGCGCGGTGGCCATCGGCCCGAAGAAGCCCGAGCGCAGCAGCGGAATCAGCGCCAGCACAGCGGCAGCGGCGGTGAGCATGATGGGCCGGAAGCGCCGCACCGTTGCGCCGATGATGGCGTCGAAGCGCTTCTGGCCGGCCGCGATGTCCTGGTCGATCTGGTCCACCAGGATCACGGAGTTGCGCATGATGATCCCGAACATGGCGATCACCCCGAGCAGCGCCACGAACCCGAACGGCTTGCCGAACAGCAACAGCGCAGCCACCACGCCAATCAGACCCAACGGTGCCGTCAGCACGACGATGAACGTGCGCGAGAAGCTCTTGAGCTGGATCATCAGCAGCGTCAGCACGGCAATGATCATCAGCGGCATTTCGGCATTGATGGACGTCTGGCCCTTCACGCTTTCTTCCACTGCACCGCCCACCTGGATGCGATAGCCCACCGGCAGCTTGGCGCGTTCGGCAGACAGGGCCGCATCGATGTCACGCGTCACGCCAATGCCCTGCGCGTTGCCGCGCACGTCAGCCTGCACCGTGATGGTCGGCTGGCGATCGCGCTCCCAGATCACGCCGTACTCGAGCTTGTTCTGCACATGCCCCAGCGCGCCGAGCGGAACGGGGCCGTTGGGCGTTGGCATGGCCAGGCCGGCCAGCCTGGCGGGGTCGACGCGTTCCGTCTTTGGTGCCCGCAGGTCGACATTGATGAGCTTGTCGCGTTCGCGATACTGCGTGACCGTATAGCCGGACAGCGTCATGGCGAGGAAGTTGGAGACATCTTCCGACGTCACGCCAAGTTGGCGCGCCTTGATCTGGTCGATCTCGAACGACATCGAACGTTCTGCCGGTTCATCCCAGTCGAACTGCACGTTCTGCGTGCGCGCGTCGGCACGGACCTTCTCGGCGACCTTGTCAGCGATATTGCGCACGGTGGCGATGTCGTCGCCGCTCACGCGGAACTTGATCGGGAAGCCTACGGGCGGGCCGTTCTCAAGCTGGGCCACACGGGTGCGCACGCCGGAGAAATCCTTCTCGAGCGTGGCGTTGAGCCAGCGCGAGAGCGCGTCGCGTTCTTCAACGTTCTTGGCCGTGATCACGAACTGTGCAAAGTTCGGCTGCTGAAGCTGCTGGTCCAGCGGCAGATAGAAGCGCGGGGCGCCGGTGCCGACGTAATCGACAAAGTGTTCGATCTCCTTTCGACCATCGAGCGCTTTCTCCAGGCGCTTTGCTTCGCGCAGCGTGGCGTCAATCGATGCGCCTTCGGGCAGGCGCAGGTCCACCAGCAACTCGGGCCGCTCAGAGTTCGGGAAGAACTGCTGGGGCACGCGCGTGAACGCCGCCATGGCGAGTGCGAACAGCACGGCCGTCACGCCCAGGATCACCCATCGGCGCTGGATGCAGAACGCGATCCACCCCGACAGGCGCTGATAAAAGCCGGTGTTGTAGATGTCGTGCTCATGACCATGTTCAGAGGCACCGTTCTTGTGCTCGGGCAGCATGTGATAGCCCAGCAGTGGCACCAGCACCACGGCTGCAAACCACGACACGATCAGCGAGATGGCCGACACCTCGAAAATCGAGCGCGTGTACTCGCCCGTGCTCGACTTGGCGAGCGCGATCGGCAGGAAGCCGGACACCGTCACCAGCGTGCCGGTCAGCATCGGGAAAGCCGTGCTTGAGTACGCAAAGGCAGCGGCGCGCAAGCGGCTCCAACCCTGCTCGAGCTTCACCGCCATCATCTCGACGGCAATGATGGCGTCGTCCACGAGCAGCCCCAACGCCAGCACCAGCGTGCCGAGTGAAACCTTGTCCAGCCCGATGCCGAAGATGTGCATGCACAGTGCGGTCACCGCCAGCACGATCGGGATGGAGATCACCACCACCATGCCCGTGCGCAAGCCCAGCGACACAAGGCTCACCACCAGAACAATCGCCACGGCCTCACCAACCGACCGCACGAATTCGTCGACGGAGTGCTTGACAGCGTGCGGCATGCTGGAAATCGGAGACAGCTTGAGCCCTGCAGGCAGCGTCGCCTGCAGTTCGCCTGCCGTGGCGTCGAGCGCCTTGCCGAGGTCGATCACATCGCCGCCCTTCTGCATCGTCACGCCAATGCCCAGCACGGCATGACCGTTGGCGCGCATCTGCGTCACGGGCGGGTCGTCATAGCCGCGCGTGATCTTGGCGATGTCGCGCAGCCGGAAGGTCCGCTTGTTCACGGTGATCAGCATGTCGGCCAGCGCCTGCACATCCTTGAACGCGACGGTCGGCCGCACGAAGACGCGGTCATCGGCGGTCGTGATCGTGCCGACCGGTGCCACGGTGTTCTGTGCGTCGATGGCCTGTGCGATCTGCTGCGGCGTGATGGCGAGCCGGGTCAGCTGCGCGTTCGAGATTTCGATGAAGACGTGCTGGGCCGGATCGCCGAAGTAGTCCACCTTGGCGACACCGGGCACGCGCAGCAGAACGGTCCGCAGCTTGTCTGCATAGTCGTGCAGCTGCGCTGGCGAGAAGCCATCGCCTTCCAGCGCGTAGATATTGGTGTAGACATCGCCGAACTCATCGTTGAAGAACGGCCCGACCGTGCCCTTGGGCAATGTCGCGCGGATGTCGCCCACTTTCTTTCTCACCTGGTACCAGGTTTCGGGCACGTCCTTCACGGGAGCCGAGTCCTTCATGGCGAAGAAGATCATCGACTCGCCGGGGCGCGAATAGCTCTTGATGTTGTCGACATACGGCGCCGCCTGGAGCTGGCGCCCGATGCGGTCGGTGATCTGCTCCTGGACTTCGCGCGCGGTGGCGCCGGGCCAGTACGTCTGGATCACCATCGTCCGGAACGTGAACGGCGGATCTTCAGACTGCGCGAGATGCGTGTAGCCAATCACGCCAAAAAGCGTGGCCAGCCCAATCAGGAAGATCACCAGCTGTTGGTGGCGCAGCGCCCATGCCGACAGGTTGAAGCCGCCTTCGTCCACCTGAGATGCAGACGCCGCAGCCGGCGCCGTGCCTTGCACGGTTTCGCGATCGTCGGCGCTCATGATGCGAAGTCCTCAGGGTGCAGCGGGGCAACCACTTGCACATGTTGGCCGGCGTTCACGGCGTGCACGCCCTGCATGACAACGCGATCGCCGTCGCGCAGGCCGGAAGCGACCAGCACGCTGCGCTCGTCGTAACGCGCGATGGTGACGGGGCGCAGCTCCAAGGTATCGGTGTTGGCGCGCACCACCCAGACTGCGGGTTCTTCTCCGCGATGAAAGAGCGCGGTGACCGGCAACTTGAACGGACGCGCGGCGCCCGCGTCGCCCCTGGCGTCGAACGCGATCGTGGCGGTCATGCCCATGCGCACCGCCGCGTTCGGCGCCACGAGCGACAGCTTGACGCGCCACGTCCGGCTTTGCGGATCGGCCGTCGGCGAGACCTCGCGCACACGCGCCTCGAAGCTCTCCGAAGGCGCGGCGGGAAGGCTCACGCGAGCCTTGCTTCCGACGGTCAGCGAGGACAGCGCACTCTCCGGTGCATCGCAAACGATGTCGACGTCGCCCGTCCAATCGAGGTGATAGACCGATTGGCCTGCCTGGACGTTCTGCCCGGTGTCGGCGTCCTCTGACGTGATGACGCCATCGTGGTCTGCCACCAGCGTCGCGTAGCGCAGGCGATCACCAACGAGTGCGGCCTGTGCCCGCGCCGAATCGCGTTGCGCAAGCGCGGATGCGTAGGCGTCCTGCGTCTGCTCCATCTGCGCCGGCGCAATCAGGTTCGCCTGCGATTGCGCACGGTCGCGGTCAAGCTGTTGCTTGGCATAGACGAGACGATGTTCAGCAGCTTCCAGCTGCGCCCGTGCGTTGGCGAGGTCGTTGCGCAAGTCAGCCTGATCGAGCATCGCCAGCACCTGCCCTTGCTTGACGGTATCGCCGATGCGCACGCGGCGCTCGACCACTTTGCCGGCCACCCGGAACGACAGCGGCGTGGAGTACCGCGCCTGCACCTGCCCCGGCAGTGTGTTGGCAACGGCGTTGCCGTCCGGGTGCAGCGTCAGCGCAACGACCGGTTTGGGCGCGCTGACCAGAGTTTCGCTGTGGTGACAGCCCGCGAGCAGTACAGCGCAGCAGGCAGCAATGACAAGGGGCGCACGTTTGGAGCGCCCGACGACGGACAGGTGGGGGCGCGCTGTCGTTTGCGCATGACGACCGGGATGTTTCACGATGATTCCAAGCAAGTGATGGCCTAACGAACAATGGGTAACGCACACCCAGGAGCCGCGCCTCTTCTGCGCGATCGGCTCTCGGGCCATGCGTCACGGAACTCGGATGTCGGGTACGCGAGTCGCCTGTCTCCACGGCGTTCAGGAACCACTTCTCGGCGCATGGCTGCATTCAGCTGGCTAGCAGCGGCGGACGGCTCTCTGGCCTTTTCGCCTGCGGGCTTGCCCCATCACCGCGTCCTAACTCAGGGCGCATCACCCTGATCGACCCTACATTTCGACATTAAACTCATAACTGATAATATTGTCAACTATGACGTGAGACACTATCATCGCGGATGAGAACACCATTCCAGACCCCTATGCGGAACCTCACGAATCACGTGGCAGAAGGCTGCCGCGAGCGGCGCGGCACACGGCGCAAACAGGAAACACGGGCACGGCTGCTTCATGCGGCGTTGTTGCTGTTGTCCGAAAGAAACATTGAGCGCGTCGCCATCAACGAGATCACCGAAGCCGCCGATGTGGGCTTCGGTTCGTTCTACAACCACTTCGAATCGAAGGAAGGGCTCTTTGCCGCCGTGATCGACTGGGCGTTTGAAGACTTTGCCGACAAGCTGGATGGCATTGCGCATGGCCTGACCGATCCGGCCGAAGTCATCGCCATCTCGGTCCGTCACACGTTGCTGCGAGCGCAGCGCGAACCGGTCTGGGGCCGGCTGCTGATACGCGAAGGCGTGTCTACACGCGCCCTGACGCGCGGCCTGGGCTTGCGCCTGCTGCGCGACAGCAAGCGCGGGCTTGCTGCCAAGCGGTTCGTGGTGACCGATCCGCTGACCAGCGTGGTTTCCGTGATTGGAACGGTGCTGGCGGGTGTTGCGGCCGAACTGCACTTTGCAGCGGCCTCGGCCGTTCCTGGACGCAGCCGTCAGGCCGCTTCGATGCGCGTCGAGCATTTGGCCGAACGTGCGGCCGTCTTCGTGCTCCAGGCACTGGGCGTCAAGCGTGCTGAAGCAGAAAGAATTGCGCAACTGCCGCTGCCGGCGGTCAGCGACGGTGACGCGGCAGTCGCTGTGTGAGCCCTCGCGCTGCCTGGCGAGGGCGCACATCGATCAGGCTTGATAGAGGTCGCTGGCCAGATAGCGGCGGCGCAGTTCGCGCAGCGCGGCCGCAAGAATGGCACTGGCAGGCAACGCCAGCAGCACGCCAAAGAATCCGAACAGGTGGCCAAAGGCCAGCAATGCAAAGATCACCGCCAATGGGTGCAAGCCAATGCGCTCGCCAATCAGGCGCGGCGTGAGGAAGACGTTCTCCAGGATCTGACCCAGGCCATACACCACGGCCACGGCGCCGAGACCGTACAGATCGCCAAACTGCAGCACGGCGGCCAACACGGCAAGCGCAAGGCCAGCCGCAAATCCGACATAAGGAATGAACACCGCCAGCCCCGTGAACAAGCCCAGCGGCAGGGCAATGTCGAAGCCAGCCAGCGCCAGCGCGATCGGGTAGAACGCGGCCAGCACGACCATCACCAGAAGCTGCCCGCGCAGGTATTGCGACAGCATGCGGTCGATGTCGATCACGAATGCTCGCGTCGTGGCCAGCCACCGACGGGGGACCAGGCTTTCCATGCGCCGAAACATCTGGTGGCGGTCGTAAAGCAGATAGAACAGCACCAGCGGGACCAGCACCAGGTTGCCGACCACGGTCAACATTGCGTGGCCGCTTGTGCGCAGGTATTGCCAGAGGGCAGCGGCGGAAGCGCCATCGCCACCATGGCTCGGTCCGGCCAGCAGACCGGGCAGATGCGCCAAGTCCAGGTCGACAGCAAGCCCCAGAACGGCCAGCTTGGGCTGCAGCCATGCATTGAGATTGGCAAGCAGCACGGGAATCTTGGCCTGGAGTTGCGGACCTTCGGTCTGGACCACCGCGAACATCAGCGTGACGAGCAGCGCGGCCATCGCCGCAAAGCAGAGGATCATCGCCAACGCAGCCAGCCAGCGGGGCACGCGATGACGCGCCAGCCACTCCACCCCGGGTTGCAGCATGTATGCAATCAGCGCGCCGAGCAGGAACGGCGTCAGCACCGGCCGCAGCGCCCACATCAGAACACCGATGGCAAGCGCGACAAGGCCCCACAGCCAGGCCTGGCGCCGTATCAAAGCAGACACCAGCGTTTTGGATAGACGTGCGCTACCCCGATGATGGACATTGCACCGTTCGCACAGGGCAGCGGTGCCTGGCCGAGGAGAAGGAACCCGCACCTCACTTCTCCTCAAAATACGCGACGGCGTGGTCGATGAATGCGCGGACCCTGGCGGGAACCATCGATCGGCTCATGTAAGCGAGGCGAACCTCCGCTGCGGTATCCAGGATTTCATGTTCGCCAAGCAACCGGACGAGGCGCCCTTCGCGCAGATCGTCTTCAACCAAGGCCAATGGCAACAGCCCCATGCCGAGTCCGGCCAGCACGACTTCACGGTTGAAGGCGGCGTTGTTCGACGTGATTTCATACTGCAGTGGAACCATGAGCGGCGCCCCCTCTGCGCGGAACGTCACGACGGGCTTATGCACCGAAGGGGGCACCGTCACGAAAACGTGGTCCGACAGATCGACCGGGTGACGCGGGTGCACATGCGAATCCAGGTAGTCGGGTGCCGCCACGATGGCCAATGGCAAGCGCTGCAGCATGCGCGTCACCGCCAGATCCGTTGCCAGCATGAACGGCAAGACCAGGCCGATGTCGTAGCCCTCGGTCGCAAGGTCGACAACGCCCTCCGCCAACGTCACATCCACCATGAGGTTTGGGTGTTGCCGCTTGAAGGACGCGACCAGCGGGGCCAGCCACGCCGACGTTGCCGTGGTATGAGCGACGAGCCGCAGCACGCCGACCGGCAGGTGCCCCTGGCTGCGTGCATCGGATTCAAGGCAGTCCAGATCGTCGAGCACGCGGCAGCATCCGTCATAAAGCCGGTGCGCCGCGTCCGTCAGCGAGAACTGCTTTGGCGAACGGTGGAACAGGCGCGCCCCAAGCCGCTCTTCCAGGGACGTCATCGCCCGGGAAACGACAGACGGCGACACCCCGAGCATCTGCCCTGCTCGCCTGAAATTCCTGACCTCAACGATCGTACGAAAGAGTCGCAGGCTCTCGAAATGATCCATAAGCACCTCAAACATGGCTCGCAGGCAGCACTCAGCCGATGACGGCCCGGCTTCGCCGCGAGCATGCTTAATCTAGTCATAGTTGATATTATTGTCAACTATGATGATTTATGGATTATGAGGCTCCGGAGACTACGACGAAGCGCCTGTCATCAGCGGGCGAGATCGGCCGGCGTGTCGACATCGCGCACGATGCCGGCGTCATCCGTCTCGATGCGGATGAGCTTGGCAGGATCAATCAGCCGCCGCGCGCCCTCGTCGCCGTCGAGCGATGTCAGGCCCAAGAAGAAGTCGGCGCCGAAGCCGATCGGGTGGCCCCGCTGGCCGGCATGAAAGGGCGCCACGCAACGGCGTGGGTCCACTGCGTTGGCGATCTGGGTGATGGTGTCAGGGGCGATCCACGGCATGTCGGCCAGGGCAATGATCCACCCGCCGGCTTGCGGGCGCGCGGCTACGCCGGCAGCCAGGCTGGCGCCCATGCCACGTGCAGCGTCGGGGCAGCGCAAGACCTCGCAACCGGCCTGGGCCAGCAGTGCGGCCAGTTGATCGACCTGCGCGCCATGTGTGGCAGCGGCGGGCACCACTGCCACCACGTCGGGCACTGCCAGCATCAGGTGCCGCGCGGCCCGCACCGCCACGGGCGTTCCATCGGGCAGCGGGGCAAGCAGCTTGTTGGCCACGCCCGCCGCATCAAACCGGCTGCCGCGGCCCGCGGCCAGCAACACGCCAACAACAGGCCGCTGCAGCATCAGACCACCTCGGTCTTGAGGGTGACTTCCACGTTGTTGCGCGTGGCGTTCGAATACGGGCACACCTGATGCGCCTGGGCCACCAGCTTCTCGGCATCGGCTTGCGATAGCCCGCTGATCCGCGCCGTCAATCCGACCTTCAGGCCGAAACCGCCTTCATCGCGCGTGCCGATCCCCACATCGCAGTGGATCTCGATGTTGCTCGGATTGAGCTTGAGCATGCTCTTGGCGACAAAGTCGCACGCCGAACCGAAGCACGCGGCATAGCCGGCGGCAAACAGGTCTTCGGGCGTGGTGGTATTCGGCTTGCCGGGGCCGCCCATGGCCTTGGGCACCGACAGGTCGTGCGAGACCTGGCCGTCTTCGGTTTGCGTGTGGCCGTTGCGGCCGCCTGTGGCCTTGGCGTGGGCGGTGTACAGGATATTCAATGCCATGACATGCTCCTCCGGGGGTGAACAACGCAATCGCGGACGCAAGAATCGGTCCGCAAAACTGGGGGATACGAGGCTGCAAGAACAAGAAAGCCGGCACACAGGACTGCATGCCGGCTTCCATTTCATCACGCGATGATGACAACTACACCGTGTCGAACGGCAGCTTGCGCTGACGCTTGCCGGTCAACGTGAACAGCGCGTTGGCAACCGCCGGTGCAATCGGCGGCGTGCCGGGCTCGCCCAGCCCGGTCGGGTTGTCTTCCGACGGCACGAAGAACACGTTCACCGGCGGCGCGTCCGGCATGCGCACGGGCGGGAAGTCGGTGAAATTGCTGTTCTTGGTGGCACCGTTTTCGATGTCGATGGCAAAGCCCGGCTGGATCATCGCCAGGCCGAACACGCAGGCGCCCTGAATCTGCGCTTCGGCGCCCATCGGGTTGACCACGCGGTTGGCATGCACGCCTGCGGTGACACGATGCACGCGCGGCTTGCCCTGGTCGACCGACACCTCCACCACATACGCCACCACCGACTCGAACGAGGCATGCACCGCCACGCCCCAGGCCTGACCCTTGGGCAGCTTGCGCTTACCGTAGCCGGACTTGTCGACAGCCAGCTGCAGCGCCGCACGATGGCGTTCATGCTCCTTGCCGGTAAAGCGCGCGAGACGGAAAGCGACCGGATCCTGCTTGGCCGCATGCGCCACCTCGTCGACCATCGTTTCCATCACGTAGGCCGTATGCGTGTGGCCCACGGAACGCCACCACAGCACCGGCACGTTCACGTCCGGATGGTGCACCGTCAGCTGCATCGGGAAGCCGTAGTCGTTTTCGATCACGCCCTCGACCATGGTTTCGTCCACCCCGTTCTTGACCATGAAGGCCTCGAACGGCGTGCCCTTGAGGATCGACTGACCGACGATCACGTGGTCCCAGCCGACGACCTTGCCGCCGCTGTCCACGCCCACATTGACGCGGTGCAGATGCATCGGGCGGTAATAGCCGCCGCGGATGTCGTCTTCGCGGCTCCAGATCACCTTGACGGGGCCGTTGTGTCCGGCGGCCGCATAGGCCTTCGCCACGTTGGCGGCTTCCACCACGTAGTCCGACGTGGTGATCGCGCGCCGGCCAAAGCCACCGCCCGCCATCATCGTATTCAGCTCGATCTTTTCGGGCGACACGCCGAGCACCTTGGCAATCGCGCCCTGATCGATGGTCTGGAACTGCGAGCCGACCCACACCTTCGCGCCCGTGGTCTTGCCGCCGTCTTTCTGCAGATCGATCGTGCAGTTCAGCGGCTCCATTGGCGCGTGCGCGAGGTAAGGAAACTCGTAGTCCGCCTGGATCCGCGTTGCGGCGGATTGGATGGCGCTCATGTCCGCGGCCTTGGCCACGGTGCCGGGCTGGCCGGCGAGCTTCTTGTACTCCGCCATCAAGGCCGGCGTGGACACCGTCGAGCCGGCGTCTTCCCACGTGACCTGCAGCGCGTCGCGGCCCTGCTTGGCCGGCCAATATCCGTCGGCGATGACGGCAACGCCCGTGCCGCCCCGGTCGGTCGGAATCTGCAGCACATCGACCACGCCCTTCACCGCCTTGGCCGCCGCCGCGTCGTACTTGGCCACCTTGCCGCCAAAACGCGGCGGGCGGGCCAGCACGGCGACCTTCATGTTGGGCAAGCGCGTGTCCAGACCAAACTTGAGCGAGCTGTCGAGCTTTGCGCGCGCATCGAGGCGCGGCGTGGGCTTGCCGACAATGCGGAACTGCGACGGGTTCTTCAGCGTGACCTGCGCCGGCACCGGCAGCGCCATCGCGGCCTGAGCAAGCTCGCCATACGTGGCGCGGTGGCTGCCCGACGTGACCACGCCATTGGCGGTGCGGCATGTCGACGGGTCAACCTTCCAGCGCTCGGCCGCTGCCGAGATCAACATGGCACGCGCGCGACCGCCCAGCTCGCGGTATTGCTGGAACGAGTGATTCAGCGCCGTCGAGCCGCCCGTCATCTGGATGCCGAAGCCCGGGTCCTTGTACGGATCGCCCGCCGGCGCCAACATGCCGCGCACATTGCGCCAATCGACGTCGAGTTCTTCGGCCAGCGCCATCGGCAATGCCGTGTGCACACCCTGACCGAATTCCAGCCGGTTCACCGCCACGGTGACGGTGTTGTCCGGCGCAATGATGATGAATGCCTGCGGCGGCGAGGGCGGCTTGGCCTTCGCGTCCTGCGCGCCCGCAAACGCCGGCACCACGCCCAACGCCAGGCCGCCGCCGGCCAGCGTCGTGAGCTTCAGAAAGCTGCGTCGGTCAAGCGTTGCCGACCCGGCATCCGCTGACGCCGGTTGATGTTGCGCGCCGCCACCGGCCAGCGCTTCAAGATTTCGAATACGCATCGTGAATTCTCCGGTGGGGCTCAGGCCAGCGACTTCGCTGCGTCGTGAATGGCCGCGCGAATGCGTTGGTACGTCGCGCAGCGGCAGAGGTTGCCGGCCATCGCGCTGTCGATGTCGGCGTCGGTCGGCTTCTTCTTGGTGCGCAGCAAACCCACCGCGCTCATCATCTGGCCGCTCTGGCAGTAGCCGCATTGCGCCACGTCGTGCTTGACCCAGGCGTCGAGCACGGCCTTGCCGACCTTGTCATCGGCGATGTGTTCCGACGTGGTGATCTGCTGGCCGGCCACCGCAGAAATCGGCAGCACGCAGCTGCGCGTGGGCTGGCCGTTCAGGTGCACCGTGCAGGCGCCGCACGATGCGACGCCGCATCCGAATTTCGTGCCGGTCAGGCCGAGGTTGTCGCGCAACGCCCAGAGCAGCGGCGTCGACGGATCGGCATCAACTTCCACCGGTTTGCCGTTGATGTTCAACGTGACCATTGTGGGATTCTCCTTGTGGGGCGTGAGGGAGTCTTGCCGTTATAAACCCCTTGATATAGCGGGCTGGCGGCATGGACGGGGTGTATTAAAGCAGGTTCGGATGGGTTCTGCTGGCGCCACATCACATGGCTTCTAGCGGGCTGCACACGTTTTCGTCGGCTCCGGATCTGGTGTTTCATGTGCCCCAAAAAACCGTCCGGAATCCGCCCAGGCAGCTTGACAACACCCCACCCTCCCCATCACTATCGCCAAATGCATTCTCAGCAGACCACCCTCCGTACCGCTCCTGCCCGCACCCTCTCGTGCGTGCGCGGTCTGCTATCCGCTTCTCTACTACGCGTGTAAGCGCGTAGACCTCTCTTTCCCCCTCGTTCCGGTGTTTGACCGGTCCGTGCCCTGAGCGGCGACGGGCCTTGTGTGTGGCGCAGTCCGTGCGCCGAATCGTTGGAGCTTTCTCATGCCCGCCTCGATCCCGCTTTCGCTACGACTACCGACCGGTTGCCAGACCACGCGCCCGTGGCTGTCTGGCCGCCACCTCCCGAACCCGATTCCGGCCACCCCGGACGCTGCCCGCGCGGCCGTCCCCGTTGTACGAAACCGATCTCGATCTCACAGGACGCACTCACCATGTTGAAGAACCCCGCCACCAAGTACCGCCCCTTCCCCGCCATCGCCCTCGCCGATCGCACCTGGCCCAACAAGACGATCACCCGTGCCCCGATCTGGATGAGCACGGACCTGCGCGACGGCAACCAGGCGCTGTTCGAGCCCATGAACGCCGAGCGCAAGATGCGCATGTTCAAGATGCTCGTGCAGATCGGCTTCAAGGAAATCGAAGCCGCTTTCCCCGCTGCCTCCCAAACCGATTTTGATTTTGTCCGCGAGCTGATCGAGGGCGGACACATCCCCGACGGCGTGGCCATCGAAGTGCTCACGCAGGCCCGCGAAGACCTGATCCGCCGCACGATGGAATCGCTGCGCGGCGCCAAACGCGCCATCATCCACGTCTACAACGCGACCGCGCCGGTGTTCCGCCGCACGGTGTTCAACACCGACCGCGAAGGCGTCAAGCGCATTGCCGTGCAAAGCGCCAAGCTGATCCGCGAGATTGCGGAAACGATGCCCGAAACCCAGTGGACGTATCAGTACAGCCCCGAAGTCTTCAGCGGCACCGAGCTGGACTTTGCGCTGGAGGTCTGCAACGCGGTGACCGAAGTCTGGGAGCCCACGCCCGAGCACAAGATCATCTTCAACCTGCCTGCCACGGTGGAGATGGCCACGCCAAACATCTACGCCGACCAGATCGAATGGATGCATCGCAACCTGGCGCGCCGCGATTCGATCATCCTCTCCGTGCATCCGCACAATGACCGCGGCACTGCCGTGGCAGCGGCTGAACTGGCCGTGATGGCCGGCGCCGATCGCGTGGAAGGCTGCCTGTTCGGCAACGGCGAGCGCACCGGCAACGTGGATCTCGTCACGCTTGCGTTGAACCTGTATTCGCAGGGCGTGGATCCGGAGCTGGATTTCTCGCACATCAATGACGTGGCACGGACCTGCGAAGACTGCACGCAACTGCCCGTGCATCCGCGCCATCCGTACGTGGGCGACCTGGTGTTCACGGCGTTCTCGGGCTCGCACCAGGATGCGATCAAGAAGGGCTTTGCCGTGCAGAAGCCCGATGCGCTGTGGGAAATGCCCTACCTGCCGATCGACCCCGCCGACGTGGGCCGCACGTATGACTCGATCATTCGCGTGAACAGCCAGTCCGGCAAGGGCGGCATCGCCTATCTGCTGGAATCCGGCTATGGCGTGGCCATGCCGCGCCGCCTGCAGGTGGAGTTCAGCAGCACCGTGCAGCAGTTGACCGACGAGAGCGGCCGCGAAGCGACGGGCGCCGACATCTGGGCGCTCTTCCAGCAGACCTATCTGCGCGGCGATGGCGCGATCGGCTACGTATCCCACCGCCTGACCGAGCGCGATGACGGCAGCCAGCACATCCGCCTGGTGGTCAACATCGCCGACCGCGAGCACATCTGCGAAGGCACCGGCAACGGACCACTCGATGCGCTGGTACATGCGCTGTCGCACGTGCTGACGGCACCGGTGTCGATCCATCACTACGAAGAGCGCGCGCTCGGCCAGGGCGCCAATGCCGATGCCATCGCGTTTGCCGAAATGGCCGCGCCGGGCGTGGCGGGCAGCGTATTCGGCGTGGGCGTGGATGCCAATCTCACGACAGCGTCGATCCGCGCCGTGGTGGGCGGCGTCAATCGCCTGATTGCACGTGCCGGCAACGGCATGCTGCGCAGCGGCAAGAGCGAGGCAGAAGCGGTATAAAGCACAAGTCGGGCTCACGCAGTGGAGCGCGAGTTGCTAAATTGGAGAGATGACGCTCGGGCCACGCCCGGGCGCATCCCTTCCCAAGCGCGCGCGCGTGCACATCCACTGCCACAGGAGAACCGACATGACCACTCGTCCGACCGCGAAAGAGAATGCCAAGCGTTTTGCCA
Source organism: Ralstonia sp. 1138 (assembly GCF_040544795.1). Taxonomy (NCBI): domain Bacteria; kingdom Pseudomonadati; phylum Pseudomonadota; class Betaproteobacteria; order Burkholderiales; family Burkholderiaceae; genus Ralstonia; species Ralstonia sp. 1138. The sequence goes on along the minus strand of NZ_JBEPKQ010000001.1, from coordinate 1,384,351 downwards.
GTGTGATCCAGGCGCTGCAGGCATGCGAGGCCGCTTGCACTCACTGCGCGACGGAATCCGGCAAGAACGGCCACGCTGAAGCCATGGCGCGCTGCATCAGCGTGTGCACGGACTGCGCGGAATACTGCGCTCTGACGCGCAAATTCCTCGAGCGCAACAGCGAATTTGCAGAACTGCTCCTGGAAGACTGCGCCGAGATCTGCTCCCAGTGTGCCGAAGAATGCGATCATCACGGCCAAGGCCATTGCAGCGCCTGTGCAACGGCCTGCCGCGCCTGCTTGGACGCCTGCCTGAAAGTCGCCGGCGTCGAAGCCATCACCGCCGAGCCGACTGTCTTCTGACTCTTTTTCAACGCGTATGAAAATTGGCGAACTCGCCCAGCGCACGGGCATCAGCATCGAGACCATTCGCTTCTATGAAGCGCAGGGCCTGCTGCCCCCGGCTGCGCGCGCCGCCAACAACTACCGCGTCTACACGCCTGAGCATGTCGAGCAGTTGGCCTTCATTGCGAAGTGCCGGTCGCTCGACATGGCGCACACTGAAATCCGCCGGCTGCTCGAGCTGCAGGCCAATCCGCAGGCGTCCTGCGAAGAAATCAACAACCTGCTGGACGAGCACCTGCGCCACGTTGAAGCGCGCATCGCCGAGCTGACCGATCTCAAAGGCCAGATCGAGGCGATCGGGCAACGCTGCACGACGGCCGCGTCCGTGGCCGAATGCGGCGTGCTGCAATCGCTGCACGAGGAACCCGTCGCCGCCCCTCATCAAGGCCACAGCCACGAACATGGCGAGGGCGAACACGCGCACCGGCATATTCGCGGCGTGCATCGCTGAACGGTCTTTTCCCCTGCGGGGCACGTCACTTTGACGTGCGCTTTGACGTGCGATACTCGCCGCATTTCACGACACGTGGGTGGGGCGGATGAAGACGAAACCGGCTGCAGCAGCACGATTCCAGCATCGACAACGCATGGCATGCGCAGCGCTTGGCGCCATCGCGTCTGCCGCGGCTGTCATGGCGCAGGCAGCGACGCCTTCGCGCATCACCGATGTCACGTTGTATCCGGATAGCGCCACCGTCGTGCGCACGGCCACGGTCGCGCCGGGCGCCCGCAGCGTAGAGCTGGCCTGCCTGCCCATGACGTTCGACGCCGACAGTCTGCGCGTGGAAGGCGACAGCAGCATCCGCGTGGGTGATGTCCGCGTGGAAAGCGTTCCCAGCGAGGGCAGCGGCTGCGCCAGAACGGCGCTGGACACCCAGATCCGCGCGCTCGAAGACCAGCGTGCCGCGCTTGGCGTGCAGATCCAGGCGAACGCGCTGTCGGCCAGCTACCTGAAGGCCGTGAGCGAACGCACGGGCGGCGATGGCCGCGCGCCGGCCACCGATTTTTCCACGCTGGGCCGCGCCACCGACGCGCTGGCCCGTAATGCGCAAGACGTCTTCACCCGCCAGGAACAACTGAAGAAGCGCGATGCAGAACTGAAGGCGCAGCTTGACGCGCTGCAACGCACGCACGGCTCGGCGTCCAGTACGCTGCGCACCGTGCGCATTGCCGTGGCGGCACCGCGCGGCGGTGAGTTGCGCGTGAGCTATCAGACATCGCGTGCGGGCTGGCGCCCGGCGTATCAGGCGAGCGTGGATTCGGTACGTTCGAACGTTGTGGTCGAGCGGCAAGCCACGCTTGCGCAATCCACCGGCGAGGACTGGCGCGGCGTGCGTCTGCGCCTGTCGACCGGCCAGCCGCGCAACACGCCACGCGGGCCGGAACCATATGCGTGGCAATTGGATATTCAACCGCCGCCGCAGGCCATGCCCTATCCCGCCGCACCCGCAGCGATGGCGCCGGCGCCCAAGGCCAGATTCGGCCGGAACAATGAACAGCGTGAGGCCGATGCCGAACCGCTGTTCGAAGTGAATGCCGTCCAGACCGCGTTTGCTACGGAGTTCGACGTGCAAGGCGCAGCCGAACTGCCCTCCGACGCCCAGAAGGTCACGCTCACGTTGGCCAGCGAAACGCTGCCCGCAAAGCTGGCGGCGCGCAGCACGCCGCGCATGGACGCCACCGCCTACCTGGTCGCCACGGTGGACCGCCCGCAAGGCATCTGGCCCGCCGGCAACATGCAGTTGCGCCGCGATGGCGCGGTGGTCGGCAGCACGCAGTGGAATCCGGCCGGCGAAGACCAGAAGGTCACGCTGCCATTTGGCCGCGATGATCTGGTCAGCGTGGTGGTGGAAACGCCGAAGACCTTCCAGCGCAGCGTGGGCCTGCTGGACAACCGCAACGAGCGCCAGTTGGCGGCGCTCTACACCGTACGCAACCGCCACCGCGACGCCATCGACGTGCAGATTTTGGAGGCCACGCCGGTCAGCCAGTCCGACGATATCAAGGTGCGCTCGACCTTCACGCCGGAGCCTGCCAAGCGCAACTGGGAACGCCGCGCCGGCGTGATCGCGTGGGAGCAGACCATTCCGGCCGGCGAGAGCGCGCGCTTCTCGGCTGACTACCTCATCACCTATCCGAAGGATGCGCGGATTACAGGGCTGCGCTGATCGCGTCGTTCCCGCACGCGCGCCGACAGGTCAGACGCGCGTGCGCATCACCCGCAGCCCGTTGAACACCACCAGCAGGCTCGCGCCCACATCGGCAAAGATCGCCATCCACAGCGTTGCGTCGCCCATCACGGCCAGCGCCAGGAATACCGCCTTGATGCCCAGCGCCAGCACGATGTTCTGACGCAGCACGGCCACCGTGCGACGGCTGATGCGGATAAAGCTGGCGAGCTTGCGCGGGTCGTCGTCCATGATGGCCACGTCGGCGGCTTCCAGCGCGGTGGCCGTGCCGGCGGCGCCCATGGCGAAACCGATGTCGGCGCGCGCCAGCGCCGGGGCGTCGTTGATACCGTCGCCGACCATGCCGACGAAGCCGTGTTGCGCGGCCAGCTCGCCCACCACGCGTTGCTTGTCGGCAGGCAGCTGCTCTGCGTGCACGGTGTCGATGCCGACCGTCTTGGCGATGGCCTGTGCGGCGCGGCGGTCGTCGCCGGTGAGCATGACGGGCGTCACGTCCAGCGCGCGCAATGCGGCGATGGCCTCGGCGCTTTCGGGGCGCTCGCGGTCGCGCACGCCGAAGAGCGCCACGGCGCCGTTCGCATCGCACAGCGTGACGGCAGACATGCCTTCGGCTTGCAGCGACTCGGCAGCGGCACGCCAGGCAGAGGTGTCGAAGCCACGCTCTGCGACGAGCGCCGCGTTGCCCAGATGCCAACGTACGCCGCCCAGCGTGCCCGCCACACCACGGCCCGGCAGCACCGACAGGTCTTCCACGGCATTCGCGTCGACCGCGCCATGCGCGGCAGCGGCCTGCACGATGGCCACGGCAATCGGGTGCGTGGTGTTGGCATCGAGCGCTGCGGCCACTGCCAATGCACGCAATTGCGTCGCGTCGGTCGCGGCGTTCAGATCCGCGACGGCGCGGCGTGTGCCGTCGGGCAACATCACCGCATCCAGCACCGGGCGGCCTGCGGTGAGCGTACCGGTCTTGTCCAGAGCCAGCGCGCGCAGGCGCCGGCCGCTTTCCAGATACACACCGCCCTTGACTACAATACCGCGGCGTGCAGCGGCGGCTAGGCCGCTGACGACCGTGACCGGCGTGGAGATCACCAGCGCGCACGGGCACGCGATCACCAGCAGCACGAGCGCGCGATATGTCCACGCCAGCCAACCGTCGGCGGTGACGAGCGGGCCGATGACGGCCACTGCGAGCGCCAGCAACATCATCGCGGGCGTGTAGATGGAAGAGAACTTGTCGACAAAGCGCTGCGTGGGCGCGCGCTGCGACTGTGCTTGCTGGATGGCCCCCGCGATACGCGCCAGCGTGCTGTCCGCAGCCAACGCCATGGCTTGCGCCTCCACCACGCCGTCGGTGACGATCGTGCCGGCAAGGATGGTGTCGCCAACGGTTTTTTCCACCGGCAGGCTTTCGCCGGTGACGGGCGATTCGTCCACCGCGGCGCGGCCGCTCACGATGCGCGCGTCGACGGGCACGCGGCTGCCGGTACGCACACGCAGGCGCGCGCCGACGGCAACGCTGTCGACCGCCGCATCGCGCCAGCCGCCCGCGCCATCGGCCAACTCTGCGGTGTCCGGTGCGATGGCCGTCAGGGCGCGCACGGCATCGCGGGCCCGCACCAGCGCGCGCGCCTCGATGGCTTCTGCCACTGCAAATAGGAAGATCACCATGGCCGCTTCGGCCCACTTGCCGATCAGCAGCGCGCCGATGACGGCCACCGCCATCAGGAAGTTGATGTTGAACGTGAGCGCGCGCACGGCAATCCAGCCCTTGCGCAGCGTCGGGCCGCCGGCCAATGCAATGGAGGCTAACGCCAGCCCCAGCACCGGCCACGCGTGATCGCCGAGCGACCAGGCGATGGCCTCGGCGCCGAATGCGGTCACGCCACCGATGCCGAGCAGCCACGTGCGGCGCGAGATGCGGGTCGGCTCAGCGGGTGTGGCGGCCAGGCGATCGCGCTGCTCGAGCACCTCGCCGTCCATGCCGATGGCGCGCAGCGCTTCCAGGAAGGGCGCCACATCGTCAACGGTGTGGTGGATGGTGAGATGACGCTCGAGCAAATTGAAATCCAGCGCGACGACGCCATCTGCACTGCCCAGCTTGGCGCGGATCATGCGCTCTTCGGTCGGGCAATCCATCTGTTCGATGCGCACGACGGTGCGGCCGGTGGCGGCTGCACGTGCGGCGGCGTCAACGGGGGCAGCCGCTACCGGCGCGTGGCCGTGATCATGATCGTGGTGGGCATGGCCGTGATCATGATGGCCATGGTCATGGTCATGGGCGTGTTCAGCGACGTCACTGGCGACCGGTTGCGCATGACCGCAGCAACCGCCGCAGCCGGAGGCTTCCGGCTTGGCGTGGTCGTGGATAGGCAGGGCGGAGGCGAGATCGGGTTTCATGCCTCCATTCAAAACCCTAAAGAAGCTTCAGGGTCAAGCCCTGCATTCCGGCGACCTCAAATGAGGTCTTTCGTCCACTTGGCGACGATGGCGCGGGCTTCCGGCCAGTCGCCCAAACCCGATTCGGCATTGATATGGCCGCGCGCCCCGATGTCGACGGGCTCCGCACCCCACGCTTGGGCTTGGGCGTGGCTCCAGGCGGCGTCGCTGAACGGGTCGTTGGTGCTGAAAACAAGCACGGCGGGAAACGGCAGCCGCTGCTGCGGAATGGGCCGAAAGTCCGCCAGCTCCGGCGGCATGTCGGCACGATCGAGCTGCGGAGGCGCGACCAGCAAGGCGCCGCGCACGCGCACCGCACGGGCGGAAGTGGCCGCCCAATGTGCCGTCAGCACGCAACCCAGACTGTGCGCCACCAACACGACATCGCCCGGCGCAGCGCTGACTTCAGCCTCCAGCGCAGCGACCCAGTCCGCCCGCTTCGGGACAAACCAGTCGCGCTGTTCGACACGGCGGTCCCCATGCGCGCGCTCCCAGCGCGATTGCCAATGCGCCGGGCCGGAGTTCTGCCAGCCCGGCAGGATGAGGACGGTGGGGGTAGCGCTCACGGTGGCTCCGTCAGTGGAAGGTTGGATTGGAATGCAGAACATTCTGCCGCGATTTGGCGGGCGGCGTCGGCATCACTCATCGGCAAATCCGCATAATCGATCCAAATATTCTGTTTCACAGGCAGATCGCCAACTTCTAGAGTCGCTCTGAAATCCCGCCAACAGGGATTCCGAATCCAAAAACTCGGAGGAGACCATGCTCGCACTGCTCGGGCTGCTGACCATCGTGGCGCTGTTTGTCGTCATCCTGACGAAACGCATGTCGCCGCTGGTCGCGCTCATCGCCATTCCCGTCATCGCCGCGCTTGTAGGCGGCTTCGGGCTGAACACCAGCAAGTTCATCATCGGCGGCATCAAGGACGTCGCGCCCGTCGCGGGGATGTTCATCTTCGCCATCCTGTACTTCGGCATCGTGACGGACGCCGGCATGCTCGACCCGATCATCGACCGCATCCTGCGCACGGTGGGCAGCCGCCCGCCACGCATCGTGGTCGGCTCGGCGCTGCTGGCGCTGCTGATTCACCTGGACGGCTCGGGCGCGGTGGCGTTCCTGATCACCATTCCGGCCATGCTGCCGCTGTACGACCGGCTAGGCATGGACCGCCGCATCCTGGCGTGCGTGACGTCGATGGCGTGCGGCGTGAACTTCCTGCCGTGGACGGGGCCTATGATCCGCGCATCCGCCTCGCTGCACATGCCCGTGACAGACATCTTCAACCCGCTGATCCCGGTGCAGATTGCGGGGCTCGCTTTCGTGTTTGCGTGCGCATGGCTGCTGGGCAAGCGGGAAGAAAGACGCCTGGGCCTCGCCCATCACGCCGGTGGCGCGCAGGTCGTCGCGCGCCCGCTGTCAGATGCGGAACAGGCGCTGCGCCGCCCGCGCAATTTCTGGATCAACCTTCTCCTCACCGTCGTCGTGATGGGTGTGATGGTGAGCGGCAAGGTCGACCCGGTGGTGATGTTCATGCTGGGCGTCGTGGCCGCGCTGCTGATCAACTACCCGAACGTCGATCAGCAACGCCAGCGCGTGGACGCCCACGCCAAGGCCGCATTGATGATGGCGAGCATTCTGCTGGCCGCCGGCGTGTTCACGGGCATCATGAGCAAGTCCGGCATGCTCACGGCGATGGCGAAGACGGCGGTCGATTTCATTCCGCCCGCCATGGCGCACCACATTCCGGTGGTGCTGGGCGTGCTGTCGATGCCGCTGTCGCTGCTGTTCGATCCGGATTCGTTCTACTTCGGTGTGCTACCCGTCGTGGCCGAAGCGTCGAAGATGCTGGGGGTAGCGCCCGTGCATGTGGCGCAGGCCGCCGTGCTCGGCCAGATGACCACCGGCTTCCCGGTGAGCCCGCTCACACCGGCGACCTTCCTCGTGGTGGGCCTGTGCGGCATCGAGCTGGCCGACCATCAGAAATTCTCGATCCCTTTTCTGTTCGGTGCCTCGCTGCTGATGACCGCAGTGGCCGTGGTGCTGGGCGTGCTTCCGTGGTGATGGCATGAAGACCGCGTTGAAAACACTGCGCATCGGCGGCGGCGCCGGTTATTCGGGCGACCGCATCGAGCCGGCGCTGGAACTCGCAGAGCATGGCGACATCGACGTGCTGATGTTCGAATGCCTGGCCGAGCGCACCATTGCGCTCGCACAGCAGGTGCGTCGCAAAGACCCGTCGCATGGCTACGACCCGCTGCTCGAAGCGCGCATGCGTGCCGTGCTGCCGGTATGCGCGGCGCGCGGCATCCGCATCGTCACCAACATGGGCGCGGCCAACCCGCAGGCGGCGGCTGAGCGCACGCGCGACATCGCCCGCGAACTCGGCCTCAAGCTGCGTGTGGCGGCCGTCACCGGCGACGATGTGTTCGACCTGCTGCAAACCCGCGGCCACGACTTCACGCTCATGGATGGCGGCGCACCGGTCGCATCGCTGCACGCGCGCATGGTTTCGGCCAATGCGTACCTCGGCGCGCAGGGCATTGTCGATGCGCTGGCGCAGGGCGCGGATGTCGTGATCACCGGGCGCGTGGCCGATCCGGCGCTGGCGCTTGGGCCGCTCATCCACGCGTTTGGATGGCGCATGGACGACTGGCACCGCCTGGGCTGCGGCACGCTGGCCGGCCATCTGCTGGAATGCGCGGGGCAAATCACAGGCGGCTACTTTGCCGACCCCGGCATCAAGGACGTACCCGGCCTCGCTCGTCTGGGCTTCCCCATTGGCGAAGTCGGTGAAGACGGCTCGGTGCGCATCACCAAAGTCGCCACAGCCGGCGGTCTCGTCACCGAAGCCACGTGCAAGGAGCAGCTGCTGTACGAAATCCACGACCCGGCGCGTTACCTCACGCCGGATGTGGTGGCGGACTTCTCCAACGTGCGCATGCACGCCGACGGCAAAGACCGCGTCGTTATTGAAGGCGCCACCGGCACGCCGCGCACCGGGCAATTGAAGGTCTCCATCGGCTATCTCGACAGCTATATCGGCGAAGGCCAGATCAGCTATGCCGGCCCCAACGCGGTAGCGCGCGGCAAGCTGGCACTCGACATCGTGCGCGAGCGGCTGGCGCTTACCGGCGTGCAGATGACGGAAACGCGCTTCGAGCTGATTGGCGTAGATGCGCTGCACGGCGCGGCCCTTTCGCGCACCGATGCCGAACCGTACGAAGTGCGCGTGCGCGTGGCGGCGCGCACTGAATCGATGGCCGAAGCCGTCCGCATCGGCAACGAAGTCGAAACACTGCTGACCTGCGGCCCGTCCGGCGGCGGCGGCGCAACGAAAAACGCGCGCGAAATCATCGCCGTGGCGTCGACGTTGATTCCCGCAGAACTGGCCCCGCACGCCGTGCACATTCTGGAGAGCTGACATGCCCCGCACCCTCCGCGACCTCGCCCACACCCGCGCCGGCGACAAGGGCGATATCTCATGCATTTCCGTCATCGCGCTTCGTCCGGAATGCGCCGAAGACTTTGCCGTGCTCGAACAACACGTCACGGTCGAACGCGTGCGCGCGCATTTCGCTGACCTCGTCCACGGCAAGGTCGAGCGCTACGTGCTGCCGCAGCTGGGCGCGCTGAACTTCGTGCTGCACGGGGCGCTGGCCGGTGGCGTGACGCGCTCGCTGGCGCTGGACGCGCATGGCAAGTCGCTGTCCAGCGCGCTGCTCACGCTGGAGATTCCAGGCTAAGCTGGCGCACCACGCCCGGCATCGCCATGAACCTCTCCGTCAAGCAGCTCCGCGCCTTTGCCGCGCTGCGCGAGCACAAGAACTTCACGCAGGCGGCACAGACGTGCCACTTGTCGCAATCGGCCTTCAGCGCGCTGATCCAGAACCTGGAGGCCGACGCCGGCGTGCGCCTGTTCGACCGCAATACGCGCCATGTCGAATTGACTCCGGAGGGCGAAGCCTTTGCCGAATCGGCCCTGCGCCTGCTAGCCGATTTCGAGGCGACGTTCTCCGAGCTGCGCGATCGCGCCGCAGCCCGCACCGGGCGCGTGACGGTGGCCGCGCTGCCGTCGATTGCGGCGGGCATCCTGCCGGGCGTGCTGGCCGCGTTCTCCGCGCAGCATCCGGGCATTCAGCTGGCGCTGCACGATCAACTGTCCGACTCATGCATCGACATGGTCCGGCGCGGAGCGGCGGACTTCGCCATCGCGGCCATGGGCGCCGACATGGCGGGCTTGGCCGCACAACCGTTCTGCGCGGACGACTTCCATCTCGTCTGCCACGAGGCGCACCCGTTGGCGCGCAAGCGGGCCCTGGCCGTGGGCGATCTTGTCGATACGCCGTTCATCCACCTCGCGCGCAACACGAGCATCCGGCAATACCTGGATGCGGCGCTGCACCCGACCAAGCTGCGCAGCGGCATGGAAGTCGAGCACCTGGCCACGGCGGCCGCGCTGGTGGCGGCCAACCTGGGCATCACCGTCATTCCGGCGTTGGCGCTGTTCCAGTTCCGGCTGCCCGAGCTGGTGGTGCGGCCGCTGCCGCTGCCCGGGTTGGTGCGCACGCTGTATGTCATCCGGCGCGACGGGCGCAGTCTGTCGGTGGCGGCGCAAGGGCTGCTCGACTTGCTGCTGGCGCACCCAGCGCGCACGACAACTCCCGTTTGACGACGCGCAACCCCGGGCACATCCGGGGTGCAGCATCGCCCACCTGCGCTGCTACAGTGAGGCATTCCCATTCCGATTCCGCGGAGCGCCCCATGCATCAACGCATTCTTGCCGCCTTCGACGGCACCCATGAGTCCCACCTCGCGGTGGAGGAAGCTGCGGCCCTGGCCCGCGCATTCAACGGCCGGGTCCGCGTCGTCTGGGCGATCGGCTCGCCGGCCATGCCGGAGTCGCGCGAAATCTACAGCGTCGACAAGTTGCGCGAAGAGGCACACCGCACAGCCAGCGCCTCGCTGGTCGAATTGCAGCGCCTGTTCGACGCTGACGGCACCGCTGCTGAAACGGGCATCCTGATGCTCGACGCCACCGACGACGACATCGGCCACGCTCTCGAACACGAGGCCGAGCGATGGCAGGCCGACACCATCGTGGTGGGCTCGCACGGCAAGCACGGGCTCGCGCGCCTTCTGCTGGGCAGCGTGGCCGAGCGCACGGCGCGCCTGTCGCACCGCACCGTCATCGTGGTGCGTGCACAGCACCCCGCGAACGCTGCCGACTGACATCCTCTGAAGTCGAATGGCTCCACTATGCAACTTGTTGCATAGAGAAAGTTGACTGTGCTATGTTGCATGCCACGTTGATGCAATCCGTTGCACTTTCTGCCCAGGAGCCAGCATGCCGCAGCCGATTCCCCACACACTGAACGCCCCCGCGCAGGCCACGCTCGAGGCCTGGCACGCGATGCTCGAGAGCGGCAACATGGACGATCTCGACCGCCTGTTCGCCGACGAAGTGGTCTTCCGCTCGCCGGTTGCGCACACGCCTTATCCGGGCCGCACGGCCACCACGCTGGTGCTGCGCACCGTCAACACTGTCTTTGAAGACTTCAAATACCACCGCAGCTTTGGCACCGACGACGGCGCCAGCGTGGTGCTCGAATTCAGCGCGAACGTGAGCGGCAAGGCCCTCAAGGGCATCGACATGGTCCGCTTCAATGCCGAGGGCAAGATCGTCGAGTTTGAAGTCATGGTCCGTCCGGCCACCGGCCTTCAGGCGCTCGGCGCGGCCATGGGCGCCAAGCTGGGCGACAAGATCGCGCTGCTCAAGGCCGAAGCCTGATCCCCTCACCTCGTCACCTCATTCATAACGATTCCAACGGAGACTGCCATGTCGCTGCCGCCGATCCTGCAAAACCGCCTGTCCGTGCCCGTGGTGGGCTCGCCGCTGTTCATCATTTCCAACCCAGACCTCGTGATCGCGCAGTGCAAGGCGGGCGTGGTCGGCTCGTTCCCGGCGCTCAATGCCCGCCCGGCCGAACTGCTGGAAACCTGGCTGCAGCGCATCACCACGGAGCTGGCCGAATACGACGCGCAGCACCCCGACAAGCCGTCGGCGCCGTTTGCCGTCAACCAGATCGTGCACAAGTCGAACGACCGCCTGGAGCACGACCTGGAGTTGTGCGTGAAGTACAAGGTGCCCATCGTCATCACGTCGCTGGGCGCGCGTGAAGACGTGAACCGCGCGGTGCACAGCTACGGCGGCATCGTGCTGCACGACGTGATCAACAACACGTTCGCCAAGAAGGCGATCGACAAGGGTGCGGATGGCCTGATCGCCGTGGCGGCGGGCGCGGGCGGCCATGCGGGCACGACCTCGCCGTTTGCGCTGATCCATGAAATTCGTGAGTGGTTCGATGGCCCGCTGTTGCTGTCGGGCGCTATCGCCAACGGCAACGCCATCCTGGCGGCGCTGGCGGCGGGCGCAGACCTGGCCTATGTCGGCTCGGCCTTCATCGCCACGGAAGAAGCCAACGCGGTGGAAGGCTACAAGCAGGCCATCGTCGAATCCAACGCCACCGACATCGTCTACACGAACCTCTTCACGGGTGTGCACGGCAACTACCTGCGCAAAAGCATCGAGAGCGCCGGGCTGGACCCGAACGCGCTGCCGGAATCGGACCCGAGCAAGATGAACTTCGGCTCGGGCGGCGGCGCCAAGGCCAAGGCATGGAAGGACATCTGGGGCGCGGGCCAGGGCGTGGGCGCGGTCAAGCGCGTGGTGCCGGCAGCGGAACTCGTCAAGCGCTTTGCCGAGGAGTTCGAAGTGGCGCGCCGTCGCCTGAACAACATCGAAGCGCTGCGCACCGCGGCCGGCAGCACGGCAACGGCTTAATTCTTAAGCGGTCACTGAGGCTGGCTCCAGCAACGGCAGCACATCGTCTGCCCACGCGAGCCAGCCTTCTTCGTAAACGATGCCGCGTTGAAGCACCGCATGCTGCAACTGCTGCGCACGCGTGAGATCGGGCCGCGCAAAATCGCGCTGCTCGATTTCGCGGAAGGTGTTCAGCCGCGCGCGGTGCTGCTCGATCAGGCGCTGCATCTCGTCGCCAAAACCGAGCGGGCCGATCACGGCGTCGGCGCGCAGCTTCACCAGCACTTCTTCGCGGTTGTCCGACGACACGGTCGGCTCCAGCACCCAGCGCGCGAGTTCGTCCCGGCCCGGCGGCAGAACGGTGTAGGTCTTCTTGCGGCCATCTTCCTCTTCCTCCACGCTCACCCAGCCCGCTTCGGCCATGCGGCCGAGTTCGCGGTAGATCTGCTGATGCGTAGCGCTCCAGAAATAACCCATCGACTTGTCAAAGCGTCGTGCAAGCTCGTAGCCCGACGAGGGCTTTTCCAGCAGGGATGTCAGCAGCGCGTGTTGGATGGACATGATGGAATGTTTTATGTAAGCCGTTGATTCTAAATGCAGAATACCGGCTTCGTGGAAGATTTTTTCCCACGGAATCACGGTGTTTGTTCGCAATACAATCACCGACTGGCAATGGCGTTTTGAACGGCAATCGCCCTGACCTGAATTCGTGGAGTCACCGTATGTCCGAAGCAGCCGCGCACGCCGGCAGTGTCACCGTCGAGATCTTCAATGCAACGCAACAGCAGCAAGTCATCGACACCATCCTCTATGTGCAAAACGTTGAGTTCAACGTGGGAATTTCGCTTGAGGACCAACCCGACCTCTTGGACATCGAGACGCATTACGTCGCGCCAGGCGGACAATTCTGGGTGGCCCTCGCGCAGGATGGCCGAGTCGTCGGCACCAATTGGCTTGCAGGCAAAGCCGAATGGCATCGGCATTCTGAAAAAGCTGTTTGCGCTGGCCGATTACCGAGGCAAACAAACGCAGTGCGCAGCGAAGTTGTTTGGCGCCCTCATCGCGTTTGCTCGCGCGTCTGGCATGGTCACTATCGTGCTCGACACACCATCGCTCGCAACGCGCTCTCATGCCTTCTACAAGGCAAATGGATTTCGGGAGATCCCGCAGAGCGAGGTGCCGGTGAAGTACGACTACCCCGACCGCAATTCGCTCTTCTTCCGCCTCGATCTCAGCTGACACCGCGAGCCCGTCATTGACATCGGAACCGATCGGTCCATATAATCGATTCCACTTTCAAACACCGCATCGTTTGCGCAACGGATCGATGGCTAATTCGGCTGGCGTGGGCCGCCCCCGCGAATTCGAACTCGGCGATGCCGTGCGCGACGCCATGGATGTTTTTTGGGACCGCGGATATGAAGGCGCGTCCCTGCCCGACTTGATGGCCGGCACCGGCTTGTCGCGCGGCAGCCTCTACAAGGCATTCGGCGACAAGAAGGCGTTGCTGCTGGCGGCGCTCGACTTGTACATGGCCGACGGGCTCAAGGCGACCGCGGACATCCTCTCGCAACCCGGCCCCGTGAAGGACGCAATTCGCGACTCGCTATTGCGCTATGCGCGCCTGTCCGTCGGCGAGGAAGGTCGGCGGGGGTGTCTTGCGGTCGCGATGACCACCGAACTGGCCGCGCGCGACGCGGATGTCGCGGAGCGCACGGGGCGCATGTTCCGGCGTCTGCAGCAGCTCTATGCGGGCGCGATCGTCCGCGGGCAAGCGAGCGGTGAAATTTCCGAGCAGGACGAGCAGGTGCTGGCGCGTTTGCTCGTCTGCCAAGTCGAAGGCATGCGCGTGCTGGGGAAAACCGGCGTGCCCGAGCACGACATGCTCGCGCTGGTCGACCGCACGATGCGCCTCCTCGACTGAATTTTTTTACTCAATTTGGAATCGATTGGTTCCGTATGGGAGTGGTCCATGCTACGAAATGATCCCGCCTCACCCGACCCGCGCCGCTGGGCCATGTTTTCCATCCTGCTCGTCGGCGCCTTCCTGCCACCGCTCGACTTCTTCATCATCAACGTCGCGCTGCCGTCGATCCGCACGGACCTTGGGGCCTCTTCATCGGCTGAGCAACTGGTCATTTCGTCATATGCCGGCCTGTACGCCGTGACGCTGATCACCGGCGGGCGGTTGGGCGACCTGTTCGGCCGAGGCCGCATGTTCTTTATCGGGCTGATCGGATTTGCGACTGCCTCGATGCTGTGCGGCTTTGCGAACTCGCCATGGACGCTCATCGTCGGTCGCGCGTTGCAAGGCGTGACAGCCGCGATCATGGCGCCGCAGGCGCTCGCTTCGATTCAGGCGATCTTCCCTGAAGCGGAAAAGCCGCGCGCGCTCAGCTTGTATGGCGCGGTGTTCGGCCTCGCCGCCGTGGTCGGCCAGGCGCTGGGCGGCGTCCTGATCTCGCTGAATCTGTTGAATCTGGGTTGGCGCACGATCTTCCTCGTCAACCTGCCGCTGGCGGTTCTGGTCGTGCTGTTCGGCGTTCCGCTATTGAAGGAAACGCGTGCGCAGCATGCGCGCAAGCTCGACCTCGGCGGCACCGCGCTGTCGATGCTGACGCTGGGCGCGCTGATCGTGCCGCTCATCGAGGGACGCGAAGCAGGCTGGCCCGTATGGGCATGGGTGTCGCTGATCGCGGTGCCGGCGCTGGCCGGGTTCTTCTGGCGCTACGAGCGCAGGCTGGGCAGCCGCGGAGGCGCCCCGCTGCTCGATCCGGCCGCGCTGCGTGCGCCGGGGCTGGGACGGGCCTTGCTGATCGCGCTGCTGCTATACGCGATCGGCGCGTTCTTCCTGCTGTTCTCGGTGTATCTGCAGAATGCATTGCATGTCGACGCGCTGAGCGCAGGCCTCGTATTCCTGCCGTTCGGCTTAGGGTTCCTGCTCGGCCCGTTGTCGACGCCGTTCTGTGCACGACTCATCGGCGCCTACGTCAACCCGTTCGGCATCGGGCTCGAGGTCGTGGGGCTCGTCGGCCTCGCATGGTTGATCGATGCCACGCCGATCGGGATGCCGCTCGCACCCGTACCGCTCGCCGCCGCGCTGTTCGTCATCGGTTTCGGACAGGGCCTCGCGCTGCCCACGCTGATGCGCATGGTGACCGGGCGCGTCGCACCGGCGCTTTCCGGCATGATCGCCGGCATCGCCAGTTCGACGCTGCAGGTCAGCACGTCGCTCAGCGTCGCAATCATCGGCGGCATTTTCTATACGGTCCTCGGCACGCGCCAGGATCCGGCCGCCATTGCGCACGCGTTCGTCGTCGCGCTTCTGTCGATGGCGTTGTTCCTCGCCTTGGGCGCCGCGCTTGGCATCTCGCTGGCACGAGCGCCCGCCGCGCCTGGCACAAGCCGAGCGCCTCGTGCATCTAGCCCGAGTGGTACGCGCTCGTGATGGCCAGGGAAAACGGCCGGCGCGTCGTCATTCCTGCGCACCGGCGCGTGCCGCCTGCCCTCGCAGTTCACGTACTTCCTCTTCCAGCCGACGGATGCGCTCGTCCTTCTCTTCCAAGACCTTGCGCACGTCGTCCGCATCGAATCGCTGCGGGATGTGCTGCGGGCAGTTCATGTCCCAGGCCTCGACCGTGAACACGATGACGCGCTCGGGCTTTGCCTTGTAGTCCTTGTCTGCAAGCCGTTCGAGCAGTTGCGCGTCTTCCGACACCGCCGCCGTTCCCCAGAATTTGATTCTGCGGCGGCGAGCGTAGTCGATCATGAAGAAATACGCCTTCGGATTGTCGGCAAGGTTGCCCAACGTAATGAACTGCCGGTTTCCAGCGAAGTCTGCGAAGGCTATCGTCTTTGCATCGAGCACGTGCAGAAAGCCTCGTGGCCCCCCGCGATGCTGGATATACGGCTGTCCCGCCGCATTGGCCGTTGCCAAAAAGACGCTGGTCTGTTCTTGGATGAACGCGGCACAGTCGGGCGTGATCGTCGTGTGCCAGCCCCTGCCCTGCTCCACGCCCGCGTAAAGCTCGCGCGAGCCGTGCTGCGTCTGCATCGCCTTCACGGTGGACGTGAACGCAATATCACTGGGATATGCCTTCTGATTCATGGCCGCTGCTCCATGCAAAGCGGGAACCACTGACGGTATGTCCGTGCTCTCCGCGTCTGGTGATGCTTGCTCAGGCGAGCGCTTCGGCGCTCACCACAGGGAAGTCGATTTCCGTCTCGGCGACGACGTTGATGTAGTTCGTCCAGACGTTCAGCGCAACGTTCTCCACGATCTCGATGATGTCGGCGTCGGTGTAGCCGGCCACCTTGATGGCTGCCAATTCGACGTCAGTGACACGCCCGCGCCGCTGGGCGACAAGCACCGCAAACCGCACGGCGGCATCGGCCTTCGCGTCGTTCGACTTGCCGTGCCGGTTCGCGGCGATCTCTGCATCATCGAGTTTCGCGACGTTCTTCGCGAGATAAGCGTGAGCGGACAAGCAGTAATCGCAGCCGTTGACTTCCGCGATGGCGAGGGCGATCCGTTCGCGCGTCTGTGCGGACAGCTTGCCCTTCGCAAGTGCGCCCGACAGGGCTAGATAGCCTTCGAGCGCTGCCGGACTGTTCGCCACCATGCGAAACAGATTCGGCACCACGCCCAACTGTTGTTCGACGGCCTGGAGTAGCGGGCGGGATGCAACGGGCGCATCGGCGATCGTAATGGGGGTCGGAATACGGGACATGGAAATTTCCTTTCAAGCGGGTTGAACAGCGACACCCGTAATGTAGGGTTTCCCGCCCCACAGGATAATGGGCGAAAAACGGGAATGATTCTTCCGTTGGATGGTAGAGTTCTCGTGCATTTCCCGGGCACCTGAGCCACACAGGCGCCGCTTCCAAAACAACCATTCCCGCCCGCGCTATGGACCGGCTCGAAGCGATGCAGGTGCTGCTGTCAGTGACCGACGCAGGCAGCTTTTCCGCTGCGGCACGGCATCTCGGCATGCCGCTGACGACAGTCAGTCGCAAGATCAGCGAATTGGAATCGCATTTGGCGACGCGCCTGTTGATTCGCACCACGCGGCAGCTCTCCTTGACCGAAGCGGGTGCGTCCTATGTTGCAGCCTGCCGCAAGATTCTGGGGGAGATCGATGAAGCGGAGCGCGCTGCCACGGGTGAATACGCCACCCCCCGCGGCGAGCTGTCGGTCACCGCGCCAGTCGTATTCGGCCGCTTGCACGTCACGCCGCTGATTGCCGAATTTCTGGCCGTGTACCCGCAGATCGACGTTCGGCTTTCGCTGGTCGATCGCAGCATTCACTTACTTGAGGAGCACGTCGATGCGGCGGTGCGGATTGGGTCCCTGCCCGACAGCAGCATGGTGGCCACGCGAGTCGGCGAGGTTCGCCGGGTCGTCTGCGCAAGCCCCGCGTATCTCGACGCGCATGGCGTGCCCGCAACCCCGGCGCGGCTGAAGTCGCATACGTGCGTGACGTTCAACGCCCTGGACGCCGCGCAAATGTGGACGTTCCCATCACGCACAACCAAAGCAACGAACGTGGAGGTCCATTCACGGCTCGTCGTCAACACCGCGGAAGCGGCCATCGCCGCTGCGGCCGCGGGCGTCGGGCTCACGCGCGTGCTTTCGTATCAAGTCGCCGATGCCGTTTCGCAAGGTTTGCTGCGCATCGTGCTGCAGCGCTTCGAGCCGCCGCCGCTACCGGTGCACGTCATGCACGCCGGTCAAAAACCGCTGCCAATCAAGCTGCGTGCGTTTTTGGATTTTCTCGTCCCTCGGTTGCGGCAGCGGTGCACGGGAATCTAGCCGCCGACGGTGCGGATTTTGGATTGGATTGAGGCGGGGCTGTTCGTCACCAACCGGAAGCCTTCGGCGAAGTCACGAACCGTTGGATCTGCCGCCGAACGTTTGCATTTCTCCCGCTCCTGGAAAACACCGCACCTCACTGCCCACCCTGCGTCGGCATAAAGTCTTGTGCCGCCTTGACCAACCATGTCCGCAGCGCCTGGAGCGGCGGATAGTCGGCACGGCTCGTCGGCCAGGCAAGGTAGTAACGCTCGGCACTTTCCATCTCAGGCACATGCGGCAATGCCCGCACCAAATCACCTTGCTGCAGCTCATGGGTGATCAGGAAACGCGGCAGTAACGCCACGCCCAGCCCCGCCACTGCCGCTTGCGCGGCGGTGGCAAATTGGTCGAACAGCATGCCTTGGGGTTCTGCACCCGCCACCTGATGGCTCGCCAGCCAGCGCGGCCAGGCATCGGGGCGCGAGGCCAGATGCAACAGCGGCGCATGCAGCAGATCGCGCGGCTGCGCAAAGTCGTAACGGGCCAGCAGCGCCGGGCTGCAGGCGGGCACGACGGTTTCGCTCATCAGCAAGGCCAGCTCGGCTCCCGGCCAGTGCGGCGTACCGAAATGGATGGCGGCATCCACCGCCTCCAGCTGAAAGTCGAACTGCGACAGCCGCGTCGTCAGGTTGATGGTGATGCCGGGGTGCGCGTCAAAAAACGCCGGCAGGCGCGGCGCCAGCCAGCGGGTGCCGAAGGTCGGCAGGATGGCCAGATTCAGGCTGCCGCCCTGCGGGTTGGTACGAAACCCGACCGTGGCGCTGGAGATGCGCATCAACGCGCTGCGGACCTCCTCGGCATACGCCTGGCCCGCCGCGCTCAGCCGCACGGTCTGGCGTTCGCGCACGAAAAGTTCTGCGCCCAGTCGCTCTTCCAGCGCACGGATCTGGCGACTGACGGCACTTTGCGTAAGGTGCAGCTCGGCGGCAGCAGCCGTGAAGCTTTGGTGGCGCGCAGCGGCCTCGAACGCGCATAGCAGGGACATCGGCGGCAGAAAGCGGCGAGACAGGAACATGGAAGCGCTGAAATTGTGCGGTGCGAAGTCGCCAGGTCATTCTAATTTGGAATGACCTCAGGCCGGATTATCGTTTGACCGCCGCTTCTTGGCCAACCTAGCATCGCTTCACCCCTGCCCAATCCAACTCAGTCATGAGCGCTTCGCATCAACTTCCCGCGTCGAACTTCATCCACGCCAATGAAATCCGCTCGCGCTTTTCGCGGGCCATGTCGGCCATGTACCGGGAGGAGGTGCCGCAATACGGCACGCTGGTCGAGTTGGTGGCAGACATCAACGCGCGCACGCTGGACGCTCAGTCCGCGCTGCGCGCGCAGATGGCGCAGTCGGGCGAACTGGAGCGGCTGGATATCGAGCGCCACGGCGCCATCCGCGTCGGCACGGCCGCCGAGCTGGCCACGCTGCGCAGGCTGTTTGCCGTCATGGGGATGGAACCGGTGGGTTACTACGATCTGTCGGTGGCCGGCGTGCCCGTGCATTCGACGGCGTTCCGCCCAGTGACCGACGCCGCGTTGCTGGCCAACCCGTTTCGCGTGTTCACCTCGCTGCTGCGGCTTGAGTTGATTGCCGACGCCGCCCTGCGTGAGAAGGCCGCCGCCATCCTGGCGCGCCGGCAGATTTTTACGCCGCGCGTGCTGGAATTGATTGCCCAATGCGAAGCCGACGGCGGCCTGGCCGACGCAGATGCCGACACGTTCGTACGCGAGGCGCTCGAGACCTTCCGCTGGCACAGCACCGCTACGGTCGACGCCGGGACGTATCGCGCGCTGCAAGCCGCGCACCGTCTTGTGGCCGACGTCGTGTGCTTCCGCGGCCCGCACATCAACCACCTGACACCGCGCACGCTCGACATCGACGCCGCCCAGGCCGCCATGCCCACACGCGGCATGGATGCCAAGGATGTGGTGGAAGGCCCGCCGCGCCGCGACTGCCCCATCCTGCTGCGCCAGACCAGCTTCAAGGCGCTGCAGGAAGCGGTGCGCTTTACCGACGATGCAGGCGCCCACACGGCGCGCTTTGGCGAAATCGAGCAGCGCGGCGTGGCCCTCACGCGCACCGGTCGCGCGCTGTATGACCAACTGCTGGCCGAGGTGCGCAGCATGGGCAATGCCGGCAATGCTGCACCCAACTACGGAAGCCGATTGGCACAGGCGTTCCGCGCCTTTCCCGACAGCCATGACGCGCTGCGTGCGCAAGGGCTGGCGTTCTATCGCTACACGCTTACGCCGTCGGGCCGTGCACAGGCCGACGCAGGCACGGCAGCCGATTTGTCGTTGGATGAACTCCTGGCCAAGGGCTGGGTGCAGGCCGACCCCATCACGTATGAAGACTTCTTGCCGGTCAGCGCGGCCGGCATCTTCCAGTCCAACCTGGGCGGCGAAGAGCAGAAGCAGTATCAGGCCCACGCCGCGCAGCAGGCCTTCGAAGCAGCGCTGGGCGCGCGCGTGCATGACGAAATCGCGCTGTATGAAGCCGCGCAGCAGCGCTCCATCGATCAGGTGCATGCCGTGCTGCGCGGCACGCCCGTGGTGGACGCTGCATGACCGGCCCGCACACGCCTGCCGCCATGCCGGGCTTTGCCGCCCCGTTTGCAAACCCCGCCGGCTCGCCCATCCGTGAACTGTTTCCGTACCTTAGCCAGCCGGGGATGATCTCGCTGGCGGGCGGTTACCCGTCGCCCAGCCTGTTCGACGCTGAAGGCCTGGCGCACGCCGCTGCCCAAGCCACGACGGGCGATGCGCAGGCCTTGCAGTACGGCGCGACTGAAGGGCTCCCCGTCCTCCGCGCAGCCCTCGCCGCATTGATGGAAGCGCGCGGCATCCAGGCCAGCGCCGAACAGGTGATGGTCACCACCGGCTCGCAGCAAGCCTTCGACCTGCTGGTGCGGGTGTTGATCGAACCGGGGGATACGGTGCTGGTGGAAGTGCCCGCCTACCCCGCCTCGCTGCAGGCCCTGCGCCTGGCGCAGGCCCGCATCGTGCCTGTACCGATGGACGAGCACGGCCTGCAGACCGATGCACTGGCCGACCTGCTGCATCAACTGCCTGCCACGCAGCGCCCCAAGCTGCTCTACACCGTCCCGAATTTTTCCAACCCACGCGGCACGCTGCTGGCCGCCCAGCGGCGCGAAGCCCTGGTGCAACTGGCCTGCGCGCACGGCTTCTGGGTGGTGGAAGACGATCCCTACGGCGAGCTGCGCTTTGATACGGCAGAGGGCGACGCCGCTGCCATGCCACCCACGCTGCGCGCAGTGGGGGACCGGCTGGCCGTCGGCGGCACGAACCCCGTGGTGTATCTCTCCAGCCTGTCCAAGACCGTCGCACCTGCGCTGCGGATCGGCTGGATGCTGGCCGATGCCAGCCTGCTCCGCCGCTGCGCCATCGCCAAGCAGACAGTGGATTTGTGCACGTCTCCGCTGGCGCAGATGGTGGCGGCGCGCTATCTGGAAAGCGGCCGCTATCCGGCCACGGTGCAACGCGCACGCGTCGAATATCAGCGGCGCATGCAGGCGCTGGTGCAAGGCATCGCCACGCAGCTGGATGGCCGAGTGCAGTGCGCCGCGCCGGCGGGCGGCATGTTTGTCTGGGCCACGTTCGCCCGGTCGATCGACCCGCAGGCGCTCTTCGATGCCGCCGTGTCGCAGCAGGTGCTCTATGTGCCCGGCAAGGCGTTCTACCCGGACAACGCGCAGCTCCACACCATGCGCCTGTCGTTCGCCGCGCCCGAGGTGCCGCAGATCGAACAGGCCGTGCAGCGGCTGGCGGCGGCCGTGGCGCTGGCCATGCGTTGACGCCTCCTCAGACAGAGACCACCTTCATCGCAATAGCCATGACACCCGACAACCTGATTCCGGCCTTGCGCGACATCGTGGGGGCCGCCAATGTTCTGACCGGCGACGACTGCGCCGAATACGAATCCGATTGGCGTCAGCGCGTGCGCGGCAAGGCGCTGTGCGTGGTGCGGCCCGGCTGCACGGCCGACGTGGCTGCGGTCGTACGCGCGTGCGCACAAGCCGGTGTGTCCATCGTGCCGCAGGGCGGCAATACAGGGCTGGTGGAAGGCTCGGTGCCCGATGCCAGCGGCGAGCAAATCATCCTGAGCCTGCGCCGCATGCAGACCGTGCGCGCCATCGACGCCGCCAACATGACGATGACGGTGGACGCCGGTTGCGTGCTGCAGTCGCTGCAGGACGTGGCAAGCGAGGCCGGCATGCTGTTCCCGCTGAGCCTGGGTGCGGAAGGCAGTTGCACCATCGGCGGCAACCTGGCGACCAATGCGGGCGGCACGCAGGTGCTGCGCTATGGCAATGCGCGCGAGCTGTGCCTGGGGCTGGAAGTCGTGCTGGCCGACGGCCAGGTCTGGGAAAACCTGCAAGGCCTGCGCAAGGACAACACCGGCTATGACCTGCGCAATCTGTTCATCGGCAGCGAGGGCACGCTGGGCATCATCACGGCAGCCACGCTGCGGCTGTATCCGCAACCGGCCGCGCAATTGACGGCGTGGGCCGCGGTGCCTTCGCTGCAAGCCGCCACGTCATTGCTGGCGTTGTCGCACCGGCATCTGTCTGCGGCGCTCACGGGTTTTGAGGTGATGAGCCAGGAAGGGCTCAGGCTGGTCGACACGCACTATCCGCAGTTGCGCGTGCCGATGTGGCGCGAAACGATGTGGTGCGTGCTGCTGGAAGCGTCCGACAGTGAATCGGAGGCGCATGCCCGGGCGCAGTTCGAACACCTGCTGGAAACCGCGATGGAAGACGGCATCGTGACCGACGCGATCATCGCCGAAAACATACGGCAGGCGCACGACCTGTGGCACATCCGCGAGAGCATCACCCTGGCCCAGGCGGCCGAAGGGCCCAACATCAAACACGATGTCTCGGTGCCGATCTCGCGCATTCCTGAGTTCGTGGCGCAGACCGATGCGCAACTGCAGGTGCTGGCGCCGGGGCTGCGGCTCATCAACTTCGGGCACCTGGGCGACGGCAATCTGCACTACAACGTGCAGCCGCCGGCCGGGGCGGACGCTGCGGCGTTCGTGGCCGCGCATGAGGCTGCGATTGGCGATGCGGTGTACCAGTCCGTCCACCGCTTTGGCGGTTCGATCTCCGCCGAGCACGGCATCGGCGCGCTCAAGCGCGACCACCTTCCGCACTACAAGGCGCCGGTGGCCCTGCACTTGATGCGCACCATCAAACAGGCGCTCGACCCGCAATGCCTGCTGAACCCGGGACGCGTGCTCGAACGGCCGCCGGGTCAGATGGCGCGATAGGTATCGCTCACGGCCATCGACTGCATCGGGCGGCGCAGCGTCGGATCGAACGGATTGATCTGCGTGGTGAGGCGATTGGCCTCGCGCAGCAGCATGTCGTAGACGATGGGCAGGCGATCGGCGCTCAGGCGATTGGCGAGCGTACCCACGGAAAGCGCGGCAACGACGTTGCCATTGCGATCGAACACGGGCACGGCAATACCGGCCATGCCTTCGAGCAGCCCGTCCGTCTTGGCGCTGTAGCCGCGCTCGCGGGCCTTCCTGACCTCGGAGCGCAGGTAGACCTCGTCGTACACGTTGTAGTGCCGGATGCGCGGCAGGTTGTAGCGCAGCACTTCTTCCTGCTCGGCGTCCGGCAGGTGCGCGAGGATCACCAGCGCGCCCTGGCCGACGCCGAGTTCGATCCGACCGCCCACATCGCCGGTGAAGGTGCGAATGGGGTACTGCCCTTCCACGCGGTCCAGGCATACCGCATCGAAGCCCGAGCGCACCAGCAGCAGCACCGTGTCGCCCAGGCTGGCATTCAGCCGCAGCAGCGCCGGCCGGGCGACGGAGCGCAAGTCGTTCACCGCGCCCGCCTGGGCCGCCAGACAGAAGAGATCCAGGCTCAGACGGTACAGCTTGTTCTGCTGATCCTGCTCGACCATGCCTTCCTGCGTCAGCCCCTGCAGCAGGCGGTGTGTGGTGGCAGGCGTCATTCCCAGCGTCTTGGCCAGGTAGGTGACGCGCACACCTTGGTGCTGCTGCTCCGCCATGGTGCGCAGGATCTGGAAGGTGCGGTGCATGGCGCTGCGCTGATGCGCGTCGTCGTCGGAATCTACGGACATAAAGCTGGAATGGACTGAATTTGGTTGATCGATTGTATTCCGATGAACGGAATAAATACGAGAAAAATTCCAACTACAGCGTATACACCTAGGCGAAATCGATGTTTTGGCACACCTGTTGCAATAGCATATCCATATTGTTCAATTGGAAGAGTCTGGCGACGCCTCCGGTCGCAAAGGATCACCGATGAGTTTTCTGCGCCTGAACCATGTCTCCAAGCAGTACGGCGACCTCCGGGTCGTCCAGGACTTCAACCTGAACGTGCACAAGGGCGAATTCGTCTCGCTGCTGGGCCCGTCCGGCTGCGGCAAGACGACCACGCTGCAGATGATTGCGGGCTTCGCAGAGGTGACCGAGGGCTCGATCGAGCTGGACGGCAAGGACATCACCCGCGCCAAGGCCAACGCGCGCGGCCTGGGGATCGTGTTCCAGACCTACGCGCTGTTTCCGCACATGACGGTGCGCGAGAACGTGGAGTTCGGGCTGGAGATGCGCAAGTGCCCGGCAACGGAACGCCGCGAGCGCGCCATGGAAGCGCTGGCGCTCGTGCATCTGGACAAACATATCGACCGCTACCCGCGCGAGCTGTCGGGCGGACAGCGCCAGCGCGTGGCCCTGGCACGCGCGCTGGTCATCAAGCCGCCGGTGCTGCTGCTGGACGAGCCGCTGTCGAACCTGGACGCCAAGCTGCGCGAAGAGATGCAGTTCGAGCTGCGTGAAATCCAGCGCAAGGTCGGCACGACCACCATCATGGTCACGCATGACCAGGCCGAAGCCATGTCGATCAGCGACCGCGTCGTCGTCATGGAAGCGGGCCGCATTACGCAGGTGGATACGCCGCTGGCGGTGTACGAACACCCGCGCAACGCGTTCATCTCGACGTTTGTCGGCAAGGCCAACCTGCTGCATGCGGCAGTGGTGGCCGGTGCCGATGGCGAACGCCGCGCAACGGTCGGCACCGTGCAACTGGCACTGCCGCCTGGCACGCCGGCGGCCAGCAAGGTCGTGTTGGCGCTGCGCCCCGAAAAAATGACGTGCAACGCCGACGGCACCGGCCGCTGCGAAGGCCGCGTGACCGAACGCTTCTTCCTCGGCAATCAGTGGATGTACACCGTCGACACGCCGCTTGGCGCGATGCTCGTCTCTGCCGTGAACGATGGCGACGCCCCGCGCGAAGTGGGCCAGACCGTCGGCGTGGATTGGGAAGACCGCTATGTGCGCGTGATCGGTACCGAGGGGACCGCAGCATGAGCCGCAGACCGATCTGGGTGCCGTGGAGCATGACCGGCCCGGCGCTGGCGCTCTTCGGCGTGATGTTGTTCGTGCCCCTCGCGCTGAGCGTGATGCTGTCGTTCAACGCGTTCGACGCCGACAAGGGCCCGATTGCGGGCACCTTCACGTTTGCGCACTACCTGCACGTGGTGCAAGACCCGTACTACTACGAAATCTTCTGGCGCACGCTGCGCGTCTCGGCGCTCGTGACGCTGATCTGCATCCTGATCGGCGCGCCCGAGGCCTACATCCTGAGCCGGATGCGCAAGCCCTGGCGCTCGATTTTCCTGCTCATCATCCTGGCGCCGCTGCTGATCTCGGTCGTGGTGCGCGCATTCGGCTGGAGCATGCTGCTCGGGCCCGAAGGCCTGATCAACGCAGTGCTCAAGGCGGTCGGCATCGGCCCGGTCAAGCTGCTGTACAACGAGACGGCCGTGGTGATTGCGCTGGTGCACGTGATGCTGCCGTTCATGGTGATTCCGGTGTGGACGTCACTGCAAAAGCTCGACCCGTGGGTGGAGAACGCCGCGCTGTCATTGTCCGCATCGCACTTCACCACGTTGCGCCGCGTCGTGCTGCCGCAGGTCATGCCGGGCATTCTGTCGGGCAGCCTGATCGTGTTCGGCCTGGCCGCCAGTTCATTCGCCATTCCGGGGCTGCTCGGCGGGCGCCGCGTGAAGATGGTCGCCACGCTCATCTACGACGAATACCTGAATGAACTGAACTGGCCGCTGGGCGCAGCCATCGCGCTGATCCTGCTGGCGGCCAACCTCGTCATCATGCTGGGCTGGAACCGCATGATCGAAGGCCGCTACAAGAAGACGTTGGGCTGAAGGAGCGCACATGCAAAAGAACGGACCGCTCGCGCTCATCTTCAACGCGCTCGTCATCACCTTCATGCTGGCACCGCTCGTGATCGTCTGCATCGTCGCCTTCACGCCTGAAGAAACGCTCACGCTGCCCACCAGCCATTTCTCGCTGCGCTGGTTCGACCAGGTGCTGCATCACCCCGACTTCGTGCAGTCGTTCTGGAACAGCCTCTGGCTGGGCCTGGCGGCGGCCACGCTGTCGACCGCGCTGGCGGTGCCGGCGGCCATGGCCATCGTGCGCTATCGCGCGCCGGGGCTGCAGTATCTGCAAGGCGTGTTTCTGTCGCCGCTGATCATTCCGCACCTTGTGCTGGGCGTGGCGCTGCTGCGCATGTTCTCGCTGGTGGGCGGGCAAGGCAGCTTCGGCTGGCTGATCTTCGCGCACGCGCTGATCGTCACGCCGTACACGATGCGGCTGGTGATGGCGGCGCTGGTGGGCTTTGACCACTCGGTCGAGCACGCCGCCTATTCGCTGGGCGCAAGCAGCTTGACGGTGTTCCGCCGCATGACGCTGCCGATGATCCTGCCGGGCATCACGGGCGGCTGGCTGCTGGCCTTCATCAACAGCTTTGATGAACTGACGATGTCGATCTTCGTGGTGTCTCCCGCCACCGTCACGCTGCCGGTGCGCATGTACATGTACGCCACGGAATCGCTCGACCCGATGATGGCCGCCGTCTCGGCGCTGATCGTCTTCCTCACGCTCGCGCTGATGCTGCTGCTGGACAAGGTCTACGGCCTC
This sequence comes from Ralstonia sp. 1138, assembly GCF_040544795.1. NCBI lineage: Bacteria > Pseudomonadati > Pseudomonadota > Betaproteobacteria > Burkholderiales > Burkholderiaceae > Ralstonia > Ralstonia sp. 1138. Next base: position 1,357,674 of record NZ_JBEPKQ010000001.1, on the reverse strand, counting down.
GACCGAATCCTGATCGGCAAGCATTGAGACAGAGATCACGATGAATGCTCCTGCAAACCGCTCTGCCCGCGCGCAGCTCCAGCGCCTCAAAGAGCGCAACCGGCCCGCGGTGGCCTTCGTGCTGGACGGCCAGCCCGCTGAAGCCCTCGCCGGGGACACCGTCCTGACCGCCGTGCTCACGCACACACGCCAGCTGCGCATCAATGAATTCAGCCAGCAGCCGCGCGCCGGCTTCTGCTTGATGGGCGCATGCCAGGACTGCTGGGTGCGTCTGGCCGACGGCAAATCGCTGCGCGCCTGCCAGACCATGATCGAACCGGGCATGCACATCTGCACGCAGCCGGCCGACAACGAGGGAGCCGCGTGATGACGCAATCCGCCCCCACGCTGCAGCGGCAGTCGCAAGCGGACCTGCAGCCCGTCATCATCGGTGCCGGGCCGGCAGGTGTGCGTGCGGCGCAGACGCTGCTGGCGCACGGCCTCAAACCCATCGTGCTGGATGAAGCGCCGCGCTCGGGCGGCCAGATCTATCGCCGCCAGCCGGAAGGCTTCGCCCGGAGCGCCGCAGATCTGTACGGCACCGAAGCCGAACGTGCGCAGGCAATACACGCCACATTCGACCGCCTCCAACCGCAGATCGATTACCACCCGCAGACCCTGGTCTGGAATGCGCAGCCCGATCTGCTCGACCTGCTGCACGTGCCCACGCGCGCGGTCAGCAGCCTGCCGTGGCGCGATGTGATCGTCGCGACCGGCGCCACGGACCGCGTGCTGCCCATCCCGGGCTGGACGCTGCCCGGCGTCTATACGCTGGGCGGCGCGCAAGTCGCGCTCAAATACCAGGGCTGTGCGATTGGCGATGCCGTGGTGTTTGCCGGCACCGGCCCGCTGCTGTATCTGGTGGCCTGCCAGTACGCGAAGGCCGGCGCGAATGTCGTGGCGGTGCTCGACACCGCACCGGCCTCCGCGCGCTACAAGGCGGCACCGGCCATGCTCGGCCAGCTCGCCGTCATGGCCAAGGGGTTGGCGCTGGTCGGCTGGCTCAAGCTGCACGGCATTCCCATGCACCACGGCGTGCGATTGCTGCGCGCCGAGGGCGATGCGGCGGTCGAACAGCTCGTGTGGCAAGACAGCGCCGGCCGCGAGCAGCGCACCGCGTGCTCCGCTGTGGGCATGGGCTACGCGCTGCGGCCCGAAACGCAACTCGCCGATCTGCTCGGCTGCGCGTTTGAGTTTTCTGCGCTGCACCGCTGCCATGTACCGCGCATCGATGCGATGCGGCGCAGCTCCGTCGCGGGCGTGTATCTGGCGGGCGACGGCGCGGGCATCATGGGCGCCGACGCAGCCGAGTACTCCGGTGAACTGGCCGCGCTCGCGCTGTTGCAGGATCGGCAAATCACCGTCGATGCTGATCGTTTGGACGCGCTGCGCCAGCGCCTGCAGAAGATCGAGCGGTTCCGCCACGCGCTGGAAGTCGCCTTCCCGTTTCCCGATGACTGGGCCGCGCACGCCAGCAACGACCTGGTGGTGTGCCGCTGCGAAAACGTTACCGCGGGCACCCTGCGCCAGACGGCCGCCGAATGCGGCGTGCACGAACTGAACCGCCTGAAGGCGCTTTGCCGGGTCGGCATGGGCCGCTGCCAGGGCCGGATGTGCGGCGCGTCGGCAGCGGAAATCCTGGCGCACGCGCAGTCCGTTCCACTGGAAAAGGTGGGGCGACTGCGCGGGCAGGCACCGATCAAGCCGCTGCCGCTGGATGTGACCGAGGTGATCGAACCGGAGGACCACCATGCGTGAGCAGCTTGCATGCGACGTGGCCATCATCGGCGGCGGCATCATGGGCAGCGCGACGGCGCTGTTCCTGCGGCGGCGGGGGCTGGCCGTCACCCTGCTCGAGCGCGACCTGTGCGGCTCGCGCTCCAGCGGCGTCAATTTTGGCGGTGTGCGGCGCCAGGGACGCTCCATCGAGCAACTGCCGCTGGCCCAGCGTTCGCACCAGATCTGGGGGCGCCTGACCGAGCTGATCGGCACCGAGGCCGAGTACGAGCGCAGCGGGCACTTCAAGATCGCGCGCAGCGTGGCCGACATGGAATCGCTGGCGGGCTATGCGGCGCGCAGCGAGGGGTTTGGCCTTGGGCTGAAGCTCATCGAGGGCCGGGCTGCGCTGCAAAAGTATTTTCCGATGGGCGGCGAACAGATCGTCGGCGGCTCGCTGTGCCCGGAAGACGGACAGGCCAATCCGCGCCTGCTGTCGCCCGCGTTCGCTCGCGCCGCGCAGGCTGCCGGCGCCGATGTGCGCGAGCACGCGCCAGTGCAATCGGTCGAGCACGATGGCGCGCGCTTCGTCGTCCATGCGCGCCAGCATGACCGTGATCTGGAGGTCAAAGCCTCTGCGCTGGTCAACTGCGCCGGGGCCTGGGCAGCGCAATTTGCCGCGCAATGGGGCGAGCCCGTGCCGATGTTCACCATCCCGCCCACCATGGGCGTGACCGAGCCGCTGCCGTTCTTCCTGCCCTGGAGCCTGGGCGTGGAAGGCGGCGGCATCTACTGCCGTCAGGTGCGGCGCGGCAATGTGGTATTCGGCGGCGGGCGCGGCTACGTGCTGGACGACCAGCGCGCACGCTCGTCGCACGTGGCGATCCTGCGCCAGCTGCCGCAACTGGCGGCGCTGCTGCCGCAACTCACAGGCGCCCACATCATCCGCACCTGGAGCGGCACCGAAGGCAACCTGCCCGACGACCAGCCCGTGATTGGCCCCAGTGCCCGCCGCCCCGGCCTGTTCCACGCGTTCGGCTTTGCCGGCGCCGGCTTCCAGCTCGGCCCCGGCGTGGGCGATGTCATGGCCGAGCTGATTGCCGAAGGCCGCACTACCACGCCGATCGAGCCCTTTTCCATCCAACGCTTTCTGCCACCCGCAGCTTGATGCACTTGATGCCCCAGGAGATCACCATGCTTGTGAAACACGCGAAAACCTCGTTCACGTCCGTCATTGCTGCGGCTGCCGGCATGGCCCTGCTCGCCGCGGGCGCCGCCCACGCCGACACCAAGACGCTGTACATCGGCATGAACGGCGGCAACATGGAACGCACCTACACGCAGTTCGTATTCCCGCCGTTCGAGAAGGCCAACAACGTCAAGGTCGTCGTCGTGCCCGGCACCTCGACCGACATCCTCGCCAAGGCGCAAGCCACCAAAGGCAAGGCACAGATGCACGTGATGACGCTGGACGACGGTGTCATGTTCCGCGCGATCGGCATGGGGCTGTGCGAAAAGCTCAAGCCCTCGGCCAACCTGTCGGCGGTGCCCGCCATTGCGCATCTGAAGGGGGACTACGCGGTCGGCTTGTCGATGGGCCTGACGGGCCTGGCCTACAGCACCAAAATCTTTGCCGACAAGGGCTGGACGCCGCCCACCTCGTGGGGCGACCTGGCTGACCCGAAATACAAGGGCAAGGTGGTCGTGCAATCCATGCCGGCTTCGTCGTTCGGGCTCGATGCCTTCCTGATGTTCAACCGCATGAAGGGCGGCACGGAAAAGAACGTCGACCCCGCCTTCAAGGCATGGCCGACCACCATCGGCCCGAACGTGGTCGAGTACATCCCCAACTCTTCGAAGGTGGTGGAGATGATGCAGGCCGGCGATGCGGCGCTGTTCCCGTACACGCTCACGCAGGTGGAGCTGATGAAGTCCAAGGGCATCCCGATGGAATTCGTCGCGCCCAAGGAAGGCGCTGTCGTTCTGCTGACGGCGCAGTGCGTGCTGGCCAACAATCCGGATGCCGAGCTGGCGCAGAAGCTGGCGGACTACCTGATCAGCCCCGAAGCCCAGGCGCTCGCCATGGAAAACGGCTCCTACAATCCAGTCAACCCCAAGGCCCCGCTCAAGGGCAAGGCGGCGGAAGAGCAGAACAAGATGAACACCATCCTGAAGACGGCCGTTGCGCTGGACTGGGACGTGATCAACGCCGAGCGTCCCGAGTGGAGCAAGCGCTGGAACCGCATCGTCGAGCGTTGAGCCTCACGCATCACCGCATCGCAACAGTTTTTCGATTGAACACGAGAGAAGAGCAAGGATTCACGCCATGTCAGATTCACGAACACGATTGCAGGCCGTACTGAAGGCCCTCGGCCTGGACCTGAAGGCCTATGAAGGCTCCGAATGGGCGAGCCGCGCCCCGCGCGACGGCACGGTATTGGCGACCGTGAAATCGCACACCGCCGGCGAGGCCGAGGCTGCCATCCAGAGCGCGCATCAGGCGTATCTGGCATGGCGCATCGTGCCGGCACCCGTGCGCGGCGAACTCGTGCGCCGCCTGGGCGAGGTGCTGCGCACGCACAAGGCGGCGCTGGGCGAACTGGTGTCGCTGGAGGCGGGCAAGATCACCTCCGAGGGACTGGGCGAAGTGCAGGAGATGATCGACATCTGCGACTTCGCCGTCGGCCTGTCGCGTCAACTGCATGGCCTGACGATCGCCAGCGAGCGCCCTGGGCACCGGATGATGGAAACGTGGCATCCGATGGGCGTGGTGGGCATCATTTCGGCGTTCAACTTTCCGGTGGCGGTGTGGTCGTGGAACGCCGCGCTCGCCCTGGTGTGCGGCAACGCCATCGTGTGGAAGCCGTCGGAGAAAACGCCCCTCACCGCCATTGCATGCCACCACCTGATGCAGCAGGTGGTCGACGCGTTCAATGCAGAGAAGCCGGGCGCCATTCCTGCCGGACTGAGCCAACTGCTGATCGGCGGGCGCGACGTGGGCGAAGCGCTGGTCGCCAGCCACCTGGTGCCGGTGGTCAGCGCCACGGGCTCGACGCGCATGGGCCGCCAGGTGGGCGTGAAGGTAGCGGAGCGCTTCGGCCGCTCCATCCTGGAGCTGGGCGGCAACAACGCGATGATCGTCACGCCGACGGCCGATCTGGAACTGGCGGCGCGCGCCATCACGTTTGCCGCCGTCGGCACAGCGGGCCAACGCTGCACGTCGTTGCGTCGCCTGATCGTGCACCGCTCGGTGGCCGACACGCTGCTGGCTCGCCTGGAAAAGATCTACCAGAGCATTGCGATTGGCGACCCGCTGGCTGACGGCACGCTGGTGGGCCCGTTGATCGACCAGGCCGCCTTCGAGGGCATGCAGCAGGCACTCGCGCAGGCCCGCGCCGAAGGCGGCGAAGTGCTGGGCGGCGAGCGCGTGCGTGAAGACCTCGGCGCCGACGCCTGGTACGTCCGTCCTGCGCTGGTCAAGATGCCGAAGCCGACCAAGGTGATGGAAAGCGAAACCTTCGCACCGATCCTCTATGTCGTGACGTACGACGGCGACACCGAGCAGGCCATCGCGATCCAGAACGGCGTGCCGCAGGGCCTGTCGTCTGCGATCTTCACGGCCAACCTGAGCGACGCCGAACGCTTCATGTCGTCGGCGGGCAGCGACTGCGGCATCGCCAACGTCAACATCGGCACGTCGGGCGCCGAGATCGGCGGCGCATTCGGCGGCGAGAAGGAAACCGGCGGCGGCCGGGAATCCGGCTCGGACGCGTGGAAGGGCTACATGCGCCGCGCCACCAACACCGTCAACTACAGCGGCGCGCTGCCGCTGGCGCAGGGCGTTCGATTCGACGTTTGATCCGCGTCTGATCGATGTGATGTTCGGGCGGCGGCGCGCGATGCTCCGCCGCCCTGGTCCTCACCGCGTCGCGCCACCCACATCCGTGATCGCGCTGTAGACCAGCGTGCGCAATTGCCGCCGCACAGGGTAGGCAGACGAAGGCAGCACCTGCGTCAGGAACAGGCCGATCAGGTCTTCCTGCGGGTCCACCCAGAAGAAGGTGCCGGCCGCGCCGCCCCAGAAGAAATCGCCTGTGCTGCCGGGAATCAACGTAGCGGCCTGCGAGATCGTGGTGGCGAAGCCCAAGCCGAATCCGACGCCGTCATACGCGGCCTCGCTGAACATCGAATGCGGCGACAGGCTCGACATGTCGGCCCCGCCCGGCAGATGGTTGGCAGTCATCAGCGCCACCGTTTTGGGCCCCAGCAGACGCACGCCGTCCAGCTCACCGCCCTGCAGGAGCATGCGCGAAAAGCGCAGGTAGTCGGCCGCCGTCGAGAGCAAGCCACCGCCGCCCGAGATGAAACTGGGCGGCTTCAGGTACGGACTGGTGCGTGGATCGTCCTGCAAGACCGGTGCACGATCGGACACCGCGTTTGTGCCAAGTGCGCCCACGGCATAACACGCGCAGAAGCGTGACGCCTTCTCCTCCGGCACATGGAAGGCCGTATCGACCATGCCCAGCGGATCGAAAATCCGCTCCTTCAGGAATGTCTCGAACGGGATGCCGCTGATCTTGCCGACAAGGTAGCCGAGCACATCGGTGGAAACGGAGTAGTTCCACGCCTCACCGGGCGAGAACTCCAGCGGCACGCCGGCCAGCTTCTCGATCATCTCGTCGAGCGTGCCACCGGTGACGACGTCACCCAGTTTCAGCCGCCGATACGCCGCATCGACGTTGGTGTTCTGGTGGAAGCCGTAGGTCAGGCCCGAGGTGTGGCGCAGCAGGTCGACCATGCGCATCGGGCGCTTGACCGGGCGCGACTGGAAACTTTCCATGAAGCCGCCGATGTGCACACCCAGATTTTTCCATGCAGGGATGAATTTGCTGACCGGATCGTCCAGCGCGACCTTGCATTCCTCCACCAGCATCATGAACGCCACCGACGTGATCGGCTTGGTCATCGAATAGATGCGGAAGATCGAGTCTTCAGCCAGCGGCACCTGGCGCTCGCGGTCGGCCCAACCCAGCACGGAGTTCAACGCCAGCTCGCCGCGCCGCCACACCTGAGTGAGCGTACCGGGCAGCTTGCCGGTCGCAATGTAGGCGTCATCGATGAAGCGCTCGACGCGATCGAGCCGATCGCGGGACATCCCCTGCGTTTGCGTGCCTTGCCTGTCCATGCCTTCTCCTTGCATTGATGCCAGACCCTGATCCGGCCCGCGCCGCGGTTGACGCGCGCAGCCGCCCAGCGACACTGTACAGCGCCTATGCTTCAATGCGGTTCGACCGCAACCCCGTCCCGATATGAAGCGTTTCGACGACCTGTACCTCTTCACGCGCGTGGTGGAAGCCGGTGGCTTTTCCGCTGCCGAGCGCGCCACGGGCATCCCCAAGTCGCGCCTGAGCCGGCGCATTGCCGAGCTTGAAATGCAGCTCGGCACGCGGCTGCTGCAGCGCTCCAGCCATCGCGTATCGGTCACGCCGGTTGGCGAGGCGGTGTACCGGCATGCGCGCGATATGGCCGATGCGTCGGCCGCCATTGAAGCGCTGGCCGGTGCGGCACGCAGCGAACCGGCCGGCGTGCTGCGCGTCGGCACCTCGCCGTTGCTGGCAGAAACGCTGCTGGCGGGTTGGCTGGCCGAATTTGCCGATGCGCATCCGAAGCTGCGCATCGAGCTGGACTTGTCCAATACCTATGTCGACCTGATCGAGCAGCGCATTGATGTGGCGATCCGCGCGGCCACGGGGCCGCTGCCCTCGCGCGATGTGGTGGCGCGGCATCTGGTGGTCTCGCCGCGCGTGCTGGTGGCCAGCCCCGCGTTGATTGCGCGTGTGGGCGAGCCGGACACGCCCGCCGCGCTGGAAAACTTTCCCTGCCTGGGGCAGGGCTCGCTCACCCGCAGCCGCGATTGGGTGCTGCAGGATGCGCGCGGCCATCGGCTGTCGCTGCCGATTCGCCCGCGCTTTGCCAGCGACAACATCATCGCCCTGCGCGAAGCCGCCATCGCCGGCCTCGGCCTCACCATCCTCCCGCAGCATTGCTGCCATGCGGCGCTTGGCGGCGGCCAACTGCGCAGGGTGCTGCGCGGCTGGACGCCTGAACCGGCCGACCTGCACGCGCTCTATCCGTCGCGCGCAGGCGTGCCGCCTTCAGTGAAGGCGCTGGTGGCGTTCCTGCGCGAGCGCTTTGCCGCCGAAGCCACCATGCAGCCGATGCCTTGATGCTGCGCCTTACTGCACTACGCGACCAAGGAACGCGAGCATGCGCGCGCCGATTTCCGCATGGTGCGTCTCGAGCGCAAAGTGGCCGCTGTCGACAAAGTGGATCTCCGCATCCGGCAGGTCGCGCCTGAAGGCCTCTGCGCCCGGCGGAATGAAGATGGTGTCATTGCGACCCCACACCGCCAGCAGCGGCGGGCGATGCGCGCGGAAATACCTATGCAGCGCCGGATACAGCGCCACGTTGCTCGCGTAGTCCAGGAACAGATCCATCTGGATGTCGAGCTGGCCCGGACGGCGCAGGAAATATTGATCCAGCAGGTAACCATCCGGCGCCACGCGCGTCGGGTCGGGCACGCCGTCCAGGTATTGCCACTGCGTCATCTCGTCTGAAACGATTGCCTGCAGCTCGCGGCGATGCGCTTCGTCGGGGTTGTTCCAATACGCCTTGATTGGCGCCCACGGACCTTTGCCCAGCCCTTCCTCATAGCCGTTGCCGTTCTGCGTGACGATGGCGCTGATGCGCTCCGGATGCGCCATCGCCAGGCGCCAGCCCACCGGCGCGCCGTAGTCGAACACGTAGATTGCGTACCGCGACAGGCCGATCGCCTGCGTGAAGCCGTCGACCACATGCGCGAGGTTGTCGAACGTGTAGCGGAAACCGCTCGGCACCTGCGTCAGGCCAAAGCCGGGAAAGTCCGGCGCCACCACGCGATAGCGCTCAGCCAACTGCGGAATCAGGTTGCGGAACATATGCGATGCGCTCGGAAAGCCGTGCAACAACAGCACGGTGGGCGCATCGGCCGGCCCGGCCTCCCGATAGAACACACGCACACCTTCAACATCGATCGTGCGATGGCGCACGGCGGTGGGGGCATACGCATCGACAACCAGGTCACCGGTTCGGGTGGGGGCATTCATGGCAAGGCTCCGAATGGGTTTCGAGAAAAAGCGACGAAACCATCGTAACCACATAAACGCTACTTTCCAAGTTACATGAAATTTTACCATCGCTCACATGCCGATTTGTGATGCGAAACAAAACGGGCACGCCGTCTGGCGTGCCCGCGCGGGAAACAATGCAGCAGAAAAACTCAGGTAAGCCGCTCGAGCGCCTGGGCGGCAATGCGACGGGTGATGGCTTCGGCCGAGTCTTCCGTGGCCAGTTGGCCGGCCTGGCCCGACCACAGATTGATGAAATCGCCTGAGCCGGTCGGCTCCGTCTTGGCGCGCAGCGGCGCCAACGCGCCGCCGGCTGTCGGAAAGGCCGGCGCAAACGGGCTCATCGGGCCGATCTCGCGCATCAGCCGGTTGACGATGCCGCGCGCCGGTCGGCCGGTAAACAAATTGGTGAGCGCGGTGTCGGCGTCCGTTGCCTGCTTGAGCGCCGCGCGATGAATGGCCGATGTCTTGGCCTCCGGCGACAGCATGTAGGCGGTGCCGATCTGCACGGCCGCTGCACCCAGCGCCAACGCCGCCACCACACCGCGCGCATCGCCGATACCGCCCGCTGCAATGATCGGCACCTTCACCGCATCGGCCACCTGCGGCACCAGTGCGAAGGTACCCACCTGCGATTCGATCGTCTTGGCGAGGAACATGCCGCGATGGCCGCCCGCCTCGTTGCCCATGGCGATGATGGCGTCTACGCCACGTGCTTCCAGCCAGCGCGCCTCTTCCACGGTGGTGGCGGCGGAGATGACCTTCGCCCCCGCGGCCTTCACACGGGCCTGCAATTCCGGCGCGGGCAATCCGAAGTGAAAACTCACCACCTCCGGCTTCAATTCCTCCACCAGTGCGCAGGTCGCTTCATCGAACGGCGCGCGGTTGACGGCCGGCGCTTGCGCATTCAAGTCGATACCGAACTCTGCGTAGTACGGCGCCAGATGGGCACGCCATTTGGCATCGCGCTCGGGGTCCGGCTGCGGCGGCGTGTGACAGAAGAAGTTCAGGTTGATGGGGCCGCGCACGGCCGCCCGGAACTGCTCGACCTGCTGGCGGATCTGCTCGACGTTGAGCATCGCGCACGGCAGCGAACCCAGGCCCCCGCCCCGCGCCACGGCAATCGCCAGCTCTACGCCGGCCACCCCCGCCATCGGCCCCAACACGATGGGCACTTCGATGTTGAACAACTCCAGCACGCGTGCATCGGGCCATGCGCTCATGATCGTCTCCGGCGAGTTACTTGGATGACACATGGTAATGCGATGGGCTTTTCACCGGACGGATCCGTTGAAACGCATGCGCAACAAGTAACTGGCATAGCTCATTAAATTGGTTACAATTCAACCCACCGCCTTTTTGAAAATCGCCATGCCCGCACCCGCTGCTGCCGCCGATGCTCCCCTGCTGATCGCCGACGATCCGGTGCTGGACATGCTCAACACCGTGGCCAACGTCAACGGCCAGCCGCACGATTTCTGGCAGAACGACGTCGATGTCTCCGATTGGCTGATGCGCGCCGGCTGGCTCGCCGAGCCCGTGGCGGGCCGCTATCCGCTGGGCGTCCTGCTGGCCGTGGCGCGGCACCTGCGCGAAGTGATTCGCACCTTGGTGGAAGCACGCAAGTCGGGCCGCGCTGCCAGCGCCGATGCGCTCAATGTGTTCCTGCGGCAGGCGCCAAGCCACCCCGTGTTGGTCTGGGAAAACGGCATCCCGCGCGTCGAGCGCCTGCGCCCCACCGATTCGGTCGAGCAATGTCTGGCGCCGCTGGCGGAAGCCGCCGCGCATCTGCTCGCCGAAGGCGATTTCCAGCTCGTGCGCGTGTGCGAACACCCCGAATGCACGCTGTGGTTTTACGACCGCACCAAGTCGCACAAGCGCCGCTGGTGCAGCATGGCCGTCTGCGGCAACCGGCATAAGGTGGCGGAATACCGCAAACGCCAGCAGGGCTGATCGCAGCCTCGGTCGTTCCACTGCTGGAACGCCGCGTCGCGGCCAAACGGGCTGCGCACAAGCCAGCGGGTTCGTAACCTGTTCTCCCGAAACATCGCACCCATTCAGGAGAACAGCATGTCCGCAAAGCAAGCCACCCCATCCACGAACGCGCAACGCCTGGCAGGCCGCACCGCCATCGTCACCGGAGGATCACGCGGCATCGGCGCCGCCGTCGCGCATCGACTGGCCGCCGACGGCGCGCGCGTGGCCGTGGTCTATCGGAGCAACGCCGCAGAAGCCGACGCGGTGGTCAATAGCATCCGCGGCACCGGCGCACAAGCCATTGCCGTGCAAGCCGACGTGGGCGACGCCGCGTCCGTCGACGCAATGGTGAGCACCGTGCGCGAAGCCTTCGGCGCCATCGACATCCTCGTCAACAATGCCGGCATTCTGGAAAACCAGCCGGTCGGCAGCATCGACCTCGCATCGTTCGACGCGCAGTTCCGCACCAATGCGTTCTCGACGATTCTCGTCACGCAAGCGGTGCTGCCGCATGTGCCGGCGCGCGGCGGACATATCGTGAACGTGTCTTCCAGCCTGGTGTACCGGCCCCGCGCAGGGCTGGCGGTGTATGCGGCAAGCAAGGCCGCCGTCAGCGCCCTCACCCACGCGTTTGCCGTAGAACTGGGGCCGCGCAACATCACCGTCAATGCCGTGGCTCCCGCCCTCACGCGCACCGACATGACCGCCCCGATTCCCGATGAAGTGAAAGCGCGCATGCGCGAATCAACCCCGATGGGCCGCTTGGCCGAGCCGGAAGACATCGCCGACGCCATCGCCTTCCTCGCCTCGGACGACGCCCGCTGGATCACCGGCCGCACCTTGATGACCGACGGCGGCTTCATCTGAGAAAGCAGCCAGCCAAAACGCGTGCAACGCCGCCAACCCCGGCACCCAGACGGTGTGGCCGTACCCTGCCCTAGATGGCGCCTTGGATTTTTGTCGCGGGGAGGATAAAGAGGGGAGGCTGTCTGAGCGCAGCGAGTTTGCCTCCCCTCCCTCCCCGTGACGAAAATCCAAGGGGAAGTCGCCATCTCGGGCGCGCCTTTCTTTGCTTACCTTTCTTTGGCAAGACAAAGAAAGTAAGTCGGCCCCGCCAGGGGCCGAAACCCACCAATAAACCCACACCACCAAGCTGCGCCCGCAAAAAAAGAACACGAGCGCAGCGCCCAGCCATTTACTCAGCCAACTGCTTCACAAGCCGATAAAGAAACTCCCGCCCGTCATACAACCGCGCAATCTCGATACGCTCATCCAGACCATGCGTGCGCAGGTCGGCCGGCTCGGTAAACAACCCCGACACGCCATACATCGGAATGCCGGCATTGCGCATGAACCGGCTGTCCGTCGCACCCGTACTCATGGCAGGAATGACCGGCACATTCCACATCTGCTGCGTCAGCGCTTCCACCGTCTTCACCAAGTCACCATTGAGCGGCGACGCCGGGCTCGCCAGCGGCTTGTTGACGTAGCGCACGCTGATCTTCTCGTTGCCGATCACCTGCTTCAGCTGACGATCGATATCCGCCGGATCATCGTGCGGCAGGATGCGGCAATTGACGGTGGCCTTGGCCGATTGCGGCAACGCGTTTTCGGCATGGCCGGCGTTGACCATGGTCGCCACGCACGTCGTGCGCAACTGCGCGTTGTAGAACGGAATGGCCGAGAGCCGATCGATCGCGGCCTGGTCCGGCTTGCCGGTGCCGACCGAACGCATGTCGTCCGCCAGTTGCCCCGTGGCCAGCGGCGCGCTGCGTGCGAAGTACGTCTGCGTCACGTCAGCCAGCCTGACCGGAAACTGATACGCCCCCAGTCGATCCAGCGCCGCCGACAATGCATAGATCGGGTTCGTCTTCGTCGGTACCGAACTGTGTCCGCCCACGTCGCGCACTTCCAGCTCATACGTCGTGTACATCTTCTCGGCCACCTGAATGCGGTGCAGCACCGGCTTGCCGTTGCGCAGCTCGCCGCCACCGCCTTCATTGATGCCGAATTCGGCTTTCACCAGCTCCGGCTTGTTGTTGACGATCCAGTACGCGCCGTTGGTCGGCACATCGCCGCGCTCCTCGTCGGTGGTCAACGCCAGGATGATGTCGCGCGACGGCTTGAAGCCTTCCTGTTTCAGCTGCCCCAGCACCGACACGAAGGCCGAGGCCATCGCCTTGTCGTCGATTGCGCCGCGTGCGGTGAAGTAGCCGTCGGTCTCCTGCAGCTTGAACGGATCGGTCTTCCAGTCTTCGCGCTTGGCTTCCACCACGTCGATATGGGCCAGCAGCAGCATCGGCTTTTTGGCACCGGAACCCTTCCAGCGCAGCACGAGGTTGCCCTTCTTCGGGAAGGGTTCGAGCACCTGCATGTCGGCGGCAGCAAAGCCGGCATCGCGCAGGCGCTTTTCCATCGCCCGCGCAGCCTGGGTCGTGTCACCGGCCGAATGCGTCGTGTTGATCTCGACCAGCTCCTTATAGATGTCGTGATAGCGCTGCTGCTCGGGCGTGAGCGTGGTGGGCGCGGGCTTGCTGGCGGGAATGCTCTGAGCGAACGCGCCGGCGCTGCATGCCAATACGGCAGCAGACACCAAGACGCGAATGGGAACACGACGACACTGGAAACGCATGACACCTCCGGATAATCGTTATGTGAACCGGCTCATGGCGCGCGGCGAACGGCTCGAGGGGCACAGCAAGGCCATGAGCGGCTTCTGAGTGCACCGCATAAAACAAAGCGGGGCCGACCCGAAGGCCGACCCCGCAGTGTAGCGCCGCGGCAGCCATTTCGCTGCCGGGGCAACCCATCAGGAACGTGCTTTACATCGCCACGCGGAACACCGCCACCGCGCGACGCAACTCATCCGCCTGTTCTTCCAGCGCCTGCGCAGCGGCCGCGGCTTCTTCAACCAGCGCAGCGTTCTGCTGCGTCACGTCGTCCATCTGCGTGACGGCTTCGTTGATCTGCTCGATGCCGGTGCTCTGCTCGGCCGAGCCCGCGCTGATCTCGCCCATGATGTCGGTCACGCGCTTCACGGCCACGACGATCTCTTCCATCGTCTTGCCCGCGCGTGCCACCAGCGTCGAACCGGATTCCACACGCGTGGCCGAATCTTCGATCAACGATTTGATTTCCTTGGCGGCACCTGCGCTGCGCTGCGCCAGCGTACGCACTTCACCGGCTACGACGGCAAAGCCGCGGCCCTGTTCACCGGCACGCGCCGCTTCCACCGCGGCGTTGAGCGCCAGGATGTTGGTCTGGAACGCAATGCCTTCGATCACGGCGATGATGTCGGTGATCTTGCGCGACGATTCGCTGATCTCGCCCATGGTGGTCACCACGTCCTGCACCACGGCACCGCCCTGCACGGCAATCTCGGAGGCGTTGACGGCCAGCGTGCTCGCCTGACGCGCGTTGTCGGCGTTCTGCTTCACGATGCTGGTCAGCTCTTCCATGCTCGATGCGGTTTCTTCCAGCGAGCTGGCCTGCTCTTCCGTGCGCTGCGACAGGTTGGTGTTGCCCGCGGCGATCTGCTGCGTGGCCGACGCAATCGACTCGCTACCGCGACGCACCGTCACCACGGTTTCCTTCAGCTTGGCCTGCATCTGCTGCAGGCCCTCCATCAGCAGGCCCATCTCGTCACGCGAGTGGATGCGGATGTCGGTGGTCAGGTTGCCACCCGAGATTTCATGGAAGTGCACGAGCATCTCTGCAAGCGGGCGCGAGATGGCGCGCGACAACACGAGATAGCAACCGGCGGCCAGCGCGATGCCCACGGCAATCACGATGATGAACGCCCACACCAGACCGCTGAAGAACGACTGGGCATTGCCGTAAGCCGTCGCGGCGATGTCTGCCTGGATGGCGTTCAGGCGGTCGGCCTTGACGGCATACGGGACGAACAGTTCGTACAACTTGTCGAGCACCAGCGGGCGGGCGGTGGCGTAGTCGTGACTATCGAACGCAGCCAGCGCAGGCTTCATACCCTCGTTGAAGAAGGCATCGCGCAGGCGCTTGGCCTCGCCAGCGGTCTGCTCCTCTTCAGGCGTGGCAAACGGCAGAGCGTTGTAGGCATTCCAGCCGTCGTCGCTGGCCTTGATCTGCTCGCGAGCGGCCTTCACGAGGTCGGCGATCTTGCCATCATTCGTCTCATAGACGGCACGATCCAGCGCCGTACGGGCTTGCACCAGCCGCGAAATCGCCTGGCCCAGCGCACGCGTGGATGCGAGCTGGTTCGAATAGGTTTCCTTGAGCGCGTTGTTGGAGCGCATGTTGCCGTACAACCCCAGCGCGCCGACGCCCGCCAGGAATACAGCCAGAACAAACAGGACCAGCGCCAGCCGGGCCTTGATGGAGAGCGTCTTCATATCTGCCGTGGATTGCTAAGAATAGAGCGTCGCGATTGCCGGTGGGGGCGCCGACCTTAGCCAAACTAACGACAGGTAGTCCGTAATCTTTAATCAAGATCTACTGGTTTGTACTGAATATACGGGCGGTACGGCACCCTTGTTGCACCCACGTTCAACCGGTGAAACGTTTGGCCTGCTCTCGCTCCATCAACGCGTTATCCAGCGGAACACCGCGCACCGTCACCGTCTGGCGTACGACCACGCGAAACCCATTGCGGGCAAAGAACGGCTCGGCGCTCAAGCTCACATGCGCTTGCATGCGCGACACCTCACGCTGCGCCGCCAGCTCCAGGATGTGATGCATGAGTTGTTGGCCGATGCCTCGTCGCGCATGCGCGGCTGATACGAAGAAGTGATCGATATAGCCGTTCGCCTGCAAATCGGCATAAGCGACAGGCTGCCCGTCGAGTTCCGCCACGAAGGGTTGGATGCGGCGGATACGCTCATTCCATTGGGCGACGTCGTAGTCGGTCGGGGCCCAGGCTTCACATTGTTCGGGCGTGTACCGGCGGGCGGCGATGCCGTGCACGGCGGAGTGAAAGACAGCGTGCAGGAGCGGCTCATCGCCAGGTCGGAAAGCGCGTATGACGACGGGCGGATGCGGAAGCGGTGCGTTCAAGATCATTGCCCCGCGTGCGGCAGATCCATCGATGCCAGCACGTCCTTGATGTGCTGCGCCGCCTGCTGGGCATTCTGCGCAGCCGGCACCGGCGGCTGCTGATCGGTCGACAGGTTGCGCACGTGGTCGTCAATGCTGATGCCGGTGCCCAGCGGCGCCAGCATCGACGCCGACTCGTGCATGGCCCATTGGAAGTCGTTGAGCGGGGCGTTGCGGGCGGCCTGCAAACCGGCTGGGTTCGCGGCCATGACACGGGCCACGACGGGCTCGCGGTCGTCATCGGGCGCGCTCAATTCGAGCACGTGGCCGAGGTCGGGTGCGCTGGCGTCGCGGGCGGTGAGCGGAGTCCGGATGTTGTAGCGCATGCGCAGTGTCTTGATGATGGCGGTGTGATCATACGGCTGCGCCACGGGCGACCGGAAGATCGTGCCCTTGGGAATCCACGGCGACACCACCACCGCCGGCACGCGCACGCCCAGCCGGTCGAACGCGAAAAGCTGCCCAGGCTGCGGCGGGCTGGGCGGCACCACGGCAGGCGGCGGCACGTGGTCGAAGCAGCCACCGTGCTCATCGAAAGTGATGACGAGCAGGATCTGATGCCACTGCGGCGAACTGCGCAGCGCGTTGTACACCTGCGCGACGAGAGCATCGCCGTAGCCGACATCGTGCGGCGGATGCATATCGTTGGGCCAGTCGAGATCGGCAAAGTAGCGGGGCTCGATAAAGCTGTACGAAGGCAGCTTGCCGCTGGACGCATCGTCGAGAAAATCGTCGAACAGGTGGAAGTGGTCCAGATGCAGCCACAGCCGCGTGAGCGTGAGCGACTGCGCGAAGTCGTGGTAATAGACGGCCCAGTCGTCGGGCACGACGCCGTCGAGCGCGTTGAACAGCGTCGGCATCAAGTACGGAAAATGCACCGGCGAGTTGTTCGGATAACCGTGCGCGGTGCCGGTGTGGACAAAGAACCGGTTGGGCCACGTCTGGCACGGCGCCGAGGCAAACCACGCATCGCACACGGCGTAATTGCGTGCCAGCGTGCTGAGCGCGGGCAGTTGGTCCGACGTGAAGAAATGCATGATGTCGCGCGGGTCGCCACCGTTCTTGGCGTAGTTGGTGGTGAAGCCCTGCATGGTGGGCGTCTGCCCCAGCGGCATCTGCTGGCCGAAGAGCTGCTGGTTGATGTCGGTGAAGAGTTCGCCCGGGTCGGGATTGGGCAGCGTCATCACGTTGGCCGGCGCGGGCGTCGTCCATACGCGGATCGGCTGGCCACCGCCGTCGGGGTTGGTCTCTTCGCCCGACAGGCCGTCGAACTCCGCGCTCTTTGAATACAGCGTGCCGAACAGGTTGTCGAACGACCGGTTCTCCAACATCAGCACGACCACGTGGTCGATTGCGCCCAAGCCTGCCATGGTGGCCCCCTCGTTTCATTGCGTTGCTTCGTTTTGCGGGGCCGCGCCGGGCGGCGCCCTGCGGCTCACTATAGGAAGAAACGAGGGGATTGGCGCTGCGTGCGCCTATGGACGCTGCGCCGGCAGTACTCGCCACGCAATCAGCGCGCTGCCCGCCGCCACGAGCCACACCACCGGCCACGACGACCACGCCAGCACCTGCGGCAGACACAGCGACGTGAGCCCCAGCGCGGCAAACGCGCCTGTATTGCCAAGCCCCAGCGCCGTACCTGCGCGCTGAGCACCGGCCAGCGTGGCAAGTTCCGTATAGCCCACGCCATGCCACGCTGATACGCAGATGCCGCCCGCCACCACGGCCGCCACCAGCGCCACCCGCATGACCGATAGATCGACCGACAGCGCCGAGGTCATCCACGCCACGCCGGCCAGCACGACGAACAGCGCGACGCTCAACCGCGCACACGCGAGCAGATAAGCGCGGCGATTGCCGTGGCGGTCGGTCCAGCGGCCGCTCCACACGCGCATGACGGCCGCCCCGCCCTGCACCGCGGCCATGGTCAGGCTGAGCGTCAGCACATTGGCATGCGCAAAGTCGCGCAGGAACACCGTGGCGAACGCAACGACGGCCCCTTGCGGCACGCACAGCAGCCCGATCGCCAGCGCCATGCGCAACAGCGTTGGATCGCGCAGCGGGCCAGTGCTGCCCGGCGTGGCTGCTTGCGCAACGGCATTCACCATGTCCGGCGCGTCATGCACCCACAGCCACGTCAGCGCTGCAGTCAATGCACACGCCGCTGCCAGCACGCCGTACACGGCGGCAAACCCGGCGTGCGCGGCCAGGCTCGGCAGCACCAGCGCCCCAATGCCGCCGCCCAGCGGTACGGCGGTCTGGCGGATGCTCATGGCCAATCCGCGCTCGCCTTCGCGAAACCAGCCCATGACCGCGCGGCCGCTCGATCCGTTCACGCTGCCGCCCAGCAGGCCGACGCTCAGCATGCTGCCCACCAGCCACGCAAGCGGCGGCACGTTGCCATGCAGCGGCACCACGCAACATGCCATCACGAACAGCGCCAGCGCGGTCAGCCCTAGCCCCGCCAGCAGCACCGTGCGATCGCCCCAGCGGTCGGTCAGCAAGCCCCACGGCAGCTCGCTGATGGCGATGCCCAGCCCCAGCGCGCCCAGCGCCACGCCCAGCTCCGCATTGCCCAGGTGATACGCCGAGCGGATGAACACGGCCGTCGTCGGGATGCCCGAAAACGCGGCCGAAAAACTCGCATTGGCCGCCACCCCCACGCCCAGCACCTTCCAGCGGTGGTGGCGCGACACGGGCGTCGACGTGGCCGGCAAGCACATCGCGGTTGTCATGATCGTCTCTCCAGAAATGCGTTTGACAGCAGCAGTCTGGCGGAGCAACATCAGGCCTAAATGACGTTAATCCCTCATTTCAAGACATCATGCGCAGAATCGGCTTTTTGGTGTTTCCGGGCTGCAGCCTGCTCGATTTCACCGGCCCGCTGACGGCCTTTGACGTGGCGAACCGCCTGGCACCCCAGCCGGCGTACCGGATCGACGTGCTGTCCGAAGGCGGCGCACAGGTGCAAAGCGCGCCCGGCCTGGTCATGCAAACGCAGGGGCTGGACGATCCGGCCTTCGATACGTTGATCATTTCGGGCGGCAATGGCCCGCGTGAAGACGCGTTCTCACCGCGGTTGATCGCTTTCGTGCGGGAAGCGGCAGCACACTCACGACGCATGACGAGCGTGTGCTCCGGCGCGTTTGCGCTGGCGGCGGCAGGCCTGCTCGATGGCCGCCGCGCCACCACGCATTGGCGCATGGCAGCACTGCTGCAGCGGCGCTATCCGCGCGTGCAGGTGCAGAGCGACCACATCTTCATCCACGACGGGCCGGTGTGGACGTCGGCCGGCATCTCGTCGGGCATCGACCTGGCGCTGGCGCTCATCGAGGAAGACCTGGGCGTCGACGTGTCGCGCGCCGTGGCCCGCGAGCTGGTGGTCTATCACCGGCGGCCCGGCGGGCAATCGCAGTTCTCGACCTTGCTGGAGCTGGACCCGGCATCGAGCCGCATCGCGCGTGCGCTGGGCTACGCGCGCGAACACCTGCACGAAGCGCTGGACGTCGACAGGCTTGCCGAAGTGGCTCACCTGAGCCGCCGCCAGTTCGACCGCGCCTTCGTGGCAGAGACCGGCCAGACGCCCGCCAAAGCGATCGAAAAACTCCGTGCGGAAACTGCCCGGCCGCGCGTGGAAGCCGGCGATGAATCGCTGGAACACATCGCGCGCGCCGTGGGCTTTGCCGACCCCGAACGCATGCGGCGTGCGTTCATTCGCGTATTCGGGCAGCCGCCGCAATCGGTGCGGCGCTCGGGGCGGTCGGGGCACACGCGTCTGGCCGCCTAGGACGCCGCGCCCATGAATCCGCTACCCTGACGCGCCTGAAATCCGTAGCCCCGCATTCGTACCGATGTCCGACAATCCAGCCCTGCCCCTGCTCTACAGCTATCGCCGCTGCCCCTACGCCATGCGTGCGCGCCTGGCGATGCTGCAAGCCAATCGACGCTTCCAGACCTACGAGATCGTCATGCGCGACAAGCCTGCCGAACTGCTGGCGCTGTCCCCAAAAGGGACCGTTCCCGTCTTGCGTTTGGCCGACGGCAGCGTGCTGGAAGAGAGCCTCGACATCATGCAGTGGGCCTTCGAAGCACGCGACCCACAAGGCTGGTGGAGCCGCGCGCAATCCGACGAGAACCTCGCGCTGCTGCGCACCAACGACGGCGAGTTCAAGCGCCAGCTCGATCGCTACAAATACCCCGATCGCTATCCGCAAGAAACCGCGCCGCGCGAGACGGCCCGTGCCCGGGCAATGGAAGCGCTGCTGATACCGCTGGAATCCCGATTGCTGGCGCAACGCTATCTGGGCGGCGCGACGCCGTGCGCGACCGATCTGGCGATCTTCCCGTTCGTGCGGCAGTTTGCTGCGGTGGAACCGGACTGGTTTGCCGGCCAGCCCCTGCCCGCCGTACAAGCCTGGCTGGCCGAGTGGCTCGCCAGCCGCCTGTTCGAGGTCTGCATGACGAAGCAGCCCGTGCAGGCCGTTGCCGTGTTTCCCGAGTATCGGCATCCCGACTGACCGGACCGACGGTCCAACAATGGAGGCGTGTGTGCAATGAACGACCCACAGACAGCATCCCCCGACAGCACCGCAGCGCGCGTCGCGTTGTGGCGCGCCTTGCACGTGCACAGCGATGCACCGCCGCACGTGCTGGAAGACGAGGTGGGTTTGAAGCTGCTCGCCCCGGAACCCGGCTGGCAACAACGCGGCGACATGGACCCGCAGTTCACACGGCCGTTTCGCGCGTCCATCGTGGCGCGGGCGCGCTTTATCGAAGACCTCGTCATCGAGCAAGCAGGTCGTGGCCTGAGCCAGTATGTGATTCTTGGCGCGGGGCTGGACAGCTTTGCGCAACGCCGGCCCGATGTGGCATCGCGCATGGCGGTGTTTGAAGTCGATCAGCCGGGCCCGCAAGCCTGGAAGCGCCAACGTTTGGCAGAACTGGGCTTTGGCGTTCCACAATGGCTGCGCTTCGTGCCGGTGGATTTCGAGGCGCGCGAATCCTGGCAGGAGGCGCTCGTTGCGGCCGGGTTTGATGCGAGCCGGCCGGCGATCGTGGTCTCCACGGGCGTGAGCATGTATCTATCGAAGGAAGCCAATGCGGCCACGTTGCGGGAGGTGGCGTCGCTGGCGCCGGGCTCGATGCTGGCAATGACGTTCCTGCTGCCGCTCGAGATGGCCGACCCGGACGTCCGCCCCGGCCTCGAGATGGCGGAAAAAGGCGCACGCGCAAGCGGCACACCGTTCATCAGCTTCTTTACGCCGCCAGAGATGCTCGCCCTGGCGCGCGAAAACGGTTTTCGCGATGCCCAGCACATCTCGGCAGACATGTTGACGGAGCGCTACTTCGCCGGCCGGGCCGATGGCCTGCGCCCGCCGCGCAATGCAGAGGAACTGTTGCTGGCGACGGTCTAGACGCGCAAATGCCTACCGGTCACGCAGCGGCCCAGGCAACGCCTTCAGGCCGATCCACAACACCACGATGACGACGTTGACCGGCACACTCAGCGCGCTCGGCACATAGAACAGCACCGAGAGGCCCGGCGTCTTGAGCCCAAGCTCGAGCACGCCGCCGAGTGCGTAGCACAGCAACCCGCACCACAGCCAGCGCCGCATATACGCCAGCAGCCAGTGCGCGTGCGCCTGGTTGAAACGCCATGCCGCCGACCGTTCGAACAGGTTGCCGCGGCTGGCATCCTTGAACAGCCAGCCGAAGAAGAAGTAGCGATACAGCAGGGTGCGAAAGGCGAGCTCTTGCATGATGGCTCCCTCGGCCAAACGAGCTTCAGGCAAGCAAGTTTGGCTCCAAAATCGCTCGGGCGCCATGCCCTCTCGCACCGGGTCGACCATCGCGCACCCGGCTGTGCTGACGGCGTTTCAGCTCGCCAGCTTCTTGAACGTCTCAAGCACGGCATCGCCCTTGAACGGCTTGACGATCCAGCCCTTCACGCCTGCAGCCTTGCCGCGGTCTTTCATGGCAGGGCTGCTTTCGGTGGTGAGCATGATGACGTTGACGGTCTTGTTGCCCAGCTCGCCGCGCACCTTTTCGACCATGGTCAGACCATCCATGTTGGGCATGTTCACGTCGCTGATGACGAGTTTGACGCCCGGGTTGGCCTTGATCTTCGCCAGACCGTCCTTGCCGTCCACTGCCGTGTCGACCGCCAGGCCGTGCTTCTTCAGAAAGCCTGCCACCTCGTCGCGCACGGTGCTCGAATCGTCGACAACCAGAATCTTGCTCATGACTATTCTTTCCTCGCTCTCACTCTTTCCAATCAAAACAATTCCAGCTCGCCACCGGATTCCACTTCGTCGCTGACATCGGCCACAAAGTCCAGCGGCGCATGGGCACACACGCACACCGTGGCGCCCACGCGCACGGCGTCGTTGATGGTCACCGCGTACGCAGCCACGTAGCCGGGCTTGAGCACGTCCAGATACGGCAGGCAGCGCGCGCTCACCACATAAGGCGTGGACATGCCCAGGTCGGGAAACACCTGTAGCAGTTCCTGGTTCACGGCGCCACAGCAGAGGTTGCCGATTTCCAGGCGTGCCTCTTCAAAGGAACGCCCGACGCCGTCGCCCATGAAATACGCGCGCGTGGCCTCGGAGGCATCAAAGCGCAGCACCAGCAGCAGGCGGAAGGCGATGGACGAGATGGTGAGGATCAGGGCCTCGTCTCCGCTCAGCGTGTCGCCTTCTGCGGCGGTGTCGATATGACATGTGTCGCCCGTCTGCCGCACAAGCCGTGTACGCGCGGCCTTGCGGAAGATGCGATCGAAACTCTCTTGTGCGTTGCTGCGGATCACGTCGGGCCTGCCTAGTGAAGCTGGTGTTGAAACTGGCTGGCCAGCGCCTCGACGCTCGACAGCGACGCGGTGATCATCTTGCCGCCCGCCTGGATGTCCTGGAACGTGGCGGTGGTGGTCAGGTCGTTCAGGTGCAGGCTGTTGCGATAGCTCTTCGACAGCTCTTCCGAACGTGCGGCCAGCGCGCGCACCTCGCTGGCCACCACGGCAAAACCGCGCCCCGCCGTGCCCGCACGCGCCGCCTCGATGGACGCGTTGAGCGAGACGATCACCACATGCCGCACGATGGACTGCAGCTCCTGGTTCTTCGCGTGCATGTCGTGGTTCTGCTCCATGAGCGAGATCATCTGCTCGTGCCAGCGTTCGAACGTCAACGCCAGGCCGCGCAGGCGCGCCGCTTCTTCGGCAATCTGCCGGGCGCGGGCCGCCCATTGCTCCTTGGCTGCGGTCGCCGACTGCAACTCGGTACGCAGTTGCTCGATGACTTCCAGTTGGTCGGCAGCAGCCTCGCGCATCTGGGCCACGGTGGTTTCCAGTGCGGCCACTTCACGCTCACCCGTTTCCAACTGCGCGGCGTACTTCGCAAGATCGGCCGACAGATCGGCGATGCGGCGATCGGCATTGCTCAAGGCGCGCGTCATCGCATTCACGTTCCGCTGACGGATCAGCCACACCAGCACGCCAGCCACCACGCCGCCAGCGATGAAACCCAGAACAATCGTCCCCATCACGATGCTTCCTTGTCGAGATCCACGCGTACCGCAGGTGGTGCGCTCAGCGTCGCGTTCACGCTGTCGACCGCAAAGCGTTCCGGCAGGCACACGACCGTCTGGAACTGACGGAATGCGGCGCCCTTGCGGTCGTCGGTAAAGCGCAGTTCGATACGGCCCTGCTCGCGCTGGAGAAACGCCTGCACGGCATCCATGCCGACGCCGCGCCCGGACACTTCCGTCACCTTGTCGGCGGTCGAGAAGCCGGGGCGGAAGATGTACTGCGCGATGTCTTCGTCGCTGGCGTGTTGGTCTGCACCGATCCAGCCGCGCTCCACGGCGATGCTGCGGATGCGGTCGAGCGCGAGGCCGCGGCCGTCGTCGCACAGCGTGATCTGCAGCATGCCCTGGTCCACACCGACTTCAATGTCGATCGTGCCGGCCGCCGGCTTGCCGTGCGCGATGCGCTCGTCAGCGGGTTCGATGCCGTGGTCGATCGAGTTGCGCAGCAGGTGCGTGAACACGTTTTGCAGGATGCCGCGGGCCTCCGTGCGCACGCGGTAGCCGTTGTCGTCGATGCGCACCGCCACGGGCTCCTTGCCCAGCTCCTGCGCCAGCGATGGCAGCGATTGCAGCGCGCCGGACAACAGCGCATCTACCGTCTCACTGCCCAGCAGCCGCAGCTGTTGATGGACGGATTCGCGCATCGCCGCGAGTTCATGCAGGCTGGCCGGGTTGGCCGATTCCAGCAGGCGCAAGCTTTCCTGGATGCGCGTCGTCACGTCCGGCGCTGCCTGCATGGCTTGGCCTGGCGACGCATCGCCCTTGCGGCCCAGCTTCACCTCGTTGAGGCGGGCGTAGTTTTCAATGGCTTCGCGCACGCGCGTCAGCTCCTCCATCAGCCAGTCCTGGTCCCAAGCGTGCGCGCTGTCCGATTCGCGCAGCGCGTGGTAGGTCTGCTCGGTCTCGTGCACCACGTTGGTCAGGTGCTGCAGGTTGTACGTGCGCGCATTGCCCTTGATGGTGTGCATGTTGCGGAACAGCGCCGCAATGGCCGCGCTGTCCGCCTGCGAATACTGGCGGATGATCCGTTCGTTCTCGTGCACGAAGGTCGTGGAGCTGTCGATGAAGTGCTGGAACTTCTCCTGGCTCACCGCCAGGATCTCGCCAATCATCTCCAGGTTGCGGCGCTGCTCGCTGGCTTCGGCCGCCAGCTTGCGCAGCTCCGTCACATCGCGCACGCACAGCATCAGGCGCAGGATGGTGTCGCTCTCATCGGTGATGGCCGACCACGACAGGTCGAGCGTCTTCGTGCGCCCGTCCGGCATGCGCTTGTCCACCTCGCTCGCCAGCAGATGCTGGTTGAACGCGAAGTTGATGATGTCCTGGCCCAGGCACGCATCGACCGCCGCTTCCACCTGCGACAGCGTATCGGCGCCCAGGCCGGTATCGGCGAAGATCAGCTCCATCAGCCCGCGGCCGGCGATTGCCTGCGTCTCAAAGATCGATTCGAGGTAGACCGAATACTCCTCGTGCACCACGCCGCCCTCGACCACGGTCAGGATGCCCTGCTGCATGTTCTGCAGCATCGCCTGGATGTCGGCCGTCTTCTGCTTGAGCAGCGCGGCGTTCTCCTGGATCTTCTCGATCATCTGGTTGAACGCGACGACCGAATGGCCGATCTCGTCCATGCGGCCCACCGGCACCCGGCGCGTGAAGTCCTGGCTGGCGGCAATCTCGCTCATCTCGGCCTGCATGCGCGTCAGCGGCCGGGTGATCTGCCGATACAGCAGCATGCCGATGGCGGTGAGCAGCACAACGGCCACGCCGCTCACCACGCCGATGGTGGTGCCCGTGCTCGCAAGCTTGCCGTTCAGGCCCGCAATGGCTTCGTCCTTTTCGCGGTTCTTCTCGATGCGCAGCGTCTCGACAATCTTTTCGAGCACGTCGCGGTAGCTGGCCACGTTGGCAAACAGGAAGGCCTGCGCCAGTTCGTCCTTGCCCGCAAGCTTCATGTCGGTGGTCTGCTGGATCGCCTCGACGTAGCTGTCGACACTTTCCTTGGCCTGCGCAACCAGGCCTTCCTGCGCGTGGCTGTTGGCGCGCTTGGCCTGCACGTCCAACGCTGCGCGCAGGGCGGCTTCTTTCGCCTTGAGATCGTCCTTGGCCTGCGCGACGATGTTGGCGTCAGGCGCATACACCAACACCATCGTCGCCAGCTGCACGTCCTTGACGAGCGAGACAAGGTCCGCCGACGCCAGCGCGCTCGGCACCACGCCTTCCGTCACCTGGCGCACTTCAGCCGCGCTGCCGCGGGTCTGGTAGACCGCGTATCCGCCGATGGCCGCCAGCGCGACAAACATCAGCACCACCAGCAATGTAATGCGATGACGAATGGTCATTTGAAATTCTCTCGATTCAACCACCCCCTGAAAGAAGGGGGTCATTCAATATGCTTGCCTAAACATCGGAGGCGCAATTATTGAAGTCGAAAGATGAACGTTCGATGACCGCCATCTGGCTCGTCGGGGCATTGCGACATGGCATGGATGCAAGCTGACATGACGCTTCACGCCCGCATGGGGCCTGGATTTGCGAAAAAAGCGCAGCGCACGCCCTCTTAGCACCCCACTCAAGTGGGGAATTTAAAAAAGCGCGCTAAAGTTATTTGGCAGCTCGCCGTTTACTTGCCGCCGCTTTATTTCCGTTTTAATTTCCGCCGGAAATTTTTTACCGCGATTTCAAATACGGCAAAAAGGCATTTCTAAGTTTCCATTCAACGGCCGGCGCGGTTCCCCTCACCTGAGTGCCGGCTGGCTGCCGGCCTGTGTTCCTGCCAGAATGGTCTGCTGGGTCAACCTGGAGGCAGACATCCGTGAAGAAAAGCACGCAGGACACCGCACCCGCGTCCGAGCTGATCGACGCACGCATTGCAGAGCTGAACGACTGGCGGGGCGACATGCTTGCCCGCCTGCGCGCCGTCATCCGCGCGGCCGATCCCGACGTGGTGGAGGAATGGAAATGGAGCGTGCCCGTGTGGTCACACCACGGCCTGATCTGCACCGGCGAAGCCTACAAGCAGACCGTCAAGATGACGTTTGCCAAGGGCGCCTCCGTGCCTGACCCTTCTGGCCTGTTCAATTCCAGCCTGGACGGCAACACGCGCCGCGCCATCGATTTCCGCGAGGGCGACAAGGTGAACGAGAAAGCGTTGAAGGCGCTCATCCAGGCGGCCATCGCCGTGAACAAGGCCGGCGCCAAGCGTTGAAACACAGGCAAGCTCGCGCGCGTCGGGCCGGAGCCGTTAACATACGGCCCGCCTGATCAACCAACGGAGCAACCGCAGTGATTCAACCGACCCACGTATTCAAGGACAACCTCGCCCAACTGCCGGCCATTGACGGCATCGAGCGCATCGATCTGGTCGACGGCCAGGGTGCCGTGGTCGCCGACATCGAAAACAAGCCGGGCAAGCAAGGTTCGGTGGCGGTGTACCACTACCTGCAGCAGACGTTCGGCCAGCTCGATGCCAAGGCCGCCGAGCACGGCCTGGCCGTGTTTGCCGAGCACACCATCGACGCGCGCAACCGCCCCGGCGCCCACCCGAATGTCGACCGCCTGCTGGCCATCGCGGCCGGTGGGCCGGCGCTGCGCATCAACGTCGTGAAAGCCTGATGATGCATCGCTGATGCCGGCAGCAAGTCGGGGGTGAACCACCCGTTTTCTCGCTGCACTGCACACAGCCGCATCAACAAAGTGGAGCGCCGCGGACGCTGATTGCCAGCCATGGGCACGCGGCGTAGCATGAGGCAGCCCTTCTTCGGGAGCCGCCTCATGTCTGCCCAGCACGAAGACAAGGTCCGCCAGCACATGGCGGATGCAGTGGCCCTGGCGCGCGTTCGCGCGCCCGATATTGCCGACCTGTTCGAGCCGTTCCTGCGGCACTACTACGGTCTGGCAGACCCCGAAGACGTGATCTCGCGCAGCGTGGCCGATCTCTACGGCGCGGCGATGGCGCACTGGCAACTGGGCCAGAAATTCGTGTCGGGACAACCGCGCGTTCGCGTCTACAACCCGAGCCTCGAGCAGCACGGCTGGTACTGCAGTCACACGGTCGTCGAGATCGTCAACGACGACATGCCGTTCCTGTTCGACTCCGTGACCATGGAGATCAACCGGCAAGGGCTGGCGCTGCATTCCGCCTTCCACCCGGTCTATCGCGTACAGCGCGACGCAGCCGGGATGCGCGTGGCGGTCTCGGCCGGCGGCGGCGTACAGCGCCCGGCGGCCCTATCGGGCGACATGCCTGACACGCCCGCCGATGCGGACAGGGAAACCCACGGCGTGGCGCGCTTCGAGTCGACCATCCACATCGAGGTTGACCGGTTCTCCGAGCCGGAACGCCTGCAGGCGTTGCACGACGGCCTGATGCGTGTGCTGGGCGACGTGCGTGCCGCGGTGGAAGACTGGAAGCCCATGCAGGCCGCCGTCCACGCCGCCATCGATGCGTTGGCCGTACGCGCAGCCCAGCCCTCCACGGCCGACGTGGAACGCGCCGAGATTGCCGAAACGCAGGCGTTCCTGAGCTGGATGCTCGAGCGCCATTTCACCTTCCTTGGCTACCGTGATTACGAACTGATCACGCAAGACGACGGCCATTACCTGCGCGGCATACCGGGCACGGGCCTGGGTGTGCTGCGGGAAACGCTGCGCGACACCTCCACGCCGGACACCACGCGCCTGGCACCCGGCGCAGCCAGGTTCATCGACGCGCCCGAGCCCATCTTCCTCACCAAGGCCAATTCGCGGGCAACCGTGCACCGGCCCGGCTATCTCGACTACATCGGCATCAAACTGTTCGACGCCCAGGGCCGCGTCTGCGGGCAACGGCGTTTCCTGGGGATGTACACGTCGAACGTCTACATGGTGCCGGCCGAAGACATTCCGCTCGTGCGTCGCAAGGTGGCCGACGTCATCCGGCGCACAGGCTTTCTTCCCGACGGGCACCTGGCCAAGACGCTGGTGACGATCCTGGAGCAATATCCGCGCGACGAGCTGTTCCAGATGGACGCCGAAGCGCTGCACGACATCGCCCTGGGCATCCTGCGTTTGCAGGAGCGGCAGCGCACGCGCCTGTTCGTACGCCGGGATCCGTTTGACCGCTTCGTGTCGTGCCTCGTGTTCGTGCCCCGCGAGAAGTTCAACACCGACCTGCGCGTGCGCATCCAAAGCCTGCTGCAGGCGGCGTATCACGGCACCGCGGTGGAGTTCACGCCGCAGTTGTCGGAGTCGATGCTGGCGCGCATCCACATCACGGTGCGCACGCAACCCGGCAACGTGCCCGACGTTGACGTGGCCGAGCTGGAAGACCGCATCGTGCAGGCGGCGCGGCGCTGGCAGGACGACCTGGCCGACGCGCTGCTCGAACGTGGCGGCGAAGAGCGCGGCAACCGCCTGCTGCGCCGCTATGCGGGCGCGTTTCCCGCCGGCTTCCGCGAAGACTACGCCGCCCGCCTTGCCGTGCGCGACATCGAACTGATGGAGCCGCTGCTCGGCGCCAACGCCGCGGACAACGTGCTGACCATGCAGCTCTACCGGCCGCTCGAAGCGCCGCCCGGTGCGCTGCGTTTCAAGATCTACCGCGCCGGACAGCCGACATCGCTGTCGCACAGCCTGCCGATGCTCGAGCACCTCGGCGTGCGCGTGAACGAGGAGCGCCCCTACTGCATCGAACCCGCCGACGCCGCCCCGATCTGGATGCATGACTTCGGCATGGAGACCATCGACGGCAGCGAAGTCGATCTCGACGAAGCCCGCGCACGCTTTGAAGACGCCTTCGCGCGCATCTGGACCGGCGAGTTGGAGAACGACGATCTCAACCGCCTTGTGCTGCAGGCCGGCCTGACCTGGCGCGAGGTGCGCATCCTGCGTGCGTATGCGCGCTACATCCGCCAGATCGGTTCGACCTTCAGCAACGCGTATATGGAGAGCGCGCTGAACGGCAATCCGTCGATTGCGCGTGCGCTGGTGCGACTGTTCCTGGTGCGATTCGACCCCGCACTGGCCGAGGCCGAGCGCTCGCGTGCGGCTGAAACGCTGCGCAAGCAGATCGACGAGGCGCTCGAAGACGTACCTAACCTCGATGAAGACCGCATCCTGCGGCAGTTCCTGGGCGTGCTGGAAGCCACGCTGCGCACGAACTACTTCCAGAGCCTGCCGGATGCCGGGCAGGAGCAGCCCAAGCCCTATCTGTCGTTCAAGTTCGACCCGACGCGCGTGCCCGGCCTGCCCGAGCCCAAGCCGATGTTCGAGATCTGGGTGTACTCGCCGCGCGTGGAAGGCGTGCACCTGCGCGGTGGCAAGGTCGCGCGGGGCGGGCTGCGCTGGTCTGACCGGCGTGAGGATTTCCGCACCGAGGTGCTGGGGCTGGTCAAGGCGCAGATGGTGAAGAACACGGTCATCGTGCCCGTCGGTTCCAAGGGCGGCTTTGTCGTCAAGCAACCGCCGCCGGCCAGCGACCGCGATGCCTATCTGGCCGAGGGCGTGGCGTGCTACCAGACCTTCCTGCGCGGGCTGCTTGACCTGACCGACAACTACGTCGACGGCCGCGTCGTGCCGCCGCCCGATGTCGTGCGCTACGACGAAGACGACCCTTACCTTGTCGTCGCCGCCGACAAGGGCACGGCCACGTTCTCCGATTACGCCAACGCCATCTCGGCCGAATACGGCTTCTGGCTGGGCGATGCCTTCGCCTCCGGCGGCTCGGTGGGCTACGACCACAAGAAGATGGCCATCACCGCGCGCGGCGCATGGGAATCGGTCAAGCGGCACTTCAGCGAGATGGGCGTCGATACGCAGACGCAGGACTTCACCGTCGTGGGCGTGGGCGACATGTCGGGCGATGTGTTCGGCAACGGCATGCTGCTCTCGCGCCATATCCGCCTGCTGGCGGCGTTCGATCATCGCCACATCTTTCTCGACCCGTCGCCCGACGCGGCCGCGAGCTTTGCGGAGCGCGAGCGGCTGTTCAACCTGCCGCGCTCAAGCTGGGCCGATTACGACCGGGCGCTGATCAGCCCGGGCGGCGGCATCTTCCCGCGCACGGTCAAGTCGATTGCGCTTACGCCCGAGGTGCGTGCCATGCTCGACGTAACGGCCACCGAGATGGCGCCGAACGACCTGCTGCACGCCATCCTCAAGGCACCCGCCGATCTGCTCTACAACGGCGGCATCGGCACGTACATCAAGGCCAGCACCGAAACGCATGCCCAGGTGGGCGACCGCGCCAACGATGGCCTGCGCGTGAACGGCGCCGAGCTGCGCTGCAAGGTCGTGGCCGAGGGCGGCAACCTCGGCTGCACGCAACTCGGCCGCATCGAATACGCGCAGCATGGCGGGCGCATCAATACCGACGCCATCGACAACTCGGCCGGGGTGGACTGCTCCGACCACGAGGTCAACATCAAGATTCTGCTCGGCCTGGTGGTGGCCGACGGCGAGATGACGCTCAAGCAGCGCAACACGCTGCTGGCCGAGATGACCGACGAGGTGGGCGAACTGGTGCTGCGCGACAACTACTTCCAGACGCAGGCGCTGTCACTTGCGCGCACACGCACGGCGTTGTGGCTCGACCCAGAAGCACGGCTGATGCGGCATCTGGAGCGCAGCGGTCGGCTGAACCGCGCGATCGAGTTTTTGCCTGCCGATGAAGAGATCGACGTCCGCCGGGCCAGCGGCGGCGGGCTGACCACGCCCGAACGCGCGGTGCTGATGGCCTACAGCAAGATGTGGCTGTACGACGTGCTGCTGGGCAGCGACCTGCCCGATCAGCCTTTCGTGGCCGATGGCTTGCCGGCGTACTTTCCACGGCCGCTGCACACGCGCTGCGCCACGTCGATCCCCCGCCACACGCTGCGGCGCGAGATTCTGGCGACGATGCACGCCAACGCGCTCGTCAACCGCGCCGGCGTGACGTTCGTGCACCGGATGGCGGAAGAAACCGGCGCCGAACCGCTTGCCGTGGTGTGGGCCAGCCTCGTTGCCCGTGCCGTCTATCGGCTCGATGCGCTGTGGGAAGACGTCGATGCCCTGGACGCGAAGGTGCCGCACGAAACGCAAACAGCCCTGTTCACCTCGCTGGCGCAATTGCATGAGCGCGCCACGCTGTGGTTCCTGCGGCGCCGGGTGGCGGACGTGCCGGCCGCGGTGGAACATTTCCGGGCGGGGGTGGATGCGCTCGCCCCCGAAATCGACACGCTGCAAACCGAGGAAACTGCGCTGGCCGCCGCGCAACAGCGGCAGAGCTTTGGCGAAGCCGGTGTGCCCGACACGCTGGCGCGCGTGGCGACCGGCGTGCCGGCGCGCGTGTCGTTGCTCGACATTGCCGAAGTGGCTGCTGCTGGCGGCTGTGATGCGCGGCTCGCCGCGCGCGTGTACTTTGCGCTCGACCAACCGCTCGGTTACGGGTGGCTGCAAGGCGGCATCCTCGGCCTGCCGACGCAAACGCATTGGCAGATGCTGGCACGCGCCACGTTGCTCGAAGAGCTGGGGCAGCTGCGGCGCCGTCTCACGCAATCGGTGCTGCATGGCGCAGCCCCCGGCGCGAGCGCGGATGCCCTGATCGACGCATGGCGAACGACGCGCCAGGAAGCGCTGGCACGCTACAACCGTGTGATTGCCGATCAGGTTGCAGCGGGCTCGGCCGACCTGGCGATGCTCTCCGTCGGCCTCAAGGCCCTGGCCGAGGTCGATGCCTGATGCGATCCGCTACCGGGCACGCGCCAGCGCGGCATTGACGCGCACGGGCGGCGTGTCGTGCGAAAACGGCGGCTGCACGAAGAATGTATCCACCACGCCCGGTTCGAAGAACAGGCAGTACGTCGACCCGCCGTACTGGAAGAAGCCCAGCTCCTCGCCCTTGCAGACATGCTGGCCGGGCGTGACGTCGATCATGCACGACGACACCTCGGCCATGCCGATGAAGACGCAGCCCACGGTGCCGATCGCCGGGTCGTCGCAGGCGATGGTGATGATCGCGCGCGCGGCCACGGCGGCGCTGTAGCCTTGCGAATCGTTCAGCCCTTCCGGGTCGGTGCCTTCCGATTCCACACACGAGTAGTACGTACCCTCCACGTGATAGGTGTCGACGATGGTGCCGGAAACGGGCGCATGCCAGCGGTGGTAGTTGTAGGCGCTCAGGAACGCCTGGTACACGCTGCCGCCGGCAAACCGCTCTGCCAGATGCGCCTTGCTGGATCCGAAGATGTCACGCAATGAATACGGCTGTGACTTGATCCAGAAGGCGTCTTCATAGCGTGCGTCGTGGCTGATGTTGTAGGGTGCGGCCTCGCACGCGCTGACGATGATCTTGTTGTCGTCTTCGCCTGAGACCGGCCGCATGCCGGCACGAAAGCGGCGCGTGAAGAAGTCGTTCCACGAGGTAAAGCCCGAATACGGCAGCGACGGATCGCACAGAAACTGATCCATGCCGACGCGGCGCGTCGCTTCGGCGCTGAACCAGCCGTCCGGCTCGTTCGTGTTCAGGTAGGCCCGCGAATGCGGGCCGCTGAGAAAGGCGCTCCAGCCATTGAGCACCGCCTTCAATGCATCGTTGATGCGCCGATCACGGAACAGCGCGTAGCCGGAAGGCATGCACATCGGCCAGTCGAGCAGCGCGTTGAGCGGACAGATCACCAGCGTCTTCTCGCTGAAGCGCGGTGCGCACGTGACGATGTGGTCGATGGCGAGCAGCAGTTCCGTGCTGTCCTTGTAGCCGAGTTCGTATCCCTGGTCCCGCGCTTCGTCGATGGCGCGTGCGAGGTGCATGCGCAATACGGGCTCGCTATCGATCAGGTTGGCGAGCGCGCGCACAGCCGCCACCAGGGGCGTCTTCGAAGGGCGTGACAGCGCTTGCGCGACCAGCTCGGTGCGAAATGCGGCCAACTGCGCTTCGCCTTCGGGCAGCCAGTTGCCCAGCCGGCGGCGCCGGTCCAACGGAACATTCGATGCAGCTTTCAACAAGACCTCCTTCCTCCTTAAACGCGCCGCTGCCCGGCAACCAGAGGCGGAGCGCGCCGCTGCCGCAGGCAACGCACCAGCTCCTCCGCATACGGCAGCAGCTCCAGCACCACGAAAACCAGCAAGACGGTCGCGACATAGCCCCACGGCAGCGGCGGATCTTTCCAGCGCAGCGAAAAATCGGGCGACGCAGACCCCATACCGAACAGGCCGAGCACCTCGTCCCAGTGCAGCAGCGCGACAACGGACAACGCCATCAGCGGGATCATCTCCAGGAAGCTGTGCACGTGCTGCTCGAATGGCTTCACGGTGCGATGGGCCACGGCATAGCTGACGTCCCACATGGCGGTCGCCTGATGCACGACATAGGCGACCGCCATCGCCACGAGCACCAGCGCGTTGATCCGCAGGAACAACGCTGCCAGCACCGGCACGCCCATTTCGGCAAGCATCAGCAGGTGCAGCATCGACTCCTTGGCGCCGGAGGTTCTTTCAATGCGCGTGGCGCGATGGCAGCACCAGTCGGCCACCCCGGCCGCCACCCATAGCGGAATCAGGAAGTACATCAGGTACGACTCAAATGGCTCTTGCATGGGCCGGCTCCAGCGAAGATTGCGCGACATGTCTGGCAGGCCGACTGCCCACGCAACCGGCGTTCCAGCGGCAGTGGCACGAGTGGTGGCATCGACGTTGCTGCAGCTTGCGCAGCCGGATCTGCCCATGAAAAAGCCGCCCGCCGCCCCTCCACCAGAAGAAGACGACACCGACCCGACCCAGCAGCCGGCGTCGCTCGACGCGTGCCGGCGGTGCCACCTCTGGCGCCACGCCACGCAGGCCGTACCGGGTGAAGGCAAGCGACGGGCGCGCATCATGCTCGTCGGCGAGCAGCCGGGCGACGGCGAAGACCTGGCGGGCAAACCGTTTGTGGGCCCCGCCGGCAAGCTGCTCGACCGCGCACTGGAAGACGCCGGCATCCCGCGCGACGACGTCTTCATCACCAACGCGGTCAAGCACTTCAAATGGGAGTTGCGCGGCAAGCGGCGCCTGCACAAGACGCCGGGCCAGCGGGAGGTGCAGGCCTGCATGTATTGGCTCGAGCGCGAACTGCAGCAGGAAGCGCCGGCGGTGGTCGTCGCGCTGGGTGCGACTGCGTTGAAGGCGCTGCTCGACGATGCACATGCGCGCCTGCAAGACCACTTCAACAAGCCCGTCCGCCATGACGGCCGTATGGTACTCGCGACATGGCATCCGTCTTACGCACTTCGCGCCCCGGACCCCGCCGCACGGGAACACGCCTATCTCGACATCGTGACTGCACTCAAACACGCACGGCGGCTTGCCGCGGGCAAATAGCAGCACGGGCGCGTGAGTTGCGTCGGTGGAACCGACATTGACACTTCACGAGAGGACGATGATGAACCGCACTACCTATCCGGCACGTGCGCTGTGCGCGGCGGCAGCCATGTTCGTGTCACTCGCCAGCGGCGCGGTGTTCGCGCAGGCCACGGGCGGCCAATCCGGCAGCAGCGACAACGCACCCGCAGCCCGCGCAGACAGCACCACCGCCACCGGCACCACGAGCCGGACCGACAGCGCCACGGGCCGCGATGCCACGCGCAACCGCACGCGCAACGACAGCGCCAACCCTTCCGGCGAATACGTACCGCGCACGGGTTCCACGTCGCATCAGGACAGGAATGGCAACGTGGTCAAGGACCAATCCACGGGCGGCAGCCCGCAGGGGCGCGAGCGTCCGCCGGCCAGCCCGCCCAACATTCCGGCAACGCACCCTTGACCGTCGGCGGGCAGGCACTCAGGGCTGGCCGCTGCCGCCGGAGGCGCCGTAGACCTGACCCGTCACATAGCTGGACTCGCTGCTGGCCAGCTGCACATAGACGGTGGCGATTTCCGCCGGCTGGCCCGGGCGGCCCATGGGCGTTTTCGCACCGAACTCCTTGAGGTTGGCTTCCGTCTGTCCGCCGCTCACTTGCAGGGGCGTCCAGAACGGGCCTGGCGCCACGGCGTTCACGCGAATGCCGCGTTTGGCCATCTGCTTGGCCAGCCCCTTTGTAAAGTTGGCGATCGCGGCCTTCGTGCACGCATAGTCCAGCAGGTTTTCCGAAGGATCGTATGCGTTGACCGACGCCGTATTGATGATGGCCGCGCCGGCCGGCATGTGCGGGATAGCCGCTTTGGTGATCCAGAAGAGCGCGTAGACGTTCGTCTTGAGCGTCCAGTCGAATGCATCCGTCGTGATGTCGAGGATGGAATCGTGGCTCTGCTGCCGCCCCGCGTTGTTGACGAGGATGTCCAAGCCGCCCAGTGCGCTGACCGCCTTGTCGACCAGCGATTTGCAAAACGCTTCGTCGCGGATGTCGCCCGGCAGCGCCACGGCCTTGCGCCCCGCCGCGCGAATCAGCTCCACCACTTCGCGTGCGTCTTCCTCTTCCTGCGGCAGATAGTTGATGGCGACGTCCGCCCCCTCGCGCGCAAAAGCGATGGCCGCCGCGCGGCCGATGCCCGAATCGCCGCCCGTGATGAGCGCCCGTCGCCCCGTAAGGCGCCCGCTGCCCCGGTAGCTGCGTTCTCCGTGATCGGGCCGCGGCGTCATGCGCGCAGCCAGGCCTGGCCACGGCTGCGACTGCACCGGAAACGGGGGATGGGGGTACAGCGGGCGCGGGTCCTGCACGCCGCTCTTGGCGGGGGCGCTGCCGGCTGCGGCGCCGGGCTGCGATTGGGATTGCGCCAGTGCCGGCGTTGTCACCGCCGCTGCCAGTGCTGCGGTCGCGCCTTGCATGACCTTGCGGCGCGCCTTGAAGAAATCGTCGTCTGCCACGAGCGGCTCCTTGATCGGGGAGCAGGCCGAACACCGGCCCGCCTGAACGCTGCATCAAGCAAGGGCGATTCCCGTTCGCGAAGGGTTTGAGAGCGGCACGATTTCTGCGCCCGCCTCCTCACACACCCGCCCGACAGGAGGACACGTGAACAACGAAAACCCCATTCCCGGCACACCGCCCGCACCGGCCGCGCCCGGCGACGAAGCAGCACCAGGCGCGCCCGGCAGCGGCGAAGCGGTCTGCCCAGAGTGCAACGGAACGGGCCAGCGCGACGACGGCAGCCCGTGCCCGTCGTGCGAGGGCAGCGGCAAGATCATTCAGGGGATTGGCGGAGGCTGACGACTGAGCGGAACGCAAGCAGTGTCGGATAACGCAGCATCAGAATGACGCCCGACCCGCGCGGGCTTTGCCGTATTCGCGGTCGGGCGTCCAGTCGGTCACGCTGTATCAGCGATGTTCCATGTCTTCATGGACTTCATGTGCGCGCTCGCGTGCCTCGTGTTCGCGGTGTCGCAGGGCTTCGCGGTCACGCTTGATACCACGGTGCTCGGCACGGAGTTCACGGTGCTCCTCGCGGCGCTCCATGTGTCGCTCGCGTTCCATGCGTTCCGCACGTTCGTGGTCGTGATCGCGGTCGTGATCTTCGGGATGCGGCGGCGGCATGGGCTGCGCAAGGGCAACGGTACCGGTCAGCGCAAACAGCGCCGCAAGCAGGGTGTGTTTCTTCTTCATGGGGTGGCTCCTCTTGAGTTGTCATGCAGGCCTACCCGCTGACGCGGATGCGTCGAATCTGCGGATGGGCATCTGCAATTCAGCAAGAAGCCGTCCCCTGGGCGCGCGCAGGCGCGCATACGCCGCGCCTGCGCCACGGGCAGTGTGTTTCTGTTTGTATCGACCGCGCTGACGTCACGCGGACGCCCGGACTCACGCCCAGGCAGCGACCGCGTGCACTGCGATGAGGAAGGATCGTCTAGTGGGACACGGCCACCGCGCGGCGGCCGCCGTTGCGAACGTGTCCGGATGCCTTGAGCAGAACGTAACCCTGGAGGGTCACCCGGGCATAGCAGTGATCCGGGCCGCGGCGCTCCAGCGTCACGAGCTGTCGTTCGATGAGCGCTTCGACATCGGCGCGGTCGAGGTCGTCGGATTCGGCACCGTCGTTGACGAGAAGCAGGACGGCAAATTCATGGGGACTCAGCACAGTCGGCTCCAGCTTGTCTTGTGGGCCACGGCACGCAATCCGTGACGGTGGGTGGGCTTGGTTTTTACTGACACCATGAGCACTGCAAGAGCCGCCGAGAACACCGGGAGAGAGCAACTGGGCTTGCAGGAGAAGCCAGCATAGGCACCCGCGCGGCGGCATTCAAGAGGGCAATGGAGCGTTTCTTCCGTCGTCATCGCGCGCCCCACCGCCGAGGCCCCCGCGCCAACCGTTTGCCGTGCGGTGCAGCGCACGGGCGGCAACGATTGCGCATTGCAGAAAAGTCCGCCCTCGTCCGTTTGCGCTAAGTCAATTGCGCAAAAGAAGGCGCCCCGGGGACTCACGTCACCGGGGCGCCTAGCACCGTGCTGGAAGCCAACGTTACGCGTCGTTAGCGACGATGTTGCCGCGGCGGCCGAAGCCGTGCAGCGGGTCGATGCGCTCGACGCGTTGCAGTCGCGCGTACGGGTCCTCCACTTGTGCATGCGCACCAAATGCATGCAACGTGCGGTGGTGTTCCGTCGCGCGGTCCGCTGCCTGCACTGCAGCACGGCCATGCACGACGGCCGTCACGCTGCCGTAGTGGCGGGCCATGCCAGGGCGCATCGCATACGTCTGCGCAGCCGATTCGTGCGGGGTCGGCTCGACCCAGTCGCTGCGGCCCAGACGGCCGCGGTAGCCGAAGCGATGGAAGCCCGCTGCATCGGCCGTGATCGCATCCACGGCCTTCGCGATGTCACGCGGCGGCTGGGCAGGTGCGTCCGAACCTGCCAGCGACGGCTCTTCGCGATCGAGGTTCTCGAGCACGATCGCCTCGCCGACAGGACGGGAGCCGAGCACCGGCTCTTCTGGGTCGTATTCCGGGCTGCGGGTGAACGGCGTGGGCGGCGTGGCGGTACCGGCAGGTGCCGGGCGGCCCGCCCATTCCTGCCACGAGCGCACGTGCGTGATGTCGCCATCATCGTCGTGGTCGACCACCAGCAAGCGCGTGTTGCGCGGACGTTGCCACGCAGGCTGCCGCGCATGCGGCGTCCCACGCGAGGCGCGCGCCGAGGCACCACCGGAGACTGGCCGTGCTACCGGCGCACGCGCGATCTTGCGGCGGACCGCACGGTCCATGCGCGACAGGATCATCCACACCACGAGCACGCCGCCCATGCCCGCGATGATGTTGCCGTACATGCGCAGTTGCTCGAACGGCAGGCCGCTGGGGCCCACGCTGCTGATGGAGTAGCCCACATACAGACCCAGCAAGCCCCAGATCGAGATCACGAGCACTGGCCGGAAGATGCGGAACCACAGTACGTGGTGCAAGGTACCGACGACACCCTTGTCCGAGAACGACTGTCGGATCGAGTTTCGCGAAACATCAATGACGAGCATGGTCATGGCGAATTCCCCTGTTGTTGTTGGATGCCCCGGTCAGGGCTGGTCCAGCGGGCACGGGCACGCGTACGCTGGAAGGCGACGGCCGGAAAGCCGACCACCGTGGTGACGAGGTTCAGGATCCAGAACGCAACCGGATACCAGACCGTGTCGATGAAGTAGCGCAGGATGTTGTCGTCGTAGCGGCGGTCGATGAAGCAGCCGATCAGCAACTGCAGCACGCACGTGATGAACAGCAGCGTGCCGTGCCACCGTGGCAGCGCTTCCATGCGCCACTCGGGGGGCAAGTCGACGAAGAAGCTGACCATCGACCACGTGATGACGATGAGCATGTTGTACGCCCACACGACCGAGAGGGCGTACTCGAAGAAGATCGGCCACATCATCGACTGCCGCAGGCTCGCCATCGCCGGCGCGTATTTGATCAGCGCCTGGATGCCGCCCTTGGCCCAGCGCAGGCGCTGCTTGTACAGGCCGCGGAAGGTCTCGGGCATCAGGATCCACGACAGCGCGCGCGGCTCGTAGCGGATCATCCAGCCGCCCACCTGCAGCTTCCAGCTGATGTCGATGTCCTCGGTGAGCATGTCGTTGCTCCAGTAACCGACATCCTCGATGGCGTGCTTGCGGAACATCACGACCACGCCCGACACCGTCAGCAGGCGCCCGTAAATCTGTTGCGTCCGCTTGATGAGCCCCACGATCGACGAGAACTCGCCCACCTGCATGCGCCCCAGCAACGTCGATCGCGTGCGGATGCGCGGGTTGCCGGTCACCGCACCGATGGTCGGGTTTTCCATCAGGTGGCGGATCATCCAGGCAATCGCATCCACGTCGAGAATCGAATCGCCGTCGATGCACATCAGGTACTCGGCATCGGTCACCTGTGCAGCGGTGGTGAGGCCGATCGCCTTGCCCTGGTTGGACGACTGGTGAATCACCACCAACTGTGGATACTCCGCAGCCAGTTCGTTCAGCCGCTCGCCCGTGCGGTCGGAGCTGCCGTCATTCACGGCGATGATGTCGTAGTTCGGATACCGCATGCGCGCGAGGTGGCTGATCACCTCCCGCACGTTCGCCTCTTCGTTGTAGCAAGGGACGATGATCGACACCTTGGGGTAGCTCTTCACCCCCAGCAGTGCCAGCGGGTGCCGCACGTGCTCCGTTCCCCGTTCGAGCAGGAAGTAGTGCAGCAGCCCGCCGATCATCCAGAAATACGACATGAAAAACGGGTAGTAGAAGACGAAGTCGGAGATCCAGCGCTTGGCCAGAAGGAAGTCCACTTCCATGTCAGCCTCCCGCCTTGGTGTTGGACGACGTTGCGGCTTCGGTGGTCGCGGGTTTCCTGTCCACGCCGGCATTCGGCGGCGCGCTCTGCGGCAGCGACGAGCTGTTGAGCTTTTCAACGCTGCCCTTGTCGCCGCCCACCGGCTTGCGTGTCTCGATATAGGTCTTGAGCGACATCACCTCGCGCAGCACCTCGGTATCGGGCCGACCGGCAATGAAGTCATCGGGGTAGTAGCCGTAGTTGAGCGCACCGGCCGAGCGCAGCGCGCGCATCTGATCACGCAGTTCGGTCGACGGGATCGGCTTGTCCTGGTTGCGCCAGTCCACTGCCTGCAGCTCGAAGATCGTCTTCTTCAGGCCGTCCTTGTGCTTGGCCACGGCGGCCGTCAGCTTCTTCATCCAGTCCTTCGGATCCTTGGCTTCTTCCATGTACGGCATGGCTTCGAGCGCCACGTAGTCGTACGCCTCCAGGAAGTCGTCATAGTTCTGCGCCGTCCACGTTTCAGCCTTCGGATCGAGCACCGGGCCCGCAAAGATGTTGCGCGCGGTCAGCATGTCGCGGCCGTTCTGATAGCCCTGCGCCACCGAGATCAGCTCTTTCGAGAACGAGATCAGCGCAGCCGTCTTGGCCCGCGACCACTTCTGCATCAACTCGGGCGACTGGCGAATCTGGTTGATGTCACCGGGCAGGCCCATGGCCTCGTAGGCCTTGAGCGCAGCGGGGCTGGCATCTTCGTAGTCGTCGAGCACGCCGTCGTCGTGGAACAGGATGCCGTCGATGGTCGCGTTCTTTGCCAGGTCTTCATAGATGTCGCGAATCATCTGGCGCGCCTGCGGATCGAACGGCGACAGCCGCGGCGGCTTGACCGTGCCCGGCTTCTGCGGCGCACCGGCCACCGACTGCACCAGGTGCGTGGCCGCCGGATTGTTGGCCGGCAGTTTGTACGACAGCATCGGCAGCCAGGCGTACACCTCCACCTTCGCCCGCGTCTTCAACTGCCACGACACGCGCGAGAACAGGTCCGCCCGCATCGGCATGTGGCGGTTCGGGAAGTACACCGCGTCCACGGCGCCGTTGCCCTTCGGGTCTGCAAAGGCCTGCAGGTAGACCACGCGCGGTGCGAGGTCCTTGATGCGGTCGATCAACTTGCCGAGGTTGGCCTCCTGCTGCTTCGGGTCCGGGTCGTAGATGTAATCCATGTCGACATGCACCACGCGCTGCACGGGGTTGATCATGCCGTGGTGCGTCACGGGCTCGCGCAGCGAGCGCTCGAGGTCGCCCGTGTTTGTGTCGTAGCCCATCAGGCTGCGGCGGATGGCAGTGAGCGGCACATCCGGCGTGTTCGGACCCGGCTCGAGCGTGAGCATGTACTTCAGGCCCACGTTGGCGGCCTCCTGGTCAGCCATCAGGTTGTGGGCGCCATACGGCCACACCACCGTCTGCACCTTGGTGCCGAGATTTTTCTGGATGATGTCGACGCTGCGCTGCAGGTCGGCCCGCACGCGCTTGCGATACTCGTCGTCGGTCTCGTAGCGGCCGAGCTTGGGCAGATACTCATGCGTGGTCGCAGTCGGCATCTCGTTGCCCTGGGGGTTGCCGAGGGCACCGTGGTGCATGTCGTGCGTGTGCGTGGCGAACTCGACCAGGCCCGAAGCCTGCATCTCGCGGATCTGGTTCCAGTTCATGAAGAAATCGCGGTCGACGATCTGCGTGTTCGACAGCTTGATCTTTGCCCCCGGCGGCGCGTTGGTCCATTCCGTCACTAGGCCGAACACGGCCGGGAAGCGGAACTGCTTGAGCAGCGGGAAAACCTTCGTGTAATGGCTCTCGTAGCCATCGTCGAACGTCAGCAGGATCGGACGCTTGGGCAGCGGCTTGCCGCCACGGCGCGCCTCGTCGATCTGCGCGAGCGTGACGGGGTGATAGCCGTTGGCCTGGATCCAGCTGAACATGTTCGTCAGCATCTTGGTGTCGACGGCAAACCCGTCGGGCAGCGTCTCGAAGCTGGCGCGCAGGTTGTCGCGGATGTCGTGAAAGCACAGCACGCGGAAGGTCTTGCCGTCGTCCGGATCGGGCTTGGGCAGGAAGTCCACCTGGACGGCGCCGGCAGGGCGAACGGCAGCCACGATGGCCAGCGCAAAGGTCAATGCCATCCAGGCGATGAATCGTCGCAATGACGGTTGTCGGAGAGCTTGCATGGGCATCACAGCGGAATGTTGAGGTTCAGGTACAGGAACTTGCGGTTCTCGGGCTGGCCGTCGTAACGATGGCGGCCAAAGCCGATGCCATAGGAAACCTGCGTCTTGCGATTGATCTGCCAGACATGTTCGAGCCGCGCTTCCATCATCGGGCTGTTGCCGAACGACTGCTGGTTGTACACGCCGCCGGTCAGGTACAGGCGCTGGGTGAACGACTTGTCGGCGTAGCGCCATGGCGTCCATGACCAGATGGCGGTGGCCGTGCCGCTGTAGTCGCGTGACGGGCTGAAGTAGTTCAGGCCCGTCATGGTGTTGTTGCTGGTATCGGCGCCGAGCAGCACGCCGACCGTGTGGCGCGGCGAGGTGAACACCTGCTGGTAGAAGTTTGCGGCCCAGCGCTGGCGGAGGTTGTCGTCGGAGTAGCGCGACACACCGTACGTCAGGGATGCGTAACGCGTTTCATCCCACGTGTAGCGCACGTTGCCGCTCAAGGTCTTGCCGGTCACACCCACCTGGTACGCCTTGTAGGGCACCTCCAGGTCATCGGTGGTGACCAGGCCCGACACCTTCCAGTGGTCGCTCGGGATCCACGTTGCATCCAGGGTGCCGCCGGTCTTGCCGGCCGCCCCAACAGACTGGTGCACCTCGCCGTTCACTTCCACGCCGGTGTCGAACCACTGCAGGCCTGCGCCGTTGCGCACGCGGCTTTGCGTGGCGCCGTCAAACTGCGCGCGGCCGGCAAAGTTGTGGAAGAACAGGCGATAGTGATCGGCAAACGGCCCGCTGTAGGCCTTGGTGCTGACGCCGAATTCGTTATTGGCGAACACCGAATTGCCCTTGTCCGCCGTGGATTCGATGATGAGCTGCGGGCTCTGGTAGACATCCAGGTCCTTGCGCAGCGCACGCACCGAGCCGTTCTCGGGAAAGCGCTCATCCAGCCCGTTGGCGACATCCTTGGCGGTCTTCAGATCGTCCACCGCCAACGATGCGCGGCCATAGCCGGCCACCACGCTCAAGTCATCCGGGTGTTCGGCCAGTGCGGTCTTGTACATCTCGCGCGAGCGATACGGCTCGGTCTGCACCATCGCACCGTCGGCACGTGCGCTGACGAGCGATGCGGCAAACGGTGCTTCGTGGCGCCATTTGTCCAGCTCGGCAATGCCCTGGTGCGTGCGGCCCGTCAGGATCAGGTACTGCGCTTCCAGGCGCTTGATGCGCGAGTAATCGGGATTGGGCGTGCCGGCTTCCGGCGCCAGGCGCACGTATTCCGGGTTGTCGGCCTTCATCTTGTCGAGCAGCGCGCGGGCGTCTTCAAAGCGGCCCGTATCGAGCATGGCGTAGAAGAGGCCTTCCTGGACGTCTCCCGTTTCGATCTCGCCCGGGCTCGCATCCTTGAGCGCTTGCGCATACGCCGCTGCGGCCTTGTCCGGCGTGTCGAGATATGCATACGCGTCGCCCGCAGCAACGCGTGTGTACGCGGGCACCTTGCCGGTCTGCGACATGGCTTCGTAGCGCTTGACGGCATCCTTCATGCGCCCGCGTGAGGACAGTGCCACCACTTCATCCGCCACGATTTCCTGGCGGAACTCCGCGTTCTCGGGCGTATCGGGCACCTTCTTGAGCAGCGCCTCGATCTCGGCCACTGCCTGATCGATGATGACGAAACGTTCCGGCCCGTTGATGACCTTCAACTGCTGACGCCCCCAGCGGATGCGCTGTGCAGCGGCGGCATGGTCCACATGCCATGACTCGGCTTCCTTGAACCAGTCGGGGTGCTGGCGCAGGTGCTCTTGCGCCAGCGTGGCCGCGCCCTCGCGCGATTCGCGCATGACTTCATCGTGGAAGGCCTGGCGGTCGGTCGGCATCGGGCCGACGGGCGCGTTGTCGGGGGCGTTGCCGGCGGCGTGCGTGGCCGCGGCATTGGCCGCTTCCGGCGAC
This sequence comes from Ralstonia sp. 1138, assembly GCF_040544795.1. Classification (NCBI taxonomy): domain Bacteria; kingdom Pseudomonadati; phylum Pseudomonadota; class Betaproteobacteria; order Burkholderiales; family Burkholderiaceae; genus Ralstonia; species Ralstonia sp. 1138. Next base: position 1,313,326 of record NZ_JBEPKQ010000001.1, on the reverse strand, counting down.
ACCTGCAGCGGTTCCAGCGCGCCCGGGCCTTGTGCACGCGGGCCTGAAGGCGCGACCGGGGCCGGTGCAGCTGCATCGGGCGAAGGCGTGCCCGGGGGCAGGATCACCGTGGGCGACTGCGGTGCGGGCGGAGGCGCCGAGGGCGCTGCCTCAACAGCCGGCGTCGGCGCCGCGGTGGCGGGCGAAGTGGCTGCCGGGGATGCCGTCACGGGCGAATCGGCGGGCGGCACGGCCTGTTGCGCCACCAGCAGCGTGCCGGCCGGCGACGCCGGCAGATCGTCACCGCCGCCGATGACGGTGGTGGAGGCAAACGTGGTCGGGCCCTTGGCCGCCGCGTCGCCCAACTGGGTGTCGATCAGGCGCCGCGTGGCGGCGTTCGAAGCATCGTCGATCGCGGCGTGCGCGATCATCGGCGCCGTGCCGACCACCATAACGGTGGCGGCAGCAATTGCGCAGCGGCGTGGATGCCATGCCGCAGCCGCGCCGCTGCGTGCGGCCGGCAGGCTCGAGGAAATTGGCTCGTGGGTTGTCATTGTTGTCGTGTCAAGTGAGCGGGGCGTGCGGGCGCACGTCATCCGCATTGCATGAAGAGCTGCCTGGGCCGAGTCAGCCGAGGCGAGCCGTCCCGTTGGCGGTGCGCACCGGGGCGCGCATCGGCTTGGCGGGCGTCACGCTGGTCACGCCCCCGAAGGCGCGCGTCATGGCGGCCCAGCGAGACTCAGCGCCCAGTTCAGCGGCCGATGCGGACACCGATGCGGTGGTCCGGCCGACCGCCCCCGTCTGGGGGGAGGAAGACGCCATGACCGCGTCCCGGGGCCGTGCGCCGGCCTGGAGCGGAGTCGGTGTGCGTGCTGCGGTATGCACGAACACGTCGGCGTCTTGCGCATCGCCAGACACCTGGACCGATGTCTGCGCAGATGCAGCGCTGGTGGTGGCGGCAGCCCCGCCCTGCAACTCCAGCGGAATGCCCAGGCGCATGGCGGCATACACCGCTTCGCTCTTGTTGCGCACGTTCAGGCGTCGATACAGCGTGCAGGCGTGCGTCTTGACGGTGGCTTCCGAAATGCCCAGCAGGCGGCCAACGCCCTTGACCGAGTGGCCGCGCGACAGGAGCACCAGCACTTCGTACTGGCGCAGCGAAACATTGAGCCGCTGCGCCGCCTCCGATGCATCCAGCGAGAGCATCGGCAGCGCCGCACTCGCGGCACGCGGCATCAGCGCCGGATAGGACTGGCCACCCGCCAGCACGAGCCGCAACGTGGCGAGCAAGACTTCGGGCGATTGCGATTTGGCGCAATAGGCGTCCACACCGCACGTCATGGCGACGTGCGCTTCTTCAGCAGACAGGCTGGCGGCCAGCAGCACCACATGGCTGGCCTCGCTCGCGTCGATGGCTTCGCGCAATTGGGCGGCGAACTGGCCCGGGTCGAACGGCCCATTGGCCTCGTCCAGACCGATGACGAGCAGGTCGGCGCGTTCATCGCAAGCAGGCAATTCACCGGGGACGCCGGCAGGCAATGCCGGGGCGACGACCTCCAGACCAAGGGTCGGATGCGCGAGCAACTGCGCAAGTCCGGCTCGCAGCAACGGATGATTCTCCAGCAGGACTGCTTTCATGGTTTCCTCGTTTTCTTGTGAAGCGATTCCGGTCAGGCGCGCGCAGGCCAGCCGCTGCGGGCGAGCACGCACATGACCGTCGAAACCCCGGGACCGTCCGAGAGAAGCGCCCTGCCACCGGCGATGTGCCGGCTGTGGAGAAGCGAAGTGCGAATGCCGTGGGGACCGTGTGATCGTGGGGACCAATCCGGTTCCGGATTCGCTTATTTGGAAAAACGTGTTCTGCATGTGGCGGAACTGCCTTGCACATACAGAGTGACCGCACCACATAGAGCAAGCATTGGGCCACCTCCGTGCAGCGCAACATCTGCTTACACTTGCGGCACAAATGGCGGTGCGGGAAACAGGGGGGAAAGCCGCTGTGGCAAAGGATCATCGGGCAGCTGCATCGATTGGTGCAGCGCCGCAAATTGATTCATTTCTGTAACGGTTCAGTTACGAATTCGCGGGGTGTGACGACTGATGCCGTCATGCCGTCGGCTGTCCACTGAACGTTTTTACAACCTGTTTTAAAACTTACCGAGCGAGCGCGGCGGGCGCCACATATCGAGCGACGCCGCCGGCGGGAGATGACCGATGCGCCGCCTTCAGGGCTTATGGCGCATGGCAAAGAGGAACAGGCTGTCGATGGCGCCCACCATGAAGATGAGGCCGGCAGCCGTATGCAGCATCCAGGCGCCGTCGGCAAACGGCAGCTGGATCGAAGTGTGCGGAATCGCCGCCACCACGGCCGCAGCCACCGACATGCGCAGCACCGGCACCCACCATGTGCGCTTGGCGGGCGGATCGTCGCGATGGCGCGGCGCGGGGTCGGGCGTCGAACAAGGCATGCGGCAGGGACGAGAAGTGATGGCCATGCTGCATTGTTGAACACAACCGATCGAAGCGAAACGGAAAACAGCGCCGTGCAATGCCCGTAATTTCCCTGACTGAAACTGCCTAGGCGGGGTGCGCGGCCAAGTGCGCGAGGTTCTGCAGCATGTCGGTCGTCATCTCCGCCACGCCGTATTCGGGCTTCCAGCCCCAATCGCGTCGGGCGACCGAATCGTCGATGGAGTTGGGCCAGCTGGCGGCAATCGCCTGACGGAAATCCGGCGCGTAGGCCACCTCGAACGACGGACGATGCCGGCGGATTTCCGCCGTCAGCTGCTCCGGCGTAAAGCTCACGCCGGCCAGGTTGTAGCTGCCACGCTCGGTAATGCGCTCGGCGGGGGCCTCCATCAACTCGATGGTCGCGCGCACGGCATCGGGCATATACATCATGGGGAGCGCCTCGTCGTGCTCAAGGAAGCACGTATAGCGCTCGCCTTTCACGGCGGAATGGAAGATGTCGATGGCGTAGTCCGTCGTGCCGCCGCCCGGTGCGGTCTTGTATGAGATCAGACCCGGATAGCGCAGGCTGCGCACGTCCACACCGTGGTGCTCGAAATACCAGCGGCACCAGCCCTCGCCCGCCAGCTTGGAGATACCGTAGACCGTCTTGGGCTCCATGATCGTGCTCTGCGGCGTGTTGTCTGCGGGCGTCGTGGGCCCAAACGCGGCAATCGAGCTGGGCCAGAAGATGCGCTCGAGCTGATGATTGCGCGCGGCTTCCAGCACGTTCAGCAGGCCATTCATATTGAGCGCCCAGCCCCACGTGGGCGACTGCTCTGCGGCCGCCGACAGCGCCGCCGCCAGGTGATAGATCTGCGTGATGCCGTGGCGCTCGATGATCTCGCGTAACTGGCCGCGATCGGTCACATCCAGTGTTTCGTGGCGAATCTGCGGGTGGCGGCCGCGGGGCACCATGTCGCTCGTCACAACGTTGCCGTTGCCGTGGCGCTCTGCCAGCGCGACGGCCAGTTCCGTTCCCAATTGCCCGTTGGCGCCGATGATGAGGATGCGCGGCGCCGTTCCAACATTACCGCTCGTACCGGTGCTCATCAGATGATCCCCAGTTCCTTGCCGGCGGTTTCAAATGCCTTGAGCGCCGCATCGAGTTGCGCACGCTCGTGCACCGCGCTGATCTGCACGCGGATGCGCGCCTGCCCCTTCGGCACGACCGGATAGAAGAAGCCGACCACGTACACGCCCAGCTCCAGCAGACGCTTGGACAGCGCCTGCGCCTTTTGCGCGTCGTACACCATGATCGGCACGATCGGATGGTCGCCCGGCTTGATATCGAAACCCAGTTCGACGATCTTGCGGCGGAAATACAGCGCGCTGTCTTCCAGCTTGTCGCGCAGCGCGGTGTCGGCTTCCAGCAGGTCGAGCACCTTGATGGTCGCCCCGACAATGGACGGCGCCACCGTGTTCGAGAACAGATACGGCCGCGAACGCTGGCGCAGCAGTGCCACCACTTCCTTGCGCGCGCTCGTGAAGCCGCCCGACGCACCGCCCAGGCCCTTGCCCAGCGTGCCGGTGATGACGTCGATCTTGCCGAACACGCCGCGATGCTCGTGCGACCCGCGGCCGCGCTTGCCGAGAAAGCCCGTGGCATGGCACTCGTCAATGCCCAGCAACGCGCCGAATTCATCGCAGATGGCGCGGATCTCATCCAGCCGCGCGATGGTGCCGTCCATCGAGAACACGCCGTCGGTAAACACCAGCTTGAAGCGAGCGCCCGCCGCGTCGGCGGCCTGCAATTGCGCGCGCAGATCGTTCAGATCGTTGTGCTTGTAGCGATAGCGCTGCGCCTTGCACAGGCGGATGCCGTCGATGATCGATGCGTGGTTCAGTTCATCGCTGATGACGGCGTCTTCCGCGCCGAGCAGCGTTTCGAACAGCCCGCCATTGGCATCGAACGCCGAGCCGTAGAGGATGGTGTCTTCCGTGCCGAGAAACTTCGCCAGCCGCGCTTCCAGCGTCTTGTGCAGCTCCTGCGTGCCGCAGATGAAGCGCACCGAGCTGAGGCCAAAGCCGTGCGTGTCAAGCGCCTCGTGCGCGGCCTTCAGCACCGCCGGGTGCGACGACAGGCCGAGGTAGTTGTTGGCGCAGAGGTTGATGACCTCCTTGCCGTCAGCCGTGCGGATCACGGCGCCCTGCGGCGTGGTGATGATCCGCTCGGTCTTGTAGAGGCCGGCCTCCTCGATCGCCTCCAGCTCGCGGCGGATGTGCGCGTAGAAGGCGTCGGTGGCGTCGGTGGCCCCGGTGGCGTCGGCGGAAGCGTTGGCTTGCGTTGTCCCCATGGTGCTGCTCCTGTAGACTGCGTTGATCGATAAATCGAACAAGTTCGATATATCGAATAATTCGTTCAATTTACAAGATACCAACCGATGGCACAAGCCCCCGCCACCGATGCCCTCACTGATGGCCCACCGGCCGTTGGCGCAAAACTGCAGACACTGCGCCAGGCGCGCAAGCTGTCGCTCGATGAACTGTCGCGCCGCGCGGGCGTGTCCAAATCCATGCTCTCGCAGGTCGAGCGCAACCTGGCCAACCCGACCGTCGCGGTGCTGTGGCGCCTGGCCACCGCGCTCGGCGTCGGGCTGGCGGATTTCCTCTCGCCCGAAGGCGCGGCCGATGCGGCGCCCGCAGTGACGGTCATCCCCGCTCACTCCATCCCAGTCATCAAAAGCCCGGATGGCAAGTGCGAATTGAAGATTCTTGGCCCCGTTGACCTCGCGGCGCGCTTTGAATGGTATGAACTGGCAATCCAGCCCGGCGGCGTGCTGGCGTCAGAGCCGCACGAGCTGGGCTCGAAGGAGCACATCTCCGTGCTGAGCGGCACGGTGACGGTGCAATCCGGCCCGAGCGAGAAGAAGGTGCGGCATGGGGAATCGGCGCGCTATCCGGTGGATGTGCAGCACGCCATCTCGAACGCCGGCAAGACGGTGGCGACGGCGTTGCTGGTGGTGGAATACGCGCAGTAGGCGAGGTATAGGCGATACCCCCGCCCTAAACCCTTTCCTTTTGCGCTTCTAGACCTCGTTCGGGCGAGGCAGAAATAACAAATATGTTATTATTCCGTGCATGCCCTACGACATCCTGTTTTACAGCGAGCGCGTACAGCGCAGCATCGAAACTCTTCCGAAAACGCTGTACGCCCGCTTCCTGGCACTTGCCGACCGGATGATCGAACACGGCCCGCATCTGGGTGAGCCACACACCAAGGCAATGAAGGATGGGTTGTTCGAGATGCGCTTGAAAGGCGCCGAAGGGATTGCCCGCGTGATCTATTGCGCAATCATCGATCGGCGCATCGTGATCGTGCACAGCTTTGTGAAGAAGACCCAGAAGACCCCGACCAATGAACTCGCCACCGCACGCAAGCGGCTGCAGGAGATCAAACATGAAGACGTATAAGCAGATGCGGGCACAAGCTCTGGCAGACCCTGAAGTTCGGGCCGAATATGAACGGCTCAACCGTGAGGAATTTGCCTTGCTGGATGAAATGCTGACGGCCCGTGCCGCCGCCGGTCTGACCCAGGCGCAGGTTGCCGAGCGCATGGGCACAAAGGCACCAGCCGTGACCCGGCTGGAACGGGCTATCGCGTCTGGGCAGCATTCGCCCTCGCTCGATACGTTACGCAAGTACGCGGCGGCACTTGGGAAGCGCTTGGAGATCCACTTGATCTGACAAGCCATCCCCCAGCTATACAAGCGCAGCCCGGTTCACTCCCTAAGCTGCTGCCACATGCAACTAAGGCGCGCGCCACACGCGCGGCAGCAGCATGCCAAGCATCAGCCCGCGCAGCGCCATGAAGCCCAGCATCGACAACCACAGGCCGTGGTTGCCCCACAGCGGTTGCAGCGTGATTGACAAGCCCCAGAACGCGGCGGCCGCCACGGCCATCGTCACCAGCAGTTCACGCGTGCGCGTCGCGCCGATGAACACGCCGTCAAACTGGAAGCCCCATACCGACACGACCGGCAGCAGCGCCGCCCACACCAGATACTGACGTGCGGCTTCGCGCACGGCAGGCTGATCGGTCAGCACGCCGATGATGCCGGCACCCGCCAGCGCGTACACGGCCGCAAAGAGCCCCGCGCCGAGCACCGACCAGAACGTCGACACGCGAACCGCCATGCGCAGCGCAGCGCGGTCCCGCGCACCTAGGGCGGCGCCCACCAGCGCTTCGGCCGCGTGCGCAAAGCCGTCCAGCCCGTAGGCCATGAAGGTCAGGAAATTGAGCAGCAACGCGTTGGCGGCCAGCACCACATCGCCCTGCTTGGCGCCCGCATGCGCAAACCAGCCGAAGGCGGCCAGGAGGCACAGCGTGCGCAGGAAGATGTCGGTGTTCAGCCCCATCAGGCGGCGCCATGCGTCGCGTGCGAGCAGTTCGGTGCGGGTGAGCGGCGGCAACCCCATCGGCCGTTGCAGCCAGAGCAGCAACATGCCCAACCCAAACCCGGCAATGTCGGCCAGCGCCGTTGCGGCGCCAATACCGGCGACACCCATGCCAGCGCCCAATACCAGGGTCAGCACCGCGACCATGTTGACGGCGTTGATGAACACCTGCAGCAGCAGCGCGCGCCGCACCTGCTGGCGCCCGAGCAGCGTGCCCAGCACGACGTAGTTGGCCAGCGCAAACGGCGCCGACCAGATGCGCGTGTGGCAATACACCTCGGCCATGCGGGTGACGGATTCGCTCGCGCCGAGAAGCGCCAGCGTGATGCGAATGGCCGGCACCTGCAGCACCAGCAATGCCGCTCCAATGGCGAAGGCCAGCAGCAGCGCGCGCACCACGCTCGCTCGCAACGCCTGCGTGTCGCCCGCGCCGTGCGCCTGCGACACCAGCCCCGTGGTGCCCATGCGCAGGAAGCCAAACCCCCAGAACACGAAGTTGAAGAAGACCCCGCCCAGCGCCACGCCGCCGATGTATTCCGGCCCGGGCAAGTGCCCCGCCACGGCCGTATCCACCGCCGAGAGGATCGGCTGCGTCAGGTTGGCCAGCACGATGGGAAACGCCAGCATCAGCACGCGCCGGTGCCACTGCGCACGTGACGCAGGTGCAACCGAAGTGGCGAAAGAGGACTCCATGGGGACAAAAACTGCGCGGAAGGATGAAAAAGGCGGTGCAACCGCTCACGATTTCGCTATCATTGCGCCCCATTGCGGGCTCCGGAATCGGGCGGCAAGTGCGGCACCCCGCACAACGTCGTCGATGACTATACGCGAATCCCCCCGGAAGACAGACATCGTGTTCTGCCTTTCATCGCGGCCGGACGGGTGCGGTTGATGCTACGCGTCAGCCAGCACACGCATGTCCTGGGCTGGTGACACCCACCACATAGGACGGCGGGCGGCGCCCAAACAGCGTCGCCTCGGTAGAACTAAGCGGACTGGTAAGCAAACCGCGGTGCCCTGTCGAACTTCCGACTCGCCGGGGCGGAGACTCCTCTTGGAAAAAAACGTACAACGCAATCTCGGCGCCTGGGCATTGATGTTGACCGGCTTGGGCTCGATCATCGGCTCCGGCTGGCTGTTTGGCGCCGGCCACGCGGCAAAGGTCGCGGGCCCCGCTGCCATCTTCACCTGGGTCATCGGCGCCGTCGTCATCCTCGCCATTGCCCTGACGTATGCCGAACTGGGCGCGATGTTCCCGGAATCGGGCGGCATGGTCCGCTATGCGCGCTACTCGCATGGCTCGCTGGTGGGTTTCGTGGCGGCCTGGGCCAACTGGATCGCCATCGTCACCGTCATCCCCATCGAGGCCGAGGCTTCCATCCAGTACATGAGCAGTTGGCCCTGGCCCTGGGCACAGTCGCTCTTCCAGCACGGTGAGCTGACGCCGCCCGGGCTGGTGCTGTCGGCAGTGCTCGTCGTGGTGTACTTCCTGCTGAACTACTGGGGCGTGAAGGTGTTTGCCAAGGCGAACAACGCCATCACGATCTTCAAGTTCATCATTCCGGCCGCAACGGCGGTGGCGCTGGTTGCAGCGGGCTTCCACCCGGGCAACTTCGGCACCGGCACGGGCGCCGCTTCGGCAGGACAGGGCTTTGCGCCGTACGGCTGGTCTGCGGTGCTGACCGCCATTGCCACCAGCGGCATCGTGTTCGCATTCAACGGCTTCCAGAGCCCGATCAACCTGGCGGGCGAGGCGCGCAACCCGGGCCGCAACGTGCCCATCGCGGTGATCGGTTCGATCCTGCTGGCCGCGGTGATCTACGTGGCGCTGCAGGTGGCCTTCCTGGGCGCGGTGCCGCCTGAGTCGCTCGTCAACGGCTGGCACGGCATCGACTACCACTCGCCGTTCGCCCAGCTGGCGATTGCGCTGAACCTGAACTGGCTCGCCATCGTTTTGTACATCGATGCGTTCGTGAGCCCCTCGGGCACCGGCAGCACGTACATGGCCACCACCACGCGCATGATCTACGCGATGGAGCGCAACAACACCATGCCGGCGATCTTCGGTCGCGTGCACCCGCTGTTTGGCGTGTCGCGCCCGGCCATGTGGTTCAACCTGGCGGTGTCGTTCATCTTCCTGTTCTTCTTCCGCGGCTGGGGTGCGCTGGCGGCGGTCATCTCGGTGGCGACGGTCATTTCGTACCTGACCGGCCCGATCAGCGTGATGTCGCTGCGCCGCACGTCGCCGCAATTGCATCGCCCGCTGCGTCTGCCGGGGCTCTCGCTCATCGCGCCGTTCGCGTTTGTGTGTGCATCGCTCATCCTGTACTGGGCCAAGTGGCCGCTGACCGGCGAGATCATCGTGCTGATGCTGGTGGCGCTGCCCGTGTACTTCTACTACCAGGCCAAGGCCGGCTGGCCCGACTTCAAGACGGAACTGAAGGGCGCGTGGTGGATGATCGCCTACCTGCCGACCATCGCCGCGCTGTCGTACTGCGGCAGCACGGAGTTCGGCGGCCACGGCTACATCCCCTACGGCTGGGACATGGGCATCGTCGCAGTGCTTTCGCTGTTCTTCTACCACTGGGGCGTGGCCAGCGGCTGGCACACGCGCTACCTGGACGAGGTGGACAGCGTGCATGAAGAAACCGAAGTGCGTGACCGCAAGCGCGCCGCACGCGAAGTCCCGCAAGGCGTCTGACACCCCAGTCGCACGCTGGAAAAAAACGCCCGACCGGTTCTGCCGGCGGGCGTTTTTTCTTGCCTGCGCGCTCCGGGGCACCTGCTCAGCTGTGTGCGCTAGACTGCGCCGCAATCCCCCGGACTTTGCGTACAACCCAACGCCGTTTCATTTGCCCATGACTCGACTCCTCGGCCTGATCCTGATCGCGCTGTCCCTGAGCGCTTGCAGCAAGAAAGAAGAATCCGGCCCAGGCGGCGGTGCATCGCCCGCGATGATGGCTGCCGCGCCCGTAGCTGCGGAAAGCGCCAAGATGGCCGATCGCGCCGAGCAGCGCTTTCTCGCCTACGAACACCGCGTCTCATTGGAGGTCGACGCGCCGCAGCTCGAGCGCCTGTACCGCGAACTGCAGGACGCCTGCGTGAACGAAGCCACGTGGCACTGCACGGTCATGGATGCCAGCATCCAGCTCGAGCGGGACCAGCGCGGCGGTACCGCCCATCTGAATCTGCGCGCCAGCCCGGAGGGCGTGCGTGCCATGCGCAAACGCCTGGCGGACAGCGGTGGGGTCGTCAGCCAGGGCACCCACGTAGACGACCTCGGCCAGCCGATTGCCGAAGTCGGCAAGCGCCTGGAGATGCTGAAGAACTACCGTGCGAGCCTGCTCGACCTGCAGCGCAAGGCGACCAAGGTGGAAGACCTCATCCTGATCGCAGAAAAGCTGGCGGAAACACAATCGGAGCTGGAGGCGGCCACCGGTCAGAACACCCATCTGATGGACCGCGTGAACCGCGAGGTGCTGTCGATCGACCTGAGCACGCGGCAGACGGCAGCGCGCAGCCTGTGGGCGCCCATCGGCAATGCGTTCCGCGAATTCCTGCCTTCGCTGGTGCGAGCCAGCGCGAGCGTGATTGAAGCGGTGGCTTATCTATTGCCGTGGGCGATCGTTCTGTCGATCGTGGTGGCCCTGTTCATCAAGCTGCGGCGCAAATGGCGCCAGCGCAAGACGACGCAGTGAGCCATCGCGCGTGGTGCTAGACCGTGGCGGGTTGACTTTGTGGCTCGCCCACCGCCGCGGCGGCACCTTGCACACGCTCCACCGCCTCGAACAGGGCGCGGATGTTGGCCGCCCCAAACCCACGCGCACCTTGGCGCTCGATCAGTTCGAAGAAGAACACCGGCTCCGCCGTGCGCGACGGCGCCAGGAAGGACTGCAACAGCAGGCCGTCGGCATCGCGGTCGGCCATGATGCCGAGGGCCAGCGCAGCATCGCGCGGGACCGGGCAGTGCCCGATGCGCGCCAGCATGGCGTCAAACACTTCCGGCATGGAGCCCGCGAAGTTCACCTCGTGGCGTTTGAGCGCCAGGCTGTGCGCCAGCAGTGCGGGCACACGCAGCGCCACGTGCTGGATGCCCGCACCGCCGTGCACGTCGACAAAGCGGTGCAGTTGCGTCGTCTGGCTGCTGGCTGTGGGCATCGACAGCACGAGCTTCACGCTGCCGCTGGCGTTCTGCAGCACCGTGTTGATCATGCCGAGGCTGCGCGTCTGGATATGCTCGGTTTGCGTGACATGCAAGCCAAAGCCCGCTTCGTAACGCGCAACCGTTGCGCCCATGGTGCCGCAAGGCAGGCACAGCGCGAGGTGGTCAAGCCCCTGCGTTGCATCGAAGGCGGCATCGCCGGCGGCAGGTTCGCGCTCGACCAACGTGTGCGTGACATGGCCGATACCGCCCACGCGTGCCATACGCACAGGACGCTCCCCTTGCGGCGTAGACACGAGGCCCCAGTGCGGCGGTGCCAGATCGGCAGCGCCTGCACGCACGGCGCGCCCATGCGCGACGGCAACGTCATCGACCCCGAACATCACGTCATTGACGACGATTTCGTCGGGACGCGGCGCCGTGGCGCGACCTGGCTCGACCCGCAACCACGCATCGCCGCCCACCCGCCCCACGCCGCTCGCGGGGGCCTGCAGCGTGCGCAGGAAATCGCGGGACCAGCTCGGGCCGCTGACCGATACCGATGCCACTGACGCTAGTGTCATGACCGTCTCCTGACGCCGTGCAGGCGTCGTCCTGGGTGATGGGGGTGGGGGATGAATGAAAACGCTTGGGGAAACCGCCCGCCGCTTCAGTATCGGAACGCGATCGCACCCGACAACTACGGGCCGGCGTATGCCAATGCGCCCGGTGGTGCCTGCAGGCACGGCTTCTCGGGGACGCGCGTGGCGCGCGGCGGCAGGAACGCATCCGTCACCGCGGCCGACCATGCATGCGGCCGGCGGACGATGCCGTGCCGCGCCAGCCACGCGGCGTAGCCCGACATGAGCGAGGCATCGTGCCGGCCCCAGACGCCATCCCTCAGCCACGTGGCCGACACGGCGCGCAACGATCGGGCAATCGTGGTGCGCGGGAAATACGGGATCACGCGCTCGAACAGCGGCAGTGCGCTGGCTGGATCTGCATGGGCTGCGGCAAACCCGCGCGAGGCGGCTGTCAGCAAACCGCTGACCACGCCCGCGTTCCGCGCCAGCCAGCGGGCATCCGCAGCCAGCAGGTAGCTGTGATACGACGGCGCGCCGATCTCGTCGATCGGCCAGACCTGGCGGTGCGCATCGGGCAAGGTGGAAGGCATCACGCCTTCCCACGCCCAGTAGCTGCCGAAGCTCGCATCGGCCGCGCCGTCACGCAGTTCATCGAAGGTCAGCTCACGCACACCGGCGTCGACCAGCTTCACGGCATCGGGATCGCCGCCATCTGCGCGAACGATGTCGGCCAGCAAGGCGCGCGCACGCACCGTGGGGTTGAGCGCCACACGGCGCCCACAGAGATCGCGCGGGCGGGTGATGCCGCGCCCGCGTATCGAATGGATGGCCTCGAGGCTGCGCTGGTTGACGGCGGCCACACCGCAGACCGGCTCGCCCGTCTCGAAACGGGCCAGCACGCGCCGGGTCGGGCATACGCCCAAATGCACATCGCCACGCATGACATGATCGAGCGTGTCGCCTCGGGCGTCGTCTCGCACGACGATTTCCACGTCCAGCCCCGCACGCGCAAACCAGCCCTTGGCGCGCGCGAGGTAAAACCCGGCAGCATTCGTCCACGGGTGAAAGTACTCGAGCATGAGGCGAACGTGCTGCATGGTGCGAACGGCCGATGGCCAAGTGGACAACGGCCCCAGTGTGCGAGCCGCGACTGCCACCGCGTACTACGTGGATTGTGCAAACGGCGCGCGCGTCCTACGAGTCCATCACGGAAACTCGATGGAACCTCGTTGCCCAGGCAGCGCTGGGGCGCGAGCCCTCAGGCGATGCTGCTGCGCGACGGCAGGCGCCGTCCTAGTCGGAAGCGGCCTTGATGAAATCGATGAACGCCCTGAGGGGCGCCGGAACAAGGCGCCGCCCGGGATAGTAGAGATACGGCCCCGGGAACGGCCGCCACCAATCCTCCAGCACGGGCTCGAGCGCACCGCTCGCCAGGTGGGGACGCAGCCAGTCTTCATACAGATGAACAACGCCCACGCCGGCCAAGGCCGCGTCCACGACAAGATCGGTCGCGCCGCCAATGCGGACGAGCAGCGGGCCCGACGGTTCCACCCGAACCACTTCACCATCGCGCTCGTATTCCCACGGCGGCATCGCACCGCTTGCAAACTTGCCGCGCAGGCAGGCGTGGCCGAGCAGGTCGCGCGGATGACCGGGCCGGCCGCGTCGATCGAGATAGCCGGGTGCCGCTGCCGTTGCAAACCGCTGGGACCGCGGGCCAATCGGCACGGCGATCATGTCCTGTTCGAGCCGCTCGTCGTAGCGAATGCCCGCGTCGAAACCTGCAGCCAGGATGTCGACAAAGCGCTCTTCGGCCACGACCTCCAGCTGTATCTCGGGATAGGCGTCGAGAAAGCCCGGGATGATGGCGGGAAGCACCAGCCGCGCGGCGCTCATCGGCACATTGAGCTTGAGCGTGCCGGCAGGCCTTTCGCGAAAGCTGTTGACGACATCGAGCGCGGCTTCCACCTCGCTCAAGGCGGGGCGCAGGCGACTCAGCAGACGCTGCCCCGCTTCAGTGGGTGAGACGCTGCGCGTCGTGCGGTTCAGCAGGCGCACACCGAGTTGCGTCTCCAACCGCCGCACCGCCTCGCTCAGCCCGGATGCGCTCGCGCCCATCAGCCTTGCGCCTTCGCGGAAGCCCTTGGCCTGCGCCACCGCCACGAAGGCATTCAGGTCACCCAGATCGACTTTCATTGTTCGCCTTTTCGCACAACCCGTGCGGATTATGTCCCCTTATCGCGCAAAGAGGTTGCGCCTACTCTGCCGTCATGCCCTTTTTTTTCGTCGATCCTCGACACAGGAGTGTGACCATGTCTCTCATCATTCAGTCCGGCACGTTTTCCATCGGCGGCCACCCGGTGCATCGTCTCGGCTATGGCGCCATGCAGCTCGCAGGCCCCGGCGTCTTCGGCCCGCCCAAGGATCGCGACGCGGCGCTTGCCGTATTGCGCGAGGCGGTGTCCTCGGGTGTCAACCATATCGACACAAGCGATTTCTACGGCCCGCACGTCACGAACCAGTTGATCCGCGAAGCCTTGCATCCGTATCGCGACGACCTGCTCATCGTCACCAAGATCGGTGCCCGGCGTGATGCGAAGGGTGCGTGGCTGCCGGCGTTTTCTGCGCAGGCGCTGACCGAAGCAGTGCACGACAACCTGCGCAACCTCGGCCTGGATGTGCTGGACGTGGTGAATCTGCGGATCATGTTCGACACGCACGGCCCCGCCGAAGGGTCGATCGAGGCGCCTCTCACGGCCCTGGCCGAACTGCAACGGCAGGGGCTGGTGCGGCATATCGGGCTGAGCAATGTCACGGCCAACCAGATCGCAGAAGGACGGCGGATCTGCGAGATCGTCTGCGTGCAGAACCACTACAACCTCGCCCACAGACACGACGACGCGCTGATCGACGCACTGGCCCGCGACGGCATTGCGTATGTCCCGTACTTCCCGTTGGGCGGGTTCAGCCCGCTGCAGTCGTCCACGCTCAACGCTGTCGCAGCGCGGCTGGGTGCAACACCGATGCAGACCGCACTCGCCTGGCTGCTGCACCGGTCGCCGAACATCCTGGTGATCCCGGGCACCTCGTCGGTCGCCCACCTGCGCGAGAACGTGGGCGCGGCGGCGATGACGTTGCCGCAAGACGCGATGCGCGAACTCGACACCGTCGCACATGCCTCGCACCTGGCGGCGTGATTCTGTGCATGGCGCCGCCGCGCAATGTCAGCAGCAGCACCGGTCGATTCTGCTCAGGTGCTGCACTATCATTGCCGACGACCTGACTGCGCGGGACCATCATGGAGCTTCGGCATCTTCGGTATTTCATCGCTGTGGCCGAGCTGCGCAGCGTGCGGGCCGCTTCGGAGCAGTTGCACGTCACGCAGCCGGCCATCTCGCGCCAGATCCAGGACCTTGAAGACGCCATCGGCGCAGCGCTGTTCGAGCGCACGCCACGCGGCCTGAAGCTGACGGCGGCAGGCACTGCATACCTTGATGAAGCGCGCGACATCCTCACACGCGTCGATGCAGCAAACCGCCTGGCGCGGCGCATTGCAGATGGCGTGCATGGCCAACTGCGGCTCGGCTTTGTCGAGAACGCCGCGTGGATCGGCATCGTCTCGCAGGCATTCAGCGCCTTCCAGCAGACCGCGCCCGACGTCGCGCTCGAACTCACACCCATGAATACGCCGGAGCAATTTGAGGCGATTGCAGCGGGCCAGCTCGACGGCGGCTTCTGTTACCGCCTCGGC
Source organism: Ralstonia sp. 1138 (assembly GCF_040544795.1). Lineage (NCBI taxonomy): Bacteria > Pseudomonadati > Pseudomonadota > Betaproteobacteria > Burkholderiales > Burkholderiaceae > Ralstonia > Ralstonia sp. 1138. Next base: position 1,297,964 of record NZ_JBEPKQ010000001.1, on the reverse strand, counting down.
ACGTTGCCGCAGGGCATCGCCGGCGTGCCCGTGCTGCAACAGAACGTCGTGCTGGCGGTGCCGCAGTCGTGGTCTCTTGGCAGCGAGGACGCGGTCCTCGCCAGCGAGCTTGCCGGCACGCCGTTCGTCGCGTTTCCGCGCCGCATTTATCCCGCCTACTACGACCGGCTCCTGTCAGCCTGTGCCGAACGCGGACTCACGCTCGATATCCGCCAGGAAGCATCGACGGAAACCGCCATCCTGTCGCTTGTATCTGCCGGCATGGGCGCGGCCATCGTCAACGCCGCCAATCGTCATCGGCCACCGGCCCGCGTGCGCTTTGTCGAACTGCGCGATCTGTCGGTGCCGCTGCCGCTGGAATTCTGTTTCCTTTCGGCGCACACCAACGCGGCACTCCAGCGTTTTATCGCGCAGCTGCAGTAGCCCCCGGGCGCGTTCCGAGCGCGATGCCTGCAAGGCATCGGCCGCCGCAGAAATCGGCATTGGCCGCGCTTTCCGGCGTCGGCGATAGTGAAGACACCTCGTCTTCACGCTTGCCGCCATGACAACGTCTGCCTCGCTCATCGCCACCGACATCGACTTCGAACGCGTCGGCTTCCAGACCGGAACGCTGCGCCTGCCGTGGTCACATGACCGCTCCGCCTACGGGCATATTCCGATCCCCATTGCGGTGTGCAATGCCGGCGAAGGGACCGGCCCGACTGTGCTGCTGACTGGCGGAAATCATGGAGACGAATACGAAGGCCCCGTCGCCCTGATGAAGCTGCTGCAGCGGCTGCCGTCCATGGCGACGCGCGGCCGCCTGATCGTGATTCCGGGGCTGAATTTCCCGGCCTTCCTCAACGGCTCGCGCACGTCCCCCATCGACCGAGGCAACCTGAACCGCATGTTTCCCGGTGCGCGCAACGGGCAGCCGACCGAAATGATTGCGCACTATGTCGAGACCGAACTGCTGCCGCGCGCAGATGTCGTGATCGACCTTCATGCGGGCGGCGCATCGTTCGATCACCTGCCAACGCTGCTGGCGTCCCCGCCGGCGCACGGTGAACAACGCGCGCTGTACCTGGACCTGGTGCGCGACTTTGGCGCACCGCACACCATGATCATGGATCTGCTTGGCGAAGACCGGACCTTCGCCGCTGCCGCCGAACGCCACGGCAAGCTGTTCTTCTGCGGAGAGTTTGGCGGCCATGCCGGCTGCGACGCCGGCAACCTCGCGATCGTCGAAGCCGGCCTGCAGCGCGTGCTGCATCGGCTTGGCGTGATGCCGGAGCCAGCGGTTTTAGCGCCGAAACCGACACGCTTTCTGCGCGTGGAGGGTGCGCGCCACTACGTGTATGCACCGCATGCGGGCGTCTTCGAGCCGACCTTCGCGCTGGGCGACCAAGTCCGCGCCGGTCAACTGGCGGGGCGCCTTTTCGACCCCCACCGCCCCTGGGCGGCCCCCGAGAGCATCACGTTCCGCGGCGACGGCACGGTCATGTGCATGCGCACGTTTGCACGCGTGGAGCCGGGCGACTGCATCGCCCTGCTCGCCTCGGAAGCCCATCTCGACTGAGCGGGCAGCCATTCGGTTGACCTCGCCCCATAACAATACGGAGACCACGATGCGTACCCAGACCCTTTCAACGGAGCCGCCCGACGACGTTGCGCCGCTGCGTGTGGCCGGCAATGTCGGCCACCCTGTCTACATCGTCCTGCTGTTCTTTGTGTGCTTTGCCTTCTCGTACCTGGACCGGCAGGTCGTCAGCATCCTCGTGCAGCCGATCAAACAGTCGCTTGCGCTGAGCGACACGCAGATCGGCTTGCTGCAAGGCTTCTCTTTCACGATGTGCTATGCGACGGCGGGCGTGTTTGTCGCGCGACTTGTCGACCGGGCCAATCGCGTCAAGTTGATCGCAGCGTGCATCGCCATCTGGGCGATCTCGACGACCGCATGCGGGTTCGCGACGAACTTTCCGGAGCTGCTCGTGGCGCGTGCCGGCACCGCCATTGCCGAAGCGGCGTTAAGCCCCGCTGCACTGTCGATCTTCAGCGACATCTTTGCGCCGCGCCGCGTCGCGCGTGCCAGCAGCGTCTTCATGCTGGGGCCGTACGTGGGCGGCGGCCTGGCGCTGTTTGGCGGCGGCATGCTGTTGTCAGCGGCCGCGGCCGGCAGCGGAAGCGCCTGGCTGGCGGCGCACGACATCGCGCCGTGGCAAGCGGTGTTCATTGCGGTGGGCCTGCCAGGGCTCGTGCTGGCTGCGCTCGTCGCCCTCACCGTGCGCGAGCCGCAGCGGCGCGAAGTGCAGGCCCACGCCGCGCGCGCCGAAGACGAGGTGCCATCGCTCAAGGACGTGCTGAGCGAGCTGTTCGTGCGCAATCGCTTCTGCCTGGCGTACTTTGCCGCGTATGTCGCGCTCATCACGCTGTTCTATTCGCACGCTGCATGGTTTCCGACACTGCTGATGCGCCGGTTTCATCTCGCGCCCAATGTGGTCGGCCAGATGGCGGCGCCCGCTTACATGATCGGTGGCATGCTCGGGGTCGCGTGCGCCGGCATGCTGGCCACGCGCGTGACTGACGAGACGGCCTTGCGGCGCGTATTGGCCTTCTCGGCCTGCGCTGTTGCGATCTTGGTGCCAGCGGCCATCGCGATGCCGCTGGTGGGTGAGAGCGGCGTGGCCGTGGTGCTTTACGGCGCCTGCGCGTTTGCCGCCAGCATTGCGATGGGCCTGGCGCCCGTGCCGCTGCAAATCGCCATGCCAAACCGCATGCGCGGCCGGTCGCTCGCCTTGCTGGTGTTCATGACCAACGCGATCAGCGGAGGCGTCGGGCCGCTGTCGGTCGGTTACCTGAACGAGCGCCTGGGGCAAACTGGCACCAGCTTGGGCATGGCGCTAGCGCTGGTCGGTGGTTTGTCTGCGCTTGCCAGCGCGGTGCTTTACACCATCGCAACGCGGCGGGTGCCGCCTGCCAGCCGCAAATGATTTTCGGAGACCCGTCATGCCGGTGAAATCCGCCTCCCCTGTCCATCGCGTTGGCGCGGCAACCATCACCCGCGTCGACGAGACCGACTTTGCGCTGACGCCCGAACGGCTCTTTCCGCTCTGGACCGAAGAGACGGGCCGCACGCTCGAAGCGCGATTTGCCACGGCCAGCGTCGACCTGACCAACCGCCGGATACCGCTGAAAACCCATCTGTGGGTGGTGCAGGCCAACGGGCTCACCATCGTGGTCGATACCGGCATCGGCAACGGCAAGTCGCGGCCGTTCAACGCGTTGTTCGATCGGCTCGACAATCCCGTGCTGGAGCGGTTTGCGGCCGCGGGTTTCCAGCCGGAACACGTCGACTACGTGCTGCTGACGCACCTGCATGTCGACCATGTCGGCTGGAACACGCATTGGCAGGACGGGCGATGGGTGCCCGTCTTTCCCAACGCGACCTATGTGTTGGGCCAGCGCGAGCAGGACTTCTTCGCGATGCCGGAAGGCCAGCCGCGGCGGATGGTGTTTGAAGACAGCGTGCTGCCGCTGATTGAAGCCGGGCAGGCCCGCGCGGTGCGCGACGCGGGCGAAGAGATTCTTGACGGCATCCGCTTCGTGCCCACGTTCGGGCACAGCTTTGGCCATATGGCGATCGAGGTGCGATCGTGTGGCGAAACGGCGCTCTTCTCCGGCGACGTCATGCACAGCGCGATCCAGGTGTACCAGCCGGCGTGGAACTCGGTGTTCTGCTTCGATCAGGCGCAGGCGCGCGAGTCGCGGCGCTGGCTCTTGGACCGGGCAGCTGAAACCGACGCGACGGTCTTCGCCGCCCATTTTCCGGAAACGTCCGCGGGCAAGGTGCAGCGTTCAGGAGACGGTTTCGAATGGCGCTACGTGCGTGGGCAGGGCTAGCGCTACAAGCGTGCCCGCCACAAAGCCGGCACAGCCCGACGGATGCTCAACCCGGCTGAGCCTGCAAAGCCAGCGCAGCAGCAGCCGCACGCGTTTCCACACCAAGCTTCTCGAAGATGTGCTCGAGATGCTTGTTGACGGTACGCGGGCGCATACCGAGGATGTCGCCGATGTCGCGGTTGGTCTTGCCGCGTGAAATCCACAGCAGCACCTCGGCCTCGCGCGCGGTCAGACGAAACCTTGCGCAAAGGCGATCGCTCACCTTGCGGTCGTCGTGCTCTTCCAACTGGATGACCCACGCGCCGTGCGGCGCGGGCCCAGCCAGCCTTGCCACCAGCCGCACGCCCTCGCCGTCTTCCGCCATCCGGCCGGCTTCGGGTAGGCCGACGGGCCGCACGCTCTGCGCCAGCCACTGCTGCAATACCGGCGGCAGCCGCTGCATGTCGCCGTGGTCCGGATAGAAGCGCGCAAACAGCGGCGCGACCCGCGAGCTGCGCCAGTGGATCGCGCCATGCACATCGGCGACCAGCGCCGCACGGCCGCCCAGGCCAACGATTTCGTCTGCCTGCCGGTGCGCACGGGCGCGCTCCAGATGCGCGGCGACGCGCGCAAGCACCTCTTCGGGGCGGATGGGCTTGGTGATGTAGTCGATGCCGCCGGCGCGGAAGCCGCGCACAACATGCTCGCTCTCCGTCAGCCCCGTCATGAAGATCACGGGAATCTGCGCGTGCCGCGCATTGGCCTTGATGTGCTCGCAGGTTTCGAAGCCGCTGATGCCGGGCATGACGGCGTCCAGCAGGATGATGTCGGGCGTCAGACGCTCGATGCGATCGAGCGCGCTGGGGCCGTCCAGCGCCACCAGCACGGTGTAGCCGACGGCGTCGAGCGCATCGGACAGCAACGCCAGATTGTCCGGCGTATCGTCGACGATGAGCACGACGCCGGAACCCCCAGCGGCCGCACCGATCGTCTCCGGAGCCGTTGGCAGATGCAGCGCCGCCGCGCCGCCATGGTCAATCCACGCTGTGTTCATCTGAAGGGGCTCCTTTGAGCAACCTATCCAGTTCAGTCAATCGGAAGCGCCGCGCGGCCGATCGCACAGGTTGCAGCGCGCCGGCAAGGTCAGGATGGCGATGTTCGGCTTCGTCCAGCAATTCGATGAGCCCGCGGATGTAACCGATCTCGAGCAACGGCCGCAACTGTGCGACCAGCTCGGCCGGCAGCGGCGCGTGCGAGCGTGCCGGCGGCGGCGCTTCCGCACCTGCTTCGCTGTCGACGATCCATTCGAGGTTGAGCAGCTCGCCCACTTTGTCGAGCAGATGCGGCAGGTGGACAGGCTTGGCAAGGTAGTCGTCGCAGCCGGCGGCGGCACCGCGTGCGCGGTCACCGGCAAACGCATTGGCCGACAACACCAGGATCGGCGCCACACTGAGTGCCTGCTTGCGGATCAGCCGGCTGGCCTCGAAGCCGTCCATCGATGGCATCGAGACATCCATCACGATCAGGTCGACCTGCAACGCGCCGAGCTGGCGCATCGCCTCAGGCCCGCTGGCGGCTTCGACGAGCGTGAAGCCCAGCGGCGCGAGCGCGCCCACCACGATACGGCGCTGCTCGCGTTGGTCATCCACCACCAGCACGGTCCGCCGCACACCACGATAGCCGCTGACATGGCGGATGCGGTCGACCGCGCGGGGCTCGCGCACCTCCGGCAGGAACAACCGCACGGTAAAACGCGTGCCCTCGCCGGGCACACTGTCCACGCTCAGCTGGCCGCCCATCAGCGTGGTCAGCATGCGGCAGATGGTCAAGCCGAGGCCGGCGCCGTTGTCCTGCGCGTGCGCTGCAGCGCCGCGTTCGAACGGCAGGAAGATGCGTTCGAGTTCGTCCGAGGCAATGCCGATGCCGGTATCGAGAATTTCGAAGGTCGCAAGCTCACGCGCGTAGGCCACACGCAACGACACCGTGCCGCTCTCGGTAAACCGCACCGCGTTGCCCAGCAGATTGATCAGGATCTGGCGCACGCGCTTCTCGTCCATGCGCACCGCGTCGGGAATGCGGCCCACATGCTCCATGCGGAAGGCCAGTCCTTTTTCCGAGGCATGCGGTTCCATCATCGCCTCGATCTGCGTGAGGAACGCCGGAAACGCCACCTGGCTCACGTCGAGTTGCAGCTTGCCGGCCTCGATGCGTGCCACGTCCAGCAGCCCATCGACCAGGGCCAGCAAGTGCTCGCCGCTGCGGAAGATGGTGGCAAGGCCCTCGCGGCGCGCCGGTTCCATCGACGGATCGCGCATCAGCAGTTGCGCATAGCCGAGGATGCTGTTGAGCGGCGTGCGCAGTTCATGGCTCAAGCCCGTCACGTAGCGGCTCTTGGCCCGGTTGGCAGACTCCGCGGCTTGCTTGGCCTGCTGCAGCATGGCGTCGGTCTTGCGGTGCGCTTCGATCTCGCGCATCAGCAGCATGGTCTGGCGGTTGGACTCTTCCTGCGCGACCTTGCGACTTTCCTTGGCGAGCACCAGCCACCATGCGCCCACGCAGCCGACCAGCGCCAGCGCAAAGAACGCCTTGATGTAACCGCGCGCCAGCAATTGCAACGGCGATTGGTCCGCGCTCAGCGTGACGGCGGTCTGGTAGTAGATCAGCGTCAGTACGCCTGCCAACAGGCCCAGCACGATCAGCAGCACGGCGGCGTACTGCGCCACACGCACGTGCAGTCGCGGCAGTTCAGTGTTTGGAAACCAATGCCGCCAAGCCTGTGCGATTTGCGCAGACAGTCGGCCGTGCGGCTTGCAGGCATCGCCGCAGCGCGCGTCCAGCGAGCAGCACAGCGAGCAGATGCTGCCGGCATAGGCGGGGCAATGCGCCATGTCTTCTCGCTCGAACACGTTCTCGCAGATGACGCAGCGCATGGCGCCGGCGTGCGCATGTTCGGCGTCAGCGGGGGCGTGCACCTTGCGGGCGAGGTAGAACCGCCCGCGCGTGGCCACGGCGATGAGCGGCGCGCAAAGGAACGCCATGCCCAATGCGACGAACGGCGACAGCGCTTCGGTCACGGCACCGAACAACCCGAGGTGAGCCAGCGTCGCGACCACCGAGGCAATCAGCATGGCGCCCACGCCAACCGGATTGACGTCGTACAGGTAAGCGCGCTTGAACTCGATATGTGCGGGGCTGTATCCCAACGGCTTGTTGATGACGAGGTCCGCCACCAGCGCGCCGATCCAGGCGATGGCGACGTTGGCGTACAGCGCCAGCACTTCGCTCAGCGCCTCGAACACGCCCAGCTCCATCAGCAGCAGTGCGATGAGCACGTTGAAGACGAGCCACACCACGCGGCCCGGATGACTGTGCGTGAGGCGCGCAAAGAAGTTGGACCATGCCAGCGAACCGGCGTAGGCGTTGGTGACGTTGATCTTGATCTGCGACACCACCACGAACAACGCCATGGCCGCCATCGCCAATGCAGGCGAGCCGAACACGTACTGATAGGCCACCAGGTACATCTGCGTGGGCTCCACGGCGCGCGCCGTGCCCACCTCGTGCTGAACGGCGAGGAAGACCAGAAAGGAGCCGCCCAGCATTTTCAGCGCGCCAGGCACCACCCAACCGGGCCCGGCCGCCAGCAGTGCCAGCCACCACTTGCCGCGGTTGGCGCGCGTCTTCTCGGGCAGGAAGCGCAGGTAGTCGACCTGCTCGCCGATCTGCACGATCAGCGCAAAGGCCACGGTGCAGCCGGCGCCAAAGGCGAGCAAGTTGAAATCGCGCCCCGATTCCGACAGGCCGCCAAAGCTCGGCCAATCGGCAAACGCACGTGGATTGCGCAGCAGCACCGCTGCGTAAGGCAGCACCAGCAACACCAGCCACAGCACCTGCGTCCAGCTCTGCAGCTTGTTGATGGCCGTGATGCCATGCGTCACCAAGGGGATGATCACCAGCGAACACAGCACATAGGCAATAGGCAGCGGTAGCCCGACGTAAAGCTGCACGGCCAGCGCCATGATGGCCGCCTCCAGCGCCAGGAAGATGAACGTGAAGGTGGCATACACGAGCGAGGTGACCGTCGAGCCGATGTAACCGAAGCCGGCGCCGCGCGTGAGCAAATCCATGTCGACGCCGAAGCGCGCTGCGTAATAGCTGATCGGCAGGCCGGTCAGGAAGATCAGCACGCTCACCACGACGATCGCCCAGAACGCGTTGGTAAAGCCGTAATTGATGGCGAGCGAGCCGCCAATGGCCTCCAGCGCCAGGAACGACGTGGCTCCCAGCGCGGTATTGGCCACGCGGAATTCCGACCATTTGCGGAATCCGCGCGGCGTGTAGCGCAATGCGTAGTCTTCCAGCGTCTCGTCGGCGACCCACGTGTTGTAGTCACGACGGATCTTGACGATGCGCTGGGTGCCGGATTGGTGCACGAACGCTCCCCGTTTCGGTGAACCGCGCCTGAGCTTCGTGCTCTAGGCGAGTAGGCGCGGCGGGCGATGCAAGTTCCGTTCCGCCCTCGCACTCGGCCGGTTCACCCCTGTGATGTCGCTGTGTTCCTGATTGCAGATGGCTGCGCCGTGCAATGCGGCTGCGCTGTACGTCGGTTGACGTATTCCGGCAATCGGGGCCCCCGCCTAGGCTTGCCTCCATGCCTGTTCACAACGATCACCATCCGCAACCGGGAGAAACCACGATGTCACGCCACCCCTCGCGCCTTCGGCGCCTCGCCTTGTGTCTTGCCGTCACGCCTCTGCTGGCAGCGCCGCTCGCCGCGCTCGCGCAGTCGTACCCGACCGCCAAGGTCAATGCCACCAAGCTTGCCGTGACCGACACCGAGGTCACCGTGGGCCAACTGCATTCGGCCACCGGCACCATGGCGATCAGCGAGACCGGGTCGATCCAGGCAGAGCGCCTGGCCATCGACCAGATCAACGCCGCGGGCGGCGTCCTGGGCCGCAAGATCAAGATCATCCAGGAGGACGGCGCGTCGGACTGGCCGACCTTTGCCGAGAAGGCGAAGAAGCTGCTCGAAGCTGACCGTGTCGCCACCGTGTTCGGCTGCTGGACTTCGGCCTCGCGCAAGGCCGTGCTGCCGGTGTTCGAGAAAGACAACGGCCTGCTGTACTACCCCACGTTCTACGAGGGCCTCGAACAATCCAAGAACGTGATCTACACCGGGCAGGAAGCCACGCAGCAGATCCTGGCCGGGCTGGATTGGGTGGCCAAGGAGAAGAAGGCCAAGACGTTCTACCTGGTCGGCTCCGACTACATCTGGCCGCGCACGTCGATGAAGATCGCGCGCAAGCACATCGAAAACGTGCTGCACGGCGAGGTGGTCGGCGAGGAGTACTACCCGCTGGGCAACACGCAGTTCGGCTCGCTGATCAACAAGATGAAGCTGAAGAAGCCCGACGTGATTTTCGCTGCCGTGGTGGGCGGCTCCAACGTGGCCTTCTACAAGCAGATGAAGGCAGCGGGCGTGACCGCCGACAAGCAGACACTGCTGACGCTGTCCGTCACGGAGGATGAACTGCTCGGTATCGGCGGCGAGAACATGGCCGGCTTCTACGCCTCCATGAAGTACTTCCAGAGCCTGGACAACCCCAACAACAAGAAATTCGTCGAGGCCTTCAAGGCCAAGTACGGCGCCAAGGCCGTCATCGGCGACGTCACGCAGGCGGCTTACCTCGGCCCGTGGCTGTGGAAGGCGGCGGTGGAAAAGGCCGGCAGTTTTGACGTCGACAAGGTGGTCGCGGCCTCGCCCGGCATCGAGCTGAACACCGCGCCGGAAGGCTACGTGAAGGTGCACGCCAACCACCACCTGTGGAGCAAGACGCGCATCGGGCAAGTGCAGACGGATGGCCAGTTCAAGGTGGTCTACGAGTCCGGTCTGATCGAACCGAATCCGTTCCCGAAGGGTTACCAGTAACCCGCCGCAGACGCGGTCCGGCCGTAGCAGGGTTTGCAAGCCGGACGGACCGCTTCCCACCGCATCCATCGTCTTCGTGGAGCCGCCATGACCTCGTTGTCGGAATTCGGGGCGATCTTCGCCATGCAGGGCTTCAACGGCCTGTCGTTCTTCTGCGTGCTGCTGCTGATGGCACTGGGCCTGGCCATCATCTTTGGGCAGATGGGCGTGATCAACATGGCCCATGGCGAGTTCCTCACCATCGGCGCCTACACCACGTACCTGCTGTCGACGCTTACCGCCAGCTACGCGCCGGCACTGCAGCCTTACTACTTCTTCGCGGCCGTGGTGCTGTCGTTCGTCCTGGCAGCGGCCATCGGTTACGCAGTCGAGCGGTTGATGATCTCGCGGCTTTACAACCGCCCGCTCGACACACTGCTCGCCACCTGGGGCCTGAGCCTGGCCATGCAGCAGGCGTTCCGCTCCATCTTCGGCGCCAAGGAAGTCAGCCCCGCGCTGCCCGACTGGCTGATGGGATCGTTCTCGCCCGGCGGCGGCATCGATATCCCCATCAACGGCCTCTTCGTGATGGCGCTGACCACGCTGCTGACCGGTGCGCTGTTCCTGCTGCTGTTCCGCTCGCGCTGGGGCCTGCAGGTGCGTGCCACGGTGCAGAACCGCGTGATGAGCGGTGCGGTCGGCATCGACACGCGGCGCGTCGACCGCATGACCTTCGCACTGGGTTGCGGCGTGGCGGGGGTGGCGGGCGCCGCATTTACCACCATCGGTTCGACCGGCCCGACTTCGGGGTCGCTGTACATCGTGGACACCTTCCTGGTGGTGGTGTTCGGCGGCGCGCAAAGCCTGCTGGGCACCATCGCGTCGGCTTTCACCATCGCCCAGACGCAATCGACCACCGAGTTCTTCCTCACAGGCTCGATGGCGAAGGTGCTGACGCTCTCGGCCGTGATCCTGATCCTGATGATGCGGCCCCAGGGGCTGTTCTCGGTCAAGGTCCGCAAATAAGGAGTCCGACATGAACCCCACGCTTCATTCATGGCTAGAGCGCAGGCGCGATTGGCTCGGCCTGGCCGTCCTCTGCGCCGTCATCTTCGTCGTCATGCCGCTGGCGTTTGACGTGTTCCGCCTGAACCTGATCGGCAAGTACCTCAGCTACGCCTTCGTGGCCGTGGGCCTGGTGCTGTGCTGGGGCTACGGCGGCATCCTGAGCCTCGGCCAGGGCGTGTTCTTCGGGCTCGGCGGCTATTGCATGGCGATGTTCCTCAAGCTGGAAGCCTCCGACCCGGTCAGCACCAAGATCCAGTCGACGCCCGGCATTCCCGACTTCATGGATTGGAACCAGTTGACCGCCCTGCCGTTGTTCTGGGAGCCGTTCCGCCACTTCGGCTTCGCGGTGGTTGCAGTGGTGCTGGTGCCCACGCTGCTTGCGTTGCTGATCGGCATCGCCATGTTCAAGCGGCGCGTGGGCGATGTGTATTTCTCCATCGTCACGCAGGCCATCGCGGCGATCCTGTCGATCCTCATCATCGGGCAGCAGGGCTGGACGGGCGGCGTCAACGGCATCACCGACCTGAAGACGCTGCTCGGCTGGGACATCCGCACCGACTCCGCCAAGCTGATCCTGTACTTCGTCACCGCCGGCCTGCTGGTGGGCTGCATCGTGCTCGGCCGCTTCATCCTGCGCTCCAAACTCGGCCGCCTGCTGATGGCGATGCGCGACAAGGAAGAGCGCGTGCGCTTCTCCGGTTACGACGTCGCCAGCTTCAAGGTGTTCGTGTTCTGCGTGGCGGCGGCCATGTCGGCCATCGGCGGGGCGATGTTCACGCTGCAGGTGGGTTTCATGTCGCCGTCGTTCGTCGGCATTGTGCCGTCGATCGAGATGGTGATCTACGCCGCGGTGGGCGGACGCCTCTCGCTGCTGGGCGCGGTGTACGGCACGCTGCTCGTCAATTTCGGCAAGACGTATTTCTCCGAGTCCTTCCCGCAGCTGTGGCTGTTCCTGATGGGCGGCCTGTTCATCGCCGTGGTCATGTACTTCCCCAACGGCCTGGCCGGCCTGTACGACAGCCACGGCCGCAGATGGATCGCACGGCTGCTGCAAGGCCGCCGCGCGGCGGCAAAACCGGCGCCCGGCGCCACCGCACAAGGCTAAACCCGGAGACCACCATGACCCAACCGATCGGCGTGGAAATGCCCAAGCCCGTGCTGGCGATCGAAGACCTGACGGTGTCGTTCGATGGCTTCAAGGCGGTGGACAGCCTGAACCTGTATGTCGACCGCAACGAAGTGCGCGTGGTGATCGGCCCCAACGGCGCGGGCAAGACCACGGTGCTGGACCTGATCTGCGGAAAGACGCGCGCCACCTCCGGCAGCATCCGCTTCAACAACCTGGAGCTGACAAAGATGCGCGAGCACGACATCGTGCGCTCGGGCGTCGGCCGCAAGTTCCAGACGCCCTCCATCTACGAAAACCTGACGGTGTTCGAGAACCTGGAGATGTCGTTCCCGCGCGGGCGCAAGGTGCTCGGCGCACTCGCGTTCCGCCGCACGCCCGACGTGGTGGAACGCGTGGAAGCCGTGGCCCGCGACATCTTCCTTCACGAGCTGCTGCACCAGCAGGCGGACCTGCTCTCGCACGGGCAAAAGCAGTGGCTTGAAATCGGCATGCTGCTCATGCAGGAGCCCGAACTCGTGATGCTCGATGAACCCGTGGCCGGCATGAGCGTGTCGGAACGCGAGAAGACAGCGGAGCTGCTCGGCCGCATCAGCCAGGGGCGCTCGGTGCTCGTCATCGAGCACGACATGGAGTTCGTCAAGAGCATCGCCCACCGCGTGACCGTGCTGCACCAGGGCAAGGTGCTGGCCGAAGGCAGCATGGATGCGGTGCAGGCCGACCCGAAAGTCATTGAAGTCTATCTGGGCCATTGAGCCCCGGAGCCGCACATGTTCAACGTGACCGACCTCGTTTCCGGATACGGCCAGAGCCAGGTGCTCCATGCCCTGAACCTGCAGGTGGCGCCGCAGGAGATCGTGGCCGTGATGGGCCGCAACGGCATGGGCAAGACCACGCTGTTCAAGACCCTGATGGGCATTCTTCCGACGCGCTCGGGCAGCGTGTCGATCGATGGCCAGGAACTGACGGCCCTGCCCTCGTTCCAGCGCGTGGCGCGCGGCATCGCTTACGTGCCGCAGGGTCGCATGATGTTCTCGAGCATGACCGTGCTGGAGAACATCCAGACCGGCCTGCCGGCCTCTGCGGGCGGGCGCGTGCCGGACGAACTGTATGCGCTGTTCCCCGTGCTGTACGACATGCGCGGGCGCAAGAGCGGGAACCTGTCGGGCGGCCAGCAACAGCAGCTCGCCATTGCCCGTGCACTGGCCACCAACCCGAAGGTCTTGCTGCTGGACGAGCCAACCGAGGGCATCCAGCCATCGATCATCAAGGACATCGCACGGGCGCTGAAGGAGATCCGCAAGCTCCGCCAGCTCACCATCGTCGTGTCGGAACAGGTGCTCAGCTTCACCCTCGATATCGCCGACCGCTTTCTCGTCATCGACAAAGGGCGCTTCGTCTACGAAGAAACGCGCGACAAGGTCGATGCCGCCACCATCAGCCGATACCTCTCGGTTTGACTCACCTCACACCATAGGAGCAAGCATGCGTCACGGGGACATTTCAAGCAGCCAGGACTGCGTTGGCGTGGCCGTCGTCAACTACAAGATGCCGCGCCTGCACACGCGCGCCGAGGTGCTGGAGAACGCGCGCAACATCGGCCGGATGCTGGTCGGCATGAAGCAAGGTCTGCCGGGGCTGGACCTCGTGGTGTTTCCCGAATACTCCACGCACGGGATCATGTACGACGCTGCGGAAATGTACGAGACCGCGGCCACCATCCCCGGCGACGAGACCGCCATTTTTGCCGCGGCATGCCGCGAGGCGAAGGTGTGGGGCGTGTTCTCGCTCACCGGCGAGCGTCATGAAGACCACCCCAACAAGGCGCCCTACAACACGCTCATCCTGATGAACGACCAGGGTGAAATCGTGCAGAAGTACCGCAAGATCATGCCGTGGTGCCCCATCGAGGGGTGGTACCCCGGCGGGTGCACCTACGTATCGGAAGGCCCCAAGGGCCTGAAGATCAGCCTGATCATCTGCGACGACGGCAACTACCCCGAGATCTGGCGCGACTGCGCGATGAAGGGCGCCGAACTGATCGTCCGCTGCCAGGGATACATGTACCCAGCCAAGGAGCAGCAGGTGATGGTGTCCAAGGCCATGGCGTGGATGAACAACGTCTACGTGGCGGTCGCCAACGCGGCCGGCTTCGACGGCGTGTATTCGTACTTCGGGCATTCGGCCATCGTCGGATTCGACGGCCGCACGCTGGGCGAATGCGGCACCGAAGAGATGGGCATCCAGTACGCCGAGCTGTCGGTCGGGCTGATCCGCGATGCGCGCAAGCACCTGCAATCGCAAAACCATCTTTATAAGCTGCTGCACCGCGGCTACACCGGCACCATCAACTCCGGAGAAGCACCGGAAGGCGTGGCCGCCTGCCCCTTCGATTTCTACAAGACCTGGGTGAACGATCCGGCCGCCGCGCGCGCCCAGGTCGAGGCCCTCACCCGCCGCACCGCCGGCACGCCCGAATGCCCCATCGATGGCATCCCCCACGCCTGACGCCACTTCCCTGAGGAGAAACCACCATGCAGCATTTCAAGATTCAGCCCGGCAAGCCGCTGGCAGAGCAGGCCGAACTCGGCCACAACCGCTGGCATCCGGACATCCCGTTCCTTTCCAAGGTCAAGCCCGGCGAAGAGATCATCATCGAATCGCTGGATTTTCTCGACGCGCAGATCCGTGACGACGACAAGGTCGACGATGTGCGCAATGTCGACCTGACGCGCGCACATCCGCTCACAGGGCCCTTCTACATTGAAGGCGCGGAGCCCGGCGACCTGCTCGTGGTGGACCTGCTCGACATCAAGCCCGTCACACCGATCGGCTTTTCGGGCGTGTTCGCGAAATCCAACGGCGGCGGCTTCCTGGCAGATTATTTTCCCGATGCCGACAAGGCCATCTGGGACTTGAAAGGCGTCTATGCCACGTCACGCCATATTCCCGGCGTCCGGCTGGCCGGCCTCACGCACCCGGGGCTGATGGGCTGCCTGCCCTCCCGCGAACTGCTGGATGAATGGAACCGCCGTGAAGCACCGCTGGCCGCCAAGGGCCTGGCCCAGCCGCCCGACCCGCGCACCGCCGTGCTGCGCGGCGTGTCCGGCGCGGAATTCGATCGCATGGCAGGCGAGGCCGCGCGCACGGTGCCGCCACGCGAGCACGGGGGCAACACCGACATCAAGGATCTGTCGATCGGCACCCGCATCTTCTTCCCGGTGTACGTCAAGGGCGCCGGCTTCTCGATGGGCGACCTGCATTTCTCCCAGGGCGACGGCGAAATCGGCTTCTGCGGCGCGATCGAAATGGACGGCGCCACGCGCGTCGGGTTCGACCTCATCAAGGGCGGCATGGCGAAGTACAACCTGAGCGCGCCGATCTTCATGCCCAGCCCCGTCAAGCCGCGCTACGACCAGTGGCTGACCTTCGAGGGCATCAGCGTGGAAAACGGCACCAACTACTACCTGGATGCCACCGTCGCGTATCGGCAGGCGTGCCTGAAGGCCATCGACTACCTCACGCACTTCGGCTTCACCGCCAGCCAGGCCTACATGCTGCTGACGGCCGCGCCGGTGGAGGGCCGCATTGGCGGCATTGTCGACATCCCGAACTGCGCGTGCACGGTGTCGATCCCCACGGCGATCTTCGATCAGGACATCACCCCCAAGGGCATGCTGAACGACAAGTCGCACTGGGGCCGCAAGCCCGCTTGACGTTGATGACCAATACGCGCCGGCCATGGCGGCACCGCTGCGGCCGGCGCGGTAACGGAGGCATGCATGCCGCTATACGACATCCGCTGTACCGCTTGCGACGGCATTTTCGAACGGCTGATTCCGGCTGCGAAACTGCACGCGCCCACACCCTGCCCCTATTGCGACGAAGACACGCCCGCCGCGCCAATGCCGACCGGTGGGCGCGTTGCATTGAAGTCAGTTTCACGCTGGCAACCCAGTTCGCTGCATGAGCAGTTGGCGGGCAAACCGATTACGGGGCCGGGCAGCGCGGGTGGCTCCGGCCGCCGCAACAGCGTCCTCCATGTCTGCGGCGGAAAGCACTGTTCGATCTGCGGCGTGTGAGCCCAGACGCTGGCGCCTGAGGTGGTCTGTTGCACGCACAACAACGCGCACCAAGGCGCTTGCGTGACCGGCAGACGCCCCGGGTCGCGCGAGCCGGGCTTACGCTGCGGCCTTCAAACCCTCCATCGCCTCACGCACATAGGCGATCAGGTCCGGGCCCATCCACGGGCTGGCGGATAGTTCGGGCTCCCGCTCCATCGCCAGGCGCACCTTCGCCTGCGTCTGCGGATCGTCTCCCACATACGAGCGGAACAACTCGATCCAATGGCGCGCGAGCTGCTGCATGGCGGGCGCATGCGCCGGCGTGCCCTTGGCCAGATGCTGCCGCACCTCTGCGACCAAGGTCGGCCACTCGTTGGCACGCTTGCCGAAGTTCTCGCGCATGAACTGCAGCTCTTGCGCCGACAGATACTTCGCATAGATCGCCAGCTTGCTTTCGTTGGCCGCCTCCATGATGAAGTCGAGCATCTCCAGGCTGATGCCGGTGCGCTCCTGCAACGCCGGTTCGTTGATGTGCATTTTGTGCAGCTTGGCCGAGAGGATCGGGTCGAGCGCCGCGTCCTGTGCGAGCAGCGCCATCCATTGCCTGGCGAGGGCCTGCGCCTCGCTGCTGCGTGAGGCCACCTGGCGCGTCATCGCGTCCTGCACGGTCGACACCAGCACCGCCCATCGCTCATGACGCGCCGTATCGGCATCCATGCGTTCGGCGCGGGCACGTTCTTCCTGCGAGAGATATTTGTCGTACATGGTCATCCATTCCAAGGTTGTGAGCCACTCGGTCAATTCGGGCTCCTCCTCGCGCACGAGCTGGCCG
This sequence comes from Ralstonia sp. 1138, assembly GCF_040544795.1. NCBI lineage: Bacteria > Pseudomonadati > Pseudomonadota > Betaproteobacteria > Burkholderiales > Burkholderiaceae > Ralstonia > Ralstonia sp. 1138. The sequence continues at coordinate 1,281,105 of NZ_JBEPKQ010000001.1, read as the reverse complement.
TGCAGCCGCGACAGCCGATCGCGCAGCACGCTGGCCTGCGTGATCTGCTGATCGAGCATCGCGATCTGCCGTTCCACGATCGTGGTGAAGGGGATGTCCGGATTGGCCAGGAAAGCCCCGACATCGGCCAGCGACATGCCAAAGCGCCGCAACGCCTGGATCTTGTGCAGACGGGCGACGTCAGCCTTGTCGTACAGCCGGTAACCGCTGTCGGAGCGGGCCGAAGGCGTGAGCAGGCCGATGGTGTCGTAGTGATGCAGCATGCGCACCGAGAGGCCGCAGCGTTTGGCGAGATCGCCCACTTTCAACAACATGGTGGCTCCTGTCTTCTGGCTTGGACACAGGCTAGGACCTCACACAATGTGAGGGTCAAGCACGGCGTGAATGGACGGCAATAGGCAGCGCCCCATGAAGACGCAGGCGCATCCTGCATTCTGAACCACGCCCCCTCTGTGGTGGGGAACATGCCCCGCGAACCCGCACCGCTGCGTGCGTCACAAAAAGTTCATTCAACTCTGTGTTCAGCGGGTCGTTTAGCGGAATGTCCGATCTTGCGTCTGCCGCCAACGTCATGACTTTCTCACCGCTTCCCTTGCCCGCGGGCATTGCGCCCGAGATGCTGCGCACGGTGTTCCAACCGATCTTCCGCCTCTCGACCACCGAGGTGCTCGGCTATGAAGCGCTGCTGCGCGGGCCGGTGGGCTCGGCCATGGAGTCGCCAGCGGCACTGTTTGCCGCAGCCTCGGACACGGCAGGCACGATCGCCCTGGAGACCACTGCCGCGCGTCTGGCCATTGCCAATTTCTCGGCCCTGCGCCTGCCGGGCAAGCTGTTCCTCAACTTCAGCGCGCAAGGCGTGCGCCAGTTGCTGCAGGATCACGCCCGCCTGCTGCATGCGATTGCCGACCACGACCTGCATCCGTCGCGCATTGTCATCGAGCTGACCGAGCAGACGCCCATCGACGACCTGGCCAGCTTTGCCGACGCCCTGTCGGTGGCACGCGACTTTGGGCTGCAATGCGCGCTGGACGATTTCGGCACCGGCAATGCCAATCTGAACCTGCTGATCGAACTCACGCCCGACTTCATCAAGCTCGACAAGTATTTCCTGCGTGACATTGCCAAGCATCCGGCCAAGCTGGACATGGCGCGCACGCTGCAACAGACGCTCAAGGGCGGCGCCACCAGCATCATTGCCGAAGGGCTGGAAACAGAAGACGAACTGGGCGTGGTGCGCGACCTGGGCATCCGTTTTGGCCAGGGGTTCTTTCTTGCGCGCCCGCAGGACAAGCCCGCGAGCGACATGTCGAGCCAGGCGGCGCGCGTTCTGCAGTCTTCGCAGATTGCGGTGTTTCCGCAGGCCGTGCGCGTGGGCTGGCGCGCCATCACGGCCAGCAAGCTGCTGCGCGTCGCCCCCACGCTGCCCTTGCGCAGCAGCAACGACGACGTACTGCACCTGTTCAACCGCCACCCCGATCTGCACGCCGTGGCGCTGCTCGACGAAGACGAACGCCCGCTCGCGCTCATCGCGCGCCGTGCATTCATCGACCGCTATGCGATGCCGTATCACCGCGAGCTGTACGGCAAGAAACCGGCATTGGCGTTTGCGAACCGGCAGCCGGTGCTGGTAGAGAAATCCGCCTCGCTGGAAGACATGTCGGCGCTGCTGATGAGCGACGACCAGCGCTACCTGACCGACGGTTTCATCATCACGGAGCACGGCCGCTACCTGGGCCTGGGCACGGGCGAGGAGCTGGTGCGCACCGTGACCGAAATCCGCATCGAGGCCGCCCGCTATGCCAATCCGCTCACATTCCTGCCGGGCAACATTCCGCTGAACCTGCACATTGAACGTTTGCTGGAAGCGCACGCAGAGTTCTATGCCTGCTATGTGGACCTGAACCACTTCAAGCCCTTCAACGACCAGTACGGCTATTGGCAAGGCGACGAGATGCTGAAGATGGCCGCTGCCGTATTGGCCACCGCCTGCGAGCCCACGCGCGATTTTCTCGGCCATGTGGGCGGCGACGATTTCCTGATCCTGTTCCAGAGCGCCGACTGGCAGGCGCGCATCACGCAGGCAATGGCCGCGTTCAATGCCAACGCACTCGCCATGTACACGCCCGCTGACCGCGCGGCGGGCGGCATCCATGCTGAAGACCGCAAGGGCCTGCCGGCCTTCTTCCGCTTCGTGACGATGGCGGTTGGCGCTCTGCATGTGCACCCGGGCGCGGCCCACAACAGCGACGACATCGGCACAGCCGCGGCCCTCGCCAAACGGCGCGCCAAGCAAAGCGACAACGGTTTCTATCTGGAAGCCATGCGCCCAAGCCCTTCCATGCGGGTCATGGCCTGACACCGCCGGGCCCGCGCTACAGCATCGCCGGGATCAGCCCGAGCAACGCAGCCTTCACTACGGCATGCGTCTTGTTGGCGGCGTTGAGCTTGGTGATGGCGTTGCGGAGGTGAAAGTTCACGTTGCGCTCGGTCATCTCCAGGATGGCCGCAACTTCCGCCACCGTCTTGCCTTCGGCCGTCCAATGCAGCATCTGGCGCTCGACGTCTTTCAGGCGTGTGGCGGCATCCGGCAAGACCTTGTTGGCCATCAGCACGCTGATGCTCGCGTGTGCGCGCTGGCTCAGCCAGATCATTTCGGGCTCGCAGGCAGCCAGTTCGTCTTCGGTGATGGGCCCGGCGCGACGCACCAGGCTGAAGGTACCGAAGATGCCGATGTGATCGCGGATGGTGTGTGACCACCCATGATTGAGCCCGTGCTGGCGCGCGTCGGTCCAGAACGGCGCATCCGCGCTGGCGATGCTGGACCACAGCATTGGCTTGACGCAGCGCTGCCCGTGCTGCAGCACGGGGTCGATGGCGGCATAGCCACGCGCGCGATAGTGCTCGCGCCACGGCTCCGGATACGTGCTCCACGTGATGGTGTTAAAGCGCGTAATCGGGAGCGCACCGCGCAGGGCGTAAGCGTAATAGTCGAAACCGAGCAGCGCCACGGCCGGTTGCAGGCAGCGGAATACCGCATCGGCATCGCGCAAGGCGTTCAACTCGCGCAGCAACGCCGCACGCCAGGATGTCGCGTGGTCATGCGGCAATTGGTTGTGAGCGCCCATCCCATCGGCCTCCAGAACACACGCTGAGTCGCCATGCCGACTCCTCCCGCTCAGCAGCTCTCCTGATTTCCAAAGGGATGGAAAGCCTGATCAGTCTTGCGTTTTGCTGAGGGCCATCGTTGGCGTGCTCGAACTATACATAATCCGAAACGAATTGCATGCCGCGCATGGTGAAGGCAATTAGTAGAGTTTCTCGAATACCGGAATGCCGAAACACAGAAATAAATAAATTGATAATCCAATCTGCTTTACGCAAATACTCAACCAGTATTTAAATATTCCGCCTATGCGCGGCATGCCTGCGGCCATCATTGCAATTCTTCTACGGCGAGGTGTCTTTTCTTACAGAGCTACGTAGGCGGAATTCGTATGATCGGCGTCCATCATGGCGCGGTCTTCTTCGAGAGGTGCGCCTCCGCACGCATGCAGGGAACGCAGTGCCGAATACGCCGCAAAGCATGCGCCGACGCCACATTGGCGTGGTGCGAGAACGCGACAGCCAGCAAGGATTGCACCGCCGTCATGCGGCAAAACGCCGCAGTAAAAATAACAATAACGACGATGTACGTGCAGGCTAATCAACGTCCGGAAAAATTGACGTGTCAGATTTACACGCACGTGTGCCGATTTGCCCCCACGGCAAAGAATTAGGGCAAGAACGGCTTTCTTATTGGGGTTTCACAGTGTCAGCGAAACCCTTACAGTCTGGTCCGCGACTCGCCCTCTCGATGTAGTCGAGACCCCGACAAGAAACACGACGGTACGAAGCAACAGGGTTTTTTGGCGCGTCTCCATCCTCGTCACTCCCCCGGTTTGTGGCGCTTTTTCAAATCCGGTTTCTCCGGAATTGGCGGAGCTTTGCCCAAATTCAGAAAAGTGACGCGGACTTAATGCGGCGGTTGCCCCGCCCCACTGACCCACTTGTTTAGGAAGTCCCGTTTCATGCGCTCCACTCTGATGTCTCTTGGCCTTGTCGCCACGGCCGCACTCGGCTTGTTCTCCGCCGGCGCCCAGGCCAACTGCGTTGCCAATCCGCCCACGCAATCCAACACCACCTTCCCGGCCAGCCTGACCGGCAAGCTCGCGTATCACAGCTACGTCAGCTACGGCGACGGCACGAGCCAGATCTTCATCTACGACTTTTCTGCCCGCACGCTGCAACAGGTGTCGAAGGCGGCCTGGGGCATCAAGGACCCGATGAACGCCGTGTTCAGCCCCGACGGCAAGTGGATCGCCTTCATGGGCATCACCAACAACGCGTGGAACGTGTTCTTCTGGCAAGTCGGCTCGACCAGCATGCCGATCAACCTGACCAACAGCACCGGCCAGACGCGCAACGAAGACCCGAAGTTCAGCACCGACGGCAAATCGCTGCTCTTCAAGCAGAACGGCGATGTCATCCAGGCCGCGCTGTCGTACACCAGCTCGGGCCCGGTCTTCACTTCCACGGTGAACCTGACGCGCACGGCACCGACGCTGGAAAACTCCATGCCGTATGCAACGCCGGACGGCACGGCGGTCTTCTACACCACCGGCACCGGCTCGGGCATGGGCCTGTACAAGCAGACCGTGGGCAGCACCACCAAGGTGGCGTTCGACACGCCGGCGGGCCTGGCAACGTACTACCCGATCGTGCGCGCCGACGGCACCGTCTTCTACGCCCGCTGGCACGACGCCACGAGCCAGGCCGACCAGATCTACACCAAGGTCAATCCGAGCGACACGCCCAACCAGCTCACGCTCAACGACTGCAACAGCAACAACTCCGATCCGTCGCCCGTGAACAACACGAACTACGTGTTCTTCTCGTCGACGAGCGCCGGCGGCTACCAGCTCTACCTGGGCGACGCGAGCACGGGCCAGCGCTGGAGCCTGTCGCAGTTTGGTGTGAACTCCGACACGACCAAGGCGAAGCTTGGTTCCAACTACTACGCCGGCACGCCGACGGCCGCTGCGCAGGCGGTGACGCTGCTCTCGCAGGGCAAGCCGGCCAGCGCGTCGTCCAGCTACAGCGCCAGCCTGGGCCCGGCCTACGCGTTCGACGGCAATACGACCAACACGCGCTGGGATTCGGTGGAAGGCGTGGCCGGCGCGCAATGGCTGATGGTCGATCTGGGCTCGACCCGCACCATCACCGGCGTCGACCTGTACTGGGATGCAGGCGCCAAGGTGTACTACATCCAGACCTCGAACGATGGCGTGACGTGGACGAACATCTACTCGACGTCGAGCGGTGCTTCGTGGGGCCATGCATCGCTGGCGAACCTCAAGGGCAGCGGCCGCTATGTGCGCATGTACGGCACGCAGCGAGCCACGCAGTGGGGCTACTCGCTGGACGAAATGCAGGTGTGGGGCTACTAAGCCGCGGTATCCGCATCAGCATCAGCATCGCCTGACATGACAACGCCCCGATGGCTTCGGCCATCGGGGCGTTTGTCATTGGTCACGCGGTCGATGACCGGCACGCATCGGGACCTACCCCTAGATTGTCAAAAGCTGAACATTCAGCCTGGGCACGGCTCGGCACGATGGCGTCTCCGCACCACGCCAGAGGATGACGATGCCCTCCCGCACACCACCGAACAGTCCCCCGCACGGCATGAGCCGGCGCGATTTCCTGACGCTGGGCACCGCCGTCGCTGGCCTGGGCGCGCTGGGCGTAACCCTGCCGGAAAACGCACAGGCCGCCGCGCATGCCGCCGACGCCAACTGGCATGCCGGCCAGCTCGCGCACCTGATCCCTGCAGCCAGCCACAACCGCTTTCTCATCAAGGCGTCGTTTCAGGCACCGCTTGCGCGTGCGCCGTGGCTGGTGGTCAACGGCAAGCGCGTCGCCGGCGAGCAGACCGATGCCGCCGGCCGCTTCTGGCGCTTCGACGTGCGCGGTCTGCAGCCTGCCACGCAATACACGCTGCGCATTGTCGATGCGGCCGGCAAGCCGCTGGCCGACGCCTGGCCGCTGCGCACCTTTCCGGCACCGGATGCGACGCCCGCGCGACTGCGCATCCTCGCCTATACCTGCGCCGGCGGTTATGACGGCCCGCCCTTGGCCGGCAAGACCGCATGGCTCGACATGAACGCACGCCGCCGCCTGCTGGCGCGCGGCATGTCGTTTGCGCCCGACACCGTCATCGCCAATGGCGACCACATCTACTGGGATCTGCAGACCTCGCAGAACAAGCCGTTCGCACGCCAGGTGCGCGAACTGATGTGGGCGAAGTTTGGTGGCGCGCTCGACACGTCGGTACCGATGTCGCACCCGAAGAACGAAGCCATCTTCACGCGCGTGTGCGACTACCAGATCAGCGGCCTGTACGGCACCACGCTGCGCTCCACGCCCGCGTATTTCCTGACCGATGACCACGACACCTTCGAGAACGACGAGTTCGACGACAAGGTCGCCACCTTGCCGCCGGAGCCTTACGGCCTAGTGGGGGCAGAGCTGACACAGCGGCGCTACTACCCGGAGTTCCTGCCCGACGCCAACCGCCCCGTGTGGCTGCCCGGTGGCGACAAGGCCGGCATGCCCAGCGACACCAACAGCGCCTTCGGCACGCTACGCTACGGCGCGTTGCTCGAAGCTGTGCTGTACGACTGCCGGCGCTTTCTCGACAACAAGGGCGTGCACGCACGCGTGGTCCCGCAATGGGTGGAAGACTGGCTCGTCGCGCGCACCCGTGCTGAGGACACCGCGCACTTCTTCCACGTACCTTCCCTGCCGTTTGCGTATTCGTCCGGCAAGCTGGGCGACTGGTATCCGGACCTGCTCGACAGGAAGACCGGCCGCCTCGTCGCCAACGAGCCTAAAGCTGGCTGGCAGAGCGGCTGGCATGCACAGCACCAGCGCCTGGTGGCTGCGCTTGCCCAGCAGAAACAGCGCGCGGCCGTCATCGTGCAGGGCGACTTCCATGCATCGGCAGCCGGGTCGATGTCGCGCTCCGCAGACCTCGCCTTCGCACAGCCCGTGCACACGGTCATGACCGGCACGCTCGGCACCGGCGACCTCGCCTTCCCTTCGGCATTCCGCAGCATCGAAACCACGCCTGCGTTGTCGGTCGCCATGCACGAAGCGTTGCGCCCAACAGAGAAAAACGGCTTTACCATCATCGACGTGACGCCCGAGAAGATGACGTTCTCGCTGTTCATGTGGCGCCCGCCCGAGCCGGTGGACGCCATCGATACGCTGCAGCCGGCCCTGGTGTACGAGGTGCCGCGCCTGGCGTGACGCGCCAGCACAACAACAAGGAGACGCATGGCGAAGATCTGCATCGTGGGGGCCGGCTCGATCGGCTGTTACGTGGGTGGCCGTCTGCTGGCGGCCGGTGCCGATGTTGCGCTCGTGGGCCGCGCACGCATCGGCAACGAACTGAGCGCGCATGGCCTCACCCTGACGGACTACCGCGACGGCCGCTGGCAGGTGCCGGCAGCCGATGTGCGCTACACAACCGAGCCCACTGCCGCCGCCGATGCCGATCTCGTGCTGGTGACCGTCAAATCCGCTGCCACGCAATCCGTCGCCGATGAACTGAAGCCCGTGCTGCGCGCGGGCGCTATCGTCATCAGCTTTCAGAACGGTCTGCGCAATGCCGATATCCTGCGCGCCGCGCTGCCGCAGCAGACCGTGCTGGCCGGCATGGTGCCCTTCAACGTGATGCAGCCTGGCCCCGGCGCCTTTCATCAGGGCACGGCCGGTGAATTGGAAGTGGCGGCATCCCCCGCGCTGCAACCGTTTCTCGATGACTTCCGCCGCGCGGGTCTGCCGCTCACGGAACGCACCGACATGGCAGCCGTGCAATGGGCCAAGCTGCTGCTCAACCTGAACAACGCCATCAACGCGCTGGCCAACCGGCCGCTGAAGGAAGAGCTGTCGCAGCGTGCGTACCGGCGCTGCCTGGCGCTGGCACAAACGGAAGCACTCCGGCTGCTGGCGCGCGCGGGCATCCGGCCTGCCAAGCTGACGCCGATACCGCCCGCTTGGATTCCACGCCTGCTCGCCACGCCCGATGCCGTGTTTGCGCGGCTGGCCGGCAAGATGCTCGCCATGGATCCGCTCGCGCGTTCATCCATGTCCGACGATCTGGCCGCCGGGCGCATGACCGAAGTCGACTGGATCAACGGCGAAGTGGTGCGTTTGGCAGAGCGCCTCGGGCAACGCGCGCCGGTGAATGCGCAACTGTGTGCGCTGGTGCATACCGCCGAATCCGTCGCTACACGCCCGAGCTGGTCGGGCGACGATCTCCTGGCAGAGTTGCGGGCCGCAGGTTAGTCGGTGCCGGCTTCGCTTGCAGCCAGCAACTGCGCCATGTCCTGAATCTCGATGTGGCCATAGCGCAGGCGGATCGCACCGAGCTTCACCAGCGCCTGCAGCTCCTTGCTGAGCGTCTGCCGGCTGATGCCGAGCATCATCGCCAACGCGTCTTGCGAGGTCGAGATGCTCGCGCGCCCCTCTGCCGATTGCGACACATCGCCGTGCGCGAGTGAAGCGATACGCCGCGCCACGCGCGCCCGCGTACCATGCAACGCCGCACTCGCCAGCGAGCCATACGCCAGCCGCAAGCGCGTCGCCACCAGCCGAGCGATTGCGCCGGCAAATGCGGCATCGCGCATCAGTGCTTCAAATTGCGCCACGCTCACGGCCAGCACGTCCGAATCTTCGAGCGCGATTGCGCAATGCCCGCGCGGTTGCTGATCGAGCGTCGACACCCCGCCAAACCAGTTCCCCGGCTCCACCAACGTGAGGATCGCCTCGTCGCCCTCGGCATTGAAGACGGAAAGCTTGAGCGCACCGCTCGCCACGCCAAAGAACGCATGCGAACCGGCGTCCATCGGATCGCCTTGGCGAAAGAGAAATGCTCCCGCGCCGATGCGCACCGGCACCGTCGCTTCGAGCAACGCGTCGGCAGCGTGCGGAGGGAGGCTCCGGAACCAGGGGTTGGCGGCAAATGCGTTCATCGCGATTTGGTTTCCCGCACTGAGCCTCGGCGCCCTAACACCCAACCCACCGACAACACATACCGGCTGCCGCCCACCACGCGCGTCACGCTGTGCTCACACGCGTCGGGGCGGAACAGCTTGATGCGCCGTGTCTGGAAGATCGGCTTCGCGCAGACAAACTCGCCGCCCGCGCGTGGCGACTTCAGCACGATGTTCAGCCGATAGTGCCGGCCGTTGGTGACGGGGTCGGTATGCGGTGGAATTTCCGAACCGTCCGGATAGCGGATCAGGTAGCTGTCGAACGGGATGGGCCACGGCGCGGTGGCCAGCAGCATCTTGTCGTAGCCCGTGCCCTGGCGGCCGCGCTGCCAGCGAAAGGCGGTGCTGAAGAATGCGCGCAAGGAAGACATGGAAACGACGCGACCGGAATGGAATCCGGGCATGGTAGCCGGGAACTATCGGCGCTTGTCGAATTTCTTCCAGTACCCGAACGGCTCCTGGTGGCACTCGTAGTCCAGCTCGGCCACGCGCGTCTGCAGACGTTCCTGCACCTCCTGCACGGCGAGGTTGTAGACCGCGGGGCCGATCTCTTCAAGAAAGAAACCGAGCAGCGCACCGGCCTGGATGTTGCCGATGCGCTCGTCCAACTGCTCGGTGAAGTAGCGCTGGATGGATTGGACGGCCTCTTCGCGGACGTCGCGGTCAAGTTCGATGGGCATGCACAGGGCTCGCGGTGGCGGACAAGGCCACCAGCTTACTGCCCGCGGCCATACGCATCCAGCAGCTTGAGGGTGACGCCGTTCGTCCAGCCGAAGCCGTCCTGCAACGGATACTCACCGCCGCCACCGCCGGTACCCGTTCCATCGACGATGTATTTCTCGACGAGCTTCTGCTGGCTGGCATAGAGCTGCTCGACGCTGCCGAGAAAGCGCTCGCCGATCGCCTGGGCAAGCGGCTGCCAGCCGTATCGCTGCGCGCCGCGCAACGCGATCCATTGCAGCGGCGCCCAGCCGTTCGGCGCATCCCACTGCTGGCCGGTCTTGAAGGTGGTGGTCGACAACCCGCCCACCTGCAGCAGCGCCTGCTGCGTCCATTGCAATGTCTTCCACGCGCGGTCGGGGCGCGCGGCACCCACAAACAGCGGATACGTCATCGCGGCGGACTTGTTGTCGCGCACGCGGCCGAGCTGCCAGTCGTAATCGGCGTAGTAGCCGGCGGGGTGCCACAGGTAGCGCTCGATGGCGACGGCGCGTTTTCCGGCGCGCACGGAGTATTCGACCGTGCACGCGAAATCGCGCGCTGCTGTACAGCCACGCGCGATCGTCTTCTCAAGCTGGAACATCAGGCTGTTCAGATCCACCGGCACGATCGACGTCGTGCGGATGGTGCCCAGCGTGGCGTTATCGCCAAACCAGCGCGAGCTGAAATCCCAGCCGCTTTCGGCGGCCGCGCGCAGGTCGCGCCAGATCTGGTTGGCGGGGCGTGCGGGTGTTTGCTGCGCGGTGGTCACGTCTTGCAGATAGGACTCGGGGCGCGGGGTGTCCTGGTCGTCCCAGTAGCGGTTGAGCACAGTGCCGTCGCGCATGACGACGACGTTGCTGCTCGCCTGTCCGCCAGGCGTGGTGGCCGCGCCGCGCATCCAGTACGCATACTCCTTGCGCAGTTGCGGCAGGTAGCGCTTGAGCGCCGCGTCGCCCTCCTTCTGCGCAGCCAGCTCCACCATCAACGCAAAGAACGGCGGCTGCGAACGGCTCAGGTAGTACGTGCGATTGCCGTTCGGGATGTGGCCGAACTGGTCGATGGCATAGGCGAAGTTGTCGAGCATGTTGTCGACCAGGTCTTCTCGGCCGGCCTCCTGCAGGCCGAGCATGGTGAAGTAGGTATCCCAGTAATAGCCCTCGCGGAAGCGGCCGCCGGGCACCACGTACGGCTTGGGGAGGGGAATGAGCGAGCTGTTGTCGGGCGCGGTGGTCGTTGTGCGCGTGAGCGCGGGCCACAGCCAGTTGATATGCGCGCGCAAGGACTGCCCCGCGGGTGGCGTCACGGGCGTATCGACCGGCGGCGTGAAGTACTGGTCGACAAACGCCTTGAGCGAGAAGCCCGGCACGTTCTTCTGCGCCTGATACGCCTGCAGGATGACCGCGGGCGCGGCCTTGGGCACCGCATCGACAAACGTCTTCTGGTCCGGATACACCTGCGCGGTCTGCACCGCCACGAACAAGTCGCCGTAGAGCTTGTCGGGCGACGGCGGCAGCGCGGCGCCCACGCCCACATCGGCCAACGCGGACGAGGCCGCCAAACCGAACGCCAGCCATGCGGCAACGTTCGCCACACGGCGCCGGATCAAAAAGTGAGCCTGTCGATGCATCGTCGTCTCCTGCCTGGTTGACGGAAAGCCAGTCCAGAAAAGGAGACGCCGACAGCGTTGTCAAATCGACAGCTTTTGCGCAAAGCGGCCGCGTACGGAAGCGCTAGAAATGGCGCCATATCAAGCTCTGCGGGCAAGCAACTTGCTGAGGCGCCGCGATACTTCGGTCACCCATTCGACCGTGCGGCGCCAGACCGCGCTAGCCGCGCACGACCTCGTAGCGCATCTCGACGAACGTGTTCTTGTAGGGCACGGCGGAAGTGAGCTTGAGCGCAGGCTGCACGATGCGGCGCGGCAACAGCGGCAGGCCCGTGCCCAGCGTGACGGGCATCACCTGCACGATCAGTTCGTCCAGCAGCCCCGCATCGAGAAACCTGCCGGCGAGTTCACCGCCACCCACGATCCAGAGATTGCGCCCGGCGGCTGCGGCCAGCATGTCGCGATGCACGGGCTGCACGTCGCCCCGCACGAAGCGGATGTCCGCACCTGGCACCGCCGGCAGCGTGCGCGATGTGAAGACCCACGCAGGCTGAACGTAAGGCCATGGCTGGGCTTCGCCGGCCGGGCCGGGTTTGGCCAGTTCGCGCAGCAGCCATTCGTAGGTGGACGCACCCATCGCCAGCGCGCCGACGTCGCGAATGAAGCTGTCGTAGCTTGTGCCTTCCAGCGAGCCAAACTGCATCAGCCAATCGAGCGAGTGATCCGTCGTGGCGATGAAGCCGTCCAGGGTGGTGGCGGCGTAGTACTGGGTCTTGGACATGGCATGCGCTCTCGTTGTTGTTTGAGGGAACGCAATGCTACGGGATCGGCAGCGCGCAAGTTTTAGATCGGCTGAGGTGCAACGGACGCCGTCGCACAAGCGCATGCTTGGCCGCTACAATCGGCGCCCGCCTTTTCTCACACCGACACGGATGCCCTACCGACTCATCGCCTTCGACTTTGACGGCACACTGGCCGACTCCTTCGACGCGTTCGTTGATGCACTGAATGCGGCAGCGACGAAACACGGATTCCACCGGCTCGAAGGTGCCCGGCTGGCGCAGGCGCGCGGAGCATCGGCGCGCGACGTCATGCGCCTGCTGAATGTGCCGGTGTGGAAGGCCCCCGCCATCACCCTCGAGATGCGCCAGCAGATGCGCGAGCGTATCGCTCAAACCCAGCTGTTCGACGGCGTTGCCGAAACGCTGGAAGCACTCGCAGGGCGTGGTGTGCGTCTGGCCATCGCCACATCCAATGCCGAGGACAACGTGCGGGCCGTGCTGGGCCCGGCAACACGGTGGGTCCACCACTACAGCTGCGGCATCTCGGTATTCGGCAAGGCGCGCAAGCTGGCGGCGCTCACGGCCTCGACGCGCGTGCGCCCGGAAGACGTGCTGTATGTGGGTGACGAAATGCGCGACGCCGATGCAGCGCGCGCCGCAGGCATTGCGTTCCGGGGAGTGGCCTGGGGATACACGGCGCCAGACGCGTTGCAGCGACACGCCGGGGCGCCGCTACTCGGCCGGCCGGAGGATTTGCTGGCCTTGTAGCAGCGGCCGCAGCGCTCGCGGCAGTCCCGTGCGATCGCTGCACTCCGGCGCCGCCGCCCCGCCCTCAGCGCTGCGGGCCCAAGTCGTCGACGGAGCGCCCGCCGGTGGAGTGCAGCGCTGCTTCGGCGGCATCCACCTCCGAAGGCTCGGCGTCGATGGTCAGCAGGAAACGCCCGCCGATCACGACGTTCTGGAATTTGCGCTCGTAGGTCTCGGCGTTTTCGCCGCCGGGCTCGTAGTCGCCGCAGAGGAAGTTGCCGCACAAGGCACCTGCCTCGTCACCCTGGTGCGACAGCGCGACGCGCTCCAGCGTGAGGCCGGTGTTCAACACGGCTTGGCGGGCTGCCTCGGCAGCGGCATGGTCTGTGAAGATGCGGACGATAGTCGGCATGGGGGTTCTCCTCGTGGTGAACCCAAAATTGACGCATCGGCCGTGCCTGGCGATGCGCCAGGCTTTTGGCTCAGAACAGGGCCATCTGGCGCATCCCGAACCCGATCGCTTCCTCCACCCGCATGCGCGCGTGCGTGAGCGACCCCTCGATGCCCGACAGCGTGCCGGCCAGCCAGCGGTAAAGCAACGGTGCCTGACCGCGTGGGCTCAGGTGGATTTCACCGAGCTTCTTGCCGCGCTTGTCACGGTAGTAATGGGAGCGGTAGCCGCGTTCCCAATGCGTGATCGGGCCGCGCCATCGGCGCAGGCGGCGGGGTTTGGCGGGGGGCGTTTCGGCTGTCGATGCCGACACGGGTTCCTCCCAGCCGAAAGCGGGTTTGGCGAACAGCGGCAAACCTTCCAGATCGGGGTAGAAATCCATCGTCGTATGCTCAGCTAGCCGCGCCGCCGCAGGCTTTGCAGACAAAAACGGCGCGTAGCCCGCATGATACCTGGGTTTATGGCAGACGGCACGTGCAAATGGCCTAGCGGCGGGCATCGGAACAACGCTGCGCACGCCGCACACTTCGCGCTTCGGTATGATGGCCGCTCCCCGTCCCGAGACGCGCGGCAATCGACCGCTACCCAGCATGAAGAACGCCTTTAACACGTTGATGACACCCCGAATCGCTTGCGGCCTGCTGCTGGCGGCAAGCTGCGTCGCTCCGGTTCACGCGCAGGACAGCGCCTTCGCGCCGTTGCTGCGCCATCTCGCCGATCGCCTCGTCACCGCCGACCAGGTCGCGCTGAGCAAATGGGACAGCGGCCAGTCCGTCTACGACCCGGCGCGCGAAGCCAAGGTCATCGCCAATGTCTCGGCGGAGGCGCCGGCCTACGGCCTGGCCGCAGCCGACGTGAGCGATGTCTTCACAGACCAGATCGAGGCGAACAAGGAAGTCCAGTACGCCCTTCTGAACGACTGGCGACGGGCCGGTGCCGCGCCCACCGCGCAGCGGCAGAGCCTGCCGGATGTGATCCGGCCCAAGCTGGACGCACTGCAGAAATCCATCCTGCAAGCGTTGCGCGGTGCCGCCGCGGCGCGCAGCCAAGCCGATTGCCCCGTGCAGGTGGCGAATGAAATCGGCCGTGTCGCGTATGAGAAGTCGCTCGACAGCCTGCATCGCATTGCATTGGATCGTGCGACCGCGCGGCTGTGCGTCAAGCAGTGAGCCCGCGCGCCGGCGTCCGTCGCGCATCCATTCAGGCGCCGCGATGCGGGTCGCCCGATGTCAGCAGATCGATCAGCGCACGTGTCGCAGCGGATTGCCTGCGATGCGGCGCGTAGACGACCGAGAAGGGACGTGTCCGCCCACGTAGCGCCGGCAGCAGTTCAACCAGGCTGCCCTGCTCGAGCTGCTGGCGGACGATGAAGTCGTAGCTCTGGCAGATGCCCACGCCCTGCGCCGCCAGCGACACGACGCCCAACACGTCGCCTGAAACCTGAAGCGTGGAGGGCGGCAGCCATTCGACATCCTGCCCCCCATCCTTGAACACCCACGGCGCGATGCGGCCGGTACTCGGCATCACGAACGGCAGACAGACGTGTTGCTGGAGCGCATCCAGGCTTTGGGGCCAGCCTGAGCGCCGCAGGTAACCCGGCGAAGCCACCAGGCACAACGCCGCATCTTCCAGCTTGCGCGCTACCAACCCGCTGTCGGGCAGATGGCCTAGCCGGATGGCCAGGTCAAACCCCTCGGCAACGAGGTCGACATTTCGGTTCGTGATGTTCAGTTCGACACGGACGCGGGGGTGCTTCTGGGCAAACCGGGCCAGCAACGGCGGCAGGCGATAGTGCCCGTACGTGGTCGGCACGCTCAGCCGCACACGGCCCTTGAGTTCGCCCTCCTCCCCCTGGGCCTCGCGCTCGGCCTCGTCGAGCAGCGTAAAGGCGGCGCGTGCCTGCTCCAGATACTGCCTGCCCGCATCGGTCAGCCCGATGCGGCGCGTGGTCCGGCGCAGCAGCTGGTTGCCGAGGCGCGCCTCGAGCCGGGTGACGGCACGGCTCAGCACCGACGGCGTGGTCGACAGCGCCACCGCTCCCGCCGTAAACGACCCGTGTTCGGCGACCGCCAGGAACGCTTCGACATCGCCCAGGTAATCAAACTTCCGGCCCATTTTGTCTCTTGAAGAACAAATGATTGTCAGTGCCGGCAGTTTATCGCCATGTGGGTCAGCAATACAGTGTGGTCCAACCCATGCAAGCCAGGAGTCAGACCATGCACATGCACACTCACCCCGCCATCCGGCCCGTCCTCTTCGTGCTCACCAGCCACGGAACCAAGGGGAGCACGGGCGAGCCGACCGGCTATTACCTGGGCGAAGTCACGCACCCGCTGGCGGAACTCCAGGACGCCGGCATTGCCGTGGAGTTCGCTTCGATCGAGGGCGGCGAGCCGCCGGTGGACGGCCTCGACCTGAACGATCCCGTCAACGTCCGCTACTGGAACGACACGGCCTTCCGCAGCGCCGTCCGCCAGACCCGGCGCCTGGGCGACGTCGAGCCGAGCAGGTATTCGGCCATCTTCTTTGCCGGCGGCCATGGGGCGATGTGGGACTTCCCGGACAGCCCCGCCGTGTCGCGCGTCACGCGGGCAATTTACGAGGCGGGCGGTGTGGTGGGTGCCGTCTGCCACGGCCCCGCGGCACTCGTCAACGTCAAGCTCGGCGACGGTGCCTACCTCGTGGCAGGCAAGAACGTCAGCGCCTTTACCAACCACGAAGAGCGCGCGGTTCAACTCGACCACGTGGTGCCCTTCCTGCTCGCCAGCACGCTGGTGCAGCGCGGCGCAACGCACCACCCCGCGCCGGACTGGACGGCCAACGTTGTCGTGGACGGGCGCCTCGTCACCGGCCAGAACCCGCAGTCCGCCGCGGGCGTGGGTGCGGCCATGCGCGACCTCCTGCTTCGCCCGCACGGCCAGCAATGACACCACGCGCCACAGCGCACTCACTCACAAGGAAAACAAGAGATGGATCTGCAGTTGAAGGGAAAAACCGCCATCGTGACGGGGGCCACGGCCGGTATCGGCTTGGCAATCGCCCGCACCCTGGCCAATGAAGGCGTGGCCGTCACCATGACCGGCCGCAACCGCGACAAGCTGGATACCGCCATCGCGGACATCGTTGCCGCCGTGCCGGGCGCCCAGCTCACGCCAGTCATCGCCGACTTGAGCACGGCTGAGGGCGCCGCCGCGGTCATACAAGCGCAGCCGGACGCAGACATTCTGGTGAACAACCTGGGCATGTACGAAGCCAAGGCCTTCGCAGAAATCAGCGACGAAGACTGGCGCCAGATGTTCGAGATCAACGTCATGTCAGGCGTGCGCCTGTCGCGCCATTACTTTGCCGGCATGCTGGAACGGAACTGGGGACGGGTGATCTTCATCTCCACCGAGGTCGGCGCATTCACGCCGCCGGACATGGTGCACTACGGCGTGACCAAGTCTGCGCAGCTGGCGGTGTCGCGCGGCATGGCCGAATTGACGAAGGGCACCGGCGTCACGGTCAACAGCGTGCTGCCTGCGGCGACCCGCTCGGACGGCATCGTCGAGTACCTGCGCCAGACCGCGCCGCGCCCCGCCATGACCGACGCACAGATCGAGGCGCATTTCTTCCAGACGTACCGCCCCAGTTCATTGATCGCCCGGATGATCGAGGCAGATGAAGTGGCGGCCATGGTGGCGTTGCTTGCGAGCCCCTTGGGCGCGGCCTCCAACGGTGCGGCGGTGCGCGTAGAAGGCGGCAGCTTCCGCTCGATTCTTTGAACGCCCCCGCGCCCACCCATTCCTGGATATCGAATATGAATCGCTATCGCCTCACCCTGGCTGCCGCGCTGCTGGCAGCGGTCGCCTGCAGCACGGCCGCCGCGGCGGTGCAGCCCGCGCAGGCGGCCGAGCGTGCATCGCTTGAACGCTGGCGCAGCTATACGGGCGTGACCTGGGCCGCTGCCGACGACGAGGGCAACGCCGCAGCCGATGCAGGCTCGGTCAACGCACCGATTGCAGGCATCCACTTCGACGCGCAAGGACGCGCGTTTGTCAGCACGCCACGGCTGGTGTCTGCGGATGCGCCGGCCACGTTGAGCGTGCTGGACACCCGCACCGCCTCGGGGCCGGCACGGCTGACGGCGTTTCCGTCCACCGAGGGCAATGCCGTGGCCGGTGCGCCGGACCAGCACCTTCGCAACGTGCTCGGCTTCTACATCGATCGGCGCAACGGCTGGCTGTGGGCGCTGGACCAGGGCTTCGTGGCCGGCGAGAACGAAGCCCCCGCAGGCGCGCAGAAGATCATGGTGTATGCCCTCGACACCGGCCGCCTGGTCAAGCGTATCGGCCTCGATGCCGTGGCAGACCGCAAGGCGAGCTTCCTCAATGACATCGTCGTCGATGAAGCCCGCAAGGTCGCCTACGTGTCGGACAGCGGCCTGCGCAGTGCACCCGCCAACCAGGCGGCGCTGATCGTCGTGGATTTCACATCGGGCCATGCGCGCCGCCTGCTGGATCGGCATCCGAGCCTGATGCCCGAACCGGGCGCCACGGTCATGTCGCACGGCACGGAAGTCTGGCCGGGCAAGCCGCTGGTCCTGGGCATCAACGGCATCGCGCTCTCGCCCGATGCCCGCACGCTGTATTGGACGGTCACCACGGGCCGGCACGCGCATGCGATTGCCACACACGTGCTTCGCAACCCGAAGGCCAATCGCGCGGAGGTCGCCGCCGCCGTGCAAGACCTTGGCGACGTAGGCGGCAACACGGATGGCATTGTCACCAGCGACGACGGCCGGCTGTACATCACCGACGTCACACGCAACGGCATCGTGCGGTACGACCCTGCCACGAGGACGATGGCAGCGATAGCGACCGATGAAGGCGTCTCCTGGCCCGATACGCCGACGATCGCTCCTGACGGTGCTCTGGTGGTGACTGCCAGCCGCCTGAACCTGCATTTTGCGGGCATGGTCAAGGCCGGCGAAGAGCGTTACGACCTCTGGCGTCTGCCGTTACGCCCTTCCGGCCAGGGCGGCATGTCAAAGTAGGTCGTCAGCAGGCCGCGTCAGCCCAGGTCCACCGGCACAAAGATCTTCGTGTCGTCACGCTGTACGAGCAATGCGACATGCTTGCCGGCCCGGTCGACGAGGGTACGAAGCTCCTGCACCGACGACACCGGCGTGCCGTTGAGCGACAGGATCACGTCGCCCGGCTGGATGCCGACCTTGGCCGACGGGCCGGTCACGTCCATCACTACCAGGCCGCCGGGCAAACCGTTCTGACGCTTTTCTTCCGGTTGCAGCGGGCGCACCGCCAGGCCCAGGCGGCCTTGGTCGGGTGCCGCCTTTTCGCTGGATGCCACCTTCGCGTCCTTGGCGGCGCCGATGGTCACCGTCAGGGTGGTCGGTTTGCCCTGGCGGATGATCTGCAGCGGCACGGTAGAGCCCGGCTTGATGTCGGCCACCTGCTCGGGCAGATCGCCCGATCGATCAATCCGCGCATCGCCAATCTGCAGGATCACATCGCCGGGTTGCAGGCCGGCCTTGGCTGCCGGGCCGCCGTCTTCCACCGAGTTGACCAGGGCGCCTTCGGGCTTGGGCAGGTTGAAGGAATCGGCCAGCGACTGATCGACTTCCTGCACCGCAATGCCCAGGCGGCCGCGCGTGACCTTGCCGGTGGACACAAGCTGCTGCTCCACCTTCATCGCCACGTCGATCGGCACGGCAAACGACAGGCCCTGGTAGCCGCCGGTCTGGCTGTAGATCTGCGAGTTGATGCCGATCACCTCGCCGCGCTGGTTGAACAGCGGGCCGCCCGAGTTGCCGGGGTTCACGGCCACGTCGGTCTGGATGAACGGCACATAGGTGTCATCCGGCAGCGAGCGCGACTTGGCGCTCACGATGCCCGCCGTGACGGTGTTCTCGAAACCGTACGGCGAACCGATCGCCAGCACGGGCTCGCCCACCTTGGTGTTGGCGGGGCTGCCGATCTGCACCACCGGCAGGTTCTTGGCCGAGATGCGCAGCACTGCCACGTCGGATTGCTTGTCGACGCCGAGCACCTTGGCCTTGAACTCGCGGCGGTCAGTCAGCTTGACGTTGACCTCTTGCGCGCCATCGACCACGTGGGCGTTGGTCAGGATCAGCCCATCGGCCGAGACGATGAAGCCGGAGCCCAGACCGCGCACGATCTGGTCGCCACGCTGTTGCGGCATCTGCGGCATGAACCGCTTGAAGAATTCGGAGAACGGATCGTCGGGGCTCATGCCGGGCGGCAGGCCTTGCATGCTGGTGCGCTGCGCGCGCGCCGTGGTGCTGATGTTGACGACGGCAGGGCCGTAACGGTCGACGATGCCGGAGAAATCCATCGGCGCGGCCACGGCCACCGGAGCCGCACCGGAAGCAGGGGCGGTCGTTGCCGTCGCGGTGGCCACGGGCGCCGCCACCGCGCGCGAAATCATGTCTTTCTGAAGATAGGCATAGCCGCCTGCAACGGCGACCACAGCGGCCAGGCCAGCCGCACTGCGTGCCAGGGTTTGACGCGTCATTGTCGTGTCCTCTCTTGCTGAGCGCGAGGGTCACGGCCTGCGGAGTCGCCTGCCGTGCCCATCGGTTGAGGGCATCGTAGGCGGGCAGACTTAATCGAGACTTAAAGGTCGGCGCCGCACACCGACATCACATGAAACAAAGTGTTTCTACGCGTTGGCCTTGAAGGGAAAGCGCAACACCACGCGCAAGCCGCCGCCTTCACGCGCTTCCAGTGCGAGGGTCGCGTCGTGCGCCTGGGCGATTTCACGAACGATGGCGAGCCCCAGGCCGCTGCCGCCGGTGGGCGCTTGCGCAGGCCGATAGAAACGATCCAACACGCGTTCGCGTTCGTCGGCGGGGATGCCCGGGCCGTTGTCTTCGACCACGAGCTGCGCGCCACCGTCTGGCGTATGCGCGGTCGACACATCGACGCGCGCACCGGCTGGGCAGTACTTCAATGCGTTGTCGACCAGATTGACCAGCAGCACACGCAGCGCATCGGCATTGCCGATGACGGATGCCGGTTGGGACTCCACCGCGATCCCAAGGTCAATGCGCTTTTGCACTGCCGCTGGCGATAGCTCGGCAAGCACGTCGGCCGCCACGGCGTCGAGCGCAACCGTTGCACGCTGCGGATCGGCAGCGCCCGGCTCCTGCCGCGCGAGTGTCAGCAACTGGCCAACAAGACGGATCATGCGTTCCACACCGCGATGCAGATCGGCATGCGCGGCGCGGCGTTCGTCTTCGTTCTCGGCGCGGTCGGCCACCTGCAACTGCAGCTTGAGCGCAGCCAGTGGCGTGCGCAGCGCATGGGCAGCGTCGGCGACGAACGCGCGCTGGTGTGCCAGTGCGGTGCCGAGTCGCGCCAGCAGATCGTTCAATGCGTTTGTCAGCGGGCGAATCTCGTCAGGCAAATCGTGCGTGGGCAACGGCGACAGCGCGGCCGCATCGCGCGCCTGCACCTGCTTGGCCACCGAGCCCAGCGGCGCCAACCCGCGCCCGACCGCCAGCCAGACGATCCAGCCCAGCAGCGGCAACAGGATCAGCAACGGCGCCACCGTGCGCAACGCCATGCGCGCCGCCACCTCGTGCCGCGCACTGTAAGGCTGGGCGATCTGCACCACGGCAGGCCCGAAGGCGACGCTGTAGATGCGCCAAGGGCCCTCGGGCGTATTCGCGTCGGAAAAGCCCAACTCGGCCTGGTCCGGCAGATTGGGACGCGCGTGCGAGAGATATAGGCTGCGGCCTGTGCCGTCCCAGATGCGGATCACGACGTCGTCGTCACGCGCAATGCCCGCGAGCGCCGGGGGCGGCGGGTCGATCCACTGGCTCGGCAGCGCGGCCGCCACCTGCTGCATCTGGTAGTCGAACAGCGCGTTGGCTTCCTGGCGCGCCTGCGCGTAGATCAGGCCGGTGGCGATGACGATGCCCGCCAGCAGGCCGCCGGCCAGCCACCACAGCAGGGTTTTACGGATCGATTGCATGGGTTATTGGTGCGCGTCACCGCCGGCAGGTTCCGCAGGCGACGTCGGCGCCTCACGTGGAATCACATACCCCACGCCGCGGATGTTCTGGATGAAATGGCTGCCGAGCTTCTTGCGCAGCGCATGGATGTAGACCTCGACCGTGTTGCTGCCGACCTCTTCATCCCAGCCGTAGAGGTTGTCCTGCAGCTGTGCGATCGACCACACCCTGCCCGGCCGCGCGAGCAGCGCATGCAGCACCGCAAACTCGCGGCCCGACAGCTTGACCGGCACACCCGCGCGCAGCACTTCGCGGGTCACGGGGTTGAGCAGCACCTCGCCGTGGCGCATGAGCGGATCGGCACGGCCGCCCTGTCTGCGCAGCAACGCGTGCATGCGGGCAGCCAGTTCCTGCAGGTCGAAGGGTTTGACGAGGTAGTCGTCCGCGCCGGCATTGAGACCGGCCACGCGGTCGGCCACCGCATCGCGCGCGGTCAGGATCAGGATGGGGATGGCGATGCCGCGCTGGCGCACCTCGCGCACCACGTCGAGCCCGTCGCGCTTTGGCAGGCCGAGGTCGAGCAGCATGAGGTCGAACATGGTGGTGCCCGGTTCCGCACCCGCGGCACCGGGGGCGGTCACGGCATGCACGGCAGCCTCGCCGTCGCGCACCCAATCGATGGCGAAACCGTCGTGGCGCAAACCCTTGCGCACGCTGTCGCCGATCATGTCGTCGTCTTCCACGAGCAGTACGCGCATGACGAATCAAAAATAAGCCGGGGAAGGCTCATTGTAGAACCGCCGCGCGGGCGGCTCGCGCTTTGTGCGAAACCGCCCGCCAACTCACCTCCGCATCAGAATCCGCCCGATTTGATCAACTGGTTCAACGCGCCGATGTTCAGGCTGCCCCAACCCGTCGGGTAGTCCCAGCCCTTGGCGGCGCTGTAACCGTAGCCCTGGTAGCCGTTGTTGCCCGAGACCACGTCATAGCGCAGCAGCGACGCGTTGGCCGGAATGGCGCTGTACAGGCGCGCCGCCGGAAAGCCCAGGTTGCCGTTGGCTGCCAGCAGCCGCGCCCAGAAGCCGACGAAGATGGGCGATGCCAGACTCGTGCCGCCAATCTGCTGCAGCTGCCCGTAGTTGTAGATGTAGGCACCGGTGCTTTGCGCCGCGTCGAACGACACATCGGGCAATAGCCGCGCATTGCCGCCCTGCCAGCTCGGTGCCGGCAGGATCTGGCTGATGCCGCCGCCCGTGGCCCACAGCTTGCCGTTGCCGTCGAGGCCCTCGTTCCACACGGTCTCGCTGGCGAAGCTCGATCCGCTCGTGTAGAGCGTGGTGCCGCCAATGGCCAGCACGTGCGGCGACGATGCCGGCCACGACACGCTGTAGTTGCCGCCATCCGGATAGCCGCGGTTGTTGCACTCGTAGACACCCTCGTCGCCGGAAGACACGGAGAACGTCTGCCCCTGCGCGGCGGCCGTGGTAAAGATGGCCTCTTCGGCATCGAGCGTGCCGTCGGCGCTGGCGTCGTTCTCACACCAGCCGAGCGACACGTTGATGATCTTGGCCGTGTTGTCGGTCACCGCCTTGTTGAACGCCTTGGTCAGGCCCGTGTTGCCCGGCGCGTTCAGATCGGCCATGTAGAAAGCCAGCTTGCCGACCGCGCCGCCGGCCGCACCCACGATGGACTGGCTGTCGAGGTTCCACTCGCCCTGGCCTTCCTGGTCATCGGTGTAGTTGCCGCTGGTGCCATTCGTCTTGATCGTGGTGGTGGACACCGCGGCGTAGCCGTTGTTGCTCGTGAACGTGCGCAGGTCACGCAATGTTTGCGATACACCGCCGATGGTGATGACGCCCACGGTGGTGCCCGCCGCCGTCGGCACGCCGGTCGCGCCATACAGCGCCGGGAACTCCCTCGGGTAATGCCCCGTCGCGGTGCCCGCCGCCAGCGTGCGCGCTTCGGCCACATCGCCCACACGCAGCAGCGGTCGCGCGCGCGCCACGTTCTGCAGGCCCAGCACCGAGCCGACGATACCGCCCAGCGCACGCGGCACCTGCGCCTTGCCGCTGTTCGCAAACCCGCTGCGGCCGGCCAGCTGGTAATGCACCAGCGGCGTGTTGAACGCCGCCTTGACCGTGCCGGCCGTACCGCGCGCCGACACCAGCAGCCGGTTGGGCGCGACATCGATATCGATAAAACCGTTCTGCCGCAGATAGCCCACCACGGCGTCCACCTGCGCCTGCGTGGGCGCGTGGTCGGCGAGGAACTGTTCGCTGGTCAGGTACTTGCGGTAGCGTGGGCTGCGCGGGTCGTTCACATCGTGTGCCAGCGCCTTCAGCGTGGCCTCGTTGCGCAGTTTGAGGCTGACCAGCACATCGGTGGTCTGGCCGGGTGCGACCTCGTTGGTTGCACCGCGCGCCATGAGTTGCGGGCCAGTCACGAACGCCTTGGTGTGGGTGTCGACCCAATCGGTGGCGGCATGCAGCGGCCCGGCCGCGAACACCAGCGGCCAGGCATACGCCAGATGGCGGCACAGGGTGGAAAAACGCTGCATGGGGAGAGCAGTACGGAGCATCGGATGTCCTTTTGAGGAGTACGACGTTGCAGGACCACGCCGCTTGTGACGACGTGGGCGTCGTTCACCGTAGCCAACGCGCTCGCCTGGCAACAGTGCAAAAACTGTCAGTTGCAGTCGGAGCGCACTGCATCTAGCAACCCCTCGCCGGGCGGTTGCGCACGGGTGCGCTTGCCTTTATCGTGATGCGATCCGCCATTCGAACCCGCGCGCAGATGAGCGCCCAGCAAGCCACTTCCTCCACCACACCCGATGCACCGATCGACCTGCGCGAGCGCATTCGCGCGGCGCGCCCGTCGCTCTCTCCGGCCGAACGCCAGGTGGCCGACTGGGTGCTGCGCCAGCCCGGCACGGTGCTGAGCCTGCCGGTGGCTGCCATCGCGCGTGAGGCCGGCGTCAGCCAGCCGACCGTCATCCGCTTCTGCCGCTCGATGGGCTGCCATGGCCTGTCGGATTTCAAGCTGCGGCTCGCGCAAGGCAACGTCGCCCGCGATGCCGCACCGGCACGCATCGTGTCGCCCTCGGGCACGCGCGTGCTGCAGAACGCCATTGATGCGCTCACTACGCTGCAAGATCGATTCGACCCCCGCACGCTCGATGCGGCGGTGGCACTGGTTGACAGCGCGCACCGCATCGACCTGTACGGCTTCGGCAGCTCCGGCGTGGTGGCGCTCGATGCGCAGACGAAGTTCTTCCGCTACGGCATTCCCGCGAATGCGTATAGCGATCCGTATCTGGTGTCGATGTCGTTGAACGTGCTGCAGGCGGGCGACGTGGTGATCGCCATTTCAAAATCGGGCGCGTTGCCCGAACTGCAGACAGCGGTGGAGCGTGTGCGTGAACTCGGCGTGCGCGTGATTGCCGTCACAGCGCCCGGCAGCCCGCTCGCGGCCCTTGCCGATGTGGTGCTACCCGCCGGCGTGGACGATGCCGTGGCCGACCGCTCGATGGTCGCGCGTCTGTTGCACTTGGCGCTGCTGGACGCGCTGGTGCTGGAAGTGGCGCTGCGCAAGGGCAGCGCACTCCAGCATGCCGATCAACCCGAGTAACCCCAACCCCAACGCCAACGCGGCGTCAGTGTCCCTGCGCCACCGCGTGGTCCATGGCAGCGCAGAGGCCGATCAGCCCCGGGTACGGTGAATGAATCACGTACACCGGCATCGAGGCCACATAGGCCGAAAAGCGGCCCTTGTCTTCAAAACGCCGCCGGAACGGCGAGTTGGCAAACGCCGGCCCCAGACGCGGGACGATGCCGCCGCCGATGTACACGCCCCCGCGCGCACCCAGCGTGACCGCCAGGTTGGCCGCGATGGTGCCGAGAAACGCGCAGAACGTATCGACCGCGTATCGACAGCGTGCGTGGTCGCCGGCGTCGTCTTCCATCTCGCCGAGGGCGATGGCGGTGATGTCGGCGGCGCGGCGCAACGTCGGGCCTTGCTGCCAGAGATCGAAGCACGCACCTAGCGCCTCGTAGATCAGTTCCAGGCCCATCCCGGAGATCAGCCGCTCGGCCGACACATGGCCGAAGCGCTCACGCGCGAAGCGCCAGATGACGGCTTCCTCGTCGTTCATCGGCGGGAAAGCGACATGACCGCCCTCGCCGGCCACGGCAATGTAGCGGCCTTCCGGCGTCGGCAGCAGCGATGCCACGCCCAACCCCGTGCCGGCGCCCAGCAGCGCGCGCGGTGCATCGGCCATGCTGGCACCGCCGCCCACCTGCTCCAGTTCTTCAGCGGGCAGATAGGGCAACGCGTGCGCCAGCGCCGCGAAGTCGTTGAGCACGACGAAGGTGTCGAAGCCCAGCGACTGGCGCATCGCCTCGATCGAAAACGCCCAGTCGCGGTTGGTCATGCGGATCTGGTCGCCCAGCACCGGATTGGCGATGCCGATGGCGGCATGGCGCACGCCAGCAGTTGCAATTTCCGGCGGCAGCGATGCCAGGTACGCGCGCATGGCCGCTTCGAGCGACGGGTAATCATCGCCGGCCAGCACACCGATGTGGGCCAGGCGCATGGGCGCCATCTCCAGCGCGAAGCGTACGTTGGTGCCGCCCACGTCGGCCACCAGCCGCGGGTAGGCCAAGGTGTCGGCCAGCTCGGCCGCGCTGCCCGCGTTCACGTCATGCAGTCCAATAGACATCGAGCGGCACCTCCCGCTGATGAATGACATAGCTCACCGGCAGCGCACGCTGTGCCACGCCTCGCGCGGCTTCGTCGAACACACCGCGCTTGACCGGCCCCGAGATCGAGAGAAACAGCCGCCGCGCCGCACACAGCGCAGACAGATTCAGGCTGATGCGCCGATGCGGCGCGGCGCCCGGGCGTACCGGCAGATACGCCGGCGCATGCGTGCGATCGATGCCCTCGTCCAATTCGGGCGCGTCGGGAAACAACGATGCGGTATGCCCGTCGTCGCCCATGCCAAGAATCACTACGTCGGGTTGCTGAAACGGATCGTTGGCGGTCGCCACGCATGCATCCACGTCAACCGATTCGCCATGCACATGCGGCGACAACACCAGCGGAAAGAAGCGCGCCGCCGCCGCTGCATCCTGCAAGAGGTGCTCGCGGACGAGCCGCGCGTTGCTGTCGGCATGCTCGGGCGGCACGGCACGCTCGTCGACCAGCGTGATCGACACGTCGGCCCAGCGCAGCGGCAACACGCGCAGCGCGGCAAACAGCGCAATGGGCGAACGCCCGCCCGAGACGGCCAGGCACGCACTGCCCTGCTCCTCGATCACATGCGTGAGCGTGTTCGCAATGGACGCTGCCAGCGCTTGCACCTGCGCGGCGGCCTCCGGAACTGCGTGCCAGCGCATCGCCATTACATCTCCTCGTGCCACGCGGCGTTGTCGCGCGAGAGCAGCGCGCTCGACGCCGCCGGGCCCCAGCTGCCCGCGGTGTAGCCCTTGGGCGGAATGCGCGCTTCGTTCCACGCCTCGATGATCGGCTCGACCCAGCGCCAGGCTTCGGCCTGCTCATCGCGGCGCACGAACAGGCCGAGCTTGCCGTTGACGGCATCCATCAGCAGACGCTCATACGCGCCCGCGTGGCGCACGCCGCCGTGGTCGGTAAAGTCCAGGTCCAGCGTGGACGGCTGCAGGCCCAGTGCCGCGCCCGGCGTCTTGGTCAGGAACTGCAGTCGGATGCTCTCTTCCGGCTGCAGGCGAATGACGAGACGGTTTTCCGGAAACTGGATCAGCGGTTTGGGGAACAGCGCATGCGGCACGTCGTGAAAGCGCACCACGATCTCCGCCAGCCGTTGCGGCATACGCTTGCCGGTGCGCAGGTAGAACGGCACGCCGGCCCAGCGCCAGTTGGCAATCTCGGCCTTGATGGCGACGAAGGTTTCCGTGCGGCTGTCCGGCGGAATGCCCTGCTCGTGCAGATAGCCCTGCACCGGCTGCCCCGCGATGGCGCCCTCCTGGTACTGGCCGCGCACGGTCTTCTCTGGCACCTCTTGCAGCGGGATCGGCTTGAGCGCTTTCAAGATCTTCAGCTTTTCGTCGCGGATGGCGTCTTGCGACAGGCTCGACGGCGGTTCCATGGCGACGATACACAGCAGTTGCAGCAGGTGGTTCTGCACCATGTCGCGCAGCGCGCCAACACCGTCGTAGAAATCGCCGCGCTTTTCCACGCCAAGCTGCTCGGCAATCGTGATCTGCACATCCTTGATCCACTCGCGGCGCCACAGCGGCTCGAACAGCGCGTTGCCGAAGCGGATCGCCATCAGGTTCTGGACGGATTCTTTCCCGAGGTAATGGTCGATCCGGTAGATTTGGTCTTCGGCAAAGAACTCAGCCACGGCGGAGTTGATGCGCTCGTTTGACGCGAGATCCGTGCCCAGCGGCTTTTCCAGTACCAGCCGCACATTCGGCGTATTCAGCCCGACGCGGGCGAGCTGCTTGCAGATGTCGATGAAGAAGCCCGGCGCCGTGGCCAGGTAGCACACCGTCACTGGCGCACGGTCTTCGCCCAGCGCGGCGGCCAGCCCGTCGAACTGTTCGGGTTTGCGGGCGTCGACCTGCTGGTAGACGATGCGCTCGGCAAACGAGGCCCAGGCGTCGTCGGAGACGGGCGCGCCGGAGTACAGGCGCATGGTCGGGCGCGTTTCGCGCTCCAGCAGGGCGAGGTAGCCGGCAGTCTCCAGCGGCTGCGTGCCGATGGCGAAGATCCGCCCGCGCGAGTGCAGTTCGCCGCCCTGATGCGCATCGAACAAGGCCGGAATCAGCTTGCGGCGGGCAAGATCGCCCGTACCGCCGAACAACACCATGTCGAATGCGGGCACCGACATCGTCATCTCCTGTGTGTGAGCCATCGATTAGGCTAGCCTAGCTGACTAGCAAAGCCACGTGTTTTCAACTCATTTTGTAGTATTACTACATCGCAAGCAAGGCGTTCGTGAAACTGCCCGGGCAAGCGTTTCCGGCAAATCTTTTACGCCGAAGCATGGCCTCTGGCGTGCCTTCTGGCACGCAATTCGCGTGCTCGCCCGCGTCAATGGCGCGGCATCGCATTCGGTACCTGTGGAAAACCCTGCACCACATCCGACGCATTTGTAGGAAAATTACAGCATTCCGTCCCGCCCGGACCTACCCCCTCCAGGAGAACCCGCATGGCCCTGCACCGCACTCTGGCCGCCGTCACCCAACGCATCATCGACCGCAGCCGCGGCCCGCGCCAGGCCTATCTGGACGTGACCCGCAAGAATGCCGGCCGCAAGGTCGAGCGTACGCTGCTCTCGTGTACGAACCTCGCGCACGGCTTTGCGGCCATGCCGGGCGAAGCGAAGATCCGCCTGAAAGCGCTGGAGCGGCCGAACCTCGGCATTGTCTCCGCCTACAACGACATGCTGTCGGCGCATCAGCCGCTGGAGGCGTTTCCGGCGTGGCTCAAGCAGGCCGCGCTGGAGGCCGGCGGCACCGCGCAGTTTGCCGGCGGCGTGCCAGCCATGTGCGATGGCGTAACGCAGGGGCAGGACGGGATGGAGCTGTCGCTGTTCTCGCGCGACACGATTGCCTTGTCGACGGCCGTGGCGCTGTCGCACCAGATGTTCGACGCGGCGCTGTACCTGGGCGTGTGCGACAAGATCGTGCCGGGGCTGGTGATCGGTGCGCTGTCGTTCGGCCACCTGCCCGCCGTATTCGTGCCGGCCGGCCCCATGACCACCGGCATCAGCAACGATGAAAAGGCTCGCACGCGCCAGCTGTACGCCGAGGGCAAGCTCTCACGCGCCGACCTGCTGGAAGCCGAATCCAAGTCGTACCACGGCCCGGGCACGTGCACGTTCTACGGCACGGCCAACTCCAACCAGATGCTGATGGAGGTGATGGGCCTGCACCTGCCGGGCACCGCCTTCATCAACCCGAACACGCCGCTGCGCGAAGCGCTCACGCGTGAATCGGCGCGCCAGGCGCTCAAGCTCGTCTTCAGCGGCGACCAGTACACCCCCATTGCCGACGTGCTGGATGAGCGCGCCTTCGTCAACGGCATCGTCGGCCTGCTGGCCACGGGCGGCTCGACCAACCACACGCTGCACCTGGTGGCGATGGCGCGTGCGGCCGGCATCCTGCTCACGTGGGACGACTTCAACGATCTGTCGGGCGTGATTCCGCTGCTGGCGCGTGTCTACCCGAACGGCAAGGCCGACGTGAACGAATTCCAGGCGGCAGGCGGTCTGTCCATCGTGATTCGCGAACTCCTCGACGCCGGCCTGCTGCACGACGATGTGACGACGATCATGGGCAAGGGCCTGCGCCGTCATGCGCAAGAGCCCTTCCTGGAAGGCGACAAGCTGGTTTGGCGCGATGGCGCGGCTGCCTCGCTCGACACCAACATCGTGCGCGGCGTGGCCGAGCCGTTCTCGCCGGACGGCGGCCTGCGCGTGCTCGACGGCAACATCGGGCGCTCGGTCATCAAGGTGTCGGCGGTCAAGCCGGAACATCGTTTTGTGGAAGCGCCGGCACGCGTCTTCCTCGCGCAGGACGATCTGATCAACGCGTTCAAGGCCGGGGAACTGGAGCGCGATTTCGTGGCCGTGCTGCCGTATCAGGGCCCGGCTGCCAACGGCATGCCCGAGCTGCACAAGCTCACGCCGACGCTCTCGGTGCTGCAGGAGCGCGGGTTCAAGGTCGCGCTGGTGACGGACGGCCGCATGTCGGGCGCGTCGGGCAAGGTGCCGGCCGCCATCCACATCACGCCGGAAGCGCTCAACGGCGGGCCGCTCGCGCGTGTGCGCGATGGCGACATCGTCGTGCTGGATGCGGAAGCGGGCACGCTGCAAGTGCGCGTGCCGGAGGCGGAGTGGAACGCCCGCGAGGTCACCGCGCCGGACCTGTCGCACTACCACGCAGGCGTTGGGCGGGATTTGTTCTCGGGCTTCCGCCGCAATGTGTCGGCCGCGGAAGAAGGCGCCTGCACGTTGTTCGTATCGGCCGGCGCGTAAACCGAAGACGATCAATCGGCCCCGGTGCAACGCCGGGGCCGATTGCGTTTACAGCATCGACTTGTCGATCGAGATGCCCAGCTCACCGGCCATCTGCTCGACAAGTGCCTGCAGCCTGGCCACCTTGTCGGCCAACTGCTTCTGCTCCGCTTTCAGCGCCTCGAACTCGGACGGCGCGATCGACTCGTCAGCGGCGCCTGGCTGCCGAATCTCGGCCTGCGTAACTTCACCGCACAGCAAGTGCATCCAGCGGCTTTCCCGCTCGCCCGGCATGCGCGGCAGCTTCACGACATAGGGCGGATCGTGCTCTGCCAGTTCGTCCAGAAACGCCTCAACGGACGAGATGTCGGCAAAGGCATGGAACCGCGCTGCGTTCAGTCGCAGCTCGGCCGCCGTCTGCGGACCGCGCAGCAGCAGCACCGTGAGCAACGCGATGGACTGGCTCGGCACACCCAGCACGCGGTTCATGTTGTGCTCGAAGCGCGGCACGCGGCTGCTGCTGCCTTCCATGACAAGGCTGAGCGATTTCAACCCGTCGATGGCGGTGAGGATCTCGGCTTCGGTCACCGACATGACCGGCGCGCGTGCGGTCTTCTGATTGCAGCCGGCGGCCAGCGCGTTCAGCGTGAGCGGATAGGTGTCGGGCACCGTGTGCTGCTTCTCGACCAGGACGCCCAGCACGCGGCCTTCAAGCGCGGTCAGGGTACGGATGGCGCGACGCTGCGGAGCGTCGGATTGGATATTCATGATGGGGCGGCGACGGATACGCTTGGGTTGGGGCAAATTCGAACGCCGACATCATATCCGCCGCGCGCAGGCAAGCGGCCCTGCCTGCGCAACAATAACCGAGGCTCAGCCCTTGGCGGGACCGCGCACCAGCAACACCGGCGTGGTTGCCTGACGGATGAACTTTTCGGCCACGCTGCCCAACATCGCATGCGCCAGCCCACGGCGGCCGTGCGTGCCGATCACCACCACATCGGCGCCGCTGCGCACCGCTTCGCCCTGCAGGGCACCCGCCACATCCTCGCCAACACTTTGGGTTTCCACCAGCACCGTTTCCTGCTGCAAGCCTGCGGAGGTGAGCGTGGCGGCGGTGTCGGCCAGCAACGCGGTGCCGGCTTCGATGAACGACTTGCGCAGCTCGGTCGGGTCGTAATAGCCGACGTCGAACAGCATGGCCGGGCTGTCGACGATATAGACCGCGCGGATGGTGCTCTGGAACGCCTTGGCAAGGCGCACGGCCTCGGCCAGGGCCAGCTTGCTGGTTTCGCTGCCATCAATGGCGACCAGGATTTTCTTGTACATGGTTCGAGCCTCGCAGGAGAGTGGTTGTCGGAAGACTGTGCCGGGGCGGCGCTTGGGCCACCCACACGCTATTCTGTGACATCGACCACCCGTTTGCGTTGCGCCAAATCAGATGGCCGCGACCATGCGACGCAACAATGCACCGCCATCCGCCCGCGCCGACACCCGAATTGATTGCCGCCTACCGCACCGCCCGGTATCGCGTAAGCGCGCCGCAAGGTGATGTCCTGCTGCGCGTCGACGCCATCAACCCGTGCGTGGCGGCGATGCTCGCGCAAGCCGATGCGCCGTGGGCCGTGTTCGTGACGGCGCACCAGCCTTTCTCGCGCGCGGTGTCCGCCGAAGAAAACGCTGCGCGCCAGGCCGAGCTGCTTGCCTGGGCCACCGCACGGGGCATGGCCTGGCTCTCGGGTGAAGGCGGGGCGCCGGAAGAGGCGCCCGCGAACACGTGGTCGCCCGAGCCGAGTCTGCTCCTGTTCATCGATGACCCGGCCATCGCCGACACCCTGATGCTCACGTTCGAGCAGAACGCCGTCGTGCTGTGCGATGCGCAGGGTTTTTGTACCTTGCGTTGGCACCCGTATCTGCCAGACTGATTCTGCACAGGGGCACTGGGCGCACAGCGCTTTGCAGCACCGCAAGTGGCGCTTCCGATTCCTAAGTGCGGGCGTAGATACATCAGCAGGAGGTTCGTATGGAACTGCACATGCAATCGCATCATTGGGAGCGCCGCATGCCCGACTGGCTGGCCGCCAGCGTGGCCGGCATCGTGGGCGGCGCGCTGGTCATCGTGCTGGAATTCTTCTGGTCGACCATGGTGCTCAATGAAAGCCCCTGGCGCCCGACCCACAAGATCGCAGCCATGGTCATGGGCCGCGGCGCGCTGGAAGAGATGTCCCTGTTCAGCTTCAGCATCGTGGGGACGGCGCTCGTCCTGCACTTCGTGCTGGGCGCCCTGATGGGGATGATCCTCGCGGCCATCATCGCGCCGTTCCACTTCGACTCCAGTCCCGGCATGCTCGCGGCCATCGGCGTGGTCTTCGGGATCGTGGCGTACGTGGTCAACTTCTACGGCATGACTGCCGTGTTCCCGTGGTTCGTGTCGGAGCGCGGCTCGGGGCCGTTGCTTGCCAACCTGCTGTTTGGCGTCGTGACGGCGATCACGTACGGCATGCTGGAGCGGCCCATGCCCAAACCCATGCACTGACACACCCACCTTTTTCCTGCGGCGCCGCAAGCTGAGTGGCGCCATCAGGAGGCGGCCGCCTCGGGCAACCCATGCCGGAGGCGGCCGTTTTGCATTGCGGCGCAGCATGCAGAGGGCGCGTCGGCGCGATCCATACGCGGGGTGCGCCTCGTCCTTACGTTGCCTTGCACGATCGGGGTGCGCGACCTAGCCTGTCTGTAGCGTGTTGAGGGAGTCCCTCGCCGGGAGGTGCCCATGGCCCTTGCGATTGCGCTCGTGCTGATCGTCGTGCTGGCGGTGGGGTTTCACTTTGCCAGCCCGTGGTGGATCACCCCGATCGCCTCCAACTGGGTGCGCATGGACGACACGCTGACGATCACCATCGTCATCACCGGCGTGCTGTTTGTCGCCATCAACCTCTTCGTCGTGGCAGCGCTCCTGCGCTATCGCCATCGCAACGGCCAGCCCAGCCAGCGGGCCGCCTACGAGCCGCACAACAAGCGCCTGGAATGGTGGCTGATCGGTATCACCACCGTGGGTGTGGCCGCGCTGCTCGCACCCGGCCTCTTCGTCTATGCGGATTACGTCCGCCCGCCGCCCAACGCCCTGCAGATGGAAGTACTCGGCCAGCAGTGGCAATGGCGCTTCCGCTTTGCAGGCCCCGGCGGCAAGCTCGGCACGACCGACGTGCGCTACATGAGCAACGACAACCCGTTCGGCTTGAACCCGGCTGACCCGAACGGCCGCGACAACTACCTGATCGAAACGCCTGAGCTGCACCTGCCGATCAATCGCCCGATCCAGGTGCTGGCGCGCTCGCGCGATGTGCTGCACGACTTTTACGTGCCGCCGTTCCGCGCCCGCATGAACATGGTGCCGGGCATGATCACCACGTTCTGGTTCACGCCCACCAAGGCGGGGCGTTACGACATCCTGTGCGCGCAGCTCTGCGGCATCGGACACGCCAACATGCGCGGGGTGGTGGTCGTGGAAGACGAAGCGTCGTTCGCACGCTGGCTCGCGCAGCAGACCACCTTCGAGCAGCGCCAGAAGGCCAAGGTGCAGGCAGCCCCCGCCGCCGCTGGCGGAAGCGCCCAGGCATTGGCCGAGCAGGGCCAGACGCTCGCCCAGTCCAAGGGCTGCGTTGCCTGCCACAGCGTCGACGGCAGCCCGCGCGTCGGCCCCACGTGGAAAGGGCTCTACGGCAAGACTGAAACCATGGCCGACGGCAGCACCGCACACGTCGACGAGGCGTACCTGCGTGCGTTCATCCGCGACCCGAAGGCGCGCGTAGTCAAAGGCTTCGCGCCGATCATGCCGTCGTTCGACCTGAGCGAGCAGGAACTCGCAGCGCTGGTTGCGTACATCCAGGCGCAAGGTGGCGATGCCGCATCGACCACGGCAAAACCGTAGCGAGGAGACGCCATGTCCTACGCACACACCGACCCCGCGTCCACCGGCCACGATCACGCACCGCAGAGCTTCTGGACGCGCTACGTCTGGAGCCAGGACCACAAGGTCATCGCGGTGCAGTATTCGCTCACGGCCATCGCCATCGGGCTGGTGGGGCTCGTGCTGTCGAACCTGATGCGGCTGCAGCTTGGGTTTCCGGGCAAGTTCGCCTTCATCGACGCCAACCACTACTACCAGTTCGTCACGATGCACGGGATGATCATGGTGATCTACCTGCTGACGGCGCTGTTCCTGGGCGGCTTCGGCAACTACCTGATCCCGCTGATGCTGGGCGCGCGCGACATGGTGTTTCCGTTCCTGAACATGCTCAGCTACTGGGTCTACCTGCTGGCCGTGCTGGTGCTGGTGGCCAGCTTCTTCGTACCGGGCGGGCCCACCGGCGCAGGCTGGACGCTGTATCCGCCGCAGGCGATCCTCCCCGGAACACCCGGCACCGAATGGGGCATCGTGCTGATGCTGGTGTCGCTCGCCATCTTTATCGTGGCGGCCACCATGGGCGGGCTCAACTACGTGACCACCACGCTGCAGGCGCGCACGCGCGGCATGACGCTCATGCGCATGCCGCTCACGGTGTGGGGCATCTTTACGGCCACCGTGCTGGCGCTGCTGGCGTTTCCGGCACTGTTCGTGTCGGCCATCATGATGCTGCTCGACAAGACGCTGGGCACCAGCTTCTTCATGCCGGCGGTGGTGTCGATGGGACAAACACTCCAGCATGCCGGCGGCAGCCCGCTGCTGTTCCAGCACCTGTTCTGGTTCTTCGGCCACCCCGAGGTCTACATCGTCGCGCTGCCCGCCTTTGGCATCGTGTCCGACCTCATCAGCACGCACGCGCGCAAGAACATCTTCGGCTACCGGATGATGGTGTGGGCCATCCTCATCATCGGTGTGCTGTCGTTCGTCGTGTGGGCGCACCACATGTTCGTGTCGGGCATGAACCCGTACTTCGGGTTCTTCTTTGCCACCACCACGCTCATCATCGCCATCCCGACCGCGCTGAAGGTCTACAACTGGGTGCTCACGCTCTGGCGCGGCGACATCCACCTGACCGTACCGATGCTGTTTGCCATCGGCTTCATCAGCACGTTCGTCATCGGCGGCCTGACGGGGCTGTTCCTCGGCAACGTCAGCGTGGACATTCCGCTGTCCAACACGTATTTCGTCGTCGCGCACTTTCACATGGTGATGGGCGTGTCGCCGATCCTGGTGGTGTTCGGTGGGCTCTATCACTGGTACCCGAAAGTGACGGGCCGCATGCTGAACGACACGCTGGGCCGCGCGCATTTCTGGATCACCTTCGTCGGCACGTACCTGATCTACTTTCCGATGCACTACCTGGGTGTGCTCGGCATGCCGCGCCGGTATTACGCGTATGAGGGTTACAGCTTCATCCCGCCGTCCGCACAGACGCTGAACACGTTCATCACCGTCATCGCCATCGTCGTGGGCTTGGCGCAGCTGCTGTTCCTCTTCAACCTGGCGTGGAGCCTCGTGCGCGGTAGGAAGGCCGAGGCCAACCCGTGGCGGGCCACCACGCTCGAATGGCAGACGCCGCAAACACCGCCCGGGCACGGCAACTGGGGGCCGACGCTGCCGGTGGTCTACCGGTGGGCATACGAGTACAGCCCGCCCGGCCGAGCGGATGACTTCGTGCCGCAGAACGAACCGCCCACCGGCACCCCCGACATGGGAGTGGAGGCGGAGGCGCAGCCGGGAATCCCGCTCCATGCCAGCGGGGTGCGCACATGACGACCCTGCCCCGCCACTTCGCGCCCGACACATCGCCTGCATTGCCGCCGCACGCTGGGCACATTGGCCTGCGCGTCTTCATGGCCGTGGTGACGACGCTGTTCTCGCTGCTGATCCTCGCCTATGCCATGCGCATGCGCGAGCCCGACTGGATGCCGGTTCCCCACCCGGCGCTGCTGTGGTGGAACACCGGCGTGCTGGCACTGGCGAGCGTCGCCATGGAACTTGCACGGAGAACCGACACGCGCCGCACGATCTGGCTGCTCGCGGGTGGCGCGCTTGCCGCACTGTTCGTGTTCGGCCAATGGGCAGCGTGGCAGCAACTGTCCGCCACCGGGCAAGGCGTGGCGGTCAACCCATCCAACAGCTTTCTGTATGTGTTCACGGGCCTGCATGCGGCGCATGTCATCGGTGGCCTGGTCGTCTGGGCGGTGACGGTCGCGCGCCTGCACAGGAACGTCGATCGCACCCGGCGGGCCGTTTCCCTCTGCGCGACGTACTGGCACTTCCTGCTGGCCGTCTGGCTCGTGCTGCTGGCCGCGATGTGGTGGATCACGCCCGCATTCGTCAGCGCCATCTGCGGGCCGCTGTATGGAGCCACGCCATGAGCCACTCCACGCTTCCAACCGAACCGTCAGTCTCGGCAGACGCCGCCAAAGGCTGGCCCGGCATCGTCAACGACTGGTCGGCCGACCGCGAAACCTTCAAGGTGCCGTGGGGCAAGGCCATGATGTGGTTCTTCCTGCTGTCGGACACGTTCGTCTTCAGCAGCTTCCTGGTCGGCTACATGACGGTGCGCATGTCGACCACCGTGCCGTGGCCCGACCCGTCCAAGGTGTTCGGGCTGTCGGTGGGCGGCGTGGAAGTGCCGCTCCTGCTGATCGCCATCATGACGTTCGTACTCATCAGCAGCAGCGGCACCATGGCCATGGCGGTGAACTTCGGCTACCGGCGCGAGGCAAAGCGGGCGGCGCTGCTCATGCTGGCAACCGCCATCCTGGGCGCGGCGTTCGTGTCGATGCAGGCGTTCGAGTGGACCAAGCTGATCGTGCACGAAGGCATCCGCCCGTGGGGCAACCCGCTGGGCGCGGCGCAGTTTGGCGCGTGCTTTTTCATGATCACCGGCTTCCACGGCTTTCACGTGACGTGTGGCGTGATCTACCTGTTGCTGGTCGCGCGCAAGATCCTGCAGCCGGGCTTTGCCGAACACGGCAACTTCCAGATCGTGGAGATCGCGGGCCTCTACTGGCACTTCGTCGATCTCGTCTGGGTGTTCATCTTTGCGTTGTTCTACCTGTGGTGAGGCCTGCCATGGACCACACGGAACCCTCTGCCCACGGGCAGCAACACCCCATCGGCCTCTACCTGAAGATCTGGGGCCTGTTGTTCGTGCTGAGCACGATGTCGTACCTCGTCGATTATTTCCACGTGCAGGGGCTCATGCGCTGGACGCTCATCATCGTGTTCATGATCGCCAAGGCCGGGCTGATCGTCTCGGTGTTCATGCACATGATGTGGGAGCGCCTGGCCCTGGTGTACGCGATCCTGCTGCCGCCGCTGGCGTTGCTCGTGCTGATGGTGCTGATGGCGGCGGAAGCGCATCACACCTTCGGCATGCGCCTCCTCTTCTTTCATTGAGCGCCGTTGCGCTCGCCGTCAAGCAACGGCCGTAGCGTCCAGCGCCTGCGTGAAATCGGCCACCAGGTCGTCCTCATCCTCAATGCCGACCGACACGCGCACGAGCGAATCGGCAATGCCCATCGACGCGCGGCGCTCGGCGCCCATTTCCCAGTAGATGGTGGGCGCCACCGGAATCACCAGCGTGCGCGTATCGCCCAGGTGCGTGGCGCGCACGGCGTAGCGCAGGTGGTCGAGCATGTCGACGTAATCAGCACCGTCCACCAGCTCAAAGCTGAGCAGGCCGCCGTAGTGGCGGAACAGCTCGGTGGCGCGGGCGTGCTGGGGGTGCTCCGGCAGGCCGGGGTAGTACACACGTGCCACCTTCGGGTGCGCGGCCAGCGTGCGGGCCAGCGCCAGCGCGTTGCTGCAGGTGCGGTCCACGCGCAGGGCCATCGTTTCGGCGCCCACGGCAATACGGTGCGCGGCATCGGCAATCAAGGTCGCGCCCTGGTCGCGCAGGCCCTTCTTGCGGATCTGCTGGATGCCCTGCATTTCCGGCTTGGCCTTGCGGTAGGCCGGGTAGATGTTCGGATACGCCGCCCAGTCGAACAGGCCCGTATCCACCACCGCGCCGCCCAGCGCGTTGCCGTGCCCGCCGATGTACTTGGACAGCGAATGCACCACGAGGCTCGCCTGCGCCTCGCGCGCGCGGAACAGCCATGGCGAGGTCATCGTGCTGTCGACAACGTAAATCAGGCCGCGTGCCTTGCAGATATCGCCAATGCCCTTCAGATCCGCCACCTGGGTGCGCGGGTTGGCAATGGTCTCCACGAAGACAAGGCGCGTATTCGGCTGTACCGCATCGGCCACCGCATGGGCCGATGTGGCATCGACGAACGTCACTTCCACGCCGAGGTTGCGCAGCGTTTCGAACACGCTGTTGGTGTTGCCGAACAGGAAGGCGCTGGAGACCACGTGGTCGCCGGCGCGCAGCATGGTCGAAAACACCGCCATGATGGCCGCCATGCCGGTCGCAAAGCACGCAGCCGCCACACCGTTCTCCATCATCGCGATCTTGGCCTCGAGTGCGGCCGTGGTCGGGTTGCCCTGGCGGGCGTAGGTGTAGCCGGGCTTGCCCTGGAACACGTCGATCAGCTCGCGCGTATCGGCATAGCCGTACGTGGTGGACGTATGCAGCGGCTTGTGGATGGCGTAGTGCTCGACGCCGGCTTCGCGGTCGGCGTGCAGGAGGGCGGTGGTGAGTCCGGTCATGGCGGGGGCAGCAGAAAGGCAGGAAACAGCGGGAAACGGCAAGAAAGTCCTGCATTATCGCGCGATTCCGGGGCCACCTGGGCAGTAGAGCCGGAGCGGGCGTGGAACATGGCTTGCGTCGCACCTCGCGTTGCAAGACCGACCGGATTCCACGCCTGGTGACGAGCCCATCTCCTGCATCCTCCCCTCCTCCCCATCCTGCTGAGGCATCGAGCCTGCAGCAGCGGATCGTGGGCGCGTTGTGGCGCGCCATCTGGCGCTACCGCAAGCGCGTGCTGGTGGCCGTGGGGCTGCTGGTGCTGGCCAAGCTGTGCGCGGTGGGCGTGCCGATCGTGCTCAAGTGGATTGTCGACGGCTTTGGCGACGCCACGCGGGCGCGCGTGTTTCCGGCCTTCCTGCTGCTGGCTTATGCGGTATTGCGCTTTGGCGGCACGCTGTTCGGCGAGCTGCGCGACATGGTGTTCTCGCGCGTGTCGCAGCCCACGGTGGCGGGCTTCATGGCGCAGGCGTTCGAGCACCTGCACCAGCTCGGGCCGCGCTTTCATGCAAGCCGGCAGACCGGCGGGCTGATCCGCGATGTGGAGCGCGGCACCACCGGCATCGAGTTTTTGCTGGGTGTCGCGCTGTTCACGATCCTGCCGACCATGGTGGAGATCGGCTCCGTGCTCATCATCATGATGAGCCGCTACAGCGGGTGGTATCTCGTCACCATCCTGGCCACGTTTGCGGCTTATTGCACCGCCACCGTGCTGCTCACGCGGCGCCGCGTGCGCCTGCAGCGGCAGATGAACGAGTTCGACTCGATGGCGGGCAGCCGGCTGCTCGACAGCATGCTCAACCACGAAGCCGTGAAGGTGTATACCAGCGAGCGTTTCGAGGCCCACCGCTACCGCGACATCCTCCGCCAGCGCATCGAGACGGCGGTCGCCAACCAGCGTGCGTTGTCATTGCTGCATGTGTCGCAAAGCGGCGTGATTGCCGCCGGTGTAGCGACCGTCATGCTGCTGGCCGGTCAGGACGTGACGCGCGGTGTGCTCTCGGTGGGCGATCTCGTACTGATCAACGCGTACATCATCCAGGTGTGCCTGCCGCTCAACGCGCTGGGCTTCATGTTCCGCGAGGCGAAAGACGCCGCCATCAACGCAGAGCGCCTGTTCCAACTGCTTGAACAGCGGGCCGACGTGGTGGACCTGCCCAACGGCGCACCGCTGCGCGTGACGCAGGGCGAGGTGCAGTTCGACCACGTGGATTTCGGCTACGAGAACACACGGCCCATCCTGCACGACCTGTCGCTGCACATTCCGGCCGGGCACACGGTGGCGGTGGTGGGCGGCAGCGGCTCGGGCAAGTCGACGCTGGCGCGGCTGCTGCTGCGCTTTTACGACCCGTGGGCGGGGCGCGTGTCCATCGATGGGCAAGACCTCCGCGTGGTCACGCAAGACAGCGTGCGGCGCGCGATCGGCATCGTCCCGCAAGACACCATCCTCTTCAACGACACGATCGCCTACAACATTGCCTACGGGCGCGAAGGCGCGACGATGGCCGAGGTGATCGAGGCGGCGCGCGCGGCCTATGTGCACGACTTCATCGCCGCGCTGCCCGAGGGTTACCAGACCATGGTGGGCGAGCGCGGGCTCAAGCTGTCGGGCGGTGAAAAACAGCGCATTGCCATTGCGCGGGCGCTGCTGAAGAACCCGTCGATCCTGATCTTCGACGAAGCGACGTCGGCGCTCGACACCCGCTCCGAACGCGCCATCCAGCGCGAGCTGGATCGCCTCTCGGCACACCGCACGACGCTGGTGATTGCGCACCGTCTCTCCACGGTAGTGGACGCGCACGAAATCGTCGTGCTGGAAAAAGGCCGCATTGTCGAGCGCGGCCGCCATACCGACCTGCTGGCGGCCAACGGCGTCTACGCCCAGCTCTGGACGCTCCAGCGCCAGCAGTCCGACCTGGAGCAGGCGCAGCACCGGCTCGCACAGCAGCCGATCAACCTTGTGGCGTTGGTGGTAAGCGTGCTCGACGGCCTGCGCGAGGCGATCGACGCACGCCGCATCACCGTGTATTCCGTCATCCGCTCGGAAACGCCGAGCATCACGGGCGACCCGAGCCGCCTGCAAGGCATCGTCGGCGACGTGCTGAGCCACGCCGTGCTGGCCAGCCACCCGGGCAGCCGCATCGAGATCGTGCTGGAGCGCGTGGAAGGCATGGCGCAGTTGCGCGTGACCGACACGATTGCCATACCGGCGGTGGCGGCTGCTGCCATTCCCACCGCGTCACACACGCCCGCCGAGATGGAGCCCGACGCCGCCCTGTCGGCCTTCGGGCCCACGGCGACCCCGCCAGCGCCCGCGCCGTTCGACGTGCTGGACCCAGTGGAACCGCTCGCGCCGTTGCGGCAGGAGCCGCGCGCGTTCGACACCGCGCTGGCAGCAACCGCGCAGGACACGGCCGCCGCGCCTGCAGCCACACTTGACCCGTTGTGGATCCGCTCGGTGGTGGAACAGCACGGCGGGCGCTTTGCCGTCGTGCCGCTGCCCCACGGTGACGGCACCACGTATGTGATGGACTTCCCGATCCGCGCGGTGGCGCCGCTTCAGGTCGCGCCGGGCGAGGCCGCGCCCACCGCCGCGCCGAAGGCGCCGCGGGCCGAGCGCACTGCGCTGCCGCCGCCGGATGCGCTGTCTGGCGTGCACGTGCTCATCGTCGACGACCAGGAAGACGCCCGCGAAATCCTGCAGCTGCTATTGGAAGACTACGGCGCCACCGTCACTGCGTATGGCGCTGCTAAGCCCGCCCTCGCGGCCTTGCGCGCGGCGCCAAGCAACTCGTGGCCCGATGTGCTGGTCTCCGACATCGCGCTCGGCGACGACGAAGACGGCTACGCGCTGCTGCGCAACGTGCGCCTGCTGGAGAGCGAGCGCGACATGCCGCTCGACGCGCGCCTGCCCGCCGTCGCGCTCTCCGGCTACGACCGCCCGGAAGATCGCACGCGCGCCCTGCTGGCCGGCTTCCAGCTGCACCTGGCCAAGCCCACCGAACACGGCGAACTCGTCACCGCCATCCTCAGCGTCATCCGCGCGCGACGCGCGCCCGCGCGTGAATCGCACGCCTCCGTTTCTCTCCAATCAGCCCAGGAGTCTCCATAAACATGCTGGCCGATTTCGATCCTTCCGCCTCCACACAGGAAACGCTGCAACCACAGCAACCGCAGGCACCGCAGAAGCCACCGCAACAGATCACCTCTCACTTTGCCGGCGCAGACGCCGCGCGCCGTGCCGTGGAGATGGCACTGCCGCTCATCACGCAGGCGATGACGCGTCCACAGGAAGTGGGCGACAGCGGCTTCCTGCACATCGTGGTGATGGACCCCGCACGCTCGCCGGCAGAGTGCGCCTTTGATGAAGCCGTGCTCTACGAATACTCGGTGGGCGACCGCGCGCAATGGGATGCGGACTACGCCGCTTACGCGCGCGCCAAGGCGCGGCTGGCTTGGCAGCACGGCATGAGCACGCATGCGCTGCAGGCCTTGCGCCCGCACGTGCTGCGCGCCGGCGACACCAACCTGTGGGGCAGCGCAGTGTTAGACGGCATCGTTGTGGGCGTGAGCGGCGCGCTACCGTTCTATGACGAGGCCTTTGCACACGTGGTGGCAGCGTGCCTACGCGCCATCGCCAAACAAGCCGCCGCCGCCACGGACAGCACCCTGCGGCTCGCCTGACACCGCCCCTTCACGCGCGGCGTGACAAGCGTGATGCCGTCGTCGCGCCGTTTCTCCTTGTACGCCGCGTAAGAATTGCGCGGTCCCCCAACAGCCGCACGTTCAAGCGCGCGGCGCCACGGCGGGTGCACTGCGCGCACGACCGGCGCGCCACTCCGAGCTTCACATCCCGCAAACGCTTGTCCGGACAAGCGAAACGCGCTTCCCGGGCCCGGCTCATCCCTCCTCATTGGAACGCCCTGCGACACAAGGTTGCGCGCCATGGCACGCCGGCTGCTGAGGGTCTTCGCACGTGGCTTCCGAACACCTCACCACACAGGCCGCGACGATAAGAGGAGAAACGACATGCGCATCGCCATGGTCAGTGAACACGCATCGCCACTCGCCGACTTGGGCGGTGTCGACTGCGGCGGACAGAACGTCTACGTGCGCCATGTCGCGCGCCAGCTTGCACGGCTGGGCCATCGTGTCGATGTCTTCACGCGCCGCGAGCGTCCGTGGGATCCGGAGGTGGTGCCGTTCGACAACGGATGCCGTGTCGTCCACGTGCCGGCCGGGCCCGCTGCCGTGCTGCCCAAGGAAGCGCTGCTACCGCACATGCATGCCTTTGGCCGCCACCTGTTGAACCACTGCGCGCGCGCCCAGGCCAGCGGCGACGGCTACGACGTCATCCATGCCAACTTCTTCATGTCGGGCCTGGCATCGCTCGCAGCGTCCACACGGTTGCACCTGCCGCTGGTCATGACCTTCCACGCGCTGGGTCGCGTGCGCCGGCTGCACCAGGGCAGCGCCGACGGCTTTCCCGATGCGCGCTTCGCGATTGAAGAGATGCTGGTGCAGCGGGCCGATCGCGTCATTGCCGAATGCCCGCAGGACCAGGCCGACCTGGAAACGCTGTACCGCGCCCGCGCCGAGCAGATCGACGTGGTGCCCTGCGGCTTCGATGCGGCTGAATTTGCACCCATCGACCGCGCCGAAGTGCGACGCCGCCTGGGCGTGCCGGTTGATGCGTTTGTCGTGCTGCAACTGGGCCGCATGGTGGCGCGCAAGGGCGTAGACAACGTCATCGAGGCCATCGGCAAGCTGCCGCCCGACGCGCGCAAGCGCGTGCGCCTGTACGTGGTGGGCGGCAACACCGTCGTGCCCGATGTGGCCGCCACACCGGAACTCGGCCGCCTGCAGGGCATTGCCGAACGCGCCGGTGTGAGTGCACAGACCATCTTTGTTGGCAAGCGCGGCCGCGCCGATCTGCGCACCTGGTACAGCGCTTGTGATGTCTTCGTCAGCACGCCCTGGTACGAGCCGTTCGGCATCACACCGGTGGAAGCCATGGCGTGCGGGCGCGCGGTGATCGGCGCAGACGTGGGCGGCATCCGCTCGACCGTGCGGCACGAGCGCACCGGTTTCCTCGTCCCGCCAAAGGACCCGCAGGCCCTGGCCGCGCGCCTGCTGCAACTGATTCAACAGCCTGAGCTGTGCCGCGAACTCGGCCAGGCCGGGCTCGTGCGCGCCCGCATGCTCTACACGTGGCTTGGCGTCGCAGGGCAACTCGAGCGCGCCTACCTCAAGGCCATCGACACGCGCGCGCGCGCCCTGGGCCGCATGACCGATGCCACGCCCGCCACCAACGCTGCGGCGCTGGCGGGGCTTGCGGCCTGACCTGATTGTCTTTCCCACCCATCCATCTTCACGCCGCCATGACCCAGACCGATTTGAACTCCAATCCCAACACCACACCGACGCTGCGCGACAAGGTCATCATCGTGACCGGCGCGGGGCGCGGGCTGGGCGCCGCCATCAGCCGCGTGCTGTCTGCCGACGGGGCGACGGTGGTCGCCACCGACTACGATGCCGGCACCGCTGACCGCACC
Organism: Ralstonia sp. 1138; assembly: GCF_040544795.1. Lineage (NCBI taxonomy): Bacteria > Pseudomonadati > Pseudomonadota > Betaproteobacteria > Burkholderiales > Burkholderiaceae > Ralstonia > Ralstonia sp. 1138. The sequence continues at coordinate 1,236,519 of NZ_JBEPKQ010000001.1, read as the reverse complement.
GCCGCCGAGCTGATCGCCGAAGGGAGCCAGTCGCACGCCATTGCGCTGGACGTGGGCAACGAAGCCGCCGTGCGCAGCGCGCTCGATGAAGTGGTCGACCGCTTTGGCCGCGTGGATGCCGTCATCAACAACGCGGCCATCGATATCACGCTGCCCATTGACGAACTGAACGTCGAAGACTGGGACCGCGTGGTGCGCACGAACCTGCGCGGCCCGTTCCTGCTGGCCAAGCACGCCAGCGTGCTGATGCGCAAGCGCGCAAGCGGCGCCATCGTCAACATCGCGTCCACCGCATCGCGGCGTGCGTGGCCGAATGCGTCGGTCTACCACGCCACCAAGTGGGGGCTGCTGGGCTTGTCGCATGCGCTGCATGCCGAGCTGCGCCCGCACGGCATCAAGGTCTCTGCCGTGATTGCCGGCGGCATGCGCACGCCGTTCCTGCTGGACCGCTTTCCGGACATCGACGTGAACAACCTGCAGGACCCCGCCAACGTGGCCGCCGCCGTGCGCTTCGTGCTGCTGCAGCCTCCCGAGACCGTCATTCCGGAAGTGATGGTGCTGCCGATGCGGGAGACGTCATGGCCCTGATGCGCGAGCCGATGAGGCCGCAGCCGAGCCCGGCCATCTTTCTCGACAAGGACGGCACGTTGCTGGAAGACGTGCCCTACAACGTCGACCCGGCGCGCATTGCGTTGGCGCCCGGCGCGGGCGAAGGCCTGCGCATGCTGGCCGCCACCGGCCTGCCGCTCATCGTGGTGAGCAACCAGCCCGGCGTAGCGCTGGGCTACTTTGCTGAGCATGCGCTGGAAGGCGTGGCCACGCGGCTGCGCGAGCTGTTTGCGCTGCACGGGGCCACGCTGGGCGGCTTCTACTTCTGCCCGCATGCGCCGACCGCCGACGGCAGCATCCATTGCGCCTGCCGCAAGCCCGGCGATGGCATGTTGCGCCAGGCCGCTGCCGCGCACGGCCTCGCGCTGGAAGGCTCGTGGATGATCGGCGACATCCTCAACGATGTGGAAGCGGGCCGCCGCGCGGGCTGCCAGACCATCCTCATTGCCAACGGCAACGAGACCCGGTGGCAGCCGGGGCCCCTGCGCGTGCCGGACTACATCGTCGGCCGCTTTGACGAGGCTGCCGCCATCGTGATTGCGCAGCAGGCGCGGCACCTTTCGCACGTTTCGCGCGGTTCGCACACGGCGCCCACATCGGCCACGTCGCCCACATCGTCCGCGCACCACCTGAGGGCAGTCGCATGATCGCGGCTGGCATTCCCGAGCGCCGCGCGGTGTGGGCCAACGCGAGCCGCATCCTGTGCGTGCGGCCGGACAACCTGGGCGACGTGGTGATGACCACGCCGGCCTTTCATGCGCTCAAGGCCGACGAACACGCGCGCGGCGCGAGCCGTCATCTCACGTTGCTGACCTCGCGATCGGGCGCCACGGCGGCCCCGCACCTGTCCGACATCGACGACGTGATCGTCTGCGATGTGCCGTGGGCCAAGCACGCCAACGCGGCAGACGCCGAGCAGACCCGCGCGCTGGTCGACACCTTGCGCGACGGCGCATTCGACGCGGCCGTCATCTTTACCGTGCACACGCAAAACCCGTTGCCGGCCGCCATGTTGTGCTTTCTGGCGGGCATTCCGCTGCGCCTCGCGCACTGCCGCGAGAACCCGTACGCGCTGCTGACCGACTGGATTGCCGACCCCGACGCGCGCATTGCCGCCACCGCACCCGGCGACGTGCGCCACGAGGTGCGCCGCCAGTTGGACCTCGTGCAGCACGTGACCGACGTGGCCGCACATCTGCCGCATCGGCTGCGCTTCAACGTACGCGCGGCGGATCGCGATGCCGTGCGCGCCAAGTTGGCCGAGCGCGGCATCACCACGGATGCACCGTGGATCGTCCTGCATCCGGGTGCGACTGCGGCGTCGCGACGCTATCCGCCCGATCGCTTCGCGCACATCGCGTGCACGCTGGCAAACCGCTATGGGTGTCCGGTGCTGGTGACCGGTGCGCCGGCTGAAGCGGAACTCGTGCAGCAGGTGTGCCTGCCCGGGCTGATTGCGGGGCAGCGCGTGCTGAACCTCGCGGGGGCGCTCACGCTGGGCGAACTGGCTGCGCTGATTGAAGGTGCAGCGCTGCTGGTGTCCAACAACAGCGGCCCCGTGCATCTGGCGGCGGCCACGCAAACACCGGTGGTCGATCTCTACGCGCTGACGAATCCCCAGCACACGCCGTGGGCCGTGCCGCACGCGGTGCTGTCGCATCAGGTGCCGTGCCGCTATTGCTACCGCAGCGTGTGCCCGCTCGGCCATCAGGCGTGTCTGACCGGCGTGACGGAAGAAGAAGTCATCGCGGCGGCGCACCCGCTATGGCAGTCGTCGCGCGTGGCGCAGGTGTTGTGGCCCGCACCCGCTGCCTCTGCGCTAGCGGCGTCGAACGCGCCGACGCCGGTCGCTTGAGTTTGCCCATGACCCTGACCTGTATTGACTGAACCGACTGATGGAGCCCTGCATGGAAGCCAAACCGCTCTACACCCTCGGCATCAACGCGGCGTATCACGACTCCTCCGCCACGCTGGTGCGTGACGGTGTGGTGATTGCCGCCGCTGAAGACGAACGCTTCACGCACGTCAAGCACGCCAAGCGGCCGGTGCCGTTTTCCACCTGGCAGCTGCCGTATCACGCCATCGATTACTGCCTGGCCGAGGCCGGCATCGACTTGGCGCGCGTGGATCAGGTCGCCTACTCGCTCGACCCGGCCTTGCTGTCCGACCTGCAGGCGCAGACGCATATCGCGCTGCCGCTGCAACCGTCGGCGCAGATGGATCTGCCGCCCGGCGCGGCGCCGTGGGATCCGCTGTTTCTGTCGTACGTGCTGAACGCCCCGCGCCAGCTGGCCGACGGCGCGCCGCATCATCTGCGGGCGCGCTTCACCAACGTGAAGCACACCGGGCCGTTCCGCTGGTCGTTTGTCGAGCACCACCTGGCGCACGAGGCCAGCGCATTCCTGGCAGCGCCCTACGACGACTGTGCCGTGCTCACGATGGACGGACGCGGCGAGCGCGCGACCACTTCCTACGGCCTCTTCCGCAACGGCGAATACACACGCCTGCAGCAGGTAGACCTGCCGCACTCCCTCGGCCTGCTCTATGAAGAAGTGACGGACTATCTGGGCTTTCTGCGTTCGTCCGACGAATACAAGGTGATGGCGCTGGCGTCGTATGGGGAGCCCCGTTATGTCGACGCATTCCACGAAATGGTGCGCGTTGACCCCGACGGCCGCTACACCGTGGCACCGCTGCGCCTGGAAGAGCGCTTCGGCCCGGCGCGGCAGCGTGGCGGCCCGATGGAACCGCGCCACTTTGACATCGCCCGTTCGCTCCAGCAGGTGCTGGAAGAGACGGTGCTGACGATGAGCCAATGGCTGCATCAGGCCACCGGCGCACGCAACCTGGCCATGGCCGGCGGCGTGGCGCTCAACTGCGTGATGAACGCGCGCATCCGCGACCGGGGCCCGTTCGAAAACGTCTGGGTGCAGCCGGCAGCCGGCGACGCCGGCACGTCGCTCGGTGCCGCGCTGTGGACGGATTACCAGGCGCGCGGCAACAAGCAGCGCCTGTGGAAGATGGACCACGCCTATCTCGGCCCGTCGTATGCCGATGAAGAGATCGAGCAATTCCTGACGTGGTCGAAGCTGCCGTTCGAGCGTCTGGACAACATTGCCGAGCAGACCGCGGAGCTGCTGGCGCAGGGCCAGGTGATCGGCTGGTTCCAGGGGCGCATGGAGTTCGGCCCGCGCGCACTGGGTGCGCGGTCCATCCTCGCCTCGCCCATCCCCGCCGACATGCAGGCGCGGCTGAACGAGATCAAGGATCGCGAGGACTTCCGCCCCGTCGCACCGGTGGTGATGGAAGAACGCGCCGCTGACTGGTTTGTCGGTGCGCAGGCCGCGCCGTTCATGCTGTTCATCTTCGACGTGCGCGAAGACCGGGCCACGCAGATCCCGGCCGTGCGCCACGTCGACGGCACCGCACGCGTGCAGACCGTCAACCGGCGCCAGCACCCGCTGTACTACGACCTGCTGGCCGCGTTCGAGCGGCGCACCGGCGTGCCGATCCTGGTGAACACGTCGTTCAATACGCGCGGCGAGCCCATGGTCTGCAGCCCGCGCGATGCGGTGGAGTCGTTCTGGACATCGCCGCTCGACGCGCTGGTGATCGGGCCGTTCCTGCTGCGCAAGACGGCCCTGCGCCCGGAGCAATCGCAGACCCAGGAAGACGGCGCCGTACGCAATGTCGACGGGCTGCGGCGCGTGCCCGGCTTGGCGGGGGTCGCATGAACCAGCCGATGCCGTTTGACGTGTCGTCGGTGACCCCCGTGCAAGGGGCGCCAGCCATGTCCGTCGTGATTGCGACATGGCGACGGCCGCAGATGCTGCAACGCTGCCTGGACGGCCTGCGGGCACAGACGTTCGACGCGCACCGGCTGGAACTGGTCGTTGCCGACGACGGCCCGGACGACGCCACCCGCGCGGTCGTGGAGGGCTTTGCCGCAGCGTCCCCCGGCTGGCGCGTGCAGTACGTGCCCGTGCGCGAAACGCAAGGCCCCGCCGCCGCACGCAACCGCGGCTGGCGCGCCGCCACCGGCGACATCATCGCCTTCACCGACGACGACACCATTCCGGCGCCGACGTGGCTGGCGGAAGGCTGGCGCGTCATGACCACCGCCGACAGCGTTGCCGGTGCTGAGAACGGCGGGCCGCCCGACGCCGCCACCGGCGCCGTCCGCATGCCGTTGCCCGAGCGTCCGACGGACTACGAGCGCGATGCCAGCGGCCTCACCCGCGCCGAATTCGTCACCGCCAACTGCTTTGTACGGCGTGCGATGCTGGAGCGCGTCGGCGGCTTTGACGAGCGCTTCCGGCTCGCGTGGCGGGAAGATTCCGACCTGCAGTTCCGCATTCTCGATGCAGGGGGGCGCATCGTGCAGGCGCCGCGCGCCCTGATGCATCACCCCGTGCGGCCGGCGCCGTGGGGCGTGAGCGTGTCGCAGCAGCGCAAGGTGTTTTACGACGCGCTGCTCTACAAGAAGCACCCCAGGCTCTACCGCACGCGCATCCGGCCGGTGCCGCCGTGGCATTACTACGGTGTGGGAGCGGCCGTGGTGGTTGCAGTGGCCGCGCTGGCCGCACACCTGCCCTGGGTGGCCGCTGCGGCCGCCGTGGTCTGGCTGGCACTCACGCTGCGCTTCACCGCCATGCGGCTGCGCGGCACCGCACACACCGCGCGGCACGTGCTGGAAATGTTTTGGACATCCATCGCCATCCCGCCGCTCGCGCTGTACTGGCGCCTGCGCGGGGCATGGCATTTCCGGGTCTGGTTCCTATGACGCCCGCTGCTGAACTTTTGCGCGGCGCGCGCCGCATTGCCGTCTTTCGCGCCTTGCAACTCGGCGACATGCTGTGCGCCGTGCCCGCCCTGCACGCGCTGCGGGCGGCCGCGCCCCAGGCGCATATCACACTCGTGGGCCTGCCGTGGGCGCGCCAGTTCCAGGAGCGCTATGCCGATCTGCTCGACGACTTTGTCGCGTTCCCGGGCGGCGACGGCTTTCCGGAAGCCGGGCCTGCCGACGCGGAGGCGACACACGCGTTCTATGCCGGCATGCGGGCACGCTGCCTGGATGTCGCCATCCAGCTGCACGGCAGTGGACCGCAATCGACTGAGGTGGTCCGGCAGTTTGGTGCGCACCATGTGTTCGGGTTTCAACCGAATGGCGTGATCCCGCGGCAGCCGGATCCGGGGTTGCTCCCGTGGCCGACGCAGTTGCCTGAGGCGCAGCGCCTGCTGGCGTTGCTCAATCACCTGGGGGCGCCGGCCGTGCCGGCCACGCCGGACTTTCCGCTCATGCGCGACGACTATGCCGAAGCGCTTGCCCTGCTGCGCCACCACGCGCTGGACCGCGACCGCCTTGTCTGCCTGCACCCCGGCGCCCGCATGCCCACGCGGCGCTGGTGGCCCGAGCGCTTTGCTGCGGTGGCCGACACGCTCATCGTCAGCGGTTTTCATGTGGTGATCACTGGTGCGCCTTCGGAGGCGGCGCTCGTTGAAGAGGTCCGCAGCCACATGCGCCAGCGTGCGGCCTCGGTGGTCGGGCAAACCTCGCTTGGCGGGCTCGCTGCACTGCTGCGGCTGGCGCGCCTGCTGATCTGCAACGACACCGGCGTGTCGCACGTGGCGGCCGCGGTGCGCGCGCCCAGCCTCGTCATTGCCTGCGGCAGCGACGTGGAGCGCTGGGCGCCAGCAGACCGGACGCTGCACCGCGTGCTGGCCGCGCGCCCGCCGTGCCGGCCCTGCATGCACTGGACGTGCCCCACCGGGCACGAATGCGCGCGCGATGTGACGGTGCACGAAGTGCTCGACGCCGCGTATGCCGCGCTGTTCGACCCCGATCTGCACCTGCGCGCATCGCATGCGCCGCAAGCCGCCGACGCTCCCACCGCATCGCACACGATCGAGAATTCGACCTCATGAACCACCCTACGCGACAACGCCTGCGCATCCTGACGTGGCACGTGCACGGCAATTACCTGTACTACCTGTCGCAAGTGCCGCACGACTTCTATCTGGTGACGCGGCCGCCCGATGCCTCGGGCCGCGTGCCGCCCGGTTATGCGGGCAAGGTCGGCGTGCTGCCCTGGGGTGACAACGTGCACGAGGTGCCGTTCGATGCCGTTGCCGGGCAGCACTTCGATGCGGTGCTGTATCAATCGCGCGCGCATTGGGAAAACGATCGCCTGTCGGTGCTCAGTGCGGCGCAGCGGGCGCTGCCGACGATCTATCTCGAACACGATCCGCCGCAGGAACACCCCACCAACACACGGCACTGGGTGCAAGACCCGAACGTGCTGCTGGTGCATGTGACGCCGTTCAACGCATTGATGTGGGACAGCGGCATCACGCCCGCACGCGTGATCGAACACGGCGTGCACTTGCCCGTGCCGGCGAGCTACACCGGCGAGCTGGAGCGCGGCATTGTGGTCGTGAACCATCTGCACAAGCGCGGGCGCCGGTTGGGAGCCGACGTATTTCAGTCGCTGCGCCAGCACGTGCCGCTTGATCTGGTTGGCATGGGCGCGGAAGCCGCGGGCGGGATCGGCGAAGTCGGCAACCTCGACCTGCCCGCCTTCTGCGCGCGCTACCGCTTCTTCTTCAACCCCATCCGCTACACCAGCCTGGGCCTGGCCGTGGTGGAAGCGATGACCATCGGCATGCCGATCGTCGGCCTGGCCACCACGGAGATGAGCACGGTCATTCGCAACGGCCACAACGGCTACGTCGACACCAGCCCGGATGCGCTGGCGGGCGTCATGCAGACGCTGCTGCGCGATCCCGCCCTGGCCCGCCGCTGGGGCGACGCGGCGCGCGAGACGGCCCGCACGCGTTTCGGCATCGACCGCTTCGTCGCCGATTGGCTGGACGCGTTTGCCACCGTCATGGAAAACAGGAAGGAGGCGGCATGAGACACCACGGAGACGCACACCACCCCGGCCACCCCGAGCCGCACCACCACTGGCGCGACCAGCGCCGCGTGCTGGTCACGGGCGGCGCGGGCTTTCTCGGCTCGCACCTGTGCGACCGCCTGCTGCGCGACGGGCACGATGTGCTGTGCGTCGACAACTTCTACACCGGCACCAAGCGCAACATCGCCCACCTGCTGGGCCACCCGCGCTTCGAGGTGCTGCGCCACGACGTGACCTTCCCGCTGTATGTGGAAGTGGACGACATCTACAACCTGGCCTGCCCCGCCTCGCCCATCCACTACCAGCACGACCCGGTGCAGACCACCAAGACAAGCGTGCACGGTGCGATCAATATGCTGGGGCTGGCCAAGCGGGTGGGCGCGCGCATCCTGCAGGCCTCCACCAGCGAGGTGTACGGCGACCCGCATGAGCATCCGCAGACCGAGCGCTACTGGGGCAATGTCAATCCGATCGGCGTGCGCTCGTGCTACGACGAAGGCAAGCGTTGCGCCGAGACCCTGTTCATGGACTACCGCCGCCAGCATGGCCTGGACGTCAAGGTCGCGCGCATCTTCAATACGTATGGCCCGCGCATGCACCCGAACGACGGGCGTGTCGTCTCCAACTTCATCATGCAGGCCTTGGCCGGCGACCCGATCACGCTCTACGGCGACGGCCGCCAGACACGCGCCTTCTGCTACGTGGACGATCTCATCGACGCGCTGGTGCGCTTGATGAACACGCCGCCGGATTTTTCCGGACCGGTCAACGTGGGCAACCCCGTGGAAATGAGCATGCTCGATATCGCGCGGCAGATTGTGGCTTGCACGCGCTCGACGTCGGAACTCGTCTTCCACCCGCTGCCGCAGGACGACCCGACGCAGCGCTGCCCCGACATCACGCTGGCCCGGGAAGCGCTCGGCTGGGAACCGCGCACGGCACTTGAAGTCGGGCTGGCGCGTACGGTGGAGTATTTCCGGCAGCAGTTCTTCCTGGCGCCGATGCCCGCATTGGCGTGACGTTCGGCCGGCCTTGGCGGGCGTTTCTCTCCGACCGGCTTAACCGATCGACAGTGTGGGGATGGCGCGGCGGCGCTGGCGGTCGGCATCCATCTGCCGCCACAGCGCCACCGTAGCCGGCTGCACGGTATGCCGGTGCAGCAAGGTGCGCGGCAAGCGCACCAAGGCGGCGGGCAATGCTTCCGCCAGCACGCCCTGTTCGGCCATCGCGCGGATGGCGCGGCCCGTCACCCGCCAGGCGAGATCCAGCGGCAACCGCAGCCAGGCGCTCAGCAACTCGTTGCGCGCCAGCAGCGCACGCCGCTGCGTCACATCACGCACCGGCGATGGGTTGTGATGGGTGACCACCTCCCGGCAGTAGACGATGCGCCAGCCCGCGTCGACCAGGTCAAGCGCGAGCACGCTTTCTTCACCGCCGATAAAGAGGTCGCGCCGGTAGCCGCCGGCCTCGGTAAAGGCGCGCGTGCGGACCACGCAGGCGCCGGCCATGAAGCCAAGCAACGCCGGGCCGGGCAAGCCGTCGGAAGGCAGCGTGCTGGTGGCCATGGGCTCGCACGCAGTGTCGTCACGCCGCGTGGGGCCGACCACCACGTGCGCCGCCACCACGCCCACCGACGGATACCGCTGCAGCACATCCACCGCGCGTGCCACGGAGCCCGGCAGCCACGCGGTGTCGTCATCACAGAAGGCAACGTACGGCGTGTCGACGGAGGCCACGCCAAAGTTGCGACCCGCCGCGCCGTAGTTGCGCGGCACACGCACGAGTGTGATGTCGGGAAAGCGCGCGGCGATCTGGTCGGCAGTGCCGTCGGTCGAGCCGTTGTCCACCACCACGATGGGCCACGGCTCATCGAGGGCGACGAGTTTGCCCAGCGTTTCAAGCACGGTGGCTGCACGGTTGTACGTCAGCACGACGATGGAACACGGTGCCTGCGCCCTGCGGGCGTCATCCAGCGGTTGCATGATCGGGTTCTCCTTGCTTGGGTTCCAACAGCCAGAAACGTTCGGGCTGGTGCAGGTCTTCCACGCCGCCGGGGCCGAAGGCGCGCAGCTGGCTCACGTAACAGGCCACAGCGCGCCGTTTCTGACGGCCATCGACGGCCGTGACGGGCGACACCGGCGTGGCCACGATGTCCTGCGCGGCCAGTGCAACGATGCGGTCCTGCACGGCACCGCGCCCCCGCCGGTACAGCGCGTCCTCGTAACCGATCCACAGCTGCTGCGGCAGCTTGCGCAGCAACAGCAACGCCGCTTCGTGCACGAGTACGTGGTCGCTGTGGAACAGCCCCAGCGGCACGAACACCGCGTCTGCCGCGCGCCTTTCCACCAGGCGGTAGAGCGCACGCTCCAGTTCGGCCACGGAGGGCGTCTGCCCGTACTGGCTGTCGCAAAAATCGAGGTGATGCACCGTGGCGCTGACCTGCGCGTGCGCCTGCGCGTCTTCCAGCCGGCGCGCGGCCAACGCCTGGTTGGAATCGGCAAAGCCCGCTTCCCGGTCCCATGCCGTGGAGACCGGCGTTTCCGGTGCGCCACCAAATACCGTGACCGTGCGACTGCCGTGATGCGCGGCGAGCAACGCACCACACGAGAAGATCGCGTCGTCAAAGTGCGGTGAGATCACCAGCACCGGCCCGAGCCCAGCGACGCGATCGTGCAGCGCCCGGCTCATGCGCGCGAGGCGCGGGGCGTGCGAGCGCCATCAGTAGCTTGCGGATCGAGCTTGACCTTCATCCAGCCGGGCTCGCGCGTGTCGAAGGCGCGGTAGGCATCGAGCGCCGCCGCCATCGGCTCGCGCACGGACAACACGGTCGCCGGATCGATCGCGCCCGTGCGCACCAGCTCGACCAGCTTGGGCAGATAGCGACGATGGTTGCAGTTGCCCATGCGGATGGTGAGATTCTTGTTCATTGCCATGCCGATCGGGAACGTCGTGTCGTTGGGCGGGTACACGCCGATGATCGACAGCGTGCCCGCCTTGGCCAGGCCTTCGACGGCCCAGCGCAACGCTTGCGAGGGCGCGTCGCCGGCTTGCCACGGTGCGTTCTCGTTGGCATCGGAAACGGCACCCGTGCCGCGCGCTTGCGGCGTTGTGGCTTTGCGCTCGGCGGCAAACGCTTCGGCCGTCTTGTCGTCGGGGCGGGCTGGGCCGTGGTCGGCATGCTGCGCGTCCACGCCCACGGCATCGATGGCGCAATCCACGCCAATGCCGCCGGTGAGCCGGCGCAACGCCTGCACGGGGTCTTCGCTTTCGAAATCGATCACCTCGGCCCCCTGGGCGCGCGCCATGTCGAGCCGGTCCGGCAGGTGGTCCACCGCAAAGATGCGCCCCGCGCCCATCAGCTTGGCCGAGGCGATCACGAACTGCCCCACCGGCCCTGCACCGAACACGGCAACGGTATGGCCTGGCTTGATGTTGGCCAGATCGGCGCCGAAGTAGCCGGTGGGAAAGATGTCCGACAGCAGAATGGCCTGGTCGTCCGACACCTCGTCGGGCAGCTTGACGAGGTTGACGTGCGCAAACGGTACACGCGCCTTTTCCGCCTGCAGGCCGTCGAACCCGCCGGCTTCTTCCGGGCCGCCGTAGAACGACGTGCCGGCCAAGTGCCCATGCGGATTCGCCACGTCACATTGCGCCGTGTAACCGGCACGGCAATATGCGCACGCGCCGCATGCAATGGTGGACGGAATCACCACCCGATCGCCCACCGACAGATTGCGCACATCGTCGCCCAGCGCTTCCACCACGCCCACGCCTTCGTGGCCGAGAATGCGCCCCTCCTTCACATCGGCCATGGTGCCGCGCACGAAGTGCAGATCCGTCCCGCAGATGGCGCTGGCCGTGAGGCGCACGATGGCGTCGGTGGGCTCGCGCAGTGTCGGCTCGGGCACGTCTTCCAGACGAATGTCGCCGATGCCGTGAAATACAACAGCTTTCATGATTGACCCCTGATTGGTGAACAGGACACCGCGCCGAAGCGCGGTTTCGCCCAAGACACGCAACCCCGGTGCCTGCGCGGCAGGCCACGATGTTTTTCAGGACCCTCGCGCAGCCAGCACGAAGAACAGCAATGTGCTGGCGCACATGCACAGCGTCGCCACCCAAGCCGTGCCATGCAGCAGCGGCGAGCTGCGAAACGGCCCCATCACCGCCTTGCGGCGCGACATCAACTGCAGCATCACCATGACCGGCGTGGCGGCCACGCCGTTGAGCACGGCGGACCAGTACAGCAACTTGAAGGGCTCGATGGGCAGGAACACCATCACCATGGCGGCCGCCATCACCAGCGTCAGGAACAGGTAGAACTTGGGCGCGTGGTGCACCTTGGCCTCCAGGCTGCTATGCCACTTGAAGGCCTCGGCAGCGGCATAGGCGGCAGAGCCCGCCAGCACCGGCACCGCCAACAATCCGGTGCCGATCACGCCCACGGCAAACAGCATCTGCGCAAAGCGGCCGGCCACCGGCTTGAGCGCCTCGGCGGCCTGCGCGCACGTTTCGATTTGCGTGACGCCGTGCGTGTGCAGCGCATACGCGGCCGTCAGCATGATGCAGAAAGCGATGAGCGCCGACACGACCATCCCGACCGTGGTGTCGATGCGGATGCGGGCGAACTGGTCCTTCGCCTGCCACGGGGCCTTCTTGAGCGGCGCTTCGTCTTCGGCCAGGCGTGTTTCTTCGACCTCCCCCGCTGCCTGCCAGACAAATAGATACGGGCTGATCGTGGTGCCAAACACCGCGACGAGCGTCATTGCATAGTCTTTCGACCAATGCAGCTGCGGGACCACGGTGTCGTGCAGCGCGTGCGGCCAGTCCACCTTCACGACAAATGCCGTGGCCACGTACGCCAGCAGCGACAGTGCCACCCATTGCAGATAGCGCGCATACCGCCGATACGGCATCCAGACTTGCAGCACAAGCGTGAACACGGCAAACAGGCACGCATACCACGCGGTAGAGCCACCCAGGAGCAACCGCACGCTGTCGCCCATGGCCGCAATGTCCGCGCCGACGTTGATGATGTTCGCCACCGTGACCAGCGCCACGAACGCATACGCGAGCCACGGCGAGTGATGCTGCCGGATATTGGCCACCACGCCCCGGCCGGACACACGCCCCAGGCGCGCACTGACCAGTTGGATGGAAATCATGAGCGGCAGCGTCAGCAGTAGCGTCCACAGCATGCCGGTACCCATCTGTGCGCCGGCCTGCGCGTACGTGGCGATCCCACTGGGGTCGTCATCTGCCGCGCCAGTGATGAAGCCGGGCCCCAGCCGGCGGTACCACGGGGTGTCGTCTGCGGCCGGCACGCTGGGCTCAGCTGCGGTTGTCGGCGGGCGGCGCGTCGGGCGTCTGTTCGCCGGGGTCGTGCAGCTTGTCGCGCGTGATGCCCGGCGGCACCTCGCCCTGGCGCATGCGGCGCAGGGTCTCGTGCTGGCTCTGCGGCTTCGGTGCCGTGCTGCCGGGGCGGCCCGCTTCCGCATTGGCCGGCCGGTCGTCCGGTTTGCGGTGCGACTCGGCCTGTTCCCAATCGGCCTGACGCTGTTCGGCGTCCCGGTTTTCCTTCTGTTGCTTGTCTCGCATGGTTGGCTCCGGAGTGGTATGCAGGTGTGAAAAATTAGCGGCGCTTGCGGATCAGGCTGACCTGTCCGTTGCGCTCCAGAATGGCGGCCTCCACATCGTCCAGCGTGCGCGAGCCCAAGGTCTGGCGCACGCTCTCCTGCACATCGCCCACGGTGATGAGTGCCGCATCCATCTCGCCCTGGTTGAAACGGCCTTCGCGATAGACCTCGCGTTCGCGGCCCGCGATGAACCGTTCGAGCTGGGGCAGCCGCACGCACGCCCATCCCAACAGCCGGTGCACGGCCACCAGCGCGAGTGACGCCGATATCGTTGCTACAAAAGGCGACGCGCCGACAATCGCGCGGCTCAACGTCGCCCCGAGCAACACGGCCACCACAAAGTCGAAGGGTGCACGCTGCCCGAATGAGCGCCGGCCAGAGAGGCGCACCAGCGCCAGCCCGATGGCGAACACCACCACCGCGCGCATCGCGGTTTGCAGGGGGTTGAGATCCTTGCCTTCGCCAAAGAGGAACAGCAGCGTGTCCATGGCGTCTCCCGTGGTGGATGTGAAGTCTTTTCCACCACTGAGCAAGCCGCGTGCCTCCGGGCATGCACCTGAGATTTCGCCCTCGCATCACATTCGCGCGCAATGGCATGGCGCGTGCTGAAAGCCGGTATCTCCACCCTTTCATAGCGAGCCGACCATGCCCGACCAGCCCCAACAGCAACCGCCACAGCACCAAGACCGCCAGCCCGGCACCGAAGGCAACATGACGCCCCGCCCGCAATCCGAGATGGAAAATTACGTCGGCAGCGGCAAGCTCACAGACAAGGTGGCCATCGTCACCGGCGGCGACAGCGGCATCGGCCGTGCGGTCGCCATCGGCTTTGCCAAGGAAGGCGCAGATGTGCTCATCGCCTACCTGGACGAACACGACGACGCCAACCAGACCTGCCGCCTCGTCCGCGCGACCGGCCGCCGCTGCGAAGCCATTGCCGGCGACCTGGGCGACGAAGCGCACGCCCGCGCGGTCATCACGCAGGCGGTCGCGACCTTCGGCAAGATCGACATCGTGGTGAGCAATGCGGCCGAACAGCACCCGCAGCAGAGCCTGGCCGACATCGATGCGGCGCAGCTGGAGCGCACGTTCCGCACGAACGTCTTTGCGATGTTCTATTTGATCCGGGCCGCGCTGCCGCACCTGCATGAAGGCGCGCGCATCATCACAACGACGTCAGTGACGGCGTTTCGCGGCAGCGGCCACCTGGTGGACTACGCCGCCACCAAGGGGGCGATCGTGGCGTTCACGCGCTCGCTGGCGCAGCAGGTGGCGGACAAGGGCATCCTGGTGAATGCCGTGGCGCCGGGGCCGATCTGGACACCGCTGATCCCGTCTACTTTCGACGCCGAGCACGTCGCCAAATTCGGCAGCAACGAACCGCTGGGGCGGGCCGGCCAGCCGGATGAAGTCGCGCCGTGCTACATCTTTCTGGCGTCTGCCGATGCGAGCTACATGACGGGGCAGACGCTGCATCCGAATGGGGGGGAGATCGTCAACGGATGACGGTGCCGCCCCCCCGCCGCATCAAAACGCCGTCCGCATCCCCACCATCGCGCCAAGCTGGTTCACGCCCTTGCCCGGCGTGGTTCCACCACCGCCGCCGCTGACGGAATACTGCGCGTTGGCGCTGTTCCACAGATAGCCGGTCTGCGCATAGAGCGCCGTGCGTTTCGACAGCGCATACACGCCGCGCAGCACGGCCATCGTCGCGCTGCGGCTCTGGTCGGCATTGATCAGTCGGATCAGGCCCGCGTCCAGCGTGAGCGCACCCGTGAGTGGATAGCTGCCGTTGACGAAGTAGAGGTTGGAACGGACATCGCCGGCAACAGCTTGCACGTGGCGACCGATCCAGCCCACGCCAAGCTTGGCGTTGCCGAGCTTCACATAGCCGTTGGCGACGATGCGGCGGTCTTTGTCGCCCGCATCGGTGAGCGCAATGGGCGCGCTGCCGTTGAAGAAGGATGCGGTGGCGCCAGTGCCGCCGCGCTGCTCTTCATAAGCGCCGGCCACGCCAAAGGTGGCCGCGTCGTACTTCACCATGGCCGACATGGCACGGCATGCCGATGCATTGCCCGCCACCTCGCCCGCGCAGGTGCCGGAGGCCGGCACACCGCCCGCCGCGTCACGCCCGAACGAATACGTAGCACCCACCGTCAGGCCGCTGAAGGTGCCTTTGTAGGCGATGGTGTTGTCCGTGCGGGCGTTTGGAATGTACGCATCGAGTGACCCGATAGCGTACTGGCTGGGGCCGAGGATGTCTGCATCGGCCAGCGACAGAAACACCATGCTGTACTGCCGGCCCAGCGTGACGGTGCCGTAATCGCTGGCCAGCCCAACCCACGCCTGCCGGCCGAACAGGCGTCCGCCCTGGCCGGAAGTGCCGGTGTCGGTGTTGAAACCGCTTTCCAGCGTGAACACGGCCTTCATGCCGTTGCCCAGGTCTTCAGCGCCGCGCAGGCCCCAGCGCGAGGGCAGCGTGCCCGTGACCGATGGGATGCGCGTGAGGCCATTGCCGTTGGTATTGGCATGGCTCACGTATTCGATGCCGGTATCGATCAGGCCGTAGAGCGTGACGCTCTGCGCGTTGGCCGCGCCGCTGGCGAGTGCGCACGTGGCCGCGGCCAGCACGAGACAGCGCGTGCGCAAGGTGGTGGTTTGCATGTGGGGCCCCTCCTAGGGTCGAGCCGGTCCCGCCCCCCATGTCTGGCGGGCCGGCAGTTTGGAATAGGTGGAATACGCCGCCGACCGGACGGCGCAAGAAACAGGACGGCCGTGTCAGTCCTGCACGCGCGGCCGCTTGAGCAACAGCAATGCAGCCAGCGCCGCGATGATGGTGACCGGGATGCTGGCACCGATGATGGTGGTGGCGTGCTGCCCCATCGCCAGCAGTTGACCGGCCAGCAGCGGCCCGGCGATCGAGCCCAACCGGCCCACCGCCACCGCAGCGCCCACGCCGGTGCCGCGCACCACGGTCGGGTAGTACGCCGCCGCCAGCGCATACAGCACCGACTGTGCGCCGATCACGAACAGCCCGGCCATGAAGGCGCCGGCCGACATCGATGCCATGCCGCCTGCCGCAGCCAGCAACGACAGCGCCGCGATGATGCCGACATACATGCCCGACACCACCCAGCGCGGGCGTGCCGCATCCATCAGCATGCCGATGCCCAGCGCGCCCGCACCGCCGCCGATGTTGAACAGGATCTGCACCATGCCCACCTGCGGCCGGCTCAGCCCCTGCGCGGCCATCAGCGAAGGCAGCCAGTTAAGCAGGAAATACAGCACGATCAGCGTGAAGAAATAGCTGACCCACAGGAACAGCGTGGCCGCCATCCGGCGCTCGCCGAACAGCGCCCATGACACCGGAGGCGGCTGGA
Source organism: Ralstonia sp. 1138 (assembly GCF_040544795.1). Classification (NCBI taxonomy): domain Bacteria; kingdom Pseudomonadati; phylum Pseudomonadota; class Betaproteobacteria; order Burkholderiales; family Burkholderiaceae; genus Ralstonia; species Ralstonia sp. 1138. The sequence continues at coordinate 1,219,980 of NZ_JBEPKQ010000001.1, read as the reverse complement.
TGGCGCCCCGCTGCGCGCTGTCGAATCGGCGCGATTCCTGCAGCGTCAGCAGCAGCGGCACCACCACCAGCGGGCCGAAGCCGCCCACGTAGAAGATGTGGCGCCAGCCGGAATCGCCGGCGCTCAACATGCCGACCACCGCGGCGATGGCACCTCCAAACGGGATGCCGCAATACATGACGCTCACGGCGGTGTTGCGCAGGCGTGCGGGTACCGCTTCGGCACACAGCGCGATCAGGTTGGGCATGGCGGCCCCCAGGCCGATGCCGGTGGCCACGCGGATTGCCAACAGGCTGTTGAAATCCCACACGTGCGCGGTGGCGATCGAAAAGATGCCGAACAGCGCCGTCGCCAGGATCAGCACGCGCTTGCGGCCGATGCGATCGGCCAGCCGGCCGCCCAGCATGGCGCCCGGCAACAGGCCGAACGTGCCGGCGCTGAATGCAAGGCCCATCTGCCCGACCGACAGGCCGAACTCGCGCGCCATGCGCGGCGCAGCCACGCCGATGGATTGCAGATCGAGCCCCTCAAGCAGCGCAACGATGAAGCACAGCCCGAGCGTCATGGCGACGCCGGCGCCAACGGTCTCCCGGCTCAACGTCGTGGTGGTGGTTTGCATGGCATCTCCTTCCGGATGTTGGGCGGCCGTCATTGGCAACTGAAGCTCGAGGCGTCGTTGATGCTGCCGGTGCCCGTGTAGCGCGCGATCTTCGGGTAGGCGCACAGCGGGCGCGTGCGGTCGTGGCCGGCGGCATTCCAGTCGCTGGGCACTTCGGCATTCGGCACGGCGTTGGCGGGGCCGCGTGCGGTGGCGACCACGCTGTCGGGCGCCACGCCGCGTTCCACCCAGGCCACCAGCGGCGTGAGCATGTCGAACTGGTCGGCAGTCGGCCCGCCCGCGCAGTGGTTCATGCCAGGCACCGGATAGAAGCGCGCGAAGTTGCTGGCATCGCCGCCGTTGGCTGCGGCCAGGCGCTGGTACCAGTCGGTCGTGTCGTCGGACGAGAACACCGGATCGCTCGTGCCGTGATAGACCATCAGCTTGGCGCCGCGCCCCTTGAGCGTGCCGAGGTTGGTTTCATCCGGCGGCGTCATGAACGACCACGCCGATTCGGTGTACGTGGCGTCTGTCGCGAAGATCTTCGGCGCGTCGGTGTCCATGTTGAACGCCAGGCCATACGCGGTGAGTGACGTGATGGCCGACGCCGGCTGCGGCGTGGTCGTAAACACGAACGCCAGCGCTGCAGGATCCAGCTGGATCGAGTTGCCCTGCTTCCACGCCGCCCAGTTGCTGCCGCTGATGCCCGCATCAAACGAAAAGCCCGAGTACAACGCCTGCCCCGCACTGTTGCGCGCGCCGGCAAACAGGTTGGCCATCACGGTTTTCTGCGCGGCGGTCAGGCACGTGCCGTCACGGGCGCCGGTGCAGGTCGGCACATCGCTGGCGAGGCTGAAGGCGGTCTGGCACGCCTTGAGGTTGTTGATCATGCCGTCGGTCGTGCCGTCCAATGCGTCGCACTTGGCGAGTACGTGGCTGGCGACCATGGCGCGCTCCGCCGCGCTCAGGGACGTGGTGATGTCTGGGAAGCCCGCGCTGGTGTTGGCGGTCGCCACCGTCGCGAGCTGCTGCGCGCTGTAGACCTCGTTGATGGCCGCCTTGGGCAGGTGGAAGCCCGGGTCGCCGGCCACGATGCCGTCATATGCATTGGCCGAACGCGCGGCGGCCACCATCGCATGGCGCCCGCCGTTGGAGCACCCGCCAAAGTAGCTGCGGTCCGGCTCCTTGCCGTACACCTGCGCGATCATCGACTTGGCCATCGGCGTGAGCGTGGCAACAGCGTTGTAGCCGTAATCCAGACGCGCCTGCGAGTCGCGCCCGAACAGCGGCACCTGGCTACCGTTGTGCCCCGCATCCGAACTGATGACGGCAAACCCGGAGCCCAGCGCACTGCTGACCGGGCCACCGCCCAACGCGCCGAGCGCCGTGGCCACCGCGCCATCGAGCCCGCCGTTGGCCTGGTAGTAGAAGCGACCGTTCCATGCCTTGGGCAGACGCATCTCGAAACCAATGGCGTAGGTCTTGCCGTCCACCGGGCTCACACGCGTGTTCATGGTGCCGGTGATCAGGCAGTGCTCGGGCACGGCGTTGCCGCCCACGCTCAACGTGCCAGCGGCCACAGTCGAGATGGCGGTGATGCTGGTGTTGGCAAAACTCAGCTTGCCGGCAAAGCTCTCGCACGCGGCGGCGAGATTCAAACCCGTGGCAGGCGAAAGCTGCGGCAGCTGCGATGCTTGCGACGACGATGCGTCGCTGGTGCTGTCGTCGTTGCAGCCGGCGCAGCTCAGCGTGAGGGCGAGCGCGGCCAGCGCCATGCCCCGTGACATGACGGTCTTCATGAGTCTCCTCCTGGGTGGATGAACCGGTCTTTGCCGGTTGGGTGTCGTGCTGCGTTGGAATCAGCCCGCGCGAATCACCGCGGGATCGCCATCGCGATACAGCGTGTCGACCTGCTCGGCGCGGTGGGCCAGCACGGCGCGCTGGTTGAGCGTGCCCTTGTCGGTGATCTCGCCGCGGTCGAGCGATGGCGGCACATCGAGCAACAGCAGCCGCGCCACGCGCGTCGCGCTGCCGGTGGCCGTGGCGTTCAGTTCGTGCAGCAGTGCGGCAAATGCGGCGCGCACGGCGGGGGCGGCCAACACTTCGGCTGCGCTGGCGCTTGGCGGCAGGCCAGACAGCCGCCGGCATCGCTCCACCTGCGGGAACACCAGCAAGCCGATGTCGTCACGGTTCATGCCGGCAATCACCACGTCCTGCACATACGGCGCGCCTGCGGCGATCACACGTGCGCGCAACGGGCCCACGCTGACGAACGTGCCGGAGCTGAGCTTGAAGTCCTCCGCGATGCGGCCATCGAAGACGAGGCCTTTTTCGGGGTGGTCCGCGTCGTAGAAACGCAGCGCGTCGCCGCTGCAGTAGTAGCCGTCTTCATCGAAGACCGGTGCGGCAGGCTCTTCGCCCAGGCGCCAGTAGCCACGCATGACGTGCGGCCCGCGAAAGCGCGCCTCCAGCTTGTCGCCCACGGGCACGAGCTTGAGTTCGCAGCCCGGCGCCGGCGTGCCGACATAGCCGGAACGCATGATCGGCCGGGTCGTGAACAGGCAGCACGGCGACGTCTCTGTCATGCCCAGGCCGGCCATGATGCGGATGCGTTCGCCGCAGTGCTGGCCGGTCACGCGCTCCAGCCGGTCCCAGGCTTCTTGCGACAGTCCTGCACCGCCAAAGAAGTAGAGCTTCACGCGGGAGAAGAAGGTCTCGCGCAGCGCCGGGTCCCGCTCCAGCGCCAGCGCGAGTTCTTCCCACCCCTTGGGCACGTTGAAATACGCGGTGGGTGCGATCTCGTGCAGGTTGCGCAGGGTCTCGTCGAATTTGCCGGGCACGGGCCGGCCGTCGTCGATGTATAGCGTGCCGCCGTTGTAGAGCACGATGCCGACGTTGTGGCTGCCGCCGAACGTGTGATTCCAGGGCAGCCAATCCACCAGCACCGGCGGCTCCTTGGCGAATTCGGGAATGGTCTGGCGCAGCATCTGCTGATTGCTGCACAGCATGCGGTGCGTGGTCGGCACGGCCTTGGGCGCGCGCGTCGAGCCGGAGGTGAACAGCACCTTGACCAGCGTATCGGGGCCGGTTGCGGCCTGCGCGGCGTCTGCCGTGGTCACGGGCGTGTGCAGCAGCGTGTCGAAGGCGGTGGCGCTGCGCCCGGGCAATACGCCGTCGCGCGTGATGACCTCCACGCCGGGCGGCACCACCGCGCTGATGGCGTTGGCAAAGGCCGCGCCATCGGCGGCATAGACGAGCCCCGGCGTCAGCACGTCAAACACGTGGCGCAGCTTGCCGAAATCCGTCGACACCAATGCATACGGCGGCGACACCGGCGCGTAGGGCACACCCGCCCACATGGCGCCGAGCGCCAGCTGCAAGTGCTCAAGATCGTTGCCGGACAGAATCGCCAGCGGGCGCTCGGTGGAGACGCCGCGATCCAGCAATGCCTGACCGATGGCGCGTGCGCGCACCAGCATCTCGCGGTAGGTCAGCTTGATCCATGCGCCGTCCGGCCCGCGACGTGCAGCCAGCACGCGATCCGGGTGGCGCTGCGCGCCCGCGACCAGACAGTCGGTCATGCGCGCCGGATGTTCCGCCAGCGCTTCGGTATTACGCACGTGCCAGACACCGCCGTCGCGCGCGTCCGTCTCGCAACGCGCAGGCGCATCGCTCACGGCAACCTGCCTGTAGGGGTGATCGGGCACACCTGCCGGGGGCGGCGTGTGATGCCCGGTTTGAACCTGCGGGCCCTGAGCCTGCATTTCGACGTGATTCACGTCTTGTCTCCTGAATGCGCCGCCCGTTTTATGGTTGTGGTGGGCGGCTGCCGAACTTCAGATCGGTTAAATCGGATAGTGGCGCGGCGTATTCTGCAAGGTGATCCAGCGCAGCTCGGTAAATTCGGCAATCGACGCCTTGCCGCCAAACCGGCCGTAGCCGCTGCTCTTCACGCCGCCAAACGGCATCTGCGCCTCGTCGTGCACGGTGGGGCCGTTGATGTGGCAGATGCCCGATTCGATACGCTGCGCGACCCGCATGGCGCGCGACACATCGCGGCTGAACACGGCGGCCGACAAGCCGTATTCGCTGTCATTGGCCAGGCGAATCGCCTCTTCATCGCCATCCACGCGCGCCACGGTTACCACGGGGCCGAACGATTCCTCGTTGTACAGCCGCATGGCGGGTGTCACACCATCCACGATGGCGGGCTGCACGATGGCGCCATCCATATGCAAGCCGACGGGCAGCGCAGCGCCGTGCGCGCGGGCGTCTTCCACCAGCGCCTGCACGCGCCGGGCCGCATCTACGCTCACCATCGCGCCCAGTTGCGCGGTCGCGTCGGTCGGGTCACCTGCGCGCAGCGTGCGCGCCTTGGCGGCCAGCTTGTCGACGAGGGCATCGGCAATCTTGCGATCGACGATCACGCGTTCGGTCGACATGCAGATCTGCCCCTGGTTGAAGAATGCGCCAAACGCAATTGCTTCCACGGCGGCATCCAGGTCGGCATCGTCCAGCACCAGCACCGGCGCCTTGCCGCCCAGCTCCAGCAGCGCAGGCTTCAGGTGCCGCGCCGCGTGCTGCGCAATGATGCGCCCCACATGCGTCGAGCCCGTGAAGTTCACGCGGCGCACGGCCGGATGCGCGATCAGGCGCTCCACCACCTGGGCGGCATCGGCCGGCGCGTTGGTCACCACGTTGACCACGCCATCGCCCAGGCCCGCCTCCTGCAGCACGGTGCCGATCAGCCGATGCACGCCCGGGCACAGTTCCGACGCCTTGAGCACGACCGTGTTGCCGCATGCCAGCGGCATTGCCAGCGCGCGCGTGCCGAGGATCACCGGCGCATTCCACGGTGCGATGCCGAGCACCACACCGCACGGCTGGCGCACGGCCATCGCAAAGTTGCCCGGCACATCCGAGGGGATCACGCTGCCGTCGATCTGCGTGGTCATGGAAGCGGCTTCGCGCAGCATGTTGGCCGCCAGCATGACGTTGAAGCCGATCCAGTTGGGGCTGGCGCCGGTCTCCGCCGCGCCGGCGCGGATGAAGGCGTCGGTGTGCTGGTCCATCAAGTCGGCGGCCTTCAGCAGCCGCTTGCGGCGCTCGCCCGGCGCCAAGGCCGCCCACGCGGGGAACGCATCAGCGGCGGCCTGCACAGCGGCGTCCGCATCTTCTAGCGTGGCTGCCGCCGCGCGCGATGCGACCGCGTCGTTGACGGGGTTGCGGCGCTCGAAGGTGGCACCGTTGGCAGCTGGCCGGCTTTCACCGCCGATCAGCAGGGTCACAAGCTGAGTCACCTCAGGCATGGGTTCGTCTCCGGGGGCGTTGGCGTGAGCGGGCCAGATCAGGCGCGCTTGTAGGCTTGCAGGCCCGGCTTGATCGACTTGTCGTCCAGGAACTGCTTGAGGCCCTGCTCGCGGCCGCCCTCCGGATCGCGCAGCGTAGCCTGGTCGAGCTTGGCGTACAGGTAATCCTCGTTCTGCTCCCATGTCAGCTCGCGGCTGCGCTTGAAGCCGTGCTTGGCGGCACGCAGCACCACGGGGTTCTTCTCCAGCAGCTTCTCGGCCAGTGCCACGGTGCGCGCACGCAGGTGGGCACGCGGCACGCTCTCGTTGACGAGGCCCATGGCGGCGGCCTGCTGACCGGTGAAGGTCTCGCCGGTCATGATGTAGTAGAGCGCCTGGCGGTGGCCCACGGTATCGGCCATCGCCTTGCTGACGAGGTTGCCCGGCGGAATGCCCCAGTTGATTTCCGACAGACCGAAGGTGGCCTCGTCCGCCGCAATCGCCAGATCACACGCCACCAGCGGCGAGAACCCGCCGCCGAAGCACCAACCGTTGACCATCGCGATGGTCGGCTTGGCATACATGCGCAGCAGCTTCCATTGCCACTGGCAGGCATCGCGCCGGATCTTCTCCTGCAGGATTTCCGGGCCGGCGTCGACTTCGCGGAAGTACTCCTTCAAATCCATGCCGGCCGTCCATGCATCGCCCGCGCCGGTCAGTACCAGCACCTTGGCATCGGCATCCAGCTCCAGCGCTTCGAGCACCTGGATCATGTCCGAGTTGAGCGTCGGGCTCATGGCATTGCGCTTCTCCGGGCGGTTGAACGTCACCCATGCAATGCCCTGGTCCACCTTTACGTCCACGGTTTGCCAGCGCCCTTGGTAATCAGCCATTTCCGTCTCCTTGATCTGTCGGCTGCTTGAGACGCCCACCGTCTTGTGTGCGGCGCGTCTCAGCTTGGTGCCAATTTAATATCAGGTAGCCTGATATAACAAGGAGATTATCATTGCCGTAAACCCTGACCCGAACGACACGTAGCAGAATGTGCGCATCTGCATAGGTGCACACCCACTCACATCCATGGCGGCCACACGAACCAAACGCAACACACCTCAGCCCGCACAAGACGGCGCACCCGCAACGTCTGCACGACTGCCCTACCTGATCGGCCGCACCGATCGCATCGTCAAGCGCCGCCTGGGCGAGGTGCTGACCCCGCACGGGCTCACGGTGCCGCAATTCACGGCGCTGTCTGTGCTGCACGCGCGCGGCAGCCTGTCGAACGCGCAACTGGCGGAGCGCTCGTTCATGTCGCCGCAGTCGGCCAATGAAGTGGTGAAGGCGATGGAAGCGCGTGGCTGGGTGACGCGCACGCCCGATCCAACGCACGGCCGCATCGTCATGCTCGGGTTGACGGACGAAGCGCTCGCCTTGCTGGCGCTGTGCGACGAGGCCGTCAGCCGGCTCGAGCAGGAAATGCTGCAGGGAATCGACGCCGCGCACGCGGCTTTGCTGCACGATCTGCTGCTGCAATGCGGGCGCAATCTGCGCTGAGCGGGGCCCTTCAGTTGCCACGGCAGTTGCCGTTATGCAATGTAATAAAGTCAGATCAAAGCGACATATTGATCGACGGCCCCCGGCGCTAGAATGGTTGGTCCCTGCCTGTCGGGCCGGATCGAACAACCGTCGCCCTCCATCAACGCACCGCGGTTCTGAAACGCCTCCATGTGGATTGTCCAACTCGCGCTGCGAAGGCCGCTGACGTTCATCGTCCTCGCCCTGCTGATCCTGCTGGCGACGCCGTTTACGCTCATGCGTACGCCGACGGACATCTTTCCGGAAATCGACATTCCGGTCGCCAGCATCATCTGGAACTACAACGGGCTGCCCGCCAAGGAAATGGCCGACCGCATCGTGTCGGTCACGGAGCGCAGCCTGACGACCACCGTCAACGACATCGAGCACATCGAGTCGCAATCGTTGGGCGGCGTGTCGATCATCAAGGTCTTCTTCCAGCCCAACGCCAACATCCAGACGGCGCTCGCGCAGATCGTGGCGAGCACGCAGGCGCAGGTGCGGCAGTTGCCGCCGGGCACCACGCCGCCGCTGGTGATCAAGTACTCGGCGTCGAGCATTCCGATCCTGCAACTGGGGCTGTCGAGCAACACGCTCTCGGAGCAGGAACTCAACGATGCGGCGGTGAACTTCCTGCGCCCGCGCCTGATCACGGTGCCGGGCATTGCCGTGCCGTTCCCGTATGGCGGCAAGAGCCGGCAGATCACGGTCGACCTAGACACGCAGAAGCTGCTGGCCCAGGGCCTGACGCCCGTGGATATCGTCAACGCCGTGGGCGCGCAGAACCTCATCCTGCCGGCCGGCACGCAAAAGATCGACGCCACCGAATACGGCGTCACGCTCAACGGCACGCCGGGCAGCATTGCGGCGCTCAACGCGATTCCGGTCAAGACGAGCAACGGCGCCACGCTCTATCTGGGTGACGTGGCCAATGTGCGCGACGGCTTCTCGCCGCAGACGAATGTGGTGCGTCAGGACGGCCAGCGCGGCGTGCTGCTCTCCATCCTGAAGAACGGCGGCGCATCGACGCTCGATATCGTCAACAACATCTACAAGCTCCTGCCGGCCGCGGCCGCCGTGTTGCCGCAAGACCTGAAGATCACGCCGCTGTTCGACCAGTCGCTGTTCGTGAAGGCGGCCATTGAAGGCGTGATCCGCGAGGCGCTGATCGCCGCATGCCTGACGGCCGCGATGATCCTGCTGTTCCTGGGCAACTGGCGCAGCACGGCCATCATTGCGGTATCGATTCCGCTGTCGATCCTGTCGTCGATCATCGTGCTGCACCTGATCGGCGAGACCATCAACCTGATGACGCTGGGCGGCCTGGCGCTCGCGGTCGGGATTCTCGTGGACGACGCCACCGTCACCATCGAGAACATCGAGCGCCACCTGCACGAAGGCAAGGAGCCGATCACCGCCATCCTGGACGGCGCCGCCGAGATCGCCGTGCCGGCCTTCGTGTCGACCCTCTGCATCTGCATCGTCTTCGTGCCGATGTTCTTCCTCACGGGCGTGGCGCGCTACCTGTTCGTGCCGATGGCCGAAGCGGTGATCTTTGCAATGCTCGCGTCGTACGTGCTTTCGCGCACGCTGGTGCCGACGCTGGTGATGATGCTCATGACCGGCCACACGCAAGACGCCCGGAAAGCCGATGCAAAACCGGGCACCTTCGGCCGCATCTACCGGGCATTCAACACGCAGTTCGAACACATGCGCGGCAACTACGCCGCCATCCTCGGCGGGCTGCTGGAATACCGCCGCGTGTTCGCACTGTCGTTCCTGGGCTTCTGCGTAGCGTCGTGCGCCCTGTACCTCGTGCTCGGGCGCGACTTCTTCCCGGATGTGGATGCCGGCCAGATCCGCCTGCACATGCGCGCGCCGTCGGGCCTGCGGATTGAAGAAACCGCACGGCTGGCTGACGAAGTGGAAACCGCCATTCGCGAGATCATTCCCAAGCAGGAGCTGTCGACCATCCTCGACAACCTGGGCGTGCCGAACTCGGGGATCAACCTGTCGTACAGCAACGCGGGCACCATCGGCACGCTCGACGGTGAAATCCTGATTGCCCTGCACGAGGGCGAACGCAAACCCAGCGCGGAATACATCCGCCGCCTGCGCGAGGAACTGCCCAAACGCTTCCCCGGTGTGGAGTTCGCGTTCCAGCCTGCAGACATCGTCAGCCAGATCCTGAACTTCGGCTTGCCGTCGGCCATCGACGTGCAGTTCTCCGGCGCCGACGTGGCGACCAACCAGCAGCTTGCGGGCATCCTGGCCAACCGCATCAAGCAGATTCCGGGCGCGGTGGATACGCATGTGCACCAGCGTTTCGATCAGCCTACGCTCGCCCTGAACATGGATCGCACGCGCATCCAGCAGGTCGGTCTGGAAGGGCGCGATGTGGCGCAGAACCTGCTCGTGTCGCTCAGCTCGAGCTTCCAGACCTCGCCCACGTTCTGGCTCAACCCGATCAACGGTGTGGTGTACCAGGTGGCCGTCACCAGCCCGCAGTACCGCGTCGATTCGCTCGACGCACTGCTGCGCACGCCGGTGGCAAGCTCGCGCGGTGGCGCTGCACAGGCAGGCGGGCCGCAGTTGCTGGGCAACCTCGTGCAGGTGAGCCCCGCGGTGCAGCCTCAAGTGGTGTCGCACTACGACATCACGCCGGTGGTGGACGTCTATGCCGCCGTGCAGGGCCGCGACCTGGGCGCCGTCGCCAAGGAAGTGCAGAAGGCCGTCGACGACATCCGACCGAAGCTGCCACGCGGCGCGCAGGTCACGGTGCGCGGTCAGGTCAACACGATGGAATCGTCGTTCCTTGGCCTGGGCGTCGGGCTCGTCATGGCGATCGTGCTGGTGTACCTGCTGATCGTGGTGAACTTCCAGTCGTGGATCGATCCGCTCATCATCGTGACCGCCCTGCCCGCGGCGCTGGCCGGCATTGCATGGATGCTGTTCGTGACGGGAACGACGCTGTCGGTGCCATCGCTCACGGGGGCGATCATGACGATGGGCGTGGCGACCGCCAACTCGATTCTGTTGATTTCGTTCGCGCGCGAGCGATTGGCTGAAGGCATTGCGCCGGTGCAGGCGGCGCTCGAAGCCGGCGCCACCCGCCTGCGTCCGGTGTTGATGACGGCGCTGGCGATGATCATCGGCATGGTGCCGATGGCGTTGGGCCTGGGCGAAGGTGCAGAACAGAACGCGCCGCTGGGGCGCGCGGTGATCGGCGGTCTGCTGTTCGCGACCGTCTCGACCCTTTTCTTTGTTCCGGTGGTGTTTGCCAGCGTGCACAACAGATTGCAGCGGCGCGCCGCCCGGCGTAGTGACGATTTGCGGGGAAGCGAAGGACATGTCTGAGCAAACATCCAGTGCCCATCCTGGGGCGCATTCCGGGGCGCATGCGGGACACCTCGCGGACGGCCCGCCGCACCACGTCGTCACCGTCGACCCGATCGAACAGGTGGACCGCGCGCCGGCCATGCGCCGCGCACGCTGGGTCGTGATCGTCGTGGCGGTTCTGCTGGCGCTGGGCGCTGCCCGCACGCTGGTCAGCCGCTACTACAACGCGCATGCGCTGGAGCGTCAGGTGAGCGCGCAGACCAGCCGCTACGTCACCACCACTGCGCCCAAACCGGCCAACGCCAGCCGCGAACTGACGCTGCCGGGCACGCTGCAGGGCTACGTTGAATCGCCCATCTATGCCCGCACCAGCGGCTACGTGCTGCGCTGGTTCAAGGACATCGGCGCCCATGTGGACAAGGGCGAAGTGCTGGCGCTGCTCGACACGCCCGAAGTCGACCAGGAACTGAACCAGGCGCAAGCCACACGCAACCAGGCCGCCGCACGCAAGGCGCTGGCGCAAACGTCGCTCACGCGCTGGCAGAACCTGCGCCAGAAAGACGCCGTCTCGCAACAGGAACTGGACGAGCGCACCAGCGCCGCCAACCAGGCCCAGGCCGATCTGGCCGCCGCCGAAGCCAACGTGCGCCGCCTGCAGGAGCTGCAAGGCTTCCGCCGCGTGGTGGCACCGTTTGCGGGTGTGGTGACCAAGCGCAACGTCGATGTCGGCACGCTGGTCAATGCCGGCAATGCGGGCGCCAACCGCGAGCTGTTCACGCTCGCGCAAACCGATCCGCTGCGCATCTATCTCTATGTGCCGCAGGCGTATTCGCAGCAGGTGAAGGTCGGACAGGACGTGGCTGTCACGCTGTCGGAGCTGCCCGGTCAGACCTTCCACGGCACCATCTCGCGCGCGTCGGGTGCCATCGACACCACCACGCGCACCATGCAGGTGGAAGTACAGCTGCCCAACAAGGAGGGCCGCCTGCTGCCGGGTGCGTATGTGCAGGTCGCCATCAAGGGCAAATCGTCCGGCGATAGTGCGAGCGCGAGCGCCAGCGCGCAGGGCACCTACCTCGTGCCGACGAACACGCTGCTCTTCCGCAAGGAGGGCCCGCGCATCGCCATCGCAGAAAACGGCCGCGTCGACCTGCGCCCCGTCATCATCGGGCGGGACTACGGCCGCACGGTGGAGATCGTCTCGGGCCTCAAGCCCAACGACGCGCTGATCCTCAACCCGGCCGATTCCATCGAGCAAGGCGAGGCGGTAACCATCGTCACGCCAGCGCCCGCTTCGGCACCGGCGGCATCGGCGCCGCGCGCATCATGATGGGTCGACCGCGGTTGCGCTCTGCCGCGCTGGCGGCCTCGCTGATCGTCTCGCTGGCCGGTTGCTCGCTGGCGCCGACGTACGAGCGCCCGGCCATGGATCTGCCGGCGCACTGGCAGACCGAAGCACCGTGGCGCGCCGCGCAGCCCGCCGATGCAACGCCCAAAGGCCCGTGGTGGCAGCGCTTCAACGATCCACAGCTCGACAGGCTGATCACAAAGGCGCTGCAAGAAAACCAATCGCTGAAGGTTGCGCTGTCGAACCTGGAGCAGGCACAGGCGCAGACGCGCGTGGCGCGTGCCAGCCTGCTGCCGACCATCACGGCCACCAACAACGACACGCGTACGCGCACGTCGTCGGAGCGGCCGCTCTCGTCGTACAACAGTCCGACCATGTCGACCGTGCAGAGCGATTTCGTGGTGCGCGCCGACGTGAGTTACGAAGCCGATCTGTTCGGCCGCGTGCGCAACACTGTCGCCAACGCGGCGGCGAGTGAAGAGCAGGCCGGCGCCAATGCCGAGAATTTCCGCCTGCTGCTGGCAGCGCAGGTGGCCACCACCTGGTACAACCTGCGCGAAACCGATGCGGAAATCGCCGTGGTGCAGGAAGGGCTGGCGCTGCAGCGCAAGGCGCTGGATTTCGTCACCTCACGGCATCAGGACGGTGTGGCATCGGGGCTCGACCTGGCGCAGCAACAGGCGCTCGTCGACAGCACCGCCACGCAGGCCGAACTGCTGACCAAGCAACGCGCGCAGTACGAACACGCGCTGGCCACTTTGGTCGGCACACCGGCGCCTGCGTTCCATCTCGACCCGAACCCGCTCAAGGGCACGGCGCCACAGATTCCGGTAGCACTGCCGTCCGACGTGATCGAGCGCCGCCCCGACGTGGCGGCCGCTGAACGCGGGGCCGCTGCTGCCAACGCGCAAGTCGGCGTGGCGCGCGCTGCGTTCTTCCCGAGCGTGATGCTCAACGGCGGCGCCGGTTGGGAAAGCCGCGATCTGGCGCTGCTATTTTCTGCGCCGACGCTGCTGTGGTCGTTCGGCACGCAGATCGCCCAGACGGTGTTTGACGCCGGCCGCACGCGGGCGCGTGTGGACATTGCCAACGCGGCTTACCAAGGTGCGATCGCGAACTACCGCCAGACGGTGCTGGGCGCGCTGCAGGAAGTCGAAGATGGTCTGGCCGGACTGCAATCGCTGGACCGTGCCGCAAGCCAGGCGCGCCATGCCGTGGAAAGCGCCCGCAAGGTCTACGACATTGCCAGCGCGCGCTATGAGGGCGGCCTGGCAACGTCGTTGGACGTGATCACCGCGCAGCAGTCGCTGTTGAACAACCAGCGCACGGCGGTGCAGATTCTCGGCCAGCAGATGACGACGAGCGTGTTTCTCGTCAAGGCGGTGGGCGGCGACTGGAACCACGTGATGGCCCCGCCCACGTCCATACCAATGGCCAACCGTTAAGCCTCAGGCAACGGCGCGCAGGAAGCGCGCGCCCACAAACAGCCCGGCCAGCCAGCTCAACGCCAGCGCCACGGCAACGAGCAACTCAAGCAGCGCGGTCGCATCGCCCGGCACGCTCATCGCCACCGCAATCACTGCGGCCATCAACGCAGCCGCTGCGAACAGGCTGACCAGCAGCGCGCCCAAACCCGATGCGAGTGTGCGCACGAGCGGCGGATGCACATGCGCCGGCGGACACAGCACAGCCATGCGCGCCCGCACATACGCCGTGGTGCGCGCCCCATCGGTGGCCTCGGCGTGATGGCGCATCACGTGCATCCAGGTTTGCGTGTCGAGCACGCCGGAACTGAGTTCCTGCGTCACGCGGCGCAGCGCAGCGCGTTCGCGCGCATGGTCGGTGGCGTCAGACGGCGTTTCGTTCGGGTTCAGCCTGTCGAACACGGCCGGTGCGGCGGCCGGATCGCTCGCGCGCACCTCGTGCCGATACGTCACGCGCACGCGGCGGGAGCGGGCGAGATACGCGAGCGTTCCAATCGGCACCAACACCTCCGCCGCCAGCAACAGCGCAAGCGGCCATCCCGCCGACGTGGCGCCGGATGCCTGCACGGCCCACGCCTTGATCCCACCGCTCATGCCCAGCGTGGCGGCCAACTGCAGCAGGCAATATCCCAGCCAGACCCACGGAAACCAGCGCACACGCAAGAACGCCACAACCACCAGCCCCAAGGGAAACGCCAGCCCCGCCAGCGCCGGCAGCGACCGCGCCGCGCCATCGCCCGTCTCGCCCGACATCAGCACCATGGCCATCGCCAGCACCACCACCAGCGCGGGCAGCGTGTTCAGCCACAGCAGCGTCACCAGCCAGCCGCGAACGCCATACAGCCGATGCGCCCGCGCACGCGCCGCCGATATCGCAATCCAACTTCCTTGCATGAAGCTCCTCATCCGGGTCCGCCACGCGGCGCGCCGGGGCGCGGCATGGACTTCTGAATTTCGGCGATTGTGTCATCGGGGCAAAGCAGGTGCCCCCCTCTAGAGTGGGGGCGGCCGCACATTGTCGTCAATGCCTGGGCCGACCCAATGCCGACAAGGGATTGCGGGTGATTAGTTGTTCTTAAATCAGATGTTGAAATCACTGAGTGTTGTATCGGCGCCTTATGTGGGCGCATTCGCCGGTAACGGCCCGCATGTCCGCTGCGCATACCGGTCGGAACCATTTGCATGCGATGTGTGCGACGAGGCTCCTTACACTCGCTGCAAACCACAAGGAAGCCGATATGCGCCCACACCGTCTGCCGCAGTGCCTGCTGTCCGCCCTCACCCTGAGCCTTGCGCTCGCTGGTCCGGCCCGTGCCGCGCCTGAGCCTGAACCGGTCGATATCCTGATCCGCAACGGCACGGTGGTCGACGGCAGTGGCGGCGCGCCCTTCGTGGCCGACGTGGGCATCCGCAATGACCGCATCGTGCTGGTGCAGCCCTCCGCCACGGGCGTGCCGGCAAAAACGGTGCTCGACGCGCGCGGGCTGGTGGTGGCGCCGGGCTTTATCGATCCGCATACGCACGCCTATCACAACCTCATCTCCAAAGACCGGCGCCAGAACCTGCCGTACCTGCTGCAAGGCGTGACGACGGTGGTGATCGGCAACGACGGCATCGTGCTCGAAGGCGACGGGCCGGATCTCGACCGCATCGGGCCGACGCTCAAGGCGCTGGACGCCAACCGCATCGGCACCAACGTGGCCATGCTCGTGGGCCACAACGCCGTGCGCCACCGCGTGATGGGCGACGTGGCGCGCGCACCCACCACTGATGAACTCAAGACCATGCAAGGCCTGATGGAAGACGGCATGCGCGACGGCGCATTCGGCATGTCGACGGGCCTGGTCTATACGCCAGGCGTGTTCGCCAAAACCGACGAGGTGGTGGCGCTGGCCAAGACCGTGGCGGCGCGTGGCGGCATCTATGACACACACCTGCGCGACGAGGGCAACTTTCGCACCGGCCTCGTCAACGCCGTGAAGGAGGCGTTGGACATCGGCCAGCAGTCGGGCATCCCGATCCACATCTCGCACATCAAGGCGCTGGGCGTGGATTCGTGGGGCAAGAGCGCCGAGATCATCAGCCTGATACGGCAGGCGCAGGCCAACGGCATGAACGTATCGGCAAGCCAGTATCCGTACACGGCGTCGAGCACGCACATCATTCCGGCGCTGGTGCCGGGCTGGGCGCGCGACGGCGGCAACGACGCGCTGCTCAAGCGGCTGGAAGACCCGGCCACGCGCGCGCGCATCGCCACCGACATGGAAAAGGCCATGCGACAGCGCAACGGGCCAGCGGCGCAGGTGCTGATCTCCGCCAACCCTGAATACAACGGCCAGTCGCTCGAGGCGCTGGGCAAGAAGCTCGGCGTGAGCCCCGTCGATGCGGCCATCAGCGTGATCCAGCGCGGCGGCACGAACATCGTGTCGTTCAACATGAGCGATGCCGACCTGGAAGCGTTCATGAAGCAGGACTTCGTCGTGGGCGGCTCCGACGGCATCGCCGGACACCCGCGCGAAGCCGGCACCTTCGCACGCCGCATCGGCGAATACGTCACGCGCAAGCACGTGATGACACTGCCGTTTGCCATCCGCCAGGCCAGCGCCCGCACGGCCGACATCTTCGGCATCAAGGACCGCGGCACCGTGCAGGCGGGCAAGTTTGCCGATCTGGTCGTCTTCGACCCCGCCGCCTACGCCGACCGCGCCAGCTATGAACAGCCTGGGCTGCCGCCCGTGGGCGTGCGCTGGGTGCTCGTCAACGGTGCGGTGGCTGTGGCCGATGGCAAGGCGGTGCCGGATGTGCTGGCGGGGCGGGCGCTGCGCAAGTGACGCCCAGGAGCGCTACCATCGACGCTTCTTTCGCTTTTTTTGTATCCACATCCGAATCGACATGACCGACATCCAACGCTTCCACACCAACGCCCGCATGAGCCAGATCGTGATCGCCAACGGCATCGTGCATCTGGCCGGCCAAGTGCCTGACGTCGACTTCAAGTCGATCACGGAGCAGACCAACAACATCCTCGCGCGCATCGACGCCCTGCTGGCTGAAGCGGGTGTCGACAAGACGCGTCTGATCTCCGCCAACATCTGGCTGACCGACGCCAAGCACTTCGCCGAGCTGAACGCCGCGTGGGAAGCGTGGGTGCCGGCCGGCCACGCGCCTACGCGCGCCTGCGTGCAGTCGGGCCTGATGCGCCCGGGCATCGATGTGGAAATCGCCGTCACGGCGCTGGCCAAGGGCTGAGGAGCCGATCGCCATGCGCTTTGACACCCTTGTGCTGGGCGCCGGCATTGTCGGCGTGTCGGTGGCGGTGCATCTGCAGAAACGCGGGCGCGCCGTCGCCCTGGTGGACCGCCGTGCGCCCGGCTTTGAGACGTCGTTCGGCAATGCCGGGCTGATTCAGCGCGAGGGTGTGTATCCGTATGCGTTTCCGCGCGACCTGTCGACGTTGTTGCGTTATGCGGGCAACACGTCGGCGGACGTGCATTACCACCCTGGCGACCTGCCCCGGTTGCTGCCGTTTCTCTGGCAGTACTGGCGCAACTCGCACCCCACGCGGCACGCGGCGATTGCGCGTGCGTATGCGCCGCTGATCGCGCACAGCGTGAGCGAGCACCGCGCGCTGGCCGAAGCCGCCGGCGCCACGCATCTGATCCGGCCCAGCGGCTGGATCAAGGTCTTCCGCAATGCCGCCACGCAAGACAAGGAAACGCGCAACGTCGAGCGCTGGCAACGCGAATACGGCGTCGCCTTTGAAGCGCTTGACCCGGCGCGCCTACGCAGCGTTGAACCGCATCTCGACACAGCGCTCCTGGGCGGCCTGCGCTATACAGAAGCGGATTCCGTGAGCGACCCGAACGCGCTGGTCACGGCCTACGCAAGGTATTTCGAGCAACTCGGCGGCCGCCTGTTTGAAGCCGATGCCAACACGCTCACGCCCAACGCCCCGTGGCTGTTGCAAACCAAGGAAGGCGAGCTGCGCGCAGACAACGTCGTCATCGCCATGGGTCCCTGGGCAGACGTCATCACCTCGCGCCTGGGCTACAGCCTGCCGCTGGCCGTCAAACGCGGGTACCACATGCATTACGCGCCCGCGCAAGGTGCGCAGTTGAACCATCCCGTGCTCGACGCGGACGGCGGTTATGTGCTGGCACCGATGGCGCGCGGCATCCGGCTGACGACGGGCGCGGAACTCGCCCACCGCGATGCACCGAAGACGCCCGTGCAGCTCAACGCCGTCGAGCCCGTCGCGCGCAAGCTCTTTCCGCTGGCCGAACGTGTGGATGCGGAACCCTGGATGGGCGCACGCCCCTGCACGCCCGACATGCTGCCGATCATCGGACCGGCGCCGCACCACGCAAACATGTGGTTCGCGTTCGGCCATGCACACCACGGCCTGACGCTGGGGCCGATTACCGGGCGATTAATTGCGGAAATGATGATGGGCGAAACACCGGCTGTGGATGTTCGCCCGTTCCGTGCACAGCGGTTCTGGGATGCAGCACGCTAGGACTTGATCGGCAGGTCACCGTCGCGCAGCGCTGCGGCCCGTGCCCGCCCTAGAACTCCATATCAAGCTCATCGATATCTGCCTGCTCAGCCTTCGCCCCGGCAATCCATTCGGCGACGTGCGGGTGTTCAAGCACGCGCATGCAGTACTCGGCGATTTCCGGATCGAGCTTGACGTCGTAGGTCAGGAATCGCATGACGACTGGCGCATACATCGCGTCGGCCATGCTGATGTCGCCAAACAGCCAGGGGCCGCCGTACTGGGCGAGGCATTCGCGCCAGATGAGCGTGATGCGTTCGATGTCGTGCTGCGCGCGGGACCAGATGCGGAAGTTCGGAAAATGTGCGCGCAGGTTCATCGGCAGTGCCGAGCGCAGCGCGCTGAAGCCCGAATGCATCTCGCCGCAGATCGCGCGGCAATGCGCGCGGGCATGTCGGTCGGCGGGTAGCAGCTTGGCCTCGGGCGAGAGTTCGTTGAGGTATTCGGCAATCGCCAGCACGTCCCACACCTTGCGGCCTTCGTGCGTGAGGCACGGCACCAGGATCGACGGCGACAGCAGCAGCAATTCCGCGCGCGATGAGGCGTCGATGGGCACGCTCACCGTCTCGAATGGCAGGCCGCTGAGCTTGGCCAGCAGCCAGCCGCGCATCGACCACGACGAATAGTTGCGACTGCTGATCGTCAGCGTTGTCAGGTCGACGGATTTCATATCGGTCCCCGGTTGTCCCCGTTTTCCAATCAGGTGCATGACCAGCGGCAGGCACCTTGCCGGTGCGCTGGTTGCACCCGCCCGCTGCAAGGACGCGTGCCACGCCGCACCCCGCGTGGATGCCGCGCAAAGCCTGTGCCAGTCATCATCAGCGCGGATGCGGTTTGGCGCCCACCGGCATGTGAGTTGGCACATGTATTGCCTGCTTCGTTCCACCGGCCTTGACGTGTCTTGCGACGCCATCACGGAAGCTGCCATGAACCTGCTCGCGTATCCCCTCTACCAGTGGCTGACCGAATGCCTGCGGCCCGCGCGTGCATGGGCCTCGTTCTCGCGGCTGGCGATGGCGCAGTGGCCACAGTCGACCGAGCATCCCACTGCCCGGGCAGTGGATGCGTGGCTCGAACTGCTGGAGTGCAGCGCGATCACGCACCGCCGCCCATCGTTCGGTATCGACAGCGTCGAGGTCGACGGCCGCGTGGTGCCGATCGTGGAAGAGACCGCGATGCAAACGCCGTTCGGCACCCTCGTGCACTTCCGCAAGACCACGCCCACGCCGCAACCGCGCGTGCTGGTTGCCGCGCCCTTGTCCGGGCACTTCGCCACGCTGCTGCGCGGCACGCTGCGCACGATGCTGGCCGATCACGACGTGTACGTGACGGACTGGCACAACGCGCGCGACATTCCGGTGTCAGCCGGGCGCTTCGGCTTTGATGAATACGTCGGCCACCTGATCGATTTCATCCGCCACATCGGCCCCGACGCACACGTGCTGGCCATCTGCCAGCCGACCGTGGCCGCACTGTCGGCAGTCTCGCTCCTGGCCGCCGACAACGACCCCGCGCAGCCCGCTAGCCTCACGCTCATGGCCGGTCCCATCGATTGCCGCGTCGGCCCCACCGCCGTCAATGAGTTAGCCAACAGCAAGCCGATCGAATGGTTCGAGAAGAACCTGATCGGCGTCGTGCCGCCCGGCTTTGCTGGCGAGCAGCGCCGCGTGTATCCGGGCTTCGTGCAGTTGAGCGCGTTCATGTCGATGAATTCAGAGCGCCACGTGCAGTCGTTTGAAGAGATGTATTACCAGCGCGCCAAGGGCGACCCTGCCAAGGCCGACACGATCCGCGCCTTCTACGACGAATATCTCGCCACGTGCGACCTCACCGCCGAGTTCTATCTGGAAACGGTCGAGAAGGTGTTTCAGCAATACGCACTGCCGCGCGGCGAATTGACGGTCGGCGGCCGGCTGGTCGAGCCGGCGGCGATCCATCGCACCGCGCTGCTGACGGTCGAAGGCGAGAAAGACGACATCTGCGCGGTCGGGCAGACCGTTGCTGCGCAGGATCTGTGCTCAGGGCTGCCGCCCTATCTGAAGACGCACCATGTGCAGGCCGGTGCGGGCCACTACGGCGTGTTCAACGGCAGCAAGTGGGAAAAGCAGATCTACCCGATCGTGCGCGCCACCATCCACGACAACGAGCCCTTCGACACCAGCACCACCGCCAGTGACGAAGACAACGCGCACCGCGTCACACTGCGGGCGCTGCTCGATGCGCGAGCGTCGAGCCAGGCCGTCACCCGCCGACGCTCGCGCAAGATGGCGCTCACGCACTGACTGTCAGCGAGGCGTCATTCAGCAGGGCGAGTATCGAAGCGGGGGCGGGTCATTCTCCATCGATGTTGATCGATTCACGGAGGGTTGCGATGAACACTCACACCACGGCGTTCCAACGCGCTTCGAGCCTGTTGCATCCGGGCGGCAATCCCATCCGCCTCAATACAGGCGACTTCGTTGCGGTCGATCGCCGCCAGGATGCCAGGTACGAAGCGACCTATCGCCCGCAGGCGCTGTACAGCCGCGCCGACGAAGGCTTTGCCGCCAACAACGAAGCCTTCCTGCTGCATGAGGTCGCCACCAACCGGCCGATCTACCTGGAAGACACCGGCCCGACCGATTTCCATCTGCATCTGCCGCCGGGCGCGTTTCAGTTCGTGCTGGTCACCTCGGGCGTATTTACGTTCGACTACGATGGCCGGCTGCATTACGTCGGCCCGGGCTCGGTGATCCTGCAAAGCGCGATCGTGCACCGGCAGCTTTTCTACACGTGGTCGGGCCTGTCGACCGAAGACAACCTGAGCACGCCGCAAACCGTGGTGCCCGACGCACTTTCCATGGGGTGCTCGGGCAAGTTTCTCGAAGCGTTCATCACCGATCCGACGACGTTTCCCAACCCGACGATTGTGCCGTCTGCGCTGATCGACGAAGCCGAGACGCCGCGCATCGCCTGGAGCCATCCGGCGCATGACCGGCCGGCCGGCGCCGACTTCTGGGTGCAAGACCCGCTGGAGTTGCATGCGCTCTACAAGCCGCTGGCCGGCGACTCCATCCGATCGCCCGGACCGGTCTACGTGCGCGACACCGGCATCGAAGCACCCAGCGGCGAGCTTGTGACGGGACACATCATTGCCACCGATCCGCGCGGCCAGTCGAGCCTCCCCAAGAGCCAAGCAGGGGCAGTGGACGCGGCGTCCTTCTCGAAAGGCGAGGTGGTCATCTACCGCGTCATTCGCGGCACGGCCGAATTCAAGGACAGCACGGGCAATACGCTTGAGCTGGCCGCCGGCGACGTGGTGACGGCAGGGCAGCATTCGGTCAGGCTCGTCGGCATGGGCGAAGACACGCAGATCCTCCGTCTCGGCCTGCTGAGCAACATCGAAAAGCTGCGCAGCTGGACGCGCGCGCAATGCGACGAGATCGACGGCCTGGCGGGCCGCATCATCAACAGGACGGAGACGCGCCCGCAACGGACCGAAGGTAAGCCGGTCGGGTATCTCTACGAAACCGTCGCGGCATCCAACGGGAACACGGGCCGCTTGAGCGTGGCAAACGGAAAGCGGGTGTAGTCCGAACTCGTCACGCCGCCGCCGTCGCACTCCACCACGGCCCTGGCAATGGGCACGAACACGGGCCGGCAATACATGCGCGACTTCAACAGCACGAAGCGCGCGGCATGCGGGTCCACGCCGATGTGCGTGAAGATGCCGAGGTCCCAATGCTCCTGCGGCGTCTCCGTGACGACGATCTGCGCGGCGCCGATGTCGAGCAGCGCCGTTCGCCCCATGCGGATGCGCTGGCCCGTGTAGGTGGGCCCCGTGATGGTGTATTCGCCGTTGCTGATGGCGACAACCCTGCCCGTCAGCGCACGCGGCACGGGGTAGATGCCGAGCTGCACGAGCGGCACCTTGTCGCCCACCGGCAGCGTGACCGTGGCACCCTCGCCCGCCTCGATCATCGCCGCGACGGCTTCCGGGTCGCACACCGGCCCGACAGCGATGCCGCTCAAGCCTTGCCGCAACGCTTCGTGCAGGACGTGCATGTCATCGCACGTGCCGCCCGACATGCAGTTGTCGCCGTGGTCGAGCAGCAGCACGGGGCCGCTGCCCGGGGCATCGGCCAACTTGGCCGCGCGCGCGATCGATTCGGTCAGCGGCTCGTAGCGGTAGACGAACCCTTCGCGATCGGCCCAGATGGCATCGGCAATGCGTTGCGCTGCAGCGTCGGCGGCATGTTTGTCGCCATTGCCGACCACCACGACGGAAAGGCACGGCGCGGCAATGTCCGCCAGCCCGAATCCGGCCAGGACCGACACGGCCAGCATGCCGTCGTTCTCGGCCTGTTTGGCGAGCGCCACGGCGCGGTACATCGCGCCTTCGTCGGTGCGGCTGCGCAGGGTGTGCGTGACCAGCGGCAGGCGGCGCCACGCGAGCACGGGGTTCGCGCGGCCGGCCAGCTTGTCGAACAGCAGGCGGCCGGCGTGCTCGCCGGTTTCGTACATGTCAACGTGCGGATACGTCTTGAAACTGACGGCGATGTCGGCCAAGTCAATGAACTTCTGCGTGAGATTGCCGTGCAAGTCGAGCGCGACGGCAATCGGCACATCGGGCACCACCGCACGGAGGCGTTCGAGCAGATCGCCTTCGCCGTCGTCGCTGTTCTCCGCGACCATCGCGCCGTGCAGGTCGAGCAACAGCGCATCGCACCCCGGCGCCGCCGCGACGATGGCGTCGCACAGCGTGGTGTACGCCTCGGCAGCGACGCGTCCGCTGGGGTTCGCTCCGGCCACGACGGGCACGACGATTTCCGCGCCCGCCGCCTCCGCCAGATCGATGAACGCACCGGCCGCCGTGCGCGTGCCCTTGGCGGCACGGTACGCGTCGGCGCCATAGTGCGGATGGAACGATGCCAGTGGCGTCGGCACCGGCGAGAACGTATTCGTCTCGTGATTGAAGCGGGCGATCAGGATGCGCATGGGCGGTCGGGGGGTTGTGTCAAACGCGGCCAGCGGCCTGCAGCATTGCGTGCAGCAGCACGTTGGCCCCGGCTTCCAGATGTTCGGGGCGGGCGTCTTCGATCTCGTTGTGGCTGATGCCGTCCTTGCACGGCACGAAGATCATCGCGGTGGGGGCCACGCGCGCCAGATAGACCGCGTCATGGCCTGCGCCGCTGATCACGTCCATCTCCGACAACCCCAACTGCCGCGCGCCGCTGCGCACCGCGTTCACCAGCGTGGCGTCAAACGGCTGCGGCGGGAAGTAGACGACCTGGCGCAATGCGATGTCGATGCCGCTGCGTGTGCGCAACTCCGCCACCGCCTCATGCAGTGCCGCATCCATGTCGGACAACACCGCGTCGTCGGCCGCGCGAAAGTCGATCGTCATCGATACCTGGCCCGGAATTACGTTGCGCGAATCCGGATGCACGCTCAGGCAGCCCACCGTGGCGCGCGCATGCGGCGGGCGCTCGAGCGCGATGCGGTTGGCAATGCCGACGAGTTCTGCAGCGGGCAGCAACGCATCGCGGCGCAGCTCCATCGGCGTGGGGCCGGCGTGCGCTTCCATGCCGGTCAAGACCACGTCGTACCACCGCTGGCCGAGTGCGCCCGTCACCACGCCGATGGTCGTGGCGTGCGCCTCCAGCACCGGCCCTTGTTCGATATGCGCTTCGAAGTAGGCACCGACGGGGCGGCCGCCGACAGGTTCGGTCCCCGCGTAGCCGATACTGCGCAGCGCCTCGCCCACAGCCACGCCGTCGCGGTCCTGCGCGGCCAGCACGGCGTCCAGCGCAAACTCGCCGATGAACGCGCCGGAGCCCATCATCACCGGCACAAAGCGCGAACCCTCTTCGTTGGTCCACACGGCCACTTCGATGGGCGCTTCCGTTTCGATGCCCGCATCGTTGAGCGCGCGCACGACCTCGATGCCCGCGAACACGCCGTAGTTGCCGTCGAACTTGCCGCCGGTCGGCTGCGTGTCGATATGGCTGCCGGTCATGACGGGCGGTAGCGCGTTGTTGCGCCCAGGCCGGCGCGCGAACAGGTTGCCGATGGCGTCCACGCGCACGGTGCAGCCCGCGGCTTCGGCCTGTGCCACAAAGAAATCGCGGCCTTGCCGATCGAGATCGGTCAGCGCCAGGCGGCGCACGCCGCCCTTGGGCGTGGCGCCGATGCGCGCCTGCTGCATGAGCGTGTCCCACAGGCGCGCGCCGTTGATGCGCAACGTGGTGTCGAGTTGGGTGGTCGTCATGATGTGTCCGTTTAAGCGGCCAGGCCGACGCCAAGGTAGCGGTCCTTGATGGCGTCGTCGGCGCGGAAGGCTTCGTTGGTGCCGGTGTAGACCACGCGGCCCTGTTCGATGATCACGTGGCGATCGGCAAGCTGCGTGCAGACTTCGAGGTTCTGTTCGACGAGCAGGATGGATACGCCCGCCTGCTTGATGACCTTCAGCTGCGCGACGATCTCTTCCACGATGACGGGCGCCAGACCTTCGACCGGCTCGTCGAGCATCAGCAGACGCGGATGGTTCATCAGCGCGCGGCCGATGGCCAGCATCTGCTGCTCGCCGCCGGAGAGGTTGGCACCGCCGTTGCGCCGCCGCTCATGCAGGCGCGGGAAGATGCGGTAGATGTCGGCCAGCTGCCACGGAGAATCCCGCCGCGCGCCGAGCTTGAGGTTCTCTTCTACCGTCAGCAGCTTGAAGATGCCGCGATGCTCCGGCACCAGGCACAGGCCCTGCGCGGCAATGCGATGCGGCGGCTGCCCAGCGATGTCCTTGCCGCGAAAGCGCACCTGCCCGCCACGCGGCGTCACCACGCCGGCAATCGTCTTCAGGGTGGTCGATTTTCCGGCGCCATTGCGGCCGAGCAGCGTCACGAGTTCGCCCTCGCCCACCGTGAGCGCCACGCCCTGCAGCACGTGGCTCTTGCCGTAATAGCCGTGGAGGTCTGCAACGTCGAGAATCGCCGTCGTCGTCATTTCTTGCCTCCCGTGATCATGTTGCCGAGATACGCGGCGCGCACGCGCGGGTCCGACCGCACGGCGTCGGGCGAGCCCTCCATGAGCACCTTGCCCTGCTGCATGACGGTGATCGTGTCGGAGATGTCCATCACGATGTCCATGTTGTGTTCGATCAGCACGACCGTGTGGTCCTGCGCCAAGCCGCGGATGAGCGCCTTCATGGCGGGCAGGTCGTCCACGCCCATGCCGGAGGTCGGCTCGTCGAGAAAGATCGCGCGCGGGTTGGCCGCCAGTGCCATGCCGACTTCCAGCCGCCGCTGCTGTCCGTGCGAAAGGGCGGCGGCCGGCGTGTCGGCCAGGCGCGGCAGTTCGAGCCGATCGAGCACGCGGTCGACCGTATCGATGCAGGCCAGATCGCCCTGCGGCAGGCGCCAGCCGTGCATGGCGCGACGCGGCGTGGTGCCGAGTGCGGCCAGGCGCAGGTTCTCGCGCACGGACAGGCTCGGGAACAGGCTCGTCACCTGGAACGAACGTGCGATGCCGCGCTGCACGCGCTGGTAGTCGGCTTCACGCGTCACGTCGTGGCCATCGAAGATGATGGTGCCGCTGGTGATCATGCGCGTACCCGTGAGCATGTGGAACAGCGTGGTCTTGCCCGCGCCGTTCGGGCCGATGACGGAGTGGACCGTGCCGGGCATCACGCGCAAATCGACCCCGCCCAGTGCGGTGAACTTGCCGTACTGCTTGACGATGCCGGTGGCCTGGAGGATGGGCGTGGTGGTCATGCGCGTTCCTCCTGCACCGCCGGTGCGTGACGCGGCGCGCGCACGCGCTGCCACAGCTTCTGCCCGAGCCCGAACAGCCCGCGCTGCATGAAGAGGCTCACCGCAATCAAGAGGAAGCCCAGCAGCATCAGCCAGCGCGGCCACAGGCTCGAGAGCCAGTCCGACAGCAACACATAGAACGCGGCGCCCAACACCGAGGCAAACACGTTGCCCGTGCCACCGATAACGGTCATCACCAGAATCATCTCGCTGACGTGGTAGTCGATATTGGCCAGCGGCGCGATGCCCGTGAGCATGGCGTGCAGGGCGCCCGCCAGTCCCGTCACCGCACCGGAGATGACAAACGCGAGCAGCTTGAAGGCGCGCAC
Organism: Ralstonia sp. 1138; assembly: GCF_040544795.1. Taxonomy (NCBI): domain Bacteria; kingdom Pseudomonadati; phylum Pseudomonadota; class Betaproteobacteria; order Burkholderiales; family Burkholderiaceae; genus Ralstonia; species Ralstonia sp. 1138. The sequence continues at coordinate 1,193,680 of NZ_JBEPKQ010000001.1, read as the reverse complement.
GTTGTAGCCGACGGCGAGCGCACGTTCTTCGTTGTCGCGAATGGCCAGCAGCGTGCGGCCAAACACCGATTCCGTCACGCGCTGCACGAGGAAGAACACGACGAGGAACAGCACCGCGACAAACGCGTAGAACGCCCACGGCGACGCTGCAAATGCCGGACGCGGAATGTCGAGCAGGCCGTTGTCGCCGCCTGTGAGCGACGGCGTGGTGTAGGCCAGGAAATAGAACATCTGCGAGAAAGCCAGCGTCAGCATGACGAAGTACGTGCCGCGCTGGCGGATGGCAAACCAGCCGACCACCGCCGCCACGACCGCGCCCACCACCACGGCCAGAACAAGCGCCACCGGCATCGGCAGCGCCAGTTGTGTGAGGCCGATGCCCGCGGCGTAGCTGCCGAGCCCGAAGAAGATCCCTTGCCCGAACGACAGCAGCCCCGTGTAGCCGAGCAGCACGTTGCAGGCCATCACGGCCATCGCGTAGACGAGCACTTCGGTGGCCAATGTGCCGGACCTCAGCACCAGCGGCAGCAGCAACGTCACGCCCAGCGCCAGCCACCAGAAGCGATGACGCGAAATTCCATGGAATGCGGCTTGCATCATCCCCTCCCCAGCAGGCCGTGCGGGCGCAGCAGCAGCACGGCCGCCATCGCCACGTAGATCATCAGCCGCGCGCCCTCGGGCCACAGCGTGCTCATCAGGCTCTGCACGATGCCGACCAGCAGGCCGCCGACCAGCGCTCCCGCAAAGCTGCCCATGCCGCCCACCACCACAACCACGAAGGCGACGCCGAGGGCCTCCACGCCCATGAAGGGTTCCGCGCCGCGAATGGGCGCAGCCAGCACACCGGCCACCGCTGCCGTCGCCGCGCCCAGTGCAAACATCAAGCTGAACAGGCGGAACACGTTGATGCCGAGCAGCGAGACCATCTCGGTCGATTCACTGCCCGCACGCACCGCGCTGCCCAGGCGCGTGCCCTCCAGCAGCCACCACAGCGCAAGCGCCAGCACGGCGGTAAAACCGATGACGAACAGGCGGTATTTTGGGTAGACGAAATCGCCCCACATCACCACGCCCTGCAAGGCATCGGGCGCCGGTACATCGACGCCCAGCGGCCCCCACGCCACGATGATGAGTTCCTGCACGACCAGGGCCAGGCCCACGGTGACGAGGATGTGGAATTCGTGCGCCTGTGCATAGACGTGGCGCAGCAGCACTTTCTCCGTCACCCACGCCAGCGCGCCGATGACGATGGGCGCGAGCACGAGCGCCAGCCAGAAATCCATGCCCATCTGCAGGGCCTGGAAGCAGAGATACGCGCCTAGCGCATAAAACGCGCCGTGGGCGAAATTGACGAAGCGCAACAGCCCGAAGATGATCGACAGCCCCACCGCCAGCAGGAAGTAGAGCATGCCGATCCCCACGCCGTTGACGACCTGGAGCAGGTAGACGTTCATTGCGTTGACCGAAATGGCACTCAGGAAGACAAGCGCCCGTGCTTCAACAGCTGAAGCCAGCCGGGCGTGCCGCAGATCAGACCCTCAGGCCAGCTTGCACTGCGTCTGTTCGACCGGCAGGAAGGCCTTGCCGACGGCGACCACTTCGGCGAAGTCGTCCTTGTCCTTCATGCGGTTCTTGGGCTTGCCCTTGAGCAGGTAGTAGTTCTTGAGCACCTGGTGGTCGGCCGCGCGAATTTCTTCGGGGCCCGTCAGGCCGTCGTACTTCATACCCTGCAGCGCGGCAATCACGGCCTTCGGATCGGCGCTGCCGGCCTTGGCCATCGCGTCGAGCAGGATCTTGGTGCAGGTGTAGGAGCCGGCGAGGCTGTAGTTGGGGTTGGTCTTGAACGCGGCCTGCGTGCGCTTGACCAGATCGCGGTTGGCGGGCGTATCGACGTCGTGCCAGTACTGCGCGCCGAAGTACACGCCGTCGCACAGGTCGGCGCCGAGCGATTCGAACTGCTCCAGGCCGGACGCCCACGCCACCAGGATCGTCGTGTTCTTCTTCATGCCGAAGCTCACCGCCTGGCGCAGCGTGTCGGACGATTGCGAGCCGAAGTTCAGAATCAGCAGCACGTCGGGCTTGGCAGCCATCGCGTTGGTCAGGTAGCCGCTGAATTCCTTCTCGGTGAGCGCGTGATAGCTGTTGCCCACATGCTCGATGCCCTTTTCCTTGAAGATGTTCTTGGCCGCCGACAGCAACCCGTCGCCAAACACGTATTGCGGCGTGATGGTGTACCAGCGCTTGGCCTTGGGCATCGATTCGATCAGCGGGCGCACGGTGCGCTCGATGGCGCCGTATGTGGGCACCGACCAACGGAAGGTCGCCCGGTTGCAGTCCTTGCCGGTAATTTCATCGGCGCCCGCGGTGGTGATGAACACCCCGCCGAACTTCTCCGCCTCCTTGCCCATCGCCAGCGATTCGGACGACAGGATGCCGCCCGCGAAGTAGCGCGCGTTCTTCTGCTGTGCGAGTTCCTGGACCTTGCGCACGGCCGTGGCCGGCTTGCCTTCGGTGTCGAGCACGCTGTACGCCAACGGGCGGCCCAGCACCTTGCCGTACTGCTCCACGGCCAGTTTCATGCCCAGGTCGGCGAATTTGCCGTTGGCGGCAAACGGGCCGGACATCGGCACCGGACAGCCCAGTTCGATGGCGTCGGCAGCCCACGCAGAACGGGCCTGCAGCAGCGACGTGGGCACGGCGGACAGCGCCGCCAGTTTGAGCAAATCTCGACGATTCAAAGCGCACTCCTCAAGTTCGTGTGAATACAGAACAGCGCTCGGAGCCACCACCGGCGGCAGCTTCCTCCTGGCCTTGACCGGCGAGGTTTTCGCCGACCATCACGTCGAGCAAGAACCAGACCAGTTTTTTATATTTGTTATGATAAATAGGCGAAATCATCATAGAAGCCGCATCGGCGATGCGTCAACGGCAAAGGCGTCGGTGTTTACTCCAAGGTGTGCGACACGGCCGCCCCGCACGACGATGTGGAAAACCGGTGCGCACGCACGATTGCGGGGCACACATGCACCACGCTGGCCAGTCGGCACGACGCGGCCCCGCAGTTAGAATGCGCGCTACAAGGAACGGACATCCATGGCCACACTCGGAGCAGGCAAGACGGCGTCGATCGGCATCCGCAAGCAAAAGCGCGCCGACCTCGTTGCCGAAGAACTCAAGCGGCTGATCACGCAGCGCAACCTCAAGCCCGGAGACAAGCTCCCGCAGGAGGTCAAGCTGCAAGAGACCTTCGGGGTCAGCAAGGGGACCATCCGCGAAGCGCTCAAGTCGTTGGAGGTGCAGGGGTTGGTGAGTGTGAGCACGGGGCCCGCCGGCGGCGGCACCATCGTTGAGGTGCCGTTGGACCGCACGTTCCAGCTCATGCAGAACTATCTGTTCTTCAAAGACATCGGCATTGCAGACGTCTACACCGTGCGGTGCCTGCTTGAGCCTGAACTTGCCGCGGGCGCGGTGCCGCATCTGACCGAAGACGATTTCCGGGCGCTCGAGCACACCATCGACCTGTGCGACCCAGCGTCGACCAAAGCCGCGGCGCCGCTGGACCAGCGCCAGGAAGACCTGAGCTTTCACGACATCCTGGCCGCGGCCAATCCCAATCCGATGCTGCGGTTCTGCTGCGAGCTGATCAACGAGATGATTCGGCAGCTTGTGGTGTTCGGCAACGAAACCTCGCCGAAGGACCACGCGAAGTTCGGCGCCTCCAACGTGAAGTTCCACCGGCAGATTCTGGATGCGGCCCGCGCGCGCGACGCCGACACCGTGCGTGAACTCATGAGTACGCACATGGACGACTGCACGCATCACGTCACGCGCATGAAGGGCCGCGTGCACGGCCGCCTCGTGCTCGACTCAGAGATGCCGCGCCGCCATCGGCCGCTGATCGACGATCACGACGATCACGACCACAGCGACCACAGCGAAGACCGCGCGTGACGGTTCAGTAAGTCTTGTAGGGCAGGAACTTGCCGCTCATGACGATGCGCACGCGATCGCCCTTGGGGTCGGGCTCGCGCTGGAGATCCATGTTGAAGTCGATGGCGCTCATGATGCCGTCGCCAAACTCTTCGTGGATCAGCGCCTTGAATGTCGTGCCGTACACGCTGATGAGTTCGTAGAAGCGGTAGATCAGCGGATCCGTCGGCACGGCCGTCGGCAGCGAGCCTTTGTACGGCGGCACCTGCAGCAGCGCGACGGCCTCTTCCGACAAATCCAATGCCGCGCCCACGGCCTTGGCCTGTGCTTCGGTCAACGTCATCTGACCGAGCAACGCAGCAGTGCTCCACTCCTTGCTGTGGCCGATCACCTCGGCCAACTGGGCCCAGCTCAACTGCTTCTTGATCTTCTGCAGGACGATCATTTCCGTCACATCTTCGCGTTGCATATCGGCACCTCCGGTGGGTTGAGGAAACGGCGCGCAGCATGAGCAAGGTCGATGCCATGCATGCAACGCGGCGCCCGTGGCGACGCTTGCGCCCGATGTAAAAATTTCCGCATCGCAACATCCGTCCGGCAACCGTTTCAACGCGTTGCGGATAGGTCTCGAACTAGGGCAAACCCCGAGATTGACAGCGCTGTCAATTGTGGCCATTCTTGCGTCCGTCGGCACGCCACACGATTCCGAAGAGAACGCTGACACCGCTGTCATGCATGGCAGTCGGTCCAATATCAGGAGACAGTCCATGGAGCTTGAAGCCGCACGTCCGGCCGCACGTCGTCAATCCCGCAACACGCGCTTTGGTCAACGCGTCGGCGCGTCGGCCATTGCAGCCGCCGTACTCGCGCTGGGCGCAGGCAGTGCCCACGCGTATGACATCACCACCAGCCCGTATCTGACCGGCGACTGGGGTGGCTTGCGCACCCGTCTGGCCGAACAGGGCGTGACCTTCAACCTCGGTTACGGCAGCGAAGTTGCGCACAACTTCAGCGGCGGTACCGAACATCTCACGCGCTACACCGATCAATGGGTCATCGGTACGGCGCTGGATCTGCAGAAACTTGTCGGCTGGCAGGGCGCCACGTTCCAGGCCACCGTCACCGATCGCAACGGCCGCAACCTCGGCAGCGACGCGAACATCGGCAACAACATGCTGATCCAGGAAGTCTATGGCCGCGGCCAGACCTGGCACCTGACGCAGTTCTGGCTGAACCAGAAGCTGCTCAACGACCGCCTGGAAATCAAGGCAGGCCGCGTGACGGTGGGTGAAGACTTCTTCTCGTTCTCGTGCGATTTCCAGAACCTGACGTTCTGCGGCTCGCAGCCGGGCAACCTGGTGGGCGGCTACTGGGTGAACTGGCCGACCAGCCAGTGGGGCGCACGCGCCAAGGTGCACACCTCGGCCGAAACCTATGCGCAGATCGGCGTGTACCAGGTCAACCCGAACTACGTGGATGACGGCTGGGCCCGCCGCAACGGCTGGAAGCTGAACAACCCCGGCGGCACCACCGGCGCGCTGATTCCGCTGGAATTCGGCTGGATGCCCACCATCGAGGGCCGCCCGGGCACGTACCGCGCAGGCGTCTGGTACAACACCTCGAACGGCAAAGACCTGTACGAAGACGTGAACGGCAACGCCCGCGGCATCACCGGCCTGGACGCCAAGCAGCGCAACGGCCAGTACGGCGTCTACCTGAACCTGCAGCAGCAGATCACGGGTGCGCCCGACGGACGCGGCGCCACGGTGTTCCTGAACTTCTCGCAGGCCGATCGCAACACGGCGCAGACCGATCACCAGATCTCGGTGGGCGTGCAGTACAAGGGACCGTTCGATCGCCTGTCCGACACCGTCGGCTTTGCCGTGGGTGCCACGCACAATAACGGCCGCTATGCCGACTTTGTCCGTCAGACGAATGCCCGCACCGGCGCCAATACCGTGGTGGGTGACGGCTACGAATACGTGAGCGAGCTGTATTACAGCTGGTCGCCGGTGAAGTCTGTGTACTTCCGTCCTAATCTGCAGTACATCCTTCATCCGGGCGGCACTTCGCAAAACAAGAATGCCTTCGTCGTCGGCCTGAAGACCGGCGTCACGTTCTAAGAACGCACTTGCGCACACTAGGAGACCTTTCATGATTTCCCGCGTACTGAATACCCTCGCCGCTGCGGCGGTCCTGACCTTCGCCGCCACCGCGGCCCATGCCAGCAAGGAAGCGCCGGTCATCGGCTTCTCGATCGACGACCTGCGCGTGGAGCGCTGGACGCACGACCGCGATTACTTCGTCGAATCGGCCAAGAAGCTGGGCGCGACCGTCAACGTGCAGTCGGCCAACGCCAACGAAGCCAAGCAGATCGCCCAGATCGAAAACCTGATCGCCCAGAACGTCGACGTGCTCGTGATCGTGCCCTTCAACTCCAAGGTGCTGGGCAACGCCATTGCCAGCGCCAAGAAGAAAGGCATCAAGGTGGTGTCGTATGACCGCCTGATCCTGAACGCCGACATCGACGGCTACGTGACCTTCGACAACGTGAAGGTGGGCGAGCTGCAGGCGCAGGGCGTGGTCAAGCTCGCACCGAAGGGCAATTACTTCCTGCTGGGCGGCGCCGCGACCGACAACAACGCACGCCTGCTGCGCGAAGGCCAGATGAAGGTGCTCAAGCCGTACGTCGACAAGGGCGACATCAAGATCGTCGGTGAGCAGTGGACGCCGGAGTGGGACCCCTCCAAGGCGCAGAACATTGTCGAGAACGCGCTGACCGCGAACAACAACAACATCCAGGGCATCGTGGCCTCCAACGACGGCACGGCCGGCGGCGCGATCCAGGCGCTGGCACGCCAGAAGCTGGCGGGCAAGGTGCCGGTGTCGGGCCAGGACGCCGACTTGGCCGCCGTGAAGCGCGTGGCCGAAGGCACGCAGGCCATGACGGTGTACAAGCCGATCAAGCAGATCGCCGCCACCGCCGCCGAGATGGCCGTCGACCTCGTGAAGGGCACGGCGCCGAAGTTCAACACCAAGCTGAACAACGGCAAGAAGGATGTCGACACCGTGCTGCTGACCCCGACGCTGCTGACCAAGGACAACCTGGACAGCACCGTCGTCAAGGATGGCTTCTATACGCATCAGCAGATCTTCGGCAAGTAAGCCGCCGATGCAGTGGTTAGTCGTAGTCAGTAGGAGAACGCCATGAGCAGTAACGGCACCCTGTTCGAGATGCGCAACATCGTGAAGTCGTTCTCCGGTGTGCGCGCGCTCGACGGCGTCAGCCTGGCAGTGAAGCCGGGCGAGTGCGTCGGTTTGTGCGGGGAGAACGGCGCCGGGAAATCGACCCTCATGAAGGTGCTGTCGGGGGTCTATCCCTACGGCACCTTCGAAGGCGAGATCCTGTGGGACGGTGAGCCGCTGCGCGCGCATTCCGTGCGCGACAGCGAGCGCGCCGGCATCGTCATCATCCATCAGGAACTGATGCTGGTGCAGCAGCTCTCCGTCACGGAGAACATCTTCCTCGGCAACGAGATCACCAAGCCGGGGGGCCGCATGGACTACGACGCCATGCACGCCAAGGCGGAAGAACTCCTCGCCCGCCTGCGCCTGACCGACGTGAACGTGGCCGCGCCCGTGATGAACTACGGCAGCGGCCACCAGCAGCTTTTCGAGATTGCCAAGGCGCTCGCCAAGAACGCGCGCCTGCTGATCCTGGACGAGCCGACCTCGTCGCTGTCCGCCAAGGAAATCGAGGTGCTGCTGTCCATCATCGACGACCTCAAGCGCAGCGGCGTGGCGTGCGTGTACATCTCGCACAAGCTCGATGAAGTCAAGCGCGTGTGCGACACCGTCACCGTCATCCGCGACGGCAAGCACATCGGCACGCGCCCCGCCGCCGACATGACCATCGACAACATCATCACGATGATGGTCGGACGCGAAATGACGTCGCTGTTCCCGAAGGTGGAACACACGGTGGGCGAAGTGGTGATGGAAGCCCGCAACGTCACTTGCTGGGATGTCACCAACCCCAACCGCAAGCGCACCGACGGCGTGAGTTTTGCCGTGCGTCGCGGCGAGATTCTCGGCGTGGCGGGCCTCGTCGGCGCGGGGCGCACGGAAATGGTGTCTGCGCTGTTCTGCGCATACCCCGGCCGCTCCAGCGCCGAGATCCTCATGGAGGGCAAGCCCGTCAAGGTCGGCTCACCGGCGGATGCAATCGCCGCCGGCATCTGCCTCGTACCCGAAGACCGCAAGCGTCACGGCATCGTCCCGCTGATGGCCGTGGGCGAGAACATCACGCTCGCCACGCTGGCGCAATACGCGCGTGGCTTGCGCGTCGACAAGGGCGCCGAACTCACCACCGTCGACCGCGAAATCAAACGCCTGCGCATCAAGACCGCCAGCCCGGCGCTGGCGATTGCCAGTCTCTCCGGCGGCAACCAGCAGAAGGCCGTGGTCACGAAGATGGTGCTGGCGATGCCGAAGGTGCTGATCCTCGACGAACCGACGCGGGGCGTCGACGTCGGCTCCAAGTACGACATCTACAAGATGATTGCGGACCTGGCCGCCAGCGGCGTCGCCATCATCATGGTCTCGTCCGAGATGCCGGAAATCCTGGGCATGAGCGATCGTGTCCTGGTCATGGGCGAAGGCCAGCTGCGCGGCGACTTCGTCAACCAAGGCCTCACCCAGGAGCGCATCCTGGCTGCTGCAATCAACGCTGAACCCGGCCGCCAAGCGGCTTGAATTGCCATGTCCAATATCCTGCAATCCCAACTCGCCCGTCAGAACGGTGGCAGTGGCGGCCCGCGCCTGGACGGCCGCGCCATCCAGCAATTGTTCGTGCGCTACAAGGTGCTTGCGCTCCTGCTGGCCGTGGCGCTCATCTGGGTCTTCTTCTACTTCCAGACCAACGGCACTTTCCTCAAGCCGAACAGCATTTCCAACCTGTTTCTGCAGATGTCGGTGACGGGCATGCTGGCCTGCGGCATGGTGTTCGTCATCATCGCGGGGGAAATCGATCTTTCCGTCGGCTCGCTGCTTGGCTTGCTGGGCGGGTTGGTCGCCATCCTCACCGTCAACCTGGGCTGGAACACGTGGTTGGCCGTGGGGACGGTGCTCGTTGCAGGCGCGGCCATTGGCGTGGTCAACGGTTTCATCACGACCAAGCTGCGCGTGCCGTCGTTCATCGTCGGCCTGGGCGGCATGCTGGCGTTCCGCGGCCTGCTGCAGTGGAGCACCGACAGCGTGACCATCGCCCCGGTGCCCGATGACCTCGGCAACCTCGCGCAGAGCTTCGTGCCGGCATGGCTGGCGTGGTCGCTGGCGGCTGTGATCGTGGCGGGTTCGATTGTGCTGACCGTGCGCCGCCGTCGGGAGCGCGCACGCCTGTCGCTCTCGCTCACGCCGATGTGGGCCGACGGGCTGAAGCTCCTGGCCATCGCTGCCGCCTCGTTCGGCTTTGTCGCAGTACTCAACCAGGCCAGCGGCGTGCCGCTGCCGGTGCTGATCCTGCTCGTGCTGCTGGCCATCTTCTCGTACGTCGCGACACAAACGGTCTTCGGCCGTCACGTCTATGCGGTGGGCGGCAACATGGAGGCCACACGCCTGTCCGGCGTGAACGTCGGCCGCGTCAAGCTGCTGGTGTTCGTGCTGATGGGCCTGATGTGCGCCTTCGCGGGCATCATCACCACCGCGCGTTCGGCCGCGGGATCGCCCTCCGCCGGTGTGGGCGGCGAACTGGATGCCATCTCCGCCTGCTTCATCGGCGGCACGTCGATGCGCGGCGGCTCGGGCACCGTGTACGGCGCACTGATCGGCGCGCTCGTCATGGCCAGCCTCGACAACGGCATGCAGCAGATGAACGTCGACGCCTCATGGCAGATGATCGTCAAGGGCGTGGTGCTGGTTGTCGCGGTGCTGATCGACGTGCTGTCGGGCTCCAATCGGGGCTGACGGCGACTCGCTCCACATCACTCCAGGGCCCATCCGGCCCCCCCCTCCCTGATCCGGAACGACACGGCGGCGCGCGACGTTGCAGCGCCGGCCGCCGACCGTCCTTTTTTCTCCTCATCCCGAACGGAATTCGACATCGTGGCTGACTACCAAACCCCTGCTCGCGTTCTTGTGACCGGCGTGGCCGGCAACCTGGGCCGCAAGGTCGTCGAGGCCCTGGCCTCCGCCCCGTGGTGCACGTCCATCATCGGCGTCGACTGGGTTGCCCAGAACGTCGAGTTTTCGCCGCAAGCGGCCGAACGTTTTCAATGGGTCAAGGCCGACCTCACGCAAGCCGATGGCGCATGGACGGAGCTGCTCGGCAACGTCGATGCGGTCATCCACCTGGCCGCCATCCACTCCACGCCGGACGCAACGTGGGAACAGGCGCTGGCCTCGTACGGCATGACGCTCAACGTGCTGCAGGCCGCGGCCACGCACGGTGTGCGCCGCTTCGTGTTTGCCTCGTCCAACCACGCGATGGGCGCATACAAGGACCAACCCCTGGCCGGCACCATCGGCCCCGGCAAACTCACCGCAGAGTTGGCCCCTGCTCCAGGCACGCGCTGGAATAACGGCACGGAAGACGTCTACTCACTGGCCTACGGAACATCCAAGGCCATGGGCGAACGTCTGTGCAACGCTGTAGGCGCCGTCTCAAAGGCCAATGGCGGCAAGCTGTCGATCGTGTCGCTGCGCATCGGCTGGGCCCTGCCCGACGAGAACGACCCCAACGACATCAACTATTCCGGCACCGCCGACACGCCTGTGCCGACCGAGTTGCCCGACGAAGCCAGCCGCGTCGCACTGCGCTGGTTCCGCAACATGTGGCTATCGAATGGGGATCTGCGCCGACTTTTCCTGTGCTCTGTCACAGCCGACCCGGCGCGCTGGCCGGCACCGGCTATCGTCGTGAACGGCGTGTCGAACAACCGTGGAATGGATTGGGGTCTGGAGACCGGGCGTGAGCTGCTGGGGTATGAGCCGCAGGATGATTTGTATGCGTTGATCAACGTAACGCAATAGCGCTCCATGCAAAAGGCCCGGCAATCAGCCGGGCCTTTGCGTGGGGCGCAGGAAAATCAAGCGATGCGAACCGGCCGCAAACTGTCTTCTTCTGATCCAACGCCTTCATCCAGGGCAGCGTTACCCTGAACGCCGCTGGATGTCCGAACCTTGTCAACCAACAGCACAATCAGGCTCGCGAGCAGGACACCGCCGATCAGCGAAAGCAGCGCCAGAGCAAGCGAACTCAGCCCCGAACGGTATTCCGGCAACGTTGGGCCCGAAACAAAGCGCGCCTCTGAGATGTGCTTGTTGCGCATCTGCTCGGCAATCACCATGAACTGGTTATAGATCTCGCGCGTCTTGTCGTCTTTGAGGTCTTTGCCAGCAAACACGGCCTGGGCCGTCTTCACGAACTCGGCCAGCAACGCGCTCCCGGTCTTAGCCTGTCGGGTGCCTTGGTCAATGCGTTCGTAGAATTCGCTACGCAGCGCATTCTGCTCTGCGTCGCGTTCCAGCAACGTGAGTTGCGATTTCAGGTCAGCAATTTCGGTCTCGATGCCAACGAGCTGTGCCATTGGAGACAGATAACGCGACGCACTGTTGTCGCTGCCGGTCGACAGCAATTGGCGCGCTTCCATCTTCGATGCTTCGGGGTACTTGCCTGCGATCAGACGGGCCGCTTCGAGCCGGCTCGAGGCCTGGGCCAAAGCCAACCTCTTCTGGATAATCAGGTTGTCGATCTGTTGCCTCTTCGCCTTGGCTTCCCCCGCTTTGGTGTAGATCGTATCCATCAGATCTTCGCTCAGCATGGTGTCCTTGATGTAGTCGCCCATCAGTTGAACACGCGCCTGCGCGTTCTCCGCCACTCGATCCTTGAACGTGATCGAGAACCCTAGAATGCCAACAGCGTCGAGGACCCCTTTCGCGTCGGTCACGTAACGCAGATCATCTTTCGACAACGGGAGAACCGCCTGTAGATGTGCCTGGACAAATCCTTCGCTTAGATTGCCGAGCAAATACTGACCGTTTGCATCGTCGAGTTTCTTGTTTTCTTCGAGATAGCGGCGCAGCGTGTCGCGATCCCAGAACGCTGCCTTCTGCACGTTGTATTCCGCAAATTTACGCGGTGCACGCATGAACCCTTCGCTGGAATACTGACGGCCCATCCAAAATGAGAGCGCAAAAATCAATGCGGAAAATATGGCCGCAAGCAAAATGATCTGCCGCCGTAGCTTCCAGCAGCGCGCAACGAAGGCTTGCAAATCAAAATCAAATAGCTCGCCACCATCATACGCCGCCGGATTAATGTTCTTCATTACCTCTCCCGTCCTAAAAATTGCCGATCACTTGCATATAAGTGCATCATAGATCACTTAATGCGCCTTCCGATTGATTACGCTGGGCGCTATGGGTCGGATGCCTATCGCTGCTTACTATGAAGCAGCAAAAATTATTACCGCTTAGTGAACCGGGCAAACTCAAATGTGAAATAGGTGAAACTAAACCCCATTTGACACCCAACATCAGATGATTGCCCAGTCAACATAGCGATTTTCGACAGTTCCGCGTCAAACTTCAAGCGCCGCGAGAGTACGGACGGGCAAAATCCGGGCGCCTTACGATAATGGCTCGAACCTTCGGCCACCACCCTTCAGAGTGTGGGTTGACTAGTGGGGAATGTGGAGAAACAAGGGATGTGCATACCCAAGCACAAGATGCCATGCCTTCTTCAACGGAAGAGGGCCCCGCCTTAAAGCGCCGGCGCGCAGGTCGATTCCCGAATCACCAGCTCATACTGCAAATTCTCGTGCACCGAATGCGGCTTCAGCCCCGGCAGGTGCGGGCGATGAATTGCGATGAGTTGTTCCACAGCCGCATGCGCCATCGCCTGGATCGGCTGGCGCACGGTGGTGAGCGCCGGCCAGAGCTGGCGTGAGAGCGGCGTGTCGTCGTAGCCGCAAATGGAGAGTTCTTCCGGCACCTTGATGCCGCGTGCCTGGGCCACCCGGAGCACGCCGGCGGCCATGTCGTCGTTGCCGGCAAAGATGGCGGTCGGGCGCGGCTCGCAAGACAGCAGCCGCTCAGCGCAGGCGACGCCCGATTCGAACGAGTGCTCGCCCTGCTCGACCAGCCGTTCGTCGACTTCGATGCCGGCCTGCGCCATCGCATCGCGATAGCCGAATACGCGCTGATACGCCGCGCCGTGGGCGGGGTCGCACACCACGAAACCGATGCGACGGTGGCCGAGCCCGATGAGGTGCAGCGTCATGTCGCGCGCGGCGGCGCGGTCTTCGGTGTTGACGGACAACCCCTTGTGCTCGCGATCGGCAGGGGCCAGGCGCACGTAGTCGATACCGGCTTCATCCAGCGCCGTGATCAGCGACGGCACGTCCGACACCGGCGGCGTCAGGATGATGCCGGCCAGGGCACGCTGGCGCGCACTCTGGATGATCTGGTCGGCGAGGTTCGGATCGCGGTAGTTGCACGGCGTGAGCAGCAGGCTGTAATCGAGCGCCTGGCAGGCTTCGAGCGCGCCGTGCTGGATGTTGACGATGTAGTTGTCGGAGGGGTTGTCGTAGACCAGCGCGATGATGTCGGCGCGCTTGCTGGCCAGTCGCCGCGCAGCCGGGTTGGGCCGGTAGTCGAGCGTCTGCATCGCCTCGACCACCTTCGCACGCGTCTTCTCGCTGATGTTCGGCTCGTGGTTCAGCACGCGGGAGACGGTCTTGATGGACACGCCCGCATGCGCGGCAACATCATCGACAGTGACGGCTCCGGCGTTGCGCTTCATGGTCTGGCGATGGTCTGGCGAATGTGGTTCTGAAACACGGAACGGGCGCCATCATGCGCCCGCCAACGTGTTCGATTTTACCGCCAACCCCCACGCGGCGCGGCCGAAAAAAACTAACGGGCGCTCAATCCCGAACGGCCCATCGGCAGCCGGACGATGCCTTGCGCCAGGCTCACGCCCAGCAGGACGAGGCCGCCGCCGATCCAGTGATAGCCGTGCACCGTTTCGCCCAGCATCACCGCAGCCATGCCGGCCGTGAAGACGGGCATCAGGTTCATCAACACCGCCGTGCGTTCGCTGCCGATGCGCTTGAGCCCCTGCATCCACAGATACGACGCGACGATGGACGAGGCAATACCCGCAAACACCACCAGCCCGATGCCCTTGGCGGGCACGGCCAGGCTGTGCGCCGTCATGGCCACCGGCACGAGCATGACGACGGCCATGAGCACCTGGACGTACAGGTTGATCCACTGCCCGAACGGCAGCGCCCAACGGCGATAGAGGATGTTGTAGAGCGCGTAGGCCGTGGCGCCGGCAAGCACGAGTACGTCGCCATGGTTGATGCCGCCGTCGAACAGGTTGGCCGGCTCGCCGCGCCCCAGCAGATACAGCACGCCCAGGAGCGACACCACCACGCCGGTCACGGCCTGCGCCCCGACCGGCTGACGAAATACCACCACGTTCAGGGTCAGCCCCAGCATCGGGATCAGGGCGCCGATCACGCCCATGTTGGTCGCGCTCGTGCTGTGCGCGGCGTAATACGCCAGGCACTGGTACATCACCATGCCCAGCAGCGCGAGCACCGCAAAGGGACGCCACCGGGCCAACACGGCACGACGCTGGCGCCATAGCGGCCGCGCGCAAAACGGCGTGAGCACGGCGGCCGCCAGCAACCACCGGTAGAACGAAATGGCCGCCGGGTCCACAACGCCGGCCGCGGCTTTCGACACGATCGTGTTGGCGGCCCAGATCAGCACCGCCAGCAAGGGATACAGCACAGGCACAGCGGCCTCCTCGAGCACTGGAAGACCGCAGTGTAGTCATGTCCGGTTCAAAGCATATACTGCAAACCAGACAACCTCACCCCTCGAACGCGACAACCGTGGCCGACACCCCGTACACCGCCTACCGCGAAGCCGATCTGCGCGTGCCGAAGGGCGCTCCGTTCTACTTTCGCTACGACCATTTCGAGCCCGAAACCGATATCGAGCCGCACACGCACCCGTGGGGCCAGATCAATCGAATCAGCCTCGGTTTGATGGAGGTGGTGGTCGATGGCCGCCGTCTGACGGCGCCTGCCGAATACGTGATCTGGGTGCCGGCCAACCGGCCGCATTCGGCATCGATCCGGCAGGCGACGGATTTCCTTTCGGTTTACATGGCCGAGCCACTCGCGCAGCGGCTGCCGCCCGTGGCCTGCCTGATTCCGCAAACGCCGCTGGTGCGTGCGCTGTTCGAAGACTTCGCCACGCGCCGCGTCACCGCCATGGCTGACGAGTGGGACTTGCGCCAGTTCGAATTGCTGGTCGAAACGTTGGTGCGTGCGGGCCACGCCGACAGCTACCTGCCCGACAGCACCGACCGCCAGTTGGAGCCCATCCTGCAAGCCATCCGCCTGGACCCGGCCGACACCACCACGCTGCAGCAATGGGCGGAGCGCGTGCACAGCACCGAACGAACCCTTGCGCGCCGCTTCCAGACCGAACTCGGCATGAGCTTCGTGCAATGGCGCAACCGCGTGCGCCTGCTGCGGGCGCTGGTGTGGCTCAAGGAAGATCGATCGGTGCAGGACATTGCGCTCGCGCTCGGCTACGGAGCACCGTCGGCGTTCATTGCGATGTTCCGCAAGCAGGTCGGGTTCTCGCCCGAACGCTATCGACGGCAGATGTGCGGCGAGACCGAACGCCCCGCCATGCACGTCACCAATCAGGCCGCGAGGTAAGCGGGCGCTGCGCTCGAAAGCGATTGCTTCACGTTGCGGCCAACGTCATCGACGAGCACCTCGTCGCGGCCGTCCGCGAGTGCGCGCAGCACTTCCGCAACGACCTGCTCGGGGGTCGACTTCGGTGCAGTCACGCCCGCTGTCATGTCGGTATCGATGTAGGCCGGGTGCACACCGACCACGCGCGTCCCCTGGCTGCGCAGCTCGTGCCGCAAGCCATTGGTGAGCGCCCAGGCCGCGGCTTTCGATGCGCTGTAGGCCCCACTGCCCGGCAGCGCCACCCAGCTCAGTACCGACAGCACATTGACAACGACGCCGCCGCCGTTGCGCTTGAGCACCGGCGCAAACGCCTGCGTGACAGCCAGCAGGCCCCACACGTTCACGTCGAAGATCTTGTGGATCGCGCCGATGTCGCCGGAGGCAAGCAAGGACGCCGGCTGCATGATGCCTGCGTTATTGATGACCACATCCACGTCCGTCAGCGCTGCTGCTGCGGCGGCGATCGACTCCGCGTCGGTTACGTCGAGGCGCACGGCCTCTACGCCAGGCTGCGTGACGGACTGCGGGTCGCGGGCACCCGCGTAGACCTTGGCCGCACCGGCGGCCAGCAGCGCCTGCGTGAACTGCCTTCCCAAGCCACGATTGGCGCCCGTCACAAGAATGGTCTTGCCTCTGATATCCATGTCGATCTCCATGTGTGCATATGCACAGTTTTACTGCAAAAAAATGCGCCGTTGCCCGGCGCGGGTTCAAGCCATGGTGAGGGCAAACAGCGCTTCGCGAAGCGCGCTGGCCCGCTCAGCCCCGAATTTGTCGTCAATCTCCTGCTGCGCCGCCCGCCAATGCGTCTCGGCGGCTTTGAGCAGCGCCAGCCCCCGCGGCGTCAAATGCAACGCCGTCGCACGTCCTGTGGATGCGGCCTTCTGGACGAGCAAGCCATCGCGCTGCATCGGTTGCAGTGCGCGCACGAGGGTGGTTCGATCCATCACCAAGGCTTCGGCCACCGACGCCATCGTCGGTTCAGCGGCGGCCGTGGCAATTGCGACGAGCACCGAAAACTGCGACGACGTGAGTCCGACCTCGCCCAGATGGCGGTCGTAAAGCTGCGTGACATAACGCGCCGCCTGACGGACGGCGAGCGCGGTGCACTTGGGGGTTTCAGGCAACTGCGACATGCGCTGCAGTTTATCAGTGCATATGCACATGTCAAGCGATTCCATATCGCACGATATCGGTTCAAACCAGCAGAAGGCTGTGTGCGTCGCTGACAAGCAGCTGAATGCGAGCGCGGCACAACTCAAAACAATTGTGAGAAACCGCGCCGCATCGCCGTTTGCGGGCCGCTGTGTCCTTTAGAATTCGCTCTGTTGCAGATTTGGAAGTCCACACATGCGCACACCACGGTTCGCATCTGCCCGGATGCTGGGCAGCGCGCTCGCCCTGAGCACGTTGGCACTCAGCGGCTGCAGTTCGCTGATGTCGGAAGGCACCACCACCGCGGCCGGTATCGGCGGTGCAGCCCTCGCCGCCAAGGTGACCGACAATGCGGCCGTGGCCACCGGCATCGGCCTGGGCGTACAAGCCGGCGCACGGGCCGCATTGCAACACAGCCAGCGCGTGGTCCACACCGAAACCCAAGACCACATCGCGCAGATCGCCGGGGCGCTGGCCGACAACACCGTCGGCAACTGGCAGATCAAGCACCGCATTCCCCTGGAGCCCGATGAACACGGTCGTGTCGTGGTCACGCGTTCGATCAACGGGCCGCTCGTCAACTGCAAGGAAATCCTCTTCACCGTGGACGGCGTTGAAGACGGTGCGGCGAAGGTCGACTTCTTCGTCGCGTCGATCTGCCATGACGGCAAGCAATGGAAGTGGGCGACGGCGGAACCCGCCACGGCGCGATGGGGATCGCTGCAATGAGCCGCGGGCGCTGGCTTGTCGCAGCGTGTGCGGGCATGGTGGGTGGCTTGATGGCAGGCTGCTCGTCGGTCGGGCCGTTGACCGGCGCCGCAGCGGGCGTGGCCACCGGCACCGTCACGGGCAACCCTGCGGTGGCCTATGGCGTGGCGGTATCGGTCAACGCCGCGACCGATGCATCCATCAAATATGCGACGCGCAAATGGGCCGCCAGCGAGCAGGATGCCCTCGCCATGGCCGTCGGGCGGTTGAGTGACAGCACGCCTTCGCTCAACTGGTCGCTCGAACGCATGATGGGTTTCACCAAGGCGCACGGCCAGGTCGTACTCGTGCGCACGTTCACGACACCGCTGGCCACGTGCCGCGAAGCGGTGCTCACCGTTCAGGAAGCGCTCGCGCCCAAGAACGCGCCGGGGGCCGGCTACACGATTTACGCGTGTCAGAACGGCAGCACATGGCAATGGGCCAACGCCGAGCCCGCCGTGCCGCGCTGGGGCAACCTGCAGTAGCGTCGATCGTCCGTCAGGACTTGGCGGCAAGGCGCGTCACGGCGTCCTGCAGAAACCGCTTGCTCGCCTCCACGATCATGCGCTGCATGGCCTCGTCAGGCATGGCCCGCGCGATATGGATGGCACCCACCAGCTGCGCAATCATCGCCCACGCAGCATCGTCGTCCCCCAGACGCTGCGCGAGGATCGCGTGCCCCTTGCGCATCTCTTCCTGATACAGCGCGCGGACTGACGCGTCGGCGCGGGCGATCTCCGCGGCAAGGCCGGGCACGGCGCAGCCGGCCTCGGGATGCTTGACGTGGGCGAGGCACAGGTAGCGGTCCAGTTCGAAGCGCAGCCAATCTTCAGCGGTGTCATGGGGATTGCCGGCCCACATCTCCCGGCTGGAGGCCAGTTCGGCCTCGATCAACGCCTTGAGCCAATCCGACTTGGAGCCGAAGTGGCTGTAGAACGCGCCGCTGGTCATGCCAGCCGCCTGCGCGAGCGCGTCGACGCCGGTCGCGGCAAAGCCGTTCTCCTTGACCTTGCGGCCGGTGGCCTTCAGGAGCGCCTTGCGCTTTTCTTCCTTGTGACCGGGCTGGTATCGCATGTTTTCCCCTGCACGTTCCCGCTTGACACTATGCAACCAGTAGCATAATTTTGTTTTCCGTAACGATCGTTATTTTATAAACGAGGTGGACATGGAGACAAGCAACAACAAGGCGGCGCTCGTCATCGGCGCCGGAGACGCCACGGGCGGCGCCATCGCCAGACGCTTTGCGCGCGAGGGCTACATCGCCTGCGTCACGCGCCGCTCGGCTGACAAGCTCCAGCCGCTGGTCGAGGCGATCCGCGCGGAAGGCGGGCAGGCGCAGGGCTTCGCATCCGACGCGCGCAAGGAAGACGACGTCATCAAGCTCGTCGACGACATCGAACGCGACGTCGGGCCCATCGAAGTGATGGTCTTCAACATTGGCGCCAACGTACCGAGCAGCATCCTGGAAGAGACCGCGCGCAAGTACTTCAAGATCTGGGAGATGGCGTGTTTCTCGGGTTTCCTGGCGGGGCGCGAAGTGGCCAGGCGCATGGTCACGCGCGGGCGCGGCACGATCCTTTTCACGGGTGCGACGGCCGGCATGCGCGGCGCGGCCAACTTTGCGGCGTTTGCGGGCGCCAAGCATGCGTTGCGCGCGCTGGCCCAGAGCATGGCGCGCGAGCTGGGCCCGAAGGGGATACACGTGGCGCATGTGGTGGTCGACGGCGCCATCGACACCGCGTTCATCCGCGACAACTTTCCGGAGCGCTACGCGCTGAAAGACCAGGACGGCATCCTCAACCCCGAGCACATCGCCGAAAACTACTGGTATCTGCACACGCAGCCGCGCGACGCGTGGACGCATGAACTCGACCTGCGGCCCTGGATCGAGCGTTGGTAGGCACCCGCTCCAACCCAGCGCAACATCACAACATCACAACACCAGGAGACACACACATGAAGCAGGTCGAATTCTTCTTCGATGTCGGCAGCCCTTACAGCTACCTGGCCTATCACCAGTTGCCGAAGATCGCGCAGGCCACGGGCGCGGAGATCGTCTGGCGTCCGATGCTGCTGGGCGGCGTATTTCAGGCCACAGGCAACAGCAGCCCGGCGACGATTCCCGCCAAGGGCCACTACTCCAATGTGGATCTGGAGCGCTGGGCGAAACACTTTGGTGTGCCGATCCAGCAGAACCCGCACTTTCCGATCAACACGCTGCAATTGATGCGCGGTGCGGTCGGCATGCAACTGCGCAGCGACGCGGAATTCCACCGCTACCTCGCCGCCATCTTCAGCGCGATGTTCGAGCATCCGCGCAATCTTGGCGATCTGCAGGAGCTGGCTGCGGTGCTGGAAGCGGCAGGCATCTCCCCGGCGCTGATGCTGGAGCTTATGCGGGACGACCGCATCAAGCAGGCTCTGCGCAAAACGACCGAGGAAGCGGTGGCGCGCGGCGTGTTTGGCGCGCCCACGTTCTTTGTCGGCGACGAGATGTTCTGGGGGCAGGATCGCCTGCACTTCGTCGAGGCAGCGCTGTCCTGACAATCTGGCGTGCGGCGATGAGGGCCGCCGCATGCACCTCCCATCTCCCCTTCGCTTACGAGGTCATGCTGCCTCGTCTTGTATTTTTAATACGAATCATTATCATTTGTGTTCTTAGTTAAATTGAGCACTGCCATGCACGGTATTGCCCTCCTGCTCGGGCTGCTTGCAGCGGGCTGCCTGTATGCGGCCGCGCCCAACCAAGTGTTGCTCGCACCGGCCTCGCGCCTGCGCGGGCGCTTGCTGTGCGGCATCGCCGGTGTGCTCTCGGTCATCGCCGTGGTGCTGTGGAACGATGTGCTCGGCTGGGCAGGGGCGGTTATCGCCGTGGCGCTGGTGGTCACGGGGGCCTTGTCGCTGTGGCCCATGTTCGGCGCGTGGACGCATCAACGGCGCGCAAGCAGCGAGACGCCGTCATGAGCGGCATGGGCACCAAGTGGCTGGCCGGTGCCGTGCTGGGCCTGCCGCTGTCGATTGCGCTGTGCACGCTGGCGATCCTGTGGCTGCCGGGGGGCTGGGAAAGCGGCGTCATCGGGGCACTGCTCGTCTGCCTGCCGCTGTGGGCGGTGATCATCAGCGTGAGCGTGTTGTTTCCGACCAGCGCCCGTGCGTGGGGCGTGCTCGCGGCCGCCAATGCCGTGTCATTCGGCGTGCTGTGGCTGCCGCGCCTGATGGTGGCCTGACCTCGCCATGAAATCGACGACCTTACGTCTGTATCAGACGCTGCATACCTGGGTGGGCCTGATGGCGGGCTGGGCGCTGTTCATCGCGTTCTTTGCCGGTGCGCTCACCGTATTCCATGAAGAGCTGCATGCGTGGCAGAACCCGCTGCGCGCCGACCATGCGGCCGTTGCCACCACCCCTGCCGATATCGACCACTTCGTGAACGCGCTGGTGCGCACGCATCCGGCGGCGGCGGCCAGCGCGTACGTCATCTTCCCGAACGAGGGCGAGCCGGAATTCTCTGCGTATTGGCAGAACAGCAAGGGCGATTGGCAAATGACGACCGGCAGTGGGCTGGCGGCCGGCAAGACCTCGCCGAAAGACCTGTCGATCGAACCCTCCAAGGGCGAGCTGGCCAATTTCCTGAACCGGCTGCACTACTCGCTGGGGCTGGAGGAGCCGGGCATGTACTTCATGGGCGTGATCTCGGTGCTCTACGGCGTGGCGCTCATTTCGGGCGTGCTGCTGCACCTGCCGCGCCTGAAGAAGGATCTGCTGGCCGTACGCCCGGGGCGCAATCTCAAGCGCTTCTGGATGGACATGCACAACGTGCTCGGGCTGTTCAGCCTGCCCTTCCACCTGATCTTTGCGATCACTGCGCCGGTGCTGTGTCTGAGCATCGTGCTGATGACCGTATTCAACACCGTGGCGCTCAACGGCAAGCTGTTCGACGCAGTGCCGCGTGTAACCACGGCGGCGGGCACGGTGATGGCCGCCAAGCGCGCCGCGCCCATGCTGCCGGCCGAGCAGCTGCTGGCCCGTGCACGCGAGGCGGCCGGCCCGAATTTCACCGTCAAGTCGATCCACTACCAGCAGATTGGCGATGCGAATGCCGTGGCGGAACTACGCGGCAGCAGCACGCGCGCGGTCGGCGACTACGGCTCGGTGGCAATTCACGCAGCGGCCGACCAGCCCAACAGCGGCAAGCTCGTCGGCAACCAGACGCCCGATGCGCGCGACACCAATCACGCCCTCTACAGCCTCGTCTACGGCCTGCACTTCGGCACGTACGGCGACATCGCCTTGCGTCTCGCCTATCTGGTGATGGGCCTCGCGGGGGCCTTCGTCTTCTACTCGGGCAACCTGCTGTGGATCGAATCGCGCCGCAAGCAGCGCAAGGCCGAACAACCGCGTCTGCATCAACTGCTGGCCCGCGCCACGGTGGGCGTGTGCATCGGATGCTGCGTTGGCGTGATGGCGACGTTCCCCGCCGCGCTGCTGTGGCCGGAGCGTTCGGCGGGCGTGACGTACTACACCGTGTTCTTCGCGGCGATTGCGTGGGCGATGCTGCGGCCGCCCGCACGCGGCGCCGTCGAACTGCTGAGCGCTGCGGCCATCGCGGCGGTGCTTGCGCCCGTCACCAACGCCGTCGTGACCGGCGACCACCTGCTGCGCACGATGGCGCGCGGCGACTGGATGGTGGCCGGTTTCGACCTGGGCGCACTGGCGCTCGCGTGCGGCTTTGTCGGCCTTGCGCGCGCAACGCTGCGCCGGGCGCGCCACGGTGCGCCCGATTCCGTCTGGGCCATACCGGTGCGCGAATCGCGCGTGGGCAACGACCTGCATCCGAGCGTCGCCAGAGAGCCGTAGCTCTACACGCCGCCACCAAAAAACCACAACCACCCGCACAGGACTCGCGCATGCCGCTCGCCGGCACGCACGGGACTGCGCACGCCTGCACACAACATTGATTCAGGGGAGCTGATCATGCGAGCCGCCGCTTTACCACCCGCTTCACGCCGTTCCATCAACCGCCTTCGCCCAACGCCCCTCGTACGCAGGCTCGCACTGGCTTTTGCCGCCATGGGCGCAGGCGCATCGGCCTACGCGCAGCAGAGCACCACGCAGGTCGACCTGCCTGCCACGCAAGTCACCGCCGGCAAATCGGCGGCCTATGGTGCGAAGCAGGCCAGCACCGGCGCACTGGGCGACAAGGCCATACTCGATACGCCGTTCACCATCAACGTTGCCACGCAGGAGCTGATCCAGAACCGTCAGGCGCAGACCATCGGCGAGGTCTTCAAGGGCGATCCGGCAGTCACCGCCAACAACGACGGCTACATCGGCGAGGCATCGAACATCACCATCCGCGGCTTGCAGCTCGACCTGCTGGAGGGCTACAAGGTCGACGGCCTGGCCGTCCCCAACTGGGGCAGCGATGTGCCGCTCGAACACTTCGAACGCGTGGAGCTGCTCAAGGGGTTATCGGGTTTCATGTACGGCTTCGGCACCCCCGGCGGCATTGCCAACTTCGTGACCAAACGCCCGACCAACACCTTTGGCGGCAGCGCCACGTTCGGCTTTACCAGCGGCGGCACACTGAAGGAATCGCTCGATGTGGGCGGACGCGTCGGCCCGACCAAGGCCCTGGGCGCGCGCCTGGGTGTGGTGCATGAAGAAGGCGACACCTTTGTCGACGGCGGCCATATCAAGCGCGACTCCGCATCGCTCGCGCTCGATGCGCGCATCACGCCCGATCTGCAGTGGTCGTTCGACGGCCTGTACATGCAGCGCAACGTGCAGGGCGCCTACTACGGCATCATCCCCGGCCAGGATTTTGGCGTGCCGGTCACGGAGTTCGTGCGCACGCCGCGCGCCATTGACGGCAGCCAACGGGTGTCGTCGCGCGGGTCGTATTACGAGACCGAGATCAAATCCGTCGGCACCGAACTGAACTGGGCCGCCACGCCAGATTGGAACGTGCGCGCCGCCTATCGCTACACGCAGCAAAACCGAGGCAATGCCGACAGCGCGATCCAGTTAACGGACAACGCGGGCAACTTCAGCGAGCTGCAGTACAGCTCATACCAGCGCTACCAGTACAGCCAGGCGCAGGTCATGGCCAACGGCAAGGTGCGCACAGGTCCGATCGAACATGAACTCGTCTTCGGCACCTCGTGGCAGAGTCTCACGCAAGCCACGGGCGGTTTTGCTTCCACGCTGCTCGGCACGGGCAACCTGTACGACACGTCGGCGTTCGTGTCGTCGGGGGCGACACCGATGCGGGTGCCCGCGTCCGACGGTCTGGCTCGCACGTCCCGGATCGACCAGACGTCCGTCTTCGCGAGCGACACGGCCAAGTTCAACGAGCACTGGTCGGTGCTTGGCGGGTTGCGCTATACGCGTTTCAACCAGACCGGCTACAACACCGACGGCAGCACCTCGGCCAAATACACCCGCGAGCCGATCACGCCCACGCTGGCGGTGATGTTCAAACCCGTGCAGCCGGTGACGCTGTACACCAGCTATGTGGAATCGCTTGAAGCCGGCGCCACCGCACCGATCACCGCACTCAACGCCGGCACGGTATTCGGGCCGCTCAAGAGCAAGCAGATCGAGGTGGGCGCCAAGGCTGAACTGCACGACTGGACATTCGGCGCGGCGCTGTTCCAAGTGCAGCGCGGGCTGGCGTATCTGCGGCCGGACAACGTCTATACGCAAGACGGCATGACGCGTTATCGCGGGCTCGAACTGAGCGCACGCGGCAAGCTCGCGCGTGACTGGACGCTGCTGGGCGGGGTGCTGTTCATGAACTCCGAGAACACGGAGTCCGATGCCTCCGTGCTGGGCAAGCGCGCCTACGGGTCGCCGCGCTTCAAGGCGACGGCCTATGTGGAATATGCCGTGCCGCCGGTGCCCGGGCTCGTGCTGTCGGCAGGTGGGCAGTACGTCGGCAACGCGGCGCTTGAGGCGGATAACAGCAACATCGTGCCGGGGTATCACACGTTTGATGTGGGGGCGCGGTATTCGACCAAGGTGGGCGGCAAGCCGGTGACGCTGCGGTTCAACGTCGACAACCTGACGAATGAGAAGTACTGGTTGCCGAGTTGGGGGTTCATTCTGGTGCAGGGGGCGCCGCGGACGTTTAGGGCTAGTGCTACGGTTTATTTTTGATTTTTTTGTTTTTGTTTCTGTTTTTGTTCTGGTGTTGTTGGTGCGCCCCTTGTTTCATCCCCTGCCGGGGCTGACTCACTTTCTTTGGTCTTGCCCAAAGAAAGTAAGCAAAGAAATGCGCGCCCGATGCGGCGACCCCCTCCTTGAATTTATGTCGCAAGGAGGGAGGGGAGGCAAACTCGCTGCGCTCAGACAGGCCTCCCCTCTTTTTCCTCCTTGCAACAGAAATTCAAGGCGCCGCATAGGGCAGGGAAAGTCAAAGGCAAAACCATCGCAGCGCAAGCCCAAACGACAAAGGCCCCCCTCGCGATGGGTTGGCCTTTTTCCTTTGACGTTGAGCCCTTGATGGCGCCTTGGATTTTTGTTGCGGGAAGGATAAAGAGGGGAGGCCTGTTTGAGCGCAGCGAGTTTGCCTCCCCTCCCTTCCCGCGACACAAATCCAAGGAATGGGTCGCCATCTCGGGCGCGCCTTTCTTTTGCCTACTTTTCTTTGGCAAGACAAAGAAAAGTAGGTCGGTCCCGGCAGGGAACGAAACAGAGGTGGACCACCAACACACACAAAAAACAAGTTGCATATCTAACCATCATCCCCTACCATCCACCTCACCATGTTCGACCACTGCCTCTACTTCAACACCACCGCCCTGGCCCGCAAGCTCGACCGCGTCTGGGCAGACGCCTTTGCGCCGTTCGATCTCACGCCGCCGCAAGGCTTCATGCTCCGTGCGATCGTCGACCGCCCGGGCATGCTGCAAAGCGAGTTGTCGGAAGCCATGTCCGTCACGCGCCCCACGGCAACGCGCGCGCTGGATGGGCTGGAAAGCAAGGGCCTGATCGAACGTCGCAAGACGGAAGCCGACGGCCGCGAGACCGCCATTTTCCCGACGCCGGAAGCCGTCAAGATCGGTGCGGCGTTGAACGAGGCCAGCGGCGCCGTCACCGCAAGGTTGAAGCGCGTGCTGGGCAGTACCGAATTCACCGATACGGTGACGAAGATCCGAGGTGTGCGCTCCACCCTGACATGAGCGTCCATTTTTTTTGGCCATGTAGTTGCATTGCTAACTAACAGGAGAAACCATCATGCCCATCCTCAACGTCAAAGTCAGCGCCAAACGTTCTGCAGAAATGACGCAGAAAATCGCCAGCACCTTGCTGGAACTCACCTCCCGCATCCTCGGCAAGGACCCGAAGGTCACGGCCATTGCCATCGACTATGTCGACCCGGAAGACTGGATCGTCGGCGGGCAGACGCTGGCCGCACAAGGCAAGAACAGCGTCTATTTCGACATCAAGGTGACGGACGAAACGAATACCAAGGCGGAAAAGGCGCAGTACATCGCCGCGGCGTTCACGGCCTTTTCCGAGCTGCTCGGCAATCTGCACGAAGAGAGCTATATCTATGTGCAGGACGTTCGCGCTGCGGCTTACGGCTACGGCGGCAAGACCCAGGAGTACCGCTACCAGCACGCGTGAATGTGCCGGCCGCACCGCTCCCAACCCAACAACGATCAGGTGACATCATGAACCGCATGAGCGCATTCTTCGCTGCCAGTTGGCTGGCCGCCGCGTTGCTGTACTTTGGCCAACATTCGTTGCCGCTGACCGCGCTCTCGGGCGTGGTGTTGCTGGCCGGCTTCGATCTGCTGCGTCCATGAAGCTTCAGCGGGTGCGGTGCTGCGCTCGATATTGCAGCGGACTGCAACCGCGGCCGGCAGAAAACGCGCGGCTCAGTGCGCTGACGCTGCCGTAGCCGCATTCATCGGCAATGTGATCGAGCGACTGCCGGCCCGTTCGCAGCAGAAACGCGGCCAGCTCCAACCGCAGCGTCGCCACGTAGCGCCGCAGGTTGCTGCCGGTGGCGGCGGCAAAGCGGCGCGTCAAGCTGCGCTCGCTCATCGCTGCCTGGGCGGCCAGCTCCGCCAGCGTTGGGGGCGCTGCCAGTTCCCGTTCGACGATGTCCTGGATGGCGAGCATGGCCGCATCGCCGTGGCGCTTGAACTGTGCCGTCCACACGGCCATGTGTTCGTATGACGGCAGGGATTGCGTGAGCGCCGTGCGCAGCATCCGCCGCGATGCGCCGGCCCCGCGGCAGTGATCGATGACGTACGCGCAGGCGTCGACTGCGGGGTTGATGCCGCTGACGGTGATGATGCGGCCATCCACCGCAAGCGGCCGGTCGGGCGTGTAATGCACGTGGGGAAAATGCCGTGCAAACCAGGCGCGCTCGCTCGCCAGCCCCGTCGCTCTACAACCATCCAGCAACCCAGCCTTGGCGAACAGCGGCGCCGCGTTCATGCCGACGACCAGGGCGCCGGCCTCATAGCGCCTGCGCAGCCAGTCGGCGAGGCGCGCTTCTTCCGCATCCAATGTCGCCGCCGGGGCGAACTGTGCGGGCACGATCACGACGTCGTAGGGCGCATCGGTCAACGCGGCGGTGGCGGGCACAGGCATATCGCCAAAGCTTCGGACGGCCGCCCCATCGGCTGACAACACATCGATATCGAAGAGCCGGCTGCCCATCACATCCACGCTGCGCGCCTGCATGGTGCCCGCCACCAGCAACATCTCCTGGGTCAGAAACACGTAACCCGCAAACAGGCGCGGCGGCAGCAGGATGGCGATACGCGCCCGCGCGTGCAGACCGGCGCGTTTGGAGGCAGCTTTCGGCTGGCGCTTCATATCAAGAAAGTGGCGATCCGGATCAACCGGAATTGTCGCGGCCTTGTTGAAATACGGCAACCCATCCGCCGCCCATTCTGGAGCCGCCATGATTGCCCGTACGCTGTTCGACGCTGAACACGACACCTTCCGTGAATCCGTCCGCCGCTTCATCGACGCCGAAGTCCTGCCCCACCACGAGCGCTGGGAAGACCAAGGCTACGTCGACCGCGCCATCTGGGAAAAGGCCGCTGCCGCTGGCTACCACTGCGCCAGCATGCCCGAGGCCTATGGCGGCGCCGGTGCCGATATCCGCTACAGCACGGTGCTGATCGAAGAGATTGCCCGTGCGGGCGCCACGGGCCTGGGCTTCGGCCTGCACTCCGAAATCGTCGCGCCGTATCTGCTGCACTACGGCAGCGAGGCGCTGAAGCAGCACTACCTGCCCAAGCTGGCGAGCGCGGAGATGATCGGCGCGATTGCCATGACCGAACCGGGCGCCGGCTCCGACCTGCAAGGCGTGCGCACCACCGCCACGCGCAGCAGCGACGGCAGCCATTACGTGCTCAACGGATCAAAGATCTTCATCACCAACGGCTGGCACGCGGACGTGGTGATCGTGGTGGCCCGCACCACGCCGGAAGGCGGCGCCAAGGGCACGAGCCTCTTCGTGGTCGACACCAGCATGGACGGCTTCAGCAAGGGCAAGCGACTGAAGAAGGTCGGCATGAAGGCGCAGGACACCGCCGAGCTGTTCTTTGACAACGTGCGCGTGCCTGCCGCCAACCTGCTCGGCGAAGAGCATCGCGGTTTTGCCTACCTGATGCAGGAACTGCCGTGGGAGCGCCTGCAGATCGCCATCGGTGCCATCGCTTCGGCCGAGGGCGCGCTCGAATGGACGCTTCGCTACGTGCGCGAGCGCCAGGCCTTCGGCAAGTCCATCCTCGATTTTCAGACCGCGCGCCACGCGCTGGCGGAACTGAAAACCGAAGTGCAGATCGGCCGTGTGTTCGTCGACCAGTGCATCGCGCTCAAGCTGGCCGGCAAGCTCGACGCCGCCACCGCATCGATGGCCAAGTACTGGACCACCGACCTGCAATTCAAGGTGATGGACCGCTGCGTGCAACTGCACGGCGGTTACGGCTACATGTGGGAATACCCCATCGCCCGCGCTTGGGCCGATTCACGCGTGCAGCAGATCTACGGCGGCACCAACGAGATCATGAAAGAGCTGATCGCCCGCACCCTTTAACGAGCACGACCTTCAGGACGCAACGCTATGGAAGCCTATATCTACGACGCCGTTCGCACCCCGCGCGGCAAGGGCAAGAAGGACGGCAGCCTGCACGGTGTCACGCCGCTGCGCCTGGCCGCAACCGCCCTGCGTGCCATCCGAGACCGCAACCAGCTCGACACGGCATTGGTGGACGACGTCGTGCTCGGCTGCGTGGAACCGGTCGGCGAACAAGGCGCGTGCATCGGCCGCGTGGCAGTCCTGTCCGCCGGCTATGCCGAGACGACGGCCGGCGTGCAGATCAACCGCTTCTGCGCCTCGGGCCTGGAGGCCTGCAACATGGCCGCTGCGCAGGTGATGGCCGGGCAGAGCGACTTCGCCATCGGCGGCGGCGTGGAGAGCATGTCGCGCGTGCCGATGGGTGCCAGCGGCGGCGCATGGCCTGTGGACCCGGCCGCGGCCATCCCGCTGTACTTCGTGCCGCAAGGCGTGTCGGCCGACACCATCGCCACCAAGTGGGGCTACAGCCGCCATGACGTCGACGCCTACGCCGCCGAGAGCCACCACCGTGCGCATGCGGCCAGCACGGCTGGCTGGTTCACAGGTTCGATCGTGCCGGTGCGCGACCAGAACGGCCTGACCATCCTCGACCGCGACGAGATGATCCGCCCGCAGACCACCGTCGACACACTCGCGCAGCTCAAACCCTCGTTTGCGGAATTGGGCGAGCAATACGGCTTTGACGCGGTGATCCGCCAGCGCTATCCCGAACTCGAACGCATCGAACACGTGCACCACGCGGGCAACAGCTCGGGCATTGTCGATGGCGCCGCAGCCGTGCTGATCGGCAGCCGCGAGGCCGGCAAGCGCGCGGGCCTCAAACCGCGTGCGCGCATCCGCAGCTTTGCGAGCATCGGCTCGGAGCCGTCGATCATGTTGACCGGCCCCTCCTATGCAGCCGAGAAGGCACTCAAGCGCGCGGGCATGTCGGCGGCCGACATCGACCTGTACGAACTGAACGAAGCCTTCGCCTCCGTCGTGCTGCGCTTCATGGAGGTGCTGGCCGTGCCGCATGACCGCATCAACGTCAACGGCGGCGCCATTGCGATGGGCCATCCGCTCGGCGCCACGGGCGCCATGATTCTCGGCACGCTGCTCGACGAGCTGGAACGGCGTGGCGCGAGCACGGGGCTTGCCACGCTGTGCGTGGGCGCCGGCATGGGCACCGCCACCATCATCGAACGCGTTTAAGGAGCGTGCTGACATGATCGACATCACCATCGACACCGACGGCATCGCCACGCTCACGTGGAACCAGCCGGGCCGTGCGCAGAACGTGCTCAACGGCGAAACCTGCGCCGCCTTCTTTGCCGCCATCGATCGCGCATGCGCAGATGCGAGCGTCAAGGGCATTCTCGTCACCTCCGCCAAGGCGGATTTCATTGCCGGCGGCGACCTCGAATGGCTGCAGGCCAGCGACGACGCCGCCACGTTGTTTGAACGCACGTGCGAACTGCACCGCATGCTGCGCAAACTGGAAACGTGCGGCAAGCCGGTGGCCGCCGCGCTGCCGGGCTCAACGCTGGGCGGCGGGCTGGAGATTGCGCTCGCCTGCCACTACCGCGTGGCCGCCGACAACGCCCGCGCGCGCTTCGGCCTGCCCGAAGTCACGCTCGGTCTCTTGCCGGGCGGCGGCGGCACGCAGCGTCTGCCGCGCTTGATTGGCGTGCAGAAGGCGCTGCCGATGCTGCTTGAAGGCAAGCGCATCAAGGCGGCAGACGCGCTCAAGCTCGGCATTGTCGACGCGGTCGTCAATGCGGGCGACGAGGCCGATGCCGCGCGCACGTGGCTGCTCGGCGAAGGCCAGACCCGCGCGCAGCAGCCGTGGGACGTCAAGGGCTACAAGGTGCCCGGCGGCGGCATCGCCAGCCCCGCCGTGCAGCAGCTCTTCACCGCGGCCAACGCCATGCTGCGGCAGAAGACCTACGGCAACTATCCGGCCGCGGCGAGCATCCTGTCGTGCGTGTATGAAGGGCTCATCACCGATCTCGATACGGGCCTCAAGACCGAGGCGCGCTACTTCGTGCAGGCGGTGTTGTCACCCGAGGCACGGGCGATGATCCGGACCCTCTTCTTCAGCCTGAACGCCGCCAACAAACTGGCCGCGCGCCCGGCCGATGTGCCCGCGCGTCGCTACGCCAAGATCGGCGTGCTGGGCGCCGGCATGATGGGCGCCGGCATCGCCTACGTCACCGCCAAGGCAGGGTTGCCGGTCGTGCTGCTCGACACCACGCAGGAAGCCGCCGAACGCGGTAAAGACTATTCACGCAAGCTCGTCGAGAAACAGGTACAGCGCGGCCGTCTGCATGCCGACCAGGCCGAAGCGCTGCTCGCGCGCATCCAGCCGACCACGTCCTACGCCGACCTGGACGGCGCGGGGCTCGTCGTTGAAGCCGTGTTCGAGCAGCGCGACATCAAGGCCGACGTGACCCGCCAGGCCGAGGCCGTGCTGTCGCCCGATGCCATCTTCGCGTCCAACACATCGACGCTGCCGATTACCGGTCTGGCAGAAGCGAGTCAGCGCCCAGGCAATTTCATCGGGCTGCATTTCTTCTCGCCGGTCGACAAGATGCCGCTGGTGGAGGTGATCGTCGCGCGGCAGACCACGCGGGCGACGCTTGCGCAGGCGCTCGATTACGTCAAGGCCATCGGCATGACGCCCATCGTCGTCAATGACAGCCGCGGCTTTTATACGAGCCGCGTGTTTTCGACGTACGTGCTCGAGGGCCTGGCGATGCTCGCCGAAGGGGTCGCCCCTGCGCTCATCGAAAACGCCGGGCTGCTGGCCGGCATGCCGGTGGGGCCGCTTGCACTGATCGACGAGGTTTCCAGCGAACTGATCCACAAGGTCAACCAGCAGACCCGCGCCGACCTGGGCGTTGCCTACATCGAGCGCCCGGGCGAAGCCGTGGCCGAGCGCATGGTCGCGCTGGGCCGCATCGGGCGCAAGGCGGGCCGCGGCTTCTACGACTATCCGGAAGGCGGCAAGAAGATGCTGTGGCCCGGGCTGGCGACCGAATACCCCAACGCCGCCGTGCAGCCCGACGTGCAGACGCTGATCGATCGCCTCATCACCGTGCAGGCAGTGGAAACGGCGCGATGCCTAGATGAACGCGTGGTGACCGATCCGCGCGATGCCGATGTGGGCGCGCTGCTCGGCTGGGGGTTCCCGGCATTCCGCGGCGGGCCGGTTTCGCACATCCACCGGGTGGGCGTCGCCGCATTTGTTGAGCTGTGCGATCGCCTGGCGGCGCAGCACGGCCGCCGCTTCGCCCCGCCAGCCCTGCTGCGCGACATGGCAGACAAACACACCGCGTTTTACGAGCGCTGACCCCGAGCGCCGCGCGAACGCGCGCGCGCGGCGCAACGCTTTCCACCCGCGTTGCGCGGCCTAAACAACAACCAAGGGTAAGTCCGGGTCCTCCTTCACCCCAGCAAACGATTGCGCTCCAGTTGGCCTGCCTCGTCGGTCGGGTTCAGACACATGTGGTCCGCTCCGATATAGAGTGAGAGGCACATGACACTGCCGACACCAGGCGCGCCGCGCGCGTGCCTGAAACTACTGGACACGCAAACGCTGGAGTGGGGATGCCCGCGGAGCAATCAAAGGCCTCTTCTGGTAGCACGACAGACACCTCGCCGCGGCAAGGATGGCGGCGCGAACTGTTGTCGCCGCTCAATATCGGTGCCGTGGTGGCCTTGCTGTTCATCTGGTCGTTCACATTCCATCAGCTCACCCAGGAACGCGACCGGCTGACGGGCGATGCCCAGGCGCGCACGCAGGTCGAAGCGCAGGCGTTTGGCGAGTACTCGCTGGGCAGCGCGCGGCGCGTGTCGGAGTTCCTGCTCGATCTGCGCGCGAGCTGGCTGGCCGGCCGCGAAGTCTTCGAGCAGGTCATCCGCGAGCGGCAAGAAATTGTGCGCGACCTGACGTTCCAGGTGGCCGTGATCGACGAGAACGGGATGCTGCTCTATTCCAGCATCGGCCCCGTGACGGACCGCATCGACCTCAGCCAGCGCGAGCACTTTCGCGTACACAAGGAATCGGGCGGCCGCGACGTGCTGTTCATCAGCGACCCGGTGCAGGGCAAGGTCTCGAAAAAGTGGTCGATCCAGTTCACGCGGCCCATCCTCAAGGCCGGGCAGTTTGCCGGCGTGGTGGTCGTGTCGGTCAGCCCGGAACAGTTCGCCAGCTTTGCCAACACGCTCGCGATCGGCAAGGACGGCGCGGCCACGATCATCCGCGAGTCCGGGCAGATCCTGGCCCGCGTGCCGAACCCGACCGCGGGTATCGAAAAGCCGCCGCGCCGCCGCCAATTCAACCAGCCCGGCGCGCTGGAAACCGGCAACTACCGCGTGGTGTCGGGCACCGATGGTGTGGAACGCATCATCGGCTATCACCATGTTCCCGAGATCGGCTTGTACTTCTTGGTGGGCGAGTCGGTGGCCTCGGTGCTGGCGCCTTACGACGGTTATCGACGCACCGCACTGGTCGAGGCGGCCGCGTCCACGTTGCTGCTCGCCCTGCTGTATTTCACGCTCCGCTACCAGGGCGCCGAGCGCAGACGGCACCTTGAAGAGATGCGCCTGGCGTCCTTGGTGTATGCGTCGAGCAGCGAAGCGATGATGGTGACGACGCTCGACGGGCAGGTGGTCGACGTGAACCCGGCCTTCACCGTCACCACGGGCTATACGGCGCAGGAATTCAAGGGCCAATCCAGCGACGCGATCCGCTCCGAATGCAATGACGGCGCCGTGATCGACGCCATGCGCGAGGGCGTCTCGACCCGGGGCTCGTGGAGCGGCGAATACCTGATCCGCCGCAAGGACGGCAGCGAGTTCCCCGCGCTGCTGACCGTCGACACGTTCGCCGACAGCGCGCTGGGCGAGCCGCGCCGCGTTGCGCTCATCCACGACATGACGGAGAAGAAGCGCGCCGAAGAGGTCATCTGGCGGCAGGCCAACTTCGACGCGCTCACTGAGTTGCCCAACCGGCACATGTTCTACAACCGCCTGCGCCAGGAAATCGCGCGTGCGCGCCAGGCGTCGACGCAACTGGCGCTGCTGTTCATCGATCTGGACCGCTTCAAGGAAGTGAACGACACGCTCGGCCACGACCAGGGCGACGTCCTGCTGAAGGAAATCGCGCGACGCATCTCGGCCATCGTACGCGGCACCGATACGGTCGCGCGGCTGGCGGGCGACGAATTCACCATCATCCTGCCCGACCTGCCCGATGCCGGCGCGGCCACGCCCATCATCCGCGCGCTGCTCGCACGCATTGCGGCGCCGTTGCAGCTTGGCGAAGAAAGCGTGGAAGTGTCGGCCAGCATTGGCGTGGCGCTGTACCCGCGCGATGCCGACAGCGCGGAATCGTTGCTCGTGCGTGCAGACCAGGCCATGTTTGCGGCGAAGAGCGCGGGGCGCAATCAATGGGCCGTCTTTACCCCCGCATTGCAGCGCGCTGAACAGGAACGCCTGCGCGTGACCAGCGATTTGCGCGTCGCGCTCACGCAGGGCCAGCTTGCGGTGCACTATCAACCGATCGTCGATCTGCTGACGGGCAAGGTGCGCAAGGCAGAAGCGCTGATCCGCTGGACGCACCCCGTGCGGGGCGAGATCGATCCGGCGGATTTCATTCCGGTGGCCGAAGACAGCGGGTTGATCGTCGACATCGGCAAGTGGGTGCTGAACCAGGCGCTGGATCAGCTCGTGCAGTGGCACGCCACGCTCGACAACACGCTGCAGGTGTCGGTCAACAAATCGCCGCTGGAGTTTCGCGCGCACCAGTCGAGCACCGAGTCCTGGCCGAAGGTGGTGGAGCGTCGAGGCCTTCCGCCGCACAGCCTGGTCGTTGAAATTACCGAAGGCTCGTTGATGGCCGACAGCGACGAGGTGGTCGAGCACCTGCACGAGTTCAGGCGCGCGGGTGTCGACATCGCACTCGACGATTTCGGCACGGGCTATTCGTCGCTGTCGTACCTCAAGCGCTTCGACATCAACTACATCAAGATCGACCAGTCCTTCGTCCGCAGCCTCGCACACGACCCGAAGGACATCGCGCTGTGCAGCGCCATCGTCAGCATGGCCCACGCGCTACACATCAAGGTGATTGCGGAGGGCATCGAAACCGAGGAGCAGAAGGCGATCCTGGTGGCGGCCGGTTGCGATTACGGCCAGGGTCATCTCTTCTGCCCGCCGGTGCCGCCCGCTGCGTTTGAAGCGTTTGTGCTCAACGGCCAGCTCGCGGAAACCTAGGCGGCGCGGGGCGGCACGTTTCGATCATTCGCAGGCCGCCACATTGGCGGTGGTCAGCACCGCTAGATACCGCGGGCCCCGCCTGCGCCTTCGCCAATCACCGCGCGGTTCTTGCCTTCGTGCTTGGCCTGATACAGCGCCAGGTCTGCGGCTTCGATGAGCGTGGTGGTCGGAACGTCGTGCACCGGCGTCACCACCGCGCCGCCGATACTGACCGTCACGTATCCGCCCGTGGACGAATGCATGTGCGGCACCTGCAGGGTCTCGATCGCGCTGCGAATCTTTTCGGCCAGCAGCGACAGGCCCTGGGCGCTGTTCCCGGGCAGCACGACGGCAAATTCCTCTCCGCCGAACCGCGCCGCCAGATCGCCGGGTCGGCCAAGGCATGCTTCCACCGTGCTGCCGATACGCTTGAGCACCTCGTCTCCGGCCACGTGGCCATAGGTGTCGTTATAGAGCTTGAAGTTGTCGACATCGATCATCAGGAACGAGAGCGTTGTGCCCTCGCGTGCGCCGCGCCGCCATTCCGCGCTCAGGTATTCGTCGAGGTAGCGGCGATTGGCAAGCCCCGTCAGGCCATCGGAATTCGTCAGGCGGCGCAGTTCGAGATTGGCCTCCAGCAACTGCTGCTGCGACTGGCGCAACGCGCGGTAGGCCTCGTCGCGTTGCAGCAGGTTGACGAACGAGCGCGAGTGATAGCGGATGCGCGCCAGCAGTTCGATGCGGTCCGGCAGCTTGACGAGGTAATCGTTGGCACCGGCGGCAAACGCGGCGCTCTTGATGACCGGCTCTTCCTTGGTCGACAGCACGATGATGGGCACGTCGCGCAGCACCGGATTGGCACGGTAGTCGCGCACCAGCGTCAGGCCGTCGGTGCCGGGCATCACCAGGTCTTGCAGGATGACGGTGGGGCGGGTCTGGATGGCGGCGATCATCGCCTCGTCCGAGCGCGCGCAGTAGTGGAAATCGATGCGGTCTTCACCGGCCAGGGCCTGACGAATGGCCTCGGCCACGATGGCCTGATCGTCCACCAGCAGCACCATCACCGGAACATCGGCGGCGGCCGGCGTACGCAGCAGCGCGCGTGCGGCTTCCAGCGCCGCTTCCGCTGCGGGGATGGGCTTGGTTTCGTCCGGACCGTCCGGATCATCCGGCATCTCGGTTGGGTGGTTGGTCATGTGATGCTCCCCGTTTCTGGTTATGTATGTGTGATGGCCCCTGCGTGCTTCATGCGCGCACGAGCGTGATGAGTTCGTCGGCGATGCGGTCGAGCGGCAGGATGGCGCGCGCCGCATCCAGCGCGGCCGCCGCCTTGGGCATGCCGTACACCGCGCTGGTCGCCGCGTCCTGCGCGATGGTGTGATAACCCTTGGCGCGCATGGCCTTGAGGCCGATGGCGCCGTCGCGGCCCATGCCCGTAAGCAGCACGCCGATGGCGTTACCCCGCCAGTGCTCGACCACGCTGTGGAAGAACACATCCACCGACGGCCGATACGGCGTGCCGGCCGGATCCGGCGTGTAGCCGAAGGTGCCGCCGGGCAGCACATGCATGTGGTCGTTGGTGGCCGCGAGCAGCACCTCGCCCGCGCGCGGCCGGTCGCCTTCCGCGGCCACGCGCACCGTCAGCGCAGTCTGGCCGTTCAGCCATTCGGCCATCCCCGCTGCGAACGCCTGGTCAACGTGCTGGATCACGGCAATGCCCGCCGCAAAGTCGGCCGGCAGCTTGCCCAGCACGGTCGCCAGCGCCGTGGGCCCGCCGGCGGAAGCGCCGATGGCCACCAGCGGCACCGCGCCGTCGCGCCCCGGCGTGCCCACACGCGGCCGCGGCGCAACGGGCTTTTCCAGCAGGCGGCCAATCTGGTCGATCTTGGTCAGCAACGGGTGGTTGGCATCGGCATCCGGGCCCCCCAGCGTGGGCGTGTCCACGGCATCGAGCGCCCCGGCGCCCATCGCCTCGTACACCCGCCACGCGTTGGCACCCACGCTGCTGGTCACCACCAGGATCGGGCACGGGTTGCGCGACGCCATGATGCGGCGGGTCGCTTCCACGCCGTCAAAGCGCGGCATGATCAGGTCCATCAGCACCACGTCAGGCGGTTGCGCGGCGCAAAACTCCACCGCCTGCGCCCCGTCGGTCGCCACCCACAGCACGCGGTGCTCGGGCCTGCGCGCGATCGTCCGACGCATGGCTTCCACCGCCAGCGGCATATCGTTGACGATGCCGATATTCATGTCCGCGCTTCTCCAATCAGGTCGCGCACTGCGTCGAGCAGTGCTTCATCGTGGAAACTGCCTTTGGCGAGGTAGTAGTCCGCGCCGGCATCCAGGCCGCGGCGGCGATCTTCCTCGCGGTCCTTGTACGACACCACCATCACCGGCAGCGCCTTGAGCGCAGCGTCGCGCTTGATGAGCGTGACCAACTCGATGCCGTCCATGCGCGGCATGTCGATGTCGGTCACGACGAGGTCGAAGTCGGCGCCGCGCAAGGCGTTCCAACCGTCCATGCCATCCACCGCCACGGTGACCGCATAGCCGCGCTTTTCCAACAGCTTGCGCTCCAGCTCGCGCACCGTCAGCGAATCGTCCACCACCAGCACGTGCTTGCGCTGCTGCACGGCCACGCCCTGCGCGCGCTGCACCTTGTCCAGTTGGCCTCCGCGGACGAGCTTGTCGACCGAACGCAGCAGATCGTCCACATCGACGATCAGCACCGCATCGCCGTTCTCCATCAATGCACCGGCGGCGATGTCGCGCACCTTGCCCAGCCGCGCATCCAGCGGCTGGACCACCAGCATGCGTTCCCCCAGGAAGCGATCGACGGCAATGCCGTAGGTTTCGGCGCCTTCGCCAATGACCACCACCGGCACGCTGTCGCGCGCTTCGCCCGGCGGCTGCGTGCCGAGCAATTGATGCGCCGTCACCAACCCCACCGGGCGGCCTTCGAAGCTGAAATGCTGCTGCCCTTCGAGCATGTCGATCTCGGGGCGGGCCAGCTCGAGCGTGCGCCGCACGTAAGCCAGCGGAAACGCATAGGCTTCGCCGCCCACATCCACCAGCAGGCTGCGGATGACGGACAGCGTGAGCGGCAACTGCAGCATGAAGCGCGTGCCGCGCCCCGGCTCGTTGTGGATGCGAACGGTGCCGCGCACCGCCTTGACCATCTCGTGCACGGCATCGAGCCCGACACCACGGCCGGACACATCCGTCACCTGCTCGCGCATCGAGAAACCGGGCAGCAGGAGGAAGTCGAGCAACTCGTGATCCGACAGGCGGCTTGCGGTATCGGCATCGGACAGACCGCGCCGCACCACCGCCGCACGCACCGCTTCCAGGTCGATGCCGGCGCCATCATCCGCCACGGTAATCAGCAGCTTGCCGGCGCTGTGGCGCGCTTCCAGCGTAATGGCGGCTTCCGCCGACTTGCCCTGCGCCTCACGGGCCTGCGGCGCTTCCACACCATGGTCGACGGCGTTGCGCAGCAGGTGGCCCAGCGGGGCATCGAGCATGTCGAGGATGTCGCGGTCGACCTGCGTGGCCTCGCCGACGATGTTGAAGCGCACCTGCTTGCCCAGGGAGCGCGCGAGGTCGCGCACCACACGCGGATAGGCGTGCGTGGCATCCCCGAAGGGCCGCATCCGGCATTGCAGGGCCTCGTCGTACAACTGCTGCGCAAGATGCGTGCTGCGCCGGTCGAACCGGTCCAGATCGTCGATATGCTCGCCCAGCGTCTGCTGCATGTGGCCGAGCATCTGCCGCACATCGTTGAGCGCTGCGTGCGTGTCGGCGTCGGCGTGCCGGTCGAGCCGTTCGACCAGCGTTTCGTAGAGCGCGTCGAGCGCCAGCGTGGCCGCGCGGTGGCTGCGTTTGACGCGCAGCATCGATTCACCGAACGGTTTGAGCCAGCGGGATTCAACCAGCGATTCGCCCGACAGGCTGAGCAGACGGTCGAGGTTGTCGGCACGCACGCGCAGCATGCGGTGCGGATCGCGCGTGGTGCCGATGGGTGCACGATGCGGTGCAGGCGCGGCGGGCTCGGGCGCTGGCACGGGCGGAGCCGACAAAGCGGCCACCTCGGCGTTCAACAACGCCATCGCCGCCTTCATGGTGGCGTCTTCTGCGGCCGCGTCAGGGTCGGCAAACGTTGTAGCGGCGGGCGCAGCGGCCGCACGCTCCGGCGCGGAAAACGCAGCCAGTACGGCTTCCACTTCGGCGCGCGGCAGCTGGCCTGCGGTACCGGGCTGGCCGACGCGCAGCAATAGATCCGTGCCGCGCAACAGCACGTCGATATGCGCGGCGGTCAGCACGAGCGTGGCGCGCTGTGCTGCCACGAACCACTCCTCCATGCGGTGCGCAACGTCCACACCGTCCTGCAGGCCAACGATGCGCGCAGCGCCCTTGAGCGAATGTGCGGCGCGCATGCAGGCTTCCAGCGCCGCGGCATCGGTGGGCGTGCGCTCCAGCGTCAGCAGGCCGGTGGAAAGCACACGCGTCTGCGTCTGCGCCTCCTCATGGAACAGGGCCAGCAGCGATTGGCGTCCCAGATCGTCATCCACGCTCATCGCAGGCTCCGGGCAATCGAATCGAACACGCGATCGGTGTCGAGCAGGCCGATGGTGACATCGCGCCACGCCAGCACGCCGCGTGCGTGCGCCGTGGTGGCGTGCGTGAGTGTGGACGGCACCGGCAGCAGCGCAGTGGCCGGAAAGCGCAGCACGCCCTCCACCTCGTCCACGGGAAAGACGGCGGGCTCGTCGTGGTGCGCAGCCACGAGCAGCCGCGCGTAGCCGTTGCGCCCGGCGTATTTGCTGCCCGTACGATCCAGCCCCAGCAGCTCGCCCAGCGACACCGCCACCGTCAGCGCCCCGCGAATGTTGACCAGCCCCAGCACCACCCGGTTACGCCGATGCGGCAACGTGTGGATGGCGCGCGGCGTATCGATCTGCCGCAGCGCCGCGGCCGGCAGCGCGAGCCATTCGTCGGCGATGCGGAAAACAAGCACAGCTAACTCTGCACCGGCGTGCTCCAACGCCCGCAGCGGCACGGCCGTGCGATGCGCCTGCGCGGCGGCTTCCAGGTCGGCGTCGCTCAGTGCGCGATCGAGCAGCGCCGCGGCCCCCTCTTCAAAGATGGGGCAATTCAGGCAGCGCGAATACTCGGCCAGGCGCGGGCAGGATTGATCGCCGCGCGTGCCGATGCGGTTCCAGCAGTCATCAACGAGCGTGGTGACGCCCGCGTGGTCATGGACGACGTGCGCCATGCGTTCCTCGTGTGTGCTCCGGTGTTCCGGATTCGGATGATGCGGAAGGTGTCTTGCCCTGACGCGCCAGCGCGCGCTCCGCACGCAGCATGAGCTGGCGTGCAGCCACGGTATCGCCCGCCACGTCGAGCAGCGCGGCAAGATGGGTCAGCGCTTCGTAGTGGGCAGGTTCCAGGTACAGCGCCTTGCGGTAGAAATCGCCAGCATCGGCATGGCGGCCGCGCGCATCGGCAATCAGGCCGAGCAGGTAGAACGTATCGGCTTCCGGCGCGCGCAGGTTGGCGATCTCCAGCGCCACGCGCTCGGCTTCGTCAAGATTGCCGGCGTCGGCCAGCCGCCGCGCTTCCGCCACCGTGGGGGGCTCACCCAGCACGGCTTCAATCTCGGGAATGGTGGGCAGTAAGGGGCGTGCCAACGGGTGCGCCAGCGGGCGTGTCGCGAGGCTGGGCGCCGGGCTCGGCCGGGATGGGGCAGGCACGCGCGCCG
The DNA here is from genome assembly GCF_040544795.1 of Ralstonia sp. 1138. Lineage (NCBI taxonomy): Bacteria > Pseudomonadati > Pseudomonadota > Betaproteobacteria > Burkholderiales > Burkholderiaceae > Ralstonia > Ralstonia sp. 1138. The sequence goes on along the minus strand of NZ_JBEPKQ010000001.1, from coordinate 1,152,945 downwards.
CCACCGGCCGCACCGGCACCGACGGCAACGCCACGCCGGGCAACCCGACCGCAGAAGCGGCGGGCTCCGGCGGCAACGGCAAACGGAACGGCAGCGGCGCCCGCGCACCGGTCTCTCCCGCTGCCGTGCGTTGAAACGCAAACGCCAACGGAATCCGCGCTGAAGTCATGGCATGGCGCATCATCAGGCCGGTTTCAGCGGGGCCGACGAAGATCATGCCGTCTTCCGCCAGTTGCGAATCGAGCCGGCGAATCGCCTGGTCCTGCGCATCGCGGTGGAAGTAGATCAGTACGTTGCGGCAGAAGATGAAGTCGTAGCGCGTGTCATCGGCCGGCGCGTCGGACAGATTGCCTTGGGCAAATCGCACCAGCCCACGCACGGTGTCGCTCAATTGCCAGCCGCCGGCGGCTTCAGTGAAATGCCGGTCGCGGAAGGTCAGCGGATGCCCACGGAAGGCATTGCGCCCGTACACAGCACGCCGGGCCTGTTCGATGGCGCGCGTGCTGATGTCGATCGCGTCGATGGTGAAGCGGGCGGGGTCGATGCCGGCATCGAGCAACGCCATCGCTGCGGAATACGGCTCTTCGCCGGTCGAGCATGGCGCGCTCAGGATGCGCAGGACTCGCATCGGCTCGCGCGCGAGCTTTTCGCCCACCATGCGGGCCAGCGTGACAAAGGCCTCGCGGTCTCGGAAGAACCACGTCTCAGGCACTACCAGCGCTTCGATCAGGGCCTGCCGTTCGTCGGGCGCGGTGTTCAGGCGCAGCCAGTACGCGTCGAGCGCTGCGGCATCCACCGCGTCCACCGTGTCGGGCATGCCGCGCGCGGCCAGCATGGCGCGCGTGCGGTCCAGCACAGCGCGCTCCAGCGCGTTCGTGCCGAGCGAGGGCGCGTCAATGCCGGTCTCATGTGAGAGCCAGGCTTCAAAGCGGGGGTCGACGGCCACCATGATGCTCAGCCGACGGCCGCTGGAAACAGCAGCGCACGCACGTCCGCGTCCAGCATCGCCTCGGTATCCACGCGTTGCACGAAACCGTCGTCCAGGCTTGCCACGGGGCCGAGCCAGCGTGCGTTGGGCGTCGCGACACCGCTGTCGGCAAAGCGCGCATCGTCGATGCGGCGTGTGTGCGTTGCATGCTCGAGCATCAGGCCGAGGAGCGGTGCGTCATCACCCCGGACATCGGCTTCATAGCGCACCAGCGCCAGACGCGTGGAGCGCAGCGGCCGCGCCGGGCGGCCCAACGCAAGTTGCGGCAAGTCGATCACCGGCACAGGCGAGCCATGCCGCTCGATCACGCCCGCCACCCACGCAGGCGCACCGGGAATCGACTTGGTGGCGGCCAGCGGCAGCACTTCAGCAATCTGCGCCACGTTCAGCGCATAGCGGTCGCCATCGAGTTGGAACAGGAGGTAAAGCATGGCGATTCTCGCTACGGCAAAAACACCTCAATGCGCACGCGCGTCGGATCAGGCTTCGATCTTGAAACGCGACACGCCGGTACGAAGCTGGTTGGCCACCAGCGTCAGGTCATCAATGGCCTGCGACGACTGGCGCAGCGATTCCGCCGTCTGCTGTGCGGCTTCCGACAGCTGCGACAGCGCCTGCGTAATCTGCTCGGCGCCGGTGGCCTGCGTCTGCATGCCTTCGTTCACCATCTGGAAGCGCGGGGCGAGCGTCTGTACTTCGGTAATGATCTGCGAGAGCTGCGTGCCGACCTGCTGCACGTCGCGCATGCCGCGCCGCACCTCTTCCGAGAACTTGTCCATGCCCATCACGCCGGCGGATACGGCCGATTGGATTTCCTTGACCGTCTGTTCGATGTCGTACGTGGCCACCGCCGTCTGGTCGGCCAACCGGCGGATTTCCGTGGCGACCACCGCAAAGCCGCGGCCGTACTCGCCGGCCTTCTCGGCCTCGATGGCGGCGTTGAGCGACAGCAGGTTGGTCTGGTCGGCCACCTTGGTGATGGTGGAGACCACCTGGTTGATGTTGGTCGCCTTCTCGTTGAGGATGGCCAGCTTGGCGTTGACCGAACCCGCCGCTTCCATCACGCCGCGCATGGTGTCTTCCATGCGGGTCAGGCCGCTCTGGCTGGCGCCGGCCAGGGTGGCCGACTGCTCGGCCACGCTCGACACCTCGTTCATGGTGCGCAGCAGGTCGCGGGAGGTGGCAAAGATCTCGCGCGACGTGGCGCCGATCTCGGTGGTGGTCGCGGCCGTTTCGGCGGCGGTGGCCTGCTGTTCCTTGGAGGTCGCGGCAATCTCGGCCACGGACGTCGTCACCTGCAGCGAAGACTTCTGCGCTTGCGATACCAGGCTCGCCAGCTCTTCAGCCATGCGGTTGAAGCCTTCTTCCAGCGTGCCGAATTCATCGTTGCGGCGCAGGTCGAGCCGGCCGGACAGGTCGCCGGTGCGCATGTCGTCGTGCGCATCCACCACACGCGCCATCGGCACCGTGATGGCCTTGAACAGCGCATAGCCCAGCACCAGCGCGGCAAGCAGCACCACGCCCAGCGCCACGGCCAGCGTCACCTCGGTGCTTTGCACGGACGCACGGATCTGGCGGGCCGACTCATCGGCCACGGCCCGGTTGTCGGCAACGAGCTTGTCGGCCAGCACCGTGGCTTCCTCCCAGACCGGCACGGCGCGCTTGGCGACGGCCTGCGCTGCCGGCTTGGACGTACGGGCGAGCTGCATCGCCTCGTTGAACATCGGCAGGTACTTGTCGACGGCTGCCCGATAGACGCGGAAGCGCTGGCGGTCGTCGTCGCGGTAGATGGTGCTTTCGTAGTCGGCCGAGTGTTTGTCGAGGTCACGCACGATTTGTGCGGCGCGCTCGAAATCGCGATTGGCAAGCTCGGGGGTGTCATCCACAAACAGCGCGCGCTCCAGCATCGCGTGGCTGTTGCGCGTGGTCGCCCGCAGCGATGTCGACAGATACAGCCCCGGAACGGAATCACGCTCGAGGCTCAGGGCTTCCTGATCGATCGCACGCAAACGCGCGTAGGAAACCACCGCCATGATCACCATCAGCACGAACAGCACACCGAAGCTGAAGACGATGCGGTTGCCAAGCGAGAAGCGGCCGCCGCGAAGCATGCCTGACAGGGTTGCGTTGCTGATGCGGGGCGTCGCAGAGACCATGTTTGAAACCTACAAGAAGCCAAAAGAGAAGACAGCAGCGAGAAACGCGTGGAAGCGGCGCAAAGCCGCCATACAGAACTGTTGAGAATGGTAAAGGAACGTATCGGTCACCGGAACCGAAACCTTTGTGATTTGGCGCCAATACGAGGGTAAGCCCGTGCCCTGTCAACATCAAAGCACGACCTGTTGAGCACCCGCGCGCACACGCGTGCCGCCCGGTGTCTGGCCTCACCCCCCGCGCACGGCCAGCGCAAACGCTTGCGCCACGTCCGCAGACGCATCGGTGATGGCCCAGTAGCCCATGCCGGCGCTGCGCCAGACGACGAGCTGATAGCCGCGTTCGGTACGCACCGCCGGCTCGGTGTCGCTGCCGGCCTCGGGGCGTACGTACAAGTCGACGGGATGCTGCGACGCGCGGTAGACCAGCACCGCAACCGGACGCCCGTCGATGTAATCGAGCCGTCCACCGATCAGCGGGAAACCGCGTGCGGCAAGGTCGGTGACGGGCGGCGCGTAGTCGATGCGACCGTTGAACCACGGCTTGACGGTATGACGATCCGATGACAGGACATCAGTCTCGCGCGCACCCAGCAGCGCCCGCACATGGCTGGCCGTGATGTCGTGCGCGGTGAGCGCCTCGGTATCGGGCCGCCCGACGAGAACGCCCACCCCGAGCGCCACCGCCGCCAGCGCGCCCGCCCCCAGGCCCAGCCCAAGCGATGGCGTGATCAGCCAGTGGGCCAGCCGCTGCCGTGACGATTCCGCCCGGCGCGGCGCGCGCGTGGCAGCGGGTTCGGGCCGCGCACCGGCTTCGGCCTGCACGGCGCGCAACACCCGCTCGTTCAAACCCGCCGGCGCCTTCATGTACAGCGCCGGCGCACGCAGCCCCTGGCGCAGCGCTCGCACCACGCCATCGTGGCGCGCTGCGATGTCGGTGCAAGCGGCACACGTGCCCAGATGCGCTTCCATGCGCAGGCTGTCGGCCGCACCGAGTTCGCCATCGGCGCGGGCGGCCAGCAGCGCGCGGATGTCGTCACAGTTCATGGCGGGCCTCCTTGGTGCTGTTTCCCATGCCGCCCGATGCGCGGATGGGCGTCACATTGGTGCGCGGTGGCGCGGTGTCTTCCGTCAATAAGCGTGCGAGCTGCTGCCGCGCACGTGCCAGCCGCGACATGACCGTGCCGATGGGCGCATCGACCACGGCGGCAATGTCGCGGTACGGCAGGTCTTCCAGTTCACGCAGAACAAGCACCTCGCGATACGGCACCGGCAATTGCGCCAGCGCGACATGGACGCGGCGCACATCGTCGATGCGGGCGAGCAGCGCGGCAGGGTCGATGCCGTAGCTGGCGCTGTCGTCGTGCGCCTGTCCTGCTGCTGCATCGTCGTCCCACGGCTGGGCTGGCGCCTGCTTGCGGCGCGCGCACTCCGAGAACCACGTGTTGCGCACGATGGCGAGCAGCCACGGGCGGCCATCGCCGCCGCGAAACCCGCCGAACAGCCGGAATGCGCGCAGGCAGGCTTCCTGGACGATGTCGTCGGCGTCTTGCGCGTCGCCCGAAAGCCAGCGCGCCAGGTTGTAGGCAGCATCGACATGCGGCAACACCGCCTGCGCAAAGCGCTGCGCATCGGTGGGCAGATCGGGCGTGGGGTCCGGCAAGTCGGGCAGGTCGGGCATGGCGGCCTGGAGGCGGTTGACCTCCGTATACCTGGGTGCAATCCAGTTTATTCCCGCCCCGAAGAAATTTTGTGAAAACGCGAATCTCGTGGAATACGCGCGCACGCCGGCCGGTATGACAGGCAGGACCGGCGCTTCTCCATTTCCAATTCCATCGCGCTGGGCCCGTTTCCCAAACTCAGCCATCTATTGCAGGGGACACCCATGAGCAAGCAACCCGGACGACGCCAGTTCCTGCAACTGGCCGCGGTCGGCGGTCTGGTGTACGCATCCGGCCTGCCCGGCTGGCAAGCGATGGCGGCCACCACGCGCGCCGCCGGCGCCAAGCCAGATGATTTCTATTTCGTGCAGTTATCCGATACGCACTGGGGCTTCAAGGGCGCCTCCAACCCGGATTCGCAAGGCACGCTGCCCAAGGCGATTGCGGCGGTCAACGCCCTGTCGCCGGCGCCGGATTTCGTCATCTTCACGGGCGACCTCAGCCACATCAGCGACGACCCCGCCGAGCGCCGCAAGCGTCTGGCCGAGTTTCGCGACATTGCCGCGCGGATCAAGGTGCCGGTGGTGCATTACATGCCGGGCGAGCACGACGCCTCGCTCGACAACGGCGAGGCCTATATCGAACTCTTCGGCCGCACGCATTATTCGTTCGATCACAAGGGCGTGCACTTCATCTCCATCGACAACGTGTCGGACCCGTCCGCGCGCGTGGGCGATGCACAGCTCGCGTGGCTGGCGGCGGATGTGCGCTCCGTGCCGGCGCACACGCCCATCGTCGTGTTCACGCACCGGCCGCTGTTCGATCTGTACCCGCAATGGGATTGGGCCACGCGCGACGGCCAGCAGGTCATCGACTTGCTGATGCCGCACCCCAACGTGACGGTGTTCTACGGCCACATCCACCAGGAGCATCACCACATGACCGGGCACATCGCGCACCACTCAGCGCGCTCGCTGATGTTCCCGCTGCCCGCACCGCCCGCGCCGGGCTCGCAGGCAAAACGCAACCCGATCCCTTGGGATGCCGCCGCCCCGTATCGCGGCCTGGGCTGGCGCACCATCGCGGAGCACGGCAAGCAGGACGCCGCCACCTGGGCGCTGGCCGAGCAGCCGATCCAACCCACCAGCGAAGCCACCGCCACCAAAACCCCGGAGACCACCTGACATGCGCGCCTTCATCGCACACAACCCCAAGCGCCGCCTGGCGCTGCGTCAGTTCACCGTGCTCGCGGCAGGCGCAGCCCTCGCCTGCATTGCGCACGGCGAGGGCCCGGTGGTCATCCGCGTGCACGCGCGCAAGTTCACGTTCACGCCCGACAAGATCACGCTCAAGCGCGGCGTGCCGGTCGTGTTCGAACTGACCGGGCAGGACATCCTGATGGGTTTTTCGATTCCGGATTTCAACGTACGGGCCGATGTGGTGCCGGGGCAGACCGTGCGGCTGGCGCTCACACCCGACAAGACCGGCACGTTCGATTTCCTGTGCGACATCTTCTGCGGCTCGGGCCACGAGACGATGAATGGAACGCTGACCGTCACCTGAAGCGCAGCGCCGCATACCCAACGCAAAACGCCCCGAACAGGTCGGGGCGTCTTCATCTGCGAGCGCGGTCTTAGGCCAGCGCGTCGCGCTCGGCCAAGGTCAGCAGCAGTTCGTCGAGTCGCTCCAGGGTGGAGGTCATGCCGTCCTTCATACCCATGTCGATGACCTTCTGCACATCCTCCGGCGAGTTGTACAACACCACGGTCGTCACGAGGGTGCGTTCGTTCGCATCGGCAAAGGTGACTTCCCAGCGGGCGCGGGGCAGATCCGGATTCACGGCGCCGTCTTCATCAGAAAAGGCATCAAGGACCGAATAGCCGTCGATCGGGTTGATCTTCTGATAGTCCTGACGGCTCCAGAACGACTGTCCATCGGGGGTGATCATGGCGTAGTGCCAGTAGCCACCCTCTTTGAATTCCATATGCTTGGTCTTGGTGGTCAGCGGCTTGGGCGCAAACCACTGATCGAGCAGTTCGCGCTTCGTATGGCAATCCCACACAAGCTGGCGCTTCGCCGCGAACTCTCGCCTCACCGTGAGGCTGCTCTTTTGCATGTCGACCACGAAATCAAACCGAAGATCAGCCTTCATTGCCTTCTCCTTGGAGTTTCTCTAAGAGGTTGTCCAGATTGCCGTACCTGCTTGCCCAGATCGCGTGCTGTTGCTCAAACCAGCGCTCGGCAGCGGCCAGCTTCTTGCGCTCGAGCATGCACGTCCGGATTCGGCCGCTCTTTTCCGAGCGGACCAGCCCGACGCCTTCCAGCACCCGCATGTGCTTCATGAACGACGGCAGCGCCATGTCGAATGGCCCTGCCAGTTCACTGACCGTCGCGGGCCCTTCGCCGAGCCGTTGAATAACCGCCCTGCGCGTTGGGTCCGAAAGCGCGTGAAATACCGCGTCTAGCGCAATTCCATTGTTATCCATTTGGCTAACTATACGCTTCAGAGTCCGTCGATGCAAGCGCGCTCAACGACGCGTGTTGATGCGCGACATTGGCCCGCAAAAGTGTCCACATACCCATGCTAGGATGACCCTCCCCCCGGCAGCCGCCACACCGCACATGACGACCATCTACGCGACCCTCGGCGTGCAGCCGGACGCGACCCTGGACGAAATCAAGCGCGCTTACCGCCGCGCCGCAATGAAGTGGCACCCCGATCGCAACCCCGGCCGCGAAGCCGAGGCCTATGCGGCGTTCCAGGAAATCCGCGAGGCCTACGCCATCCTCTCCGACGCTGAGCAGCGGCGCGTCTACGACGAGGTCTTCGCGCAGGAAATGCAACGCTGGCAAGCGGAGCGTGAGGCACACGAAGCACAGGAGCGAGAAGCGCAACGCGAGCGCGAACGCCTCGCGCAGGAACACTACGAAAAAATGGTGGCGATCGCGATGCGCTTTGCCGACGCCGGCCACAATCGCGACGTCCTGTTCGGCGTGCTGCTCGGCAGGGATTGCGATGCAGAACTCGCCGCGCGCATTGCCGACAGCGTGTGGGCCTTGCAGGAAGCACGGCGCTCGCCCGAACCTGCAACGGAGGTGTCCGACGCACAGCCTGCGCCGACACCTGAAGACGCACCCGCTTCCAAAGTCGACGAGTCTGCATCGCCGCGGCGTGCGTTCGAGTCGTTCTGGCAGGGGTTGTTTGGTCTGCGGCAATAGGCAATAACGCCGGCAAGTCGGCCATGCGTCGGCCGAACGTAGGCGAATTCTGATTTATAGTTTCGCCCCTGCTCAGACGAAGCAGCCATCGGTACACTCTGCGCCATCGTTTTCCGTGCCATAGAGAAAGCGATCGAGGCTTGGAACCCTCGGACATAACGGGCAAGCGCCGAGCATAGGTGCTTGTCCTCAACCGCTATGGCTTGGCTTCGTCTCCCTCATTGGGCGAGCCAGGCTTGTACGGCTTCGGCCGTGCCGATCGTTATGTCTCGGTGTTCCAAACCTGCCTGTGCTCGCCCACCCCTCCCAAGGGTTGGGCGCGCTTCCGTTCATCACATGAAGAGGAATGCCGTGACCCGCTCGATCTCTCACGTCACCCGTTCACGCGCGGTGTTCAACCGCAACGCTGCCGGCAACGCGTGCGCTACAAGCGCGACAGATACGCCGGAACACGCCAAGCAACAACGCTGACTTGATGGGCGACCCAGGCGCATCCCGCCTGCGGGTGCCGATGTTGCAGCGTCGGCGCCGGGGCTTGTCTGGGCTCGCCCGCCCTTACACCGGCGCTATCTCGCCCCCAACAACCGACACTCCGCCGACAGCGCCAACAGATTCGGATCGCGTTCCCGATTGCGCTGCATCACCAGCACGATGTGCTGGCTGATCGCATAGCGCGCGGCCAGCGGAATCAGCTGCACCTTGGGGCTGAAATCGGCCACACGGCGCGGCAGCAGCGCATACCCGATACCGCCGCTCACGAGGTTCATGAGCGAGAAGATGTCGCCCACGCGCAGCGCGATCTGCGGGGCAAAGCCGGCCTTGTCGAACGCCGCCATGAAGTCGTGGTACGTCGCAAAGTCGTCGCCGAGTGCGACGAACTTTTCGCTGCGCACGGTTTGCAGATCGATCTCGGCCGATGCTGCGTACGGCGAGGCGAGCGGTGCGGCAAACAGAATCTCATCGTCGAACATCGGCACGGTCAGCAGATCGGGATTGCGCAGCGGCTCGCCCAGCGCGATGACGATGGCGTCGAGTTGCCCGTCTTCCAGCTTGGCGAGCAGGCTGCGGTTCGAGCCGAGGGTGAGTTCGATGTCGAGTGCGGAGCGGCGCGTTTTCAGGCCTGCAAAGATGCGCGGCAACGTGCCCACCGTCATCGAATAGAGCCCGCCGATCTTCAGCGTCGTTGACGAAAAGCCCGCAGCTTCGCGCGTGCGGCGCACACCGGCTTCGCACTCGGCCAGGATGCGCTCCACGTGTTCGGCAAACACGTAGGCGGTCGACAGCGGAATCAGCTTGCGCCCATCGCGTTTGAACAGCGGGCAGCGCAAACCCTCTTCCAGCGAATGCAGCGCGCGGTGCACGCTCACCGTGCTTTGCCCCAGCGCCTCCGACACGCGGGCCATGTTGCCCAGCGTCATGAACGACTGGAAGACCTCCAGCTTCTTCAGGGTGATGTCTTCATCGATTGCCATGGCAGGGGCTCCTCCGAGCGCGTTCTGCAGGCGCGCTGCTATCAGAATCGGCCATTGTTTCATTAACTTCAAGTTAATGAAATCGCGCCTAGGTTGATTGAAGTGCACCTTTTTACAGCCTACGGTACAGGGCATCAAATCAATCAAGGCTGGAGACGCCACCCAATGCAACCGATGCCCAACCAATCGGCAAACGGGGTCCACGCACCCATCCCGCCGCAATGGCGCCGGCGGCGCGACGAAAAAGAACGCCACCTGACTGCAGCGCGCCGCATTGCCAACGGCAAGGTCATTCCCACCGGCGACATCGTCGCCGCACTCGAAGCGCTGCTCGCCCCAGGCGACCGCGTCGTGCTGGAAGGCAACAACCAGAAACAGGCGGATTTCCTCTCGCGCTCACTCGCCAAGGTGAACCCGGAGCGCCTGCACGATCTGCACATGATCATGCCGAGCGTGAGCCGCGCCGAACACCTCGACATTTTCGAAGCCGGCATCGCGCACAAACTCGACTTCTCGTTTGCGGGGCCGCAGAGCCTGCGCATCAGCCAGTTGCTGGCCGACGGGCTGCTGGAAGTGGGCGCCATCCACACCTACATCGAGCTGTATGCACGGCTGGTGGTGGATCTGATTCCGAATGTGTCGCTGGTGGCCGGCTTCAAGGCCGATCGCGACGGCAACATCTACACCGGCCCGAGCACCGAAGACACGCCCGCGCTGGTCGAGCCCACGGCGTTTTCCGACGGCATCGTCATCGTGCAGGTCAACGAGATCGTCGATGACCCGGCCGACCTGCCGCGCGTCGACATTCCCGGCTCGTGGGTCGACTTCATCGTGCAGGCCGACAAGCCGTTCTACATCGAGCCGCTCTTCACGCGCGACCCGCGCCTCATCAAGCCTGTGCACGTGCTGATGGCGATGATGGCGATTCGCGGCATCTACCAGCGGCACAACGTGCAGTCGCTCAACCACGGCATCGGCTTCAACACGGCCGCCATCGAGCTGATCCTGCCGACCTACGGCGAGCGCCTGGGCCTAAAGGGCAAGATCTGCCGCAACTGGACGCTGAATCCGCATCCGACGCTGATCCCCGCCATCGAATCCGGCTGGGTGGAAAGCGTGCACTGCTTCGGCACCGAACTGGGCATGGAGCGCTACGTGGCCGCGCGTCCTGATGTGTTCTTCACCGGGCGTGACGGCTCGCTGCGCTCGAACCGCATGCTGTGCCAGCTCGCCGGCCAATATGCGGTGGACCTCTTCATTGGCGCGACGCTGCAGGTGGATGGCGACGGGCATTCGTCCACCGTCACGCGCGGGCGGCTGGCCGGCTTTGGCGGCGCGCCCAACATGGGCCACGACCCGCGCGGCCGCCGTCACGCCACGCCCGCGTGGCTCGACATGACCGAACCGGTGACGATGCTCGAGCGCGGCAAGAAGCTCGTCGTACAGATGGTCGAAACGTTCCAGGAAGGCGGCAAGCCCACCTTTGTCGACACGCTGGATGCAGTGGCCGTGGCGAAGCAAAGCGGCATGCCGCTCGCGCCCATCATGATCTACGGCGACGACGTCACCCACCTGCTGACCGAAGACGGCATTGCGTATCTCTACAAGGCACGTTCGCTGGAAGAGCGGCGCGCCATGATTGCGGCGGTGGCGGGTGTCACGTCGATCGGCCTGCGGCATGACCCATCCAAGACCGAACAGATGCGCCGCGACGGCCTGATCGCGCTGCCCGAAGACCTCGACGTGCGCCGCAGCGATGCCAGCCGCGAGCTGCTCGCCGCCAAGAGCATCGCCGACCTGGTCGAATGGTCCGGCGGCCTGTACGACCCGCCCGCACGCTTCCGGAGCTGGTAATGGAAAAGACATTGCAACGGCCCCTGCCGGCCAGCCCGAAAGCACGCGCGAAGCGATTGGCCGCGCTGGTCGAATCTGCCCTCATCGACGAGGTGACGCTGTCGCCCAAACCCGGCCTGGTGGATGTGCGCGGCAACGGCGCGCATCACGATCTGGACTGGACGCTGATGGTGCATTCCGCGCAGACGCTGCGCCCCGCGTTTGAAGCCATGGCGCTGGCCGGCGCGCAAATCGAAATGCAGGCCGGTGCACAACTCGCCCTGCGCGAGCGCATCGGCCGCCTGGGGCGCGAAGGCGAAGCGGCCATGCTCGAGGCCACCGGCGGCGTCAACACGCACCGCGGCGCCATCTGGGCGCTTGGTCTGCTGGTCACGGCAGCCGCACAAGCGCCGCATGCATTGAGCGCAGCCGCAGTTGCGGGCCGCGCCGCGCGCCTGGCAAACATTCCCGACCGCTTTGCCCCCGTCTCGACTGGCCACAAAGGCGAGCGCGCCTGCAACGACTACGGCGTCGGCGGTGCCAAGGGCCAGGCCTGCGCCGGCTTCCCGCACGTGATCAAGGTGGCGCTACCTGCGCTGCGCGAAGCGCGTGCGGCCGGCATCCGTGAAGACCACGCCCGCGTGGATGCATTGCTCGCCGTCATGGCCGCGCTGGACGACACCTGCGTGCTCGCACGCGGCGGCGCCCAAGCACTGCGCGTTGTGCAAGCGGGCGCGGCCGCCGTGCGTGCAGAAGGCGGCCTTGCAACACCGCAGGGCCGACGCGCATTCCGCTCGCTCGAACACGACATGCTGGCCCTGCACGTATCACCGGGCGGCGCCGCCGACCTGCTGGCCGCGGCGCTGTTCCTTGATCGCCTGCCGGCAACGCCACACGCAATGTCCGACATCGAATCCGCTCATCAGGAAACCGAACATGGAGCAGCTTGATTTTCAGTTCACCGGCGGCGCACCCGCTGGGCGCCGTGCATACGCCGGCGTGGTCGGCTCGGGCGACCTCGAAGTGTTGTTGACGCCGGGCAACGCCGGCCAGATCGACGTGGCCATCACCACGTCCGTCAATGGCATGAGCGCGACGTGGCAGGCGCAGCTTGCGCGTGTGTTCGGCTCGCACGCGTGGCCGGCGGCCAAGATCATCATCAACGACTTCGGCGCGACACCGGCCGTGGTGCGGTTGCGGCTTGAGCAGGCGCTTGAATCGCTTAACGCGCTCGAGTCATAAGGAGACGCCATGTCACGCAATCCGATTGAACGCGACAGCTTTATCGAACGTGATGCGCGCCGACGCGCCATTGCGCTGCTCGACCCCGGCACCTTCCGAGAGCTGCTGGATCCGTTCGAACAATTGACCTCGCCGTGGCTACCGCGTCAGGGCATCGTCACGCAGGCCGATGATGGCGTCGTCGTCGCGCGCGGCACACTGGGCGGGCAGCCCGCGGTGGTGCTCGCCATTGAGGGCGCCTTCCAGGGCGGCAGCATGGGCGAAGTGTCCGGCGCCAAGATTGCCGGCGCGCTGGAGCTGGCGGTGGAAGACAACCGCAACGGCATTCCCACACGCGCCGTGATTGTCTTCGAAACGGGCGGCGTGCGGCTGCAGGAAGCCAACCTGGGCCTGGCCGCCATTGCTGAAATCCATGCCGGCATCCGTGCGCTGCGCGAGTACGGGCCGGTGATCGGCATCACCGCAGGCGTGGTCGGCTGCTTTGGCGGCATGAGCATCGCCGCGGGCCTGTGCAGCTACCTGCTGATGACGCGTGAAGCGCGCCTCGGCCTGAACGGCCCGCAGGTCATCGAGCAGGAAGCCGGCATCGACGAATACGACTCGCGCGATCGTCCCTTCATCTGGAGCCTCACCGGAGGCGAACAACGCGCCGCCACCGGCTTGGCCGATGTCTGCATCGAAGACGATTCCGTCACGATCCGCGCGCAGGTGATCGAGTGGCTGCGTGCCGGCGCACCCGCGCGCCAGCGCAGCGAGCAGATCGACCACTACCTCGCACAACTCGCCGCTGTCGACACGTCGCGCCAAGCCACGGCAGAAGATGTACGCGCGCACTACGCAAAGGACGTCGCATGAGCCAGAACGAACTTTCCACGCGCGGCGCAACCTGGATGCGCGCGCTCGCCGTCGGCACACCGGTGCCGGGTTACGGCAGCACGCTGCAAGTCGTCGATGCCGCGCTCGCGGGCCAGCCCGCGCGCTACATCGCCGTCGTGCCCGACGCCGAGAACCGCTTCCCTCGCGCACGCAACGGTGAAGTCGGCCTCGTCGAAGGCTGGCAGCTCGCGCGTGCCGTGCGCGATGTCATGACTGCAGATGCCGCGCAGGAAAAGAAGCGTGCCATCGTCGCCGTCATCGATGTGGCAAGCCAGGCCTACGGCCGCCGCGAGGAGGCCTACGGCATCCACCTCGCGCTGGCTGCAGCGGCGGACGCCTACGCTGCCGCACGCCTGGCCGGCCACCCCGTCATCGGCCTCATCGTCGGCCGCGCCATGTCGGGCGCATTGCTCGCGCACGGCTACCAGGCCAACCGCCTGCTCGCCCTGGACGACGCCGACGTGATGGTGCACGCAATGGGCAAGGCCGCAGCCGCGCGCGTAACGCTGCGCTCCGTCGCCGACCTGGAACGCCTCGCACAAGAGATTCCGCCCATGGCATACGACATCGCCAGCTTCGCGTCGCTCGGGTTGCTGTGGAAACTGCTGAAGGTGCGATCCGCCGACGCGCCCGACGCCAGCGACGTCGACACCGTGCAGACCGCACTCGCCGCAGCACTGGCCGACATCACAGCCGACCCATCGCGCGGCCTGGAAAGCCGCCTGGGCGCACCGCTGCGCAACGCATCGTCGGAAGTCCGCAAACGCCTGCGCGAGCAATGGAACGCCCAGCCAGAAGGCGCATAACGAACCGTAGACACATCGCGGCGCCAACACATGCGCCTCGACGGTTTGGCCGTACCTGCCCTAGATGGCGCCTTGAATTTCTGTTGCAGGGAGGAAAAAGAGAGGAGGCTGTTTGAGCGAAGCGAGTTTGCCTCCTCTCCCTCCCTGCGACAGAAATTCAAGGAGTCTTTCGCCATCTCGGGCGCGCCTTTCTTTGCTTACTTTCTTTGGCAAGACAAAGAAAGTAAGTCAGCCCCGGCAGGGGATGAAACAAGGAATGCACCACCAACGCAGTCAACGCAATCAACGCAAAAACAACCAGTCCTCAACCCTCGATCACCCAAACACCACAACAGGCGACCCATCGCCGTTCCTTCAGGAGACAAAGACGTGATCATCTACGGTACAACCCTGCTGGCGCTCTGTCATATCGCCGGCCTCTTCCTGGGCGACCTGCTCGGCCAGGCCATCGGCGTGAAGGCCAACGTGGGCGGCGTGGGCATCGCCATGCTGCTGCTGATCTTCGCGCGGCTCTACCTGCACAAGCGCGGCCTGATGCCCGCCGCCACCGAGGCGGGCGTCTCGTTCTGGGGCGCGATGTACATCCCCGTAGTGGTGGCCATGGCAGCCACGCAGAACGTCGTCACGGCACTGCGCGGCGGCCCCGTTGCGTTGCTCGGTGCCATCGGCGCGGTGATCGTGTGCGGTGCGTGCATCGCGGTCATCAACCGCACAGGCAAGGTAGAAAACCGACAACCCCTGCCGCCACTGCCTGAATCCGAACAAGCCCGCGCCTAAGGAGCCGCACCATGCTGTCAATGCTAGAGAAAGTTCTGCAGCACAACGGGCTGGTCGCGGCGTTCGCGCTGGTCGGCATCGTCATGGGTCTGTCGATGTGGTTGTCCAAGAAGCTGACGTTCGGGCGCGTGCACGGCTCGGCCATCGCCATCATGATCGGGCTCGTGCTTGCCTATTGGGGCGGCATGCAGACCGGCGGCGAGCGTGGCCTGGCAGACCTGAAACTGTTCGGCGGGATCGGCCTGATGGGCGGCGCCATGCTGCGCGATTTCGCCATCGTGGCGACGGCCTTTGAAGTGCAGGTGACCGAGGCACGCAAGGCCGGCATGATCGGCGCCATCTCGCTGCTGCTGGGAACGGTACTGCCGTTCATTGTCGGCGCCTGCGTTGCCTACGCCTTCGGTTACACCGATCCGGTGAGCGTCACCACCATCGGCGCGGGTGCGGTCACGTACATCGTCGGGCCGGTGACTGGTGCGGCGCTGGGCGCCACCTCCGATGTGATGGCGCTGTCGATTGCGACGGGCCTCGTCAAGGCAATCCTGGTGATGGTCGGCACGCCGTTCGCGGCCAAGGCGCTCGGCCTGAACAACCCGCGCGCGGCCATGGTGTTCGGCGGATTGGCGGGTACGGTCAGCGGGGTGTCGGCGGGCCTGGCCGCCACGGATCGGCGGCTGGTGCCGTACGGCTCGCTCGTGGCGACGTTCCATACAGGCCTCGGCTGCCTGCTCGGACCGTCGATCCTGTTCCTGGCCACACAAGCGCTGCTGCGATGACACCCACGCCGCTGCGCGCGCACGATTTGCTGTGGGTGTCTGAAACACCCGTGGCGACGGATGGCGCGCCCTTGCCGGACTGGGCCATCACGGCCTGCCGACAAGGCGCGCCAGTCGTGGTGCGACGCGCACCGCGCGGCACCGATGGCTCCGTCCCGGTCGGCCTGCGCGGTGGCGCACGGCATGAACGCTGCGCGGCGACGGCAGCTGCCCACAGCATCACGCGTGTCGTCTCGCCCGAGGCGCTGGCAACCAAAGCGGCCTCCATCGCACACGACGCGCCATTCGCGGCGCTGCGCACCTTGCGCGCGCTGACGCCAGGACTCAACGCACTCGGCTGGGCGTGGGGGCCGACAGGCGGCGCCGGCTTTGCGCTCGCCAGCGGGCTGCCTGCGCTGCATGCGGAGAGCGATCTCGATCTCGTTGTGCGCATGCCGCGTGCCCCGTCGACTGCGCAACGCGATCAGCTCGTCCGCCTGTTGAGCGATACCGAGTGCCGCGTCGATTTGCAGATCGACACCGGCTACGGCGGCTTCGCGTTACGCGACTGGCTGGCGTCGCCGCATCAAACGTTGCTCAAGACCGACCACGGCCCCCGGCTCGTCGCAGACCCATGGAGCGACGCGGCATGAGCATCCTGTTCATGTTTCCCGGCCAGGGCAGCCAGCGCGCGGGCATGCTGCATGCGCTGCCTGATGACCCGGCTGTTGCGCAGACGTTGACCGAAGCCGGCGACGTACTCGGCGTCGATCCGCTCACGCTCGATACCGCAGAGGCGTTGCGGTCGACGGTGGCCGTACAGCTTTGTCTCTTGATTGCCGGCGTGGCCGTCGCCCGCACGCTGACTCGACACGACGCAGGACCGGACATGGTGGCGGGCCTGTCCATTGGCGCGTGGCCTGCGGCGGTTGTCGCGGGCGTGCTCGAGTTCAGCGATGCGTTACGCCTGGTGCGCCTGCGGGCTCAGCTCATGGAAGACGCTTACCCAAGCGGTTACGGCATGGTCGCCATCATCGGCCTCGCCGAACCGGAGGTCAGCGGCATCGTTGCGCAAGTCAACGCGACCGCCACGCCGGCCTATGTCGCCAACGTGAATGCGGAACGGCAGATCGTCGTGGCCGGCAACGACGCAGCGCTCGCGCAGGTCGCCGAGCGTGCGCTGTCCCACGGCGCATCGAAAGCGACGCGGTTGTGCATGGCGGTGCCGTCTCACTGCCCGTTGCTGGACACGCAAGCCGCCGAGCTTGCGGCCGCCGCGGCAAAGGCCACCGCCCACGCGCCACAGATCACCTACGTCAGCAGCAGCCGCGCGCGTGCGCTGTTCCGTGCCAATCTCATCGTCGAAGACCTGGCGTGGAACATGGCGCGGCCGGTGTTGTGGCACGACACGCTGCGGCATGCGCTGGAACGCGGCGCAAGCATGGCGGTGGAGGTGCCGGGTGGCGGCGCTCTGGCGCGCCTGGCGCAGGGTGTGTTTGCCGCAGAGGCCGTGTTGGATGCGGGCGCCGGCCTGGACGCGGTGCGGGTGCGGATACAGCGACAACGCCGCGGGGACGGCCCTTGAATTGTCTGCCCCATGGACTTTTCAGCGGCATTCCGGCATCGTTGCGCGCCGGATTTCATCGCTCGTGAGAGGCCCCGAATTGCGCGTCCTGTCCATTGCCGCGATCGCCACCTTGTTCGCCACCTCCGCGTTGGCGGCCACCACGGGAACCGCCGAAGAAGAACTCGCAAGCTGGTACTACGTCGCACAGTCATTGACGTATGGCGGCTATGAAACCGATGGCTTGAGCTTCTACGCCAACTGCGAGGACGGGCGGCTCCACGTTGCGGTATCCACGAGTGCGCAACCGGGGCAAAACGGAACGGCCCTCCGCATCCAATTCGCTTCCGGCCCTCTGCGCTTAACGATTCCGGCGCGCCTTGAAGTGTCCGACATGGAAGCGTATGCCGTGGGTGACGTGAAGCCGCGGGCGCGCTTCTACGCGTTGTTCCATACAGGCAAGCCGATCACGGTCAAAGTGGCCGGCGCAGACCCGCAGCCTCTGCAGCTTCTGCGGCTCTCACCGCGGAACGCCGACACCGGCGCCCGCCAGCTTGAAGCGGTTTGCCCGGTGTCACGCCGAACAGGTCAATAAAAAACGGGGCACATGGCCCCGTTTCTTTTTGCCCATCGCCGCTCAGACGATTTCCCGCGTTTCCATGAACTGGATGTCCGGAAAGCGCTCCTGCGTCAGGCGCAGATTGACCTGGCTCGGCGCCAGGTACACGTAATCGCCGGCACCATCCAGCGCCACGTTGTGGCCGGCCTTGTCGATCAGCTTGTCGATATCTTCCTGCTTGCCGCGCAGCCAGCGGGCCGTGGAGCATTCGTGCGGTTCGAAGATGGCATCGACGCCGTATTCGTGCTCCAGGCGGTGCGCAACCACGTCGAACTGCAGGATACCCACGGCGCCCAGCACGAGGTCGTTCGATGCCAGCGGGCGGAACATCTGCGTGGCGCCTTCTTCGGCCAGTTGCTGCAAACCCTTCTGCAGTTGCTTCAGGCGCAGCGGGTTGTTCAGGCGCGCGCGACGGAAGAACTCCGGCGCAAACGACGGGATACCCGTGAACTTGAGCGCCTCGCCTTCCGTGAAGGCATCACCCAAGCGGATCGTGCCGTGGTTGGGCACGCCGATGATGTCGCCGGCGAAGGCCTCTTCCGTGGTATTGCGGTCCTGCGCCATGAACGTGATGGCGTTGTTGATGGCGACCGTCTTGCCGGTCGACACCTGCAGCAGCTTCATGCCGCGCTCGAAGCGGCCCGAGCACACGCGCACAAACGCGATGCGGTCACGATGCTTCGGGTCCATGTTGGCCTGGATCTTGAAGACGAAGCCGGTGAACTTCTCTTCCATCGGCTTGACTTCGCGCGTTTCGGTGGGGCGCGCCAGCGGCTCGGGCGATTGGTCGACCAGTGCATCGAGCAGCGACTGCACGCCGAAGTTGTTCACTGCCGAACCGAAATACACCGGGCATTGCTTGCCGGCCAGGAACGCCTCTTTGTCGAACGTGTGCGATGCACCGCGCACGAGTTCGATGTCAATGCGCAGTTCTTCCGCCTGCGAGCCCAGCACGCGATCCAGCTCCGGGTTGTCCAGACCTTGGATCAGGCCGGCGGTGGCGCCCTTCTCGCTGTCGGCGTTCGGGTCGAACAGCTGCACCGTGTCGTTGACCAGGTGATACACGCCCTTGAACGACTTGCCCATGCCGATGGGCCACGTCATCGGGGCGCACTGGATCTGCAGCACGCTTTCGATTTCATCGAGCAGCTCGATGGGCGCACGGCCTTCGCGGTCGAGCTTGTTGATGAACGTGAGGATGGGCGTGCTGCGCAGCCGGCAGACGTTGAGCAGCTTGATGGTCTGCGCTTCCACGCCGTTGACGGAGTCGATCACCATCACGGCGGAGTCGACGGCCGTGAGCGTGCGGTACGTGTCTTCCGAGAAGTCTTCGTGGCCGGGGGTGTCGAGCAGGTTGACGATGTAGTCGCCGCCCTCGTTTCGGTACGGGAATTGCATCACCGACGACGTGACGGAGATGCCGCGCTGCTTTTCCATCTCCATCCAGTCGGAGGTGGCGTGGCGGTTGGCTTTGCGTGCGCGCACGGCGCCGGCCATCTGGATGGCGCCGCCGAACCACAGCAGTTTCTCGGTCAGCGTGGTTTTACCCGCATCCGGGTGGGCAATGATGGCGAACGTCCGGCGGCGCCGGATCTCCTGCTGCAGCGTACTCACGGGCAAAAAACCGAAAGGGAAGGAGTGAAAAAATGCGGAGGGTCGCGCACGTGGCAAGTGCGCTGGCTGGCGGGTCATCCCGGCGGCCGATGGACTGCCCGAACGGCGTTGTCAATCCGGGGCAGCCGAGATTGTACGCGATCGGCGCCCTTGCTTAGGATCAACTGATCCGGGCCGCAAGCGCGGGAAACTCCCTAGGAACCGTCCCCCGGACGGAGGAGACCAACCCGTTGTGGGAATGCACTGACAACCCTTTCGGAGCGGATGTTATCGAAGTTGTCATGAAGCTCCCGTATTGTGGAGTCCGTCGCGAAACCCGCCCTTGGGTACGCCGCGACATTGAAAGAAGCAAAGAAGCAAGGAGTCCAACATCGTGCGTAGTCGAATCCCTGTCGATCCGGCAGTGCAACGCATCCTCGAGACCACCCGCAAGGCGTGGCAACTCGATGAACAAAGCGTGCGCGCGGCGCGTCAGCAGCGTGCCGCCAATCGGCGCAAACGGATCAAGGCTTTGCCGCAGAACAGTCTGCAGGCACTCGCCGCACTGGCCCTGCAGGCTGAAATCTGGGCCGTGCGCAAGACCGTGGTGACGGTCGGCTAGCCGCGCAGTTCCTCACCGTGTCGAGGGCCACAGTCGTGGCCCTTTTCT
The DNA here is from genome assembly GCF_040544795.1 of Ralstonia sp. 1138. NCBI lineage: Bacteria > Pseudomonadati > Pseudomonadota > Betaproteobacteria > Burkholderiales > Burkholderiaceae > Ralstonia > Ralstonia sp. 1138. Next base: position 1,132,717 of record NZ_JBEPKQ010000001.1, on the reverse strand, counting down.
TTTGGCATCGCGCAACGTTCGTTGGCAACGTCGGGGCATGGCGGTTGCTTGTCACGAGGTGACGTTACCCAGCTCAGGAGGCCCACATGACCGAACTGAACCCGAAGTCGCCCGGCAGTAATGGCACGAACGGCGCGAACGGCACCAACGGTGCCACCGTCACCACGCTGCATCCGCAGATCGACCACACCGCACAGCGCGTGAAAGACGCGACCGCCGAGGGGATCGACCGGCTCGCGAGCGTCCTTTCCACGGCGCTCACGCAGTTCGACAAACGCACTGAACAATTGAAGAACTTGCACGCGAATGTCTCGGAGCAGGCGAGCGGCTCCGTGCGTCAGCATCCGGTCATTACGGTCGGCTTGGCGTTTGTGGCGGGGATGCTGCTGGAGCAGCTGACCCGGGATTGAGCGGGGCGCCCTAGCGCCCGTCGCGCGGGGCGCTGGCGGTGCTGCCTGTCGTCGCTCCATTGGACAGGTTGGCCGCCAGCGCCGGGTTGAGCAATGCCGCCTGCGCGGCGGCATGGGCCCGGCCCGCCGCTTCGTGCTGGCGGCTGCCGAACTGCAACGCATATTGCCGCGTGACCAGCGCGCCAAAGAAGAAGATCTGCGCCGAGTAGTAGATCCACAGCATCAGCGCCACCACCGACCCTGCCGCCCCGTAAGACGATGCCACCGCGCTGTTGCCGAGATACAGGCCGATGAGGTGCTTGCCCAGCGTGAAGAGCAGCGCCGTCACGACAGCACCGAGGGCGACGTCGCGCCACGCCACGCGCGTCTCCGGCAGCATTTTGAAGATGGTGCCGAACAGCAGCGCCACGACGGCAAACGAAAACGCCGACGACACCACTTCTGCCACCAGCAGCGCAATGCCCGAAGTGGAGCCTGACCACAAGGCGCCCCAGAAGCGCTCCACCACCGCCAGCGCCGCGTTGATGGTGAGCGACACCAGCAGCAGAAACGCCAGCACGAGGATCAGGCTAAAGGACAACAGACGTGAATGCAGCAGGCCCCACAGCCCGGGCTGCTGGCGTGGCGGCACGTCCCAAAGTTCATCGAGGCTGTCCTTGAGTTCGGAGAACGCGGTGGTGGCGCCCACCAACAACAGCGCGACGGCAGTGACAGCGGCGAACAGGCCGTTGCCCGAGCGCCGGGTTGCTGCAAGCACGGCTTCCACAGCGGAAGCACCCTGCGCGCCGACCAGCCCTTCGATCTGCCCAAAGATTTCGCCGCGCGCGGCCTGTTCGCCGAAGAACAAGCCCGCAATGGAGATCACGAGCACCAGCACCGGCGCCATCGAGAACAACGTGTAGAACGACAACGCCGCGCCCTTGCTCGCGGCGCGATGCGCAGACCACTGCTGCACTGCCCCGATCAGCACCTGGGCAGATCGCTTGAGCAGGGCACGGTCGAAGCAGGCAGCCAGGCGCATGGAGGTTCCTTGCAAAGCGATGCGGCCAGCGCAATGCCGGCCTGGACCTTGAGCCTAGTCAGCGCACGGCGCGCGCGCAAGCGCGCGACCGTGGCCGCCGTCAAAGGAAGGCTTTCGCCCTCAGTCGTTACCGCCGCCCAACAGCCGGCTGATGAGAAAGCCCGCGCCGAACGCGAGGCCAATCGTCGCAAGCGGATGCGACCGCATGCATTCGGCCGCATCGCTCATCAGGCGCTGCTGGGAAGCGCGCAGTTGCTCGCGCTTGGCAGCGGCCTCGTCGAGCGCGGTGGCCGCAGCGTCGGCAGTGCGGTCGATGGCCTGTGCGGTGGTCGCCTTCACACGCTCGGCGGCTTGCGCCACGTCGCCGCGGATGAGGTTGCCGTTGGCATCCGATTTCGGAAAGGGGTTGGTTTGAGACGGTTCCATCAGTCAGCGCTCCTGGAGTTGCATGGCATCGTGAGAGCCGGGTTGAAAGCTGTGCGCATCATCCCGGCGTCATCCTCTGCCCGCGACCAGACCCCAGATGAGGCTGACCACAAACAGCACCACGAAAATCATGAACAGAATCTTGGCAATGCTCGCTGCGCCGGCAGCGATGCCGCCAAACCCGAGCACGGCCGCAATCAGGGCGATGATGAAAAAGACGACTGCATAACGCAGCATGGTGACCTCCTGTGCAGTTGAGTGAGCTTGCCGCCATGGGGCGGATACCCCACGGGATCAGCAAGCCGCGTACCGCGCCAGGAGGTCGGGTTATGCCTCGGTGGCATGCGCGCGGCCGGAACCAGCGCTGTTGCCCTCGCCGCCGTCCTCACCGCCGCTGTTGCCGTATTCCTCAAGCCGGTTGTAAAGCGTCTTCAGGCTGATACCGAGCAGCTCGGCCGCACGCTTTTTCACACCCCCGCATTGCTCCAGCGTGGCAAGAATGAGCTTCTTGTCGGCGCTCGCCAGCGATGTGCCGACCGAAATCGTCAGCGTGGAACCCGACGTGGTCTGCGTGCTCGACACCTGCAGCGGCACGTTGGCGGTATCGATGCCGGCGTCGTCCGACAGGATGTACGCGCGCTGCACGTAGTTGCGCAGTTCGCGCACATTGCCCGGCCAGTGGTAGCTGCGCAGCGTCTCCATGGCGGGCGGCAGGAATGCCTTCTTGGTATTGCTCTGCGCGTTGAGCTGGTCGAGGAAATGCTGGGCCAGCAGCTCGACATCCTTGCCGCGCTCGCGCAGCGGCGGCAATTGCAGCGGAAACACGTTCAGGCGGTGATACAGGTCGGCGCGCAGCTTGCCGTCTGCCACGGCCTCTTCGGGGTCGCGGTTGGTGGCGGCAATCACGCGCACGTCGGAGTCGATCTCGCGGTTGGTGCCCACGCGCATGAACACGCCGGTTTCCAGCACGCGCAGCAGCTTCACCTGCAGCTCGATCGGCATCTCGGTAATTTCATCGAGGAACAGCGTGCCGCCGTTGGCGCGTTCGAAGTAGCCCTTGTGCTGGCGATCCGCGCCCGTGAAGCTGCCGCGCTCGTGGCCGAACATTTCCGACTCGATCAGGTTGGGCGAAATGGCGCCGCAGTTGACCGGCAGGAACGGCTGCTTGCGACGCAGGCTGAGGTCGTGAATAGTCTGCGCGGCCAGCTCCTTGCCTGTGCCCGACTCGCCGATGAGCAGCACAGTCGCCTCGGTGGGCGCCACGCGGCTGACCTGGTCGTACAGCGTCTGCATTGCTGTCGAGTTGCCGAGCATCTGGCCGAAAAGGCCCAGGCGCCGCAGCTCGCCCCGCAGATTGCCGATCTCGGCTTTAAGATCGCCCGGGCGTGGAATCCGCGCCAGGACCGATTTCAAACGTTGGAAGTTGACCGGCTTGACGAGGTAGTCGGCCGCGCCCATGCGCAGCGCCTCGACGGCGGTTTCCACGCTGGCGTGGCCCGTCATGACGATGATCTCGGTGCCGGAATGCGGCGCGATGTCTTCCATCAGATCCATGCCGTTGCCGTCAGGCAGGACAAGATCGATTAGCACGGCATCGGGGCTGTGACGCGACATCTGAATGCGCGCATCGCGCAGCGACCCGGCCAGCGCGGTGGTGAAGCCCTCGGCACCCACCAGCTCACCCAGAGCAGCGCGCGCGTTGGCATCGTCTTCGACAATCAGGATATGTGGCATCTCAATGTGGTTGGATGAGCCGGCATGTGCCGGCGGTCATGCATGGCGCGACGGTGCGCCTGGCTGCAGAACCGGCGGCAGGTGCAAAAAGTATTCCATCCAATACAACCTACGCAATCGCGCTTCAAAACCCACATCGGCGCGGGGCGCCGGTAATTTTTACACGCGCACGTGCAAGAAATGGATCGAATACATCACTCGAGCGGCCGTCCCGGAACTACGTAGCAGTCAGCATAGTTGAGATGGTCGGCGCGCCGCCACCCTCGGGCCGAAATGGACACTTCTCGCCGCATGAAAATGTGAAAGCCGCGCGGCATCTGCGTCTCAGGCCCGTTTCTTGTCAGCGTTTCGCCGACAGGATGGAAGAAACGTCAGCGCATGCCCGACATACAACGCGCTTCGGCGGCCCTGATAATGGCTCAACTTTTCAACACAATGTGACGGGATGACGACGTACCCAGCCTTCCGAAGACTGCATCGCTGAAGATGCAGCCGCTCGCCAGGACGTCCCCGTCGCGATCAACCACGAGGGAGCCATGTCCTTGAGCGAAGCCTTCGCCGACGAACGTGCCGTGACCGCCGGGCGCCTGAGCTATCCCCCTGCCCTGGCCGACTTTGACGACGCCGAGCGTGTCGCGCCCGACGTTGAAACGCCTCCTGCCCAACCTGTTGCCGAGCCGGATTTCGGCCACCTCTACGGCCGCTCGCCGGTCATGCGTGCGCTGTACGACCAGATCGGCAAGGTGTCCGGCACGCTTGCCACCGTGCTCATCATGGGCGAATCGGGAACCGGCAAGGAGCTGATCGCGCGCACGGTGCACGACATGAGCCCGCGCGCTGACCAAGCCTTCATCGCGGTGAACTGCGGCGCCATCTCGCCCAACCTGATCGAATCGGAACTGTTCGGCCACGAAAAGGGCAGCTTTACCGGCGCCGCCCAGCGCCATATCGGCTACTTCGAACATGCCTGCGGCGGCACGATCTTCCTCGATGAAATCACCGAGATGCCGGTCGAGATGCAGGTGAAGCTGCTGCGCGTGCTGGAAACCGGCGTGTTCATGCGGGTGGGCGGTACCGAGCCGATCCAGACACGCGCGCGCATCATTGCAGCCACCAACCGCAACCTGCTTGAAGCGGTCAGCGAAGGGGCCTTCCGCGAAGATCTGATGTACCGCCTGGCGGTGGTGCCGCTGCAGGTGCCGCCGCTGCGCGATCGCGGCGACGACATCGAAGAACTGGCCCTGCATTTTCTCGCCCAGTTCAATGCCGCGCACCAGACCGACAAGGTGTTCTCGCGTCAGGCCCTGACCGCCCTGCGCAGCCAGACCTGGCCCGGCAATGTGCGTGAACTGCGCAACGCCGTGCAGCGCGGCTACATCCTCGGCGAGAAAACCGTCGAACTGGCCACGCCGCTCGCACCGGCGCGCGGCCCGGCGCGCCCGACAGTCAAGGAAGGTGTGCTGAGCCTGTCGGTGGGTGTGACACTGGCGGATGCGCAACGGGCGATGATCCTCGCGACGCTCGAGCACTTTCATGGCGACAAGCGCCAGGCCGCCAAGACGCTCGGCGTGAGCCTGAAAACGCTGTACAACCGTCTCGACCTCTATCAAAGCACCGCGGCCGCCGCCATGGCGGCCTGACTGCGGCGCTTCTCCACGCTTCAACGTAGTAACGCCGTACCCGTGCATCCGCGCTGAGGTTTAGCGCGGATGCGCGTGTGCGCGCTCGCCGGGATGCTCGTGGCGTCGGCGCTCCTGCGGTTCGGGCGCAGGCCGGCGCGGTGCCGGTTCGGTTTCCGCGCGGGCGCGCGGGCCCGTGCGGACGGCGGTGGTGAGTGTCATCGGCATGGCGAGCCCTTTCCTTTGAACGTTACTGACCTTGCTTGGAACTGCCGGGGTAGGAATTACCGGTCGTCGTGGCGGCGTCATTGCCGCCGTGCTGCACGCCCGAGTGGGACATATCGCCCGCGCTGTTGGTACCACCCGGCACGGTGGAGCTGGACTTCTTGTGATGGCGATGCTTCTTGTGCGCCGGCTTGCTGGTATCGCTGCCGCCCGCGGCCGGTGCCGCTTCGCTGCCGGCCATCGGTGTATTGGCCGTACGATCGGCCGTTGACGACGGCGGGTCGGTGCGCTTGCCCGGCGCCTTGGTCGGATTGCTGGATTCCTGGTTGTCGACCGGGGCGGCCGTCGTCTGGGCGATCGCGGTACCCATACCAAGGCTGAAAATCGCGCTGACAAGCGCAGCGCTCAGGAAACGTGTTCGCATGTGGTTTCTCCTGGGATGTGATGCTCGATAGGAAGGCAATGGAAGCGCACTGCGGCGCGTCTCCCGTCTCCTCCCGCAGCAACGCATGTACCCGCGGTGCCACCCATCGGGCTCGACGGTCGCAGCGCGTGCCCCGCCCGCCCTGTCATGTGCCGGCAATACTGCGCATATAAAAACGACATGACCATGTAGAAACCGGCGTGCCAGCCGCCCGTAAAGCCTTGTGGCGACTGGGTTTGTTGACATGGCATACCCTTTGCATCGATGCGGTGACCTGTCGACGGCAATGTCGACGCCCACTCACCAACGGAGGCAAGGCGAATGGTCAAGGCCGCTCTGGAAATGCGTGCGAAGCAGCATCTCGCGCTAACGCCGCGGCTGCAGCAGTCCGTCAAGCTGCTGCAGTTGTCTGCAACCGAATTTGCGCAGGAAATGCAAGAAGCGCTCGCAAGCAATCCGTTCCTGGAAGAAGTCGAGCAAGAAGCAGGTGCGCAGCCTGATGTCGCGCGCACCGGCGACATTGCTACGTCTGCCGATCTGGACGGCGCCGCGGCCGACCACACGCCTGTCGACGATGCCCCGCTGGAAACCACCACCAGCGCCATCGAGACCGACGCCACGCTGGCCGCATCGGAAGACTTTCCCACCGACTTCAGCACCTACTACAGCCACGGCGGCGCCCACCACGGCGACGGTGAAGACAGCGACATCGGCGAATGGGTGCACTCCACGCCGAGCCTGCGCGAGCATCTGCATCAGGAGCTGCGCAGCTATCGCCTGTCTGAGCGCGACTGCCTGGTCGCACAGACAGTGATCGAAGCGCTGGACGACGACGGCTACCTGCGCCAGCTGCTTTCCGAACTGATCCCGCTGGCGCCGGTGGAACCGCCGCCGACCGAGAAGGAAATGCAGATTGCGCTGGCGCTCGTACAGAGCCTGGATCCGCCGGGCGTGGCTGCGCGCGACCTTGCCGAATGCCTGCGCCTGCAGATCGAAGCGCGCCCCGCTGACACCGAAGCCGAAGAACGCATCCAGGAAATCGCACAGGACATCGTACGCAGTCACCTGCCGCGTCTGGCCAAGCGCGAATTCACGCAGATGCGTCGGGCGCTGGGGTGTACGGAAGACGAGCTGCGCGATGCCTGCGCATTGATCCGCATGCTGGACCCGCGCCCGGGGCTGCGCTTCTCGCAGGCGCATGCCGGCTACATCGTGCCGGACGTGATCGTCACCAAGATCAAGGGCAAATGGATCGCGCTGACGAATCCGGCGGTGGCCCCATGCGCGCGCATCAACAAGGTGTACGCCGAGCTGTTTGCGCAGACGCGCGGTCACCATCGCACACCGCTGGCGCATCAGCTGCAGGAGGCGCGCTGGCTGATCCGCAACGCCCAGCAGCGCTTTGCCACCATCCAGCGCGTGGCCGAGGCGATCGTCGCGCACCAGAAGCACTTCCTCGAATACGGCGAGGTCGCCATGAAACCGCTGGTGCTGCGTGATGTGGCCGAAGAACTGGGCCTGCACGAATCGACCATCTCGCGCGCCACCGGCAACAAGTACATGGCCACGCCGCGCGGCATCTTCGAATTCAAGTACTTCTTCTCGCGCCAGCTGGCGACCGACACGGGCGGCGCATGCTCGGCGGCCTCCGTGCGGGCGCTGCTCAAGGAGATGATCGAAGCCGAAGACGCGGACGCACCGCTCTCCGATGTGTCGCTCGCGAAGATGCTGGCCGAGCAGGGCGTGATCGTTGCGCGGCGCACCGTCGCCAAGTATCGCGGCCTCATGCGCATTGCGCCCGCCGAAATGCGCCGCCAGGTCTGACCACCGTGCGCAAGCTGCCCACCGATCACTACCCGCATCGCCACGACGGCGATGCCACGGCCGCCTCGTTGCATCTGGCGGACGTGACGATGTTCTGGGCAGCGGAAAGCGGTGGCGTCAAACGCTACCTGCGCGCCAAGCACGACTTTCTGCGCTCCACGCACTGGCGGCACACGCTTGTCGTGCCTGGCACGGCCGACGATGCCAGCAACGAGATCGCCGTGGTGCCCGGCGTGCCGCTGCCGCTCTCGCACGGCTATCGCATTCCGCTGCGCACCGGGCCTGCCGTACGTGCACTGTGTGCGTTGTCGCCGGACCTGATCGAAGCCGGCGACCCATATCGGTTGTCGTGGGCGGCGGTACATGCCGGCGCGCGGTTGCAGGTGCCGGTGGCGGCGTTCTATCACTCCGACTTGCCTGCGTTCTTCCGCCGGCTGGGCGGTCCACCCGCGGAACTGGCGGCAGCGGCCTATGCCCGCAAGCTGTATCCGCACTTCGATACGGTCTTCGTGCCCAGCCGCTACATCGCGCAGAAGGTGGCCGACCTGGGCGTGCAGCGCATTGAACTGCAGCCGCTGGGCGTGGACACGCGCCTGTTCCACCCCGCACGGCGCTCGCTGCGCTGGCGCGAACAGTTGAACCTGCCGCGCGATGCCCGCGTGCTGTTGTACGTCGGCCGCTATGCGCCCGAGAAGAACTTGCACGTGCTGAGCGACGCGGTGGACAAGCTCGACGACGGTAGCGTGCTCGTCACCATCGGCTCGGGCCCGACGCCTCCGCGTGGCAGGCACGTGCGCGCGCTTGCTTATGAAGGTGATGCGGCGCACCTGGCCGCCGCCATGGCGAGCGCCGATGTCTTTGTGCATGCGGGCGATCAGGAGACCTTCGGCCTCGTCGCGCTGGAAGCGATGGCGAGCGGCGTGCCCGTCGTCACATGCGCAGCCGGGGGCTTGAGCGAGCTGGTGGACGAGCACGTCGGCTATGCCGTGCCACGCTGCGTCGCTGACGATTTTGCACAGGCCCTCCATGCGCTGCGCCAACGAGACCCGGTGACGCTCGCGCACGCCGCGCGCCGCCATGCCATGCAATACGACTGGCGGACCGTGTTGCCGCAGCTGCTGCACCGCTATCTCGCTCTACTCGGCCGCCAGACTGGCACCGCCGCTGAAACAACACTCCCGCCGGCTCGCGAACGCGTGCGTGCATCGCGCGGCCGGTAGTCCACACCGATCTGTCCATCATGTCGCGCTATCTCATCCTCGCCATGCACGATGTCACGCCGGCCACCTGGCCTGCGTGCAAGGTGTTGCTCTCTGCATTGGACGAGGTGGCGCGCGTACCCAAATCGCTGCTCGTCATTCCGAACTTCTATCGCGGCCCGACCGCTCGCAACAGCGAGCGCTTTTGCCGCGTGATGAGCGAATGCCTGGCCGAGGGCGATGAACTTGTGCTGCACGGCTATGCGCATCTGGACGACCAGCCCCCCGGCGGCCTGATCCAGCAGCTGATCCGCACGCGCTACACGGCGGGTGAAGGCGAGTTCTCTGCGATTCCACTGGCAGCGGCGCGTGCGCGCATCGAAGCCGGCGCAGCCTGGTTTGCTGCCAACGGCTGGCCGCTGCATGGCTTTGTCGCGCCGGCGTGGCTGATGAACCCGGCCACCTGGGAAGCGCTCGATGGGCTGCCACTGCGCTACACGACCACGCTGCAGCGCTTTTACTTGCTGCACCCACGCCGCCCGCTCAAGGCGCCGTGCCTGACGTATAGCGTTCGCTCGCCGGCGCGCCGGCTGGTGTCGCGCTATTACCTGCGCTGGCTGGCACAACGGCACGCGGATGCACCGCTGCTGCGCCTGGGATTGCATCCGGCCGACGCGGCCCATCCCGATGTCATTCGCCATTGGCAGGAGTTGCTTGCGGCATGCCTGGAGACGCGCACGCCCGTCACCAAGAATGGCTTTGCGCAGGTGTTGGCGCAGGCCTGGATGGGCGGCCCGGAAACCACCGTCACCGGGCAGGCGCAAACGTCGTACTGAGCGCGGGCCTTAGAACAGCCACACCGACAATCCGCCGATCAGCATCCCAAGCCCGGCGCCCGCGAGCACGTCGCTCGGGTAATGCAGGCCGAGCACGACGCGAGAAAGGGCAACCATCAGCGTGAATGGCACGAGCGCCAGCGCCATGCGGGGGTAATACGCCGCCATCACGATGCTGAACGACACGGCATGCAGCGTGTGGCCCGATGGAAAACTGAACTGATCGAGCACGCGCCCGCACAGGTGGATTTCTTCGCAGGAAAGATACGGTCGCGGACGGCATACACCGCGCTTGAGCACGATGTAGATAATGAGCGAGAGCAGCCCCGTGAGGCCCATCTGCTTGGCGCATTCCCAGCCCGCTTCACCGCCCACCACGGGCAACGCCGCCATCAACGCATACCAGAGCATGCCGTCGCCAAGGCGGCTGACACCGCGATAGAAACGCATCGCCGACGCATTGCCGGCCACATGGTTGAGCGCCACGGCGAGCTGCCGATCACGCTCGCGCCAGCGCTTCCAGTCAGGCCAGGCGTGGGTCGCCATGGTAGGCCTCCCCGTTGGTGGCTGCATCGTGCACGGCGACGAGCGCGTCTTCAAAGCGCTCGAGCACGCGCGGCCAATCTAGCGTCTGCGCCGTGGCGCGGGCTGCCTGGCCCAGGCGTTGCCGCAGGCCGGCATCCGTGGCCAGGGTGACGGCATGCCGCGCAAAAGACGCCGTATCACCAACGCGCGCGAGCAAGCCGTTTTCGTCGCTGCGCACGTGCATGCCCGCCGCAGCGGTGTCGAAGGCCACCACGGGCAGGCCGCTTGCCATGGCCTCGACCACCACGTTGCCGAAGGTCTCCGTCACGCTGGGAAAGAGAAACAGGTCCGCAGATGCGTAGTGCGCTGCCAGTGCTTCGCCATGCTGGGTGCCGGCAAAGATGGCATCGGGGCAGCGCCTGCGCAGTGCGTTGCGCTGCGGACCATCGCCCACCATGACGAGGCGAGCGTGCGGCACGCGTTCGCGCACAGCATCAAACGCATCGAGTGCGACACCCAGGTTCTTTTCCAACGCCAAACGTCCGACCGTCAGCACGACCGGTGTATCGGCCGCGACGCCCCACTGCGTGCGCACTGCATCGCTGCGGGCCTGCGGTGTGAAGCGGTGTGCATCGACGCCGCGCGTGCTGACGGTCAGGCGCTCGAAATCAAGGTCGCTCAACTGCCGCTGCAATTCGCGCGTGGGGACGAAGGTGCGGTCGGTGCGATTGTGAAAGGCGCGGAGATACGCGCGCACCAACGTCACGGCGCCTTCCCACGCGTAGTGGCGGCCGTACTCGTCAAAGCGCGTTCTGAAATCCGACGTGACGGGCACGGCGAGTTGCCGCGCGGCCCGAATGGCAGACCAGCCGAGCGGCCCTTCCGTGGCCACGTGCACCAGATCGGGCCGATAGGTGCTCCAGGCCCGAAGCAAACGCCGGCGTGCGGGCAAGCCCATGCGCAAATCGGGATACAACGGAATCGGCACGCCGGGCACGCGCAACGTGTCGTCTGCAAGTGCAGGCTTGCCGGCGTCGATGGCGCTTTGGCGCGGACGCACCAGCATCACGTCGTGCCCGCGCGTCTGCAGGAACGCCACGGTGCGTGCGGCCGTGAGCGACACGCCGTTCAGCTCCGGCGGCCAGGTTTCGGTCACATAAGCAATGCGCATGGATCGATCAACCGTTGTCTTCTTCGCGGCGGTGCGACGGGGCGCCCGTCTGCCCACGCTTGTGAGCAAGATCGTCTGCGCTGCGGTTGGCGACCTTGCGATCGCCATCGTCGCGGTTGGCCGCATGACGATCGCGCACGACGCGCTCGACGCCCGGGGTGTTGTGCAGATCGGTGTCGAGCTGCCCGCTTTCGATGTCGCGCGCGGCCTGCTTGGCACTGCTGCGCGGTTCGGAACGCTGCTCTTCAAGATGCTGGTCGCGCTCGTGCGGCAGCCGCTCGGCCGCGCTCGACGCCGGCTCGTCGTGCTCGGCGTCGCCATGCATCTTGTCGATGCTTTGGATGTTTTGGCCCGCGCCGGCCGCACGCGGCGGGGTCGTGCCCGCCGGACGTTCGCCGCGCTGATGGGGGCCGCATAAGGCGGGGCGGGGTCGGTTCATGGCGCCCTCCTGCGGACGTGATCTGAATGCCTTGCGCACCGCAACCGACGTGCCCGCAACGCATCTGTGCGCCACGCTGCCGACAAGACCGGCACCACCGCTACACAACGGCGCGATGAACACGCTGCAGCGCACCGACGTGTTGGCTTGCGTCGTGGTGTGATGGTTGCGTAAGGGTTACATGCGCGCTTGTAACGCTTGCTGCGCAAGGTGATCCAGAAGGAATCAGCGCACGCGTGGCGAGCGTCGCGTATGGTGGCCTCGCAGTCGATCGAGCAACCGCTGCGATACGCCGGCCGGCGCGTCGGTCGTGCCGAGCAGCGTACCCAGCGGCCGCAGCCGGTCGACGTGATCGCATACGACCTTGATCATCGCCGTGATCGACGTTCCGAGCAGCAAGCCCCACAGGCCCCAGAGCCAGCCCCACAGCAGCAGGCCGATGTAGACGACGCAAGGATCGAGCTTGGACGCCCGGCTCTGCAGCCACGTCACGAGCAGCGTGCCGACCAGCGTGGCCAGCAGCAGCGTGACACCTGCCACGACAAGCGCATCCGACCATGCACCCATCTGGAGGTAGGCGCCAATGCCGCTGGCCACGGCAATCACCACTGAACCGAGATACGGCACGAAGTGCAGCACGGCGGTCGCCAGCCCCCAGACCGCCGCGTCCTCCATGCCCAGCAGCACAAAAGCCACCGTGGTGAGGATGCCCAGCACGATGTTGGTCGCAAACAGCACCAGCAGCGAATACTGGATCTGCGTGCCGATGACCGCCATCATGCGCACCGCACGTTTCTTCTCGCTCAATGTGGTGCCCACCGCGCGCACCCATTTGCGCTTGAGCGCCTGGCCGGAAGCGAGCAGGAAGTAGACGAGAAACGAGACAACGACCAGTTGCCCCGCCAGCGCGAACAGATTGGCGGAGCCGGTCCATAGAAACTCGCGCAACGGAAGCACCGGCTGCGTCGCGGGCGGCTCGGCGGGTGCGGCTGTCGCTGAACGCCTGGCGGGCGCGGGCGCCGGTTTGCCCTGCACGCCTTCGGCGGCATGCTCGAGCGCGACCGTCGCCTGACGTACCTTGTCGAACGCGCCGCCCATGTGCCCACGCATACCGTCGACCGCCTGCGCCATGCGCTCAACCGCTACGGGCAGTCGATCGGCCATGGCGGACACCCCGTCTTGCATCCCAAAGACGAGCACCGCACCACCGATCCACAGGCCCAGTACCACGATGCCTGCAGCGATGGGGCGCGGCACATGGCAGCGCCGCAACCACACCACCACCGGATTCAACGCAAATGCGAGCACCACGCCCAAAGTGAACGGCACCAGAAACGCGCGCGCCCATTGCAGAAACACCAGCGTGCCGCCAATGGCGACGAGCACCATCGCCACGCGCCATGCAGGCTGCCGCAGCCCATCAAGCAGGCCGGCGTGCAGCGGTTCGGACGTGGCGGAGGGGGGCGTCGGGTCGGCTGGCATGGCAGAGAAAGTGGTTCACCGTTCTCTGCGCAAAAGTTGTGCCCCCGGGCCGACTACGATGCCGTCGAAACCGACATCGCAAGGGTGCGCAGCGTACGCACGAGGTCGTACGGCGATACGGGCTTGATGAGGTGTTCCTGGAACCCGGTGGCCAGCGCCCGCGCACGATCATGCGGCTGTGCAAAGGCGGTCAGCGCGATGGCGACCATCGGCGCTGCGCCCGCGGGCAGATGCTCGTGTTCCCACGCGCGGATTCTCTGCAGGATCGCATAGCCGTCTTCATCGGGCAGCGCGATGTCGCACACCACCGCCTGCGGACGCCCTGCCTCACCGCGTGCAGCCCAGACATCGAGCAGCGCCATCGTCTCGTGGCCAGAGCCCACGCTGCCGACTTCCGCACCAACCTGCGTAAGCAGCGTGGCCAGCGCGTCGCGCGCATCCTGCTGATCGTCGACAAGCAGCACACGCAGGCCCGCCAGTGACGGCAACGGCCCCGTGCGCTCGGGGTCTTCGGCCAGCGGCGTAATGAGATCCGCGCCGGCATGCAGCGGCAGGTACACGGTAAATGTCGCGCCATGCTGATGGCCTTCGCTGCGCGCATACACGCGGCCGCCGTGCAGTTCGGTCAGCCGCTTGACCAACGCCAGCCCCAGCCCGAGCCCGCCTGTGCGCCGCGTGTGCGCACCATCGGCCTGCCGGAACGGATCAAACAGATACGGCAAGAAGGCCGGTGCAATCCCGCGACCGTTATCGCGCACAACAATGCGCGCGACCTCGCCCAACAGATCGGCCGACAGCCAGACGTCACCGCCCTCCTGCGTGAACTTGATGGCGTTGGTCAGGAGGTTCCATACGATCTGCTCGACACGATCGGCATCGCCGTCGATCTCGTGTTCATTCACATCGATGGTGGTGTGCAACGTGATGCGGCGGTCGGCCGCCAGCGCGTGCACGCTGTTGAGCGCGCCCTCCAGGGCGGCGCGCAGCACGAACGGTTCGCGCGTCAGACGCAGCTTGCCGCTCATCACGCGCGTGGCGTCCAGCAGGTCTTCGATCAGGCGCACCTGCTGCTCGACGCCGGTCTTGATGCCCGCCAGCGCGCGCTGCATGAGGGGCGCGCCGCCGGCCACCTGGCTCTCCAAGACGTACGCCCAATTCTGAATGCCGTTGAGCGGCGATCGCAGTTCATGCGACACCACCGCCAGGAACTGGTCGCGGGCCAGCGCGGCGGCTTCCGCCTGGGCGCGCGCGGCCTGTTCGCGCAGCAACAGCGCGTCGCGCTCGCGCTCGGCCTCGGTACGCTCGGTCACGTCGTAGACGATCAGCAGCGCCGATTCCATCGCGCCGCTCCGATCGGCTTCCGGAATGACACGCGCGTTGTAGTGCGCAATGCGCGGACGCCCGGCCTGCACGTCCAAATGCAGCGCGAGCGTCTGCTCCTCGCCTGCGGCGAAGGCGCGGCGCGCCGCATCCTCCAGCGGATGTGCAACGTCAGCCGAGAGCGGCGAGGCCGCCAGCGTCTTGCCGATCATCACGGCAGGCGTCACGCCAAACGCTTCGGTGACGGCGCGATTGACATATACGCAGCGCAGTTCTCGATCGAGCCGCGCGATCACGTCGGGTGCGTTCTCGACCAGCGTCACGAATTCGCGCTGATGGCGAAAGCGCTCGTGCTCGGCGTCCTTGCGTTCGGTAATGTCTTCCACCACGCAGACGAGCGCCTGCACGCGGCCGTCCGGACCACGCTGCGGCGAATACGCGGCATGCACGAAACGACGGCCCACACTGGCCGGATACGGCAACTCCATTTCGAATTCGACGCGCTGCCCCGAGAAGGCATCGTTCAGGTGCGACAGGACGCGGGCATAGGCAGCCTCGCCCATCAGCTCGCGCAGATGGCGCCCCAGCACGTCCTCAGACCGGAAGCCAAGGCGCTGTGCGTAAGCCCGGTTGGCAAAGCGCACGCGGTGCTCGGGGTCGATCTGCACGAGCGGAAACGGCACGCTTTCGGTCAGCCATTGCAATTGGAATTCCGACTCGGCGAGCGCGGCCAGGGTCTGCTGGCCCTGCGTGACGTCTTCAACCAGGCCCACGGCGTGGGCAGGGACACCGTCGAGGCGAGGCATGAGGTAGCCGCGTTCGCGGACGCGGTATTCGCGTACCTCGCCGTCAGCGGAGCCAAGCAAGCGGTATTCGATCGCAAACGCCTGCCCGTGCGCCAGGGCGTCCCAGGCGGCACGCAGCGCGACATGGTCATCCGGATGCACATGGGCAAGCCAGCGGTCGCGCACACCACACAAGGCGTCGGCCTGCACGCCCCACGTCTGCGCACCGGCGCTCACGTGCAAACGTGTTCCCGTCAACGGATCGTCTACCCAGAACACATCAACCTGCTTCGTGGCGGCCAGTGCAGTACGCGTCTCGCGCGCTGCGCGCACGGGTGCCGACCAGCCCGTTACGGATTCACTCATTGCGCCCTTCGTTAGCAGTTTTCATTCCTGAGGCCGCCGTCGAAAAAAATGCGGTGCCGTAGCACCGCATCATAGGGCGTTCAGCGACGTTACTGCGAGGGCAATTCGGACGCCGTCTGCGAGGCGCCATTGGCTTGGGCCACGAGCACGCGAATCGCGTTCGGCGTGACGGCGCCCACGCCCCCCGCCGGCAATGTGGTGATCAGCCAGTCGGCGTTGTTGCCCAGGCTGAACGGCTGCGAGGTGAAGATGATGTTCTTCGTACCCGCCGTTGCCACGCGCACCTGATACGTGCCGCCATCGACGTAGATCGAATCCTGCGTGCTGGCCGGAGACGCGCCGCCGTACGATGCACCGCTCATGGTCGGCGCGACGGCGGAAAGGTCCACATTCGGCGCGGTCACGTAGACGTCGACGTTGGGCGCGTTGTACGAAGCGTTGAAGGCACGCACGCGCGCCTTGTCCGACAGGATCGACTTGTTGTACGGATCATCGATGAGCGCGAGGCTCGTGGCCGAACCGTTGGCGCCCACGATGGCCAGCGCCGTATAGCGGTGGCCGTTGGCTGGCGTGAATCCCGTTGAGGCCAGCGGCGTACTGCTGCCCGTGTTCGACACCGTGCCCGTGCTGGCTGTCGCGTCGATGCCGAAGTAGTTGCTGACGTTCTTGAACGCGACATTGGAGATCTTCGTGGTGCCGTTCACCCCGAAATCGACGTTGCCGATGAACGGGTTCGCGTGCACCGTGCGGTACTGCGGAGCGCTGGTGCCGATGATCTGCCCGATGTCGTCGTCACCGCCACCGCACCCTGCCAATACACCCAACGAACCCAACGCCAACACGGCGACGATCTTCCTGATCTGTATCTTCATCTTGCACCTCGGAGGAGAGTCTTTTCATGAATCGGGCCGCAACCATCGCACGCCCATGGTCGTTGTTGTCGACTTGCGGAGCTGAAGATAAACGCGCACATTCCGCGCGCCTATCGAACCGGTTCCGATCGTTTTGTCGGAGGCGTCCGACACACGAAGCGACGTTCCCGCATTGAGCATGGCGCGTGCCCAGCGCGCTTGAAGACTTCCTCGAATCGGCGCGTGCGGTCGGCTACGAGTACGGATCGCTATACTTGCGCGATCTGTTTTTTCTTTGTGCGCCACACCCGCTTCGCATGCCCGAACCGCGCCCCGCCGACGCCGCGCCTCGTCCCGATAACACCGCTTCCCAGGCTGCTCTGCAGGCATTCGCCCAAGAGCGCGAACGCGTGCAGGCGTGGCTTGCGGCACGGGCTTCGGGCGCGCGCGCGGTGAGTGCCTCCACGCTGTCGCAGTACCGCGTGGAAGCCGAGCGCGTGTGCTGGTATGCGCGCACAATCGGTAAGCCGATCGCAAGCTGGCAGCGCGACGACGCATCCGCCTATCTGCGCTTTTTGCAAGAACCGCCTGCTTGGGCTGTCAGCACGCGCGGCACCGAACGCGACGATGCCAACTGGACGCCGCTGCGGGGTCCGCTCTCGGCACGTTCCGCGCGGCAAAGCAGCATCATCGCGGCGAACCTCTGCGGCTGGCTGCTTCGCGCGGGCTATCTGCGCGCGAACCCGTTTCTCGATGACGATGCGATCGTCATTACCGTGCCGGTGCCGAATGCGCCCGCGCCCAGAGCGCTCGCAACGTCCGACGTGGACACCGCACTCGGCGCGTCGGATATGGCATTGGTGATCGACGCCGTGCGGGCGCGCGTGGCCCTTGGCCGGGAAGCGCGCCTGCGCCAGGCGCGCGACCACTTTCTCGCCGTCCTGCTCGCCCAGGCGGGCATGCGTGTGTCGGAACTGGTGAGCGCGCGGATGGGCGACGTGGCGCTGCACGCCGTGCCGGCTGCGCACGCGACAGCCGAGGCACAGCTGCCGGCGTCGGTCTGGCTTCTGGCGGTCGGTACGGGCCGCGCGCAGCGCTGGCTGCCATGCGATGCGCTGATGTCTGCGCTGCGTGAGTACCGCACGGCCTTCGGCCTGTCGCCACTGCCGCTGCCCGACGAGGCCACGCCGCTGCTGCTGTCGGTGCGCAAGCGTTCGCCGCGACGTGCAGACGGCACCATCATCGACTCGCCCGCCCTGCGCCGCGACTTCGGCGAACGCAAGGGCATCGCCTCGCGTTCGCAACTGCTGCTGATCGTCAAGGCCATGCTGGGCGAAGCGGCTGAATACGCCCGCGCCATCGGCCACGCCGACGCAGCGGTGCGCCTCGAGAATGCGTCGCTGCGCAGCGTGCGCGGGGCCCATTTGCGCGAGCGGCTTGCCACCGGTGAGCCGGCAGCCAACATTGCGCACGCGCTCGGCCTTGCGGCGCTGCCGAGCGCTGCCGTGCGCGCGCGCGAAGCCGATCTGGCCGCCAGCATTGCCGACGCCGCCCGCAAACTGGCCGTGCCGTCCGCCTGACATTCCTCCACACATCGCGCAGAAACGGGTACGCCCTGCTTGCGTGGGTGCCGTATCAACGCATTGTCGACACCAAATGTCGGCGCGATTTGCGCGACAGTTGTCGCTTACCTCGTCCGCAGAATTGGGTACGCTTTGCCATTGAATCGTCGACGGCAGCACGCAGAAACGGGTACGCTCGCCTGCGCAATCGCACGCAGAAACGGGTACGCTTCGGCGCAAATGCTGCTCCAAAGAAAAACGCGGACCCGAAAGTCCGCGTTCGTTGTGACCCGCTTGAAGACCTTGGCGCTCAGTGCCCGCCGGACAGATAGAAGAAGCGGAACAGGAACACCGCGGAAATGATCCACACGATGACCGGCACCTCGCGCATGCGCCCGGTGAACAGCTTCAGGCCCGCGTAGGTGATGAAGCCGAACGCAACGCCATTGGCGATCGAATACGTGAACGGCATCATCAGGGCCGTCAGCACCGCCGGCACGGCTTCGGTGGTGTCTTCCCAGTTCAGGTCGACCAGCTCGCGCAACATCAGGCACGACACATACAGCAGCGCGGGCGCCGTCGCATAGGCCGGCACCACGCCCGCCAGCGGCGAGAAGAACAGACACAGCAGGAAGAGCGCGGCCACCGTCAGCGCAGTCAGCCCCGTTCGGCCGCCCGCCTGCACACCCGAAGCGCTTTCGATATAGGCGGTGGTCGACGACGTGCCGAGCAGCGAGCCCGCCATGATGGCCGTGCTGTCCGCCAGCAGCGCCTTGTTCAGGCGATCCATCTTGCCTTGCTTGAGCAGGCCCGCGCGGTTGGCCACGCCCATCAGCGTGCCGGTCGCGTCAAACAACTCCACCAGGAAGAACACGAGCACGACGTTCAGGATGCCCACCGAAAGCGCACCCATGATGTCGAGCTGCATCAGCGTGGGCGCAAGCGACGGCGGCATCGACACCACACCGTGGAACGTATTGCCGGCAAAGAAGAAGCTCGCGGCCGTCACGGCCAGAATACCGATCAGGATGGCGCCCTTCACGCGCAGGTGGTCCAGCGCCACGATCACGAAGAAACCGATCACCGCCAGGATGACCGACGGCTGGTGCACATCGCCCAGCGTCACGAGCGTCGCCGGATTTCCGACGATCAGCCCTGCGCCCCGCAGCGACACGATGCCCAGGAACAGCCCGATGCCGGCCGTGATCGCCACCCGAATCGAGTGCGGGATGCCGTTGACGATCATCTCGCGGATGCGGAACACGCTCACCAGCAGGAACAGGCAGCCGGAAATGAACACCGCGCCCAGCGCCGCCTGCCACGTAAAGCCCATCCCCTTGACCACCGCGTACGCAAAGTAGGCGTTCAGGCCCATGCCCGGCGCCATCGCGATCGGGTAGTTCGCGTACATCCCCATGATGATGGTGCCGATCGCCGCGGCAATGCAGGTGGCGACAAACACTGCGTCGTGCGGCATGCCGGCGTCGGCCAGGATGTTCGGGTTGACGAAGATGATGTACGCCATCGTGAGGAACGTTGTCAGCCCCGCGAGCACTTCCGTGCGGACGTTGGTCTGGTGTTCCTCAAGCTTGAAAGTGCGCGCAATCCAGGTCATTCAGGTTGTCTCCTCTTGTTGCGAAGTGTCATCGCTGGCTGGCGCTGTCCTGCGCTCCGCTCCCCCGATGCACGCCCGCCATGGGGCGAGGCTACTCTTAGCAAGATTCCGGCGCCCGCAGGCGGCACGGTCGAAATACGGTTCATGCGAATCGAATGATGGAAAACGCGCCAGCCAAGTGCCAGGCCGGCGCGCGGGATGCGCATCATGCCCGAAACCCCATGGGCGTGCACGCCCCGGGGTAGCGCGCCGCCTGGGCCACGGGAGGTCGACGCCTCTCAAGCAACCGTACCCGTTTCTGCGAAAGCCCGGAACGACGCCGCCTGCGCAGCGATTGGCGTACCCATTTCTGCGCGTGCCTTCGCAGAAACGGGTACACACTTCCGAATATCCGCGCGTGCAGGATGACAAAGCGACGGCGTACCCGTTTCTGCGGATCGGGGGAGGGCTGGTCCGTACCCGTTTCTGCGCTCGATTGCGTTCCGCCCATGGCCCAACGCGAACCCGTTTCTGCGTAAAGGCCCGAATTTGGGCGTACCTGTTTCTGCGAACGCTTACGCAGAAACAGGTACGCTACTTTTGCAGACTGCCACGCCAAGCCCTTGGCTGATAAGGCTTTTTACCCGCAGAAACAGGTACGGTGGCCTGCGGTCAAGGGCCCGGAGTCGCGGCAAGCCACGTCCTGCCCCCCAGGTTTCAGCGATGAAAGTTCTGATTCTTCCCGCGGACCTAAAGCCCGGAGCGACGTATCCGTGTGCGGACCGCCCAAAGGATCGGCGCAGAAACGGGTACGCATGAAAACCGGGATGGCGCTTCCGAAGCGTGTACTTGCTTTCAAGGTAGACCTTGCAAAGAAAAGAAGCACGGAAATGACAGAAACGATTGCGCACGCAGATTCGGGTACGCACAGGCACGCTGAAATTGCGCTCGCGTACGCAGAAACAGGTTCGCTTTAGTGGTGATCAGGCGCCCTGGGCTTCAAAAATCGACGATTCGAGCGCAGAAACGGGTACGCAGCCGCAAAAACGCATCGAATTGAGCCGGCGCGCGCCGGTTTTCTGTGGATAACACTGTGGACAACACGATGTTGTCCCCGCAGATTCCGGTACGCCCGTTGCGCAGAAGCGGGTACGGTTTCGCGCAGAAGCGGGTACGCCATCGCGCAGAATCTGGTTCGCACCTTCGCAGAATCTGGTTCGGTTTACCCCGCTGGACCCAGCATTGGCAAGGGTTTGCGGGCCGCGTATACGGTTTACCTGTAGTAAACGTAGAAGGTATATATGGCTTGTAGTGAGGAAAGGTCTTCCGTGGACAACCTTGACGGTTGCCCACCGATGCCCTTCCCGCGACAACGAGCAAAATTCAGAAAACGTACCCAATTCTGCGTGACAAGCCGAAGGCGTTTTAGTACAAAGGCTCTGAACAAATCTTGCCCACCATGGTCACCAAACGCCTCACACCCAATGGGAAACCGGACGACGATTCGCCCGGCCGCATCATCGTCCCCTCGGGAGGGCAAGTCATTGCCGCGCCGGAGAAATTTCAGCGTCTGTTCGACGAGGCGCAGGCAATGGAACGCGAAGACGCCTGGCAAAGCGGCGAGGTCGGGTTTCTTAGCCGCGCGAGCGTGCAGGTCACCCTCCCCTATCGCGCGCCCAAAGGTGCGCCGCCCGTCTGGACGCGTTCCAGCGGCAACATCTCGCTGATGATCCAGCCAGGCTACTTCACGCAGCAGCGTTCGGAGCGGGCCAGCAACGGGCGGCAGCGCATCGTCTCTGAAACCGTCTCCTTCGGCTATCCCTATGGCTCGTATCCGCGCCTGATGCTGGCCTGGATCGGCAAGGAGATCATGGCCAAGAAAAAGCGCGGCGAGTTCCAGGGTACGGTGGAAGATCGACGCATTTCGCTGGGTAACTCGTTGTCCGAGTTCATGTACAACTTGGGCATCCCGATGGCCACCGGTGGCAAGCGGGGCACCATGACGTTGGTGCGCCAGCAGATGATTCGTCTGTTCTCGGCCACGATTGCCATCGTGCAGAACAAGTCGGCACCGAGCAGCCAGAATCAGAACCAGGAACCGCTATCGATCGATCGCATCGGTTACCTGCTGGCCGATCAACTGTCGACCTGGTGGGATCCGATGCAGCCGGGTCAAGGTTCGATGTTCGAGAGCTTTGTGGTGCTGTCCGAGCCGTTCTTCAACGAGCTGGTGAATCGGCCGGTGCCGGTAGACATGCGTGCATTGAAGGCGCTCAAGCAGTCGCCGTTTGCACTGGATGTGTATTCGTGGCTCACCTACCGCTTCTTTACGATCCAGAAGCGTACAGAGATTCCTTGGGAAGCACTGCAGATGCAGTTCGGTACCGAGACCGAAAGCGAGCGGAAATTCCGTGCACTGTTCCGCAAGGCGCTGAAGGATGTACTGGTTGTCTATCCGGACGCCAAGGTGGATGCCGACTCTTCCAAGGCGCTGATTCTGCAGCCTTCGCGTACCAGCGTGCGGAAATTGGCCTGAAGCTCTGCGGGTGTGACAGGCAAAAAGAAAGGGGAGCAGAAGCTCCCCTTTTTTCATCTCAGGCGATCAGCCTGAAACTTATTCCGGCTTGATCGCCGAGGCTTGCAGACCCTTCGGGCCTTGCTTCACCTCGAAGGTGACCTTCTGGCCGTCCTTCAGGGTCTTGAAGCCCGAACCCTGAATTTCGGAGAAGTGCGCGAACAGATCTGCGCCGCCGCCGTCCGGAGTGATGAAGCCGAAGCCTTTGGTTTCGTTAAACCATTTGACAGTACCCGTGGCCATGCAAAAATTCCTTTAAAAAACAAAAAACACGTCGTCCAGCCGATCCGGACATCGCACGAAGAACCGGCTGATTCCGAATCTTGCGTAGACAAAGTCTTCAGACGACTGTCTAAGCATCATAACGAGTTTGGGGCAGAGTGTCGATGGGCGGCATTTTTCCGAAATGTCGCTTTTACGCATCTCACTGGTAAACACCTAGGAAGCCTGTAAATGCGGGGTTGAATGCATGTAGTTATGCGCTAAAGACCGCATTTACATCTCAATTTAAGTGAATTGAAAACCGCCTGTCCCGCGCTTCCTGTGCGCCGTCTTTTCGATGAAATTTGTATGAATTGAATTTTATCGATCTTGTGTTTTCATGCCGTCTTCCCTAAGATGAGCGCTGCTGACTTTCAGCGCTGAAAGTGGAGGGCCAGTGAGCGCCAAGATCGTAACGGTATTCAATCAGAAGGGCGGCTGCGGCAAGACCACGGTCAGCATGCATATCGCAGGCACCCTCGGTTTGCGCGGTAATAAAACGCTGCTCGTCGACATGGATGAGCAAGGAACCGCCACCCGATGGGCCGCCCAAGCTCCGGAAGAGAAGCCCTTCCCGGCTTCGGTCATCGGTCTGGCGCCTTCTGGAGGCGCCATGCATCGCGAGGTCCGCAAATTTGTGGCGGACTACGATTACATCGTTGTGGATTGTCCCCCGGCGGTTCACTCGCCGTCGTCGTCCAGCGCGTTGTTGATCTCCGACATTGCGCTCATCCCCGTGGTGCCGTCCCCGCCTGATCTGTGGGCGGCCGTGGCCGCCAAAGCCCTGGCCCAGCAGGCTCAGGTCACCAATGAGACGCTGCGTATTCGTGTGCTGGCGAACATGGTCCAGCGGCGTGTCTCGCTCGCCAAGCAAGCAATTGAAATTCTTGGTGATGATGGTGATATTCCTTTGATGGATTCCATGATCGGTTCCCGCTCGGCATTTCGGGAGTGCCAGGCGATCGGTGCCACGGTGCACGGTGTGTCCGGCGCCCGGGAAGCGATTAATGAAGTCGATATCTTGATCGACGAGGTGTTGCAGTTGTTGCAGGAGGAACGTGTATGAGCGCGAAGTTGAAATCGCTCAAGGACGGCATGCTGGCCGGCATTGCCGCCGAGAAGACCAAGGCGGCACCGGTGGATCGCTTTGCGTTGGCAGAAAAAGCCATTACATCGCACCCGCGCGGCCTGTTGGGGCAACCGGCGCCCGCTCCTGCTTTCAGCGCTGAAAGTCCGGCCGCTTCGAATGCTTCCGAACGCCGCGTCATCAAGGTTCCTCTGGAGCGACTGCAGGAAAATCCGCTCAATGCTCGCCGCATCTACGATCCGCAGATCGTTCAGGAGCGCGCTGCCTCCATCGCCACGCACGGCCAGCAGACGCCGGGGTTGGCGGCTCCAGACCCAGCGCGCCCGGGCTGGTACGTCCTGATCGACGGCCACTACCGTAAGCGCGCCTTGGCTGCCGCCGGCAAGGCCGAGATGGACTGCTTCATCGAAGACGGCCTGTCCGACATCGATTTCTACCGTCTCTCCTTCGTCCTCAACGAGCAGCGCTCCGGCCAGTCCGTACTGGACAACGCGATCGCTTGGCGGCAGCTACTGGACGAAGGAAAAGTTAAAAAAGAAGAAGATATTTGTGAAATTACCGGCGTATCTGCCGGCACGGTCAACAAGACCCTCGCCTTGCTGAAGCTGCCGGAGTCCGTGCTCGAAGTGATGAAGGAGCGGCCGGCCGGAATCGGCATCGCCACCGGTTATGAGTTGACCCTGTACTTCAAGAGCGCCGGCGAAGACCGCACGCGGGAGTTGGTACACCGTGTCTTGGAAGAAGGGCTGTCGAGCCGCGATGTGGAGCAGATCCGCAAGGTGGCTCAGGAAGGACGCACTCGCAAGGTGAAGGAAGTCAGCCGCCAGTACAAGATCCGTAGCGCTGAAGGTGATCTACTCGGCACAATCAAGGAATGGGACTCCGGACGCGTCATGCTCGATGTCAAGCTGGGGGATCGTGGTGCACGCGAATCGCTGGTTGAAGCGCTGAAAAGCCGGTTTGGCTTGGACGTCGCTCTACTGTAGTTCTCCCCCAGACATGCTGAAGAGCGCCCGCAAGGGCGCTTTTTTTTTCCCCCTTTTTCTTGCGCTGGAGGGCACAGCGCCCGGGGCGTACCCGTTTCTGCGTTCTCTGTGCGGCGCCCCGCTCATAACGCCCCCAGCTGCCTCGCGCCTCGCCAAATCGTTGCGGAAAGGTCTGTTCGGTGGGCTACGGAGGCCGTTTCCATTGTAGAACGGTACTACAAATACAAAGTAGCTATATTCAAATAATGACGTGTTGCGTAAGTACTTTGATGTTTTTAACCCTTCATGTACACTACAAATACACCTGATTAACCCCATGGCGCGACCCGGACTCCATTTCTCTGCAGAGCAGCAGCAGCGGATCGTTGAAGCGATCCAGCGGCTGGATATTGCCTTCCCGCATGACAACGCGGTATTCCTGGACGAGGTCATCGAAGCCGTTCAAGCGGTGACGCGCCGCATTTATGGCGTTCGACGATATGTGCAGTGGTTGGCGGAGGCAGGCGTACGCCGACGTCCGAGCAATACGACGCTGCAGAAAGCCGTGGATCGGGCGCACGGCCGCAATCCGGCCGCAAATAGCGTCGCCGCGGCAGATGCAGTGGAGCCGTGGCCGATTCCATTGCACGCAGAAACGGGTACGCTTTCTGCGCGCGACGAGCGTAATCGCATCGCCTCACGCGCCATTGGCGCCCCCGGTGCAGGCGCCGAATGGATGGAAGCGCGCATTCGCGCCGAGGTCGCGGAGCGCGCGCTCGAGCACGAAGCCGCCCGCAATCGGCAGTTGCAGGCCGCCATGGCCGACTTGGAGCGACGTCTTGGCGAGGCGCTCGCGACGGCGCCGGCCGTGCCGCCCAAGTTGACGGATGCAACGCTCGAGCGCCTTGAGCAGACCATGGAAACCGTCACTCGCCTCGAGGGCGCGGCCAGCGCACTGGCGGGTACGGAACGCTTTCTGCGCCTGCAGAACGATGCGGTGCGTCAGCAGACGCAAAACGAAGCCGATCAACTGCGCCAGCGCATCCGCACGCTCGAGGCGGAAGTCGCTCAGCTGAACGCCCAGATCGACGCCTATCGGCGGACGGCAGAGCGCGCAGCGCCGGTCTCGCGCGGCTGGGTCAAACCATCTTCCTGATGTTCCGATGCGCGGTTAGCGGGCGCTTACTGGTCTGCACAGGGTCAATATCCCAAAGACAGGCACGCAGAATTGGGTACGCTTTTCAACTTTCGGCGCTGAAAGTGCGTGTGACGGAGTTGCAACCCGTTGTAGGAAAGGCGTCGAGCCAGAGGCAGTAAGCCGCCTCGCTCTGCCTCAAAACACGCGCAAGCCAAAGCTCCAAGGCGTTGGCGGGCACTGGCATATGACTTGCTCATGACGCTACGTCCCACCAATGGAGTTGTCATGAACGAGAAGATCACCAAGGCCGTGTTTCCCGTGGCGGGGCTCGGTACGCGCTTTCTCCCCGCCACCAAGGCCAGCCCGAAAGAGATGCTGCCCATCGTCGATAAACCGCTGATCCAATATGCGGTGGAGGAGGCGGCCGCTGCGGGTATCACGGAAATGATCTTCATCACGGGCCGCGCCAAGCGGGCGATCGAAGATCATTTCGACAAGGCGTACGAACTCGAAACCGAACTGGCGGCCAAGAACAAGCAGGCGCTGCTGGAGATGGTGCAGTCCATCAAGCCGGCCGGCGTCGAGTGTTTCTATGTGCGCCAGCCCGAGACGCTGGGCCTCGGCCACGCGGTGCTGTGCGCGCAGAAACTGGTACGCGACGAACCCTTCGCCGTGATCCTGGCCGATGACCTGCTGGACAACCAGCCGCCCGTCATGCAGCAGATGACGGAGCTTTACGATCACTACCGCTGCTCCATCGTGGGCGTCGAAACGATTGCGCCGGAAGCCTCGCGTTCGTATGGCGTGGTGGCGGGCCGTGAATGGGATGACCGCCTCGTCAAGCTCGACGGCATCGTCGAGAAGCCGGCACCGAAGGACGCACCGTCCAACCTGGGCGTGGTCGGCCGCTACATCCTGACCCCGCGCATCTTCGATCATCTGCGCAATTTGAAGCCGGGTGCCGGCGGCGAATTGCAATTGACCGACGCCATCCAGAGCCTGCTGGCTGAAGAGCAGATCCTGGCTTATCGCTACCGTGGTCAGCGTTTCGATTGCGGCAGCAAGTTCGGTTACCTGCAGGCCACCGTCGAGTTTGCACTGCGCCATCCGGAAGTGCGTGCTGACTTCGAGGCGTACTTGCATGACCGCCTGGGCCTGGCCCAAACACATCAGGATGTTTCTGCCGAGATGGATTCGTTGGTCCGTGACACCATTCCGCTGAGCGTGGCCGCCTGAGCCTCGCCTCTCCCTTTCTCAGAATCGGTCGTGCGGGTTTCCGCACAGGTTGCCCCGGTCGATTCTGAGAAACCGCACACTCCTCCCGTCGTCCCCTGTTCCGTCGATTTCCCGCAAAGCCTTGTGTCATGGGCATTTGCGGCGCATCGGCGCGTCTGCTTTTCGCATGGAATGCTTCTTGAGTAAGAGCGATCACCCATAAACCGGCGGACCGCTCCGACGTCGCGCACGCAGCCAAGTGTGCCGACATGTCACAAGCAAAGGTCGCCGCCAACGCTCCAAGGAGACACCATGACGCAGCCTCAGGCTGGCGCGGTCACGGGCGAGTTGTCGCCCACGCACGCCCCCACCAAAGACACTCCCGCAGATGTTCGCCGCCGTCTGCGTTCCATCTTTTCCGGTTCGGTCGGCAACCTGGTCGAGTGGTACGACTGGTATGTCTACTCGGCGTTTGCGCTGTACTTTGCCAAGTCGTTCTTCCCCAAGGGTGACCAGACCGCGCAGCTGCTCAATACCGCGGCGGTGTTTGCGGTGGGCTTTCTGGCGCGTCCGGTGGGCGGTTGGCTGATGGGCATCTACGCCGATCGGTACGGCCGCAAGCGCGCGCTGTTCTTCTCGGTGGTGCTCATGTGCGCCGGCTCGCTCATCATCGCGCTCACACCGAGCTACGCGACGATCGGCGTTGCGGCGCCGGTGCTGCTCGTGCTGGCGCGGCTGCTGCAGGGGCTCTCGGTTGGCGGGGAATATGGCACCTCGGCCACGTATCTGAGCGAAGTCGCCAACAAGGAAAACCGCGGTTTCTATTCGAGCTTCCAGTACGTCACGCTCATCGCTGGCCAACTGACGGCGCTGGCGCTGCTGATCGTGCTGCAGCAGTTCGTGCTGTCGCCGGCGCAGCTGGAAGCGTGGGGCTGGCGCATTCCGTTCTTCATCGGCGCGCTGTGTGCGCTGGTGGCGATGAGGATGCGCTCGCACATGGAGGAAACGCAGTCCTTTACCGCAGCGAAGGCCAACAAGAAGCGCGGCACGCTGTCGGAGCTGGCCAAGCATCCGCGCGCCGTCGCGACGGTCGTGGGCCTGACGATGGGCGGTACGGTGGCGTTCTACACGTACTCGATCTACATGCAGAAGTTCCTGGCCAACACGGTCGGTCTGTCGAAGGACCAGGCGACGCTGGTGTCCGGCGCCACGCTCCTGCTCTTCGCCATGCTGCAGCCGATCGTGGGCGGGTTGTCCGACCGCATCGGCCGTCGTCCGATCCTCATTGCCTTTGGCGTGCTGGGTACGCTCTTCACCGTGCCGATCATGACCGGCATCAGCCAGACCACCAACGTGTGGACGGCGTTCTTCCTGATCATGGCGGCGCTGGTGATCGTCTCGGGCTACACGTCGATCAACGCGGTGGTGAAGGCGGAGCTGTTCCCCGCAGAAGTCCGTGCGCTGGGCGTGGGTCTGCCGTATGCGCTTACGGTGTCGATCTTTGGCGGCACGGCGGAGTACATCGCGCTGTGGCTCAAGCAGGCGGGCCACGAGTCGCTGTTCTATTGGTACGTGACGGGCACCATCTTCCTGTCGCTGTTGGTGTACGTGTTCATGCGCGATACTCGCAAGCATTCCCGCATCGAACATTGACCCATGTCGCCAACCGACGGCCACGCCGACCTTGCCCCACCCGCACGCGGGCGAGGGTGGCGCGTGGCCGTCGCGCTGGCCATGGCGGCGTGCTGCGCGGCGGCGGGTTGGGGCGCTTACGCCATCGCCCTGCAACGCTACGTTGCCACGCGTGCCGAAGAGGCCGGCCAGCGCACGACCTTCTACGCGCAGAACCTGCGCAGCACGCTGGCGCGCTATGAATCGCTGCCGAGGCTGGCTGCGTTGGAGCACGTGCTGCACGTCGCGCTTCTGGAGAACCCGGAGGCCAGCGACGCCGTTCCGCGCCGTGCAGCCAACGCCTACCTGAAAGAAGTCCAGGCGGCCACCGACCTGGCCGCCGCTCACCTGATCAATAAGACGGGTCTCACGATTGCCGCCAGCAACTGGGACTTGCCGACCTCGTTCGTCGGCCAGAACTACGCATTCCGCCCGTACTTTGTCGAAGCCATGCGCGAAGGGCTCGGTCGCTTCTACGGCGTGGGCAACACCACGGGCGAGACCGGCTATTTCGTCGCCGCGCCCGTGCGCGAAGGCAACACGCCCATCGGCGTGGTGGTAGTCAAGGTCAACCTCGATGCGTTCGAGGCCACGTTGTCGCGCAGTGGCGATACGGTGCTGCTGGTGGATCGCCACGGGGTGATCTTCCTGTCGTCCGTACCGGAGTGGAAGTACCGCACGCTCGGCACCTTGAACGCGGACCAGCGCGCCGCACTCGACGCGACGCGCCAATACGCGCCGCACATCCTCACACCGCTCGGCATGAATGACGGGCAAGGCGCGAGCGTACCCTTTTCTGCGGACCAGCCGCCGCAGACTGTGCGCGTGGCGTTGCCCGGAAAATCGGTATCGACACTGCGTGTGCAGTACCGCCCGGTGGGCCTGCTCGGCTGGCAGGTCGCCGTGCTGATCGACCCGCGCGACGAGCAGCGCACCGCGCTCGTGGCCGGGGCGAGCGCCGCATTTGCGATGGCGCTCATCTTTGCCGTGCTCGTCGCTTTGCGTTTGCGCCAGCGCCGGCGCGAAGAGCAGCACCGCGCGCGCGCCGCGCTGCGCGAAGTCCAGCGCGACCTGGAAGCCCGCATCGCCCAGCGCACTGCCGAGTTGACGTCCGCCAACACAGCGCTCGCCGGCAAGGTCGAGGCGCTCGACGCTGCGCAACGCATCCTGCGCGAAACGCGCGATGCCGCCGTGCAGGCCGGCAAGCTCGCCGTGCTTGGCCAGATGGCCGCCGGCATCACGCACGAACTCAACCAGCCGCTTACCGCACTCACCACGCTGTCCGACAACGCCAACCAGCTTGCCGAGCGCGGCCGCATCGACGAGGTGCGCGGCAACCTCACGCACATCAGCCAACTTGCCGAACGCATGGGGCGCATCGTTTCACACATCAAGGCGTTCTCGCGCAAGGGCGATGCGGCACGCGCAGCGGTGTCGGTGGACGAAGCCATCCGCCAGGCGCTGATGCTGATCGAGACGCGTCGCCGGCAGGCCGGCGTGACCGTGGTGATCGAACCGGTGCCGGCAGACCTTGCTGTCTGGGCCAATGCCGTGCGGCTCGAGCAGGTGCTCGTCAACCTCATTCGCAACGCCATCGACGCCACCGCCGAGGCACCCGCAGCCGAATCGGCGATCGTGCGCGTGAGTGTCGAACCCATCGAGAAATGGGTACGCATCACCGTGCGCGACTTCGGCCCGGGCATTCCCGCCGATGTGTTGCCGCGCCTGTTTGAGCCGTTCTTCACCACCAAGGACGACGGTCAGGGCCTGGGGCTCGGACTGGCGATTTCGCTGGCGATCATCGAAGACTTTGGCGGCCGGCTCGAAGGTCGCAATGCCGCTGACGGCACGCCGGGCGCAGAATTCATCATCGAGCTTGAACGCGTTGTGAAACCCACATGACTGAACACGGCATGCCCGATCCTTCCCCCATCGACCACGCGCCCGTCTTCCTGATCGAAGACGATGACGTCGTGCGCCTGGGCTGCGAGCAGGCACTCTCGCTGGCCGATGTGCCGGTGCAGTCCTTTGCCGATGCCGAGAGTGCGCTGGCTGGGCTTGCCGCGCAAACGCCGGCCGTGGTCGTCACCGACGTGCGCCTGCCCGGCCGCGACGGCCTGGCCGTGCTGCGCGAAATGCTGCAGCACGACCGCCAGTTGCCGGTCATTCTCATCACCGGTCATGGCGATGTGACGATGGCGGTGGCGGCCATGCGCGCCGGCGCCTACGACTTCATGGAAAAGCCGTTCCACTCCGAGCGCCTCGTCGACGTGGTGCGGCGCGCGTTGGAAAAACGCCGGCTCACGTCCGAAAACCTGCGTTTGCGCGAAGCGCTGCAGGGCCGGCAGGCGTACCCGTTGATCGGGCAGAGCGCCGTCATGCAGAACGTGCGCCGGCTCGTCACCGCACTGGCACCGACCGATGCGGACATCCTCGTCACGGGCGAGACCGGCTCGGGCAAGGAAGTGCTCGCGCGCGCCATTCACGAAGGCAGCCGACGTCGCGGCCCGTTCGTCGCACTCAACTGCGCGGCCTTGCCAGAATCCGTGTTCGAGAGCGAGATGTTCGGCCACGAAGCCGGCGCCTTCACGGGGGCCAACCGCCGCCGCATCGGCAAGATGGAATACGCGGATGGCGGCACGCTGTTCCTGGATGAAATCGAATCGATGCCGCTGGCGCTGCAGGCCAAGCTGCTGCGCGCGCTGCAGGAGCGCAGCATCGAGCGGCTGGGCAGCAACGCCAGCGTGCCAGTCAATTGCCGTGTGGTGGCCGCTGCCAAGGTCGACTTGAAGGAGGCATCCGATCACGGCCAGTTCCGTGCGGACCTGTATTACCGCTTGAATGTCGTATCGATTGCGCTGCCTGCGCTACGTCAGCGTGCGGAAGACATTCCCCTGCTGATGGCGCACTTTCTGCAACAGGCCGCAGTGCGCTACGAGCGCCCCGCGCCTGATTGGTCTGCCCAGGACATGATGCGCTGGCAGCACCACGACTGGCCCGGCAACGTGCGTGAACTGAAGAACGTGGCCGAGCGCTTTTGCCTCGGATTGGACGATGGCCTGGTGGCGTCCGAAGCGAGCCAGCATTCCCTGGCCGGACGCATGATGGCAGTCGAACGCGCCACCATCGAGGAAGCGCTGCGCGCCACGGAGGGGAACGTTGCGCGGGCGGCGGATTTGCTGGCCGTGCCGCGCAAGACGCTGTACGACAAGCTCAACCGGCACGGCATCGAGCCGGACCGGTTCCGCAGCAGTTAGCGCAGCGAAGATTCGCCGATCCTGCGGCCGCCCTGCGGGGGCCAGCACGTTGCTGCCAGCAGCACGGCGGCCACCGCGTAGATCGCCTCGGTCACCGCCAGGGGCAGCACATGCACCTGGTACAGCGCAGCCGGCAAGTCCGCCAGCGCATGCAGCAGGACCGCCAGCACGACGATCACAAAACGCCGCTGGCGCACCGCGTGCCACACGACCAGCGTGAGCGTGAACTGGATCAGCATCGCTGCAACGCGTTCGCTGATTGCACCGAGCGCGAGCCACGGCGAGAGCTGCGCGAGCATGGCGTGAATCGTCCCCGTCATGGCCTCGGCGCCGCTGGCGGCTAGACGCGATTCCAGCTCGCCCCGGTTGGCGGCAATGCCGAACATCACCATCTGCGCCTGCGATGCCGCACCGACCAGCCAGGCCTCGATGCCGGCGTGCCCGAGCGCGTAGGCCACGGGTGTCGCGGCGCCTCCGGGCTTGCGCACGAGAAAGCGCAGGCCGAGCCAGCGGCCGCTTTCCTCGAACACGCCGGCCATCAGCGCGCCGTAGATGACGAACAGCGCAGGCATGCGCAGCCAATGCGCCGTCGTCGGATTGAGTTGCAGCAGATACAGGTGCAGCGTGCGCTCCAGCATCAGCGCAAACACGACGAACACGGCTGCGCCCACACCGATGTCGCGCCACGCCAGGTCAAAGCGCCGCCGCAGCCAGAACCACGCGACGACCGGCACGCTGGCGATCAGCAAGGCCGCGGCGGCGTGGGAAACGAGGGCAGACAAGGCAACGGTGGGCATGGCGGATGGCGGTTGGAGCGATCGAATTGGGCCGCATGCTACCTGAGGGGCCAGGCGCGAGTCTTGCGGATCGATTGTTACAATACGTGCCTGCGGCAGCAGTGCCGCTTGTTGGCTTTTGATATGGCAGGACGGACGGTCGTGAAACGCATGATGTGGCGGTGGATCTGGATATGTGGTGTCGGCGTCGGCGCTTTCGGCATGACGGCGTCTGCCGAGGCCGCCCGCTGGCACGAGTACCTGACGACCACCTCCGTTGTGGCTTCCATCGACCGCACGTCGCTGCGCTCCAGCCGCACAGGTCACAAGACATTTTTGGCGCGCACCGTGCTCAAGCGCAGCGAACGCCGCGCCCACGGCGCCCGCTACCGGCCGGGCACGGTCATCCTCTCGCGCCAGGAGATCGATTGCCACCGCCAGCGCATCCGCTTGGTCGACTACGTCGTCCGCGGCCCAGACGGCGCCACGCTCGATACCGATACCGCGGCCGGCGCGCACTGGATGCGCATCCGCTCCGGGACGCTGGCGGCGCGCTCGGCCGCTTACGTCTGCGGCCGCCGCTAGACGCCACGGCGGCTCGACAATGACCGGCGGGCAGCGCACTATGGTGTCTGCCCTCCCACTACAACAAGACGCCGGCCGCGAGGGGCGCCGGTGCCAGCCGACCGTCCGATGAAACTGACCCTGAAGTCGCAGGCGGCCATCATGGCGACCGTCATCAGCGTGACGG
The DNA here is from genome assembly GCF_040544795.1 of Ralstonia sp. 1138. NCBI lineage: Bacteria > Pseudomonadati > Pseudomonadota > Betaproteobacteria > Burkholderiales > Burkholderiaceae > Ralstonia > Ralstonia sp. 1138. The sequence goes on along the minus strand of NZ_JBEPKQ010000001.1, from coordinate 1,099,208 downwards.
TGGTGAGCCTGTTCGGCTGGTCGCAACGCGAGCCGATCCGCCGCGAGGTGATGGCGCAGATCAAGGTGCAGCAGACGGCCCTCGTCAAAGAAGCGGCGGAAGACCTCAAGCAGCGGCTGGACACGTATCTGGGCGTGCTCGAGCGCACCGCGCAGCAGATGCGCAGCGTGCGGTTCAACTCCCCGGCGGAGGAAGCCGCGTTCTACCAGTCCATCCAGCCGGCCAGCGGCCTGTTCGACGGCGTGTTCCTGGCCTCGGCTGACGGCAAGGTGACGACGACCTCAACGCGCCGCGCGAGCGTGGTCGGCATCGACATTTCGGATCGGGACTACTTCAGACAGGTCATGGTGGTCGACCAGCCGACCATCTCCGCACCGCTGCGCAACCGCGTGGGCGGCGAGCCCATCGTCATCATGGCCGCGCCCGTGCATGATCGGGACGGCAATCTCGTCGGGTTGATCGGCGCCTCGCTGTACCTGCTCAAGCCGAACTTTCTGGGCGACCTTCGCGACATGCGGGTGGGCCAGACGGGGCATGTCTATCTGGCCACGCGAGGTGAGAACGCGGTCTATATCGTGCACCCCGAGGCCGGCAAGACGCTTGCACCGCTCGATGCCGATCCGGTGGCCGCCGCAGCCTTCCGTGCGGACCCTGATGTGCTGCCCGAGCGCGGCGGCGACGTGGCGACCACGCAAGACATCATCGCCGCCGGCTGGACGCTCGCTGCCGTGTTGCCCGGCGCCGAGGCCAACCGCCAGCTTTTCCTCATGCGCCAGCGTTTTCGCTGGTCGCTCCTGGTGCTGGCGGCGTTGATCGGCGTGTCGGTGTGGGCGGCGATGCTGTGGCTGCTGCGCCCGCTCGGCCGGCTGCACGCCGCCATGACGCAGCTCTCCGACACGGATTTGCGCAATGCGCCGCCGCTTGAGCTGGGCGGCGCCTCGGCAGAAATCGACGCGGTGTCGACGGCGTTCCACAGGCTGATGGGCGAGGTCGTCCGGCAGCGCGCAGAACTGGAAGCCGTGAACGACGCCTCGCCGCTCGGGCTGTTTCGCTCGGATGCGGACGGCCGGACCGTCTATACCAACGAGGCGTATCGACGCCTGCTCGGCGCCACGCACGAAGAGGCGCTGGCCGACGTGTGGCTCGCGCGGCTGCATCCTGACGACCGCGATGCCATCATGGCCGGCTGGCGCGATGCGGTCGCGCGCGGGGCCGGCTACCACGCCGAGCAGCGCGTGATCGTGCCGGGTCAGGGCGAGCGCTTGCTCGTTGTTACGACGGCACCGGTGCGGGTGGACGGTGAGGTGATCGGCCACGTCGGGGCCATGGAAGACATCACCGTCCGGGCGCGTGCGCAGCAGGCATCGCGCGTGCTGACCAAGATCCTCGATTCGACCACCGACTTTGTCGCGCAGAGCGACATCCAGGGCAACGTCACGTACATGAATCCGGCCGGCCGCCGCTTCGCCGGCATTCCGCTGGACGCCAATCTCGAAGGCCTGACCGTTGCAGACTTCTACCCGCCCGAGACGATGGGCTGGCTGCGCGAGGTGGCCGTGCCGGCAGCTGCGCGCGATGGCGTCTGGATTGGCGAAACCACTGTGCGTGGGGCCGAAGGTCAGGTCGTGCCGATCAACCACATGATCATCGCGCACCGCGATCCCGCCGGGCACATGGAGTACTTCTCGTCGGTCATGCGGGACATCACGCAGGACAAGGCCGCGAAGGAAGCGCTGCAGCGCAGCCGCGAAACGCTGCAGACCGTGACGGATGCGCTGCCTGCGCTGGTGGCCTTCATCGACACCGACGAGCGCTTCCGCTTCCTGAATGCCGCCTACGAGAAAGCCTACGGACGCTCAGCCGCGAGCATGCTCGGACAGACGCTGCGTGAAGTCGTGGGCGACGACGCTTACAGCCTCCTTCGTGATGCGTTGCGGCGTGCGCTGCGCGGCGAGACGATGGTCTTCGAGCGCGAACTCCGCGGGCGCGATCTGTACCGCTGCGAAGAGGTCAGCTACCTTCCGCAGTTCGACGCGCAAGGCCGCGTGGCCGGCGTGCATTCCGTCACGCTCGACATCACGGAGCGCAAGAAACAGGAGCTGCGCCTGCGCGCGCTGACCACCACAGATCACCTCACGGGCCTGGCCAACCGTGCTGGCTTTGAAGAGCGTTTGCTGGCGGCGCTCGACCAGGCGCGCGTGACCGGATCCACCGGCGCGCTGCTGTTGGTCGACCTCGACGGCTTCAAGGTCGTCAACGACACGCACGGACATGCCGTTGGCGATGCGCTGCTGCGGACCTTCGCACAGCGCCTGGCGCGTGCCGTACGCCCGTACGACGGCGTGGCGCGCTTTGGCGGTGACGAGTTCGCCGTCATCCTCGAGCACCTGTCGCACCCGGACGACGCAAAGACGGTTGCGGGCAATATCCTCTCCGCATGCAACAAGCCGTTTCGCTTGCGCGAGGCGATGGTGCAGGTCGGTGCGAGCATCGGGATCGCGACTTTCGACGCGCGCACGTTGGCGCAGAGCGCCGTCTTCGAAGCCGCCGACGAGGCGTTATACGAAGCCAAATCGCGCGGCAAGGGATTGTTCGTCAGCGCCGACGAACTGTCGACGGGCTGATTTCGCAGCGCCGCACCGCACGCAGAAACGGGTACGCTCGGCGCCGATCCGACAGGATTGCGCAGGCAATATTGCAGCGCAACATCGGCCCCCCAGGCCGGGCGGCGGACAATCCCCTATCGCACGGTCGTGCGCTTTCCGGTAAAGTCCCGCGACTGACTGCACGCGCCGGCCACCCCGGCGCGTCGCACAAGAGCGCTGCACCCATGGCGCCTTCGCTTCACACTCCGACGCACTTTCGGTGCGCGCATGCCCGATCCGGCATCGCTCGCCCGGCAGGTCCTCCGCCGTTTCGCCAACGTTGTCATGCGTGGCGCAAAACCGGCAGGCGAGCGTCCGGACGCGATGCAGGGCGCATGCGGGGGAGCGACGGTGTTGGGCCAGCGCATCTTCGAGACGCATCGCATTCAAGCAATCGCGACGGACACACAAGGAGCAGGTTCGCATGCAAAAAATGATCAAACGGCTGCTGTTGACGGCAGTGGCTGCGGGGGCGGCAATCGCAACGGGCACGACATTCGCGGCCCAGGACATCAAGATCGGTGTGGCCGAAGCGCTGTCGGGCGGTGCAGCCCAATACGGCGTGGCCATCCGCAACGGCTTCCAGCTGGCGGCTGATGAGATCAACGCTGCAGGCGGCATCAACGGCAGCAAGATCGCGCTGGTGATCGAAGACGAGCAGGGCAAGAAGGAAGAGGCCATCAACGTCTTCAAGAAGCTGATCTTCCAGGACAAGGTGGCGATGGTGTTCGGCCCCACGCTGTCCAACTCGGCCCAGGCGGCTGACCCGATCGCGCAGGCTGCCAAGACGGTGGCCTTCGGCACCTCCAACACCGCAGACGGCATCACCAGCATCGGCGATTTCGTCTTCCGCAATTCCGTGACCGAAGCCGATGTGCTGCCGGCCACCATCCAGACCGTTGTGAAGAAGGCCGGCGTGAAGAAGGTTGCCGTGCTGTACGGCAACGACGACGTCTTCACCAAGAGCGGCTACGACAACTTCAAGAAGGCGCTCGAAGACCTGAAGATTCCGGTCACGACCACCGAGACCTTCGCCAAGGGCGACGTGGACTTCAAGGCCCAGCTCACCAAGATCAAGGCAACGAACCCGGATGCGATCGTGCTGTCGGCGCTGATTGCCGAAGGCGGTCCGATCATGGTGCAGGCGCGCCAGCTTGGCCTGAACGTGCCGGTCATCGGCGGCAACGGCATGAACTCGGTCAAGGTATTCGATCTCGCCAAGGACAAATCCGACAACCTGTGGGTGGGCAGCCCGTGGTCGATCGAAAACCACACGCCCGAGAACAGCAAGTTCATCACCGCCTACACCACCAAGTACAAGGCAGCGCCGGATCAGTTTGCGGCGCAGGCGTATGACGCCATGTACATCGCGAGCAAGGCGCTGAAGACGGTCAAGTTCAGCGGCAACCTCGAAGCCGACCGCAAGGCGATCCGCGATGCACTGCCGGCCGTCAAGCACACCGGCGCGACGGGCGCGTTTGCCTTCCGCCAGGTCACCGCGCGTGGCAAGCCGGCCGGCTACGACGCCGTGCAGACGCCGATCGTGAGCGTGACGAAGAACGGCAAGTACACGATCGAGAAGTAATCTTCGGTTCTCGTTGAAACCCTTTGAACGAGACAGGCGGGGCGTAGCTAAACCTACGCCCCATCGCTTTTTTTGTGGCTGCCCGGTGACTGCCTTGGTCCCGTTCGGCCGCACCTCACTCTGATTCATCATGCTGGAACAGCAACTCGTCAATGCGCTGTCGCTCGGGTGCGTGTATGCGTTGTTCGCCCTGGGGTTCACGCTGGTTTTCGGCATCCTGGGCGTGATCAACCTGTCGCACGGCGCGGTCTTCATGCTCGGTGCCTATGCGGCGCTGCAGGTCGTTCTCCATTTCGAGCTGCCGCTGTGGGCGGCACTGGCCGTCGGCTTTGTGGTGAGCGGCGTGGCCGGCCTCGTCATCGACGTGCTGCTGCTGCGCCCCCTGCGCCGCCGCAACGCGCCGCACCTGATCCCGATGATTGCCACCATCGGCGCGGGCATCGCCATCAACAACGCCATGCAGGGCGTGTTCGGGGCCGAAAACCTGCGCTTCCCGGCCGGGCTCGTCTCGGATGCCTCGCTGGATCTGGGCGGCATCCACCTCACCCCGCTGGAGCTGAGCATCATCGTGCTGTCGTTCGCACTGATGGCCGCGCTCATGCTGCTGCTCAAGCGCACGCAACTCGGCCGCGCGCTGCGCGCGATTGCGGAGTCGCCGAAAGCCGCCGCGCTGCTGGGTATCAATGTCGAAGGGCTGTTCCTGCTGACCTCGTTTGCAGCGGCCGCGCTGGGCGGGTTGTCGGGCGTGCTGATCGGCCTGTACTCCAACGCCGTCTTCCCGCTGATGGGCCAGCCGATGCTGCACAAGGGCATCGCGGTCATCATCCTGGGCGGCCTGGGCGATATTCGCGGCGCGATGCTGGGCGGGCTGTTCCTCGGGTTTGCCGAGGTGCTGTCGGTGGCCTACATCGGCTCGACCATGCGCGACGCGGTGGCGTTCGGTCTGCTGTTCCTGATCCTGCTGGTGCGGCCGCAAGGGCTGTTCGGCAAGGTGCTGGAACGCAAGGCCTAAGGAGACCGACATGGAATGGTTCGACAACTTCTGGTCGGTCTACAGCAACCTGGTGCTCACGCTGGGCATCAATGCATTGCTGGCGCTGTCCATTTACCTGACGCTGTCGTGCGGCCTGCTGGCGATGGCGAATGCGGCTTTCATGGGCATCGGCGCCTACACGGCGGCGCTGCTGACGATGAACGCCGAGATGCCGTTTTCCGTTGCGCTGCTCGGCGGTATGGCGGCGCCGGCCGTGGTGGCCGTTGTCATCGGGCGGCCGACGCTGCGTCTTTCGGGCGTGTATCTGGCCATGGCCACGCTGGGCTTCGGTGAGGTCGTGCGCGTGCTGATCCTGAACACCGAGAACTGGACCGGCGGCGCGCTGGGCCTGAACGGCATTCCGCAATTGACCGAGTGGTGGCATGTGGCGGTGGCCGTGTTGGCGACGCTATTCGTGCTGGCGCGCATGCGTCGCTCGAAGGTGGGCCGCGCATTCGAGGCCATCAAGGAAGACGAAACCGCTGCAGGGCTCATGGGCATCAACGTGGCCGGCACCAAGCTGTTGGCCTTCACGCTGGGTGCGGCCATCGCCGGGCTGGCCGGTGCACTGAACGCGCACCTCACGTTCTTCATCGGCCCGAACGAATTCGGCTTCGACCGCGGCGTCGAAATTCTGACGATGACGATTTTGGGCGGCACGAACGGCCTGACGGGCCCGGTGCTCGGCAGCCTGATCCTGTCGCTGCTGCCGGAGTTGCTGCGTGCGTTCAAGGATTTCCGCCTGGTCGTCAACGGCGTGATCCTGATGGTGATTGTGCTGTTCCTGCCCAAGGGCATCTGGGATCCGGCGCGTTTCGCGCGCTGGTTCGGCATCAAGCGCGGCGGCACCATGCCTGGCACGGGCGCCACCCCGGCTGCCTCCAATGAATCGCACTGAGGCCGCCATGCTCAAACTCACCTCCATTTCCAAGCGCTTTGGCGGCCTGTCGGTCTTGCAGGACGTCAACATTGAAGTGCCGCAAGGCAGCATCTTCGGTTTGATCGGCCCGAACGGCGCCGGCAAGACGACGGTGTTCAATCTGATCACGGGCCTGCTGGCACCCACCGGTGGCTCGCTCACGTTCAACGGCGAGAATCTCGTCGGCAAGAAGCCGCACGAGATCACGCAGATGGGCATCGCTCGCACGTTCCAGAACATCCGCATCTTCAAGGAGATGACGCTGCTGGAAAACGTCGTGGTCGGCATGCACCGGCACCTGGACTACGGTGCGCCGGGCCTGCTGCTCTCGCTGCCGAAGTACCGCGCGGCCGAGCGGCGCGCGCGTGACCGGGCGCTGGAGCTGCTCTCGTGGGTCAAGCTCGACCACAAGGCCCATGACATTGCCGACAACCTCTCGTACGGCGACCAGCGCAAGCTCGAACTGGCGCGGGCGTTGGCGACCGAGCCCAAGCTGTTGCTGCTCGACGAGCCCGTCGCCGGCATGAACACCGGCGAGAAGGTCGACCTGATGGCCGAGATCGAGAACATCAAGGCGCGCGGCTACACGATCTTCATGATCGAGCACGACATGCGCTTTGTGATGGGCCTGTGCGAGCGCATTGCGGTGCTGAACTTCGGCCGCATCATCGCCGAAGGGCCGCCCGAGGCGATCCGCAACGATCCGCAAGTCATCGAGGCGTACCTGGGCCGCGATGACGACGAAGCAGAGGAGGCAACGGCATGACCACGTTGCTCGAAGTCAAAGGGCTGGATGTGTCGTACGGGCACATCGCGGCCGTCAAGGGCATCGACTTTGCGCTCAAGGCTGGCGAGATCACCTCGCTGGTGGGCGCAAACGGTGCGGGCAAATCGACCACGCTGCTGGCGCTCTCGGGTCTGATCCCGAAGTCGCAGGGTGATGTGCGCGGCCAGATCCTGTTCGAAGGCGAAGACGTCACGCAGTGGTCGGCCCACAAGCGTGTGGAACGCGGCATCGTGCAGGTGGCCGAAGGGCGCGCCACGCTCACCACGATGACCGTGCGCGAAAACCTGGAGCTGGGCGCCTACACGCGCAAGGACAAGGGCCAGATCGCCTCCGACCTGGAGCGCGTATTCCACCTGTTCCCACGCCTGAAAGAGCGCATCGACGGTCTGGCCGGCAACCTGTCGGGCGGCGAGCAGCAGATGCTGGCCATCGGCCGAGCGTTGATGGCGCGCCCGCGCGTGCTGCTGCTGGATGAACCGTCGATGGGCCTCGCGCCGATCATCGTGCAGGAGATCTTCCGCATCCTGCGCACCATCAACGCCGAAGGCCTGACGATTTTCCTGGTCGAGCAGAACGTGCGCCAGGCACTGAAGATCGCGCAACACGGCTACGTATTGGAAACCGGCGAAATCGTGCTGGCGGACAGCGGCAAAAACCTGCTGGGCAATCCGCGCGTGCTCGAAGCCTATCTGGGCGGCTGAGTGTTTCGGACGCGCCTCGGCATGCAACATTGCCGAGGCGCAAGAACCGCATATCCATTGGGTTTGCGGTTCATTTTCATCCCAAAGCGTACCCGTTTCTGCGTACGTTCAATTCCCCGCCAAAACGTGTCGCTGTGCCTCGAACAGCGCGATCAATGCGTCGGCTACGGCCCGCACGCGCGGTGATCGTCGAACGTCGGGATGAATCACCAACCAGATTTCTCGATGCAGCGCGGGGTCGTCGACGGGCAATCGGCGCAAAAGCGTACCCGTTTCTGCGGGCGCGCCGAGCAGGTGAGGCAGAGCCGCGACACCGAGCCCGGCCAGTGCCGCCTGGTGCATCGCAGCCAGATCGCTGCAACGCAAGACCACGCGACGCTCGCCTGCGTAGTTGTCCAGCCAGCGCTGCTGCGGCACGTGACGCAGGTTTTCGTCGTAGCCGATGAATTCCCATTCGGATTCGGGGCGAGCGAGCACTTCTGCGGTGGCGTACAGACCGTAGCCGAGGTCGCCCAGCGGCCGTGTCGCCAGGGCCGATGAGGTTGGGCGCGACAAGCGCACTGCCAGGTCGGCCTCGTGCGCCATCAGGTTGGCGTTGCGTTTTTCACCCAACAGCACGAGGTCGATGCCGGGCCATTGACGGCGCAGCGTCGCCAGGTTGGGCGCGATGATGTGGCTGGCCACCGTGGGCGGCGCAGAGATACGCACCGTCCCGCGCAAACTGCCCGCGCCTGCTGCGGCACGTGCAAAGCCGGCCGCTTCCTGCTCCATGCGTTCAGCGCGCTCGGCCAGCGCGTTACCTTCGGCGGTCAGGCGCCAGCCGCGCGGCAGGCGGTCGAACAGGCGCACGCCCAGCGATTGCTCCAGTGCGTCTGCGCGCCGCGCCACCGTGGTGTGTTCCACCGCCAGTCGCCGCGCGGCAGCCGACAGGCTGCCCTCGCGCGCGAGCACGAGAAAGTAGCGCACGTCATCCCACTGCAACGAAGAAGAAGGTTCGGCCGCTGCCGCACGCGCCAAGGCGCGCGCATTTTTTGGCCGACCTGGGCTTTTTTGCACAGAAGCTGATCGGTTTTTGTGAATTCCCGGGCGATTCTGAACGGATTACGCTTGTTTCACAACGTGACGAACGCAGTACCCGTCATCGACGAATCCAAAAGCGTACCCATTTCTGCGAGGACTTCTGCCATGCATGCCAAGGTGATCCAACTCCGTGAACCCGGACCAGCATTGGGTTTGCGGCCCGCCAGCCTGATGTTGCCGCCGCCTGCGCCGAATGCGTTGACGGTGCGGCACACGGCCATCGGCGTGAACTTTGTCGACGTGTATCACCGTACTGGCTTGTATCCAGTGGCGGCGTTTCCGGCGGTGCTGGGAGTGGAAGGCGTCGGCGTCGTGGAAGCTTTGGGTCCGGATGTGCGCGGCTTTGTCGTTGGGCAGCGCGTGGCCTGGGCCGGCCTGATGGACGGCGCGCCCGGCGGTTACGCCAGCCATCGCAACATTCCGGCCGAGCGGGCGATTGCCTTGCCCGATGCGCTGGACGACGAAACGGTGGCAGCTACGTTGGTCCGCGGCATCACCGCACACATGCTGCTGACGCGGGTACGGCAGGTGCGCGCCGGCGATACGCTGCTCGTGCATGCGGCGGCCGGTGGCCTGGGCGCGTTGCTGGTGCAGTGGGCCAAACGTCAGGGGGCGCGCGTGATCGGCACAGTGGGCAGCGAAGCGAAGGCCGCCGTCGCCATCGGCCACGGCGCGGACCACGTCGTGCTGCATCGCCAGCAAGATGTGCGCGAAGCCGTGCTCGAGCTCACCGGCGGGGAAGGCGTCGACTACGTGGTCGACGGCATCGGCGGTGCCATGCTGCAGACCTCGTTGGCGGTGACGCGGCCCTTCGGCATGGTGGCGAGCATCGGACAAGCAGGCGATGTCGGCAACGCCCAGACGAATGCCGTCGATCTTGCAGCGCTCGGGCCATCGCGATCCATTGCGCTGGCGCGGCCGGGTGTCATCCGCTACATGGCCGATCTGTCGAACTACCGGACCGGGGCGCAGGCCGCCTTGCAGCGCATGCTCGATGGCGTGCGCGTGCCGGTGGGCGGTACCTATGCTCTCGAAGACGCCGCTGCCGCCCACACTGCACTGGAGGCCGGACAGACCGTCGGGGCGTTGCTCTTGCGCCCTTGAGAACCCTGCGCGGCGAAGGGTCTCCGCGCAAAGCGTACCCATTTCTGCGGGACACTGCGCGTGGTTGTTTCACGCTGCCGGGTCTCGCGTTTCGAAGGTGTTACCTCATCCCATAAGGAGCCATCGCATGCTGTACCTGATTCTTTTCAACTACACCGCACCGCTTGAAGCGCTCGATCGTGTGCTGCCTGCGCACCGCGCGCATCTGGACGCCCACTATGCAAGCGGCCACTTCCTGATGTCGGGGCCGTTCTTCCCGCGTGAAGGTGGCGGGATCCTGGCGCGTGCCGAATCCCGCGAAGAGATCGACGCCATCGTCGCGCGCGATCCTTTCGTGATCGAAAACCTCGTGCAGGTGCGCGTCATTACGTGGGGCCCGAATCGTCGCAGCGCAGACACACCGCAGGCATGGTTGCCAGACGCCGTGGTCGCGACATCGACTTAAAGCCGGTGCGGCGCCGTCGCTATCATGTCGACCTGTCCTGATGTGAATCGACATGACCGACACGCCGCCGCCTCAACCGGATATGCCGCGCCAGCCATGGTGGCGGCGCGCGATTGCCCGACTGCCCTTCGGTCGCGAGCATCTGGTGTTCGTGATCGCGGGGCTGATCGGCTGCGCGGGCGCCTTGTCGACGATCCTGTTTCGCGAATGCCTGCGTCAACTGCAATGGTGGCTCTCGGGCACGGACCAGGGGTTGGTGGCCACGGCGCGGGCGCTGCCTTGGTGGGCGCGCCTGCTGGTGCCGACCGTGGGTGGACTGCTGGCCGGTATCACCCTGCAGGTGGGCCTCAAGTGGATTCCGCGAAAAGGCGCTGAAGACTATATGGAAGCCATTGCGGTGGGCGATGGCGTGCTGAGCGCACGGCAGAGTCTGGTACGCAGTGCGTCGTCGTTGTGCTCGGTGGCCAGCGGCGCATCGATCGGACGTGAAGGGCCGATGGTGCAGCTGGCGGCAATGTGCGGCTCGCTGGTCGGTCGTGTCTTACGGCACTGGACCGCCGTGCTAGTGGAGCAATTGCGTCTGCTGGTCGCCTGCGGTGCCGCTGCCGGCATCACGTCTGCCTACAACGCGCCCATCTCGGGTGCCGTGTTCGTCTGCGAAATCGTGTTTGGTGTCATCACCACGGCGACGCTTGGGCCGCTGCTGGTGGCGGCGGTCACCGCTGACATCGTCGTGCGCCAATTCTTTGGCTACGGGGCCGTGTACGAGATGCCGCACTTCGATTTCGTTTCCGGCTGGGAAGTGCTGACGTATCTGGGCCTGGGTCTGGCCGCGGGGATGGCGGGGCCGCTGCTGCTCGGTTTGATCGACCGCGCGCGCGATGCGTTTGCACGCACCAGGCTGCCGCTCACGTTGCGCCTGGCCGCCGGCGGGTTGATCGTTGGTGCGCTGTCCACTGGCGTGCCCGAGGTCTGGGGTAACGGCTACAGCGTGGTCAATGGCTTCCTGCACGAGCCATGGCTGTGGCAGACGGTGGCGCTGGTGCTGATCTGCAAGTTGGTGGCGACGGCGTCGAGCGCAGGGTCGGGCGCCGTGGGCGGTGTGTTTACGCCCACGCTGTTCTGCGGCGCCGCATTGGGTTTGCTGTATGGCACAGGCATGCACGCGCTGCTGCCGGATGCGGCGCCGGTGCCGGTCAGTTACGCCGTGGTCGGCATGGGCGCGCTGCTGGCCGCCACCACGCACGCGCCGCTCATGTCGATCCTGATGATCTTCGAGATGACGCTGTCGTACCAAGTGGTACTGCCGCTCATGCTGGCCTGCATTACCGGCTATGTGACGGCCCATGCAGCGGGCGCGCCGTCCGTGTATGCGCGTGCGCTGGCGCGTAATCGTCAGGACGCTGGCGACGATGCCGCGCACCTTCCAGGGCCATCAGACGGCACGCAGAAATAGGTACGCTTTAGCGCTGATCGATCGCCTCGTCATAAATATTGCGAGGCGACAAGCTTGCCTTGTCAGCTAAATCGAAGCAAAAGCGACCGATAAGTTGCTTTTTGGTGTGCGTTTTCGGGAACTTTTAGAAGATACTGCGACAATTTGTTGCTGTTGCGAATCGTTATCATTTATATTTGCGTCCGCAATACGTAGTGCGCTCTCGTGCACGGCGGCACGGGCGCAGGAGGGCGTTCCGTCCCGGCTGGCACTCAATAGAAGAGCGCCGCCGGAGAAACCACGCAATGAACCGCCGCACGCCCGTCGCCAGCGCCCTGTTGGCTTTGTTTGCCACGCCCACCGTCGCCCTTGCCCAGCAAGCCACGCTTGCGCAGGCACCCGCCACCGCCACGTTGCCGGAAGCCGTTGTAAAGGGCGCTGCCCCGCGCGACGACTACAACGCCGCCAAAAGCTCCATCTCGAAGCTGCCCGAGAACCTGCGCGATGTGCCGCAATCGGTGACGGTCGTGCCCAAGGCGCTGACTGACGCGCAAGGCGGCAGCTCGCTGGCCGATGCATTGCGCAACGTGCCGGGCATCACCATCGGTGCGGCCGAAGGCGGGCAGATCGGCAACAACATCAACCTGAACGGTTTCTCGGCGCGTACCGATATCTACCTTGATGGCTTCCGGGATCGCGGCCAGTACTACCGTGACCTGTTCGCCCTCGATTCGGTGGAAGTGTTGATGGGTCCGTCGTCGATGCTGTTCGGCCGCGGTTCGACGGGCGGCGTCATCAACCAGGTGACGAAGAAGCCGAAGCTGAAGGCCGCCACGGAAATCACCGGTTCGGTCACCACCAACGGCCTCGTGCGCGCCACCGCCGACGTCAACACGCCGACGTCGGACACTTCGGCCTTCCGCATCGCCGCGATGGCGCAGAACGGCAAGACGAGCACGCGCGACGAGATGACCGCGCAGGATTTCGGCATCGCGCCGTCGTGGCGTTTCGGCATCGGCACACCGACCGAGGTGACGCTGTCCGCGTTGCTGCAGCACAACCGCGACATGCCCGATTACGGCCTGCCGAACCTCAACGGCCACCCGGTCAACGTCAGCCCCAAGACGTACTACGGCTACACCGACGACCGCACCACGCAGGACGTGGCGTCGTTCTCGGCCAATATCGATCACAAGTTCTCGCCCAACCTGCGGCTGCGCAACCAGACGCAGTTCAACTACGTGCAGACCGACGCGCGCGAGACAGCGCCCAACGCGGTGGGTACGGTCAATTCGTCGGGCGTGTTCACGGCGCTGACCAACAGCAATCTGCCGTTGTCGGCGCTGTCGGTGCGTCTGCAAAGCCACGACCGCCGCATCCGTGACTACTCGTTGTTCAACCAGACCGAGCTGACGGCTAAGTTCGATACGGGTTCGGTCAAGCACACGCTGCTGGTCGGCACCGAGTTCGGCCACGACGGCTACGACAACCAGAATTACTATCGCAACGGTTCGTGCAACGGTACGCCGCTGGCGCAGTCGAGCATGACGAGCGGCTTTGTCTCGTGCGAGCCGCTGGTCAGCCCGAGCTACACCACGTCGCCGGCGAGCACGCCGTCGAGCCTGGGCAACCTGCAGGGCGGCTCGGCCAACACGGTAGCGGCGTACTTCAACGATTCGATCGAATTCACCAAGCAATGGAAGGCCGTCGCCGGCCTGCGCTATGACCGCTACGTGGCGAGCATTTCGAATTCGCTGAATTCGGCGAACACGCCGGCGTCGGCCAAGATCACTGCGCTGCCGTACGCGCAGCAGACCGTGAACTTTGTCAGCACACGGCTGGGCGGCATCTGGCAGCCGACGGACTGGCAGTCGTACTACGTGTCGTACGGCACGTCGTTCAACCCGTCATTGGAACAACTCGTAGGCACCACGGGCCAGCAGGGGTTGGACCCGGAGAAGAACAAGTCGTATGAGGCCGGCGGCAAGTGGGATCTGCTCAACGGCGACCTGTCGGTCAGCTCGGCGCTGTTCCAGATCACCAAGGACAACGCCCGCACGCAGATCGACAGCACGACGTACACCTCGGCCGGCAAGATCCGCGTGCGCGGTGCGCGCCTGGGTGCGACGGGCCACGTCACCGACAAGCTGCAGATCTTCGCGGGCTATACGTACCTGGATGCGCAGATCGTCAACGGCATCGCCGCGGGCACGCAGGGCATGACGCCGGCCAACACACCCAAGCACGCCGCGACGGTGTGGACGAGCTACGCCTTCCTGCCGAACTGGGAAGTGGGCGCAGGCGCGTTCTACATGTCGCAGCGCTATGCCAACAACACCGACACGGTGCAGGTGGGCGGCTTCGTGCGCTGGGACGCGATGCTGGCCTACCACCAGCCCAAATACGACGTGCGTCTGAACCTGTTCAACGTGTTCAACAAGACGTATTACGATGCGCTGATTCCGTCCGATGGCGGCCGCGCCGTGCCGGGCACCGGCCGTGCGGCGATGCTGTCGGTGGTGTATCGGATGTAATGGTTGGGGGATGGGCCCTCGGCCGCATCCCCGTTTCCTTCGAGCGCCATGCTTGTCTGCATTCCGAACGTCTTCAACGCCGCGCAGGTGGCTGCACTGCGCGATCTGCTCGACAACGCGGGCGACGCCTGGGTGGATGGCCGCGTGTCGGCCGGATATTCGGGGGCGCCGGTCAAGGTCAACCAGCAGATCGATGAGGGCGCGGAAGTGGCCCTGCAGTGCCAGCAGCTCATCCTGAGCGTGCTGGAGCGGCACCCGCGCTTCATCAGCGCGGCGTTGCCCAACGTGGTGTACCCGCCGATGTTCAACCGCTACGGCGAGGGCATGACCTTCGGCGCGCACGTCGATGGCAGTGTGCGCATCCACCCGCACAACGGCACAAAGCTGCGTACCGATATCTCGGCCACGCTGTTTCTGTCAGACCCCGCCAGCTATGACGGCGGCGAACTGCAGATCGAAGACACCTACGGCATGCACAGCGTCAAGCTCAATGCCGGTGACCTGGTCATCTATCCGGCAACGAGCCTGCATCAGGTGACGCCCATCACACGCGGGGTGCGCGTGGCGAGCTTCTTCTGGATCCAGAGCCTGATTCGCGACGACGCGCAGCGCGCCATGCTGTTCGACCTGGACAACGCCATCCAGACGCTCAACCAGACCGACGCCGATGCCACCGCGCGCCGCACGCTGATCGGGGTGTATCACAACCTGATGCGGCAGTGGAGCGAGACCTGATCTGAGCGTGCCCCGCCGCACCAGGGATGGCGCGGCGCAATGTTCATGAGCGCCGCGCGATGGGGCTCACAAGGCTGATTCGGCTCAGTGGCCCGAACGGCGATACAGCTCGGCCATCATGCCGCAGCTTTCTACGTGCAGCGCAACGGCGCGGCGGGCTTCACGGCGCACGATTTGCCAGAAACGGGCGAAACGGGAGGTGCGGGCGGCTTTGAGAGCGACGGTGTTCATGGGGATGCCTTCTCCGGACTGATTTAGGGATAACCCTAGTAGGGAATACCCGGATTTTAGTCTCGATATTGCGGCGCAGCAAACTGCATTGGACAGTGTCGCTCGATCGCCACATCGATGTGGCTAGCCCGCCACTCTGCTGACCGTGCCGGCGTTGCCATCCACCCGGATCGCCTCGCCGTCGTTCAACCGGGCCCGAATGCCGGGCACGTTGACCACCGCCGGAATCCCGAACTCGCGCGCCACGATGGCGCCGTGCGACAGGTAGCCGCCGGTTTCCATGACGAGCGCGCCGGCCTTCAGGAACAGCGGCGTCCAAGCCGGGTCGGTGCTGGGCGCGATCAGGATGTCGCCCGCTTGCAGCGCCGTGCCGGCGGCAGCGTGGTCGACCAGCCGTGCCAGCCCCTGTGCCGAGCCCGCGCCCACCGCCGTGCCGGTCCAGGTCTCTCCGGAGAGAGCGATTGGCGCAGTGGAAGCGACGGGCGCGTCGCCGTGTTCGGTGACGATGTCTGACTCTTGCACCGCCGCCCAATCGTTCAACTGCTGGCGGCGTTCACGCGCACGCTGGGCGGCAAAGCGCAGCGGCAACGCGCCGGTGCCCGCGGCCACGCATTCGTCCAGCGTCAGGTTGAAAATGTCTTCCGGCGCATCGAGTCCTTCCTCGCCGACAAGCCCGTCAGCCAGCTTCAGCAGGCCGATGCGCAACGCCTCCAGATACGCCACCAGCGCGCTGCGCGCCGCTTCGCGCTGGTTGCTGTCGCGCACGGCACTCTTGAGCATGCCGCGCACGATCGGCCGCAGCCAGAACGGCAGGCGCACCCACGCACGCTCGGACGCCGCCTGTTGCCGCTGCCGCACGGCGCGCGCATCGCTGCCGATCAGGCCAACTACGAGGTCCAGCAAATAGTCCGGCTGCTCGCGCCAGCGCGGGTGGCGGAAGTAGCTCTCTTCAATGGCGCGGTGGCCGTAGCGCTCCAGAAACGCACTGAAATGCTGGCGGAAGGGGCTGTGCGGCGGCAGTTGCTGCACCCATTGCGCACCGATACGTTTGCCGGCGCGAAGCCAGGCGAGCGCTTCGATGTCGGCGGCGGCCGTTTGTGCCAGCGCCATCAGGTCGTAGCTCTGCTGCGCGGTGACGCTCGGTTCCGCGCCCGCCATGAGCGCGGCGGCCAGCGCATGGCCGTCGCCGGGGCACTGTTTTTCGATCACGTCGACCAGCCCCGAAACGGCGCCGCCCGCCGAGCCCTGCAGGAAGAACAGGCTGTCTGCGCGGCGGGCAATGTTGAAGCGCTCGCGCAGGCAGGTGGCCAGCTCGGCGGTTGTTTCTGGCCATGCGTCTTCACGCCATTGCGCGGCTTGCTTGCGGGCCCGGTTCAGATCGCTCTGCGCATGGCGGCGCGCCGCGCCTGCTCTCAATAGATATCGCACGAGCCGTGCGCCGCGCGCCAGCCGCTGCGGCCATGTGGTGCGGGGCAGCGCAATCTCGGGCTGCGTGCCGCCCAGCATGCGGTTGATGGCATCGGGCGCAATGCCGAACGCGTCAAACGCCTCCCACTGCATCAACGAAACATCGAGATACACGTGGCCGCCGAAGAGCCTGGCGCGCTCCAGGCCCGGCAGCAGCGCGTAGCCCGCCAGCGAGTACGCCAGCGTCAGCATCCGGTTGGCCGCATGGCCGTACAGCGACCAGTCGATGGGCGACAGCGGTGTGGGAAACATCTCGCGCGTGTTGCCGCGCGTCCAGAACGTCGGTTGGGTTTGCAGGGCGGGGTAGGTGGAGCGGGCGGCCGTGGTGATCGGGCGCGCCTGCACGATCCAGAAGCGCTGCCCGTCCCACACCCATTCGATGTCGTAGCGGGGCCGGGCAAAGTCGAGCGCGCGGGCCGTGTCGCGTGCAACCGTGGCCAAGGCGATGAGCTGCGCGTCGTCCAGCACGGCACGGCGGGCGTCTTCTGTCGCGGTGTCGGCGAGTGCCGTGCCGCCTTCGGCCAGCGCGCGCGTCAAGCGGCGCTTGGTGCCGATCTGGCGTTCGATCACGCGCAGCGTGTCGTCTTGCGGCGCCACTTCCAGCCGGTCGACGTCGCCGTCGGCGTGGCCGCCCACCAGCGCTTCGCCCAGGCCCCAGTGCGCGTTGATGACGATGTGGTCATCGCGGCCTGTGAGCGGGTCGCCCGTGAAGGCGATGCCTGCGGCCATTGCTGGCAGCATCGGCATGATGACCAAGGCCATCGCCAGGTCGGTGGTGTCGATGCCAAAGCGCTCGCGGTATGCCAGCGCCTGCGGTGCGTGCGCAGAGTCCCACACGGCGCGCACCGCGTCCGCCAGCGCCTGCGCACCGACGACGTTCAGGCGTGTCTCATGAATGCCCGCGAACGAGCGTTGCGCGGAATCCTCCTGCGGCGCGGACGAACGCACAGCCAGCGGCGTGTTCTGCCAGCCGCGCGCCGTCAGCGCTTCGGTGATGGCAGCCAGCACGGCGCCGGGCACGGCATCTCCGCGACTGCGCCCGCGGCTGGCATCTGCGGCCAGCACGAAACCATCGGGCACCGGCACGCCGAGCATCGCCATCCGTCCAAGCTGCCAGCCCTTGCCGCCGGCCACTGCGGCGCCAGCCGCGGCCGCAGCCGGCCAATCGAGCACGAGCGGGTTCATCACGCCTCCTTGCGGGCCATGCCGTGCAGGAACAGGTCGATGACGGCGGAGAAACCCGCGTGCAGGTCGGTGTCCGGACGTGCAAGCCAGCGCATCAGCGCGCCCAGGTACAAATACTCGAAGAGCGCCGCGAGGTGCTCCGCATCGAGCCGCGTGTCGAGTTCCCCTGAGCGCTGTGCGGCGTTGATGAGTGCCATGAACACCGCTTCGAGCCCGCTGCGCTTGTCTGCGTCACGGTTGCGGGCAGCCAGGTCGGCGCTGGCAAAACGGTAGCGGAAATACGCGGCTAGATAGGGCCGGCGCACGGTGCACCAATCGGCCGAGGCGGACAGCAGCACCGCCAGGCGCGAGGCGAAGTCCGGCTGCGCCTCGATCTGCGTACGCAATTGCGCGCCGCCCGCCGCAAGCTCGGCGTGGAACTGGTGCGCCAGCAGGGCTTCCTTGACTGGAAAGTGGTTGTACAGCGTGCCCTTGGACACATCGGCCTGCGCAGCAATCTGCTCCATCGTCACGGCGTCGTAACCGTGCTGCTCGAACAGGGAAAACGCCGTGGCCGCCAGGTGGTCCAGCGTCTGGGTGCGCTTGCGTTCGCGGCGGCCGGCTTCGATGGGGGACGGACTGGACGACATGGTGGGCTCGCTATTATTAAACGACGTGCAATTTTATACGTCGTTCAAAAATATGTGCAAGCGGAAACCCGTCTGTAGAATCAGCCCATTCTTCCGGCAACCTTTCGACAGGACCGACCATGTCTGCACTGCGCACGCTGTATCCCCCAATCGAACCGTATGAAACCGGCATGCTGGACGTGGGCGATGGCCACACGATCTATTACGAGCGCGTCGGCACGCCCGGCGCCAAGCCCGCGGTGTTCCTGCACGGCGGGCCGGGCGGTGGTGTTTCGGCGGACCACCGCCGCGTGTTCGATCCGGCACGCTACGACGTGATGCTGTTCGACCAGCGCGGCTGCGGGCGATCAACGCCGCATGCGGGCCTGGAGGCCAACACGACGTGGCACCTTGTGGCCGATATCGAACGCCTGCGCGCAATTGCCGGTGCGGAACGTTGGCTTGTCTTCGGCGGCTCGTGGGGCTCGACGTTGGCGCTCGCTTACGCGCAGAAGTATCCGCAGCATGTGAGCGAACTGGTGCTGCGTGGTATCTACACCGTCACGCAAGCCGAGCTGCGCTGGTATTACCAGTACGGCGTGTCGGAGATGTTTCCCGAGAAATGGGCACGCTTCCAGGCGCCCATTCCCGAGGCCGAGCGCGGCGACATGATTGCCGCCTATCGCAAGGTGCTGACCGGCAACGACACCTCCAGGCAAATCGAAGCCGCCCGCGCGTGGAGCGTGTGGGAAGGCGAGACCATCACGCTGCTGCCCGACCCCGCCAACAGCGCGAAGCACGCCGACGACCATTTCGCCCTGGCCTTCGCGCGGCTGGAGAACCACTACTTCACGCACCAGTGCTGGCTGGAAGAGGGCCAGCTGCTGCGCGAGGCGCATAGGCTGGCGGGCATTCCCGGTGTGATCGTGCATGGCCGCTACGACATGCCATGCCCCGCGCGCTATGCGTATGCGCTGCATCAGGCGTGGCCGGATTCGGACTTCCACCTGATCGAAGGGGCCGGCCATGCGTGGTCCGAACCGGGCATTCTCGATCAGCTGCTGGCCGCAACGGACCGCTTTGCCGGTAAGTAATTCATGACGGATTCCGCCGACCTGCGTTTCCTGCTCGCCATCCAGGACAACGGCAGCCTGGTGGCGACGGCGCGCGCGTTGGATCTGACGCCGTCGGCCGTGTCGCAGCGCCTGCAGCAGCTGGAGAAAAAGCTGGGCACACGGCTGGTCGATCGCACCGCGCGCAGCCTGCGCTTTACGCAAGAGGGCGCGCTGCTGTGCGAGCGTGGGGCGGAGCTGATCCGCCAGCTCGACGCGCTGTCGGAAGATTTGCACACACGCCGGGGCGGCCTGGTGGGTACGCTCAAGGTGAATGCCCCGCTGGGGTTTGGGCGACGCTACGTGGCCCCCGTCATTGCGGATTTTCAGCAGCAGCATCCTGATGTCGACATCGAATTGGCGCTCTCCGATGCGCCTCTTGTCGAAGCGGCGGACCGCTTTGATGTGGTGGTGCATATCGGCGCGCTGCAGGTGTCGAACCTGGTCGGCCATGCGATTGCGCCGAACGCGCGCTTCGTCTGCGCGTCACCCGCGTTTGTGAAGCGCTTCGGCTTGCCGGAAACGCCCGATGACCTTGCCGCGCTGCCTTGCATCGTGCTGCGCGAGAACAAGGAAGACGTGTCGCTCTGGCACTTCAGCAAAGGCCGCACGAGCCGCAGCGTGCGCGTGCCCAGGCAACTCATCTGCAACGATGGCGATGTCATCCGCCAGTGGGCGTGCGAAGGGCGCGGCGTGATCCTGCGCTCGGAATGGGACGTCGCCGACGACCTGCGCGCAGGCCGCCTCGTGCGGTTGCTGCCCGGCTGGAAGGCGCCGGATGCCAACGTGATCGCCCTCACCCACAACCGCGCAGGGTTGCCGCAACGTACGCGTCACTTCATGCAGGCGCTGCAAAGCCGTTTCAAGCCGCAGCCGCCCTGGCGCGCTTGATGTAGCGCCACTGAATCTTTGATTCAAGCTGGCTTCACCGAAAGCCGGCGTGCGGTGCCTACAATCGGTTGCATCGATGTCCACCGATTTGCAGGTCACCAGCGTGAACGCTTCCACCGCCTCTACCGTTTCTCCCGACTCCGGCTATCCCAAGGCCATCCTCTTCGATCTGCTGACCGCGCTGCTCGATTCGTGGTCGCTGTGGAACCGCGCCGCCGGCTCCGAGCAGGCGGGCCGCACGTGGCGCGCCGAGTATCTGCGGCTGACGTACGGCTGCGGCACGTACGTTCCTTACGAAGCGATGGTGCGGCAGGCCGCGCAGAACGTCGGCTTGCCGGCTTCCGCGCCCGAAGCGCTGGAAGCCAATTGGCAGCAGCTCACACCGTGGAGCGGCGCTGCGCAGGCGCTGGCTGAACTCCAGCCGCACTGCAAGCTGGCCGTGGTCACCAACTGCTCGGAGCGGCTGGGCCGGCAGGCCGCGGCGCTGCTGCCTGTCACCTGGGATGTCGTCATCACGGCCGAGCAGGCCGGTGTGTACAAGCCTGACCCGAAGCCGTATCGCATGGCGCTCGAACAGCTTGGCGTGGAGGCGGCCGACGCGGCATTTGTTGCGGGTTCCAGCTACGACATGTTCGGCACGGCGGGGGTCGGCCTGCGCACGTACTGGCACAACCGCATCGGGCTGACGCCGGTGCCGGGTGCTCAGCTGCCGGAAATCACGTCGCCCACGCTGGACGACCTGCTGCCCTGGGCCCGCCGTTTTGCCGCATGAGGATGCAACCATGACCACCGACACACACGTGATTGACACCATCGACACGCCCGCAGCGTTGATCGACCTGCCGCGCATGCAGCACAACATCGCCCGCATGCAGCACCGCATGAACGCGCTGGGCGTGAAATTCCGCCCGCATGTGAAGACCACCAAGTGCCTCGACGTGGTGCGCGCGCAGGCGGCGGCCGGCGCGCAGGGCATTACCGTCTCCACGCTGAAGGAGGCCGAGGCCTTCTTTGCCGCCGGCATCAAGGACATCCTCTACGCGGTCGGCATTGTGGCCACCAAGTTGCCGCGCGCGATGGCGCTGCGCAAGCGAGGCTGCGATCTCAAGCTCGTGGTCGACAACGCAGAGGCGGCCCACGCCGTGGTCGACTACGCCCGCACGCACGGCGAGCGCTGCGAAGTCTGGATCGAAGTCGACACCGATGGCCACCGCTCCGGCATCACGCCCGAGCAGGATGCATTGCTGGAAGTCGGCCGCATCCTGAAGGATGGCGGCATCGACGTGGGCGGGGTCATGACGCATGCCGGCTCCAGCTACGACCTGAGCGACCGCGCCGCGCTGGCGGCCCTGGCCGAGCAGGAGCGTGCCGGTTGCGTGCGCGCGGCGCAGCGCCTGCGCGAAGCCGGCGTGCCCTGCGCAGCGGTGAGCGTGGGTTCCACCCCCACGGCGTTGGCCACCGAACACCTCGAAGGCGTGACGGAGGTGCGCGCCGGCGTCTATGTGTTCTTTGATCTGGTCATGCACAACGTGGGCGTGTGCGCGATGGACGAAATCGCGCTGAGCGTGCTGACCACCGTGATCGGCCATCAGCCCGACAAAGGCTGGGTGATTGTCGACGCCGGATGGATGGCGATGAGCCGTGACCGTGGCACGGCCAAGCAGTCGCATGATTTTGGCTATGGGCAGCCGTGCGCGCTCGACGGCACGCCGCTCGAGGGGCTTACGTTGATCGGCGCGAACCAGGAGCACGGCATTCTGGCGGCCAGCGATGGCTCGGTGCGTGACGACCTTGTGGCGCGTTTCCCGGTCGGCACGAAGCTGCGTGTGCTGCCGAACCATGCGTGCGCCACGGGTGCGCAGTTCCCGGAATACCAGGCGGTGTCGTCGCGGGGTGCGGTGCAGACGTGGGCACGGTTCCACGGCTGGTGAGTCGTCCGCCCGGCATGTCGAAAAAGCAAAAGGCCCGCAGGAATACCGCGGGCCTTTTGCTTGAATCCAATCGACCGAATGTGCCTCAGTCGCCTCTGACGCGTCCGATAGGCCGGGGAGCGACTCGGAACCAGCGCCGTCAGCGGCAAGGTGTCGGAATTGTAAATGCACCGTCCGGCTGCGCGCTGTAGCACATTTGTTCTACAGAGCGGCGCTGTATAGCGTTCGTATACTGGGTTGCACCAGGCCAGTTGAACCCCCCGTGGCAGCGCGATGGCGCCTCTGCGGCAGGCTACATGACATGCAACCCACACCTTCCACACTCTGGCTGACCGGCCTGAGCGCCGCCGGCAAAACCACCTTGGCGCTGGCCGTGGCCGCGACGCTGACGTCGCGCGGCCTGCCGTGTCGCGTACTCGATGGCGGAGCCTTGCGTCAGCAGCTCTGCGCCGACCTTGGTTTCTCGCGCGTGGATCGCAGCGAACACGCGCGCCGCGTGGCGCAGTGGTGCGCGCAGATGAACAACACCGGGACGTGGGCCGTTGCCGCGCTCATCTCGCCATACCGAGAAGACCGGGAGCGCGCGCGACAGATCGTGGGCGCGTCACGCTTTTTCGAGGTGCATGTCGCGACACCGCTAGCAGTGTGTGAATCGCGCGACCCGAAGGGTTTGTATCGCATGGCCCGAGCCGGCACGATCGCCAACCTCACGGGCGTTGGAGAACCCTACGAGCCGCCGTTACATCCACAGTTGATGGTGGATACCGGCGTGCAATCCGTTGACGAGTGTGTTGCACAGGCATTGGCCCTGCTGGGGATGCAGGAAGCCGTTGCGGCTTGATGCGGGGCCATGTAACGCATTTGTTCCACAGACGAATCGACCGTGCGTCGCTATGCTGCGACGGCTTCAAGAAAAAAAAAAGAGCACAGCATCAGTCAAAACGGGGGAGAGCTGCGGCGCGCACTGCATAGCGGGAACAGCAGTGCGCGCCTGACAGCCATGGTGCCGGTACGTCAGGCGCTGCGCTCCAGCGGGAGCCACAGCGTAAAACGCGTCCCGCCAGGTCCTGACGCCCAGTCCACCGAACCATCCAACGCCTGCGCGCGGCGCTGCTGATTGCGCAGGCCATGCCCTTTGCCGTCGCGCAAGGCACGGTCCACGTCGAACCCCTGGCCGTTGTCTTCGATGATGACGCGCACGCCATCCAGATCGGCAGCGGTACCGACGCGGATTTCGCTGGCGCGCGTGTGATGCAGGATGTTGGCAATGCACTCCTGCACGATGCGCAGGATATGCAGCGCGCTGGACGGGTCGAGCCACGGCAGCGTCGGCAGCTTTTTGACCTCCCACAGCAGTGCGATGCCGGTGCCGTCCAGCCGCGGCTCAAGCCGAAAGCGCAGGGTGGCGAGCAACAGCAGCAAGTCGGCCTCGACCGGCTCCATCGAATCGATGGTCAGTTTCAGATCGTCCAGGCAGCCCTTCAGGATGTGCGAAAGATCCACCTCGCTCAGGGCTCCGCGTTCCACCGAGCGGATCGCGCTGATGAGCGATGCGCCCAGCCCGTCGTGCATGTCCTGCATCAGGCGCTGGCGTTCCGCGCTGATGGCGCGCTGCCGCTCGGCTTCGCGCAGCTTCTGATGGCTGACTTCGAGTTCGGCCTCGCGCGCTTTCAGGCGCTGGGCAAGGTTGGCGTTGGCCTGTTCGACTTCACTAATGGCGTTGACGTAGCGCCGGTACATCAGCGTGCCGAAAATGCCGAACGTGATGGCGTTGGTGTATGCCCCGAAGTACCAGCCTTCCGGGCTGCTGAAATTGTTCTGCAGCAGCCAGTCGGTCACGCCGAGCAATGTGCAGATGCCAACGCCAATGGCCACCATCACCCCTTCGTTGGAACGGCGCCACGCGTTGGCCACGCCGGCCGCGCCAACGGCGGCGCCCATGAGGGCCGCAATCGGGTAGATCAACGGCGTCACCTTGGGCGTGTTGGGCAGTACGGCCAGCATCGGCAGCGTCAGCACGCCGATCGCGACGGTCACCATGACCAGCGTGCGCGTGAACCACACGAGCGGCCGCCCATGCAGTTGGCGCAGGAAGAAGTGCACCACCAGCACGAGCCACAGCAGCGAATTGACGGTCAGCCAGGCAAACCAGTCGTTGGCAATCGGCTGCGCCACGTAGAAATGCAGCCCGCGCAGGAACGAAGTGACAGCCAGGTTGAAGAACAGCAGATAGGCGGTTTCGTGGCCGCGCCGAAACCAGACGAACAACGCAAAGACGCCGATGGCGAGGAAGGCTGCGCTCAACACGGCCGGCAGCTCCTGCTGCAGCCATTGGCGGACGTTGTAGCGACTCTTCAACGCATCCATCGGGCCCAGCCATAGCGACGATACGGCCACCTGCGTGCGCTGCGTGTGTTCCAGCCGCAGCAGAACCTCGCGCACGGGCGCGTCGTCGCCCGGCGCGTCCAGCGCCACCCACAGCGGCGTGCGCGTGCTGTTCCACAGCGGCCCCCGTTCCTGCGCCCGGTGCACGAGCCGGCCGTTGACGTACACGGCGATGGTGCCGTCGGTCTTGATGCGGACACCGTAGAGCGCCAGCGGCCCCGAATGCTGGGGCGATGCGGGTACCGCGATCCTGATCCAGGTCGTATGGACGACCCCGGACTGCGCCTTCGCGCCGGCCTGGCGCAGCAGCGCAATGGGCGGCGCATATGGCAGCGCGGTGTGCTGCCCGGCGTTCGGCAACGATGCGCTGTCGACGGTGGGCGGCGGCGCCTGAAAGCCCGATCCATCCGTGGTCTGCCAATCGGCCTGCGTGAGGTGCAGGCTCTCGGCCGATGACGGACCGCTGCCCGCGTCCGCGTAGAACACGCCGACGATCACCAGCAACGTCAGCGAGAAAACGAACACCGCTTTGGCAAAGAGGGACGCAGGACGGGTTCTCATGCAACGCGCGTGTCGCAACGCTCGAAGAAATGGACGGGCCATTATGAGATGGGTTCGGGCGCAGCTTGGGAACCCCTGCTCACGGGGGGCAACATCACGCGATGCCGCTCAGCCCCGCTCGCGATGCGACCTATTCGGACAGCAGCCCGAGATTCCTCGCTTCGTAAATGGCTTCCGCTTTGGACGTCACTTTCAGCTTGCTGTAGATGCGCCGCACGAAGCTGCGCACCGTGAAGTGCGACAGCTCCATCAGCTTGGCGATTTCCTGCGTCGTGAAGCCCTTGGTGATGTAGTCCAGGACTTCCTTCTCGCGTGCCGACAGCAGCGGTGCCGACGACTCGGCAGCGGCCGGCTCCGGTTCCGGGCGCGTGGCGGTGCCCGCTGAACCTTGCTGGAAGCGCGCCAGAATCTGCCGCGCAATGATCGGGCTGATCGGGCTGCCGCCGCTTGCCAGGCTGCGAATTTCTTCCGCCATCCGGGCGGGCGAGCTGTCCTTGAGCAGGTAGCCCGCGGCGCCCGCTTCGATCGAACGCATGACGTGCGTCTCGTCGCCAAAGTTGGTGCTCACCATGATGCTGCAGCTTGGCCACAACTGCGCCGCCGCGCGGATCACGTCAATCCCGGAGCCATCCGGCAGGCCGAGGTCCACCAGCAAAACATCCGCGGGCGGGCCTTGCAGCAGGGCAAGGCCATCTGCACGTGACATGGCAATGCCGGCCAGCCGCATGTCGGACGCAGCCTGAACCGCGCGGCCGAGCGCCTCGCTGAAGCCGGGGTCGTCTTCGACGATCGCGACGTGGATGGGATGCGGCTCGGAGCCGGTACGGACGGATTGCATGATCGTCGATTGTACGGTCGCTGGTCGGCCACCCGTGTAGCGCATTTGCGCTACAGCTGGGCCCTCGTCGTTGTGCCAGCGTGCGGCTGCATGGTGCGGTGCATTATGCGAATTCCGTGATTGTTTCCGCTGTGCGCATGGTTTGCGTGTGCGGATGTTACGTAACGCGAAACGTTTTCAAGCGACTTGAGAAGCATTTTCTGCTGACTATTCCGACACTTTGTCTGCCCCGCATCGCCTTGTGCGGCAACGTTTTCATCTGGTTTAGGTGATGTTGCAACCGCGCATGGCACGCACTTTGCAGAAATGGCCTCATAAAAATGGTCACCAGCCGCCGCCGGAACTGCGTCTGCGTGAGCCATCACAACGGATCGGCCCACGGGTAGCCGATCGGATTCAACGAGGGGAGCGGCCAATGTCACGGGGTGGCGAGTCGACGTTTGCAGAAAATCTGTTCATCAAGCCGGCGCCGCGCTGGCCGGATCCGGTAGCGCCGGCGGTCGAGCCGGCCACGGTCAGGATTGCGGTGGTGGGTCTGGGTTACGTAGGTGCGCCACTGGCGGTGGCCTTCTCGAAACACTTCGCCGTGTCGGGCCTCGACATTGACGCCACGCGCGTGGCCGAGCTGACCGAAGGGCGCGATCGCACCAACGAACTGACCGGCAACGAGCTGCTTGAGTCCGGCGCGCGCTTCACCACGGACGCCACGGTGCTCGGCCAGGCCGACGTGATTGTCGTGACGGTGCCCACGCCCGTCGACCAGGCCCGCGTGCCGGATCTCAACCCCGTGATGCAGGCGTCCATCTCGGTGGGCAAGCACATGAAGCGCGGCGCGGTCGTGGTGTACGAAAGCACCGTCTACCCCGGCGTGACCGAAGAAATCTGCATCCCGCTGCTGGAGCGCCACAGCGGCCTGAAGCATCTGAAGGATTTCCACGTCGGTTATTCGCCCGAGCGCATCAACCCGGGCGACCGCGTGCACACGCTCACCACGATGACCAAGATCGTGGCCGGGGACACACCCGAAACCCTCCAGGCGCTGGTCAGCCTGTACGGCGCCGTCACGCAGGTGCATCCCGCCAAGAGCATCAAGGTGGCCGAGGCGGCCAAGGTGCTGGAGAACACGCAGCGCGACGTGAATATCGCGCTGATGAACGAGGTGTCGCAACTGCTGGCTGCACTCGGCGTGGACACGCACGACGTGCTGGCCGCCGCGCGCAGCAAGTGGAACTTCCTGGATTTCCGCCCCGGGCTGGTGGGCGGGCACTGCATCTCGGTCGATCCGTATTACCTGACGCACAAGGCGGCATCGTGCGGGTTCAACGCGAGCCTCATCCTGGCCGCGCGCGAGACGAACGACAGCATGTCGCAGTTCGTGGTGGACCAGCTCATGCGTCGCATGACGCAGTGCCATCTGCTCGGGCCGCACACGCTCGTCACCATCCTCGGCACTACGTTCAAGGAAGACGTGCCCGACATCCGCAACTCCAAGGTGGCCGACATCGTGAAGAAGCTCGGCGCGCTGGGCATCCGCACGCAGGTGATCGACCCGTTGGCGGACAGCAACGAGGTTGCGCACGAGTACGGCTTCCGCCTCACGCGGCTGGCCGATGCCAAAGCGGCCGACGCCATCGTGCTGGCCGTGCCGCACACGGAGTACCGCGAGGGCGGCTGGGCGCTGGTGGAGTCGCTCGCCCGGCCCGGCTCGCCCTTCGTGGTGAGCGATCTCAAGGCGGTGCTGGATCGGGATGCCTGCCCGGACCGGGCTGTGCTGTGGCGGCCTTGAGTTGATTCGTCCGCGTTCGTTCTCAAAATTTTGCGATGTACCTGCATTGGGCCAGCATCGCCTCAAGCCATGCAATTCAATCTCTTCCAGAAGGGAATCATCTCGACCTATCGCATCGTCATGACCTCGGTTTTGATCGTCGTGATGGTCGGCATACTGTCCTATCTATTCCTGATGCTCTTCTACGGCGTAGACCGAAACTGGGCAGCGCCACTGGTTTTGTCGCCGACGCAATCCAAGGTGCTGGCTTTCCAGCCGGACGTTGCAGCGTTAGAGGCGTCGTTGCTGAAGAACCGCGTAGAGCTGAATACCGCGATCCGTAAGTACCAGGCGATCGAGGACCAGGTTACCCAACTGCAGTCTCTTAGCGCTCAATTCGCCCGGGCACAGCGCTTCGAGGCGAAGGCACTTGCGAGCGTCAACGCTTCTCTGCAAGGGGTGCTACGGCAGAAGCGCATGGACATTGACCAGACTCGACAGGCAGTGGACGAAGCGCGTCCGATGTTGGCGTCGCTCGACGCTGAGCTTTCGGCTGGTCTCATTACCAAGGACGAAGTGGCCCGACGACGCATGGACATGCGTACCGCGCAGAATGCCTTGACCGATTCGCAAGTGCAGACTGTTCTTCTGACGACGCAAGCCTCCCAGGCCTCGGCGGCCAGCAATACCCTGACCCAGAGTGGCGCCGCGTCACTGACTGCACTGCAATCGCTGACCAGCGATGCGCAGATCAAGATCGCCATCGCCCAGGCATCAGTAGATGCCGGTACAGCGAAGGAGGCAATTCATCAGCTCGAGGCGACGGTAAAAGAGGGCGAGCGGGTGCTACAGACCGCCAAGCGATCGCCCTACTACCGAGCGTTGACCACAAGTGTTCCTGTCGTTTTCGTTCCCTATGACAACGTGAGTGCCGCCAAGGTTGGTGCGCCCGTGTTCGACTGCATGCTGCAGGTTCTGCTGTGCCGCAAGGTCGGAAAGGTGGTCGAAGTGTACGAGGCGGAGGAGTACGCGCGCCATCCACTGTTCAAAACCGACATACGCGGCAAGTTCGCGGAAATCGACTTCGAAGAACGAGAGGCCAGTGAGTCCTCAGTGGTTTTTCTTTCATTTAAGCCGCTGCTACTTTGACTGCTGCGGGGCGGGGCTGGAAGTGAGTGTTGAGACGCCGGGGAATATTCGAAGTGCAAGGACGAATCGATGAAGTACGCAGCGACATTACTGCTCTTTTCCCTGATTGCGCGGCCGGGGCTGGCACAAGAGGATACCGGCGTGGAGAAGGCGGCGTACTGCCAATATGTGCGCGCCCAGGCGGAAGCCGAGCGGACATTGGCGGCGGGCTTCAACGCCGTTGGACGCTTCGGGCAATCTGATGTCAGCCCGTCAGAGAAGCAAGCTGTTGTGGGCGTGTCGAAGAGCATCTCAAAGCATCTGCAAGGCGCTGCGGCAGTTGACGCGGGCAATCTTGAGTGCGAGCTGTATGCGTACACCACAGACCTGCAACGCGTGTTGAAGTACCAACTCGCCGCCATTGACCAGCGTATTGCCGGGCGTCGGGCGCACATGATCGGTGAAGTGCTTGCCATTCTGGACGACGAGATCGCACAAACGCAGCGCCGTCGGCGCGCCGGTAACGCAACTCTGGCCGACGTTTTCTCGCTCGATCAGCAACGTCAGCAACTCTATTCCCAGTATCGGCTCGCACAGCAGGATGCGGCGAATCCCTCTATCCCCCCTGTACGGCGCCTCGATCCAGTTTCGACTCTTGGCAAGGTTGAAGCCGTGACCGCGACCCTGCAGGAGGTGTTGAACAGAAAGCAGCGGCTGCAGGCATGGGACGTGGTGCTCATCGTCGGGATGCAGAAGCCCGTCCTTGGGAGCACGACCGCGAGCGCTCCCGGTGCAAAGCCCTATGCATCCATGTCTTTCACATACAACCTGAACGCCCATGCTTACGGCGGACAGCTCGATGAGGCATCGCGTTCTCTCATTGCGTTGCGCCGCGAGCAGAACGATGAACTGAATAAACAAGTCAGTGTGCTGCTGCAGACGGTGGCGGAGCGGATGCAGCTCGAGCGCAGCGCATTGCAAAGGCTCGCCGCAGACGTCAAGCGCATTGCGGACGAGTCTGAGCGTATACAAGCGATTGACACCGCCGAGGCCGTTCGCATGCGCGCTTTGCTGCGCGTCGACCTTGCGCTCGCAAAGATGGAGCAGAACCTTGCGACCGATCGTTTGACGTTGCTGGCCGAGGCCTTTGATGAGGGCCGATGAAACCCGCGTCAGGGCGTGGTGTATTGAACGCGTGCGAGATGGTATGTGTGCAATCTACATGCGTGCTCGCCACCTGCTGCACCCCCTCTGCGTGGCGTTGTCATTTGCCCTTCATGTTTCAGTGGTGATGGCGCAGGTTCACACCATCGACTGGGCGGGCATGAAGTGGCGTGTCAGGACGGAGCAAGGTGGGCCGTGTGCGACTCAGCGTTGGAATGCGGACGGCGTATGGGTGGATGCGGCAGGGCAACTTCACCTGAAACTGATCCGGATGCCCTCAGGTGTCTTCAGTTGTGCGGAGATCATTTCGCTCGAGCAGTTTCGTTTCGGTACCTACCAATTCGAGGTGACAGGACCGATCGGCACCATCGACGCGAACGTGGTGCTGGGTATCTTCTTCTATCCATCTCCGGATGTTGGTCCGGACGGCACAAACGAGATCGATATCGAAGTTGCCCGTTGGGGACGTCCCGGTGGCCCGCAAGTGCATTACACCGCCTGGTACAGGAGTCGGCCAGGCAGTTGGCACCTGCCAATGCGCGTGGCTGATCAAGCGAACCATGCGCAGTTTGGTATCCAGTGGTTGCCGGGCAGCGTTCGGTGGACATCCAGCCTGCAAGGCGCCACGGAAGCTCATCTTGAAGGTGATGTCGCGTCGCAGCCGCAGACGCTGCGTTTCAATCTTTGGCTATTTCGGCAGCCGGCTCCGGTGGATGGCCGGGAGGTCGAGTTCGTCATCAAATCAATGAAGGTGCGTGAATGGTAGTTCTGCTTGAAGTGATGTCAGCCCTACCGTTATTGATGATGGCCATCAATTTCGTCTTCGCCCTCTTGGCGCGTATCGGTCTTCGATCCACTTTCGTCTACAAGGACTACACGTTCCAGCCGTCGGTGAGCGTGCTGTTGCCTGCCTTCAATGAGGGACAGCATGTTCTCAAGACGATAGAAAGCCTGATGGCAAGCAACTACCCGCCCGAACGGCTCGAGGTGATCGCCGTTGATGACTGCTCCATCGACGATACCCATATGTGGCTCGAGAGGGCTGCCTCGAACTGGCCGCGTGTGCGCGCACTGCGCAACCCGGTGAACGTTGGCAAACACCACACGCTACTGAACGCCCTTTCGTATGCTAGCGGAGACATCATCGTCTGCATCGACTCCGATGCCATCTTTGACTGCAATGCCATCTCGGAGGTCACCGCATGTTTCGCGGACCCTGAGATCGGTGCCGTCGGAGGCAGAATCGGCATCAGCAATCCCAACGAGAACTGGCTCACGCGCTGTCAGACGTTGCTCTACTACTACGTGTTCCACATTGCGAAGATGTGGCAGAACTGGACGCGGAATGTGCTCTGCATTTCCGGTTGTTTCTTCGCCGTGCGGCGCGAACACTTGCTTGCCATTGAGCCGGAGATCAAGGCGCGAGCCTGGTTCGGCATCGGGGTGCGGGACGGGGAAGACAGCTTTATGACGCTGCAGCTCCTGCTGCGCGGTTTAAAGACGTACTGCAATATCGAGGCGCAGTGCTGGACGGCAGTCCCGAACAACTCGCGGCAGTTCTTCATGCAGCAGTTGCGTTGGAGGCGCAGCACTTTCCGCAACCTGTTCTGGATGCTGAGGCGATTTAATGCAATGGTGAAGGTTCTGCACCCGGTGACGGCGGTCTACGTGCTGGTGCAATGCGCGTCGCTTGTGCTGTGGCCGATGGTGATGATTGGCAGCTTGGTCTCGAGTTCACTCGTCAGTATGGCCTCGCACGTTGCGCTCGGCATGGCGTCGTACGTCGCAACGGGATATGCCTTCGGTCTTTACGCCCGGCGCCATAACCCGGAGCAGCATGTCAGTGCCCTGTCAGTGTCCATCGCCGGTGTTTGGATGGTGCTCGACATGTTCTTCTTGTCGATTCTGGCGTTGTGCACGCAAGACGTTGGGGAATGGGGCACCCGTGGGGTAGCGCAACCGCACCAACCTGTTCCGCAGATGCGGGCTACGGAAGAGCTGGCCAATTCAGGTGGAGGGCAGCTTGCGGCGTAGCCGAGTGTGGAGGTCGCTCTTCGGAGCGGCGCCAGCGCGGCACGCAGTCCGCGATGCGTCGGCGCTGCGTCGCAGAGGAGATTTACTGCAGTCCAGCAGACACGCCAGCCCAAAAGCTCGAATCTTCGCTTCCCAGCACCCAAACTGACACCCCGGCCAGGCTCAAGGTATTGGCCAGATGGGCTTTGGCCTGGATGCCCTGGCTCGTTTCGTACCAGACGACGTGAGCGCTGCCGTCCGACGCGACATAGTTGATGTGTGCGGACAGCGTAGCTGCGTCCCATTGAGCCACCGCCTTGGTGGCGCTTAGCATAGCCGGCATGTCCTTGAATGACACCGATACGCCGGTATTGGTGGTCTGGTTCCAGTCATAGCCGTAGGCAGGAAGTCCGAGCAGGATCTTGCCGGCGGGTACCACGCTCGTGGCGTATTGCAGCGCAGATTGCATCCACGAGATGCTTGCAACGGGTCCAGGGGCGCTCCGACTGTAGTGCTGGTCATAGGTCATCACCTGCAGAAAATCGACCGATTGGCCAAGCGCTGCATAGTCGTAGGGCCATGCCCATGTGTTTGTGGTCGAGTCGGTGAGCTTCGGCGGGACGCTTACGACGAGCCTGGCTGGGATCTGATGTAGTTGAGATGCCAGCTCCGCCACAAAACTGCTGTAGGCGGCACGGTCGGCCGGATAGAGCCCTTCAAAATCAAGGTTGATTCCGGTGAGACTTTGCGTGCGCGCCAACGCAACGATGTTCTGCAGCGTAGCGGACCGGTTTGTCACCAGCGCGGCATGGGCGATGTCAGGGTCGATCCCGGACGAGCCATGAGCGACGATGATGCACGCGTAGGAGGCCTTGCCTGCTGCCTGATTGCTGGCCAGGAGATTGATGGGAAGTGTGCCGGTCAGGCTGCCGGAGGCAGAAACCTGCAGGACATCGATCGACACCGCATTCACGGGAGTCGTGTTGCTCATGGCAGAGGTGAGCGATGCGGGTGTATTCACAGCGTAAGCCAGTACAACTTTGCCCGGTGCAGAGGGTGCTGAAGGTGCTGACTGCGTGCCGGCAGTTGTCGCACTTCCGCCGCCGTCGCCGCCCCCGCATCCGGAAAGCATAAGTGCGACGCACGCCGCGCTGAGGAAACCGACAACTTTCATGTGAAACCCCGTTCTTTTTTATGTTCTCTCCGGGCTTATCGGTCCACCGCCTGGAACCTTGAGACGTCAACGTCTCAGCCATATCGCCTAGGGCAGTGTTGAAGTCAGGTGTTTGAATCGGCTGTCCGGCACGGAGGATCATCGATCTTCTAGACTGTTTCTGACGGGTCTGCGGCGGCCATTGCGGCGTCAGGTCGGCCACGGCGAGGGTGGCATTGATGTATTCGCGCGTTTTGCGGTTTTCCCGACAAGAGCACACGAATATGGCGATCACGGTGAAGGGCAATCACAAGACCAATCGACTTCGCTGGCTTTTTTCCCATTGGGATCACCGCAAGGTGACGACACCCCATGCCATCGTGGCGGCGGGGGTCGTCATCGCGCTGTCGATGGTGGTGATCTGCGCGGTGGTGCTGTATCAGAGCCGGCTGGACGCGATGGCCCGCGCCACCGAGACTTCGCGCAACCTCGCCTTGCTGGCGGAGCGCGACATCGAAAGAAATTTCGAACTCTATGCGCTGTCGCTCCAGGCCGTCGTCGATGGCGTGAACGATCCTGAAGTGATGAACGCGTCCCCCCGGCTGCGCGGCTTCGCGTTGTTCGACCGCGCTGCAACGGCAACGTATCTGGGCTCGATGCTCGTGCTGGACGCCGAGGGCAACATCGTCATCGACTCCGCCGGCGATGTGCCGCGCAAAGCCAACTTCTCCGACCGCCAATACTTCAAAGTGCATCGCGACAATCCGAACGTCGGGCTGTACGTTGGCGATCCCTACGCGTCGCGTTTGCGGGATGGGGCGCCCAGCATCCCGCTGAGCCGGCGGCTTTCGCGGCCGGATGGCTCATTTGCGGGCGTGGTCCTGATTGCCATCCAGCTCGAGTATTTCCACAAGCTGTTTGCCGCGCTGTCTCTCGGGCCGCACGGATCGGTGGCGTTGATTGCGCGAGACGGCACGATGGTCATGCGGCAGCCCTACGATGTGAAGGTGATTGGGCGGAACATCCGCAACGCAAGTACCTTCAAGCAGTTCCTGTTGGCGCCGGAGGGCAGTTTTTCGGACATATCGACCCTCGATGGCGTCGAGCGTCTGTATTACTTCAAGAACCTGCCCAACCTGCCGCTCATCATCATGGTGGCGGAAGCCCACGCCGACATTTACGCGGCCTGGCAGCATCGCGCGCTGACCATCGCGTCGTTGATGGCCGCGCTCGCGCTGGGCTTCATCGGACTGTCCTTCGCCTTCGCGGCGCAGCTGCGGCGCCGCATGCGCGCGGAATCGGAGCTGGCCATGCTGGCGCGCACCGATGGGCTGACGGGGCTGAACAACCGTCGCACCCTGGGTGAAATCCTCGATCAGGAATGGCGTCGCGCCAAGCGAACGCGCAGCGTGCTGTCCCTGCTGTTCGTCGATATCGACCGCTTCAAGATGTACAACGACACCTACGGACACCAAGCCGGCGACGATGCCCTGGCGGCCGTCGCGAAATGCATTGGCGACAATATTCGCCATCCGTCAGACAGTGCCGCACGGTATGGCGGCGAAGAATTCGTGGTGGTTTTGCCCGATACGTCGCCAGAGGGCGCGGCCTCCATTGCCGAAAAGATACGCGTGGCGATTGCCAACCTCGCCATCGAGCACAGGGCCAGCGAGTATGGCCGGGTCACCGCCAGCATTGGCGCGGCCGCGTGGACACCGGAACAGGACGTTGACATGTCGGCCGTTATCCGTGCGGCCGACGAAGCTCTGTACGACGCAAAGGCGACGGGCCGGAACCGGGTGGCGCAGTCAAAGTTGATGGCGGCCTAGTCGTGCACGCCCGCGCTGCCTCCGGGCGGCGCGCAACCCCTGCCCCGCGCTGAATCCGTCCGCACAACAAAAAACCCGCGAGGCTCTTCGCCACGCGGGTTTTTTGTCGCCCCTGAACTGCTCGGGACTGTGTCTTGGTGCCCAGGAGAGGACTCGAACCTCCACGGAGTTACCCGCTAGTACCTGAAACTAGTGCGTCTACCAATTCCGCCACCTGGGCTAGGTGAGCGGCGCATTCTACCGGCCCCCGAAAAATTTGCAAGCCCTTCTTTTCTGCTCGGCTATTCCACGGCCGCGCCGGCGTTACAGCCGTTACGGGTGTGGCGGTCAGCAGGACGGCGCCCCGCTGCTACGCTGCCGCCCAGTTGTTCGCATTCTCCCCAACATGAGGTTGATCGATGATGAAACTCCGCCACGCCGCTACCGGCGCCCTGCTTGCCGCGCTTGCGACGTTTGCCCATGCCGAGCACCCGATCTGCACGATCGTGGCCGATGCCGCCACGGGCAAGGCTGTCTTGCACGAAGGCAAGTGCGACGAGCGCGTGACCCCCGCTTCTACCTTCAAGCTTGCACTGGCCGTCATGGGCTTCGACCACGGCTTCCTCAAAGACGAGCACACTCCGGTCGAGCACTTCAGGCGCGGCGACCCTGACTGGGGCGGCGAAGCCTGGCACCAGCCGATCGATCCGGCGCTGTGGCTCAAGTACTCGGTGGTCTGGTATTCGCAGCGCATTACGCATGCGATGGGCGCGCAGACGTTCCAGGCCTACGTGCGCAAGCTCGACTACGGCAACATGGACGTGAGCGGCGACCCGGGTAAGAACAACGGCATGGACCGCTCGTGGATCACCTCGTCGCTGAAGATCTCGCCGGAGGAGCAAGTCGGCTTCATGCGCAGGATCGTCAACCGGCAGTTGCCGGTGTCTGCGCGCACCTACGAGTTGGTCGACCGTACCGTGCAGACCTGGCAGGTGCCGGGCGGTTGGGCCGTGCAGGGCAAGACGGGCACCGCCGGCCCGGCGCCGGGCAATACGTCGCCCGACGGCACGTGGGACCAGGCGCACGCTTACGGCTGGTTTGTCGGCTGGGCCAAGAAGGGTGACAAGACCTACGTGTTTGCCAACCTGATCCAGGACGACAAGGTTGAGCCGACATCGGGCGGCATCCGCTCCCGCGACGCGCTGCTTGCGCGCCTGCCGGAAGTGCTGGCCTTTGCCGGGCACTGACCAACGATGTCATTCATGCATGACGGTGCTCGGCCTGGCTGCGCACCTTTGCCTCATCCACGCCCAGGCGCTGATGCAGCTCTTGCCAGCCCTTGGGCGTGACCAGCACCGCGCGTGAATCGCGTGCGCGCAGCATCCAGCCGACATCGCACAGGCGACGCAGGAACTGCACGCCCAGCGGACCCGCCAGGTGATGCGTGCGCTCCGTCCAGTCCAGGCATTGCCGCGCCAGCCCGCGGCGCGTCGGGCGAATGGTGCGCACGTCGAGCCCAACATCGCCAAACCACATGACGCCCGCAGGCGTGATCTCGTATTGCTTGTCGGGCATCGGCAGCAGGTAACCGCGTGATTGCAGGGCCTGCGTGACGGCCACGCCCACCTGCCCCGCAAGGTGGTCGTAGCAGCAGCGGCAAAAGCCAAGCTCACGCGCCTTCGGGCTGGGTGTGGCGCGGCGCACGGCCGCTGCCGGCGTGATGGCCGCCAGGTGTTCCAACGCTTGGGCCACATGGGCACCGGCCAACCGGAAGTACTTGTGCCGCCCCTCGGTTTCCACCACCAGCAAACCACCGTCTAGCAGCTTGGCCAGGTGCGTGCTGGCCGTCTGCGCCGTGACGCCGGCAGCATGCGCCAGCTCGCCCGCCGGCAGCGCGCGCCCATCGAGCAACGCCGTCAGCATGGCCGCCCGCGCCGGGTCGGCAATCAGGAAGGCCGTGCCGGAAAAGCTGTTCGGATGCGACATGTCGGGCTCCTCGTCATGAGGCCATTCTAGGGAGCCGCGCGCCCCGATGTTTCGACACGCATCGAAGCGTTGCGGGGTCTGCCCGCACTACGCTGCGCCATCGCTTGCTCAAGCCAAAAGCAGAAGGCCCCGAGATGGACGGATTCACGATGCAACCAACGCATGCCAACACCGCGACACATAAGCGTCTGGTGCTGTGCGTGCTGTCGATGGCCGTGCTGGTCGCGCAGATCGACACCGCCGTCGTCAACCTGGCCGTGCGCCCGATCGGCCAGTTCTTCCACGCGGCGGTCGGCCCGCTGCAGTGGGTGATCGACGCCTACAACCTCGCCTATGCCGCGCTGCTGCTCAGCGGCGGCTTGCTGGCCGATCTGTACGGCCGGCGGCGCGCGTTTGTATCGGGTGCGGCGGTGTTCTCGGTGGCATCGGTGCTGTGCGCGCTGGCGCCGTCGATCGGGTGGCTGATCGGCGCGCGGGCGATGGCGGGCGTGGGCGCTTCGCTGCTGCTGCCGGCATCGCTGGCGATCTTGCGGGTGGTGTGGCGCGACGCGCGCGAACGTGCGCATGCGCTGGGTGTCTGGGCGGCGTGCAACGGCCTGGCCATGGCGATCGGGCCGACGGCCGGCGGCGTGCTGGTCACGCACTTCGGCTGGCGCGCGGTGTTCTGGGTGGTAGTGCCGGTGAGCGTGGCCATCATGGCCTTGGCTGTGCGTTTCGTGCCGGAATCGTCCGACGCCGCGCATCGCCGTTTCGATGCGCTGGCGCAGGTGTTGGGCGCCATCACGCTGGGCGGGCTCGCCTTCGCCGCCATCGAAGCGCATCAGGCACCCACCGTGGCGGCGACTGTGCTGGCCGTGGCCCTCATCGCGCTGGCGTGGTTCATCCGCGTAGAGGCACGCCACGGCAGCGAGGCGCTGGTGCCGCTGGAACTCTTTCGCGTGCGCGCGTTTCGCGGCGCCATCGTCGCCACGGCCGGCATGACGTTCGGCATGTACGGCGCGCTCTTCCTGCTGCCGCTCATGTGGCAGAGCACCGGGCGCTTCAGCGTCATTGGCGCGGGCATTGCGCTGATGCCGATGGCGCTGGTCTTCATGGCGGTATCGCCTCTGTCCGGCACGGTGGCGCGCCGCCATGGCGTGCGGCTGGCCACTGCGGGTGGGGTGGGCATCATCGCGTTGGGATTGCTCACATTGGGCGCGTTTGCCGGCGTGGCATCGATCGTGCCGGCGGCCATCGGGCTGGCGCTCACAGGGCTCGGCATGGGCTTTGCCACCGGGCCGTTGATGGGCGCAGCCGTGGGTGCCGTGGGCCCGGAGCGATCCGGCACGGCGTCGGCGCTGGTGAACGTGGCCCGCATGAGCGGGGCGACGCTGGGCGTGGCGATCCTGGGCGCGGTGTATGCCGTATGCGGCAGCGGCGCACCGGGTTTGCGTGTGGCGATGCTGTGCGGTGGCGCGGTGCAACTTGCATGCGCTGTCGTGGCATGGCGGCATGGTGCTGACCGCCGCTGAGGGCTTTGCAATGTCCTGCGTTTTACGGCGGATCATCGCCCCCGAAGCCATCTGATATAGCGCCCAAAAAAATACCCGGCGAGGGGATTGCCGGGCTAAGTGGGATGTGAATGTGTAAGACAGAACCACCTTACATGCATTCTTTGACCGGATTGAAAACAAAATCAAAACACCATGTGATTTTGAATGTTTGCTCTAAAGAAACGTGTGCTTGAATATAAATCGTATTACGGGTTTCTCCTTACAAACAGGGCGTCTACAGGTGGTTGGCAAACGATTTCCTTTTGACTGATTCGGGTCATTGAAATCTGTCGATCAATTAAAGATCAAGCCAAAAAATTTGAGTGAAAAGGCCGGCGTCTTTTCTGGGCGAATTGCATGCATGCTCATTCCCATTCCGTATTGATCCGTCGAATCTCAAGCCGGTATGTTGCTGGCCGGCCGCCGTTTCTCGAGCAAGGCATTGCCTGAGCAGGCATTTGCATTTGTTGAACTTCGCCGCATGTCATCCGCAGACAATGCCCCCAGCAACGAAGGCACTGTCGCCATGCACGTCCTGACGGGACGCTGCAGCTGAATCGTTTGCGGGGCCGGAGCCGCCGATAGAGCAGCCCGAAGCCCGACCGGACGCGCACCTGTGGCCCGGTGAAAGGCGGCAACGAACGGGGAAGTTCGTTTTTCCATCCATCCACCATTGTTTCTCGGAGCGGTGCCTGCTCCGCGGGCGGAGCTTTGTGTGTCGGGTCCAGCGCGGTAGGTCCAGCTTGATGCGGTGTACGGAGATGTCGTCGGCGGCATGCGGGCACGGGAAATCAATATGCCGACGACATCTCAACGCCGCCGTGAGCGGCAACGCATGCTTTCCATGGCGCTGGTCGCGTCGCCTCTGACGCTGTTCGCCATTGCGGCCAAGGCTGCATGTGTCACCTCCGGCGCCACTACCACGTGCGACGCCACTGGCCCCAACCCGTGGTCACAGACCGTCGGCACCGGCAACAACGCTGCTGAAGACAACCGCACGGTCACGGTTCAGACGGGCAGCACGATCAATGTAGGCAGTGCCAACGCCATCAGCCTGCGCGACAACGCCAACGTTCGCGTACAAAACGGTGCAACGGTCAGCAACAACGCGACCAGCGGACCGGGCCTGTTCGGCACCGGCAACAACACGATCGAATTCCGCAGCAACGGCACGCTCACGGTGGACCAGGGCGGCAGCGTGCTGTCCAACGGCCGTCAGCAGAACGGCGAGGCCGTCAACGTGATGGGTGCGGGCAATACCGTCATCAACAACGGCACGATCCGCTCGAGCACCGCCGCGGCCATCTGGTTCGACAACCTCACCGGCAGCAACACGATCATCAACAACGAGACCGGCGTCATTCAGGCAAACGGTAACGTGATCGGCAGCGCGGGCAATGCCAGCGTGGATTTCACCAACAAGGGCCGGGTGGTCGGCAACCTCGTGTTTGCGGGGGGCAACGACACCTTGCGCCTGTACACCGGCTCGACCATCACGGGCAACTTCAACGGCGGTGGCGGGGCCAACACCCTGTACCTGAGCGGCACCGGCGACAGTGCCTTGCCCGGCAACATCAGCAACTTCCAGACGCTCGTCAAGAACGACACCGGCACCTGGACGCTGACCGGCACCGTGAGCGGTGTGAAGAACGCCACCGTGCAGGAGGGCACGCTCGTCCTCACCGGCAACAACGCCGCCTACACCGGCAACATCACCGTGGATGCGGCGGGCACGCTGCAGGGGCGTGCGCAGAGCCTGATGCCCACCATCGTCAACAACGGCCTCGTTCGCTTTGACCAGCCGGACGCAGGCACCTTCACGGGGTTGATTTCGGGCACGGGCGCTGTTGAAAAAACGGGCGCAGGCACGCTCACGCTGGCGCCCACTGCAACCGGCGGCAACACGTATGCCGGCGGCACGCGCATCAACGGCGGCACGGTTGCCATCGGCGCCGACAACGCGCTGGGCGCGATCACGGGCGGGGTGTCGTTTGACGGCGGCACGCTGCAGCTCTCGCAGAACGTCGATCTGGCGGCCACGCGCGCCGTCACGCTCAACGCGGGCGGCGGCACGATCGATACGCAAGGCTTTACGTCGACGCTGTCTCAAGGCATCACCGGCAGCGGCGCTTTGACCAAGCTTGGCAGCGGTGTGCTGACCTTGAACGGCGCCAACAGTGTCGGCGGCGGCACGACGGTGGCGGCCGGCACGCTGGTGGTGGGCGATGCCGCGCATGCGAATGCTTCGTTGGCGGGTTCGACGCTGGTCAAGGGCGGCGCCACGCTGGGCGGCTTTGGCAGCGCACGCGGCAGCGTGCGCAACGACGGCACGCTGGCCGTGGCCGATGCAGTGCCGGCACTCGCGGGCGCCGGCACGGGCACGTTCACCATCAACGGCGCGCTGTTCAACACGGGCCTCATGCAGGTGGGCGGTGCCGGTGTGGGCAACACGCTGGCCGTCAATGGCAGCTTCATGGGCGCAGGCGGCACGCTGGCCTTGAACACGCAGTTGGGCGCAGACAACTCGCCGACCGACCGCCTCGTGCTGTCAGGTGGCGGCGCCGCAGGCAACACCGGCGTGCGTGTGACCAACGTGGGCGGCGCGGGCGCACAGACCACGGGCAACGGCATCCAGGTGATCGCGGCCGTGAACGGCGCGACCACGCAGGCGGGGGCCTTTACGCTGGCTGCGCCGGTGGTGGCCGGCCCGTACGAATACACGCTGCACCGTGGCGGCACAAACTCGGCCGACAGCTGGTACCTGCGTTCGACTCGCCAGACGACGGAGCCCGACCCCACGCCAAATCCGAATCCGAACCCGAACCCGAACCCGAACCCAGACCCGCGCACGCCCATCGAGACGACCGACCCGAACAACAACACGGTCAATCCGGTGACGCCGCCCGTGCGCGAGGTGCCGAACTACCGCCCGGAGGTCTCGCTGTACACCGCCGTGCCGTCGATGGCGCTCATGGTCAGCCGCGCGATGCTCGACACGCTGCACGAGCGTGTGGGCGATGAGACCTTGCTACGCACCGGTGTGCCCAATGCCGGCAAAGACGGCAGCAAGGCGTTCAACGGCGCCTGGGCGCGCGTGATTGGCCAGAAGGGCAGCCGCATGTCGGACGGCGGCATCTACGGTGTTGACGGCCCGGCCTTCGATTACCAGCTCGCGGCCGTGCAGCTCGGCGGCGACCTGTACCGCGCGCAGAACGCCGACAACAGCCGCGACCACGCCGGCGTGATGTTCTCCACCGGTCGCATCACCGGTGACGTCACGCACGCGGATGGCGCCAACGCCGGCAGCAACGGCATCAACGCCACGGCCGTCGGCGTGTACTGGACGCACTTCGGCCCGAACGACTGGTATGTCGATGCGGTCGCGCAGGGCACGCGCTACGACGTCAAGGCATCGCCCGCGCGCATGGCCGGGCTGACCTCGCATGGCCTGGGCTATGCGTTGTCGCTGGAAACGGGCTACCCGATTGCGCTGGAAAACCGCTGGCGCATCGAGCCGCAGGCGCAACTGATCTACCAGCGCATCGGCTTGGCCGATGGCACCGACCCAGCCGCGCAGGTGAACTTTGGCAAGGCGCAATCGCTGCAGGGGCGCGTGGGCGTGCGCGTGGTGAAAGACTGGGGCGACACGCCTGAGCGCCCGCGCTCGACGTGGTTCCGAGCGAGCGTGTGGCAGGAGTTTCACGGCACGAGCACGACGTCGTTCTCGTCGGCCAACGGCTGGGTGCCGTTCACATCCAGCATGCCCGCCACCGTGCTCGACCTGCAGGCCGGCGTGACGGCGCAGTTCACGCGCACGGCATCGTTCTATGCCAGCGTGGGCTACCAGATCAGCTCGGATGGCCGCCTGCACGGCTACGACGGCAAGCTCGGCATGCGCTGGAACTGGTAAGCCGGCAGCAGCATCCTGCAGAGACCCTGAGCACGCCAGGGCTTATGCTGCGCCACAACAACCAACGGGGAGCCACTGCGGCTCCCCGTTGTGCTTGGTGCCATGCGCCACCGTGGCCGCTTGCGGGGTTGGCGCATGCGGCCAAACAATGTCTGTCGTGACAGGAATTCGTGAAAACCCTAGGAAACCCGCGCCCACCTTAGCGATTGGTTATTTCATGCGAAAAGTCTACGCTTACTGCGTAGTACTACGTGTGGCTGCTGCGTACAGGTGCGGATGGTTCTCCGGAGGGCGCGCGCTCACAGTGCGCCGGATAACAACAAAGACGGAAAGCACACCGTCAGACATCCGTCTGGTCACGCATCGGGCGTGGCACCTCACCGGTTCAAAACAACATCCGAAGTCCCCGAACTAGGAGACAACCCATGAAGTTCTTGCTCGCACTGCCTTTCATCGGCCTGCTGTGGGTGCCGTTCTACAACCAGGAAACGCCTGCGCTGTTCGGCTTTCCGTTCTTCTACTGGTACCAGTTCCTGTGGGTGCCGCTCACCTCGCTGCTGATCTGGATCGTCTTCAAGAACGGTCAGAGCAAAGGAGAAGAATGATGGACGGACAGATCAACTGGACGGCGCTCAGCGTCTTCATCTTCTTCTTCGCGCTGGTCACGGTGCTGGGCTTCATCGCCTCGCGCTGGCAGCGCGGCAATTCCGACAAGGGCGCCCACATTGAAGAGTGGGGCCTGGGCGGCCGCAACTTCGGCACCTGGATCACGTGGTTCCTGGTGGGCGGCGATTTTTACACCGCCTACACCGTCATCGCCGTGCCGGCACTCGTGTATGCGGTGGGCGCGTATGGCTTCTTCGCGCTGCCGTACACGATCCTGGTGTACCCGATCGTCTTCCTGATCATGCCCAAGCTGTGGAAGGTGGCGCATGCCAACGGCCACGTCACGGCGGCCGATGCCGTGTACGGCCGTTACGGCTCGCGGGCGCTGGAGTTTGCGGTGGCACTCACGGGCGTGGTGGCGACGATGCCCTACATCGCTCTGCAGCTCATCGGCATGGAAGTCGTGATCAAGGCGCTGGGCTTGACGGGCGAGCTGCCGCTGGCGGCGGCGTTCATCATCCTGGCGCTGTACACGTATTCCGCTGGCCTGCGGGCGCCTGCGCTCATCGCTTTCGTCAAAGACATCATGATCTACATCGTGGTGCTGGTGGCGGTGGTGCTGGTGCCGGCCAAGCTGGGCGGCTACGGTGCAGTGTTCGCCAATGCGCACGACGCGTTTGCCATCAAGGGCGGCGCCACGGGCCTGACGCTCAAGCCTGCGCAGTTCCTGCCGTTCGCCACGCTGGCGATTGGCTCGGCGCTGGCGGCGTTCATGTATCCGCATACGCTCACGGGCATCTTTGCCGCGCGCAGTGCAGACACCATCCGCAAGAACGCCGTCTTCCTGCCGGCCTACACCGTGCTGCTGGGCCTGATTGCGCTGCTGGGCTTCATGGCCTACGCCGCAGGCATCAAGGTCACCAACAACAACGACGTGGTGCCCGCGCTGTTCAACGCACTGTTCCCGAGCTGGTTCACGGGCTTTGCGTTCTCGGCCATCGCCATTGGTGCGCTGGTGCCGGCGGCGGTCATGTCGATTGGTGCGGCCAACCTGTTCACGCGCAACTTCTGGAAGCCCTACGTGGCCCCGGACCTCTCGCACGCCGGTGAGGAAAAGGTGGCCAAGGTGATCTCGCTGATCGTCAAGGCGGGCGCGCTGGTGTTCATCCTGTTCCTGCCGACCAAGTTCGCGCTGGACCTGCAGCTGCTGGGCGGCGTGTGGATCGTGCAGACCTTCCCGTCGGTGGTGTTCGGGTTGTTCAACATCTCGAACCGCTTCCGGGCACCGGCGCT
This sequence comes from Ralstonia sp. 1138, assembly GCF_040544795.1. Taxonomy (NCBI): domain Bacteria; kingdom Pseudomonadati; phylum Pseudomonadota; class Betaproteobacteria; order Burkholderiales; family Burkholderiaceae; genus Ralstonia; species Ralstonia sp. 1138. Next base: position 1,054,638 of record NZ_JBEPKQ010000001.1, on the reverse strand, counting down.
GCTGGCCGGCTGGGCAGCGGGCATGATTGCCGGCAGCTGGCTGGCCTTCTCCGACGGCATCAAGCCTGTGCACACCTTCGTGATTGGCGCAGACAAGTACACCGTCTACACGGGCCTGGCCGCACTGGCCTTCAACATCATCGTTGCGGTGGTGGTGCAGTTGCTGATGGGCAAGCGCGGGCAGGAAACGGCGGCCCTGCGTCAAGCGGGCTGATCGACGCTGCCATTCGCGAAAAGCGAACCAGGAAGAGAAACGGCCGGTACCTCAGGGTGCCGGCTTTTTTTTCAGGCTGGGCGACCGGCAACGGTCAAGCCGTCACCGAAAGAGGAATCCGTACAGTGAACGTCGTGCCGTGTTCTGATGACTGCACATCGATCGTCCCGTGATGCGCCTGCACGATGCAGCGGCAGATGTACAGGCCAAGCCCGATGCCAGCGGCGCTTCCGCTCTGGTCCGGCCGCTGCGCGCGGGTGAGCGGGTCGAACAGGGTGGGAAAGGCAGAAGGCGGGATGGGGTTGCCCTCGTTGGAAACGGCAATCGTCATCTGCCCGTCGCGCCCGGCCGCCTCGATACCGACGCGCCCCGTCCCGTAGCGCACCGCGTTGGCCAACAGATTGACCAGCAGCTGGCCGATCCGGCTGCCGTCCCATTTGCCACGCAGTTCGCCGGCCAGGCGCAGGTCGATCTGCGCGTCGGGGTACGACGCACACACTTCGTCGATGGCGTCGCTGCACAGTCGCCCCATATCCTGGCTACTGAATCTCGTAGGCAGGAAATCGCCCAGGCGCGTGCGTGTAAAGATGAGCAGGTCGTCGATCATTTGTTGCACGCGCATCGCACCGCGCTGGATGAAGGCGACCGCCCGGACGCTGCGCGAAGACAGGCCATCGTCGTGCAGCAGGGTTTCTGCAGACGCCAGGATCGCGCCGAGCGGCGAGCGCAGGTCGTGGGCCAGCACGCCGGCAAACAGGTCGCGCATGCGCTCGGTCTGCTTGGCATGCTGGCGTACCGATTCTGCAAGCATCTGGTCGATGGCCTCGTTGAAGCGGATCATCTCCTGCAGCGCCAGGGCGTGAGCCTGCGGATCCTGCTGCCACCGGCGCAGCACGCTGGCGCGCAGGGCGCGGTATTCGGCCACCAGATCGTTGATGTCGAAACCGTGCGAGTGGCGGTCGTCGGCATGCTCGTGGGCGGCTTCATTGAAGCCCGATTCCGACGGTGCGCGGTCACCCCACGATTTGGCTTGCTGCTCTTGAGGCGACTGCCCCTCGCGCATATCGGCAGCGATGCGCAGGAGAAGATCCCGCGCCGAGTTGCGTAGCTGGGGTTCGGAGAGACGGGTTCGGCCGCCGTTGATCTTGCGCGCGTATTCCGTCCAGTCGTCGATGAGGCCGGGCAGGTTTGCCTCAATGAAGTCGGAGAGGTTCATGGGTTTCCTTGCCGGTTGCGAAAGCCATGGACGCGGAGCCGTCTCGTGTGCCCTGTCATCGCACGTCCTGCGGGAACGGTCGATGCTGCGGTTTTGGCTCCAAGGTATGCAAACTGCGCGCCTTTTACCAATCATGCCCGCGCAACGGGTGATGCCCGGGTCGCATGTTGGCCGCGTTTCCATCAAGATGCGGATGCCGTCCATGAATTGCTGCGCTGCGCCGACATGCCTGCAGTATCACGCCCCCAAAATGACCACGCCAATGAACCACGATCTTTTGTCTTCTGAGCTACGTTTTGCATGGCTGGGGTTATGGGCCGAATCCACCTCGGATTTCGCCGTCTTTGCCCTCTCGCTCGCCGGCGTTGTGGCGACATGGAACCCCGGCGGCGAACGCATGCAGGGCTATCGGTCCGACGAGATTATCGGCCAGCCCCTCGCACTGTTGTATCCGCCGGAGGATCGCGTGTCGGGTGCGCCGGAGGCCGCACTTCATGTCGCCACCGAGACAGGACGGCATGTCGAGGAGGGGTGGCGTATGCGCAAGGACGGTACGCCGTTCTGGGCGAATGTCGCCATGACGGCCCTACGCGACAGCCACAACACGTTGGTCGGGTTCGGGACCGTGATCAGCGACATGAGCGAGAAGAAGGCCGCCCACGACGCCGTGCTCAAAAGCGAGCGGAGCTTCCGCCTGCTGGTGCAGGGCGTGACGGACTACGCCATCTTCATGCTGTCGCCCGATGGGCACATCACAAGCTGGAATGCCGGCGCGCGGCGCATCAAGGGCTATGCCGAGGACGAGATCATCGGCTCCCATTTCTCACGGTTCTATACGCCCGAGGATGTTGCAGCCGGCGTGCCGTTCCGTGGCCTGGAGACCGCCCGGCGCGACGGGCGCTTTGAAGCCGAAGGCTGGCGCGTGCGGCGCGACGGAAGCCGCTTCTTCGCGCACGTCATCATCGATGCCATCTACGAATATGGCGAACTGGTCGGCTTCGCAAAGGTCACGCGCGACATCACGGAACGGCGGCGCGCCAGCGAGCAACTGGAGCAAACGCAAAGAGCGCTGTTCCAGGCCCAGAAGATGGAGGCCCTGGGCAAGCTCACGGGCGGCGTTGCGCACGATTTCAACAACGTGCTGCAGGTGCTGCGCGGCAACCTCGAACTGCTCGAAAGCCGGCATGGGCGGGATGCCTGGAGCGCCGAGCGGTTGGGCAACGCCATCGACGCCGTCGACCGGGGTGCCAAGCTCGCCGCCCAGTTGCTCGCCTTTGGCCGCCAGCAGCCACTTGCACCTGTCGTGATCAACCCCGCGCGGCAGCTGCGCGCCATGGACGATCTGCTGCGGCGTGCGCTGGGCGAGGCGATCGAGATCGAATCGGTGGTGGCGGGCGGACTGTGGAATACCGCCGTCGATCCGCATCAACTGGAAAACGTCATCCTGAACCTTGCAATCAATGCGCGGGATGCGATGCCGGACGGCGGCAGGCTCACGCTCGAACTCTCCAACGCCACGCTCGATGACGACTATGTCGTCGCGCTGCCCGACGTGCCGGCGGGGCAGTACGTCATGCTGGCTGTGACGGACACCGGCACCGGCATGAGCCCGGACGTCATGGAGCGCGCCTTCGACCCGTTCTTCAGCACCAAGCGCGAAGGCGAGGGCACCGGCTTGGGGCTCAGCATGGCCTACGGTTTCGTCAAACAAAGCGGCGGCCATATCCGGCTCTACAGCGAGGTCGGCGAGGGCACGACGGTGCGCGTCTATCTGCCCCGTTCCACCGGCACGGCGGTCGAGCCCCTGCGCGCGAAGGCTGGCGGGCTCAAGCACGGCAACGAGACGGTCCTCGTTGTGGAAGACGACGCAAAGGTTCGCGAGACCGTGGTCGATCTGTTGAGCGGCCTCGGCTACGCCGTACTCAAGGCCAACAATGCCGAGCAGGCGCTGGCCGTGATCGAGAGCGGCGTGCATATCGACCTGCTCTTCACAGACGTGGTCATGCCCGGTGCCGTGCGCAGTACGGAGATGGTGCGCAGGGCGTTGCAGACGCTGCCCGCGCTGAAGGTGCTGTACACGTCCGGCTACACGCAGAACGCTATCGTGCACGGCGGGCGGCTTGATCCGGGTGTCGAGTTGCTGAGCAAGCCGTACAGCCGCCAGCAGCTTGCATTCAAGCTTCGCCAGGTGCTCGGAAACGATGCAGTGGAGGCAACGCGACGCGATGAAGAAATTGCGCAGCCCAAGCTCGACACGGGCGCGGTATGGGAGCCTGCGCGCCTGCGCGTCCTTGTGGTGGAAGACGACGCTTCATTGCGTGGTGCGGTGTGCGAGCTGCTGATGATCATTGGGATCACGCCGCAACAGGCGGCCAGCGGCACGCAAGCACTCGAAGCCCTGAAGGCAGGGGCCTTCGACGTTCTGTTCACGGACGTAGTCATGCCGGACATGTCCGGCGTCGAACTCGCGCAGCGGGCGTTCGTACTGCAACCGGAACTGCGGGTGATCTTCGCCTCCGGCAACCCCATCCCCGATCACGACCGCTTTGCGTTCAGGTGGACGGCGCTGCGTAAGCCTTACACGCTCGATCAGCTGCAGCACGCCCTGCAATCGATGATGGCGCGAGAGCGGGCGGCCACCAATACCTAGCCGAGCGTGGTGGTTTGAGCGCGGCGTTTGGACCTCAAAGGCCCGTGTTCCGCAGTCTGATGGCCACGCACGGCACTCAGACCGTGGAACGCCGGTCTTTTAGCTCGAAATTTTCGACCTCCGAGAGCCGCGCGCCAGGGTCAAACTGTGGAGCGCGACCCTCTAACCGTGGCGATCGACTGTCGGAGGCTGAAACGCGGCTCTCCGAGGTCGAAAATTTGAAGCTCGAAGAGCCGAGCGCGAGGGGCAGACTGTGGAGCGCGAGGGTCTGACGGTGATGCTCGACGCTCGGAGGGTCGAGATCGAGTGTTTGAGGGTCGAGTGCGGGGCTTCGGGCTTGGCGCTTGGGTGTCTGAGTGTCGAGCTTGGGTGTCTGGGGGTGAGGCGTGGAGCATTTGGCGTGACGCTCCGCAAAATCAGACCTGCGCTGCGAGCCCCATCGCTATAATCCCGCCCCTGCCGCGCCAACCGCAGCCCGCCGGCAGGCATTCGCGCCATCAAGGGCGGGCCGGGCGGAGCAGCCTTCGGGTTGGCTGGCTTCCTTGGGTGTCAATTTTCCACCTCCGCTGTCGGGCCCGCCGCCCTGACTTCGCAAAGCGCGGCCCCGACGGACGCTTCCTCCGGATTGAGAAGACGACGCTAGCGCGCCCTCCCTGCGCTGCAACGACTAGCTGAACAGCGAATCGTCATCCGAATAATCACCACCGCCCAGGTCGCTGTCGTCGATCAGCCCAAGGCTGTCATCGCGCGACGCCGTGTTGGTCGTGCCGCTGTCGCTGTCGTAGTAGTTGTTGATGACGGTTTCCGTGGCGCCACCCATCACCGGCTGCTGGCCGAAGAAGCCGCCACCGCCGCTGTTGTGATGGAACATGTTCTCGATGCCCTGGAACAGCAGCGCGCCGCCGGCCACGCCGGCTGCGGTGGTCGCGACGCTGCCGAGCGTGCTGCCCAGGCCGCCGCTGAAGAAGCCCGAGCGCGCCGGTTGCGCTGGCGCCGGCTGGGCCTGCGGCTGCATCTGCGGCATCTGCACGGGCGCGGCCTGCTGCTGGGTGTATGCAGGCGCGGGCGCCGGGTTGCCGGCGTGGCTGCCCCAGTTGTTGGCCGAATCCATGAACGATGCGCCGCGGCCGACTTGCGCCGCCTGCAACTGGTTCTGCAGAGAGGCGATCTGCGCCTGCGCAGATGCCAGCGCCTGGTCGAGCAGCATGGCGCGCTGCACGAGCAGATAGGCCGCGTCCGGCTGGCGGGCGACGGCGTCGAGGATGCGGGCTTCGGCCTGCGGGTCCTTGGCCCCGGCGCGCGCCTGCGTCAGTTGGGCCAGGAAGTTTTCCAGCGCTTGCTGTTCTTGCGGGGACATGGTGTGTGTTCCTGTCTGGGTGGGTGCGACGTGACCAAGTTAGGCGTCAAGTCTTAAACGAAAATTAAAGCGCGGCAGCTTCTTGTGTAACGGCCTGTAACCCGAAGCCCCTAGGCGGCCGGGCGATATTGGCTGGGGTTGGTGCCCGACACCTTGCGCATCAGGCGCCGCAGCGCAGTGGCGTCTTCGTAGCCGACGGCTTCGGCCACGCGGTCGATGGTCATGCGGCTTGATTCGATCAGCATGCGGGCGCGGTTCAGGCGCACGCTCTGCACCAGGGCGAGGGTGCTTCTGCCGGTGGCCTCCCGCACGTGCCGTGACAGCGTGCGTTGCGACATGGCCAGCTCGTCGGCCAGCGCCTGCACGCTCGGCGGGTTGGGCAGGGCGGCTTCAATGCGCGCCACCAGCTGCGCAATCAGCGCGTTGCCGTTGGCCAGCATGGCGGGCACCACAAACGGCGCTTGCGCGTGGCGGCCGTCGATCAGCAGCACACGGCCCACGGCATCGGCCAGCGCCACGCCAAAGCGCGTGCGCAGCAGATGCAGCATCAGGTCGGTCTGCGCAAAGGCGGCGCCAGCGGTGGTAATCGGGCCGTCGGCGCACACCATGCGATCTGCGTCGACCGTGCATGCGGGTTCCCACTGCTGCAGCGTCGGGGCCAGCCACCAGGACGTGGTGACGCATCGCCCCGGCAACACGCCGGCCGCCTGCAACACAAACACCGCCGAGCACGATGCCGCCACCTGCCCGCCCGATGCGACTTGCGCGGCCACGGCGCGCACTGCTCGCTGCGCATCGTCCTGCGCCAGGCGCGTGGCGATCACACCGGCATGGTCTAGGCCCACGCCCGGCACGATCCAGGTGCTGCCATCGGGGCGCGGGCGTTTTGGCAGGGCGGTAGTTTCCACCTGCATGCCGTTGCTGAGCTGCACGCTGGGCGCGTCGGCTGACAGTACACGCCACGTTGGACGCGGCGCCTTCACACGCGGGGCGAGTGTCGACGCGGCCTGCAGGATGTCGAGTGTGGCCGCCACGCTGGTGGCGTAGGCGCCGGAGAGTACGAGGATGGTGAAATCCGCCATGACCGAAGTTGCCCGAAAGATGTCGAAATCGACACTGCCAGTCTAGCGGCTGCGCGGGTTCAATGCAGGCATGTCAACGACGCTCACGAGTGCCCACATGCCGAATATCCTCGTCAAGATTCCTGCCAACACCTTTGACAGCGACGCGCGCGCGACGCTTGCACGCCGCATCACCGAGGCGGCCGCGCAGGCCGAGCAGATTCCCGATGATCCGCGCCGGCGCGCCACGATCTGGGTGACGGTGGAAGAGGTGCCGGCCGCCTCCTGGTGGTGCGGCGGGGTGGACGTGACAACGCAAATGGTGCCGTGCCTGGCCGTCGCCCATGTGCCGGCCGGTGTGCTGGATGGTGCTGCGCGCGCGCGCTTCGTCCAGCAGATGCATGAGGCGTTTGCGCAGGCGTTGCCAGCCGATGATGCGCGGCGCGTGGTGACCTCCGTGATGGTGCATGACGTGGCCGACGGTACGTGGGGTGTGAACGGCGCGCTGTGGACGCTGCCCGATTTCGCCAGGGCGGCCGGTTATGCGCATCTTCAGCATCTCGTCGCCTGAGCCAGGCCCTTCCAACGGAGCCCACGCATGACAAGCCAGCACACGCAGCAGGATGACAGCCTGGAAGACTTCACGCGCCGCCAGATCACCCTGGATGGCATCACCAAGACCGTGTACGTGGCAGGCACCGGCCCGGGCGTGATCGTCATGGCCGAGATGCCGGGCATCAGCCCGCACGTGGCGCGGTTTGCGCGCTGGGTGCGCGATGCGGGGCTGACGGTCTACATGCCGTCGTTGTTCGGGCGCGATGGCGCGGTGCCCGAGGCGGAGGCGGGTGCGGAGGTGTTCCGCCACGCGTGCGTGAGCGCGGAGTTCCGTGCCTTTGCCGCCAACCAGTCGAGCCCCGTCACGCAATGGCTGCGCGCCCTGGCGCGGCAGGCCCATGCGGAGTGCGGCGGCCCTGGCGTGGGTGCCATCGGCATGTGCTTCACCGGCAATTTCGCGCTGACGATGATGCTGGAGCCGGCCATGCTGGCGCCGGTGCTGTGTCAGCCGTCCTTGCCGCTGAACGCGCCCAGCGGGATCGAGATCGCACCCGAGGATGCGGCCGCCGTGCGCCAGCGGTTGGAGCAGGAAGACCTGACCGTGCTGGCCTACCGCTTTGAGGGTGATCGTTTCTGCCGTGCCGAGCGCTTTGCTGCGTATGCGCAGGCGCTGGGCCAGCGCTTTGTGGCGCGCGTGCTGCCCGACAGCGCTGCGCACCCGAATCCGCCGCCGTTCTTTGCCCAGCATGTGCCTTGTCCGCACAGCGTGGTGACTGCCCACCTGATCGACGCGGCCGGCGAGCCCACGTTGGCCGCCCGCGACGAGATTCTGGCGTTCTTCCGGCAGCGTCTGGGCTGAGTGGGGGCTCACATGCGGGTGTGAGCCCGGCGCCGCCCGGTTCGGTGTAAACCCCGGGGGCATCGTCTGAGCAAATTGCTTTACAACTAAACTATTCATGACTAAGGTAATACCGCATCAAATGCGGAGCCGTTGTCATGAAGATTGTCTGTATTGGTGGTGGGCCGGCCGGCCTGTACTTTGCCCTGCTGATGAAGCTGCAGGACCCGTCGCACGACATCACCGTGGTGGAGCGCAACCGCCCGTATGACACGTTCGGCTGGGGCGTGGTGTTCTCCGACCAGACGCTGGGCAACCTGCAGCGCGCCGACGCCAAGAGCGCCGCGCAGATCCTCGACGCCTTCAACCACTGGGACGACATTGAAGTCCACATCCGCGGGCAGGTCGTGCGGTCGGGCGGCCACGGCTTCTGCGGTATCGGGCGCAAGCGCCTGCTGAACATCCTGCAGGCGCGCTGTGAGGAAGAGGGCGTCAAGCTCGTCTTTGAAACCGATGTGCAAGATCAGGATTTGGAAAACGACACGGCCTATGCCGATGCCGACCTCATCATCGCCAGCGATGGCCTGAACAGCCGCATCCGCACCAAGTACGCCGCCACGTATCAACCCGATATCGACACGCGCCGCTGCCGCTTTGTCTGGCTGGGCACGCACAAGCTGTTCGAGGCCTTCACGTTTGCGTTTGAAGAGACCGAGCACGGCTGGTTCCAGGCGCATGCGTACCGCTTTGACGACGAAACCTCCACCTTCATCGTCGAGGCACCTGAAGAGGTATGGCGCGCCGCCGGGCTGGAGACCATGGAGAAGGAAGAGGCCATCGCGTACTGCGAGCGGCTCTTCGCCAAGTACCTCGATGGCAACAAGCTGATTTCCAACGCCACGCACCTGCGGGGCTCTGCGCAGTGGATTCGCTTTCCGCGCGTGGTGTGCCGGCATTGGGTGCATACCAACACGCACGGCACGCCGGTCGTGCTGATGGGCGACGCCGCGCACACGGCGCATTTCTCGATCGGCTCCGGCACCAAGCTGGCGCTGGAAGATTCGATTGAACTGGCGCGCAGCATCGGCCAGCACCCTGGCGATTTGCGTGCCGCGCTTGAGCACTACGAGGCGGTGCGCAGCGTGGAAGTCCTGCGCATCCAGAACGCGGCGCGCAATTCGACGGAATGGTTCGAAAACGTCGCGCGCTACGCCAACCTGCCGACCGAGCAGTTTGCGTATTCGCTGCTCACGCGCAGCCAGCGCATCAGCCACGAAAACCTGCGCCAGCGCGACAAGCGCTATCTCGAACAGTTTGAAGACTGGATTGCTGAACAAGCTGGCGCCCAGCGCGGGCCGCAGCACGGCCCGGTGCCGCCGATGTTCACGCCCTTCACGGTGCGCGGCGTCACGCTCAAGAACCGCGTGGTGGTGTCGCCCATGGCGCAGTACTCGTGCGAAGACGGCCAGCCGGCGGATTACCACCTCGTTCACCTGGGCGCGCGCGCCATGGGCGGTGCCGGCCTGGTGATGGTCGAGATGACCTGTGTGTCGCCCGATGCGCGCATCACCCCGGGCTGCCCGGGTTTGTGGAACACCGACCAGCGCGACGGCTGGGCGCGCATCGTGCAGTTCGTGCATGCCAACAGCGATGCGAAGCTCGGCATCCAGCTCGGTCATGCCGGTGCCAAGGGCTCGACGCGCGTGGCGTGGGAAGGCATCGATCTGCCGCTGGAAGACGGGCAGAACTGGCCGCTGATTTCCGCATCGCCCCAGCAGTATCTGGATGGCGTCAGCCAGTGGTCGCGGGCCATGACGCGCGACGACATGGACCGCGTGCGTGAAGACTTTGTCCACGCCGCAAGGCTGGCGGCGGAAGCCGGGTTCGACTGGCTGGAGCTGCACTGCGCGCACGGCTATCTGCTGTCGTCGTTCATCTCGCCGTTGACGAATCAGCGCAATGACGAATATGGCGGCTCGCTGGAGAACCGGCTGCGCTTTCCGCTCGAAGTCTTCCACGCAGTGCGTGAAGTATGGCCGAGCAACAAGCCGATGTCGGTGCGCATTTCCGCGCACGACTGGGTGGAGGGCGGCATCACGCCGGACGATGCGGTGGAAATCGCGCGCGTCTTCAAGGCCGCAGGTGCGGACATGATCGATTGTTCGTCGGGCCAGGTCAGCAAGAAGGAACAGCCCGTGTACGGCCGCATGTTCCAGACGCCGTTTGCCGACCGCGTGCGCAACGAGGCGGGCATCGCCACCATCGCGGTGGGCGCCATCTCCGAGGCGGACCACGTCAACAGCATCATCGCCGCGGGCCGTGCCGACCTGTGCGCCGTGGCGCGCCCGCACCTGGCCAACCCGGCCTGGACGCTGAATGAAGCCGCGCGCATCGGCTACCTCGACATGCCGTGGCCCAAGCAATACCGCGCAGGCAAGCTGCAGCTGGAGCGCAACCTGGAGCGCGAACGCGCGATGGCGGCGCAGGCCGCGGGTTTGTCTCCGCTGGAGCAGGCCAACCGCATGCAGGGGGTTTGAGATGGCGACACCTGCGATGCTCACCGGGCACCACGCCGTTGTTACCGGCGCAGGGCGCGGGATAGGCGCTGCGATTGCCGCGCAACTCGCGGCGCATGGCGCCACGCTCACGCTGATGGGCCGCAACGCCGATGTGCTGCAGGCCACTGCCAAGACGTTGCCCGACAGCGCCCGCGCGCAAGTCGTGACGTGCGACGTGACCGACGAGGCGAGTGTGTCGGCGGCGTTCGAATCCGCACGCGCCGGGCTCGGCCCCATCTCCATCCTGGTCAACAACGCGGGCCAAGCCGAGAGTGCGCCGTTTGCCAAGACCACGCTGGACCAATGGCAGCGCATGCTGGCCGTCAATCTGACGGGCACGTTCCTGTGCACGCAGGCGGCGCTGGCCGATGTGCAAGCCTCGGGCCGCGGCCGCATCGTCAACATTGCCAGCACGGCGGGGCAGCGCGGTTATGCGTATGTGTCGGCGTATGTGGCGGCCAAGCATGGGGTGATCGGGCTCACGCGCTCGCTGGCGCTGGAGCTTGCGGCGCGCGGCGTCACTGTCAACGCAGTCTGCCCCGGCTATACGGAAACCGACATCGTGCGCGAGAGCATCGATCGTATCGTTGCCCGTACCGGACGCAGCGCGGAAGAGGCCCGCGCCGAGCTGGTGAAGGGCAACCCGCAGGGTCGGCTGATCGCGCCCGACGAAGTGGCGAACGCCGTGGTGTGGCTGTGCTCCGAAGGCGCGTCGTCAATCACGGGGCAGGCCATCTCGGTATCCGGCGGGGAGGTAATGTGAGCAACGAACGCACCCGGCGCAAAACCGCACTCGCCACGCGCGCCTCAGGCCACCACGCCGTCGTGCATGCGCTGGGCGACGAACGTATCGGCCTGGAAGCCCGTGCGCATGTGGATGATCACATGGACGTCAAGATCTGGCTGCGCCTCCTGGCATGCAGCACGCAGATCGAACAGCAGATCCGCCAGCGCCTGCGCACGCGCTTCAACACCACGCTGCCGCGCTTCGACTATCTGGCGCAACTCGATCGTCACCCGGACGGACTGCGCATGAACGTGCTGTCGCGCTACCTGATGGTGACCGGCGGCAACGTCACCGGCCTGACCGACCAGCTGGAGAAGGAAGGGCTTGTCAAACGCGAGGCGGATCCGGATGATCGCCGGTCCTTTCGCGTGTTGCTGACCGACGCCGGCCGCCGCCACTTTGCCGAGATGGCCGCCGAGCACGAACGCTGGCTGATCGAGATGTTCGACGGCCTTGGCATGGCCAACAAAGACGCGCTGTATGCGCAGCTCGGCCACCTGCGCGTCCACCTCGCGCAGCGCGAGCAAGAGCTGGACGCCCGCGAAGATCAACCTTGAACGAACCCGACCCAACCATGACCGACCCGAATCACCATATGGACCCGGCCTTGCTGGCCGGCAACCGCCGACCGCTGGCGGGCTATCAAGCCAAGCACTTTCTGTGGAGCGTGGAAGGCGGCGTTGCCACCATCACGCTCAACCGGCCCGAGCGCAAGAACCCGCTCACGTTCGATTCGTATGCCGAGCTGCGTGACCTGTTTCATCAGCTCAAGTGGGCGGATGACGTCAAGGCCATCGTGCTGGCCGGCGCGGGCGACAACTTCTGCTCCGGCGGCGATGTGCACGAAATCATCGGCCCGCTGGTGCAACTGAAGGCGCCCGAGCTGCTGATGTTTACGCGCATGACGGGCGAACTGGTGAAGACGATGCGCGCGTGCCCGCAGCCGATTGTCGCGGCAATTGACGGCGTGTGCGCGGGCGCGGGCGCGATCCTGGCGATGTCTTCCGACTTGCGCCTGGGCACGGCGCGCAGCACGACAGCGTTCCTCTTCAACCGCGTTGGCCTGGCCGGCTGCGACATGGGCGCCTGCGCGATCCTGCCGCGCATCATCGGGCAGGGCCGCGCGAGCGAACTGCTCTACACCGGCCGCTCGATGAGCGGCGAAGAGGGCGAGCGCTGGGGCTTCTTCAACCGCCTGTGCGAACCAGCCGAGGTGCTGAGCCAAGCGCAAGCCCTGGCTGCCGACCTGGCCGCGGGCCCGACCTTTGCCAACGGCATCACCAAGACGATGCTGCACCAGGAATGGACGATGACGATCGAGCAGGCCATTGAAGCCGAGGCGCAGGCGCAGGCCATCTGCATGCTGACCGAAGACTTCTCGCGCGCGTATCACGCGTTTGTCGCCAAGCAGAAACCGGTGTTCGAGGGGAACTGAGATGAGCGACAAAGACTATCTGCAGTGGCCCTTCTTTGACGACAAACACCGCCAGCTCGAAGCCGAACTCGACGCCTGGGCCACGAAGCACATCCCGCACGACCACGGCCCCGATGTGGACGCCGAATGCCGTGCGTTGGTCAAATCGCTCGGCCAGGCCGGCTGGCTGCGCCACGCCGTGGGCGGCACGGCACACGGCGGCGCGGCCGAGACCATCGACACGCGCGCCATCTGCCTGATCCGCGAGACGCTGGCGCGCTATTCCGGCCTGGCCGACTTTGCCTTTGCGATGCAGGGGCTGGGCTCGGGCGCCATCTCGTTGCACGGCACGCCCGAGCAGCGCGAACGCTATCTGACGAAGGTCGCGCGCGGCGAGGCCATCGCCGCATTTGCGCTGTCCGAACCGGATGCCGGCTCCGATGTGGCCGCCATGGCCTGCGCCGCGCGTGAAGACGGCACCGACTACGTGCTCGACGGCGAGAAGACGTGGATTTCCAACGGTGGCATCGCAGACTTCTACGTCGTGTTTGCCCGCACCGGCGAGGCGCCGGGCTCGCGCGGCATCAGCGCGTTCATCGTCGAAGCCGGTACGCCGGGCTTTGAGATTGCGGAGCGCATCGACGTGATTGCGCCGCACCCGCTGGCGCGCCTGCGCTTTACCAACTGCCGCATTCCGGCCAGCCAGCGTGTGGGCGCGGCAGGCGAGGGCTTCAAGGTGGCGATGCGAACGCTCGATGTGTTCCGCACGTCGGTGGCGGCAGCCGCGCTGGGGTTTGCGCGCCGCGCGCTGGACGAAGCGCTGGCGCGCGCCACCAGCCGCAAGATGTTCAGCGGCGTACTTGCCGATTTCCAGCTCACGCAGGCCAAGCTCGCACAAATGGCCACCGCCATCGACAGCGCCGCGCTGCTGACGTACCGCGCCGCGTGGCAGCGCGACCAGGGCCGCAACGTGACGCGCGAGGCTGCCATGGCCAAGTTGACCGCCACCGAGAACGCGCAGCAGGTGATCGACGCCGCCGTGCAGATGTGGGGTGGCCTGGGCGTGGTGAGCGAGCAGCCGGTCGAGCGCCTGTACCGCGAGATCCGCTCGCTGCGGATCTACGAAGGCGCGACGGAAGTGCAGCAACTGATCATCGCGCGCGAACTGCTGCGTGCGGCCACGCCTGCAGCGCACTGACACTGCCCAGCCCAGAGACGGAGAGCTCGCCATGCCCAGCGCCCATATCGACACCTTCGCCCGCGACCGCCTGCCGCCGGCGGAGCTGCAACCGGTGTATCGCTTCGACCTGCCGGCGCTGCAGTTTCCGCCGCAGCTCAACTGCGCAACCGAATTGCTCGACCGCCGCGTTGCCGCAGGCGAGGGCGGCCGCCTCTGCATCCAGGCGCCCGGCATCCGCTGGACGTATGCGGATCTGCAGGCGCACGCTAACCGCATCGCCAACGTGCTGGTCAATGAGATGCGCGTTGTGCCGGGCAACCGCGTGCTGCTGCGCTCGCCCAACAGCCCGATGCTCGCCGCGTGCTGGTTTGCCGTGATGAAAGTGGGCGCCATTGCGGTGACGACCATGCCGCTGCTGCGCGCCAAAGAGCTGGGCCAAATCCTGGGCAAGGGCGAGATCGGCTTCGCGCTGTGCGATGCGCGGCTCGTCGACGAGTTGCGCGATGCGGTCTCGCAAGCCGCCACGCCCGTGCAGATGCTGTGCTTTCACGATGCCACGCCGGAAGGGCTGGAGGCTGCCATGGCACGCCAGCCGGCCACTTTCACCAATGTCGATACGGCGGCAGATGACACGTGCCTGCTCGCCTTCACGTCGGGCACGACGGGCGTGCCGAAAGCGACGATGCATTTTCATCGGGACATCCTCGCCATTTGCGCGTGCTGGCCGCCGCATGTGCTCAAGCCGCGCGCGGACGACATCTTCATCGGCAGCCCGCCGATGGCGTTTACGTTTGGCCTCGGCGGCCTGCTGCTGTTTCCGATGAGCGTGGGTGCATCGACCGTGCTGCTGGAGAAGGCATCGCCGAACGATCTGGTGGATGGCATCCGCACGTTTGGCGCGACGGTGCTGTTCACCGCGCCCACCACGTATCGCAACATCGCGGCGCGCGGAGACGAGTTGCGCGCCACGCCGCTGCGCCGCTGCGTGTCGGCCGGCGAAGCGCTGCCGGTGGCCACGCGCACGCTGTGGAAGAGCGCTACCGGCATCGAATTGATTGACGGCATTGGCGCGACCGAGATGCTGCATATCTTCATCTCCGCCGCCGATGCCGACGTGCGCCCCGGCGCCACCGGCAAGGCCGTCCCGGGCTATGTCGCGCGCGTTGTGGATGATGCCGGCAACCCCGTGCCGCCGGGCACCGTGGGCCGCCTGGCTGTGCAGGGCCCGACCGGCTGCCGCTACCTGGCCGATGACCGCCAGCGCGCCTACGTGCGCAACGGCTGGAACCTCACGGGCGATGCCTATGTGATGGACGAGGAAGGCTACTTCCACTACCACTCGCGCACCGACGACATGATCATCTCGTCCGGCTACAACATCGCTGCGCCCGAGGTGGAAGACGCGCTGATGCAGCATCCGGCGGTGGCCGAGTGCGGCGTGATCGGCGAGCCCGATGAAGAGCGCGGGCAGATCGTCAAAGCCTTCGTTGTATTGCACCCGGGCCACACGGCGGGGCCGGAGATGGTCAAGACACTGCAGGACTTCGTGAAGCAGACCGTGGCCCCGTACAAGTATCCGCGCGCCATCGAGTTCCGCGCGAGCCTGCCGCGCAGTGAAGTCGGCAAGCTGCTGCGCTACCGCCTGCGCGAACACGACAAATCATGAGTGACTACCACTTCGAGCGCGCCGCGCGCATCCGCTTTGCACACTGCGACCCGGCCGGCATCGTCTACTTTCCGCAGTACCTTGTGCTGTTCAATGGCCTGGTCGAAGACTGGTTTACCGATGGCTTGGGCGTTTCGTATGCGCAAATGCTGGGCCCGCGCCGCATCGGCCTGCCCATCGTCAAGCTGCATTGCGAGTTCAGCGCCATCAGCCGCATGGGCGACGACGTGCAGTTCAAGCTGAAGCTGGAGCGGCTGGGCAATGCGTCGCTCACGTTGGGCCTGGATTGCTGGGCCGGCGACGAACAGCGCGTACGCTCGCAGCAGGTGCTGGTATTTACCGATCTCAATACGCATCGCGCGATGCCGATGCCGCCTGATGTGCGGCAGGCGATCGAGGCGAGCGTTCAACTGCAGTCGTAATAGAACTAGAAGGAATTGCATCATGGAAGTACTCCTCCCTCCCAACTGGCCGCGTCCGAAGGGCTATGCCAACGGTGTGTCCGCACGCGGACGCATGGTGTTCGTGGCCGGCATGATCGGCTGGGATGCGCAGGGCGTGTTCCACACGGATGACCTGGCCGGTCAGGTCCGCCAGGCGCTGCAGAACATCGTCGAGGTGCTGGCCGCCGGCGACGCCAAGCCCGAGCACATCGTGCGCATGACGTGGTACGTAACCGACAAGAAGGCCTACGTGGCGGCCTACCCCGAGATCGGCAAGGCGTTCCGCGAGCTGATCGGCAGCTTCAGTATTGCGATGACGGCCGTAGAGGTGACGGCGCTGGTCGAAGACCGGGCCAAGGTGGAGATTGAGGTGACGGCGGTGGTGCCGGATTAGTTTTTTTCGAACCGGTGAGGGGAGACAAAAGTCCGTACCTGAACAAAGTAGTCTGGTCCAACTGCGGGGTTGGCAACTATTGGCGCCAGTCCGCGATTGGCGCAGTCCGATCCGGGCAAGGTTTGGGAGCAGTGACGTGCATATGTCAGTCTGCGCTCTGCAGTTCCGCGTCCTTACCAGTCGGATACGGTGCCGGCGGCAGCATTCAGGACGAGTGCGGTACGGCCGCTCGCTGCCCCGACGAGATGAGGTATCGGCCCCCTTGGGCGATCCCCTGGCGATATCTTTCATGATCCTCAAGAAAGAGCCGCGCAGATTGGTCAATGAACTCTTGCCATTGTCGTTTCAGAGCGGCCAGCGGCTAACGAGCCCGATCGTCAGGCCAGACCACATCTGCCTTCCACGATTCCGACGCAATGAACTGCTTGAGCCTGTCTTGCAGCAGAGCGGTCCAGGCAGCGGCAAAGCGGGAAGGGGGATTCTCGCGCAAGGTCGTGATCGCCACGCTCGAACGGATGCCGGGCCGGCCGATGCGATGCGCCACGAGTTCACCGCGTGCGATCTCCTCCTTGATCGCGATGTAGGTCAGGATCGAATAGCCAGCGCCGGCCTTTACCAGTTGTTTGGTCAGCGACACGCTGTCGACTTCCAGCGCGACGCGCAGCCGCACACCGTGCTGGATGGCCGCCTGTTCGACCAGGCGCCGATTGCTGTGCGGCAGGCCCGGCAGGATCAACGGAATGCTGGCCAAGTCGCGGATCTGGTATTCGCGCTGATCGGCCTCTGAACCGGGCGGCCCCACCAGGATCATGGGTTCGCTGAATAACGGGCGCACGTGGAATGCATCCAGCGGCGGCTGGTTGTAGACGACGGCAAGGTCAACGCGCCGATCCAGCACCCACTCCTGCAGCGAGCTGCTCAGGCCTTCACGCACATGCAACGACACCCTGGGCCACTGCGCCCGGAAGGCCTGGACGAGATCGGCGCCGATCAGAGCACCCATGGTCGGCGGCAGGCCAACGGCCAGATGCCCGCGCTCCTCATCCGCGCTGGCGCGAACGTCTTCGCTGGTTTCGCTGAGCAGGTGCGTGATCATTTCCGCCCGCTCCAGCAGACGCGACCCCGCCGAGGTAAGCCGGACGCCGCGGCCATGCCGAACCAGCAGCGGCACACCAATCTCCGCCTCCAGTTTTGCGATCTGTCGGCTTAGCGCCGGTTGCGCGATGTACAGCTCGGCGGCTGCGCGGCTGAAACTGCCGGCACGCGCCACGCGGATGAAGCTCTTGAGTTCGCGGATGTCCATGCTTGCTTCGAGATATGCCGTGTTGGCATAGCTTTGTATGTCCACATGGTCTTTGTCAAGAAAAGACCGTCAATCTATGCTTCCTATAAATAACAAGTTACCAACGCGTACAGGAGACGGCTCGCCCTTAGGCCATACGGCCAGCGGCGTTCACGTCCCCAACGACCGCCTTTCTAGCAATACAAGTCCAGCAAGCTTGCGTCGTCTTCTCGCCGCAGAGCACTGAACGACTGGACGCAGGAGACACCATGAAACATCTGAAGAAGCTGCACGTGCAGGTCTTGATCGGCCTGGCGTGTGCGGTCGTCCTCGGCATCGCCGCGCCGCAGTGGGCCGTTGCCATGAAGCCCATCGGGCAGGCGTTCATCGCGCTGCTGAAGATGATGCTGGCCCCGATCATCTTCTGCACGCTGGTGCAGGGCCTGGCACACGTGCGAGACCTGCGCATGCTGGGCCGTATGGGCGTGAAGTCGCTGGTGTACTTCGAGGTGGTCAGCACGGTGGCCATGGTGCTGGGTTTTGTGCTCGTCAACGTGTTCGAACCCGGCGTGGGACTGCACGCCACCAACCTCGCAGAAAGCGCTGATGCGGTGAAGGCCACCAGCAATGCTGGCGGCATCTCGGCCGTCAATTACCTGCTCAGCCTGATTCCGCACACGCTGGTGGATGCCTTCGCCAAGGGCGACATCGTGCAGGTGCTGATCATTTCCATCCTCGCCGGTTTGGCGCTGAACCTCTCGGTAGGTCCGGACTCGGTCCTGCTGCGCGGCATGGACGAAGCGCAGAAGGTGCTGTTCCGCATGCTCGGCTTCATCATGAAGCTGGCACCGCTCGGCGCATTTGGCGCCATGGCCGCGGCGGTGGGCAGCTATGGCGGCGTGACGCTGCTGTATCTGCTCAAGGTGATCGTGCTCTATTACGCCGCCTCGCTGCTGTTCGTGTTTGGCGTGCTCAGCTCGATCAGCTGGATGATCGGCCTGCCGTACTTCAGCGTGCTCAAGCTGATTCGCGACGAGATGCTGCTGATCTTCGGCACAGCATCGAGCGAAGTGGCCTTCCCGCGTCTGGTGGAGAAGCTGCAACGCGCAGGCTGCGATGAAGCCGTGGTCGGCTTTGTGCTGCCCGCCGGCTACAGCTTCAACCTCGACGGCACGTCGATCTACATGGCCATCGCCGTGGGCTTCATTGCGCAGGCGACTGACACACCGTTCTCGCTGTGGCAGCAACTGGGTTTGCTTGCCATCCTGAGCCTGACCTCCAAGGGTGGCACCACGGTTGCCGGCGGCGCGTTCGTCAAGCTGGCAGCCACGCTGCAATCGGTGCGTTCGCTGCCGGTGGCGGGTCTGGGCCTGCTGTTCGGCATCGACCGCGTCATGGCGATCGCCACTGCGCTCGTCAACGTGGTCGGCAACACCATTGCGGTCTTCGCCATCGCCCGCTGGGAAGGTGCATTCGATGCCGAGGCCTTCCATCGCGAAACCGGCGGGCAGGCCCGTTCTTCTCTCCTCAAGCTGCAGAAGCCCGCCACACAAGCTGCGGTGGCGCACGACGCGCTGACCCACTAAGTCACTGAGCAACACCAACATGCAACGCATTGCCGCCCTCAATCCCGATGCGCTGGACGCAGACCAGCGCGCCGTCTACGACGCCATTGCCAATGGCCCCCGCAAGGGTGTGCGCGGCCCGCTGGCCGTCTGGCTGCATCGCCCCCTGCTGGCCGACCGCGCACAGGCGCTCGGACGCTATTGCCGCTACGACAGCAGCCTGCCGCCGCGCCTGTCCGAACTGGCCATCCTGTTCATGGGCCGCTACTGGTTGGCGGAATACGAATGGGCCGCGCACAAGCCGTTCGCATTGGAAGCCGGCGTATCGCCGGCGGTGATCGACGCCATTCGCGACGGCATGAACCCGGCGTTCGAGCAGCGCGACGAGGCGCTCGTCTTCGCGTTCCTCACACAGCTGCATGCCAGGCGCGAAGTGGACGACGGCCTGTACGCCGAATTGGTGGACGCCATCGGCCAGAACGGTGTGGTCGATCTGGTCGGCATTGCCGGCTACTACACGCTCATCTCTATGACCATCAAGGCATTCAACGTGCCCGCGCCGGCCGGTGCGACGCCGGAACTGCCGACGCAACTGTCGATGTAACAGCAACAAGCAACAAGGAATTCACTGTGCAAGCAACGACCGACTTTGAACAAGCCACGGCCGCGGGCCGTCTGGCAGGTAAGGTGGCCATCGTGACCGGCGCAGGCTGCGTCGGCCCGGGCTGGGGTAACGGCCGCGCCGTAGCGGTGCTGTTTGCGATGGCGGGGGCGCGCGTATTCGCCGTCGACAAGAGCCTTGAGGCCATGGAGGAAACGCTGCGCCGCGTGCGCGAGGCCGGTGGTGAGGTCACGCCGTACACCTGCGACGTGACCGACACCACAGCCGTCAAAGGCATGGTCGATGCCTGCGTGGAGCAACACGGCCGCGTCGATATCCTGGTGAACAACGTTGGTGGCTCTGCTGCTGGCGGCCCTGTGGCGTTGTCGGAAGACAAGTGGGATGCGCAGGTCGCTTTCAACCTCAAGAGCGTCTATCTGACCTGCAAGCACGTGCTGCCCGTGATGGAAGCGCAGGGCAGTGGCGCCATCGTCAATACGGCATCGACTTCCGGCATCCGCTGGACGGGCTCGGCGCAGGTGGCCTACGCGGCTTGCAAGGCCGGTGTGATCCAGCTTTCCAAGGTCGTGGCCGTTGAATACGCCAAGAAGGGCATTCGCGTGAACACCGTGGTGCCGGGGCAATTGCATACGCCTATGGTGGAAGTGCGCCTCGCCGGCCAGCGCTCGGGCGGCGATGTCGACAAGCTGCTGGAAAGCCGCCTTGCCCGCATTCCGCTCGGCTTCATGGGCGACGGGCGTGATACCGCGCATGCCGCGCTGTTCCTCGCTTCGGACGAGGCGCGCTTTATTACAGGTACCGAAGTCGTGGTCGACGGCGGCATGACGGCGCGGTGCGACTGATCATGCAAGGCGAACTGAACGGCGGCGTGTGGGACTGCCATACGCACATCTATGGGCCCTGGGATGCCTTTCCGCTGCCGGCCGATGCGTCGTATCGCCCGGCGGAAGCCCCGATGACGCAACTGCTTGCGCTGCATGAGCAACTGGGTGTCACGCACGGCGTGCTGGTGCAGGCGGCGTGCTACCAGTCCGATCACCGTGCGCTACTGGCCGCGCTGGCCATGACGCAAGGGCGCTACCGAGGCGTCGCGCTGGTCGACCACACCACGAGTGATGACGCCCTGCGCGAGTTGCACGAAGGCGGCGTGCGCGGCATCCGCTTCAACTTCATGGGTCACCTGCCGGGCGACCGTGATCTGGGCCGCTTGCGCGAACTTGCCGAGCGCGTCGGGCCCATGGGTTGGCACGTGCTGCTGCATGGACAACTGGATCAGCTTCTGCCGGTGCTCCACGCGTGGGAAGACCTGAATGTGCCGCTGGTGATCGACCACATGGCCCGTCAGGATGCGACGCGCCCGCTGGACGAAGCTGCCATGCGCGAGCTGGAGCGTCATCTGCGCAATGACAAGCGGTGGATCAAGTTGTCTGGGGTCGACCGCGTCATGCAAGGCGCGGCACCGCCGTGGGAGGCAGCATTGCCGCTGATGAGGCGCTTGGTGCAAGGGGCACCCGAGCGATCCATCTGGGGCACGGACTGGCCGCATCCCAACATCAAGGGCGACGTGCCCGACGACAGCAGTCTGCTCGCGTTCGTGCAGGAAGCCTGCGGCGCCGACGCTGCCGAAGCTGTGCTCGTTCATAACCCGCAACGACTCTATTTCTGAGGCATCGCCATGCAAGCCACGTTTATCGATGCCGCCCAGGTAGGGCAGTCTGCTGAACAAAGCGCCTGTCGCAAGGCTGCCTGGCGCCTCGTGCCGCTGTTGGCAATCGCGTACTTCGTCAACTACCTCGATCGGACCAACGTCGGCTTCGCGGCGCTGACCATGAACCGCGACCTGGGCTTGAGCGCCGCGCAGTTTGGTCTGGCTGCCGGCATCTTCTACGTGGGCTATTGCCTGTTCGAGGTGCCGAGCAACCTGGCGCTGTATCGCTATGGCGCACGTCGCTGGCTGGCGCGGATCATGATCACGTGGGGCCTGTTTGCTGCAGGCACAAGCTTGGCCGTTGGGCCCAACAGCTATGCGGCGATCCGCCTGCTCGCCGGCATTGGCGAGGCCGGGTTCTTTCCTGGCGTCATCTTCTATCTCACCCTGTGGTTTCCGTCGCGCTATCGCACGCGCATGATGGGCTGGTTTCTCGCTGCGATCCCGCTTTCGTCGGTATTCAGTGGGCCGCTGTCGGTATCGATGCTGGAGCTGGACGGTTGGCTGGGGCTGCATGGCTGGCAGTGGCTGTTCATCCTGCAGGGGCTGCCGGCCTGTGTGCTCGGCCTGCTTTGCCTGCGCATGCTGACCGATCGCCCCGATAACGCCGCCTGGCTTACGGCAGAGGAGCGCGCCGCACTGGCGTCGGCCATCGAACGGGAGCGCAGCGCAGCGGTTGAGCATCGTCTCGGACCGGCGCTCAAAGACGCACGCGTCTGGCTGCTCACGGCCATTCTGTTCAGCTACATCATCGGCATTCTGGGCATTGGCGTGTGGATGCCGACCATCCTGAAGACGCATCACCTGTCGAACACGCAGGTGGGCTTTGCCACGGCGCTGCCTTACGTCGTCGGCGCCCTGGTCATGCTGGTCTGGGCACGCGTGGTGGCGCGCACGCAGCGCTACGTTTTGCACCTGGTGATCACCTGTGCGGTGGCGGCGCTGGGCTTCTTTGCATCGGTGGCGTCTGATGCGCTGGTGCCCGCCATGCTCGGCTTGACGGTGGCCGTGGTGGGGTTGTCATCCGTGCGCACGTGCTTCTACAGCATTCCGGCAACGTTCCTGGACAAGCAGGCTGCAGCGGGCGGCCTCGCTTTCATCAACTCCGTGGGTAGCCTTGGCGGGTTGTTTGGCCCGTACATGGTGGGCTGGCTGAAAGACGCCACGGGCTCGTTCAAGGCCGGGCTGATCGGCATGGGCGCGATGCTGGTGCTGGCAACGCTGCTTTCTCTGGTGCTGCTGAGCCGCGTCAAGGAGGGCCAGCGATGAGCAACGACTGGTGGCAACCCAGCCTGCGCACGCCTGACCCTGCCGTGCGCATTCTCGACCCGCGCTTCGAGCACTACCGCTTGCCGCACGCCAAGGTCGAGCGCCTGTGGACCGGCTGCCGCTGGGCGGAAGGCCCCGTCTGGTTTGGCGACGCCGGGGCGCTCTATTGGACCGATCTGCCCAACGATCGCATCCTGCGCTGGGACGATGCGTCCGGCGCGGTGGCGGCATACCGCACGCCCTCCGACAAGGCCAACGGCCTGACACGCGACCGGCAGGGCAGGCTGATTGCCTGCGAGCATGGGCAACGCCGCGTTACGCGCACCGAATACGACGGCAGCATCATCGTGCTGGCCAGCGAGTTCGATGGCAAGCCGCTCAATTCTCCGAACGACGTGGTCGTCGCAAGTGACGGCGCGGTGTGGTTTACCGATCCGCCGTTCGGCCTGGTGAGCGACTACATGGGCCAGATTGCCAAGCCGCAGTTGCCAGCAAGCATCTATCGGATCGACCCGCGCGATGGACGATTGGATTGCGTTGCGGACGATGTGCTCGGACCCAACGGGCTGGCGTTCTCACCGGATGAGCGGACGCTTTACGTGGTGGCATCGCGCGCACGGCCGCGCGAGATTCTCGCATTCGATGTGGTCGACGGCAAAACGCTGGGCGACCGCCGTGTGCTGATCGATGCCGCGGACGGGGCTCCGGACGGTTTTCGCGTCGACGTGCATGGGAACCTGTGGTGCGGCTGGGGCACCGGCACCGCAGAGCTTGATGGCGTGCGGGTGTTTGCCCCCGACGGCACCGCGATCGGCCACATCGCACTGCCGGAGCGCTGCGCGAACCTGTGCTTTGGCGGGCGGCACCTCAACCGCCTTTTCATGGCGTCCACCACATCGCTCTATGCCCTGTACGTGAACACACGCGGGGCGGTTTAGTTCTGCAACACCAAAAATCAAACGAGAACGACTTAGGAGACAAGACATGCCGTTCCAATCCAGAGTGCGCCGGTTTGCGGCGCGTACGCTGTGCGCAGTGCCGTTGATCGCCGCAACGGGTGCGGTCTGGGCCGCCGATATCCACGTGCTGGCCACCGGTGCGTTGCACGCAGCGTTCGAGAAAGTCATACCGGCGTACGAGCGGCAGTCGGGCAACCATCTGATCATTGCGTGGGGCCCGTCCTATGGCAGCTCGCCAGATGCCTTGCCGATGCGCATCAAGAACGGCGAGCCGATGGACGTCTGCTTCATGATCGGCGCCGCCTTGACGGACCAAGTAAAGCAAGGGCGCTTCATTCCGGAGTCGCGCGTTGATCTCGTGGCGTCAGGCGTTGGCGTTGCAGTGCGCAAGGGCTTGCCCAAGCCGAATATTCAGACCGTCGACGATCTGCGCCAAACGTTGCTGGCGGCCAAGTCGGTGGCATTTTCCGAAGGGGCGAGCGGCACCTACATCACCGGCACGCTGTTCGAGCGTCTCGGGATTGCCGAGCAGATGAAAGCCAAGAGCGTGCTGATCCGTGGCAAGGAGCTGGTCGGCTCGGCCCTGGAGCGCGGCGAGGCCGATCTGGGCTTGCAGCAGATCAGCGAGTTACGCGCATTCGACGGCATCCAGTATGTGGGCCCGCTGCCCGCCGAGGTGCAGAAGACGAGCGTGATCGCTGTTGCCGTGGCAAAGGATGCCAAGGAACGCAAGGCCGCCGAAGGTCTCATCACGTATCTGCGCTCGCCGGAAGTTGCTGCCAAGCTGGTCCAGACGGGGCTTGACCCGATTTCCGCCAAATAGCCTGATTCGTTGCCGTTGTCTGATGCATCGCGGTTGGTTTCCAGCCGCGAGGGGCCACTGTTGCCCGAAACAATAACAACCGGGCCATGTCCCGAAAAAAGGAGACTCCATGACGTTGCAGAAATGCCTACTTGGCGCCGCATTGACTCTGATGATGTCCGCCTGCGCCACATCAGCGCAAACCAGTCCAGACGTGCAGCGAAAGCTCGTGCGCCATGGCGAAGTGCAGATCGAAACCCTGAGCCAAGGAAGTGGGCCGACCGTTGTCATCCTGCCGTCGCTGGGGCGCGGCGCTGAAGACTACGACGAGGTGGCCCGCCTGCTTGCCGCCGATGGGCTGCGTGTCCTGCGGCCGCAACCGCGCGGCATCGGCCAAAGCAAGGGGCCGATGGCGAATCTCGACATGCATGCGTTTGCGGCCGACGTTGCCGCCGTGCTCGATCAGGAAAAGACAGGGCCCGTTGTCGTGGTGGGGCATGCCTGGGGCAGCCAGCCGGCGCGCATGCTGGCGGTGGATCGGCCAGACCTGGTGCGCGGTCTCGTCATGGCGGCAGCCTCCGCCGGCAAGCTGCCGCCGGGTTCCAACGAGAAGCCTTACGGCCGGCTGCGCGAAGCGATTGATGGCTCCGGCAACCTCGCGCTGCCCGAGGCAAAGCGTCTGGAATATCTGCGCCAGGCGTTCTTCGCTCCCGGTCATGATCCCAAGCCGTGGGTGGGTGGGTGGTACCCCGATACCCACCATGCACAGGCCCACGCCCGCAACGTCACACCTGTGGATGCGTACTTTGCCGGCGGCACGGTGCCCATGCTCGATCTCCAGGCGCAGTACGACGCGGTGGTCGTACCCAACGTGTTCAAGCCCATGCTGGGCAACCGCGTGACCGTGGAGGTGATTCCCAATGCCGGGCACGCCATGGCGCCTGAGCAACCCGCAGCGATGAGCCGCGCCATTGCCAGCTTCGCCCGACGTGTCTATGCGGGCGCGTCCTGATTCCGTCAACACAACAACACGCATGCCTGCACATCAGCCCGGCATGTCTATCGACACCAAGGAGAACATCATGAAACTGATCAAGTACGGCTGTACCGCATTGGCTGCGGCCATGCTTTCCTTCTCTGCACTGGCAGCAACGGATGCAGGTCAGATTGATCGTGAACTGGTCAAGTACAGCAACGTGCAGATCGAGGTGATGCGGCAGGGCAAGGGGCCGTTGATCGTCATCCTGCCGTCGCTAGGCCGTTCGGGGCGCGATTACGACCAGGTGGCAGACCGGCTCGTCGCCGACGGCTTCCGCGTGTTGCGCCCGGAGCCGCGTGGCATTGGCCAGAGCAAGGGGCCGATGGCGAATCTGGACATGCATGCCTTTGCCGCAGATGTGGCTGCAGTGATCGAGCACGAGAAGCAGGGGCCGGCTGTGGTGGTGGGCCACGCCTGGGGTAACTTCCCGGCGCGCATGGTGGCGGTGGATCGCCCCGAGCTGGTGCGTGGCGTGGTTCTGGTGGCAGCTTCCGCCGGCAAGGTACCGCCTGGCTCGAACGAGAAACCCATCAACGCGGAGATGCGCAAGGCTATCGATGGCGCAGGTGACATGCATCTGTCGGAAGAGCAGCGGCTGGAATACCTGCGGAAAGCCTTCTTTGCGCCCGGCAACGACCCCCGCGTCTGGCTCGATGGTTGGCACGAAGAGACGCATGAGGCGGAGTCCCATGCCCGCAACGTGACGCCGGTCGATGCGTACTTTGCGGCGGGGAACGCGCCGATCCTGGACTTGCAGGCAGAACACGACGCAGTGGCGCCGCGCCGGTTCTCGCAGGTGCTGAAATCGATGCTGGGTGATCGTGTCACGGTGGTTGTGGTGCCCAACGCAGGTCACGCCTTTGCGCCGGAACAGCCCAAGGCGATGGCGGACGCGATCGCCGCGTTTGCGAAGCGCGTGTACGCAGAGCCAACCAAGCAGTAGTCGCGGTTGCCTGTCATGTGGAGGCAGGCCGCGTGACTTGCCTCCAGGATGACTGTCGACGCTATTTAGACGCGACCAACATTGCGGGTCAGAGTTGTCGCGCCATCCTCCGGGCATCTCAGCTCTTTGGGTCGGCAGGTTGAGGCTGGAAAAGGGCGTCAACGCAGAGTGTCCAGACGCATTTCCAACATCCTCTGGCGTCCATCGGCTCTCCTCCATCGGCCCGGCATTGGCTTGCGATTCACACCCCCATTTCTAGCCGCCGCTTTCCCTTGTTGGATGAAGAGGCATCGCTGCCGTTGAATGCGACGGTCGATGACTATCGACATATGCGGCAGTGTCTGGGTACCACGCGAACCGTGGCAGTGCAGTCGGCAAACATAAGACTGACAACCGGTTCGCCCCCGAAAGTTCTATTCCTCCCTTTCGGTAGCGGCATTAAGTTCACGGGCCTGTCGGCGTGCGCTAACAACGGTGCTACGCGACCTTGCCACCGCATTCGGCGAGCACGTGCTTGCCGGGAAATACAACGGTGGACGTATCCGCTATGCGAGAGGCTCTTTGAGCGTCACGGCAAGCACCCGTCGCATCCCTGACTAAGACAGTGCGCACAAGATGGCGTCTTAATTTGCCCTCCGGCAGGGCAGAAGCGGGCCGCTGCACCAACAAGGGGAGAGTACGTGCGTTTGCTTCCGGATCGTCTTGTTAAGTCAATATAAGTCAGATGTTGGTGGCGAACCATTCTCCGGCCATGTCGAGGAAGCTCAACATTTACCGCGCAACACTGGCATAAACCCTGCTTGATAGGCGCCCGTGCCGCTGCTAAATTCGCTTTACATCAGCTTTGCGGTGCATCCGAATTTCTTGCCATCCATCTGACGATCGCTTTCGATACGGCTCTGACTGAGTCGTTGAGGGGGGCGCAAATTCTCGAGGAGAGTGTTGTGATTGCCAGGACTACCCAGCCGCTGCAGCCGTTTGCTGCTATCAAAAAGGTCACCATGCCTTCCCTGCTTGCTGCGCTCTTCTCGGCGGCGGCGTACCCGGCAATAGCACAGACGGCTGATCTGACGCCTGCTGGCGCGGAAAAGGCCGGGACGTCCAGCGGCATTCCTGCATGGACCGCGCCGGGGGCGCTGGAGAATGGATGGAGTCCTGGCAAGCGCCGACTGGATTTCTTCAAGTACAAATCTGACAAGCCGCTGTACGTCATCGATGCGAGCAACGTCGACCAGTATGCCGACAAGCTGAATCCTGGCCAGGTCGCGCTGATCAAGCAAACCAAGGGATACACCATGCCGGTGTATCCGACGCGTCGAACCTGCGGTATGCCCGACTTTGTGGCGGAGAACACCAAGAAGAACATCGGCTTCGCCAAGATGAGTCCAGACGGCACTGCATTGGCCGATGCGTATCTTCCTGGGTTCCCGTTTCCGCATCCTAAGACGGGCGCCGAAGCGATGTGGAACGCCAAGCTGGGCTACCGCGGCGTTGGCATCGAGTTCCGAGACCAGATTACGATGACGTCGCCGCGAAAGGGAAGCTCTGGCGATGGCCTGAAATTTGTATCCGACACGTGGCTCTACTTCCCCTGGGGCGTGAAGGGCGGCACGACGTTTTCTGCCGCGGGCCAGGTCGAGGCGATGAACTACTTCACGTACAAGTCGCCTGTGGCCCTGGCCGGCCAGGGCGCAATGTTTACTGCGTATGCCGCCAAACCGGCGGAAGTCTTCTACTACTTCCCGGGGCAACGTCGGACGCGCCGGATGCCGACCTATGCCTACGATGCACCGCAGATCGGCTTCGACAACCAGTACAACATCGACGAGGCGTACGTCTTCTCTGGTCTTCTGGATCGGTTCGACTGGAAGCTGATTGGCAAGAAGGAGATGCTCATTCCGTACAACGCGCTCGGGATGTACGACTTCACGGCCAAGTACGAAGACGCCTATCAGCCGGACTTCATTAACCCTGCGTATCGGCGCTATGAGCTCCACCGTGTCTGGGTGGTAGAGGCGACGGTCAAACAAGGTGTCCGGCATTCCGCGCCTAAGCGTCTGTTCTACATCGACGAAGATAGCTGGGGTCTTGCTGGTGCGGTGGACTATGACGCCCAAGGCAAAATCTCCAAGGTGCGGGAGGGGTATTCGATTCCCGTGTATGAAACGGGAGCCTGTATGTCTCTCGTCTTTGCGCAATACAACCTGAATGATGGCCGCTACGTTGTCGACGGGTCGATGCTCGCGGCAGGAAAAGATGCGAAATGGATCGTGGATGGCTCCGGCGATCCGCACTTCAAGGCGAGCTTCTACAACGCTGAAAACCTTCGCGCGTTGAGCGAGCGTTGAAAGAGAGGACGTCGACAATGAAAAATCTCTCTTTCGCTCGCTCTCAGGAGCGTGGTGCTGCCGTGCGTGGAGCGGTTTCAGCGCTCATTGCGTTGGGTTGCACGGGGGCGAACGCCTTTACGTTCTCTAACGACACGATCCAGGGGAGCCTCGATTCGACAGTCTCCGCAGGTGTTGGTGTTCGCACGGCATCGCAAAGCGAAAACCTCGTGTCGCCGACTTATGACGCAGCCACCGGGGCCCGCACGGGCGGTGGCAGTCTGGGGCAGATCAGCGGCCTTAGCGACCAAGGCAACATCAACTACAACAAAGGCAATGCCTATACGGCGTACCTCAAGGGTAGCCATGAGTTGCTGTTGAAGATGCCGACAGAGGGGCTAGCGTTCATGGCCCGCGGCTCCTGGGTGTACGACTACGCGGGCACGCGCACTACTGGAGCAACCAGCGGACAGGACGCGCTTGCCGCTTCTCCTCCCGATATCAGTGGCGGGCTTGCATCGGATGCTCGCAGCAATATTCGCTTCAAGGCTCGGTTGCTCGATCTTTGGGTCAGCAAGCAGTCCAGTGTCGGTGATCAGCAGGCGCGAGTTCGCGTCGGCAATCAAGTGATCAGTTGGGGCGAGAGCATTTTCGAGATCGGCGGCATCAATGCGACGAACGCCATCGATATCAACCGGGCGTCTCAGCCAGGTGCACAGGTCAAGGAATTTGTTCTGCCTGCCCCAATCCTTAGTGTTGCCTCAGGCCTCGGGCATGGGGTCAATGTGGAGGGGTACGTCCAGAGCAACTGGAACAAGAGCTACTTGCCTCCGGTAGGTAGCTACTGGTCCTCGTCCATCATCGGAGCGGGCGAGAGTGCTTACGGTGTGCGAGAAGCGCGTCCCAAGAACGGCGGTCAGTTTGGCTTTGCCGCACGCTATCAACCGGACGGAACGGACATCAATCTTGGGGTCTACGCGATCGCGTATCACGACAAGCTACCCCAGACGTCTCTCGCTGCTGACGGCGCTACCGTTTTCAAGTATCCGGAAAACCGCCACATGTTTGGTGTCAGCGCCAATTTTCCGGTGGGCGACATGGCCATTGGAACGGAGCTCTCCTTCCGGCCTCGGGATGCTGTGCCGCTCAATCCGGCGAGTGGTTGCGTGGCCCAGGGGGGTAATTGCTGGGTCGACGAAAAACGCTTTCAGTGGCACCTGACTTCGCTCTATGCACTTCAGCCAGGAAACGCAGGCACGCTCTTGAATCTCTTGGGAGCGCAAACGGCCACGCTCACCACCGAAACGGTCGTGATCGCCTACCCGGGCCTCCATAAGAGCTACGGAGGGTCACCTATTGCGGCTGGTGGTTTGCTGTGGGGTAACGAATTCAACGATCTCTTTGCCACGGGTGCGCTCAACAGCCCCGGCAGTTCGGCCGGAACGAAGTACTCCGGCGGCATCAATGTCGACTTCAACTGGGTGTATGACGGGACACTGGTGCAGGGCTGGCAGGTCAATCCAGGCGTGTACTTCCGATACGGACTCTTTGGCCAGACCCCCAACATCAATGCGCAGTTCGTGCGAGGTGTGAGCTCGATGAACCTGTACGTCAACTTTGTACAAAACCCGGCCAACTGGCAGATCGGCCTGAACTACACAAGGTTCATGGGTTCGACCAACCCGCTCAAGAACCCGTTACGTGACCGAGACTTCTTCGGCATCGTCGCATCCCGCAATTTCTGAGGTAACCATGAAGTCGTCGCCTGTTGCCGAGTCGGCGCGTTCCAGCGCGCTCGTCCGGACCCTAAACATGCTCGAGCACACGTTATTCGGCCACAGGCGACTTGTGCTTGGATTGCTCATCGCTTTCACCGTTGCGATGGGATGGTTTGCAGTCAAGCTCCGAATGGATGCTGGCTTCGAGAAGCAGCTCCCGGTGGGGCACGAATATATCGCCACGTTCAACGAATACCGCGATGACTTGTTGGGCGCAAACCGCCTGACGGTCGTCGTCAAAGCCAAGACCGGGACCATTTGGACGACGGAAGGCTTGAAGCGTCTTTACGACGTCACGCAGGCCGTCACGTTTCTGCCTTATGTGTCGCGCAGCAGCGTCCAGTCTTTGTGGACGCCGAATTCCTTCGTCAATGAAATCACGGAGGAAGGCTTCCGGGCAGACCCACTCATCCCCGGAACGGTCACCCCGGACCGCTTGGATGCGACAGCCATCGGCAATATCTCTCGGTCGACGGCGCAGGGGGGCTTTGTCGGCAGCCTGGTCTCGCGAGACCAGACGAGTGCCATGGTGACCGCCGACCTGAACGAGGTGAACGCCAGCGGTAAGCGTATCGACTATGTGTCGTTCGACAGGATGCTGGAGTCTGAGCTGCGCAAGAAGTTCGAGGACGACAAGTACGAGATCCAGATCATCGGCTTCGCCAAACAGATTGGTGACATCGCTGAGGGCGCTGCCGCCGTCCTGCAGTTCTGCTTGATGGCGCTGTTGCTGACCGCCTTGGCTGTGTATTGGTACTGCCGATCGATTCGCTTGACGATATTGCCACTGAGTTGCTCGCTCTTTTCACTGATCTGGCAGTTCGGCACCTTGTATTTGCTGGGGTACGGGCTCGATCCGTTGGGTGTGCTGGTGCCCTTCCTCGTGTTCGCCATCGGCGTCTCGCATGGTGTTCAGCAGATCAACTTCATCGTTCGAGAGATCTCTCACGGCAAGTCTGTGGACCGCGCTGCGCGCTCGAGTTTCAGTGGTCTTCTGGTGCCCGGAACGCTTGCGCTCATCACCGCGTTCGTTTCCTTCGCCACACTGGTTCTTGTCCCGATCCCGATGGTGCGCGAATTGGCCATCACGGCATCGCTTGGCGTTGCGTACAAGATCATCACGAACCTGGTCATGCTTCCCCTTGCGGCATCGATGCTTCAGGTGGACGCTGCGTATGCCAAAAGCATGGAAGCGAGGGCGGTACAACGTGCACGTTGGCTGCATGTCCTGGCACGCGTTGCGGTTCCCCGAAATGCAGCACTCGTTCTTGTCATCGCGGCCGGCGTGTTTGCCACGGCGGCCTGGCAGAGCCGGGATCGCGTGGTCGGTACGTTGCAGGCGGGCGCGCCGGAGTTGCGTGCAGACGCCCGATTCAACCGAGACGCTGTTTCGATCGCCACCAACTACGACATCGGGCTGGACTGGCTCACGGTCGTCTTTCAGGCGCCGCCCACCTCGTGCGAGAACGTCCAGATTGCCACATACCAGGACCGGTTCGTCTGGGCAATGCAGCCCGTAAATGGAGTGTTGTCCATTACGTCCTTTTCGTCGCTGCTTCGCCAATACAACGAAGGCTACAACGAAGGAAATCCGAAGATGTCCGCGACGCCCATTGATCCCGCGAATTACGCGGCGATGGCCGTAGAAGTGGGGCGGCTTCCCGGAATCATGCGCAAGGATTGCAGCATGAGTGCGGTGCATATCTATCTCTCCGATCACAAAGCCACCACGATCAATCGCGTGATCGCCGCGGTGAAGACATTCCGCGACACGGAGAAACTCCCCGGCGTCACGATCCGGCTTGCCTCAGGCAACGCGGGCGTCTTGGCGGCAACGAACGAAGTGATCGAGCACAGCGAACTCCCCATGATGCTGTACGTGTATGCCACGATCGTCCTGCTGGTTTTCCTCGCTTATCGGGACGTTCGCGCCGTACTGGCCTGTTGTCTCCCGCTCACGATCGGCACGTTTATCGGCTACTGGTTCATGAAAGAGCTTGAGATCGGCCTGACCGTGGGCACGCTTCCTGTGATGGTGCTTGCGGTGGGTATCGGCGTCGACTACGCGTTCTACATCTATAACCGCCTGCAACTCCATCTGGCCAATGGAGTGGGTATCGTCAAGGCGCTGGAGCACTCGATTCTGGAGGTCGGCACAGCCACGATCTTTACGGCACTGACGCTGGCTGTTGGGGTGGCAACGTGGTCGTTCTCCGCACTGAAGTTCCAAGCCGACATGGGCAAGCTGCTCGCGTTCATGTTCCTGGTCAATATGGTGATGGCGATGACCGTTCTTCCTGCTTTTGCGGTTTGGCTGGAACGGCTATTCCCACGCCGCGGCCCCGCGCGTGCGCCGGGCCTCCTGGCGCATTGATGTGGGGAGACGAACCATGAAGATCCTTCATTCGCGCATCCTTCGAGCCTTCGTCATTGCTGCGGCGCCTGTACTGGCCGTGGTTGCCAATGCTGCATCCCAATCCGAAAAATTGGTTCCGATTCCCGCAGCGAAATCTCCCATCGCGACACAGTCTCCGGTGCTAGGTGCGGCGTGGGCGGGCGACCGTCTGGTCAGCGTGGGCGCCAACGGCGTCGTGTTGCTGTCCGATGATGGAGGTGCCTCTTTCCACCAGGCACAGCAGGTGCCGGTGAGTTCAGTTCTGACGAGCGTCAGCTTTGCCGGTCCGAGAACAGGATGGGCCGTGGGCCACTGGGGGGTGATCCTTGCCACCACCGATGGTGGTGAAACATGGCGAATTCAACGGTTGAGCACCGAGGAGGATCGCCCCCTCTTTGCGGTGCATTTCTTCGATCCACAGCGTGGCGTTGCAGTGGGGTTGTGGTCGCTCGTGCTGGTGACGCAGGACGGCGGTGCCACCTGGACAGAGCAGCGCGTGAATCCCAAAGCGGGCACCAAGTCTGACTTCAACTTGCTTGGCCTCTTTCCCGACGGAAAGGGGGGCATATATGCGACTGCAGAGAAGGGCCAGGTTCTGCACTCGGTCGACTATGGCAGGACATGGGAATACCTCGACACCGGCTACAACGGCTCTCTGTGGTGCGGGGCGATGCTGGACGGCGGCGTGCTGCTAGTCGGCGGCCAGCGCGGAACGTTGATGCGCAGCGAAGACGGCGGCCGGAGCTGGACGCGAATACCTTTGAAAGCCGCCAGCTCCATCACATCCATCGCGGCCAGAAACGGCGACGTGATGGTCGTCGGCCTCGATGGCTTCGCGGCCCAAAGCCATGACGGTGGTCGGACTTTCACCGAATCGATCCGTGCCGGCGGCGCACCGCTGACGGCGGCATTGCCCACGGGGCCGGGGAAATGGCTGATGTTCTCGCAACGAGGCGTCGTACAGGACCCCGCCGCAAAGCCCCAAAACCAGAACTAAGCCGACGCATTCGGCAAGGAGACAACGCGTGACCATTGGAAAAGACTCAGCGCATCTTCAATGCGCCTTCATCAACGGCCGTTGGGTACCGCCGAGCGGTGGCGGCCGCCATCACGATGTGATCAATCCCGCGACAGAAGAGGTATCGGGCAGTTTTGTCTTCGGAGACGAAGCTGACGCTGTATTCGCGATTCAGGCTGCGTACGATGCATTTCCCGCCTATTCTCAGACGCCGCTTGCTGAACGCATCGCGCTCCTGGAGCGCATTGCCGACATATATGAACGGCGGATGGACGACATGGCGCGTGCCATCACGTTGGAAATGGGAGCGCCCCTCCATGCGCTGTCGATGCCTGCACAAGCCCCCGCAGGCATGATGCATTTCCGTGCGACGGCAGCCGTCGCGAAGGCGCATGCCTTTGAGGTTCAGTTGCCGTCCACGCGCGTGGTCAAAGAGCCGGTCGGTGTGTGCGCCATGATCACGCCGTGGAACTGGCCGATGAACCAGGTCGCCTGCAAAGTCGCCCCAGCCTTGGTAGCAGGTTGCACCATCGTTCTGAAGCCCAGCCAGAACGCTCCTTACTCCTCAGTGCTGTTTGCGGAAATCCTGGAGGAGGCTGGCGTTCCTCCCGGCGTCTTCAATATGGTCCAGGGAGAAGGCGGTCGCCTCGGCCAGGTACTTGCCTCGCATCCACTGGTCGATATGGTCTCGTTGACCGGTTCGACAAGCGCCGGTGCACAGGTGACCAAGGCCGCAGCAGATACCGTCAAACGTGTGTCTCTCGAGCTTGGTGGGAAGTCGGCCAACATCCTTCTTGATGGAGCCG
The DNA here is from genome assembly GCF_040544795.1 of Ralstonia sp. 1138. Taxonomy (NCBI): domain Bacteria; kingdom Pseudomonadati; phylum Pseudomonadota; class Betaproteobacteria; order Burkholderiales; family Burkholderiaceae; genus Ralstonia; species Ralstonia sp. 1138. The sequence goes on along the minus strand of NZ_JBEPKQ010000001.1, from coordinate 1,019,792 downwards.
ATTTCCCGACCGCTGTCACACACGGGGTGCTCAGCATGATGAGCAACTCCGGTCAGACATGCACGGCGCCTTCACGCATGCTGGTACCTGCGCACCGCCTTGCAGAAGTGCAAGCGATAGCGGTGGAGGCGTGCAAACGCATTGTGGTGGGTGACCCCATGGACCCGAGCACGACCATGGGCCCCATCGCCAACCGGCGGCAGTTTCTTAAGGTCCGCGAAATGATTCAAGTGGGACTGGATGAAGGCGCCACGCTGGTGAGCGGTGGTTTGAGCACGGTGGAAGGCACTGACCGAGGCTTCTACGTTGCGCCCACGGTCTTCACAGTCCCGCACAACATGTTCCGTATCGCACAGGAAGAAATCTTCGGACCCGTCCTCGTCGTCATTCCATATCGCGATGAGGAAGAGGCGGTTGCTATCGCCAACGACTCGATCTACGGCTTATCGGGCTACGTTTACGGTCCGGATGTTGACGAGGCGCAGCGCGTGGCGCGGCGGATGCGTACTGGCATGGTGCACCTCAACGGGGCTGGGGTGGATCCCATTGCGCCGTTTGGCGGATACAAACAATCCGGAAACGGCCGAGAGTGGGGTGCGGCTGGGATCGACGAGTTTCTAGAAACAAAGTCGATCATGGGTGCAACCGGCAACTGACTGCGGCGAGGGAAGCACGGTCCGGGGCGCCCGCGCTTCCCAGCATGGCTCAAGTCAATGGATAGGGAGCGAAAAATCTGATGTAAATCGATTAATCGTCAGCTTACGAGCCGAGAGTTGTTGCTCGTCGAGGCTCCAGATTGCGGCCTACGCTGCGCTTTCTGCTTGACGCTCTTTTAGAACCAGGGTTTCCGGCAGGAAGCATCTCAGATACGCGAGCGTGGCCCGAACAGACTCCGCGAACGTTTCGTCGTCTATCTCGCCCCGGGCGGAATAAGAGCCCGACCACAACGCCTCCCCGAGTTCTGTAGAGAACATGAAGTAGCGTTCCAGATTTGGGATTTCCGGCATGACATAGGCTTCCCGCATTACCTCGAGCGAAGCCTGCCCGAATGTTTTATTGTGCATCAGGTTGTTAATCCGACTTTGGCGATGCAATGTTGGCCCCAACATGATTTCACTCATGGCTCGATTGTTGTTGAGCACATCACGGGCATCCGCCATCACAGCTTTAACCCAATCTTGCCAGCTTGGGTTCTTTTTGGCAGCCTGGCGCTTGCTCTGCTCCAGAACGATGGCAGTTAGCCGCTCGTTGTATATCTTGTTTAACTCAATATGGATTGCGGTGACCGTATTGAACAGGTAATGCACAGAGGCGGGCGCTATCTTGGACTGCTTTCCAATATCGTAGAGACTAATATCTTCGATATTTGCGGTTTGCAGCAAATGTTCGGTTGCCTCGATAATCGCTTGATATCTGCGCCTGCTTCGCTCTTGAGTTGGCACGCGAGGGGATCGCCGCACCTCTGCGGTGCGTCCTTTTCGGTGCGAAGCCTTTTGGCGCACCGGTTCATCGTCGGGAGGCGTGATTTTTGATCCTGACACTCTGGGTGAATCCTCTGTAGATTAAAGGCGCTCAGCGACGGGTCAGCGTTTTATTTATTGCCTTTCAGCGCTCGTTCTGCTGCACGTAGGCCACCACGGACGCCGGATTCCATGTGGACACCATCGTAATCGTTGCCGGCGAATGAAATCCCGTCAAACGATTCAGCCTCCTTCTTGAACGCGAGAATCTTAGCATGCTGGCCCGGAGCGAAGCGGCCAACACCCCACGTATGCCGCTGCACGCGTGCCTCATCAACCCATTGAGAAATCCCTGGGAAGAAGGCCTCCACGTCGCGTAACGCTTGGATGATCAGGTCTGACTCACTTTGCTGGGCGAGACGCGCTGCATCGGGATAGCAAGGCCATGCGGAAATGATCCCCTTGCCACTTGGCACCAGGTGCGGAGTCTTGACCGTGTGATTCAAAGCCATGTTAAAGACGGTATCCCGGTAGGCGTGCCCCATGTACACGAACGCCTCTGTTTGGAGAGGGCGATCAAGGAAAAAGTACACCAGCGAGAAAGGGGCATTTGGGAATGAAGACAGAAACTCTTTTGCTGTCTGCATACCATCGGGGACGAGCTCGGCAGCCCGATCGATGGAGCATGCGACGATAACGTGCTTTGCACTTAGTGTGGTTCCGTTTTCAAGAAGGACGCCTTCGACCTTGCCTCGATTCGTGAGGATCTTTGATACCGCCGTTTCATATTGCACATTGACCCGTTTGGCCATCCGTTCGGCAAGTGTGACATTGCCTGTGCGCAGCGTCATGACTTTGGATGTGCCAAACATCTTTATGAGATTGAGCGTGTGATATAGATTCGTATGCTCGGCCGTTGTATTTGCCATTCCATGGGCTGCGGGGCGGAGCACAAAATCCTTAAAGTTGCTGCCGGCCCAAGAAAACGCGTCCGCAGCCGAAACATTGTCGTATTCCGGAATGTCTTTCTCTGTTTCAAAGAACGAAAATCGTTTCGACATGGCAAGATACCGGATCGTAAACCACGTGAGATCCAATGTTCCCCGCAGGCCCAGCAGCTTGGCAAGCCCCAAGTTCCCTTGCGGAAATTGGATATTGCCCCGGCGATCCAAATAACCGGCTTGGACGTTCGATTGGGGCATCAGGTCTTGGGACAACCCATAGGAGTTCACCAGCTTGAGCATTTCTCTGTAGTTGGAATGAATGCCTTGCGCTCCGCCTTCTGCTGCATCCCCTTTTCTTGTCAGGCGGACGATTCGCCCGCCGGGGCGGTTTGACGCCTCCAAGACGACAACATCTCGACCTGCTTCCTTCAATGTGTGCGCCGCTGTGAGGCCGGTGATGCCTGCGCCGATAACGATGGTGGTGTCTTTCATGTACGTGAGATGACGTCGTCGTGAGAACGGGGCGCGATGACCCCTTGTGGATCCCAGTGTACGATAAAACTTGACTAACGTCAGCTTTTGGATCAATGTTTGACACCAACGATCGCCCGAGGTGGGCGGGACGCATGCTAGGGGAACTGCCATGGACGGAAGTGTCGAGAACGGCAAAGAGGCGTGGTTTGTAACGTCTACGGGAGCGAAGCTTTTCTATAGAGATTTCGTCCCGGCGCGCCCCGCGTCTTCTGTGCCGCTATTGTGTTTGCACGGGTTCATGCGGAACTCCCGCGACTTCTGCGAATTGGGAAAGACGTTCGCGGCCAAGGGTGTCCGTGTGGTGGCCCCGGATCTCCGCGGGCGGGGTTTCTCTACGCGGTACAGCGACCCCAAGGACTATCACTACGATCTGGTCATGCGGGACGTCAAAGATCTGCTGGACCATCTCGACATTGGCCCGGTTGCGGTATTGGGCGTTGCTCTTGGGGGCATCATCGCGATGGATATGGCGGGAGAGAGCGGGACGCGCGTGTCAGGTATCGTTCTGAACGACCTCGGCGCCGAAGTCGTGGAGCAGTCTGCCAAAAGAATGGCGGACAACGTCGACGCATCGGACTTCGGCTTTGATGAGGCAGTGGATCGCGTGAAGCTGCACTTCAGCAAGACGTACCCGGATCTTGCCGAAGAGCGCTGGGTGGATTTGATGCTGCGAGCCTATCGAGAGGTGGCTCCTGGCAGATATGCCCGGGACTTCGACCTTCGCTCGCTTGCCGATGCGCAACGGATGAAGGCCGAAAGGCCAGATCTATGGCCGCAGTTTCTCGCGACGCGCGGCGTGCCAGTGGCGCTTCTTCGCGGAGCGACCTCGGATTTCTTTACGGCTGACTGCGCTGAGCGCATGGTGGAGGCTCACGCCGACACCGTGCTGACAACGGTCGAAGGCCGCGGGCATCCTCCCCTTCTGGACGAGCCCGAATCGTTGGCAGCAATTGAGGCATTGCTACAGCGCGCTTCACAACGCTGAAAGTGTTGCTACGGTCGATGCGTCGACTCGAGGCGATTGTTGCCTCGGCCGGCCAGCCGCCGTGAAATACCTCTCTGGCAGAGGAACGGATGTAGAAGCGTCGGCTCTTATGGAGCCGCTTGACACAGCTTCGGGCGGAGACAGCCGGTCACCCCGCGGCACCCTAACCACGGCATAGCGTTGTGCACCATGGACAAGCCGAAAGCATCGCGTCTGGTCAGGTATCCGATCTACACCATCGGAGATCTGTCCAGCGGAATCTACTCCGTCACGCCGAGCATCTTGCTGATGTTCTACATGACGAACATCCTGGGCATCTCCGTGGGTGTCGCCACGCTGGCTGCAGTTCTGCCGAAAATCGTAGATCTGATTTCGAGTCCGGTGGTGGGCGGCATGTCCGACAGAACGTCAACGTCGCTTGGCCGTCGGCGTCCCTTCATTCTGTTCGCCGGGTTGACGATCCTGCCGGCATTCTCCTTCATCTGGGGAGCGCCGTTCAGTTCGCCGCTGGCCTCGGCTTGCTTTGTGGCGGGGGTCTTCAGTATCTGCACGTTCTGCTATTCATCCTTCCTGGTGCCCTATTGCGCGTTGAACAGCGAGATCGCGACGGGCTACCACGACGGTACAACGCTCAACTCCTATCGCGCCGTGTACTCCATGCTGGGCTGCGTGCTAGCGGGCGCTGGGGCTCCATTGATCGTTGAGAAATTTGGGGGAGGTCGGTCCGGATATCTGGCGATGGGTATCGTGATGGGGAGCGTCATGGCGGTGAGCGTGATGACGACGTTCTTCACTTCCAAGGAGCCAGCCCGACATGTGGACGCTCCGCACCTGACGAAAGCCGAGATTTGGGGTGCCCTGGTCAACAACCGTCCATTATTGTTGCTACTTTTTTCCTATGTTCTCCACGTCATTGGGAGCGGAGTGCTTGGGGCAACCTTGGCGTACTTCGTCACTTACGTGCTGCATCGAGACGCCGATTTCCTGTCCCTTCTCTTCTTTCTGACCTTCGGGGCGTCTGTCGCGGCGATTCCGCTGTTTGTGTATCTCGGCAAGCTTGTCGGCAAATTCGGATCGTTCGCGGTGGCACTTGTTGTCGCTGGCACCGCAGCCCTTGGGTACCTGATGGTCCATCCAACGACCCCCGTGCCATTTGTGTTGGCCATTGCAACCATCTTGGGGATGAGTGAAGGCGGAATTCAGGTGTTTGCCTATTCGATGTTGGCGGACTGCATCAAGCATGGAGACAGCCGGAGTGACGCGCCGCAGTCGGAGGCGGTGCTGAGCGGGGTGTTCGTCGCCGGCGAAAAACTGGGATTTGCATTGGGCGCGTTGGTTGCCGGAGGCTTGTTCGCTCTGTCCGGCTTGGTGGAGACACAAGAGGGTTTCGTCGAACAACCGCACTCGGCAATCTGGTCAATACGTCTAGCCGTCTCGGTGATTCCCTTGGTCGTGAATGCTCTAGCTCTGGTCGTAATCTGGTTCTACAGGGCTTTTGACTCTCGCATCGTCGCGCCTGCTCCCGTGGAGCTGCATAGCGAGCAACCTTCTGTTTCTTAGCGTTCTTGCGGACGAGAACGCTCCCATCTGGTTTTCCTTCCCTCTAAGAGTTTGTTTTCCATGGACAGGATGCATCTGACACTCGCCTCCGCTGACGCGATCGCTGCGCTGGAGGCGCGTAGACCGCAGTTGTGGACGAACCCGAATCGTTCCCATGACGGGATGCCCGTATGCTCATGGGGAGAGCGAATGATCGGCATGGCCGATGTCACTGAAGCCGCAAACCGCTTTGCAAATTTCAGGCACGTGCTGCTTCAGTTGTTTCCCGAACTGGAGGCCACCGGTGGAGTCATCGAATCACCATTGATTCGAGCCAGCTTTCTGCAAGAGGCACTCGGCTTGCCGCCTTTTGCAGGTCATGTATTTGTGAAGGCAGATCATGGGTTACCTGTTGCCGGATCGATCAAGGCGCGAGGCGGCATCCACGAAGTCCTGGAGTTAGCAGAGCATCTCGCTGTCGCTCATGGTTTTGCTTCCGAAGGTGACCTTGCCGGCCTCCTGGATCCCGAAGCGCGGGCATTCCTTGGCCAATATCAGGTGTCGGTTGGTTCGACCGGCAATCTGGGATTGAGCATCGGTGTGATTGCGTCCGCGCTGGGGTTCAAGGCAACGGTGCACATGTCTGCTGACGCCAAACAATGGAAAAAGGACCGATTGCGCAAGCGGAACGTCGCGGTGGTTGAACACGAGGGGGACTATGCGGCTGCGGTGGCAGCGGGCCGACGTCAAGCGGAGTGCGATGCGAAGTCGTACTTTGTTGATGATGAGGATTCCCTGTCGCTGTTCCTGGGTTACAGCGCAGCTGCGTTAGGTCTGAAGAGTCAACTGCATGCCTCCGGGGTTGTCGTTGATGAACGGCATCCGTTGTTTGTGTATCTGCCTTGCGGCGTTGGTGGCGCACCATCTGGCATCGCGTTTGGTCTTGCTCATGTTTTTGGACCGCATGTGCATTGCTTCTTTGCCGAACCTGTGGCGTCGCCATGCTTTCTTCTTTCTATGCTTGACCCAAGTGGGAGCAACCCTGCTGTGTACGACATCGGCTTGGACAACCAAACCGAGGCGGACGGGTTAGCGGTTCCGCGTGCGTCCGCGCGTGCGGTCTCTACCATGCGGACTGCGTTGGGAGGCGTTTTCACTGTAGACGATGAGCGGCTCTTCCAGCATGTCCATACGGCTGCAGTGACGGAGTCTCTTCGGATCGAGCCGTCTGCGGCGGCCGGCTTTGACGGTCCACGATGGGTAACGTCGCCAGGTGAGGGGACCGAGTACCTGGAGCGCCACGGTCTCAATCAGTACGTAGCGAACTCCACACACGTCATTTGGACGACAGGCGGGCTGTTCGTACCCGACAACGAATACCAAGCCTTTTTTGAACGCGGCGCAATCAGCAAACAGCGGTTGCAGGCAAGAGCGTGCTGAGAAGGACGGTAGTGGTGCATTGATTTAGGAGATCGGCATTGACCGATCCAGTTCGCACACCGTCGGGCAGATGTGTGTGGCGCTGGTGTTCGCCACGGCGATCTAAGCCGGCGTGTTGATGCCGCAAGTGGCCAGCGTGCGCGTTGAGCTGTACGGCTCGCTCGGCGCCACCGACAAGGGCCACGGCACCGATCGCAGCGTCATCCTCGGCCTGAAGGGGGAGGTGTCTGACACCATTGGCCCTGACGCCACCCAACCAATGCTTCCCAATACGAGGCGAAAAAAATGCCGTGCTGACACGGCATTGAAAGACCCCAGAGGAGACCGTTACCGGGATCTGAAGACGCGGTGCTGGCATGTGTCAGAGCGCCAGCAAGATTGGCGTGAATCGCAACAGGGATGCGCCGCGTTAGCGGCTGCATCTCTGGTGGGTCTCAAATCCGCAGAGGAACGCGCCCCGTTCACCGCAGCCCTAGATCATCGCTTCGATAAGCCTAGGACCTCGTTGCTGCATGGCTGAGCGATACAGGTCCGCAAACTCCTCTGCGGTGGTCGCCCGGGACGCTTCCACGCCCATGCCTTGGGCAATCTTGGTCCAGTTCATTTCGGGGTTGTGAAGATCCAGCATCGATAGCGCCTTCTGCCCGGTCTCCTGTACGCCGACGCGCTGCAGTTCGATGTTCAGGATTCCATAGGAGCGGTTGGCATAAATGACAACCGTGATATCCAGATTCTCGCGAGCCATTGTCCATAGCGCTTGCATGGTGTAGGCAGCGCCTCCATCTCCGTGCGGGCAGACCACCTTGCGATTCGGCGCTGCGATCGCTGCGCCAACGGCAACGGGCAGGCCGTCGCCGATGGAGCCGCCAGTCAACGGAAGATGGGTATGCGGCCGGCCGGTGGCCATGGTGCTCAACAGCGCAAGGCCGCTCGTGGCTGATTCGTCAGCGAAGATCGCGTGTTCAGGCGTCAGGTTCGCCATGATCTGCGCGATTGCCAAAGGCGTCAGGTTCCCGCTAGGCATATCAGGCAATTGGAGCGGGACGCGCTTCGCTGCCTGTGGTGGTGCGCCCAATGTGTCGGCCAAAGCTGCGAGGGCGCCGCAAGCATCTTCATGCGGGTGTGCCAGGTAACTCAGGTGGCATCCCTTGGGTGTGCACCAGCTTGATTTTCCCGGGTAGGCGAAGAACGAGACCGGCGGCTTGCTACCCACGAGAATGATCTGTTCCGTCCCTTCGAGGAAGCTGACGATCTGCTCCGCGAAATAGGGAATACGTTCGACTGGTACGCGTCCGGCGCCGAGTTCCGTATGCGGGGCGAAGGTATCGCAGAGAAGGCGTGCGCCGCTGGCCGCCTGGATGCGTCCTGCGGCTTCGAGACCTGCCCCATACAGTGCATTCGCGCGCAAAGTGAGTGCCGTCTTCTTGCCATTGCGCAGAAGCGCGGCGGCAGCCTCGACGGCGGCGGCTGATACAGGTTCAGGCCCGCGGTGAGGCAGCGGATCCGCAGGCCGCTCAGCCTCGTCCCACGCGGTATCAGCAGGAAGAATCAGTGTCGAAATGCATCCTGGAGCCGATCGTGCAGCCTGCACGGCGCGGGCGGTATCGGCCGCCACTGTCTTCGCCGATTTCGACTCGTGAATCCAGGAGGACACCGGTCGAGCAAAACCGACGATATCCGACGTCAGCAGCGCATCGTACTGAAGATGGTACGTCGCGTGATCGCCGACGATATTGACGATGGGCGTGTTCGCCCGGCGCGCGTTATGCAGATTGGCCAGGCCGTTCGCCAGCCCCGGGCCGAGGTGCAACAAGGTTGCCGCAGGCTTGCCGGAAAGACGGCCATAGCCGTCGGCTGCGCCGGTGGCCACGCCCTCGAACAAGCAGAGGACGCTTCGCATGGTCGGCGCAGAATCCAACGCGGCCACGAAATGCATCTCCGACGTACCTGGGTTGCCAAAACACACATCGACATCACAGTTGACGAGCGTCTGAATCAGCGACTGAGCGCCATTGATCTGAATCTTTTGCATTCTGCGGCGCCTTTAGTCCGTGAAGCTCGGATCCAACTTGGTGAGCTTACGCAGCATTCCAGGCCATGGATCCATCGTGCCGTCAGCTTGACCAACACGCATGAGTTCATGGCGGAACTCATCGAGAAGAGACTGCGGAAAGCGGATCAATTCCCCATGTTTCGCACTGTTCGCCAGCAACTGAATGCGGCAGGCCTTGCGGATGTTGTAGTGCCGCATGAAGGCATGTTTTGCTTCGTACCCCAGCGTCAGAAGTCCGTGGTTACGCAGGATCGCAGCGTTATTGTTGGCGCCGAGGGACCGCTGCAAAGAAGGTATGCGTTCTTCGTATGTTTCGACGCCTTCGTAGTCGTGATAGGCCAAGCCGTCTGCAATCGCGAAGGCTGCGGACTGAGAGATCGGCAATAGGCCATCAGCATTGCAGGCCACCGCAGCAATGATGTCGTCGTGGGAGTGGATCACGAAGTTTGCGTCCGGCCTAGCCTCATGTACGGCCCGCATGGGGTACCACGCGTTTTGAACAGGGCCGAATGGGCTTTCCGAGACGACATCGCCTTCCAGATTGATTTTGACGAGACTGGACGCAGTGACTTCTTCGAACAGCAATCCCGATGGGGCGACGAGAAAGTCGTCCCCTACGCGTGCCGAGACCAATTGCATGGAAAGGTCATCCCACCCCATGAAAGGAATGAGGCGGAACAACGCAGCTGTTTGTACCCGAATGTTCCATTCGTCATCCGAGACCTTGCCCTTCAAGGAGGGGTAAGCGGTATCGCCGATTTTTAGCATCGTTCAAATTCTCCAAAAGTCGCACAAGGGCCCGTCGGTCGTCATGACGATGGGTGGGTAGGTGTGCTTAGAACTCAATGACAGAGGGACCCGTGCCGTCCCATGCTTGGGCTGCCGCTTTCATCTGGGCGAATCCTTCCGTGATCAGGGGGCTCGCCTGGATCAATTCCAGGACTGTGCCGCCAAGCAACGGGGGCTCGAAGAAGACGGTTTCAACGCCAATGGAAGAGAGCGTGCGATGCAGGGGTGAGAACCCTTGATCGGCAAGGGTGGCGGTGTCAGCCGCTATGTCGTTGGACAACAACCCAACGTGCTGTACGCCGGCACCGTACCGATTTTGAAAATCCGCAAAGGCGGAGGGCGCCGCGTTGTGTTGTTCGACCAATTCGATCTGCAGGTCGCCCGAGTACGCAAACGCGGCCGTGATGTCGCATTCGGTGTGCTGGCCTCGATATGTCTGCTCCGCGTACTGAATGTGTCGGGAGACAAAGAATGGCCCGATGCCGAGTTTGTTCCAGAGCGCGATGGCCGCATCAACGTCGTCGACTACATAGGCGACTTGCATGACGGGGCCCAACTTGCCGATCAACATTGCGGACTCCTGTGTGAGGTACTCCAATGTGCTGCACGGCCTCAAAAAGCCGGCGTTAGTCGAGTTATATCAGCACTTCGCACAAGAGGCAACTAGACTCGGGAGGGCTCCGGGATAGCCCCTAGGCGCTGCGTAGTACCGTACAAATATCAGACATGGCGCTTCAGTTAGGTCGCAAGATGCGCAAATTTAACGGTAGGCAACGCTGGCAGAACCGGCGGACGGTGCGTGGACGTGTTGAGGTATCTGTTGCCCAGCTCACTTAAATAATTGACTAAGATCGGATTTATGCGCAAACTCCTTTCAACCGGGGAGGCGCTATTGCGCGACGTCGCGGGATGCAAAGAGAGGCAACGACTGCCGGTCTGCGGTGGCAGCTTCGACCCATCTCTCAAATACACGAGCCAGTGAGCGGTTTGCAGGAGGATTCGTAGTGGGCCACAAAGACCACATCGACAAGTCTTTCGACATTGTCATCGTCGGCGCCGGATCGGCGGGATGCGTATTGGCCAACCGGCTGACGGCAGATCCAAATGTGCGTGTATTGCTCTTGGAGGCGGGCGAATGGGATCGCGATCCGATGATCGGATTGCCCGTAGGCATCGTTCACATGACAGCCAACAACCTATATCGGTGGTCGGATGTGTCAGAGCCAGATCCCGGGCTCGGGGGTCGAAGAAACGATATTCCGCACGGCAGGGTGATCGGTGGCGGTTCGTCGATCAACTACATGGCACACACGCGTGGACATCCCGCTACCTATGATGCGTGGGCGGATGAAGGTGCGCCGGGTTGGTGCTACAAGGACGTCCTGCCCTACTTCAAGCAGTGTGAAGCTTGGGATGGCGGCGAGAATGCATGGCGAGGTGGGGCCGGCGAACTCGGGGCGCTGACCCCACCGATCGATGATCCCATCGCACCGGCGTGGTTCGACGCCATTCGTTCACTGGGCTATCCCATCTCGCAAGATCACAACGGCGACCAACCTGAGGGATTCGGGGTTCTGCAATACACCATCAAAGGGGGCCGACGCTCGTCTTCAGCAAAAGCCTTTCTGCATCCGGTTCTGGGGCGCCCCAATCTCACCGTTCTGACCGGAGCGATGGCGACCAAGGTGTTGTTCGAAGGAAGACGCGCCATCGGTGTCGAATATGTGCGGAGCGGCGCGCGAGAGCAGGTCTACTCTCGGCGGACAGTCCTTTGCCTCGGGGCCATCAATACACCGCATTTGCTGATGCTGTCGGGTGTGGGACCAGCGGATCATCTGCAATCGATGGGAATCAGTCCAATCATCGATCTGCCGGTGGGGAAGAACCTGCAAGACCATTTAGCGTTCCCGATGATGTGGAAACGGAAACAGCCCAGTCCATTTCAGAAATCCCTCCGGTTCGACAAGGCCGCGGTGAACATGCTGCGAGCGGTGCTGCTACGTAGCGGGCCGTCGTCGAGGCTTCCGGGCGTCATCATCGGCTTCATCAAATCGCAGCAGAACCTGTCGATGCCAGACCTGCAGCTGTACTTGCAGATGCCGCCGGCCTATGCCGACACATGGTTTCCGGGCATCAAGCGGCGTTATCAGGATTGCCTCGTGACTCGCACGCAGCTGGTGGGCCAACGGAGCAGGGGCGAGATCCTGCTCAAATCTGCGGATCCGGCTGATCGGCCTCGTGTGTTCTACAACTCCTTGTCGGCTCCGCAGGACATTGAGGCCCTGCGGGAAGGTTTCAAGCAAACCTGGGCAATCGTCAACGCACCGGAGTTGGACGCGTTTCGTGGCGAGCCGGTCATGCCAGTTGGCGCGCTCAGTACTGACGCTGAAATTGACGCATTCATCCGCGCCAATGCGAGCCAACAGTTTCACCCTGCCAGCACTTGCCCAATGGGAAGCGACGACGATGCAGTGGTCGATCCAGATTTGAACGTACGCGGGCTAGAAGGGCTGAGTGTTGTGGATGCGTCTGTCATGCCGACTCTCGTTCCGGCTAACCCTAATGTGCCGATCATGATGATGGCCGCGAAGGCAGCTGCGATGTGGCAAGGCGTCGAGACAGCGGCTGGTTTGTCGGCAGCTGCGGAAACGATCGCCGAAGCGCGTGTCCCCGCCTAGGCGAGCGGGCCGGCCGTACTTGGGATGCCCCCGGCAGTGAAGTGCAGCTGCCTCGGCGCATAGCCACAGCGGAAAACGGGCTGTCCAGACGTCGAGCCCGTGGTCGACGATAAAAAGTCTGGCCAACTAGGCGCCATGTGGTTGGCCAGATTTTGTGTCTCTTGCTTGTCTGTCGATGAGTCTGCTTGGTACAGACTTTTCTTTTCGCCAAGGTGGAAGCAGGCCAGCAGAATCAATGCCTTACACGCGATTTTGGTACAGCCTTTTTTGTCTGCCGTTATCTAGCGATGCAGCAGCGGATGCCATTAACCTAGCTATACCATCCGCTGAGCAACGCCCACCAATCTGCTGCCATGATCAACCCACACCGCATCGATTTTGTTTCTCTATCGCTGTTCGCTTTAGTGGCACGCACCGGCAGCATCAGCAAGGCGGCCGCATTGGCGCATCTGGCGGTCGGCGCTGCGAGCAAGCGCATTTCCGATCTGGAGGTCGGAGTGGGCGCGTCGCTGTTGGAACGCCATTCGCGGGGCGTGACGCTCACAGTGGCTGGCCAGGCGCTCTACCGCCATGCGCAGCGCATCCTCGCGGACGTCGATCTGCTTGCAGCCGAGCTGTCGGACTTCACCTCCGGCATCGTCGGCGTTGTGCGGCTCTGGGCGAATACCTCTGCGGTGACGCAATTCCTCCCTCAGCAACTGGCCGCTTTCACGCAGGCGAATCCGGGCATCCGGATCGAGCTGGAAGAGAAGAACAGCAGCGATATTGTCCTGGCGGTGCTAGACGGCCGCGCTGACGTCGGCATCTTTGCGGACCGTACGCCGACGCTCGGCCTGCAGTGTCTGGATTACCGCGAAGACCATCTCGGGCTGGTCGTGCCCAAGCACCATCCGCTCAGCCGTCGCAGAGAACTTCATTTGGCGGAAGCCCTCGACTACGACTTTGTCAGCTTGTCAGAGGGGACGTCGCTGGCCGAACGCTTACAGACCGAAACCGAGGCCATGGGGCGCCGCCTCAAGCTGCGCATTCGCGTGCGAAGCTTCGACGCAATGTGCCAGATGGTCGCCGCCGGGATGGGTGTCGCCGTGCTGCCCTTGCAGGCCGTGCGTGAGCTGGTGCGCTCAATGCAGTTGCGCCAGATCACGCTCAAAGATGACTGGGCCCAGCGAAGCCTGTTGTTGGGCCTGCGTGACATCAATGCGGTGCCACGCCACGTCCGCACATTGATCGACCATCTGAGATCGAGCACCCCTTAGCTTCCAAGGCTGCTTTCGCGTTTCGTGAAAGCTCGGTTCTCGCATTTGTTCTTCTGCCGCGGCCCCGCCGCAACCAGAATGCCTGCACGCGCCATTCAGAGCGCACCACAACGATGCAGGTTGGCAGCCTCACCCATGTGAGCGCCCCGTCGCCTGATATCGGCATCCACAGGAGACAACGATGGCTGGCACGGAAACCATGCCGCTTCAGGCGGCCACACCACCGACGCAAATCGACGAAGCGCGCATCGTCAGCAAGATCGCGTGGCGCGTCATGCCGCTGATCATGGTGTGTTATCTGTTCGCCTTCTTTGATCGCATCAACATCAGCTTTGCCAAGTTTTCATTGCAGACCGATCTGGGTCTGAGCGACACGGCATACGGGCTCGGCGCCGGGCTGTTCGTCGTGGGCTATGTGCTGTTCGAGGTGCCGAGCAACCTCATGCTGTACAAGGTGGGCGCCCGGCGGTGGATTGCCCGCATTATGGTTTCGTGGGGCATTGCCACCGCGCTGATGGCGTTTGTGCAAACGGAATGGCAGTTCTATGGGCTGCGCTTCCTGATTGGTGCGATGGAGGCAGGTTTTGCTCCGGGCGTGCTGTACTACCTGACGATCTGGTTCCCGGCGGCTTACCGCGGCCGGATGACGTCCATGCTGTTCCTGGCATCTGCTTTTGCGGGGCTGCTCGGGGCGCCTGCATCGGGCCTGGTGCTTTCACACATGGACGGTGTGCTTGCCATGCGCGGCTGGCACTGGTTGTTCCTGGTGGGCGGGCTGCCGTGCGTGGTGCTTGGTTACATCGTCTTCAAGGTACTCAAGGACCGTATTGAAGATGCCCGCTGGCTTGCGCCGGAGGAGCGTGCGCTCCTGAGCGCCAACATCGCGCGGCAGAACCGCGACATTGCCGGCCACTCGCTGATCGGTGCGTTGAAGACGCCGGGTTTCCTCATGCTCGGCCTGATCTACTTCCTGATCCAGGTGAGTTCGTACGGCCTGAACTTCTGGGCGCCGCACATGATTCGCACGTCTGGAATCACCAACCCCACCACCATCGGTCTGCTGACGGCTGTGCCATACCTGTGCGGGGCGCTCACCATGGTCGTCGTGGGCCGTGTGTCCGACCGTACGGGTGAGCGCCGCAAGTTCGTGATTGGGCTGATGCTGCTGGCTTCGGTGGGATTCTTCTGCGCCGGCATTTTCGACAAGCAGACCGCCATGCTGGTCCTGGCCCTCGCCATGATGGGCGCGGGCCTAGTGGCCGCCATTCCCGCGTTCTGGGCACTGCCGCCCAAGCTCGTCGCTGGGGCCGGGGCAGCAGCCGGCATTGCCCTGATCAACACGCTGGGCCAGCTGGGCGGGATCGTGAGTCCGGTGGTCGTCGGACGCATCAAGGACATGGCGGGCAGCACCACGCCGGCGCTCTACCTGATTGGCGGCCTCGGGCTTGTGTGTGCGGCCATCCTGACGTTCGCGATGCCAGCCCAGCTGCGCGCAAAAGACTGAGGCAGAGAGATGGAACAGCAACACGTGCAACCCGGTAACGGAATCGATCGCGCTCCCATGGCACTTCAAGGGGTGCGCGTTATCGAGATGGGGCAATTGATCGCCGGGCCTTTTGCCGGCAAGACGCTCGGTGAGTTCGGCGCCGAGGTGATCAAGATCGAGCCACCCGGCGCGGGCGACCCCCTGCGCAACTGGCGCATGCTGAAGGACGGCACCTCCGTATGGTGGCAGGTGCAGTCCCGAAACAAGCGTTCGGTGGCGCTCGACTTGCGCAACCCGGAAGCGCAAGAGATTGCGCGAGAACTGATTGCTTCAGCCGATGTGCTCATTGAGAATTTCCGCCCCGGCACGCTGGAAAGCTGGGGGCTCGGTTGGGATGTGCTGTCGGAACTGAACCCGGGCCTGGTGATGTTGCGTATCTCTGGCTACGGGCAGACGGGGCCATACCGTGACTTGCCCGGGTTCGGCGCCATTGGCGAAGCCATGGGCGGACTGCGTCATCTCACCGGCGAGCCGGGTCGCATACCTGTGCGGTGCGGTATCTCCATTGGCGACACGCTCGCCGCGTTGCACGGCACGATCGGCATTCTAACGGCGCTGTACCACCGCAAAGTGAACGGCGGCAAGGGCCAGGTCATCGACGTGGCCCTGAACGAGGCTGTGCTCAACGTCATGGAAAGTCTGATCCCGGAGTACAGCGCGTTTGGTGCCGTGCGAGAGCCTGCGGGGAGCGCCTTGCCAGGCATCGCACCGTCAAATGCCTATCGGTGTGTGGACGGCTACATCCTGATCGCCGGCAATGGTGACAGCATCTTCAAGCGCCTGATGCACACCATCGGGCGCACTGATCTCGCGGACGATCCTGCCTTTGCCAATAATGCGGGCCGTGTCGCCCGGGTTGAAGAACTGGATGGCGCCATTGGCAGCTGGACGGCATTGCGAACGGTCGAAGAGGCGTTGCACCTGCTGGCTGAAGCGCGCGTACCGGCCGGGAAAGTCTATACCGCCAAGGACATCGTTGAAGACCCCCACTACCGTGCACGAGACATGATCCTCTCGCAGCGCACCCGTGAAGGGGACACGTTGGAAGTGCCGGGCGTGGTCCCGAAATTGGAGGGCACACCGGGCACCGTTCGCACCGCTGCGCCGCGATTGGGAGAGGACACGACTGCGGTGTTGCGAGAACTCGGTATCGCCGATGATCAGATCGACGTGCTGCGGAACAAGGGAGTCATCGCATGACTGCCTGGAACGGGAATCGCCGCCGCATCCGCATCCAGGAGGTCGGCCCGCGGGATGGATTGCAGGCCGAATGCACCTTTGTACCCACGGAAGAGAAGATTGCGCTGATCGACGCGCTGTCCTCGTTGGGCCTGGCCAAGATCGAAGTTACTGGATTCGTTTCCCCCAAGGCCATTCCCGTCCTGGCTGACGCAGAGGCCGTGATGAAAGGCATTCGTCGCGTGCCGGGCACGGTGTACAGCGCGCTCGTGCCGAACGTACGGCGTGCCGAGCGTGCGATCGACTGTGGGGCGGATGAGGTGAACCTTGTCATGTCGGCCACCGAAACGCACAACCTCGCAAATTTGCGCATGACCCGTGAGCAGTCGTTTGGCGGGCTGCAGGAAGTGGCTGCACTGGCTCGCAGGGCTGGCGTTCGCGTCAACGTTTCGCTCTCATGTGCATTCGGCTGTCCGATGGAAGGCGAAGTCGAGATGGCAACCGTGCTCGACTGGGTGGGCCGCTTTCAGGAGCAGTTGGGCGCCGACAGCATCACGCTGTGCGATACCACCGGCATGGGATATCCCACGCAGGTGAACACGCTTGTGCGAGCGTTCCGTGAACGATGGGCCGATGCGGCGTTGACGCTGCACTTCCATAACACCAGAGGCATGGGGCTCGCGAATGTGCTGGCGGCAATCGATGCCGGCGCAGAGAGCTTCGACGCTTCACTGGGGGGCATTGGCGGCTGTCCGTACGCGCCAGGGGCCACCGGTAACATCTGTACCGAAGATACCGTGCATGCGCTTGAACTGATGGGCTACGACACAGGAGTCAACCTGGCTGGTCTGGTGGCGGTATCGCGTCGCCTTCCTGCGCTGGTCGGACACGACACGCCGAGTCAGATCGCTAAAGCCGGACAACGGCTTCAACTGCATCCCGCTCCGCACGACCTCGAGGCGATACGAGCGCGAGCAGATGCGCGAGTTTGACAAGATAGTCCGCGTGTTGCTTCCGTCTGCTCCGATAACGCTCTCCGTTGCAGGCGTTGGCGGCATCAGCGACGAACCCTTACAACAAGCGCTGTCCCCACCGGAATCAGACGAGCGTCGCCTCCGCCAATGCACCCTCTGCTGCGTGCCGCGCGCCGGCAGTCGGACGCACCGAAATCCGCGCGCCGTGCGTCTGTTCCACGGGCAGCGATGCCGTTGTCGCGACGGTGCTCGACAGCGTCAGCCCCAGGACGCCTTCACCGCGGGTAACGAGGTGATGCTCCAGATCCAGCGCGGCAGGCAACTGGCTATCCGGCAACGGGCTGACCAGCACCACGGCCGCGTCACCCACCGGCACCACCGCCGAGGCGATGCCCACGCCGGCCAACGTTACCGGGGCCGGCACCTGTATCGATCCGAGCAGGGCGCGATATCGCGCCAGACTCGTTTCAATATCCCGAACCACCACCGTGACTGAAGCGATGCCCTGTACGCCGTTGGCATGCTCGCGCACCTCGCCTTCGCGCACGCGCAGGTGGCGCGGGGTCACGTCGCCGCACAGGAAGGGCAGATCGGGGGTGGCAGGGCGGCCGAGTTCCCAGACGAGCTGGGCGCCGTCGGGGCGCAGACGGCCGCCGGGCAGCGGGCCTTCGTAGTCGAGACCACGCGCACGCGCGGCATCGACCACGGCGCCCACGTTGTGCGGCAGCAGGGCAAAGTCGACATAGCCTTCGCCATGCCGCTCGCCGAGCCACCACCAGCGGCGCTCGGGCGCGGGTTGCAGGAAGGCGATCAGCTCCAGGTAGCTGCCATCGGCAAAACCGACCAGCGCGTTGTGCGTGACGCCGTCGGCATGCGTGCCGCCGCGCTGCACGGTGAAGCCCAGCGCCGTGTAGTCGGCAATGACGCGCTCCAGATCATTCACGCGGATGACGATGTGGTCCAGGGTCAGGCTCATGGTGGTTCCGGTTCGAAGGGATGCGAGTGGTGTCCGGCGTCAGGCGGCCTCACCGCCGAGGTAGGCGCTGCGGATGCGTGCATCGTGCAACAGGTCGCGCGCCGGGCCAGACAGCACGATACGTCCGTTTTGCAGGACGTAGCCATGGTGGGCGATGCGCAGGGCGAGGCTGGCGTTCTGCTCCACCATGAAGACCGACACGCCGGTGGCGTTGACCTGTGCGATGAGGTCCAGCACATGGTCGACATAGCGCGGCGACAGGCCCATGGTCGGCTCGTCCATGCAGATCAGGCGCGGGCGCCCCATCAACGCGCGGGCCATCGCCACCATCTGCTGCTCGCCGCCCGATAGCGTGCCGGCCAGCGCATGCAGGCGTTCTTTCACGCGCGGGAAGAGTGCGAGCATGCGCTCGTAGTCTTCTGCGATGGCGGTGCGTTCGCGGCGCGGGTTGCGCGTGAAGGCGCCCATCAGCAGATTCTCGCGCACCGTCATGGCCCCGAACAACCGGCGGGCTTCGGGCACCGACGCCACGCCCAGGCGGATGATCTGCGGCGTCGAGAGCTTGAGCGTCGACACCCCATCGATCTGCACGTCGCCGGCGGTCGGCTTGTGCAGGCCGAGGATCAGCTTCATCGAGGTGGACTTGCCGCTGGCGTTGCCGCCCAGCAGGCTGACGATCTGGCCGGGCCGCACCTCCAGGTTCACGTCGAAATGCACCTGGGCCGGGCCGTAGTGCGTGTGGATACCGGCAAACCGCAGCAGCGGGGGAGGCGTGGCGATGGATGTCGTCATGGTCATGCGGCCAGGGCGGTGGGACCGGCGGCCGATGTGTCCAACGCTCCCACGCTGCGGTGGCCGAGATAGGCTTCGATGACGGCGGGATCGTTGCGCACGGCCTCGGGCCGGCCTTCGGCGATCTTGCGGCCGTTGTCCATGGCGATCACGCGGTCCGAGAGTTGCATCACGAGTTCGAGCTTGTGCTCGATCAACAGGATGGTCTGGCCCTGTGCCTTGAGTGCGGCAATGATGTGCTGCATCTCGGCAGTTTCGCTTTCGTTCATGCCGGCGGTGGGTTCGTCGAGCAGCAGCAGGCGCGGGCGTGCGGCAAGCGCGCGGGCAATCTCCACGCGGCGGCGGTTGGCGTATGACAGCGTGTACGTCGGTTGATGCAGACGCGGCAGCAGGCGCTCGCCAAAGAGCGCGAGGATGTCGCGCGCCTGTTGGTGGAGTGCGGCTTCCTCATCGCGCACGCGTGCTGGCCGCCACAGCGCCAGCACCAGTTCGGCCAGTGGACCGATCACCGGCCACCGCGGCCGCACTGCGCGCAGCTGCGTGTGCGCGCCGATCAGCACGTTGTCGAGCACGCTCAGGTTGCCGAACACGCGGCCGTGCTGAAACGTGCGTGCCACGCCGGCGGCAGCAAGCTGCTCGGCGCGCCAGCCGGTGGTGCTGGCACCGTCCACGCGCACCGTGCCCGCATCGGGCGTGTCGACGCCGGTGATGAGGTTGAACAGCGTGGTCTTGCCTGCGCCATTCGGGCCGATCAGGCTGACGACCTCGCCGTCGGCCACGTCGAGGTCGATGCCGTCGACCGCTGTCAACCCGCCGAAGCGCCGCGTGACGCCGCGTAGTTCAAGCCGGGACGGCATGGTCTGCCTGCGGGTCGGTCGCGCTGTCAGTCGAGCCGTCGGCGCCGCCCGTGCGCGTGTGCTGCAGCGTGGCCCGGATGGTTTGCGGATGCTTGAGCAGGTTCAGGATCGGGCAGGTACGCTCGACCGCTTCGAACAGCGCGTCGAGCTGCTCGCGCGATGCGGGCGAAGCGATGTGCACCGTGTAGCCGATGTCGTGCGGATACACCGGAACGTGCTCGTAGCCCGGATGACCGGCGCGGGCGTCGATCTGGCCCGTGACTTCCACTTCCAGTGAATCGATCGGCACTTCATGCTGCGCGGCCTGGATCAGGAAGATATGCGTCACGCACGAGCCCAGCACGCCGAGTTGCTGTTCCGGAGAGCTGGCCCCCAGGTTGTAGCCGGCAAAGTCCGGCGGGCTGTCGCTGATGATCTGGTGCTCGCGAATGCGTACGCGGCGCACGCCGCTGCGGCCTTCAGCGCTGACGCTGGCAGCCAGACGCACCGGTTCAAAGGCGCCGGACGCAATGCGTGCTTCGCGTGCCAGTACGGCCGCGCGTTTTTCGATCAGGTAATCGTTGAGCGTGCTCATGGGGTCCTCGTGTGAGTGGTGCGCAGTGGTGCCGAGTGGTGTGATACGGCGGGTCAGACCGTCCCCAGCAAGCCTTGGGGGCGGAAGCGGACCAGCAGCAGAAGCGTGAGGCCGACGATCAGGATGCGGTACTCGGCCGTGACGCGAAACAGTTCAGGCAGGCCGACAAGCGCCACCGCGCCGATCACCGCCCCCGCCACGCTGCCCAGGCCGCCGAGGATCACCATGGTCAGCGCCAGGATGGAGATCGGCGAGCCGAAGGTCTCGTGGTTGATGTAGCTGTAGAGATGCGCGGTCAGGGCACCGGCAACGCCCGCCAGGAAGCCGCCCACTCCAAAGGCCAGCGCCTTGTAGCGTGCGGGCGAGACGCCGTAGGCGCGCGCTGCGACGTCGTCTTCGCGGATCGCGCGCAGGGTGCGGCCCAGGTGCGTGCCCAGCAGGCGCCGCTGCAGCAGCCCCAGTGCCACCACGGCAGCCAGGCCCACCCAGTAGAACGCCGCGGCGGAGTCGAGCGCGAAGTTGCCGGCCGCCAACGGTGGAATCCCCGCCACGCCGATCGGACCGCGCGTGACGCTTTCCCAGTTGAGGATGACGAGCGCGATGATCTCACCGATGCCGAGGGTGGCGATCGACACGTAGTGCCCCCGCAAGCGGAACGCCGGCAGCACCAGCAGCGTGCCGAGCGCGGCAGTCACCACGCCGGCCAGCAGCACGGCAAGCAGCACGGGCACCTGGGCATCGATGGCCAGCAGCGCCGAGGCATAGGCCCCGATGGCCAGCAAGCCCGCATGCCCAAGCGAGATCTGCCCGGCCGTGCCCGCCACCAGCGTGAGCGACAACGCCAGCAGCGCGTAGAGCCATGCGTTGGTCAGTACCTGCACGACATACGACGACACGCCGGTCAGCGGCACCACGGCCAGCACGGCAATTGCCACGGGCCACACCCAACGCGGCACGTTGATCGGGCGGCTCGGTGCGATGAACGTGCCCGTCAGCGGTTCGGGCGGCAGCGCGGGTTTGCGCGCGAACAGGCCATTCGGCCGCCACACCAGCACGCCCACCAGCAGCAAGAAGGCGAACAGGTTGCGATACGGCGTACCGAACAGGGCGACGCCGTAGCTCTCGGTCAGGCCGAGCAGCAGGCTGCCCGCAATCGCCCCGGGCACATTGCCCACACCGCCGATCACGACCGCCACCACGCCCTTGAGCGTGGCCTGAAAGCTCATCGCGGGGCTGATGTTGTTGTAGTACATGCCGACCAGCAGCCCGCTCAGCCCACCCAGCGCAGAGGCGATGGCAAACACGGCCTGGTTGACCGCGTGCGTGCTCACGCCTATCTGCCGCGCGGCATCACGGTCCTGCGCGGTGGCGCGCACGGCCCAACCCAGCCGCGTGTAGCGCAGAAATACAAACAGGACCGTCGCACTGGCCAGGCCGAGCGCCGCGATCAGCACGTCCAGCGCACCGATGTTGCCGCCGCCCAGCGCGAAGCGCCAGTCGGGCAAGGGGTTCGGCAGCGCACGTGGGTCTGGCCCGGCCAGCAACTGGACGACCTGATCGATCACGTAGCTCAAACCGATGGTGGCCAGCAGCGGTGCAATGCGCGGTGCATTTGCCAGCGGGCGCAACCCGACACGCTCGATGCCCATGCCCAGCAGCGCCGAGCCGACGATCACCAGCGCGATCGTCACCCACAGCGGCGCATGCAGGTGCGTGATGGCAAACCAGCCGATGAAGGCGCCGACCGTATAGACCGAGCCATGCGCAAAGTTGATCAGGTGCGAGACGCCGAAGATCAGCGCCAGCCCCACTGCCAGCAACGCATAGATATTCCCGACGACGAGCCCGTTGACCGTGTAGTCGAGCCACGCCCCATGCAGCAGCGATTCCATCTTCGATTCATCCGCCCCGTTATTGCGCGGCGACCGTGGTTTTGCGATCGAGCAGCGTCCACTTGCCGTCCTTGACCACCACGTTGACGCTGCGCACGCCCAGCACGCGGCGCGTGGCCGGGTCGAACGTGGCGCGGCCGAACACCACGCTGGGCACGTCGCGCAGCTTGGGCAGGGCATCGCGGATGGCGCGGCGGTCGGTGCCGCCCGCCTTCAGCGCTTCGGCGGCCAGGATGACGGCGTCGTAGGCAAAGGCATTGAAGGCGTCGGGGTCGCGCTGGTACTTGGCGCGGAACTGCTTGACGAAGGTCTGCACCTCGGGCCGCGGCTCGTCGGGGAAGAACGTGGTGTTGGTGGCCACGCCGTTGACGGCCGTCGCGCCCAGCTCCAGGAACTTGGGCGAATACACCGAGCTGGCCGCCACGATCGGCAACTGGATGCCCGTAGCCCGCAACTGCCCGGCGATGAGCGCGCCGTCTGCGTAGTACGAGATCAGCACGATGCCGTCGGGTTTGGCGTCGCGCACGCGCACGAGCGTGGAGCGGAAATCCTTCTCGTCGGACTGATAGCCCTCGGTGGCCACCACCTGCGCGCCGCGTTGCTTGGCGGCCGTCACGAATACATCCTTGCTGGTGCGGCCCCAGTCGGTGTTCAGGTAGAGCACGGCCACGCGCTTGAAGCCTTCGGTCTTGACGGCCAGATCAGCCAGCAGCGGTTGAGCATCGGCCTGGCTGACCGACGGGCTCCAGATGAAATCGCCGCCCTTGGTGAAGTCCGGGTGCGAGTTGGTAAAGCCCAGTTGCACGAGCCCTGCGCGCTGGTAAATCGGCGAGGCCGCCATCGACGCTGGGCTGGAGAAGTCGCCCAGTTCGATGAGGATGCGGCGGTCGTTCACAAACTTCTGCGCAATGGCGACGGCCTGGCGCGGGTCGCTCTGGCTGTCTTCAAACACATACTGCAGCGGTCGCCCGTGGATGCCGCCGGCAGCGTTGATCTGCTCCAGCGCCAGGTCAAAGCCGGCCTTCCATTGCGCGCCGTACTGCGCGTTCTGGCCGGTCAGCGGGCCGGACACGCCAAAGTACAGGGGCTCGCCCGAGGCCGGTGCCGCCACGGCCTGTCCGGCAGCACCGGCTGCCGCCACCCACATTGCGCGAACCACCCAGCGTCGCCATCCAAGCAGCACAGACATCGTTTGCTCCATCGCTCATTGCACTCGAGAAGCAATCACTATGGGCTGCCGGTGCACGCGTGCCAACGAAGGATTGGGAGCATGCATATTCGCGCACTTGCGTTGCAGCGACCGGGCTGCAAAGCGCATCGACCAGCAGATGCGAGCTTTGCGTCACGGCGCTGCATGCGGCGCAAAGAAGGCCCTGAACGCCATGTGCGCTAGCGGCTGACTGCCACATGTCGTTATCGGCAATCCTTCGTTCCAGTGGTGCGGGGCCGGCCCGTATGCTGTGCTTTCGTTCCACAACGCAAGCCTGCACGCATGGCCATTTATCTTGACGACCGACAGCGCACGGAGTTGGCGCAGGCCGCCCGTCACTGGCTGTGGCGCACGGAGCTGCCGACGTGGTTGCTGATCGCCACGGTCTATGCGACCTGGTTTGGCGTTGCCACGCATGTGCGGCAACTCGGTTTGCCGCTGGCGTGCGTGCTGCTGACGCTATGCACCACGTGGTACCTGTCGTTGCAGCACGAGCTGCTGCATGGCCACCCGACGCGCCTGCCGTGGCTCAATGCCCTGCTTGGCGCCGCGCCGCTCGGCATCTGGCTGCCATATGGCCTGTACCGGCGCCTGCATCTGCAGCACCACGAGGCTGAACTCACGCATCCCGACACCGATCCGGAGAGCTACTTCCTCTTCGCCGTCGACTGGCACGCCGCCAGCCCGGCCATGCGCAAGCTGTATGCCGTGCGTAACACGCTGGCGGGGCGCATGTTGCTGCAGCCCGCGTTCTCGATCTTCACCATTGCGGCGGATGCTCTCGCAACGCTGCGCTCGGGCGACTGGCGCGACGCGCCGATGTGGGCGGCCCACCTGCTTGCCGTCGCGGCGCTGCTCGTCTGGCTGCAGACGGCCTGCGGCCTGCCCGCCTGGCTCATGCTGCTGGGCGTGGCCTATCCGGCGCTGTCATTGGCGGCGATCCGCTCGTTCCAGGAGCATCGCCCGGCCGATTCCCACGCCACCCGCAGTGTCATCAACGACGCCGGCCTGATGTGGCGCTTGCTGTTTCTCAACAACAACTACCACCTGGTGCACCACGACCTGCCTTGCGTACCGTGGTTTGCGTTGGCATGGGTCTACCGGCGCCGCGCCGACGACTACCTCGCGCGCAACGGTGGCTTCCATGTCCGCGGTTATCGGGAATGGCTGATCCGCTATGCGCTGCGCGTAGCGGCGCCCGTTGCGCATCCGCTGTTCCATGGTCCTGGGGAATATCGCGAATATGGCGAAGCGTGAGCGCTGGGTGGCGGCCCTCCCGATGTACAACGTCTCTGCGTCGTTGCGGGACGACTGGGCCACGCTGATCGAGCGGACAGCGCAAGCGCTGGGCCGTGGCACGTCGCCCGTGATGCTGGACACCGTGGACCCCGGCGAAAGCCCCGAAGCGCTGCACGCATTCTGGCGGCGCGACGACGTGTTGCTGTCGCAAACCTGCGGCTACCCGTTGATTCGCGGGTTGGCGTCGCGGGTGCAGTTGATCGGCACCCCGCGCTTTATGGTGCCCGGCTGCCAGCAGGAAGCCTACAGCAGTGCAATCGTGGTCCGCGCCAAAGATGGCCCCGCCACCCTGGCCGCGTGCCGGGGCGCACGCGTAGCCTGCAACAGCCCCGATTCGCACAGCGGCATGAACGCGCTGCGCCACGCCGTTGCGCCGCTGGTGCGCGGCGCGCGGTTTTTCGGGGCCGTCGTGCACACGGGCTCGCACTTGCGGTCGCTGGCGGCGGTTGCCGATGACGAAGCCGACGTTGCCGCGATCGACTGCGTGACGCTCGCCTTTGCCGCAGAGCACAGGCCGGACCTGGTTGCGGGGCTGCGGCAGATCGGCTCGACACGGCATGTGGCCGGCCTGCCCTTCATCGCCTCACGCCGCGCGGGCGACACGCTGGTGCAGCGCGTGAGGAACGCGATGCGCCAAGCCTTGCACGAAGACGCCGGCTTGCGCTCGAGGCTCCGCCTGGAAGACATCGTGCCGACCACGTTGGCGCACTACCGGCCCATCGCCGTGATGGCACGCGAGGCGCGCATGCGTGGGTATGGGGAACTGGGGTGACGTTTCCGGAAGGATCGAGGTCGAGCCAGCCACTGCCGATGACGGGCCCCTAAGGTCCGACCGTGGACCTTCAACCGTCAAGCTCGGGCCTCTGGGGCCCCAGCGCGAGCTTCGACGACTCGCCTTCCGCAGTCCAAGCTCAAAAAATCTCGACCTCCGATAGCCAGTTTTGGACCTCGGCCGTCATCGGGCCGTTGCCAAACTGCTCAAGCCAAGCAGCTCGGCTGGAATCGCCGGTTCAATCGCCGCCCGCATTGGGCCAGGATGTACGGTGCGCGCCCGCCCACTAGAGCCCGGAGGCTCCGTGCACAGAATCAGAAGTTGCAAGCGGCTCCCATCGCTATAATCCCCCCGCTGCCGCACCAACGGCAGCCGGGTTTGGCGACCTGTTTAGCAGTTCTTAGAGAGGCTATCGCGCAAGCGATGGTCCGCTCTTGCTCGCTTGTGTTGTTTATGGCGGGCCGGGCGGGGAGACCTTCGGGTCTGCCGGTCGTTCTCTAAGGGCCGGTTCGCCAGCCCCGCCGTCAGGCCCGCCACCCCTCGTCTGGCGACGAATGGCGTGCCTCCACTGCAACTTAGAGAGGCCGACATGCCACCTGTCGAAAGCGGGCACCGCCCCGCGTCTCATCCATCTCCACCCGAACTGCCCACGCACGCGCCCACGTCGTCTGACACAGGCACGCTCACCAAAAATCGCACTTACCTGAACGGCGCAATGGCAGCGCAGGCGTATCTCAAGCGGATACGCACCGCCATGCGCTCCCACGGCCAATGCCGACCGGGCATGCTGCGGGCAGAGCTTCAACACCTCTCTGCACACGCGTTCCCGCCGACATTCATCAAAGGCTTTGTGGATGCGATTGATGCCTACGTGTCGATGTCGCTCGGGGGCCGCGACGTCGATCCGCAGACGTGGAATGTATTAGCCGCCATCGAGCGGCGTGGCTACAGCCAATAACAACAGATTGACGCATTCCCGTGACGGGCGGGAATGCCAGGTTTTTCGAGAATGCCCCCCATGCCTTTGTAGACACGCAATGAATCCGAAGGGGTTGCGCGTAGGAGCAATGCGCGGTGAATTTCCCCGCAGGACATCCTTAACGCGATAACAATTAACAAGGCAATGTTTTTTTAAACAAGCGCTGCATTTATTAATGCGAGCGCTCAATGCCTATGCCTTGAGTGTTTTTATTAAGAACCACTCGAACCATTGCCGTGAGCGAGACGCGCCCTTTCGAACCGCAATCGTTTGCGCAAAAAGGTCGTTTAAGCGGCCAGGCTGGAGGGCGGCGGTGCGTCTGCCGGCCCGTTGCCGGCGGCTTGCACCGCGAGTTGGTAGCCGCGTGCGTACACCGTCTTGAGTTCCACGCCGGTCTCGGGGCCGAACTGAAGCTTCTTGCGCAGCTTGTAGATGTGCTGCTCGATCGAGCGCTCCACGATGCTGGCGTCTGCGCCCCACACGGCTGACGCGATCTGCTGACGCGACAGGAACGAACCCGGCGAGGAGAACAGCAGCCATGCCGTCGCAAACTCCCGCGCCGTCATGCGAACCGGGATGCTGTTGACCGTGGCCGTGCGGGTCAGCCGGCACAGGCGATACGGCCCCACCACGACGTGCATGCCGGCGTTCTGGCGCACTGGCGCGGCGCGGCGCAGCGCCCGTTGCACGCGGGCTTGCAGCTCTTCTGCGGTGAAGTGACCGCTCAACACGTCGTCCACGCCCGCGTCGAAGGCCGAGGCCATGTCGCCGCGGTCTGCAAACTGGCCGAACACCAGGGTGGGCCAGCGCATGTCGGCATTGCACTCGCGCCACGAAAGCACGAGCTGCCCGGCTGTACGGAAGTGCTGCGCGTCGATCATCAGCAGGTCAAACGTTTCTGTGCGGCGCGCACGCAGCAGCCCCAGGGCGTCGTCAAAGCGGACGCATTCCGTGTCCTGGCTGGACAGGCAGCTTGCCACGTAGGTAAAGCTGGATGGGTTTGAGGTCAATATGGCGAACTTCATGATGCTTCCCCCTTCAAGCCATCGCGCTGAAGAAATCGTTGCAGACGGCGCTTCAAACTGGGGCCAAGCATAACGTTCACAATTTGCTCACACATCCCTATAAAGAGTGAAATCACGTTTAGATCTGATTGCGTTTTTGTTGACTGTGCAATTGTCAATTGAACATGTCAATCCGCATCTCATGAAACGTATTTGCGCAAAAGCGCATAAAGAAACCCGCGAATCATCAGTCGCCTCGCGTATCTGACAACCTCATGAACCGGTCTTCGGCGGGCCGCGCGGTCGCTGCGCGTTTGCGTGTGCCTTCCTCTTCTGCGGAGCACGTAGCTGCAGGATGTTCGTCTGCTGACTGCTTCCGTGTGACGGCCCGCTTTTCCAGCACGCGCGATGCGCGCCCGCTGAGCATGGAGCCAACGCGCGTGGCAGCACACTGGGCAGCTCAATTTCGGTCCGTATACGAGAATTAAAATAATTTCAGATCGGAAGTTTTTGCGCCGTCACGATTCACAAAAGCGCGAATTTGGTGCGCGTTCCTTCTCTTCGTTTCGCGCCGATGTGCCGCCAGGCCAATACTGGCGCCACCCAGCTCAAGATCAGCACGGACCTCTCTCGCCGAGTGCACAGGTTTGAAGCGCGAGGCTGCCCCGGCATGGCATTCAAGAATCCTTTTGCCGTGCCGTCATTTCCGGTCAAAGCAGCCTGGGCAATCTTGCAGCGCGACGGCTTTGAAGATCGGTCAACGACAGCCGCACCTGTCTTCAAGATGCTCCTGCTTCAACGCATGCACCTGCGTACATCGCCAGGTCATGACGTCTCTCTCTGACGCCGCTGAAACAGGAATGAAGCAAATGAGAATCTCGGATATGAAGATCGGGGTGCGCCTTGGTGCAGCGTTCGCGCTTGTCGTGGCGCTGCTGATCGGGACCGCCGCCGTCGGCATCCAACGGCTGGACGACAACAACACGAAGATGGGCCGGATCGTCAGCGAGCGCTATTCGCTGATCGCCCTGAGCAACCAGATCAAGAACAACGGCTACAAGGCCAACGGCATTCTCAGCAATCTGCTGCTGGCCACGTCGGCCGACCAGAAAGCGAAGTACATGAGCGACTACGCAGCCATCCGCCAGGCCAACGGGCAGGCGTATGGGCGCCTGGAGAAGATGCTCACGACCGATGCGGGCAAGGCGCTCTTCAAGGAACAGTTCGACGCGCGTTCCGCTTACGGTGTCAGTGTGCGCAAGTTCTTTGAGTTGATCGACGCCAACAAGCCCGAAGACGCACGCGTTCTGTACCAGGGTGACATGAGCCGCCTGCAAGACCAGTACTACGTGCTGGTCGACAAGATGGTGGACCGCCAGGCCAGCGAGATGGAGCACGACGTCGGCGAAGCCGCCGAGCAAGGGGCCAACGCGAAGATCCAGATGATCGTGCTTGCCGTGCTGGCGACCTTGCTTGCCATTGCCACAGGCGCGTTCATCACCCGCACGATCACCGGGCCGATCAACCGTGCGCTGCACCTGGCCGAAGCCGTGGCGCAGGGCGATCTGACGCACCGTCTTGAGGTCGGCGCGCAAGACGAGATCGGGCGCCTGCTGACCGCGCTCAAGCGCATGACCGACAACCTGCACGGCATCGTCGGTCGTGTGCGTGGCGGGACGGACACCATCGCGCGTGCATCGCGCGAGGTGGCGAGCGGCAACATCGATCTGTCCAGCCGCACCGAGCAGCAAGCCAGCTCGCTGGAAGAAACGGCGGCGGCCATGGAGCAGCTCACCTCCACCGTCAAGCAGAACGCTGACAACGCGCAGGAAGCGAGCCGCCTGGCATCCAATGCCTCGCTGGTGGCGACCAAGGGCGGCGATGCCGTGGGCGAGGCGATCGAGACCATGAGCACCATCAACGCGTCGTCACGCAAGATCGTCGACATCATCGGTGTGATCGACAGCATCGCGTTCCAGACCAACATCCTGGCACTGAACGCCGCAGTGGAAGCTGCGCGCGCCGGTGAGCAGGGCCGCGGCTTTGCCGTGGTGGCGGGCGAGGTGCGCAACCTTGCGCAGCGCAGTGCCGCAGCGGCCAAGGAGATCAAGGCGCTGATCGAAGATTCGGTCAACCACGTCGGCACCGGCACCGCCAAGGTGGAAGAGGCCGGCCAGATCATCCGCGACGTGGTGGCCGGTATCCAGAACGTGACCAACATCGTTGCCGAGATCAGCGCTTCAAGCCGCGAGCAGAGCGAAGGCATCGAGCAGATCAACGAGGCCATCACGCAGATGGACAAGGTCACGCAGGAAAACGCCTCGCTGGTCGAGGAAGGCGCGACCTCGGCACAGGCGCTGCAGGACCAGGCCGATCAGCTGGCCGACATGGTCAGCGCGTTCAAGCTGCATGGCGACATGTCGGGTCATGCGCATGGCGCACAGAGCGGGACGGCCACGCTGGCGCAAGCTGGCTGGGCGCGCGCTTAGACACGTTTGTCATTCGCAGTTGTTGTCGCAGTGATGTTGCAGTCAGCAGTCCAACGGAGGAGGCACGGGTCGTCGCCAGGCGGCTCGTTACAGAAGGAATCGACGTAGCGCTTTGCTTTGGCGTTTCGAACGGTCCCGCCATTTGCCGAACAGGTGTCTGCTGCGCAACCGCTGTGCTGGTTGGAGGATTGCGCGCGCGGGTGCGCCGGCGTGCCGATGGCGGGACCCACCCACGGTGTCTCTTATCTCCTGAACAACCATGTCCTCGCACGCTCCTCAAATGGCCGACCCGGGTCCGGCCGCAGGGTTTGACCTGTCCAATGCGCCGGCCGGCCCTGCCACGGCGCTCCCACTCACCCCTGTCACCCAGTTGATCGACGCCTATCGCGAGCACGGGCATCGGCGCGCGCGGCTGGACCCGCTCGCACGCGTGCCCCTGCCCGACGTGCCCGAGCTTCGCCTGCGGTTTCATGGCCTCGACCCGGCGCAGAAGCGCGATGCCGCCAACGCGGTTCTGCCCACCGCGACGACGATGCAGGAACTCGAATGGCAGCTCAGGCGCGTGTACTGCGGCGCCATCGGCCTCGATTGCAGCAGCGTGCGCAAGCGCCAACGCCGCGCATGGCTCTACGCGCGCATGGAAGCGGAACTGCTGGCACCGCCGCTCGCACCTGACCAGAAGCGCTCGCTGCTGCGCCGGCTGGTGGCGGCGGAGATGTGGGAGCGTCTTGTCGGCGGCACGTTCGCGCATGCCAAGCGGTTCTCCCTGGAGGGCTGCGAGAGCCTGGTGCCGCTGCTCGATACGCTGGTGGAGGAAGGTGCCGGCCATGGCGTGCGGCAGGTGTTTCTCGGCATGCCGCATCGTGGGCGCCTGAATACGCTCGTCAATGTGATGGGGTTTGGGGCGCGCGGCATGCTCGATCGGCTCGATCCGGATTCGGACATTGCATTCACCCAGCGGGACCTGCCGTATCACCTTGGTGGACGGGCGCGCCGGATGGTGGGCGGCGACGAGGTGGCGCTGGTGCTGGCGCCCAACCCATCGCATCTGCAGAGCGTGTACCCCGTCGTGTGCGGCATGGCGCGCGCGCATGTGGACGAGCACCCCGGCACACCGTGCCTGCCCGTGATGGTGCATGGCGATGCGGCGTTCGCCGGGCAAGGCGTTGTCATGGAGACACTGAACCTGACCCGCCGCAGCGGCTACACGGCAGGCGGCGTCGTGCACGTGATCGTCAACAACCAGATCGGCTTCACGACACCCAACGTGATGGACGTGCGTGCGCACGACTACTGCAGCGACGTGACGCGCATGGTTGACGCGCCGGTGCTGCACGTCAACGCTGACGACCCCGAAGCCGTCATGCGTGCCGCTCGGATTGCCATTGCGTACCGCATGGAGCATGGCGCCGACATCGTCATCGATCTGATCGGCTATCGCCGCCTTGGGCATTCGGAGCACGACACGCCCGCCGTGACACAGCCCGCGCTGCACGCGGCCATTGCCGCGCATCCGACCGTCACGGAGCTGTATCACGCGGCCAGCGCGGAACCAGCCCGGTTGGCAGATCTGCGTGACGCGGCCGTGCGCGATTTGCACGCGGGCCCCGGCGCTGCCCGGGGTGAAGCCGACGCTTCGCTGCCGCACGGTGCGGCGCGCCGCCAGTTGCAGCCGTTGTCATTGCACCGCGTGCAGGCATTGACGCAGACGCTCACCACGCCGCCCGACGGCGTGCTGCTGCACGATGTCGTACGCGGATTGTGCGAGCGCTGGCGCACGGCGGTATCGAGCGGCGCGCATACGGTCGACTGGTGCCTGGCTGAAAACCTGGCCCATGCCACGCTGCTGGAAGACGGGCACAGCATCCGGTTGTCCGGCATGGACGTCGGGCGCGGCACGTTCATGCATCGGCACGCGGTGTGGCATTCCCAGGCAACGCTGTCCGACGAAGGCCGACGGTACGTTCCGTTGCAGCACGTGGCGCCGTGCCAGGGCACGTTCGACATCGTCAACTCGCCGTTGTCGGAAGAAGCGGCGTTGGGCTTCGAATACGGCTACAGCGTGCAGACCCGGTCGCGGCTGACGTTGTGGGAGGCCCAGTTTGGCGACTTCGTCAACGGTGCGCAGGTCTTCATCGACCAGTACATCGCTTCTGGCGAATACAAGTGGGGCTACCAGTCTGCGTTGGCCGTGTTGCTGCCGCACGGCCACGAAGGCGTCGGGCCGGAGCATTCCAACGGATTCCTGGGGCGTTTTCTCCAGCTTTGCGCGGATGACAACATGCGCGTGGTCATGCCGTCGACATCGGGCCAATGGTTCCACCTGCTGCGCGAGCAAGCCGCGCTGGCAACGCCCAAGCCGCTGATCGTCATGTCTCCGAAGACGCAGCTCCATGGCAACGGGCGATCGCATTCGTGCGTGCAGGACCTGATCGACGGGTGCTTCATGCCGGTGCTGGCGGATGCCTCGGTGGTCGCCAGGCAAACCGTCACGCGGGTGGTGCTGTGCAGCGGCAAGTTCTTCTACGAACTGCAGGCGCAGCGCGAGCGGGAGGCTCGTACGGATGTGGCGCTTGTCCGCGTGGAGCAGCTCTACCCCTTTCCGGAGGAGGCGCTCGCCGCTGCGTTGGCGGCATTCCCGAACCTGAAGGAAATCGTTTGGGCGCAGGAGGAGGATGCCAACCAGGGCGCATGGCGCTTCGTGCGTGAAGCGTTGGAGGCGTGTGTTCCGGAGCGCAGCCGACTGGCCAGTGTGTGCCGCACCCCGACGCCATCGGGCGCGCATGCGTCGGTGCGCGCGCATCAGGCCGAGCAGCGTCGCCTGGTGGCGGCCGCGCTGGGCACGTTGCGCTAATCGGAAGCTGATGCAGGAAGCTCGACCGCGACCGCCGTCTGGGACATCGGTGGTCGCGGTATGGGCTTGTGGTTGAAACGCCTGGCCGCGATTACGGCTCGTGGCGCAGATACCCTTCCTTGCTCGGATCGGGCATGAAGTACGTCACGATGAAGGACACCGCGCACAGCGCCGTCACGTACCAATAAAACGTCGATTCACTGCCGGCTTGCTTGAACCACAGCGCCACGTATTCCGCCGAACCGCCGAACACCGCATTCGCAATTGCATACGACAGGCCCACGCCCATCGCGCGCACTTCGGGCGGGAACATCTCGGCCTTGATCAGGCCGCTGATCGACGTATAGAAACTGACGATGGCCAGCGCCAGCGTGATGAGGCCGAAGGCGGCGAGGGGCGTGGACACCGTGGCCAGCGCCTTCATGAGCGGCACGGTGCCAAGCACCGAAAGGGCGCCGAACAGCAGCATTGAATTGCGGCGGCCGATGCGGTCGGACAGCGCACCAAATACGGGCTGCAGGATCATGTAGACGAACAGCGCGCCCGTCATCACGTTGGAGGCGGTCTTGGTCTCCATGTGCGCCGTGTTGACGAGGTATTTCTGCATGTACGTCGTGAACGTGTAGAAGATCAGCGAGCCGCCGGCGGTAAAGCCGATCACGCGCAGGAACGCGCCCTTGTGCTGCCACGCGCCGCGGATCGTGCCGGCGTGCTCCGCCTTGCGCGCGGAGGTCGTCTGCGTTTCGTGCAGCGACTTGCGCAGGTACAGGGCGATCAGCGCCGTGAGGGCGCCCACCACAAACGGAATGCGCCAGCCCCAGGCTTTCAGCTCGGCCGTCGTCAGCAGTTGCTGCAGGATGACGAGTACGAGGACGGCGCACAGTTGGCCGCCGATCAGCGTCACATACTGGAACGAGGCAAAGAAGCCGCGCCGGCCCTGCAATGCCACCTCGCTCATGTAGGTCGCGCTGGTGCCGTATTCCCCGCCCACCGAAAGGCCCTGGAACAGCCGCGCCACGAGCAGCAGGAACGGGGCCAGTGCACCGATCTGCGCATACGTCGGCAGCACCGCGATCAGCAGCGAGCCGCCGCACATCATCAGGACGGAGATCATCATCGCTGTGCGTCGGCCGTGCCTGTCGGCAATGCGGCCGAAGAGCCAGCCCCCGATGGGCCGCATCAGGAAGCCCGCCGCAAACACGCCCGCGGTGTTCAACAGTTGCGTCGTGCGATCACCGCTTGGGAAGAACGCCGGCGCAAAGTACAGCGAGCTGAACGCGTAGACGTAAAAGTCGAACCATTCGACGAGGTTGCCCGACGACGCGCCGACGATGGCGAAGATGCGGCGACGTGTGTCGTGCGGGTCAACCGCATGCGGGGTGGCAGTGCTATCCATGAGGGCGTCTCGGTGTGTTTGTTCTGTGGGCAGCCTAAGCTGATCCTCAGAATTGTAGCGACATGTCGCAGGTTGTCGCGCCCCGGAGTTGCCCCGATGGGTGAGATGGTGTGTTGCGTCAGGCGTGCGGCAGGCGTGTAGCGGTCACGCAGAAACGGGTACGCCCCAGCCTTTTACACCGCGACCGCATGCAAGCGGATACCCAACGCACGCATGACTTTGAGCACCGTGGCAAAGCTCGGGTTGCCTTCTTCGGACAAGGCCTTGTACAGCCCTTCGCGCGTCATGCCGGTGTCACGAGCGAGTTGCGTCATGCCGCGCGCTCGGGCCACTACGCCCAACGCATGCGTGATGAATGCGGGGTCGTCGGCCGCTTCCTCCAGGCACGCGTCCAGATAGGCGGCCATGTCGGCTTCGGTCTTGAGATGCTCAGCGGAGTCCCACGGGCGAGTTTTGACGGGTTTGTCGGTAGGCATGGTCACTCCACGTCGAGATGGCGCGACAACTCAATCGCGCGTCGGATGTCGGCTTCCTGTGTCGACTTGTCACCGCCACATAACAGGATGATCAGCACTGCGCCACGCTGGGCGAAATACACCCGGTAGCCGGGGCCGTGATTGATGCGTAGCTCACTGACACCCGCTCGGACAGGCTTCACATCACCCGGATGACCCAGCTGTAAGCGGTCGATGCGTACCTGGATACGGCGCTGCGCAGTCTTGTCACGCAGCTTCGAAAACCAGGTGTCGAAAGCGTTGGTAGTGCGGATCGTCAGCATGCGGGGATGCTAAGGATCGCACTTCGATCTGTAAACTATAGTTCACAAATGGTCACAGCCGCAATGCCGAGCGGATTTGTTACCGCGCCCCCTGCCGCGCGTTGAACATCACGCGCAACCCGAGCGCCACCAGCGCCGCCGCCGTGCAGAACGCCATCAGGCCGGTCCAGCGGCCGTTCGTCCACGCTAGGCTCGCGCCATACGCGCCTAACGACATGCCGATAAACAGCGCCGTCATGAACACCGCGTTGATGCGGCTGCGGGCTTCGGGTGCCAATGCATAGATGATCGTCTGGTGCGAGACCAGCGCCGCCTGCACGCCCACGTCAAAGACAAGCGTGCCGATCACGATGGCGATGAGCGATTGCGGGAACAACGCCATCGCCGCAAACGTCACCGCCATGAGCAACGCGCCGCCTGCAACGATGTGGCCCGGCGCAACGCGGCCCGACAATCGCCCGGCAATGCTCGCACCCAGCGCGCCTGCGGCACCGGCAAAGCCAAGCAGCCCGGCTTGCCCCGTCGACAGCCCGAGCGTACCCGTCAGATGCAACGCCACGGTTGACCAGAAGCCCGAGAACGCAATGCCGATGAACGCCTGCGTGATGGCCGACGCGCGCAGCCGCGGGTGCTGGGCGAACAGCGTGCCGAGCGAGCGCAGCAGCACAAGGTACGGCTGCCGCATGCTGGCGGGAGGCGCCACACCAAAGTGCGCGGCGCGCACGGCAATCGCCAGCCCGACGATCGCCACTGCGGATATGCCAAAGGCCGCGCGCCAGCCGAAGTGGTCCGCCACGATGCCGCTGAACACGCGCGAGCTGACGATGCCGATCAACAGCCCCGTCATGACCGTGCCGATGTTGCGATTGCGATTGTGGTCGGTGCTGATGGCGGCAGCGCTGGGCACGAAGTCCTGCGCGATGGTGGCGGAGAGCCCCACTGCAAAGCCGGCCGCCGCCAGCAGTGGCAGATTCGGCGCGAGGCAACTGGCGACGAGCGCCAACGTGAGCAGCACCGCCTTCCAGAGGATGACGATGCGGCGGTCGTAGCGGTCGCCCAGCGGGCCGAAGAAAAAGATGCCGCTGGCATAGCCCGCCGCCGTCAGCGTGGGCAGCACGCCCAATGCGTGCGGTGCGATGGCGAGGTCGCGGCCGATCAGGCCCAGGAGCGGGTGGTTCAGGTAGATGCACGCCACGCTGATGCCTGCACCGGCGGTCAGCAGGCGGATCAGCCCTTTGGTGTCAGGTGCGGCGGTGGCAGTGGCGGGCGTTTGAGACGCAGGCGAGGTCGACATGGGAACCTCATGGAGGAGATTGCTGCATCGCAGCGAAGCGGCGATGCTAACAACTTTCCTCTGCGCCTGCTGAGGGCCAATAACCTTGCTGTGGGTGGTGTCAGGCGCGCTGGCCGGCCGGGGATGCGGCCGAGGTGGGCGCCTCTTCCACGTCTTCGCTGTGACCGCCCTGTACATCGTGGCCGGCGTTGTCGATCCACAGGCGGGCGCGATCTTCGCCCACGCGCGACAGCTCCATGCGGTATTCGTAACGGTCGGGCCGGTAGAGACCCTGCAGCAGCTGCACGGGGCGCCCGCTCATCTCACGCACGATGCGCTGGACGGACAGCAGCGGCGCCCCCACCGACACATCCAGATACTGCGCGGTCGCCACATCGGCCAACCGTGCAGACACCACCTGCGATGCACGATCGATCCGCACGCCCGAGCCCTCGATCAGCCGCAGCAGCGACTGGTTCGCCAGGCGGTCGAGCGTGAGCTTGCTCGTCACGTCCAGCGGCAGCCATGTGGTGATGAGTGCCATGGGCGTGTCTTCCAGGTGGCGCACACGCACGAGTTTCTTGATTGGCGTGCCGGGCGGGATTTCCAGGCATTTGGCCTCCTCGGGCGGGGCCAGCACGTCTTCAAATTCGACGACGACGGCGGAGGTGCGCTCGCCCACGTCGATGATGTTCTGCAGCAGCGTCTGGGCGCCGCCGCCCATCGTCACCGGGTCATCGGGTTTGACGACAAACGTGCCCATGCCGCGATGGCGGCGCACCAGACCTTCCTTGACGAGGTAGTCGAACACGCGCCGCATCGTGACCCGCGAGGCGCCGAATTGGCGAGCCAGCTCGATCTCGCCCGGCATCGGGCCGTCGCTGAACCGGCCCTCAAGAATCTGTTGGCGCAGGACGACGTAGATCTGGTGGTAGAGCGGTACCACGGCATCAGGCATGGCAGTCGTGGTTCCGGGCGTGAGCAGCGTGGTCGAGGGCGAAGTCGGGAGGGGCGGCCATCAGGCGATGGCACATAGGCGCGGATGCGTCGGAAAGCCGGGTCGTACGCGGCCGTTTGCCCATTCATCCGCGACGATAGGGGGTTTTGCCGGGCCTGTAAAGTTGTGTGTTACCCGTTGGCCGGCGGCGTATCCGTGGCCGTGGCGGCGGGCTTTTGCCCCTGGCCATAACGCGGATTGCGCTCGCGCATCGAGTTCTTGGGCGCAACCGGCTCGCCCAGCGCATTGACCAGCGCGACGTGGATCGGCGTGCCGCTTTCCCGGTCGCGCAACAACATGGGGCCTTCGCCATCGGGCGTGAGGTAGCGGTCGCCCCATTGCATGAGCGCAACGATGGCGGGCAGCAGGTCGACGCCCGCCCGTGTCAGCCGATAGGCGTCGCGCACGCGGTCGCCCGGCTCCTGGTACGGCACGCGCCGCAGGATGCCGTACGCCACCAGCGCCTTGAGCCGCGACGACAGGATCGCCGACGAGCACCCCGTGCGGCGCAAAAACTCATCAAACCGCGTCACGCCCGAAAACGCCTCGCGCAGCACGAGCAGCGTCCATTTCTCGCCGACGATCGATACGGCCGCCGCAATCGAGCAGGGCTCTTCCATCGATGTCACGACCTCGGATGCAGCTGGGACGGGGAAGGGTTCCGGAATTCTCATGACAAAAGCATAGTCAATTCTGACTTTACTTGCAAAAGTCAGGGTTTCTGCTAATCTAGCTTCAAATTAGAAAGTCAGACGGCGATCCCGTGCTGGCGGCCGATAACAACGATCCATCGCGTGAGGAGATCCCCATGCTTTACACCATCCACCGTTACCCCGCCGAATGGATCGACCGCTGGACCATGCACGACGGCTCCATCGCCACCGTGCGCCCGATTCTGCCGCAAGACGCCCCGCTTGAGGCCGCCCTGGTCGAGGGACTGTCGTCCGAGTCGCGCTATGCGCGCTTCCTCGTGGGCGGCGGCCGGCTGACCGACGAGATGCTCGCCGCCTATACCCAGATCGATTACGTGAACCACATGGCCCTGGTCGTGAGCGTTGCGCGCCCCGACGGCACCGGCGAAGACCTGATCGCCGACGGCCGCTTCGTCGTGGAAGACGGCGTGGCCGAGTTCGCCATCCTGGTGGCCGACGCGTGGCAGGGCAAGGGCGTCGGGCGACGCCTGTTTGCCACGCTGATCCGCGCAGCGCGGGTGTCCGGCGCGCGAGAGGTCTTCGGCGAGGTGTTGTCCATCAACCGCCGCATGATCAGCCTGGCGCGCGACGCGGGTTTCCGCGTGGCCAATGTGCCGGGCGACGCCACGGTCTGCACCGTGCGCCTGCCGCTCGCCCAGGCCGAAATGGCCGTGACGCCGTTCGCCTTCGCCTGATAT
This sequence comes from Ralstonia sp. 1138, assembly GCF_040544795.1. Taxonomy (NCBI): domain Bacteria; kingdom Pseudomonadati; phylum Pseudomonadota; class Betaproteobacteria; order Burkholderiales; family Burkholderiaceae; genus Ralstonia; species Ralstonia sp. 1138. The sequence goes on along the minus strand of NZ_JBEPKQ010000001.1, from coordinate 980,883 downwards.
CCGTCTTCGCGCGCCTGCACGCGATGCAGGTGCGCTTACCGTGTGTCTCTTTCGCCGCCGTTGGGCGGCTTCTTTTTTGCCGGATTCATCAAATTTAATGTTGCTCAGCGCAAAAAAACATCGCTTTTGTGCATGAGTGGATGCGCATAGACTCATTCGCGTGGCCCGGTGCGTAAGCGGCCCCCCCGCTGCGTGCCGGTGCTGCCTGCTTCCAACTCATCCCAGCCCGCGCCCCCACATGAGCAACGTCACGCCTGTGCTTGCCCCGTTCCACCTCGCCTTTCCCGTGCACGACATCGCCGCGGCCCGCGCCTTTTACGGCGGCATCCTCGGCTGCCCTGAAGGCCGCAGCTCGCCGGATTGGGTGGATTTCAATTTCTACGGCCACCAGATCGTCGCCCATCTCGCGCCCGATGAAATCGGCCACCGCAAGACCAGCGCCGTCGACGGCGACAACGTGCCCGTGCGCCACTTCGGCGTGGTGCTCTCCATGCCCGAGTGGGAAGCCGCTGCCGACAAGCTGCGCGCCGCCGGCATCGAGTTCATCATCGAGCCGCATATCCGCTTCAAGGGCGAAGTGGGCGAGCAGGCCACGATGTTCTTCCTTGATCCGTCGGGCAACGCCATGGAGATCAAGGCGTTTGCCAACATGGCATCGCTGTTTGCCAAGTAAGGCGGCGCGGCGCGCGTATCCTTGCGCTTCTTCACGGACCCGCGCGCCCCATGCTTCGAGAACTCAAGACTTTCATTGCCGTCGCCCGGCATGGCACGTTTGCGGGCGCGGGCGAGCGCATCGGCCTCACGCAGTCGGCGGTGAGCGCGCAGATCCAGCGGCTGGAAGCATCGCTCGGCTTTCAACTCTTCGATCGCACGGGCCGCTCGGCCACGCTCAATGCCGCCGGGCGCGATACGTTGGCCTTGGCCGAACACATCGTCACGCTGTATGACCGTCTGGGCGACCAGGCCGGCGGCAACGAGCAGCGCGGCCTGGTGCGCATCGGCGCGATTGCCTCAGTGCAGACGTCGTTCCTGGTGGATGCGCTGGTGCAGTTTCGCAGCGAATTCCCGCACTGCCGTGCGCGCATCGTGCCGGGTGTCTCGCTGGATCTGCTCGGCTTGGTGGATGCCGGCGAGATCGACCTCGCGGTGCTGATCCGTCCGCCGTTTGCGGTACCGGCCGATCTGGAATGGCGCACGCTGGTGGCCGAGCCCTTCGTGCTGCTCGTGCCTGCCGCCGTGCCCGGTGACGACTGGCGCGCGCTGCTCGCCCATCAACCGTTCATCCGCTATGACCGCCGCTCGTTCGGCGGCCGCCGCGTCGACCAGTTCCTGCGCGACCAGCGCATCACCCCGCACGACGTAATCGAACTCGACGAGCTGCAAGGCATGACGCAACTCGTGGCGCGCGGGCAGGGCGTGGCATTGGCCCCGCAGACCACCGCACAAGCCGCCTGGCCACCCGGCACGCGCGCCGTCAGCCTCGGTGACGCCACGTTCTACCGCGAGATCGGTCTGATCGAGCGCCCCCGCCATAGCCGCCAGCCCATTGCGGGGCGGCTTGCCGACTGCATTGACGAAGCCGCACGCGCCGAACGCACCTGAAGCCATGGTCAGTGCGTGATATCCGGCATTCACGTTGCGCGTTGACCAAGCGTTATATCGACTCGTATATTACGCCCGGTCATTCATCCACTTCCGGGTCTTTCATGCAACGTTTCTCGGTTCGTGCGCACGTGCGCGCCATTGGCTTGGTCGCTGCGTTGTCGCTGGGTTTTGCAGCGCCAGCACGGGCGGCGGACCTCGTTGTCTCCGCTGCCGCCAGCCTGACCAACGCATTCAAAACCATCGCCCAGCAGTACGAAGCGCTGCATCCGGACACCAAGGTCGTGCTCAACTTCGGCGCGTCGGATGTGCTGATGCAGCAGATCGTGAAGGGCGCCCCGGCTGACGTGTTTGCCTCCGCCGACCAGGAAGCGATGAACAAGGCCGCAGCGGAGAAAGTCATCAAGACGGAGACGCGCCACGACTTTGTCGCCAACCAGCTGGTGCTGATCGTGCCGGCCGCCGGTACGGTGCCCGTACATGCGCTGGGCGATCTGACGAGGCCAGATGTGAAGCGCGTGGCGATCGGCAATCCGGCGTCGGTGCCGGTGGGCCGCTATGCCAAGCGTGCGCTGGAAGCGGCCAAGCTGTGGGAGCCGGTGGAGGCCAAGGCGGTGCTGGCGCAGAACGTGCGCCAGGCGCTGGATTATGTGTCGCGCGGCGAGGTCGAGGCCGGCCTGGTGTTCTCCACCGATGCCGCCATCGCCGCCGACAAGGTGAAGGTGGCGAGCCCCGTGCCGCTGAACGTGCCGCTCACCTACCCGATCGCCGTGACGTCCGGCACGAAGCAGCCGCAGCAGGCGGCTGACTTTGTGGCCTACGTGCTGTCGCCGGCGGGCCAGGCGGTGCTGGGTAAATACGGTTTCCTGAAGCCGTAATCACTCACGCCGTGGCGGGTTGGCCAGCGCGCTCGGCGTCCTTCTTGGGCGTGCGGTGAATGCGCAGCACCAGGAAGGCGCCGGCCACGCACAGCCCACCCGAGATCATCGAGGCAAGCGTGTAGTTGCCCAGCGAGGCGCGCATCATGCCCGCACCCAGCGTGGCGAATGCCGCGCCCAATTGGTGCCCCGCGACGATCCATCCAAACACGATGGGCGCGGCGGCCTTGCCGAACACGTCGTTGGTCAGGCGCACGGTGGGCGGCACGGTGGCAATCCAATCCAGGCCGTAGAAGACGGCGAACACCGGCAGGCCGAAGAACTCGAAGCCGAACGCATACGGCAGGTAGATCAGCGACAGCCCGCGCAGGCCGTAGTACCAGAACAGCAGCACACGGCTGTTGTAGCGGTCGGACAGCCAGCCCGACAGCGTGGTGCCGACCAGATCGAAGATCCCCATTGCAGCAAGCAGGCTTGCGCCCTTCACTTCAGAGAACCCGTGGTCTGCGCACATGGCGATGAAGTGCGTGCCGATGTAGCCGTTGGTGCTCGCGCCGCAGATGAAGAAGCTCGCAAACAGCAGCCAGAAATCGCGCTTGCGGGCTGCCTGCACCAGTGTCTGCATGGCCAGGGTGATCGGGTTCGCGCGCGGGCCGTGATCGGCTTCCGGCGCATCGGCGGGTTCGCCATACGTGCGCAGGCCCACGCTCTTGGGCGATTCCGGCAGCAGCAGCCATACGACCGGCAGCAGCAGCGCGAGTACGCTGGCCACGATCAGCACCACCGGGCGCCAGCCGTAATGCTCGACCACCGCCGCCATCATCGGCAGGAACACGAGCTGCCCCGTGGCCGAGCTGGCCGTCAGGATGCCCATGGCCAGGCCGCGATGCGACGTGAACCAGCGGTTGACCACCGTCGCGCCCAGGGTGATGGCCGCCACGCCCGTGCCGCCGCCCACCATCACGCCCCACAGGAGCACCATCTGCCACGGCTCATGCATCATCGCCGACAGTGCCGTGCCCGCCACCAGCACCGCCAGCGCGCCGAGCACCGTCGGGCGGATGCCGAAATACTGCATCGATGCCGCCGCGAACGGCCCGGTCAGCCCATACAGCGCAATACCGATCGAGATGGCCAGCGAGATCGTGCTGCGGCTCCAGCCGAATTCGTGCTCGAGCGGCAGCATCATCACGCTGGGCGTGGCGCGCGTGCCGGCGGCGCACAGCAGGATCAGGAACACCACCGCGAGCGCAAGCCAGCTGTAGTGGAAACGTGGGGCGATGAGGCGGGCAAGTCGCTGCATGAGGTGTCCGATTCGTTCGATTCGTTCGATTCGATTCTTGTGGGGGCAACAATATCGCATTCGTTACCGGTCGGTAACAACGTGGTTGCGATAGTAGGTACCGCTCGGTAACATGTCAAGCAGCATTCGAATGACACCGGCGTGGCTGGGGGTTTGCCTCCGGCCGCGCCTGCAGGAGTATCACCATGGCCACCGCTGCCCGTCGCGGACCCCGCGCACTTTCCACCGTCTCCACCGCTGACACCGTTGATCAACCCAAGCCGACACCGCGCCGCATCAGCGGTGAGGACGCGCACGCCAGCCTGCTCGAGGCGGCCCGTCAACTGTTTTACTACGAAGGCGTGCGGGCTGTTGGCGTAGAAGCCGTGGTGGAGAAGGCCGGCGTCAACAAGATGAGCCTGTACCGGCAGTTCAAGTCGAAGGACGATCTCGTCATCGCGTACCTGGAGCGCAGCGACGAGAGCTTCTGGGGTTACTTCAACGCCAGCGTGGCCAAGCATCCCGACGATGCGCGCGCGCAACTGCTGCAGTTCTTCATCGACGTATCCGAACGCGCCTCACGCCCCGGCTACCGGGGCTGCCCGTTTGTGAATGTGGCGGCGGAGTTTCCGGACATGACGCATCCGGCGCGGCAGTTTGTCCAGCGCAACAAGGCGCTGCTGCTCGCCCGCCTGCGGGACCGCGCCCAGGCCGCCGGCGCGACCGACCCCGATGCGCTGGCCGACGATCTCGCTTTCCTGATCGAAGGCGGCTATACGGCCAGCCAGACCTTTGGCGCCGATGCACCGCGCCTCATCAGGAGTCTGCCGCGCACGGCACGCGTGTTGCTCGATGCGGCTATCCCCGCGCGCAAACCGGACTGATGTTGTAGCGCGCTCACGCAGACAAGACATGGGCGCGCGGGTGTCGTGCGATGCCGCTACACTCGCTGGCATTGTTGCCTCGGCTGCACCTCGATGACGCCCAACCAAGTCCCGCTTTCTCCCGTTCGTACGGCGCCCGCCACGCCGCTGACCTTGCCCGCCGCGTTGTCGCAGGCGCAGCGCGCGCTCGATCGCATCGTGCTGGGCAAGCCGCTGCAGATCCGTTTGGCGCTGGCGTGTCTGCTGGCACGCGGCCATCTGCTGCTGGAAGACCTGCCGGGCGTAGGCAAGACCACGCTCGCGCATGCGCTGGCCCGCACGCTCGGCCTGCAATATCAGCGCGTGCAGTTCACGAGCGACTTGCTGCCGACCGACCTGATCGGCGTGTCGATCTACGTGAAGGAAAAGGGTGCCTTCGAATTCCACCCGGGGCCGCTGTTCGCGCAGGTCGTGCTGGCGGATGAAATCAACCGCGCCACGCCCAAGGCGCAAAGCGCGCTGCTCGAAGCGATGGCCGAAGGGCAGGTCACGCATGATGGGGCGACGTATCCGCTGCCCGAGCCGTTCTTCGTGATCGCCACGCAGAACCCGCTGAACCAGATCGGCACGCATCCGCTGCCCGAGTCGCAGCTGGACCGCTTTACGATGCGGCTGTCGCTGGGCTATCCCGACCAAAGCTCGGAGCGCGCGCTGTATCTGGGCGGCGGTGCGCCGCAGGACATCGAAGCCGTGCTGACCGCTGCGCAAGTCGTTGCGCTGCAGACGGCCGCCGATGCCGTCCACGTGGCGCCGGCGCTGGTCGACTACGTGCTCGCGCTCGTGAACGCCACCCGCACCGATGCGCAGGTGCAGATGGGCCTGTCGCCGCGTGCGGGGTTGGCGTTGCTGGCTGCGGCGCGCGCCTGGGCGCTCATCGACGGCCGCGATGCCGTGTTGCCCGAAGACGTGCAAGCCGTGTTCAAGGCCGTGGCGTCGCATCGCCTGCTGCCGACGGGCGGCACGCTGTCGGCGACCGCGCTGGCGCAGCGGCTGCTCGATACGGTCGCCATTCCCTAAGTAGGCGGCGCCATGGCGCGATTGCGTTCTCTGCTGCTCGCGCCGTTGCGTCTGCTCGGCGCTGGGCTGGCGGTGCTTCCCGGCGTGCGCTTTGTGGGGGCGCGCGTGCAACGCTTTCTGCAGCGGCCGCGTACCCCACGCGAAGGCCGCATCCGCCTGGACCGCAATCACGTCTACATCCTCCCCACCGCGGCCGGCGGCGGCTTTGCGCTGCTGCTGGTCGTGATGCTGCTGACTTCGCTCAACTACAACGTGAGCCTGGGTTTTCTGCTGACGTTCGTGCTGGCCGGTGTGGCGGCGTCCGCCATGTGGCAGACGCATCGCAACCTCGTCGATCTGGAAGTGCGCGGCGCGGCGGGCGAAGCCGTGTTTGCCGGGCATGCGTTGAATGTGGGTGTGGCGTTGGCCAACGTCACCCCGTGGGCACGCGTGGGGTTGGATGTGAGCGCCGCGCAAGCCGCTGCCGTGGAAACCTCGCTCGACGCGCAGGACGCCATCGTGGCCGCGCTGTCTTTCGCCGATCAGCCGCGCGGCTGGTTCAAGCTGCCGCGCCTGACGGTGTCGACGCGTTTTCCGCTCGGCCTGTTTCGCGCGTGGAGCTATGCCGATGCGCCGCTGACCGTGCTCGTCTATCCCGCGCCGGAACCGTCAGCGCCGCCGCTGCCCGCGAGCTTTGCGCCCGACCCTGGCGACGAAGACGACACGCGCGCCGCGCGCACCCATGTCGAAGAAGCTGCAGACCAGCTGCGCACCTATCGCCCCGGCGACGCGCTGCGCAGCATTGCCTGGAAACACAGCGCACGGCTGGACACCTGGATGAGCCGCACCGGCCAGCAAGTGCGTCACGCGCAATGCGTGCTCGCGTGGGAAGCGCTGCCGCCGTCGATGAACGTGGAACAACGCCTGTCGCGGCTGTGCGCCTGGGTGCTGGCCGCCGAGCACGCGCGCGCCGGCGATGAGCCCGAATACACGCTGAGCCTGCCAGGCGTTGTCATTGGCCCGGCGCGCGGTGTCGCGCATCGGGATGCGTGTCTGCGTGCGTTGGCGTTGTGGGGCAAGCCTGCGATGCCGGAAGGCGAAGCCGCATGACGACGATCGGCACCATCGGTACCGAAGCAGCCGCCTTCGGCTCCGCCCGCGCGCTGACTCATCGCGAACACGGCTGGCTGATTGCGCAGCTTGCCGTCGTGCTCGCGCCGCTGCTGCGTGCGCTGCCGCTTGTCACGTGTGCCGTGTTTGGCGTGCTGCTGCTCTGGCGCGCGCTGTTGTGGGTGCGGCGTGCGCCGTTGCCCGGCAAGTGGGTGTTGGGGCTGACGGGCGTGGCCACGCTTGTCGTGACGCTGGCACTCGCCATGCGTACCGGCGGAAACATCGGGCGGGACTTGTCGGTGGCGCTGCTGGGCGCGTTTCTCGTGCTCAAGCTGATGGAATCGCACACGGTGCGCAACGGTGTGTTGGTTACGCAGCTGTGCTGTTTCCTGTTGCTCTCGCAGGTGCTGTTTGACCAGCCGCCCTGGCTGGCCGCGACCATGCTGGGGACCGTGGCGCTGCTGCTGCGCAACTGGCTGTTGCTGCTGCACCCGCAGGCGCGTGCGCGGGTGTCGCCGGCGCGTGTGCTGGCGCGCCTGGTGCTCATGGGTTTGCCGTGCGCGGCGGTGTTGTTCCTGTTGTTTCCGCGTCTGGATCATCCGCTATGGCGCCTGCCGCAAACCGCTGACACCGCCGTCAGCGGCCTGTCCGACCGCATGGCGCCCGGCTCCGTCGGCCAGTTGATCCTCTCGGACGATCTGGCCTTCCGCGTCGATTTTGTCGGCGCGCCGCCACCGGTCGACACGCTCTACTGGCGCGGCATGGTGCTGTGGCGTTTCGATGGCCAGACGTGGACGGCTGCATCGATGCGGCAACGTCCCGCGCCGGAAAGCGTACCCAATTCTGCGGACGCAATCGGCGGTGCGCCCGGTGTGTTCGACTACAACATCACGCTAGAACCGACGCGCCAGCGCTGGCTGTTTGCGCTCGATCGCGGCCAGTCGATCGAGGCACGCGACGGCACCGGCCGCAGCGTCGACGGCGAGTTCATCAGCACGCAACCGCTCGACCAGCGCGTGCGCTATCACGCGCGCTCGCGGTTGCCTGGGCGCAATCGCGCGGACGACGCGGCCACGCTCGATCCGCTGACGCAGCAGATGGCGCTGGCATTGCCGGCGGGCAACCCTCAGGCGCGCGCACTGGCGGCGCAATGGGCAGCGCTGCCGCCGCCTGAGCGCGTATCGGCTGCGCTCAAGCTGTTCGGCCGCGCACCGTTTGCCTACACGCTTGAACCCGAGCCGCTGCGGGATCAGCAGATCGACGATTTCCTCTTCCGCACGCACCGCGGCTTCTGCGAACACTACGCGGGCAGCTTCGTCTTCCTGATGCGCGCGGCGGGCGTGCCGGCGCGTGTGGTGGTGGGCTACCTCGGCGGCGAGGTGAATGCCGTCAGCGGCGACATCATCGTGCGCCAGTCCGATGCGCATGCCTGGGCCGAGGTATGGCTCGACGGACGCGGCTGGGTGCGTGTAGACCCGACTGCAGCCGTCGCGCCGCAACGCGTTGAACGCGGCCTGGCCGCCGCGGTGCCTGCCAGTGAATTCCGTTCGCGCCGTGCCGAAGAACCCAGCTGGCTGCGCAGCGTGCGTTGGGGGCTGGATGGCCTTGTCAGTGGCTGGAACAGCTGGGTGCTCGGCTACGACCGCAACCGCCAGGCACGCCTGTTCGCGTGGCTGGGGCTGGACGCAGCGGACCCCCGCGCGGTGCTGTGGGGCGTGTCGGGTCTGTTCCTGCTCGCTGCGCTGCCGCTTCTGTGGCAGCAGCGCAAGCCCAAGCCGGACCCGGTGCAAGCCCAGTGGCAGCGCCTGTGTGATCGGCTCGCGCGGCATGGGTGCACGCGTGGGCCGGCGGAGGGGCCGATGGCCTACGCCGAGCGCGCTGCCGCGCAGTTTCCACAAGCGGCGCAGGCATTGCGCAATGCCGCCGCCGGCTATGTCGCCTTGCGTTACGGCCGCGACGACGGCGACGCACAGGCGCGTGCCCGGCGGTTCACGCAATGGCGCGAAGCCGTTGCGCAAGTTCGGCTGAGCTGAACGCCAAGCTGTTAATCGGCTTAAAGAACGTGCCCCAAAAGCGGGCGCCCCGGCGGTTTATCGAGCGCGTCGGTCATTCACCTGTGATGGAATATTTTCCGATCCGAGGTTTAAATATTTCGGATAGATAACTCGGCCCATGCAATAACTGCACGCACTTTCCCGATTGAAGATAATCGGTGCGACACAATTACGCAGGGCATGCGCATTATCGGTGCATATTCGATCCGGTTTAACGCGGATGCCCGCACTGGCACTGCGGGAACCTTTCTCATACGATGGTTTTCGTAACGTTTCCGCTGCACTGCAACGTTGCCGAAAACGCCAATCCCAACTGGGTTTCCGGCTTGCAGCGGCTTCGCAGATTCCGCAGGAGCCATACCAATGCATCGACCGAAACGCATGCTTGTCGAGAATGTCGCGTGGGCGCATGAAACCGCTGCACGCGACCCGGAATTCTTTTCGCGTTTGGCCCAAGGCCAGCAACCGCAAGTGTTATGGATCGGCTGCGCAGATAGCCGCGTGCCCGCTGAAACCATTACCCATTCCAATCCGGGCGATTTATTCGTTCATCGCAATATCGCCAATCTCGTTTGCCCGGCGGACGACAACACGATGAGCGTGCTGGAATATGCGGTGCGCGTGCTAAAGGTCGCGCACGTGATCGTATGCGGGCATGACGGCTGCGGCGGCGTCCGTGCATCGCTGCTGCCGCCGCCCGACGGACTGCCGCACGTGGCGCGCCGCATTGCGCCGCTGTGCGCGCTGGCGGGGCACCACCGTGCAGAACTCGATGCCGTGCCCGATCTGGACGCGCGCGTCAATCGCCTGGCCGAACTCAACGTGCTCGAACAGGTGCGCTGTCTGCGCGAGAGCCCCATCGTCCGCGAGGCCGAGCGACCGCCGCGCGTGCACGGATGGATCTTCGGCCTGGCCGACGGGCATATCCGCGTACTGGCTTCGGGCGACCCCGACGCAGAACACGCCACCCGCGGCGACATTCTGATGCCGGCCGAGGCCATCGCTTAACCCAATCGGCGGTAGCCCTTCCGGCCGCCGCCGTTTCCCGACGTTTTCTCTCCTCACGCATGCCGGCGGTGCCCCCGCCCGCAGGCAGGCGTTCGCGCGTGCGCAGTGCATACAACTCCAATGACCATGCAGACACCAACTTCACCGGCTTTCTTCCCGCGCGACCTGCTCGCCGGGCTCATCGTGTTCTTTGTTGCCCTGCCGCTGTGCCTGGGCATTGCCAATGCGTCGGGCGTCGACCCGCTCGCGGGGCTGCTTTCCGGCATGATCGGCGGCCTGGTGGTGGCGCTGCTCAGTGGCTCGCAACTGAGCGTGAGCGGCCCGGCGGCCGGCCTCGTCGTGATCGTCGTGGATGGCATTGCCAAGCTGGGCGGCTTCTCGGCGTTTCTGGTCGCCGTGGCGCTGGCGGGCGCGCTGCAGTTTGTGTTCGGCATGCTGCGCGCCGGGCGCTTTGCGGCGTATGTGCCGTCGTCGGTCATCAAGGGCATGCTGGCGGCGATCGGGCTGCTGCTGATCATCAAGCAGGTGCCGCTCGCGCTCGGGCTGGCAGGGGCCGACGGCGCGGCCAGCGCGACGGGTGCGGGCATGATCGCCACGCCGGTAGGCCCGATGTCCGTGGCGGCACTGTTGGTGGCGCTGCTGTCGGCAGCCGTGCTCATCGGGTGGGACACCCCGATGCTGCGGCGTTTCACAGTGGTCCGCGCGCTGCCTTCACCGCTCGTCGTGGTGGCACTTGGCATTGGCGTGACATTGCTCCTGGAAGGCGTGGCGCCCGGCATCGCCGTGCCGGCCGAACATCGCGTCGATCTGCCGTCGCTCGCGTCGTTCGGGGCGTTCCTCGATGCGCTGGAGTCGCCAACGCTCGGGGCGCTGGGCAATCCGGATGTCTGGCGTGTGGCCGTGGCATTGGCCATCGTGGCCAGCCTCGAGACGCTGCTATGCCTGGAGGCCGTTGAGCAGATCGACCCGAAGAAGCGGGCTGCATCGCCGGACCGCGAGCTGAAGGCGCAAGGCGTGGGCAACCTGGTGGCGGGCCTGCTGGGCGGGCTGCCTATCACCTCCGTCATCGTGCGCAGTTCCGCCAACGTGCACGCGGGCGCGCAGAGCCGCTGGTCGGCCGTCGTGCATGGCGCGCTGCTGCTGGCGAGCGTGTTTGCGCTGACCGCCATTGTCAACCTGATTCCGCTGGCGTGCCTGGCCACCATCCTCATCTTCACCGGCTACAAGCTGGCCAAGCCGTCGCTCTTCGTGGCGGTGGCGCGGCAGGGCTGGGACCGCTTTGCGCCGTTCATCGCCACCATCGTCGGCGTGCTGCTGACGGACTTGCTGTTCGGCATCGTGATCGGCATTGCGCTGAGCATCGCGCTGGCGATTCGCGCCAACCTGCGCCGCACGATTGTCATGGCGCGCCATCACGACCACTTCCTGCTGACCTTCCGCAAGGATGTGTCGTTCATGGGCAAGGTGCCGCTCAAGCGCTATCTGGCGCAGGTGCCCGATCACGCCACGCTCATCGTCGACGCCGCCCGCGCGGATTACATCGACCCTGACGTGCGCGAGATGGTCGAGCACTTCATCGAGGCAGCGCCCGCTCGCGGCATCGTCATCGAACGCCATCACTTTGATGCGACCGTGCCGCAGCGCACCCCCGGTCTTTCAATGCCGCGTCTGCCATTTTTAAGAACGGCCGCAAGATAACGCCAGCCCATGGATTTAACTCATTTTGGGTAATTTGGAGCAAGGCTTCAAAACATAATCGGAAAATTTTTCAACGCGCGAACGTTTGCGCCTGTGTGGCGCTTCCTGCTGCGGCAATCTCTTGACGCAGATTCGCGTCATCATGCGGGATTTTGGCGTTTGACAATGTTTGCAATTGACACTGCTTCCGTTAATAGACTTAATTTGAACGTGCTATCCAGTTAATCGGCAGGCACACCGATAAACACCGAGTAGGGCAAGGCCGCGCATTATCAAGCGCATATTTGAAACGGGAGGCAGACATGAAGACATTGCAACGAGGGACCCTGGTTTCGGCGGCCTTGGCCGGCCTGCTTGTGCTGGGCGGCTGCGCCAGCTCGGGCTCGGGCGACATGAGCGGCACGACCGGCAGCGGCGGCAGTTCGGCCAACAACGGCGGCGGTGGCTCCGGATCCAACGGCTCGGGCGGCACGACGCCCACCGCGTCCACCACGCCCACCGGCGACGTGGCCAACAAGGGCGGCGGTGTGCTGACGGCTACGGGCAGTGCCGTCAGCGGGCTCGGTTCGACCATCGGCGGGAGCAATCTGCCCGGGGCATCGGGGCTGGGCAACGTGGTCGACAACGTAGGCAATACGGTGTCGGCTCTAGGCACCGGCGTCCAGTCGGGCCTGGGCAGCATCGGTAGCAATCCGAACCCGATCGGCACCACGGTATCGAGCACCGGCAACGTAGTGACGCAAGTGGGCAACACCGTCGATGCCACGGGTGGCCTCGTCAGCAGTCTCGGCACCGGACCGCTGCAGCCGCTGTCGCCGGTCACGTCACCGGTGGGCGGAGCGGTTTCGCAGGTGGGGCAGGCGGTGGCCGGCGCGGGCGGCACGCTCGGCACGGCCTTGTCGACCGGGCCGGTGGAACAGGTCACGCAGCAGCTCAGTTCGACCGTGGTGCCGCTCACCTCGCAGGTGACGACCGCCACGCAGACGCTGGGTAACGCGACGGGCCTGGGCGCTCCGGCAACCAATCTGCTGCAGACGGTGGGCGGCGGCGTGGCGAATGTCGGTACGTCATTGACGGCGACCAACGCGCCGGTCGTCTCCGGTTTGGGCGGTGTGGTCACGGCCACGGGCAACACGGTGGCCGCGTTGGGCGGCGTGACCTCCACGCCGGGCGGTGCAACGTCGGCCAACCCGCTGGCACCGATTACCGGCGCGCTCGGCGGCGTGGGAAGCGTGGGCGGTGGCAGCAATCCGCTGGGGAGCGTGACGGGCGCCCTGGGCGGTGCAGCCGGCGGGGGCACGACGGCCGGTGCGACTGCGCCGGTCGGCTCGCTTGTCACCACCGTCGGCACGTCGCTCACGTCCACTGGCGCTGCGACGCCGCTTGCGCCTGTCACGGGTGCGGTAGGTGGCGCACTGACCACGGTGGGCGGCGCGTTGCACCACTGAGCGCAGGCAACACGGCGGGCCGGCCTGTGCGCCTGGCCCGTCATCGAGCCGTTCCCGCTGCGCGCGGGGCGGCTCGTACGCGTGTTCGTATGACTCGACCTGCCGGTTTTCGGCATAGAGTAGGCCTGACCGCGCCGCCCGCTGCGCGCGTATCAGGAGACTCCAATGATCCAGTTCGCATTGTTTGCCCGGCTGATTGCCAAACCGGGCAAGGAACAGGCCGTCGCCGATTTTCTGTCGGCGGGTGTGCAAATGGCCAACCAGGAAGCCACCACACCCATCTGGTTTGCGCTGCGCATTGCGCCCAATGTCTTCGGCATCTTCGATGCCTTTGCCAGCGAGCAGGATCGCCAGGCACATCTCGACGGCCCGATTGCCAAGGCGCTCATGGCCAATGCGGCCGAGCTGCTGGCCTCACCGCCCGAGATTGCGCCGATCGAGGTGCTCGGCATGAAGAACACCGGCGCAAGCTGAGTGCCGGGAGAAAAAAAGAAACCGCCGCATCCAGCCATCAGCCGGATGCGGCGGTTTTGCTTTGCATGTGCGGTCAGACGTTTCAGCCCGGCACGCGCACCCAGCCTTCCATCAACACGCGCGCGCTGCGGCTCATGATGGCCTTGGTGACCGTCCATTCGCCGTCAACGCGCTTGGCCTCCGCGCCGACGCGCAGCGTGCCGGACGGATGCCCGAAGCGTACCGCGCCACGTTCTCCACCGCCCGCTGCCAGGTTGACCAGCGTGCCCGGAATGGCCGCCGCCGTGCCGATGGCGACCGCTGCCGTGCCCATCATCGCGTGGTGCAGCTTGCCCATCGACAACGCGCGCACCAGCAAGTCCACATCGCCTGCGCCGACCTTCTTGCCGCTCGATGCCACGTAGTCCTTCGGCGGCGCGACGAACGCGACCTTGGGCGTGTGCTGCCGCGTGGCGGCTTCTTCAATGCTCTTGATCAGCCCCATGCGCACCGCGCCGTGCGCGCGGATGGTCTCGAACATCGCCAGCGCCTTCGCATCGCCGTTGATGGCGTCCTGCAGCTCGGTGCCGGTGTAGCCGATGGCCTCTGCGTTGATGAAGATCGTCGGGATGCCCGCGTTGATCATCGTCGCCTTGAGCGTGCCCACGCCGGGCACCTCCAGGTCGTCGACGAGGTTGCCGGTGGGGAACATCGCGCCGCCGCCGTCGCCTTCCTCTTCGGCAGCCGGGTCGAGGAATTCGAGCTGCACTTCCGCCGCCGGAAAGGTCACGCCGTCCAGCTCAAAGTCGCCCGTCTCCTGCACCGCGCCGTCGGTGATGGGCACGTGCGCAATGATGGTCTTGCCGATGTTGGCCTGCCAGATGCGGATGGTCGCGACGCCGTTTTGCGGCACCCGGCTCGCATCGACCAGCCCGTTGCTGATGGCGAAAGGGCCGACCGCGGCGGAGAGGTTGCCGCAGTTGCCCGACCAGTCGACAAACGGCTTGTCGATGGAGACCTGTCCGAACAGGTAATCCACGTCATGGTCGGGGCGCGTGCTCTTGCTGAGGATCACCGTCTTGCTGGTGCTCGACGTGGCGCCGCCCATGCCGTCGATCTGCTTGCCATACGGGTCGGGGCTGCCGATCACGCGCATGAGCAACGCGTCACGCGCCGCGCCGGGCTGTTGCGCGGCCAGCGGCAAGTCCTGCAGACGGAAGAACACGCCTTTGCTGGTGCCGCCACGCATGTAGGTGGCGGGAATCTTCACTTGCGCGGGGTGGCTCATGCTGCTTCCTTGTTCGATTCCAAAAAGTCCTGCGCAAAGCGCTGCAGCACACCGCCGGCTTCGTAGATCGACACTTCCTCGTCGCTGTCCAGGCGGCACGTGACGGGCACTTCCACGCGTTCGCCGTTCTTGCGGTGGACGACGAGCGTCAGGTCCGTACGCGGTTTGCGCTCGCCGATCACGTCAAAGGTTTCGGTGCCGTCAATGCCGAGCGTGAGGCGCGTGGTGCCCGGTTTGAACTCCAGCGGCAGCACGCCCATGCCGATCAGGTTCGTGCGGTGGATGCGCTCGAAGCCTTCGGCCACGATGGCTTCCACGCCGGCCAGGCGCACGCCCTTGGCGGCCCAGTCGCGCGAGCTGCCCTGGCCGTAGTCGGCGCCGGCAATCACGATCAGCGGCTGCTTGCGGTCCATGTAGGTCTCGATCGCTTCCCACATACGCGTGACCTTGCCCTCAGGCTCGATGCGCGCCAGCGAGCCCTTCTTCACCACGCCGTCCACCACGGCCATCTCGTTGATGAGCGTCGGGTTGGCAAACGTCGCGCGCTGCGCGGTCAGGTGATCGCCGCGGTGCGTGGCGTACGAGTTGAAGTCCTCTTCCGGCAGGCCCATCTTGGCAAGGTATTCACCGGCGGCGCTGCTGGCCAGGATGGCGTTGGACGGCGAGAGGTGATCGGTCGTGATGTTGTCCCCCAGCACCGCCAGCGGCCGCAGGCCCTTGAGCGTGCGCTCGCCGGCCAGCGCGCCTTCCCAATAGGGTGGGCGGCGGATGTAGGTGCTCTGCGGGCGCCAGTCGTACAGCGGGCTCACGTTGGCAACCGACGCGCTGCGCTGCTCGAACATCGGGATGTACACCTTGCGGAACTGCTCGGGCTTGACCGATGCACGCACGATGGCGTCGATCTCTTCGTCGGTCGGCCACAGGTCTTTCAGCAGGATCGGCTTGCCGTTGGCATCGGTGCCGAAGCTGTCGCGCTCGATATCGAAACGCACGGTGCCGGCAATCGCATAGGCCACCACCAGCGGCGGCGATGCGAGGAACGCCTGCTTGGCATACGGGTGAATGCGGCCGTCAAAGTTGCGGTTGCCCGACAGCACGGCCGTGGCGTACAGGTCGCGATCGATGATCTCTTGCTGGATCTTCGGGTCCAGCGCGCCGCTCATGCCGTTGCAGGTGGTGCAGGCAAACGCGACGATGCCGAAGCCGAGCTTTTCCAGTTCGTGCTTGAGGCCGGCTTCTTCCAGATACAGCTCAACGGCCTTGGAGCCTGGCGCGAGCGAACTTTTCACCCACGGCTTGCGGGTCAGGCCGAGGCGGTTGGCATTGCGCGCCAGCAGCGCCGCGGCAATCACGTTGCGCGGGTTGCTGGTGTTGGTGCAACTCGTGATGGCCGCGATGATGACCGCGCCATCCGGCATCTGGCCCGGCGTTTCTTCCCACTTGGCGGCGATGCCCTTGGCGGCCAGGTCGGTCGTTGCCACACGTGCGTGCGGGTTGGACGGGCCGGCCATGTTGCGCACCACGCTGGACAGGTCGAAGCGCAGCACGCGTTCGTATTCGGCGTTCTTGAGCGTGTCGGACCACAGGCCCGCGGTCTTGGCATACGTCTCGACAAGCTTGACCTGCTCGTCGCTGCGGCCGGTCAGGCGCAGGTAGTCGAGCGTGTTGTCGTCAATCGAGAACATTGCCGCGGTGGCGCCGTACTCGGGGGCCATGTTGGAAATGGTGGCGCGGTCGCCCAGCGTCAGCTTGGATGCACCTTCGCCGTAAAACTCGAGGTAGGCCCCCACCACCTTCTGCTTGCGCAGGAATTCGGTCAGTGCCAGCACGATGTCGGTGGCAGTGATGCCGGGCTGGCGCTGGCCGGTCAGCTCCACGCCGACGATGTCCGGCAGACGCATCCACGAGGCGCGGCCGAGCATCACGTTTTCGGCTTCCAGCCCGCCCACGCCGATGGCGATCACGCCCAGTGCGTCGACATGCGGCGTGTGGCTGTCGGTGCCGACGCAGGTGTCGGGATAGGCCACGCCGTCGTGCGCCTGGACAACGGGCGACATCTTCTCCAGGTTGATCTGGTGCATGATGCCGTTGCCCGCCGGGATCACGTCGACGTTCTTGAACGCGAGCTTGGTCCAGTCGATGAAGTGGAAGCGGTCTTCGTTGCGGCGGTCTTCAATGGCGCGGTTCTTGGCGAAAGCGTCGGGGTCGAAGCCGCCGCATTCCACGGCCAGCGAGTGGTCGACGATCAGCTGCACCGGCACGACCGGGTTGACCTTGGCGGGGTCGCCGCCCTGGTCGGCAATGGCGTCGCGCAGGCCGGCGAGGTCGACCAGCGCGGTCTGGCCCAGGATGTCGTGGCAGACCACGCGCGCCGGGAACCAGGGGAAATCCAGGTCGCGCTTGCGTTGGATGAGTTGCTTGAGCGAGTCGGTGAGGGTGGTCGGGTCGCAGCGGCGTACCAAATTCTCGGCGAGGACGCGGGAGGTGTAGGGGAGCTTGTCGTAGGCGCCCGGCTGGATGGCTTCCACGGCTTCTCTGGCGTCGAAGTAATCGAGCTTTGTGCCGGGGAGCGGTTTGCGGTGGGTGGTGTTCATGGTAGTGGTACATCCCTTGTTTCATCCCCTGCCGGGGCTGACTCACTTTCTTTGTCTTGCCAAAGAAAGTAAGCAAAGAAAGGCGCGCCCGATGCGGCGACCCCCTCCTTGAATTTATGTCGCAAGGAGGAGAAGGGGAAAACTCGCTGCGCTCAGACAGTTCCCCTTCTTTTTTCCTCCTTGCAACAGAAATTCAAGGCGCCGCATAGGGCAGGAACGTCAAAGGCCAAACCGTCTGAGTGCGTGCGGTGGCGTTTCTCTTACGGGCGCTTTCCGATGGGTACGAACTTCAGGTCATCCGGGCCGGTGTAGTTGGCGCTCGGGCGGATGATCTTGTTGTCGATGCGTTGCTCGATGATGTGCGCTGCCCAGCCGGACGTCCGTGCGATCACGAACAGCGGGGTGAACATCGCGGTCGGTACGCCCATCATGTGGTACGACACGGCGCTGAACCAGTCCAGGTTGGGGAACATCTTCTTGATGTCCCACATCACGGTTTCCAGGCGCTCGGCAATGTCGAACATCTTGGTGTTGCTGGCTTCTTTCGACAGCTTGCGCGCCACTTCCTTGATGACCTTGTTGCGCGGGTCGGACACGGTGTACACCGGGTGGCCGAAACCGATCACGACTTCCTTGGCTTCCACGCGGCGGCGGATGTCGGCTTCGGCCTCGTCCGGGGTGTCGTAGCGCTTCTGGATCTCGAAGGCGACTTCATTGGCGCCGCCGTGCTTCGGGCCGCGCAGTGCGCCGATCGCGCCGGTGATGGCGGAGTAGATGTCCGAGCCCGTGCCGGCAATCACGCGGCCGGTAAACGTCGATGCGTTGAACTCGTGCTCGGCATACAGGTTGAGCGAGACGTGCATGGCATCGACCCACGATTTGGGCGGCTCCACGCCGTGCAGCAGGTGCAGGAAGTGGCCGCCGATGGAGTCGTCGTCCGTTTCCACTTCGATGCGCTTGCCGTTGTGGCTGTAGTGGTACCAGTACAGCAGCATCGAGCCGAGCGAGGCCATCAGGCGGTCGGCGATGTCGCGTGCGCCGGGGGTGGCGTGGTCGTCCTTTTCGGGCAGCACGGTGCCCAGCACCGACACGCCGGTGCGCATCACGTCCATCGGGTGGGCGGAGGCGGGCACCCATTCCAGGGCGGCCTTCACGTTGGCGGGCAGGCCGCGCAGCGCCTTCAGCTTGGCCTTGTAGGCAGCCAGCTCGGCCTTGTTCGGCAGCTTGCCGTGCACCAGCAGGTGGGCGACTTCTTCAAACTCGCACGCGCCGGCCAGGTCGAGGATGTCGTAGCCGCGGTAGTGCAGGTCATTGCCCGTGCGGCCAACGGTACACAGCGCGGTGTTGCCAGCCGTCACGCCCGACAAGGCCACGGACTTCTTCGGCTTGAAGGCGCCTGCGTTCGGCGTGCTGTTATCGGCTTCGCTCATGGTGTGGTCTCCTTGGATGCGTTGAATTGGTTTGGATGCGGAGGCGTTATTTCTGTGCGGCAAACAGCGCGTCGAGCTTGTCTTCGTACGCGTGGTAGCCGAGATATTGATACAGATCGGCGCGCGACTGCATGGTTTCCACGGCCGCCTTCTGCGTGCCGTCACGCATCACCGTTTGATAGAAGTTGAGCGCGGCGGCGTTCATTGCACGGTAGGCGCCGCAGCAATACAGCGCGATGTCGACGTTGGCGCTGCGCAGTTCGTCGGTGGTAAAGAGCGGCGTGCTGCCGAATTCGGTCAGGTTGGCCAGGATGGGCACCTTCACGGCGGCCTTGAAGCGGCGGTAGTCGTCCAGCGTCTTCATGGCTTCCGGAAAGATCATGTCGGCGCCCGCTTCCACGTACGCGACGGCGCGCTCGATGGCGGCGTCGATGCCTTCGGAAGCGGCGGCATCGGTGCGGGCCATGATGACGAAGTCGTCATCGGTGCGGGCGTCCACGGCGGCCTTCACGCGGTCGACCATTTCATCGGTGGAAACCACTTCCTTGCCCGGGCGATGGCCGCAACGCTTTTGGCCGACCTGATCTTCCAGGTGCACGGCGGCCACACCGGCCTTGATGAACGAGCGGATGGTGCGTGCGATGTTGAAGGCGCCGCCCCAGCCCGTGTCGATATCGACCATCAGCGGGATCTGCACGGCGTCGGTGATGCGGCGGGCGTCGATCAGCACGTCTTCCATCGTGCTGATGCCCAGGTCCGGAATGCCCAGCGAGTTGGCCGCCACGCCGCCGCCCGACAGGTACACGGCCTTGAAGCCGGTCTGCTCGGCCATCTTGGCGGCGTAGGCAGTGATGGCGCCCACCACTTGCAGCGGTTGGGATTCAGCCACCGCAGCACGGAATTTGGCGCCGGCGCTGGTGGGGTGTCGTTGCGTTGTGCTCATGTGTGGCTCCAGAAAGAACGGCCTAGGAGAGCAGGAAGCGGGCCACCCTTGCAGCCCGACGTAACCCGTTGATTTGTATGGGTGTGACGTTGCCGCCCGCGCGCACTTCATTTCAAAAATGAAATTGCGATTTCAATGTGGAAACGCGCGGCGCATAATGTCCGGACTGCTGTTTTTGCCCTGCCGCGCCGCACCATGAGCCCCACTGCAACCGACCTGACCGACCGCCCTCGCATCTGGGCCTGCGGCATCAGCCGCCTGAGCGATCTCTTCCTCGACATTGCCGCCGAGTACAACGACCGCGCCGAGCTGCGCGTTATCACGCGCGGCTTTGAAGACATCGTGCGCGAGATCGACGCGGCCGGCCCCGAGCGTCCCGACGTGGTGGTGGCGGGCGGGTCCAATGGCGCTTATCTGAAGCCGCGTCTGTCCCTGCCGGTGGTCGTCATCAACCCGACGGGTTTTGACGTGATGCATGCACTGGCTCGCGCCCGCCGCGATGCGGAATCGGTAGCGCTCGTCACCCATGGCGATACGCCCGAGGAGGTGCGCCGCTTTGTCGCCGCCTATGGCATGGACGTGGTGTTTGCCTCGTACACCTCGCGCCAGGGCGCAGAGAGTTGCGTGCTGGACCTGCGCGACCGCGGCGTGGGCGTGGTGGTCGGCCCCGGCCTGGTGACGGACCTGGCGACGCAGGCCGGCATGAATGCCGTGTTCCTGTATTCGCGCGACTCGGTGCGTGCCGCATTCGATACCGCGCTGGAAGTCGTACAGGCCACGCGCCGCGAAACGCTGCGCCGCCAGCGGCTGGACAACCTGCTGCAGCATCTGCGCGACGGTGTGGTCGCCCTGGATGCGCAGGGCCGCGTAGAAGCCATCAACCAGCGGCTGGCTACGGCGTTGGGTATCGAGGCCAAGCAGGCCATCGGGCAACCGCTGCTCAGCATCGCCCCCAACCTGCTGGGCCTGCTGCCCGATAGCGATGGCGACACGCTGGGCACCGTGCAGGGCGTGAACTACGTCATCCACCGCGGCCCACTGGCGAGCGCTGGCGCGGGCGCCGCTGAAGGCACGGTCTTCACCTTCCAGGAATCCCGCGCGGTGGAGCGGCTGGACCGCACGCTGCGCTCACGCCAGCGCCCGCAGCAGTTCAGCGCGCGCTACCGTCTGGAAGACCTGGTGGGCGAATCGCTGCCGATGGAGCGTGTGCGAACGCTGGTCCGCCGCTATGCCAAGTCCGACGCCACGGTGCTCGTGCTGGGCGAATCCGGCACGGGCAAGGAGATGGTCGCGCAGGGCATGCATCAGCTAAGCGCGCGGCGCGATTTTCCGTTTGTCGCCATCAATTGCGGCGCATTTCCCGAAGCGCTGCTGGAAAGCGAACTGTTCGGCTACGAAGAGGGCGCTTTCACCGGTGCGCGCAAGGGCGGCAAGACCGGGCTGATTGAAGCGGCGCACCGCGGCACGCTGTTCCTCGATGAAATCGGCGAGATGCCGCTGCCGCTGCAAAGCCGCCTGCTGCGCGTGTTGCAGGAGCGCGAGGTGGTGCGGCTGGGCTCCACCGAGCCCACGCGCGTTGATATCCGCGTGGTGGCCGCCACGCACCGCGCGCTGACGGATGCGGTGGAAGCCGGCACTTTCCGCGCAGATCTGTACTACCGCCTCAACATCCTCAGCATTGCGCTGCCCCCGCTGCGCGAACGACCTGACGACGTGATGCCCCTCGCCGCTGAATTGCTCGTGCAGGCGGCGCGCCGCGAACCGCGCCTGCTGCTGCGCATTGCCGACACCGAAGACGCCGCCCGCGTGCTGGCCGGCATTGCCGAGCCGCTGCGGCGTTACACCTGGGCCGGCAACGTGCGCGAACTGCAGAGCGTGGTTGAACGGATAGCCGTGGAGCTGGCTTACACCGATGACACCGACGCCATCACGCAAGATGTGCTGCGGCTGATTGCACCCGAAGTGTTTGTGTACGCCACGGCCGGCAAACCGGCGGCCCAGACGCTGCGCGAGCGCAGCCGAGGCGTTGAGGCGGAAGAGATCCGCGCAGCGCTGGCAGCCCACGGCGGCGATCGGGATGCCGTCTGCGCAGCCTTGGGCATCAGCAAGACGACGTTGTGGCGGCGCTTGCAGGAGGCGGCATCGGCTCGGTAAGTCTCGCTCACCGGCAACGTCGCGACACGTCGATCAACGTGTCGCTTGCGGAGTGTCAAAGCAGGAAACGCAGCAACGTCAGCCCGGCGATCCCGGCTACAACGCTAAGCATCGCGTTTCGCCACATCAGATAGGTCAAGCCAACACCACAGAGAGCGATCAACTCCTGGCCGATTTGGCTGGGCATTCCGCTACGTCCAAGGGCGTTCGCAACAAGAACGACCATCACGCAGAGCGGCAACTCCTTATTGAGTTGCGTGACCACGCGGCTGCGTAGCGCCGCACGGTTGATCATCAAAGGAGATGCCCTGAGAAGGATCGTCAGCACGCTCATGATGCCGACACCGATCCATTGTTCAATGCTGCTCATTCTGACTTACTCCTTCAGGGCACTTCCAAGGCGTTACCGCGGACAAATGCGCGCGCCAGCAACATCATCAGTCCGAATCCGAGCGCCATGATCAACAGATAGTCCGTCGCCAGTTGCGTCGATACAAGGTAAGCCAGCACGCCTACCAGTGCCGGGGCCAGGCTCCTTTGCGATAGGTACTGTTCGATGGCGAGAATGGTGAACAGCGACGGCAGCGCAAAGTCCAGGTTGGGAATCCAATCCGCGACCTGTTGTCCGAGCAGCACCCCGAGTACGGTTCCTGCGATCCAGTAGCCGTGATGGATCAACGTCACTGCCATGGCGAACTGCTGCCTCCTATTCGCAGGAAGGGTTGTGAGAACGGAGTAGTTTTCGTCCGTCAGCGCTGCAACGACGTACGCTTGGCGCCAGCGCTGCGCAGGCAGGTGCTCAATCAGCGGGACGGCGTAGAGCACATGGCGCAGGTTGATCAATAGCGTTGTCATGGCAAATGTGCCGAGCCCCGTGGCGACGCCCAGCAACGGCACCGCCGCAAACTGCAGTGCACCGGCAAAGATGAAGACGCTCATTGCGACCACGACGGCAGGTGACAAACCCGCTTGTATCGCGAGTACGCCAAAAGCGAATCCCGTGGGCAAATAACCCATCCCCACTGGGATCGTCAGTCGCAGAAGAACTGTCCGGGCGGATTCCTTCGTGGGCGAACGTCTTTCATTCCGTGGGGGCAACACGCGGGGGCTCCGATTCCCTGTACAGGGAGAACGACTTGATGAGCGGGCGAATCGCTTCTTCACGGCCAAACAGCGCAACGCAGATCAGCTTGTTTTGCTCAGGAGTGGCAGCCAGGGTTGCTGTCTGCTGATTCTCGGCGCTGGTGCCGATCATGGAGTCAATGAAGACGTTGTGTGGGACGCCTCTATCGCGCAGCGCGCCAATCAACTTCTCGAGGGCGGACGAGCGTTTCGCTCGCAGCACGATGACAGGAAACTCGCTGATGCGGCTTTCCGACGGGAAGGCTGGGCTGGGATATGCCAACAGGTTCCAAGCATCCCGATCGTTTGATCCAATGAGGCCCAGCACGGAGTGTGCAACGGCATTGATGATCGTGGGGGGCGGGAACTCCGAGTTGACGACGATCACGGTCTTACTTGCGTTGTCTGCGTATGCCATGTCATTCAGCTGCGACGAGAAGTTGTTGATCAGCGGCGGCAGCCGGTGCTCTGCCTGCCGAGCTTGATGGGCCGCGTTGTGCGCATTCAAGGCAGCCGAACTGATGTTCGATCATGGTTGAGATTCCCCACAATTCCCTCTTGGCAAAGCCGGGCCGGTCGCCGCAGGCAATTGCGGCTTGACGCAGGTAAAGGCTGCGAGTCCAGTCTCGAGAGTTTTGGCCCGCAAGATGTGCCAGGTGATGCCAATCGTGGGCGGGTAAGTCTGAGACAAGACACCCTAGCCGGACAGGCGCATGAATCACTAACATTCGCGCGCTCCAAGTCGCCACTCGAATTATGTGGAGCGTGGTTCTAATCAGGCCGTCGCCAGAACGCTCGGGATAACGCTCTCCGCAAAATCGCCCCCAACAACGGGCTGCATAAGCGTCCCAATCGGCCGGAGCGGATGCGGTTACATCCCACGCGTGTTCGGTTAGAAACTGGAGCAGGGCGCTGATGTGGTACAGGACCGTGAGGGGAATGAACACCGCAATCAGATACACCTTCAGCCCGAGCACAGCGACGAACAAAAGATGCATGCCAACCATGAACCATGCAAGAGTGCGCCCGTGATTCTTCCCCCGGATCAGGATCGATCTCAAGCGTGCTTGAAGGAACAGTGCATGGAAAGCGGGGCTAAGGATGGTGATCCAAAGCGTCTGCCATAACTCCTTTCTCGTCCGACCCGGTATAAATCCAAGCTGCGCCAGGAATGCGGCATCTGCGTCTTGTTTTGTGGTGAAAATGTCGGCGTTATGATGTGCAAGATGTTCTTTCTTGTACTCTCTACCGTTTTGCACAAAAATGATCGCAGGAATTAACCTGGAATAGACCTTATTGAGTGTGGCGCTGCCAAAAAGGCGATTGTGAATGGCGTGGTGTAAGTGAGTGACCTGCAATTTACGCAAGACTCCGACTGAAACAATCCAAAGCGGAAGGATAAGAAGCCATGCAAGCGGACTATCCGATGCTGCAAGCAAGGCTAGAAGCTGGACGGCAAGAGCGCCAATCAGCGGCGTCATTGCAATATCCACTGTCTTTGGGGTGGCGTATATCTTTTCTGATTTATTGAGCGGTTTGCCGGTAAGCCAGGTGAGAATTGGTTGAAATGGAATCGGAAGCCCGCTCATTGACTCGCGAACGCCTTCTTGAAACATCTTGTCCCCTATATTAATGGCCTAATTTGAGGGGTGATAATAGTGCGTTGCCGGGCGTGCGGATTTTTGTTTGCAAAATTCAACTCATTTTATTGCATGTTTTGCGGCGTTTTTTGTTTTGTGTGGCTCGATTATTTCGTAGCCACGGCTTCCCGCCACGCAGCAATCAGCGAGCAGCCGGATTGCTGCCGTCGATATCGGCGTCAGGGTGACGCGAGTCATGTTGCCCACGGCGGCGATCGGGATGCCGTCTGCGCAGCCTTGGGCATCAGCAAGACGACGTTGTGGCGGCGCTTGCAGATGGGATAGATCAAACATGAGCGCCGTGGGTGGTTGCGGTCGACCGGCGCGATGACTATCGTGCAGTCCTCCATCGAGCCTCACCGCGTGCCGATGGGCGCGCGACCAAGAAGGTCAACACCATGGCACAACAAAACCGCCCCCACATCATGCTCGCCAGCCTGACGCTTGCTGGCGCATCGCGTTATCCCTCTGCGCTTGGTCACCTCGTCCGGACTGCGGCCGTCGCGGCCTATCTGGCAAACGTTTTGGGGCTGGACGACGCCGAGCAGGAGCGCATTTACCTGGTCGCGCCCGTGCATGACATCGGCAAGCTCGGCATTCCCGATGACGTCCTGCTCAAGCCCGCTTCGTTGACCGACGCGGAGCACGAGATCATGCAGCGGCACTCGAACATCGGCGCCGACCTGCTTGCCGGGACGGCCGATCCGCTGCTGCAAATGGCCGCGAGCGTTGCGCGCCATCATCACGAGCATTTTGACGGCAGCGGCTATCCGGCCGGCCTTGCGGGGGAAGGTGTCCCGCTGGCGGCGCGCATCGTCGCCGTTGCCGATGCGTTCGACGCCATGCTCGAGCCGCGCGTTTACCGCGAAGGCATGCCGGAAGACGACGCACTCGAGGCGCTGGCAGACCAGAGCGGCCGCTACTTCGATCCTGCGCTGGTGGATTGCTTCCTGAAGAACGTGTCCGGGGTGCGGCGCATTCGTGCCGCGACTGAAGACCTGGTACAGCAGTACGGCGACGTGTCGGGTGTCATCCGGTTTTATGGCGCGCGGGGCCAATCTCCCGGATTCTTCCGGCATATCCAGGCGCTTTGATGACGGCGTGCGACGCGCCGCATGAATGGGCGCGGCATGCGCCGAACCCCCGAAAACCGCCGAGACGCCGTTTCCAACGGTCATTTCAAACGGGGTCACGCTCTTCGCGCTGATGCTTGCCGCGACACCCAATTTGGCGGGCGTCCACCCTGCAGCGCAATGCCCACATAACCCTTCGGACGGCTTTTCGGTCGGCCCGGAACCGTGGAAAATCGCGCTCCAACCCCGC
Source organism: Ralstonia sp. 1138 (assembly GCF_040544795.1). Classification (NCBI taxonomy): domain Bacteria; kingdom Pseudomonadati; phylum Pseudomonadota; class Betaproteobacteria; order Burkholderiales; family Burkholderiaceae; genus Ralstonia; species Ralstonia sp. 1138. The sequence continues at coordinate 954,937 of NZ_JBEPKQ010000001.1, read as the reverse complement.
TCGCCAACCTGTAGTTCGGAATGACAGAAAACAATCCCTCGGAGACCGCCCGGCACGCCCTCAAGCTGCTGGCCTCACGCAGGTTGGCGCCCACGCCAGACAACTTTGCCTCGATCTATTACGAAATCGCCGGCAGCAAGCCCGACGCAGACGTCCAGGATGCAGAGCGGATGGCGCTTGTGCGGGAGTTGTGCGAGCAGCTCGCGCGCACGGTCGAAGGCTGCCTGCCGGTGCTCGGCGAAGACGATGCCAGCATCGGCCCCGCCGCCTGGGCGCTGATCCGGGCCTGCCGGTCCGAATTCGAAAGCCTTGCCAACCTGAACGCCAAGCTGTCGACGTTCAACCACCGCTTGTCGCTCGCGGCGGAAGATCAGAGCGAGATCCGCCGGGCGTTGCTGAGCCTGCTGCAACTGGTGTTCGAAAACATCGCCGAGCTGTCCTTGGACGACCGCTGGCTGCGCGGCCAGATCGAAGCCCTGATGAAAGCCAGCGAAGCGCCCGTGAGCCTGCGCCGACTGGATGACCTGCGGCGCCGCCTCATGGAGGTCATCCAGAAGCAAAGCTCCCTGAAGAGCAAGTCGCTCGAAGCCCAGGAGGAGATGAAGCGGCTGCTGGCGGCTTTCATGGAGCGCCTGTCCGCCGCCGCCGAAACGTCGGGCGAGCATCACCGCCAGATGGAGGCCTGCGCCAAGAAGATCGAATCGGCCAACAGCATCGCCGACATCGCACCGGCCATTCAAGATGCGCTGTCGGCCACCCGCTGGATGTCGCTGGAGTCGGCGCGCAATCGCGATGTGCTGTCGGCAATGAAGGTCAAGGCCGAAGAGGCGGCCGCCGAAGTGGCGCAACTGCGCAAGGCGCTCGACATGGCATCGGCATCGGCGCGTCACGATCTGCTGACCGGCGCGCTCAACCGCAAGGGGCTGGAAGAAGCGCTGGAGCGCGAAGTTGCCCGCGCGGCGCGCCAGAACAGCGCGCTCTCCATCGCGTTTCTGGACATCGACGACTTCAAGTCGATCAACGACACGCACGGGCACAGCTTTGGCGACGATGCCCTGTCGCACCTGGCCCAGGTCGCGCGCGAATCGATGCGCCCGCAAGATACGCTCGCGCGCTTTGGCGGCGAGGAATTTGTGATCCTGATGCCCGACACGTCGCTGGAAGAGGGCGTGCAGACCATCGTCCGCCTGCAGCGTGCGCTCACGCAGCGCTTCTTTGCGGCGGGCGATACGCGGCTGTTCATCACGTTCTCTGCCGGCGTGGCGGAAGTCGGCAAGGACGAACCGCCCATGGCCGCCATCCATCGCGCGGACCGTGGCATGTATCAGGCCAAGCGCGCCGGCAAGAACAAGGTGGTCAGCGCCTGAGCGCGCCGACCACCCTTCGCCATTTACTCCAGCATCGATAGCGCATCGGCGAGCGACAGCACCGTCGTGCGCGACTCGAACGCCGTGGCAAACAGATGGTCGTGCACGACCGGGTCGGGGTCGTAGCAGCAGTCCTTCACGGTGATCAGGCGGTAATCCGCATCGCTCGCATGTGCAATGGACGACAGCATCACGCCCGTCGATGCAACCCCGACCATGATCAACGTATCGATGCCCTTGGCGGATAACCGCACCTGCAGATCGGTGCCGTAGAACACGCTGGCGCGGTGCGCGATGATGATCGACTCATCGGGCTGCCGGCCCAGTTCCGGTGATATGCGGTCTTCAACAAACAGCCCCAGTTGCTTGACGCCTTGCCCGTTCTTGTTCAACGGGCTGACTTCCGGATAGCCGGGGCTGAAGTGGAACTTCGCAAAATAGACGCTGATGCCCTTTGCTCGCGCCGCGTCGCACAGCGTGCGGGTGTTGGCGAGCAGCGTGGGCGCGACCGACGGAAACAACGCCATGATGTCGGTCTGGTAGTGCATGACCAACAACGCCGTTTGCTTGGGAACCAGCGCGAATGTCGACATAGGGCTACGCGGTGAGGGAAGGGATGGCGGTCGACTCTATCACGCGTGCCTGTGTGGATTTCAACGGGCCGATGGCCCCGCCTTGACGATCCCCCGGACGGCACCGAAACTGGACTGGACAGTTTGCGCGGTGCCCATGTCAGCCTTGCCTTGTGCTGCACAGCACCGCAACCGCCGTGCAGTACCCCGTCGAGGGAGGGGCCCATGCAAATGCGCAGGCGTTATCCGCTTCATGTCCATCTGTGGGTGCTGTTCGGGGCGCTGGTGCTGGTGCTTGGCGCGCTCATCTGCGGCATCCACTTCCTCATGAGCAAGGCGGAGCGGGAGCGGGCCGCCACAGAAGCCACCCACCGCATCAGCCGCGAAACGCTGGACGAGGTCCAGGACCTGTTCGCCCCAGCCCAGATGGCGGTCAAGCTCGTCAGTCACAGCTCGCTGGCGGATGCGGCGTCGAACGACGAACGGCTCGAGCGCCTGGCACTTGTACGTGATGCGCTGGACACTTCGCCGGTGCTGCAATCGTTGTACGTCGGCTATGACGATGGCAGCTTCTTCTACGTCCGGCCGCTGCGCGAAGCGGCCGACCGCGACGTCTTCAAGGCCCCAATCCAGGCCGCTTACGTGGTGCGCACGGTGGAGCGCGACGGCAACGCTGCCCGAGGGAAGCTGACGTTCCTGGATGCCGGTTTGACCGTGGTGAAGACTGTCGACGCCTCCGACTTTGCCGAGCGCTTCGACCCCCGGCAGCGGCCCTGGTACGTCTCCGCCATCTCAAAGGGCGGGTTGATCCGCACCGAGCCCTACATGTTCTTTTCCGACCGGCAGGCCGGCGCCACGCTGGCCGTGCCGACCGCTTCGCGTCGCGCCGTGGTGGGCGGGGACGTTCGGCTCGACCTGCTCGGGCGCATGCTCGCGCGCAAGGAGACCGTCGAGCGTGGTCTGCTTGCGCTGCTGGATGCAAACGGACAGGTCATCGCCATTGACCGTCCGCCCCCTGCCTCTGCCTCCGCGCCAGACACCATCCTGTCGGGCCTGCTCGCAGCGCCTGCCGACTACGGCTTGCCCGTCCTCACGCAACTGGCCGCCAACCTGCGCACCCCGGGTGCATCTTCCACGGACCACGCGCTTATCTCCGCCGGCGGAGAGGCCTGGTACACCAGCACCGACCAGCTCACGCCCACCGGCGGCACGCCACTGTTCCTGATCTCTGCGGTACCGCAAGACGAACTGCTGAAGGATGCGCGCCGCCAGGCATGGCTGGGCATCGGCGCGACGGGCCTGGTCATCCTTTTTTCGTTGCCGTTGATCTGGTGGTCGGCCCGCCGTATTGCGCGCCCCATGGAGGCATTGGCCGACGGCATGGACGCCATCCGGCACTTCGATTTCCAGCAGCCGATTGCCGTGCGATCGAGCATCAGCGAGGTGAGCGCCCTGGGCGAAACGTCTGAACACATGCGGCAGACGATTCAGCGCTTCCTGACCATCGTGCAGGCGGTCTCCGCCGAAGCGCGGCTGGAGCAGCTCCTGCCGGTACTGCTGCGCAAGGTGCTCAACGCAGCTGGTGGTCGCGCGGGCGTGCTGTACCTCGCCAACGACGATGCGCTGAATGCACGCGTGGCGCTCGACCGTGCCGGCAACGACGTGGCGTCGATGATCGCGCCGGCCGGTCAGGATCAGGCGCTGCCGTTGATCCGCTTTACAGCCGGTGCGATGACGCCGCGGGCCGGCGTGCTCACGCTCGAGGACATCCGGGCGGCTGGGCTCACACCCTTGGCGGCGGATGCGCCGTGCCACGCAGCCGCAGTGCCGCTCGTCACGCGTGCGCATGAACTGCAAGGCGTGATCCTGGTATTGCGCGACACGCCCATTGAACCGGCTCAGCTGGCGTTCGTCGGCATGCTCGCCAACTTGTGTGCGGGCGCATTGGAAGTGCGCGAACTGTCCGAGGCGCAGCGCAAGCTGTTCGATGCGTTCATCCAGGTCATGGCCGGCGCAATCGACGCCAAGAGCCCGCATACCGGTGGGCACTGCGGGCGCGTCCCCGAGCTTGCCAAGATGCTGGCGCATGCCGCCTGCGATGCCACCGATGGCCCCTACAAGGCCTTCCAGATGACCGAAGCACAGTGGCACGCCCTGCATGTGGCCGCGTGGCTGCACGACTGCGGCAAGGTCACCACGCCCGAATACGTGATCGACAAGGCGACCAAACTCGAAACGCTGTATGACCGCATTCACGAAGTGCGGATGCGTTTCGAGGTGCTCAAGCGCGATGCCGAGATTGCCTGCTTGCGCGCAATCGCAGTCGGCGAGAACCCAGACATTGCGCAGCACCGGCGCGACACGGAACTGGCCGCGCTGGATGACGATTTCTCGTTCGTCGCCACGTGCAACCAGGGCGGCGAATTCATGGACGCACCGCAGAAAGAGCGATTGCTTCGCATCGCTACCCGCACATGGACGCGCACGCTGGACGACCGCCTGGGCATTTCGCAGGAAGAACTCGCACGCAAGGCGCGCCACCCTGCGGCGCTCTTGCCTGCAGAAGAGCCGCTACTGGCCGACAAACCCGAGCACGTGATTGAACGCACCGCGCACGACACCATTGCGCCGGACAACCCGTGGGGCTTCAAGCTGAAGACGCCCGCGCATCTGTATGACCGCGGCGAGCTGCACAACCTGATGGTCAGCCGCGGCACGCTGTCGGAAGAAGAGCGCTTCAAGATCGAAGACCACATCGTTCAGACGCAGATCATGCTGTCGCGCATGCCCTTCCCGAAGGCCCTGCGGGATGTGCCGGAAATCGCAGGCAACCACCACGAGAAGATGGACGGCACCGGATATCCGAGGCGGCTGCGCCGCGAGCAGATGAGCCCGCTTGCACGCATGATGGCCATTGCCGATGTGTTCGAGGCACTGACCGCCGCAGACCGGCCTTACAAGAAGGCGAAGACGTTGTCAGAGTCGGTGCGGATCATGGCGATGGCCAGAGACCAGCAGCACATCGACCCGGAACTGTTCGATCTGTTCCTGAGCAGCGGCGTGTATCTGCGCTATGCCGAACGCTTCATGCAGCCCGAGCAGATCGATGTGGTCAACGTTGCGCAGTACATGAGCGGTGCTGCGGTGGACCGCCAGAGTGCAGCATGAGAGGGTGCTACGGGAGTGCGCGGGCGACACTCACGCCGTCGTCGTTCCAGGCGTATGCTTCCCATCACGAGCCGGCTATCTCACCCGCGCAGCCAGACGCAACGGGGCGAAGCCAGCTCAGTGGGACTTTATGGACGGGACCGCGTTTAAGCGGATGGGGCATTTCGGACTGCGCCGGTTAGGCGCACGAATTGCTCTATTTGACTTCATTGACCCGTGCCGCCATGAAAACCCGTTTTCGTATTGATGGTCAGCTGCTCGAATGCACCTCCGAATCCCTGGAGAGCACGTACTTTCGAGTGCGTTGGACGCTACGTCGGGCAGACTGCCTCCCATCCGCCCAGGCACCGCAAGGCGAATCGTATGTTTGCCGTGCGCTCACGGAGGCCGAAGCGCAGCAATTCGTCCTGGCCCGCGCACGGCTGATGAGCGGCCTCTTGCTTGAGCCGGCCCACAAACTCGAGCAGGACGAACCCGATTCCGCCATCAATCTGGGCGGCAATGTGCCGCCCGATGCGCCGGTTGTGAGTGGTCGTTAACACGCTGGGCTACGCGGTTTCTATACTGCCGTTTGTCCACCCTTCTATTCAGAGGTACGCGTGTCGTCTCCGCCAGCACCCCTATGGGCGCTCAACACCCTCCGCGCCGTCGCAGAAGGCCTGTACGGCAGGGGCAGCGTGTTGCTGACCGGCGATCGGGCCGAAAAGGTGAGAAGCGCGTACTACGCGTATTGGGATGCACTCGGCCAACCGAGCACCGAATTGCATCGGTGCATGGCCACCGCCCTGTATTTCGTGGAAGCGATCCGGATGGAGTTTGTGCAGCCCACCGTTGCTGTGCTGATGGGCGAGGTGCAGTTCATCGACCCCGTAGATAGCGCTTACACGTCTGACGCAGACCACTTTGAATTTTTGCCACAGGAAGTCGGGCTAGCCCATGCGGGCGATTCCCCCGACGGCGAATCGCGCCCACCATCCGCCTCGGGCCGTTCAGTTCACGCTGTGCGGCATTCCGGGGCGGGATGATCCTCTCGTCTCTCCGAGGCCAAGCGTGTCCCCGCTTGGCTTTTTTTTGATTTCTCGTACGACTGTCGATCAAAAGGGGCGCGCAATCATGGTTCGCGCAATGGACACATGAGCGATGCCAGCAGCAGAGCTGCCGCTGACAGCAACAGTGCTCCCAGGCCGCCGCCCGCGCGGCCCCCGCTGACGGCCCACTGCAGAAACGACAGACACCCTCCAGACGATAAGGCCAGCAGCAGTGCAAATGGCGCGCTTTCCCGCCATGTCAGGGTGCGAGAACGGATCTGCCGGATAGCCTCTCGCGCGACGCGATACAACACCCACCACATGCCGAAGAAGAGAAAGGCGGCGCAACTCCACAAAAGCACGTTGTTCGTCAGGGTCATACTGGCTGCTTCAATGTGAGATCGAAACCGGGCCAGAGCAAACGGTGTGCCGCCGATCGGCGGCAGACCGGGCCCCGTCAGTACACTGCGCCGGAGGTGTGGTCGTCACGCCCGTTGACAAGGGGTGGGTGCCACGCGCGCTCTGGGGGGCATCGGCCGGACTTTCTGAAGCCCGCCAATGCGCGGCCTGCAGTGGAACGCAGAGACGCGCAGACACGCGTATTGATGCAGTCAGCGCTGCGTAACCGGGGTGCCGAGGGCGCCAACGGTCTCCTTGACGCCCAGTGTCGCAAGCGAGCCCGGCCGTCCCAGCAGGTACCCCTGTCCCGTACGCACGCCCAACTCGACGAGCAGCGCCTTTTGTTCTTCATGCTCGATGCCCTCGGCAACAAGGCCACATCGAATTTCGCTGGCAAACGTCACCATCGCTTTGATCAAGGCTCGCTTGGTCGGGTTGTATTCGAGATCGGTAGTCAAGCGGGCGTCGAGCTTGATGATGTCCGGTTTCAGTTCAATGATGTGCCGCATGGTGGCGTAGCCTGAGCCTGCGTCGTCGATCGCGACGCGGATCGCGTTCTGTCGTAGCGGCCGTAAAGCAGACTGGAGATCCGTATAGTCCTCGACCAGCGCGTGCTCGGTGATTTCCAGCACGACGCGTTCGGCGGGGATGTTCCGGAATACAGCGTCGAGCTTGCCGCTGAGAATCGTCTTTGGCGAAGCGTTGACGGCCAAATACGCATGGGGATAAGCGTTGAGGGCCTGCAGCCCTTTTCGGATCGCCAGCATCTCCAGCTCTTCGCCGATGCCCGCTTCCCATGCGTCTGCAAACCAGAGATAGGGAGGGCGATCTTGCCCACCCGGAAACCGGGAGAGGACCTCAAGCCCAACCAGTCGCAGATCGAGAAGCGACCTTATGGGTTGGAACACCACGGTCAACTTGTCACTATCGACCACGCTACGTACGCGGGCGCGCTTCTCCTCCGCCCCGCGCGTCGTTTCCAGGTGGGTATCGATCTGCAGGCCGATCACGCGCGAGAAGGCTGTCATCAGCTCCAGATCCCGCGAATTCAATGAATGGTCGGACCGGTCGCTGAAGCAGCAGAACATCCCGAATACGGAACCGTCCGCGCGCTCGATGGGCACGCTGATATGCGCGCCGACCCTGATGGAGCGAGTGGTCGATAAATCACAATCCGGGAGTCGGGTTGCATCGTGGATTAACGTTGGCAAGCGGCCCTTCGCAACGCGTATGCATAGACTCTCCGCGACGGGATCGGCATCCCCAGGGCGAAACGGGGGCGGGTCTACGCTGCTGTCCACATAGCGGAAAACGCGTTGCGAACCCACGAACTCCGACACAAACGCGTAAGGCATTCTCAAATGCGTCCGGACGGTCCGCACAATCTGTGTGATGACTTCTTCGGCCTCGACATGGGGCTGTATAAGGCTTCCGGCGAGAAACTCCTCCACTTTCTCCTCCTGGCGGAAATGGCGTCGCGAGCATTTGAAACGCTTGGCTCTTGATGGGCAGTATTACTCGCAATTTTTTCTCCCGCAAAATCCCTGGGAAAAATGTGATTGCCCCTGACCTTCCATTTTCTCTTATAGGGATTTCCACTATCTGCCTGGGCAAATCTACGTCGATAAGTAACTGAACGGTCCGTTTTTTCACGTGACTTGGCAGATACACGGATGTATCCGGGCGAGAGCATGGCCAACATTACGCAATCCCAATTATCGGAAGCCATCGCGCAGCTGGTGAGCTGCGGTGTTTTCTCGGTGGACCGAGAAATGCGCATCCTGTCCTGGAACCGCTTCATGCAGTACCACAGCGGGCGGTCGAGCGATGACGTGCTCGGGCGCGACATGTTCGAGCTTTTTCCCGAACTCCCAGAAAAATGGCTGCGCAAGAAAATCGACAGCGTCTTTGTGCTGGGCGTTTCGGCATATACGTCGTGGGAACATCGACCCTACCTGTTTCGCTTCAGGCATACCCGTCCGATTACCGACACGATGGAATGGATGCAACAAAATTGCAGCTTCATTCCCATCGAGGATGAGAAAGGCGTGGTCATTGCAGTCGGCGTCACACTGCTCGACGCTACGGACGTTTGCCTTGCCTACGGAGAGTTGAGAAAGCGCGAGAAAATCGCCACTGACGCATTGCAAGAGCTGACTGTTCGCAATGCACAGTTATCGGCGCTCAATGAAGAACTCGCTCAAGCGCATCAGCAACTGCTTCAATCCGAAAAACTCGCCGCCATTGGGCAATTGGCCGCTGGTATTGCACACGAGATCAACAATCCAGTGGGTTTCGTGTTATCGAATCTCAATACCCTGCAGCGCTACATGGGCACCTTGCTCGAGTACGCCCGCGGCATGGAGCAATTGATCACCGAGGCCGCGCCAGCCCTTGATACACGGCTGGCCTCGCTGGCACATGCTGCGGATATCGACTACCTGGCCGAAGACGCCCCAGCACTGGTCGTCGAATCACGGGAAGGTTTGACGCGTGTGCGCGACATCGTGGTGGACCTGCGGGACTTCTCTCGTGTGGACAGCACCCACCAGTGGGAGCAGGTGGACATCCACCGCTGTATCGAGTCGACGCTGAACATTGTCCACAATGAAATCAAGTACCACGCCGACCTGGTGCGCCAGTACAGCGCCCTGCCACAGGTCACGTGCATTCCGTCGCAGATCAATCAGGTGGTGCTCAATCTCGTCGTCAATGCGGCTCAGGCCTATGCCAGTAAGCAGGAGGAGCGTGGTCAGCGCGGAACCATCACCGTGCGCACCGGATGCGATACGGACGACGCCTCCTCGATCTGGCTGGAGGTGGCCGACGCCGGTTGCGGGATCCCTCCCGAAAACCTGAAACGAATCTTCGATCCGTTCTTTACGACCAAGCCGGTCGGGAAGGGCACCGGCCTGGGCCTGTCGCTCACGTACGGCATCGTCAAGTCGCACGGCGGCCGAATCGATGTGCGAAGCACCGTAGGCGAGGGGACGACGTTTCGCGTGGTGTTGCCGCTGGGTCACGAAGATGCAGCGCCTGCAGCGGACCAGCGCGCTGGCGTCTTGGCAGCGGCCTGATTTCAAGTCATTACCCTGAAGGGGCACTCACTATGGCGCTACCCGTCATCGTCGCCGACGACTCGTCGTTGGCTCGCAAATTGTTGATTAACGCCCTCCCGGAAGACTGGGATGTTGAGGTCACCCAAGCCTCCAATGGAGCACAGGCCCTTGAGCTTTTTCGTGCGGGCAAGGGCACCGTCGTGTTCCTCGATCTGACCATGCCGGACATGGACGGCTTCCAGGTGTTGGAACACATCCGGAAGGCAGCAGAGGATGCCTTCGTGATCGTCGTATCGGCCGACATTCAGGCCGGCGCCATCGAGCGCGTCAAAGACTTGGGAGCCATCGGCTTTGTACCGAAGCCAGTTTCGGCTGAACGGATCGTTCCTATCCTGCGGGGGTATGGCCTCTATGAGTGACTTGGCTCTCAACGAAGAGCAGCGCGATGCGCTGCAGGAAATCGCCAACATCGGCATGGGGAAAGCCGGTGCAGCGCTTGCGGCGTTGCTTGGCGAGTTTGTGACCCTCTCTGTGCCAGGCATCAAGTTGGTAGACGCCGCCCAATTGCGGGCAGATCTGCTGGGGGGCGATGTGGCAGGCGATACGCCGCCACCCGTTCGTCAAGCATTCCAGTCGGACATCTCGGGTGAGGCAATCGTGCTGTTCGGCAAGGACGGCCGGGAGGAGCTCGAAGAGCTGATGGGCTATGACGACGCAGACGTCAACGTGGGTAGCGAGGCGTTGTCGGACATCGCGAACCTGTTGGTAGGTGCGTGCGTGCGCAGTGTCTTTGAACAACTCGGCAGAAACCTGTCGTTCTCTCGCCCGAGTTTCGTGCCGCCGTCCGCACTCGCGCATGCATTGTCCGACGAACAGCTCGGGCGCTGGGATGTGGCGCTGCTGTTGGAAGTCCGGTTCACTCTGGAGCGAGGCGGATTTGTCGCCCAGCTCGTCATGCTGCTGCCCGAAACCGCCATTCGAAAAATGAAGGACGCCCTGGAGCAGTTCCTGCAGGCGCTCTGACAGACGCCTGGGAACCCCTGCCCGAACTGAGAGATCGCGCCATGCTTACCCACGAAGACGACGCCGTGCAAACCATCGTGCCTGAAGCTGCGGTGCAGACGGAAACCGCGTCGGCACCGATCGGGGCTCCCGCTGCCACGCCTCTGATCCTGCTCGTTGACGACGAACCGGGGGTACTGTCATCGCTACGACGTCTGTTGCGGCCCACGGGCTATCGCGTCATAACGGCGGACAGCGGCGCTGCCGGCCTCGACATGCTGGGCGTGTATCCGGTCGACCTCATCATCTCTGACATGCGCATGCCGGGCATGAGCGGCGCCGAGTTCCTCGCTCACGCCCGTGAGCGCTATCCCGATGTCATGCGCATCCTGCTCACCGGGTATTCGGAGATCGATTCAGCGGTGCGCGCCATCAACGAAGGCGGCGTCTATCGCTACCTGAACAAGCCGTGGGACGATCAGGACCTTCTCCTGACCGTCAGGCATGCCATCGAGCAGCGGACCCTCGCCAAAGAGGCGCAACGCCTCACCGATCTCACGCGCCAGCAGAACAATGCCTTGCAGCGGCTGAATACAGGATTGGAGGCGCAGGTTCAGTCGCGTACCGAAGAGATCAGACAGACGGTGATGTTTCTGGAAGGGGCGCAGCGCGATCTCAAAACCAACTTCACCAACATGGTCCAGGTGTGCGCCAGCATGATTGAACTGCGGTGCGGCGCAATGGCGCGCCAATCGCTCCGTGTGGCGAATCTTGCGCGCCGTATCGCTATGGAGGCTGGCCTTACTGGCCTTCAGGTGCAAGACATCTTTCACGCCGGATTGCTGCACGGTATTGGCAAGTTGTCGTTGCCCGACGCGCTGCTCAACACGTCGCTGGATCGACTGTCCGCCGAACAAGCCCAGCAGTTCTATCAGCACCCGCTTCGCGCCCAAATGCTGCTGACCCCAGTGCCCCAGCTCGAACATGTCGCGCTCATCGTGCGCCACCAGTACGAGCGATTTAACGGGCGGGGAACACCTGACCGCTTGGCCGGCCACGGTATTCCCATTGGAGCGCGTATCCTGGCCGTTGCACGGGATTTCGAGGGGTTGCTCGCCGGAGAGATCATTAAGCAGCGCGTGTCCGGCGACCAAGCGATGGAGATGATCAAAGCGCAATCCGCCCTGCGCTACGACCCCGATGTGGCGGTTCGCTTCGTGGCCGTCCTCAAGCAACAAGGAGAGGCGATGCCCGTCCGCCAGATCACGTCAGGCGAGCTGCGGGAGGGCATGCGCTTGGCCGACGATGTGTTCACCCGACGCGGGGTGCTCCTCCTGACGAAGGACAGCGTCGTAAACGCCCATCAAGTCATGCAAATCAAGCGCTTCGAATCGCACGAGGACTTGCCGTTCACCATTCTCATCTACGCCGAGCAGGAGCAAGTCCGGTAGGACAATCCGAACGGGCCGCCTCGCGGGTTCGTTGCGGACGTCACGGCGCCCATGAAGATCTTTGTTGTGGCTGCAGCCACTTTCTCCGGCGCCTGCAGAGGGTGTTTCCGGAACGGGTCGTCCCGGGGCCATACAGAAGGCGGAACGCAGTGGAATCCTGTAGAGCCGGCGCATATGGCGCCCTGCTGCCAATGACCGGCGTGCCTGGCACACGCCGGGTCCTATAATCTCCGCTTCCCCGAACCCGTCCCCCACCTCCCCATGTTTTCTCCTCTCCACATCGCAGATAAATCAGTGCGTCGGGCCAGGAGACTCTGGGCTAACTACGGCATCTTCTGGTTCGGCGCCGTTCTGGTGGGGCTGGTGTCCGTGGCCTACGCGAAGCTCATCGATGTGGGTTTCGAGCTGTTTCGCAACATGGTGTCGCACGCGTTCTGGCTGCCGATCGTCATCACGCCGGTCGGCGCAGCACTTGCCATCTGGCTCACGCGCCGGTTCTTTCGCGGTGCCGAGGGCAGCGGCATTCCGCAGGTCATCGCAACACTGGAGGACGGGCGACTATCCAGTGCGCTGCTTTCCGTGCGCATCATGCTGGGCAAGATCGTCGTCTCGTTCCTCGGCATCCTCTGCGGCTTCACGATCGGCCGGGAGGGCCCCACGGTGCAGATCGGCGCATCGCTCATGTACGCCATGCGGCGGGGCTATCGTCGAAGCAGCAAGCACATCGAGCGACAGCTCACGCTCGCCGGCGCAGCTGCAGGCCTGGCGGCCGCCTTTAACACGCCGCTGGCCGGTGTGGTTTTTGCCATTGAAGAACTGACGCGCAGCTTCGTGGCGCGCAACAGCGGCACGCTCATCACCGCCATCATTTTTTCCGGCGTGGTCGCGCTGGGCCTGCAAGGCAACTACCTGTATTTCGGGCGCATCCAGGCCATCGGGCAATTTCATCTCGCGCTGGTGCCTGTGGTGATTGGCGCAAGCGCCATCTGCGGTGTGGCAGGCGGCGCGTTCTGCTGGCTGCTGCTCAACATCCCGCGCTGGATGCCTGCACGGCTGGTCGACATCCGCCAAGCGCAACCGGTGTTGTTTGCCTTCCTGTGCGGTGTCGCCATCGCGCTGATCGGCCTGGTGTCAGGCGGCACGACGTTCGGCAGCGGTTATGCAGAAGCACGCGGCCTGCTCGAAACCCATCAAGCCCTTTCCCCGTTCTATGCGGTGCTCAAGTTCGGGGCGCTCATTGCGTCGTACCTGTCCGGAATCCCGGGCGGCATTTTTGCGCCGTCGCTGGCGATCGGGGCGGGGCTCGGCAACGTCATGTCGCTCGTGACATCGGCGATCCCGCTACCCAGCCTGGCCGCGCTCTGCATGGTCGGCTACCTGGCGGCGGTGACGCAGTCGCCCATCACATCGTTTGTGATCGTGATGGAGATGATCGACGGCCACGAGATGGTCTTGCCGCTCATGGCGGTGGCGTTGTTGTCCAGCCAGGTCTCCAAGACGTTGACGCCGTCGTTCTATCACACGCTCGCGCATCGGTTTCGTGCGGCGGTGCCGCGCCCCGCGGCGCAGTGAAGACGTTCGTCCCACGGCACGAGCACACACAGCTCGCGGAGCGGTCCTCCAGGTCACCCAATTCGTGCGCAATTAAAAAGCGGCACGCCCTATACCGAGGCGTGCCGCTTTTTTATTCTTTGCGCAAAAAACGTTCTTGGAAATGTCATCGATGATATTGGCCCCTATGAGCGTGTGGCTTTATTCATCGATACCCCGCTTGAATATTTCCTTTTATTAATAATTCTCGGTGATCAGCATATCTAAATCATTTGGTTTACCAAAACACGCATACTTGACCTTGCCAATTGTAAAAACACCGAGATTTGTAGTCCTAATTATCTAGACACAATTCACAAAGTCGTCTACTTTTGTTCAGAATTTAGAGTCTTCCCTCCGCGCCCGCTCAGCCCCTGCACATCAACACGGGTATGTGCTTGAGTTGGCGCTCCTTCGTCAATAAAAAAGCCGCATCTACCGGGGGTACGGTAGCTATGAGTACGACGAGCTACACGGTCAGGGCAAACGATTGGGCAAATACAAGGCACGCGCCACGTGTCGATCCATGCCCCGCCCGCACAATTCAAGTCGCGATCAAGTGGCCTTTCGATCCGCCCTGATTTCCCGCGCCCTGACGGGCCAAGCCGTTGACCACTGAACATTCGGCTCAGCGGACCAGCATTCAACTTCTGCCGTATTGAAGACGCTCCTGATCGGGGCGGCGAGTCGCTGCGTCCTTTTTAAAGCCGCGTGGTGGTCGGCTTTCGAATTTCTGGCAGTTCCAATCAATCGGGAACCCGCAGCTTTTGCGGGCGCCTCGGGCGCGTTCGTCTTTTTGGTGTGTGCCGCGCGATGGCTGACCCGGTTTTCTCCTTTTCTTGCGCTCTTGGCGAGCACGGTGGAATCCAAATGAACAAGTCCTACAAAACGATCTGGAATGAGGCGCTCGGCGCCTGGGTGGCGGCGTCGGAGCTGGATAAGGCCAAAGGGAAGGGCGGTTCGGTCCGGCATAGCGGGCGCGCCTCCGGCCTGAACTCCGCCAGCGGTGCGATGACGCTCATCGCGGCGGCGGTGGCTGTCTTTGGCGCGGCAGTGCCGGAAGAAGCGCTGGCGCAGGCGAACTGCTCTACGGCCCCGTACAACGCTTACAGCGGCAGCATGACGTGTGTCGGCTATATGTCCACAGCCACGCAAGGCGGGGCCACGGCCGTCGGTTATGGCGCCAACAGCACGGGGCTTAACGGCGTGGCAGTCGGCTTCCAATCGATTGCCTCCGGTACCAATTCCATCAACGTGGGTGCACGCACCGCTCCGGGTACCGGTGCAACTGCCGATTCGACGATCGCCATCGGCACTGACGTCACTGCCAGCGGCACGGCGGGCATCGGTGTCGGCGTCCAAAGCGTTGCCAGCGGCAACTTGTCGACCGCAGTCGGGTCGTTGGCAAAGGCAACCGCAGACAACGCCGTCGCGCTTGGCGCAAACGCCCAGGCTACGAATGCCGCCGCCACCGCTGTCGGTAACGGCGCAAAAGCCAGCGGCAACACAGCGCTTGCGCTCGGCGGACAGGCGCTTGCCATCGGCGACGGCACCGTTGCCGCGGGTCAGGGCGCCGGCGCGGGCTCGACCACGGGCAACACCGGCTCGGTCGCCGTCGGTATCGCTACCGGCACGCTCGTGAGCGGCGCGCAGAACACAGCAGTGGGCGGCGGTATCGCAAGCGCGATGCGTGGCGCCGGGTCCGGCGTCACCGGCACGCGCAACGTCGCGTTCGGCACGGGCGATGGCACGGTCACGTACGACGGCACGGTCACGTACGACGGCACGCTGGCCGCTTCCGCGGGTAACTTGGTATCCGGCAACGACAACGTTGCGATCGGCACGAACGCGGGCATTGGTGTAACTGCCAACGGCACCACCTCCGTTGGCTTGAACGCCAAGGCATCCGCCACTGGATCAATCGCCATCGGCGTTCAGTCGACGGCCGCGGGCGGTTTTGGCGTGGCGGTGGGCAATGCGTCGGTGGCTTCGCAAAGTGGTGCAACGGCCATGGGCAGTGGCGCAACAGCGTCCGGCGTATCGGCCACGGCCCTCGGAAACAATGCGGTGGCCTCCGGCACGAACGCCGTTGCGATGGGTCTGGGCGCGCGGGCTACGGGCACCAACAGCGTGAGCATCGGCACAAACAACGTCGTCAGCGGTGCCAACTCTGGCGCCATCGGCGATCCGAGCACCATCACGGGCTCGGGTTCGTATTCGCTCGGTAACAACAACACCATCAATGCGAACAACGCGTTCGTGGTCGGCAACGGCGTGACGGTAGCCGGCGGCCTCGACGGCGCAGTCGTCCTCGGCAATGCCTCGACAGTATCGGCAGCCGTGCAGACGCCGAACGCCACGATCGCAGGGACAACCTACACGTTCGCAGGTGGCACGCCGGCAGCAGGCGACGTCGTCAGTGTCGGCTCGGCCGCCGCCCCACGGCAGATCCAGAACGTCGCAGCCGGACGGCTGAGCAGCAGCTCGACCGATGCGGTCAACGGCTCGCAGTTGTTTGCGACCAACCAAGCGGTGAATGGCGTCTCCACCACCGTCAACAACATCCAGAACGGCGCGGGCATCAAGTACTTCCACGCCAACTCCACGGCGGCCGATAGCCAAGCCACCGGCACAGATAGCGTGGCCGTCGGTCCGCTCGCGGTCGCCAGCGGCACGAACAGCGTCGCCACCGGCAACGGCGCGCAAGCCCAGGCCGCGAACGCGCTGGCACTGGGCGCCACTGCACGTGCAACCAATGCCGGCGATGTGGCGCTTGGTTCCGGCTCCGTCACCGCCGCATCCAACCCAACGGCCAGCGCCGTCGTCGCCGGTGTCACGCGCAACTTTGCGGGTACCAACCCAACCAGCGTTGTGAGCGTCGGTGCAGTCGGTGCAGAGCGCCAGATCACGAACGTCGCCGCTGGCCAGCTCAGCAACTCGAGCACCGATGCCGTCAACGGCTCGCAACTCTTCGCGACCAACCAGGCCGTCGATGGTGTTTCCACCACCGTCAACAACATCCAGAACGGCGCCGGTATCAAGTACTTCCACGCCAACTCCACGGCGGCCGATAGCCAAGCCACCGGCACGGACAGCGTCGCCGTCGGGCCACTGGCGGTCGCCAGCGGGGCGAACAGCGTGGCAACCGGCAACGGCGCGCAAGCCCAGGCGGCGAACGCGCTGGCACTGGGCGCAACTGCACGCGCAACGAATGCCGGCGATGTGGCGCTTGGTTCCGGCTCCGTCACCGCCGCATCCAACCCAACGGCCAGCGCCGTCGTCGCCGGTGCCACGCGCAACTTCGCAGGCACGAACCCGACCAGCGTGGTGAGCGTCGGTGCGCTGGGCGCAGAACGCCAGATCACCAACGTCGCTGCAGGCCGCCTGAGCAATTCGAGCACCGACGCGGTCAACGGCTCGCAGTTGTTTGCGACCAACCAGGCGGTGGACGGCATCTCCACCACCGTCAACAACATCCAGAGCGGCGCGGGCATCAAGTACTTCCACGCCAACTCCACAGCCGCGGATAGCCAAGCCACCGGCACGGACAGCGTGGCCGTGGGGCCGCTCGCGATCGCCACTGGGGCGAACAGCGTGGCGACGGGTAACGGCGCCCAGGCACAAGCCGCCAACGCGCTGGCACTGGGCGCAACCGCACGGGCAACCAATGCCGGCGACGTGGCACTCGGCTCCGGCTCCGTTACCGCCGCATCCAACCCCACAGCGAGTGCAGTCGTCGCCGGTGCCACGCGCAACTTTGCGGGTACCAACCCAACCAGCGTCGTGAGCGTCGGCGCGCTCGGCGCAGAACGCCAGATCACCAACGTCGCCGCAGGCCGCCTCAGCAATTCGAGCACCGACGCGGTCAACGGCTCGCAACTCTTCGCGACTAACCAGGCGGTGGACGGCATCTTCACCACGGTCAACAACATCCAGAACGGCGGGGGCATCAAGTACTTCCACGCCAATTCCACGGCGGCCGATAGCCAGGCCACCGGCACGGAAAGCGTGGCCGTGGGGCCGCAAGCGGTTGCCAGCGGCGCGAACAGCGTCGCCATGGGTAACGGCGCGCGGGCCACCGCAGCCAACTCCGTCGCGCTCGGCGCCAATTCCACCACCACGGCCAACCTGGGCGCCGCTGCCTACAACCCCGGCACGGCACCGCTGGCCGGCACGTCGCCGGTGGGCGAGGTCTCGGTGGGCTCGGCCGGCAACGAACGCCGCATCACCAACGTCGCCGCTGGTTCGGCCGCAACGGATGCCGTGAACGTGAGCCAGCTGCAATCGGTGCAAACCGAACTGACGCAGACCAAGAACGACGCGCTGCTGTGGGACCCGACCGCCAACGGCGGCACGGGCGCCTTCAGCGCCAACCACGGTGGCACGGGGCCCAACGTCATCACCAACGTTGCACCCGGGGCGTTGAATGCCACCAGCACAGATGCGGTGAATGGCTCGCAGCTCTTCGCGACCAACCAGAACGTTACGAACCTCGGCAACACCATCACCAGCATCCAGAACGGCGGCGGCATCAAATACTTCCACGCCAATTCCACGGCGGCCGACAGCCAGGCCACTGGCACCGACAGCGTGGCGATCGGGCCGCTGGCGGTTGCCGCCGGCGCCACCAGTCTTGCCGCCGGCAACGGTGCGCAGGCGCTGACGGCCAATGCGCTCGCGCTCGGTTCGCTGTCCTCGGTATCGGTAGCGGGCGGCGTGGCGATCGGCTCGGGTGCCATCTCGGATCGCGCCGTTGCCTCTGGCACCGGTTCGATCCCGGCAGGCAGCCATGCCGTGCCGTTCAACACATCCGACGGAACGCTGCTGGGTGCCGTGTCGTTCGGCAGCGCTGCCGGCAACACGTACCGCCAACTGACCAACGTGGCCGACGGCACCGGCCAGCACGATGCAGCCACAATCCGCCAGCTGACCGGCGCGCTGCAATCGTTCGCGGTCACGCCCACGCTGTACTTCCATGCCAACTCCACGGCGGCCGATTCGCTCGCGGTCGGTTCGCAGTCGGTGGCGGTCGGGCCTACGACGGTGGTGAACGGTGACAACGGCGTCGGCATCGGCAACGGCGCGATCGTCCAGCAGACTGCGCCGGGCGGCGTTGCCATCGGGCAGGCCGCCACCTCGGGCCAAGCCGATGCGATTGCACTGGGCAGCGGATCGACGGCCGATGGTGCGCAGTCGATCGCGCAAGGTGCCAACGCCAATGCGGCATTGGCGGGCGGCATCGCCATTGGCTCGGGTGCGAAGAGCAACGCGGTGGATGCCATGGCCCTGGGTTCGGGCGCCAACGCCACGTTTGCCAACAGCGTTGCGCTGGGCGCCGGCTCGCTTACCTCGGTGGGCGCGTTGACCAACTACATGGCCTTCGGGTTGACGGCGCCGCAAACCTCGTCGGGTGAGTTGAACGTGGGCAATCGCCAGATCACCGGCGTGGCGGCCGGCCGCCTGGGGTCGGATGCGGTCAACGTGTCGCAGTTGCAGGCGGTTCAGCAGCAGCTGACGACGTACATCAACAACAACGGCGGAACCTTCACGTCCACCTCGCCCAACGGCAGCACCAACAACACGCCCCCCGCCACGCCGGGCCCCAACTCTTCAGTGGGTGGCACGGGCGCCGTGGCGTCGGGCTCCAACAGCACGGCGCTGGGCAACAGCTCGCAGGCAACCGCCAACAACTCCACTGCCGTGGGTACGGGCGCAGTGGCAACCGGCAGCGGGTCCACCGCCATTGGCGCGGGCAGCAACGACGGCGGCCGTACGGATGTCGTCTCGGTGGGCTCGTCCACCTTGTCGCGGCAGGTGATCAACGTAGCGGCCGGCACAGCCCCCACCGATGCCGTCAACGTGTCACAGCTGAACAACGCCATCACGCAAGCGAACAACTACACCGACAACCAGGTCGCGGGCCTGCGCAACAGCATCGATTCGTACCGGCGCGATGCCGACGGCGGCACCGCCATGGCGATGGCAATGGCCGGTCTGCCGCAACCGACCGGCCCCGGCAAGAGCATGGTGGCAGTGGCAGGCAGTGTGTACAACGGCCAGTCGGGTCAGGCGCTCGGTATCTCGACGGTGTCGGAAAACAACCGCTGGATCTACAAGGCCGCTGTCTCCACCAACACGCGCGGCACGTATGGCGCCGTGGTCGGTGCCGGGTATCAGTGGTGAGGCCCGCCCCAACACAGCAACCACCGCAACGTGACCTCTTTCGGATTCCTGATATGAACAAGCGCTCAATCCCCGCCTGCATTGCCATGCTTTCGTGCGTCTTCGCCCTTGCGGCATGCGCGGGCCCCGGCCCCACCGACACCGCGTTCCCCAAACCGGACACGGCGATGACCCCCGAGGGCTCGTTCCCCAACGTTGACCACCTGCGCATGGTCGAGCCCGGCATGACCAAGGGCCAGGTCTATGAGCTGATCGGCGTGCCGCATTTTCATGAAAGCGTGTTCCGCGTGCGCGTGTGGAACTACCTGTTCCACTTCCGCAGCGCAGACAAGCCCGTCACGTGCCAGTACCAGATCCAGTTTGACGACGACAACCGCGTGACCAAGACGCGCTGGGCCGACCCGCAGTGCGAGACCTTTGCACCCGCAAAGCCCGCCCAGTAAGTCACGAGCCACACCAAGATCAGACGGAGAGACGTTGATGAATCGTTTTAACGGCGCATTGAAGATGATTGCGGCCTGCGCCCTTGCCACCGCTTCCGTGCTCGCCCACGGCGCGGAAGCGGGTGACTCAGCCGACGAGTTGCTCGGCAACGCTACGCTCGCACTCAAGCGCATTGACGCGGGCGACTACACCACGCTCTGGCAGCAGACCGCACCTTTCGTGCGTGGCATCTACACGGCCGATCGCTTTGCCGCTGGGCTCGTGCAAGCGCGCAAGTCTGTGGGGACTGTCAGCCAGCGCGGCTGGGCATCGGTCACGCGGCTCACCTATACGAAGGTCAAGGATGTTCCCGACGGCCTGTATGCGAACGTGGACTATGCAACGCGGCTGACGGATGGCCGCGTCATTTACGAGAAGGTGAGCTTCCAGCTGGGAGCGGACGGGCATTGGTACTTCACCGGCTATGACCCGCGTCAGAACCAGGAGGGGGCCGCGCAGGCACAGAAGTGACCACGCGGCCCACGCTGTCTGGTCAAAACTTAGCCCCGCCGCGCCGCCTCAATCGCCGCGATGTCGATCTTGCGCATCGTCATCATCGCGTCGAAGGCGCGCTTGGCTGCCGCGCGGTCTGGGTCGGTAAAGGCCGCCGTGAGCGCGCGTGGCGTGATCTGCCACGACAGGCCCCATTTGTCCTTGCACCAGCCGCACATGCTTTCCTCGCCGCCATTGCTGACGATGGCGTTCCACAGCCGATCGGTCTCGGCCTGATCGTCGGTCGCAATCTGAAACGAGAAGGCCTCGCTGTGCTTGAACTGCGGCCCGCCGTTCAGCCCCAGGCACGGAATGCCCGCCACGGTAAATTCCACCGTCAGCACGTCGCCCTCCTGGCCGGCGGGGTAGTCGCCCGGCGCGCGGTGCACGGCGGTGACTTTGCTGTCTGGGAAGGTCTCGGCGTAAAAGTTGGCCGCATCCAGCGCGTCGCGGTCGTACCACAGACAGATCGTGTTCTTGCTGACCATGCATGTCTCCTCAGGGGCGGGCGCCGGCATGTGCGATCGAGGCATTCCACAAATTGCGCGCGCCCGTGATGTGACGTGGATGCCATTGCCGTTGCGATTGCCGTGGCTTGCACTCTCTCACATTCCTACGCGGGCGCCGGGTACTGATTCTCGTAGGTTTGACGCCCCCGTCATGCCGGCTCAGGCAGCTTGGCGATCACCTTGATCTCGAACTGAAAGCCGTAGAGCCACGTCACGCCAATGCCGGTGAGCGTGGGGTAGGGTGCCTCGCCCCAATGCTCTCCCACCACCTTCCAGATGGGCTCGAACTGCGTTTCGGGGTTGACGATAAAGACCGTCACGTCCACCACGTCCTGGAACGTGCAGCCGGCGGCAGAGAGGATCGCATTCAGGTTTTCGAAGGCCAGCGCCACCTGCTTCTGCAGATCGGGCTCGGGCGAGCCATCCGGCCGGCTGCCCACCTGGCCCGATACAAACAAGAAGCCGTTGGAGCGGATGGCCGGTGAATAGCGGTTTTGCTCATACAGCGCTTGGCGCGCGGCCGGAAACACAACATCGCGTGCAGACATGAATCGGTTCCTTGCAGGGTAAGAAAATTGGGCTAATGGGCTGCGCAGCCACGGCACTGTATGCATTCGCACCCCGGGAATAAACCGCCCGTGCCTACAATCACTGTTTGCCATTGCCAAACAATCTTCCTGAAGCAGGAGCCGACGTGGACCGATTCGATGCACTGCAGGCCTTCGTTCGCGTGGTGGAGGCCGGCAGCTTTACCAAGGCCGCGCAGACGCTGGAGATCAGCAAGACCACCGTCACCCAGCTCGTCCAGCAGTTGGAGGCCCGCTTACGCGTGAAGCTGCTGAACCGCACCACGCGGCAGGTCAACGTCACCGCAGATGGCGCCACCTACTACGAGCGCGCCGTGCGCCTGCTGGCCGACCTTGAGGACGCCGACACCAGCCTGTCCACCGCATCCGCCGCCCCGCGCGGGCGCCTGCGCGTGGATGTGCCGACGCCTTTCGCGCGGTTGATCCTCGCCCCCGCCCTGCCCGAATTCCACGCGCGGTATCCCGATATCCAGCTTCATATTGGCGCGAGCGACCGCATGGTCGACGTGATTGGCGACAACGTCGATTGCGTACTACGCGGCGGCGAGCTTGCCGACTCTTCCCTACAGGCCCGCCGCGTGGGCGCGTTGCGGCTTGGCGTGTATGCGGCACCCAGCTATCTGGAGCAGGCCGGCACGCCCCTGCACCCCAGCGAGCTGGAAGACCCGCGCCACCGCGTGGTGGGTTTTCTGAGCACGCTCAGCGGCAAGCTCCGGCCGCTCACGCTGCAGCGTGACGATGAAACCTTCAACGTGAGGGCGCGCTATGTGGTTGCGCTGGATGACGGCAATGCCTACCTGGCGGCCGGCGTGGCCGGCATGGGCGTGGTCTGGTTGCCGCACTACATGGGCGAGCCGCACGTGGCGCGCGGTGAACTGGTGCCGCTGTTTGCCGATTGGCACCTCACCCCCATGCCGATGTATCTGGTGTTTCCGCCCAACCGGCATGTCAGCGCCAAGCTGCGGGCGTTCATGGGCTGGGTAGATGCGTTGATGGCGCGTCATGCGCCGTTGGCGGGTTGAGTGAATGCCGATGTACGACGCCCAACAAAAAAGCCGCCCCAAAGGCGGCTTTGTTTTTTGATGGAGCCCTTCAGCTTGCCCCACCCGTTGTCGAACTGGCGGGTTCAGACGCAGGTGCCGGGTTCGGCGCCGCTGCGGGTGCCGGCGGCGTGGTCACCGCAGGCGCCGATGCCGGTGCAGCCTCAGCAGGCGCCTTCGGTGCCGGCGCAGGCGCAGGGGCGGAAGCGGGCGCCGCCACCGGCACAGGCGGTGCGGCTGGCGTGGGCACCACGGGCGTCGTCATCTTCATCGGCTCGCCCTGCGGTGTGGGCGCCGGCTCGGGCAGCGGGGCCACGTGTTCCTTCTCCGCCGCCTTGGCGACCTTGTGGTCCTTGCGCGCCGGGTCGATCTTCAGAAAGTGGTCGACCAGGTTGAAGTAGCGCTCGTAAAACACCCCGGCCGGAATCGTCTCGCTGGCCACCTTGACCATCGAATCGTCCCCCGAGCCGATGGGCAGCGACACCGAGCCCAGGATGCTCAACCCCACGCTGGCCGACGTGCTCGTCTTCTTGAGCGCGTAGCGGTCTTGCACCGCGTTTACATAGGCCGTGCTGGAGGTGCCGTCTGCATTGGCCTCTGCGCACACCACGTGGAACGAGATCACCACGTGCGAATCGTTGCTCGGCTGGAAATTCTTGCTGCCGTCGATCGTGTCCGGGCGCGGCGAAGTCGACACATAGCCCTGGCTCAGCAGCGCGCGGCGCGCCGCCTCGCACGTTGCGTCAGATTTGGCGTGGAAGGTGCGCGCATACGGGCTTGCCGCCGCATCGAACTGCTCCTGCTGATAGAGCGGCGTGGGCGCAGAACTGCACGCCGCCAGAGCGGCAGCGACGCTGACAGCAGCACACAAAACAGACAACGGACGGAAGCGATAGGGCATGGCGTAGGGCAAAAGGGCTCGGCCGGATGGTGGAGCGGCCCGGTGGCGCGCCACCGCAGGTACGGCGCAAGTTTTGTGCGCGGCGGGCAATGGCGGCGTGGGTGGCCGGGCGACATTATAAGTTTGTCGGGTGACGTGGCGGGCCTGCTGTCGCTTCCGCGCGCCAGTGACCTCCCACCGGCCTACCAAAGTAGAGATTCTCTAGAAATCTAAGCGGGTCTCGTTGGGCTCGGCCTGACTGGGCGGCGCAGCGCGTTCCGCCGGGTTAGCCACGCGACAGCCTCGTCCACCATCGGATGATGCCGGTTCGTATTCCAGACGGCGGCGGCCGTGACGACCATTACCTTTTCCTTCAACGGTCGGATAACGACATTCTCCGGCGCCAGCTTTCGCATTGAAGCAGGAACCAGCGCGACGCCCTGGCCGCATCCAACATAAGCAATCTGCGATGTCACTGAACGCACCTCATGCATCACCCGGGGCGTTAAGCCGTGCGAACGGCAAACGGAGGTCAGCATGTCGAAGTAGACCGGGCTGACTTGCCGCGAAGACATCACAAGCTGTTCATCGGCAAGCGACCGCAGCCGCACCCTCGGCAAAGCGGCGAGCGTATGTTCCCGTGGCAACGCCACGGCCAAGCGATCTTCCGCAAGCGGCATCGTGGCAATGCCACTGCCGACTTCGCCATCCAAACGGACGAAGGCCAGATCAAGTTCTCCGGCTTCCAATGCGGGAATAGCGTCACCGCTGTCGATTTCCCGCACAAATACCGTCAGGTTCGGATGCACGCGTTTGAGTTCGGATAGCAAGGGAGGGACCGTTTCCAGCATGGCCGAAGTAATCGCTCCCACGTGCAACACGCCGGACTGGCCGGCTGCAACCTCACGTACCACGCGTTCAAGACGCTCGACCTGGGCGGCGAACTGACGAACGGCGGGTAGGATGGCCGCGCCTGCAGGGCTCAGCTGTGTGCCCCGCCGAGAGCGATGAAACAGTTGGAGCTTGAGGGACTGCTCCAGCACCTTGATCTGCTCGGTCAGAGGCGGCTGCGACATGTTCAGGCGTTTCGCTGCCCGGCCAAAGTGCTGCTCTTCGGCCACGGTGAGGAACATCCACAGTTGGCGTATCAGCCTGAAATCAATCGCGTTGTTCATGTCGAGTCCGTTACCAAGTCAGGAATGTGGGGGTTATTTCTCTATTCCGAAAATCGTATCAGACAGATACGAAACGGAAAATTTACATATCAGTCTGCAGATACGACGATGGTCTCACTTGCAAACCGAGACCCGTGAAATGAACCAGACCTCTGTCCTAGAACGCCTTGCATCGCTCGACACAAACACGGTGTCCGATGCGCTCGATTTCCTTGGCCTGCGAGGCGCGACGGTCGGCCTGCGCCCGCTCTGGGACTGCCCAAAGATCGTCGGCCGGGCCAGCACCATTCAGCTGGGCCCCAAGGCCGACGCCAAGCCTACGGTGCACCTGATATCGCCGGTGATTGATGCGGTGACAACGGATGATCGCGTTCTGGTCATTGCTGGCGGTGCGGAGGGCATTTCGTGCTGGGGCGACATCCTGGCCAACGCAGCCACCGCCAAGCAGGTTCGAGGGTCGGTCATTGATGGTCTCAGTCGCGACATCGAAGGCAGTGAATCGATCGGCTACCCGGTCTACGGCCGTGGAATCACGATGATCAGCGCCCGCAATCGCGTGATCCAGATCGACTCTGGCAAGCCGGTTCTGATGGCAGGCGTCACCGTGCACGAGAACGACTTCGTCATCGCCGACCGTTGCGGCACGGTATTCGTGCCAGCTGATCGCATTGAAGAGGTGCTCGACCTTGGTGAGCGCATCGCCCGCCGTCAGGACGGCATGGTTGCAGCCGTGCGCGCGGGCCGCTCCGTCGCTGAGGTGATGCACGACAAAGAATTCGAAGCCATCGCCGTTCGATGAACCGACCCCAGACAATCTTCAATCGGAGCCCTGCACATGACGAATCCACGTAAAGCCAGCGCCGAGGACCAGGAACTGGTTGCCTTGTTCGCCGGCCTCGACACCCCCGCCGTCTCGGATGCCCTGGATAAGCTGGGGCTGCATGGCCAGGCCGTGGGCATCATGCCGCTGGCCAACTACACCAAAGTCGTGGTCGGCCCGGCATTCACCGTCAAGTACGTGCCGGCCAGCGTACCGGCTGGCACGGTCGGAGACTTCATCGACGACGTGGCCGAGGGCGATGTAGTGGTGCTCGACAACGACGGCCGCACTGATTGCACGGTCTGGGGCGACATCATGACCCAGTACGCCGGGCTGCGTGGCATCGCCGGCACCGTCATCGATGGCGTCTGCCGCGACGTGAGCAAGGCGTTGGGAGACAACTACGCACTCTTCACGGCAGGCCGCTTCATGCGCACTGGCAAGGACCGCGTACAGGTCGAGTCGGTGAATACGACCGTCGGCATCGGTGCAGTGCGCGTCGCCTCGCGCGACATTGTGGTCGCGGATGCGAATGGAGTGGTCTTCGTGCCACGGCACCGCGCGCGCGAAGTGGCGCAGATCGCGCGCCAGATCGAGGAAGTTGAATCGCGCATCCGCGAGCAGATCGCACTCGGCAAGGCACTAGGCGAAGCCCGCGCGGCCCTGGGCTATCACACCCTGCAAACGAAGGCCTGAGCCATGACTACGATCCCAACCTACGACGCGGTACAACTGGAACAAGCCTGCAAGCTCGGCACCTCCACGCTGTTCGAAGCCTCCGGTTTGTCCACCGCCGCCGTGGACCCTGCCATTCATACGGTATGGCCCGGTGCTTCCGTTGCTGGGCCTGCTTATCCGCTGGAGTGTTCGCCTGGCGACAACCTGTCCATCCACATCGCCATGGAGAAAGTGCCGCGCGGCAGCGTACTCGTCATCTCGACCGGTGGCTTTGTTGCCGGCTATTGGGGTGAGGTACTGACGGTCGCGGCCGAAGCCGCAGGCGTGGCGGGCCTCGTCATTGACGGAGGCGTGCGCGATATCGCCGCAATGACGGCGCGCCGCTTCCCCGTGTTCACGCGCGGCATTTGCATGCGCGGCACGATCAAGGCGAGTGCGCCGTCGATTGGCCAGCCGATCAGCTTGACCGGTACCCCGGTTGCAAAGGGCGATTTGGTGGTAGCAGACGACGACGGGGTATTGGTCATTCCCGCAGCCCTTGTCGAGCAGACGCTTGCCCACGGCCAAGCCCGTGCCGACAAGGAAGCAAAGATGATGGACGCACTGCAAAACGGCTCCAGCACGCTGGAGCTGATGGGCCTCACCAGCTGGAGGGATGCGCAATGACAGACGCCGCCTACGGATTGAACCGCTTTCTTGCCGCCGCACGGCCGTCCGCTACCTACCGCGTGATGGACCGCGTTGCCGCGCGGCGGGCCAGTGGTGCCAACGTCATTTCGCTGAGCGCCGGGGAGCCGGATTTCGATACGCCCGAGCACGTGCGCGAAGCCGGCATTGCTGCCATCCGTGCAGGGCACACCCGGTACACACAGGTGGCGGGCCTGCGCGTGCTGCGCGAGGCGATTGCCGCCAAGTTCCAACGTGAAAATGACCTCGATGTCGACTGGCGCAACACGCTCGTGTGCAGCGGCGGCAAGCAAGTAATTTTCAACGCCCTGGCCGCTACGCTCAACGAGGGCGACGAAGTCATCGTTCCGGCACCGTATTGGGTGAGCTACCCGGAAATCGTCCAGCTATGCGGTGCCCGCCCAGTCGTCGTGGAGTGTGGCGCCGAGACCGACTTCAAGCTGACCCCGCAGGCGCTGGCCCAGGCACTAACGCGCAAAACGCGTTGGCTGATCCTCAACTCGCCTTCCAACCCGACCGGGGCGGTGTACACGCGCGATGAGCTTCTCGCGCTGGCGGGTGTCCTGCTTGATCATCCTGACGTACTCGTTTTGTCCGACGACATCTACGAGCACCTGATCTTCGACGATCTGCCTTTCCACACCATCGCCCAGGTCGAGCCTCGGCTGCGCGAACGTGTCTTGACCATGAACGGCGTATCCAAGGCCTATGCAATGACCGGCTGGCGTATCGGGTTCGGCACCGGGCCAGCATGGCTGATCGAAGCCATGGAGAAACTGCAAGGGCAGCAGACGTCTGGCGCGTGTTCCATTTCGCAGCATGCCGCACTGGCAGCGTTGACCGGGCCACAGGATTTCATTGCGCAGTCCAGAATCGCGTTTCAGCGCCGCCGTGACACGGTTGTGGAGTTGCTCAATCAAGCACCTGGTTTGCGCTGTGCTGTGCCGCAAGGGGCTTTCTACGCGTTCGCGTCATGCCAAGGCCTGATTGGCAAGACCACCCCAGCGCAGACATATCTGGACACCGATGAAGCCGTCGTCAACGCATTGCTTGACGAAGCCGGCGTTGCCGTCGTTCACGGAAGCGCCTTCGGGCTCGGGCCGTACATTCGGATTGCCTACGCACTCGATGATGCATCGCTGCAGAAGGCATGCTCGGCCATTCAGGATTTTTGTCGCTCGCTCGTTGCGTAAGCCACTCCAGGAGCATGATTCCGATGTCTCAGGAATTCCTCAAATCGCAGTTCTCTCTCACCGTCGTCAATACGGCGGTTGACATCAGTGCCATCCATCGCAATGGCGACAAGGCCCCGATCGTCTTCTTGCACGGTTTCGGCTCCACCAAGGAGGATTACGCCGATACCGTCCGCCATGCGGAATTTGCCGGCCACCCATTCCTTGCCTATGACGCGCCGGGCTGCGGTGAATCGCATTGCGGTGATCTGTCAAAGATCAGCATCCCGTTTCTGGTGGAGACAGCACTCGCTGTGCTCGCCCGGGTCGGTTTTGAGCGGTTCCACCTCGTGGGGCATTCGATGGGAGGGCTGACGGCCCTGATGCTTGCGCACAGACACCCCGAGCAGGTGCTTAGCTTCACCAACATCGAGGGCAATATCGCCCCCGAAGATTGTTTCCTGAGTCGGCAGATCGTCGATTACCCGCGACAAGATGCCGAGCGGTTCTTCGACGATTTCATTGAGCGCACCCGACATGCCCCCGCCTACGCAAGCGCGCTCTACGCCGCGAGCCTGCGGCACAAAGTCCGGGCGGGGGCGGTAGGCGGCATCTTCCGGTCGATGGTGCATTTGTCTGACAAAGGCGACTTGATGCAGAAATTTCTTGGCTTGCCGTTCCCCCGGATGTTCATGTATGGCGCACAGAATGCCTCGCTTTCCTACCTGCGGCATATCCGGGAGCAGGGCGTCGTCCTCGCCGAGATTCCAGAGTGCGGGCACTTTCCTATGTATTCGAATCCGGTGTTGATGTGGCGCGCGATCGCCGAGTTTCAGGCGCGCGCTGAGTAACGGGCGTTGGTCGGGCTTCCGCCGAAGCCAGGCGAGGGTGCGAGATCACGGATAAACCCGGCGGGCGTTTCATCGTCACACGACCTGACCCGCTAGCGACGCAGCGCAGACTTCTTGATTCCCGTCAGGTTGGCGCGAAGGGTGGCGGCATCGAGCGCATGAACCGATCCGCCTCCTGACAGGCCAGTTCGGCCACTAGGCGGATTGCGTCAGATGCCCGGCTTTCGAGATAGCTCACCACGAGCCCCTGCGGTGGCAACGGCAAATCCGTAGGGAGGACTCTCAGCTCGCCTCGCTCGACCTCGTCTCTCATCGGCGGCAGTGGCACAAACGCGTTGCCGAACCCGCACTTCACAAATCTGGCGATGGCGGCGATCGAATTGACGCAGTGGACCGTCCCCATTGGCAGCCCCACCCGACGGTAGACATCCTTCAGCACAAGATACGGTTGCGAACCTCGACTCATTGTCACAACGGGTTGGGACAGCAACACACGGATATCCGGAGCGGGTGCACCCACTTCCGGACGCCCGACCCAACCCAAGGCCATCGGCAGACACGTGATGCTCACAATGCCATCGCCCACCAGTTGATCCGTCTGGAGGGCGATATCAATCTCTTCGTCGCGCAAGCTCTTGTGCAACCGCTCGGTTGACTCGGAACTAAGTTGCACTTCGATGGCAGGGTTTGAAGTTCGCAGATGCTCGATGAAACCAACGAGCCATGTGTGGACGACGCTGTCGATCGCGCCGATGCGGACATTGCCAAGTATTGGCTGATCTGTACGGCCCAGCTGCATGATGTATTCCTGCAGTTCGAGCATGCGCTCGCCATAGCCAATCAGCCGTAAGCCCGCGGGCGTGAGTCGGAGGTCTCGGGCATCGCGGTCAAACACACGCGCCCCGATCTCCTCTTCGAGCGAAGCAATTCGGTTCGAAATTGCCGCTTGAGTGATATGCAGCCGCTCCGCGGCCGCACGGAAACTCCCGAGTTTCACGACAAGGATGAAGCTCTGAAGAAAGCGCGTGTTCATCGCCAACTCTGCTTTGATAAAGCGTCTAGTGTGCGCGGCGCACGCGGCTTGGACAACCTGTGCAGACCAAGCCTAGGCAAATCGAAGACCCCGGATTTTCCCTAACCCGCTGGCGCGGGGCCTCTTTGCAGCGTCACTCACTTTCCGATTGCACCGGCAGATCACCGCATCGGAGTTCACCCCTGGAGTCGCCGCTTCCATGGCGCAGTTGCAGGGGTGCACGCCCCAGGCTGAAGCCGGCACGCTGCAGAACGGTGCATACGAATGGCTCTTTGCAAAAGAAAAATCTATCAGGTTGCCCAAAGAAAACCCGTTTGAGCCGACACGACGCGCTGCGTAGCATCAATGACACCGAACCGGAGGAGAGTCATGAACACGGAACAAACTGGACGCACAAAAAAACAGAGTGCGCGCGCCTTCATCGTATCGCTGTCAGGCACAAGCCTGGAGTGGTACGACTTCGCTATTTACTCGTCGGCATCAGCCCTCATTTTCGGAAGCGTCTTCTTCCCATCTGGTGATCCGCTGTCCAGCACCTTGCTGGCGTTCGGAACCTATGCGGTGGGTTATGTCGCCAGACCGCTTGGGGGCATCCTGTTTGGTAGGCTTGGCGATGTCATTGGGCGTAAGAACATTCTTGTCTGGACGCTTTTGCTGATCGGCATTGCCACCGTCCTTGTCGGATTGATTCCGTCGTACGCGTCGATTGGTATCGCCGCCCCAGTCATCCTTGTTCTGCTGCGCATGGCGCAAGGGGTTGGCGTCGGCGGTGAATGGGCTGGCGCCGTCCTCATCTCGAGCGAGCACAGCGATCCACGCCGTCGCGGCTTCGCGGGCTCCGCTGCACAGATGGGGCCGCCGCTTGGCAACCTGATGGCCAACGGTGTGCTGGCCCTTCTTGCGGCATTGATGTCTCGCGAGGCGTTTCTCACTTGGGGTTGGCGCGTTGCTTTTCTGATGTCGGCCGTGCTTGTTGGTGTGGGCATCTGGATTCGAATCAAGGTGGAAGAAACGCCCGTCTTCGAAGCCATCAAGCAGCAGGGCAAGGTCTCTCAGTCGCCCATGCTCGACGTATTGAAGTACGAGCCGAAACGGCTCCTTGCGGCCACGATGATTCGGATGTGCCCCGATGTCATGTACGCGATGTCCACCGTTTTCGTACTTACCTATGCGACGCGCGTTCATGGTCTCAAGCCCAGCGAAGCCATGGTTGCCGTCGTGATCGGCTCCTTGTTCCAGACGTTCATGATTCCGGCATTCGGCTATCTGTCCGATCGGGTCAGACGACGCTCCATCTATGCGGTGGGCGCGCTGTGTGCTGTTGCGTGGCCGTTCATCTTCTTCCCCTTGATGGAAAGCATGGGGTACACAGGGATCGTGCTCGCAGTGATTGGCGGCCTCTTCACCAATTCATTGATGTATGGGCCGCAGGCGGCGCTCGTGTCGGAGCAGTTCAGTCCCCGCCTTCGCTACGCCGGCAGCTCGCTCGCATACACGCTTGGCGGCGTCATCGGCGCTGCCATCGCGCCATGGCTCTTCACGTACCTGCTCGGAACCTACGGGAACTGGCAAGCACTGGCTGCTTACATCGTGCTCACCGCCGTCGTGACGGGCATTGGCCTAGTACTGTGCCGTGACCCCGACTACGAGGAAGACATTGCGCTTGCAAGTAGTTCGCACGGCGCAGAGTTTCGCCCTGAGCCGCTTGCTGCCGCAGCACTGAGCCAGGAGCCGGCACGGTACTGAATAAGACGACGCATTTCTCGGATGTGCCTATCGCGCAAGCCACAGCGTCCGAGAGCGAGACACCACCACATGAGGTACGGCAAGCATGCCCATTCAAACCGACTACATCCTGATTTCTTCCATGGACGTCGCCCCGGAGTACGAGGCGCTGTTTAACGAGGTCTACGACACAGAGCACACGCCCTCGCTGCTCGCGGTGCCCGGCGTACGCAGTATTCAGCGCTTCAAGGGCGAACCATTCTCGATGGCCATCGGCTCCGGCGTGATGGACAAGGAGGCCCCCGCTCCCATCTACACAGCTGTCTATGAAATAGATGACCCGAGCGTACTCACCAGCCCCGAATGGGCACGTGCCGTTGAAGAGGGTCGATGGGCTGCACAGGTTCGTCCGCACACGCGCAATCGTCACCATGCTGTCTACGCCTGCCTAGCGAAGAATGATTGAAATGGCCAGGGTTCGCGTGAGAGAAAGCGTCCCACATTGGGCCTCCCGGGGCGACTTGGCGCTTGATACGGCAAATGGCACTCCCGCATCGACGCGACACGCACGCGTGCATGCCGCGGGGTCGGGGGCGATTCTGTTCGATCCGTCGACGGGCGCGTTCGATGCCGCGATCCAGCAGCGCTTGATCGCTCTTGTCCATCGCATGCGCACCGAGCTTGGAAACGATCCTGCCTGCGAGCTTGTGCCCGGCGTCAACAACCTGCTGTTTATCTTCAATCCGCTCGCGTTGCATCCGGCCCAAGCCGAGCAATGGCTCAGGCAGTTGTGGGAGACAACCGAGCCGCTTGCCAGCACGGGCCGCGACATTGAGATACCGGTTGTCTATGGCGGTGCGACAGGAGAGGACTTGACCGCCCTTGCTAACGGCGCATCGCTGTCGGTTGAGGAGTATGTGGACCGCCACAGTGCCGCTCTCTATACCGTTGCGTGCGTGGGATCGATGCCGGGCTTCGCCTACATGACCGGCTTGCCACCGGAGTTGACCGTCCCAAGGCGAACGGTGCCGCGCATGAAAGTAGCGGCGGGGGCCGTCATTGTGGGTGGCAATCAGGCGGGTGTGATGCCGTGTACGGCGCCCTCGGGTTGGCACATCGTGGGGGCGACGCAGATCGAAATGTTCAACCCGCATCGAAAGCCCGCGTGCTTGTTGTCACCCGGCGACCGCGTCCGGTTTCTGGTGAAAGGAATCGAGCCGTGATTGAGATTCTTACAAACGGAGCACCCAACCTCATCCAGGATTTGGGGCGTCCGGGGACCATGGCATTGGGCGTCAGCCGTAACGGAGCAATGGACACGGTGGCCATGTCACTTGCCAACGCACTGGTGGGCAACGAAGCCAGCGCCGCCGCCATTGAGATCTGCCTGTTTCCCTTCCGCGCACGGTTCGAAGCGGATACGGAATTTGCCGTGACGGGTGCCGATTGTGCGGTCCGGCTGGATGATGAACGCGTCGCCCCGTGGTGGGGGCGCAGCGCTCGGGCAGGGCAGTCCCTTTCGATCGAACGGCCAAAGCGTGGGGCGCGGGCTTACGTCGCGCTGCGCGGGGGCATCGATGTCGAGCCCGTGCTTGGGTCCAGGTCAACCGATCTGAAAGCCGGCTTCGGTGGCCTGGAAGGGCGAGGCTTGCGACGAGGGGACACACTAAAGTCAAACGTCGTGCAAAGACGCGACCATCGCAATACCGGCCTTGGCATTGTTCCCCGCGATGTTCCCGCGTTGTGGCGGGAGCTGGCGTCGGGATACGTGACGGTGCGGACGTTGCCTGCCGCCGAGTACGGGCTCTTTACCGCCGAAGCGCGACACGCATTCCAACACGCCGACTATGAAGTCACACCTGAGGCCAACCGGGTCGGCTATCGGCTAGCTGGCCCATGCCTGTCAGTTGCAGCGCCGGTGGAGTTGCTTTCGCACGGCATTGTTCCTGGAACGGTGCAGGTTCCTCCATCCGGGCAACCGATCGTGCAACTTGCCGATGCAAACACCTGCGGCGGCTACCCAAAGATCGCGACCATCATCGAGGCCGACCTATGGCGACTGGCGCAAGCGCCCATTGGGTGCCGAATCCGGTTTGCCATGACCGATATCGACTCCGCACTGTCTGCGCTGCGGGCACAGATGGAAGAACACGCCAAGCTTCGCGGCAGCCTCGCGCTCATGGCGCAGCGTGGTTGACTCCGCCCAATCCAAACACTGCAAATCAAAGAGAACTCACCCATGAACGCACGCGGCAACATCCTTGAAGTCGATCTCAACTCCGATATGGGGGAGGGCTACGGCGCATATCGCATGGGAGACGATGAGGCAATCCTCGACATCGTCACCTCGGCCAACGTCGCATGTGGCATGCACGCCGGCGATCCAGAGATCATGGTGAAAACCTACAGGCTGGCGAAAGAGCGCGGCGTGGCAATTGGCGCGCACCCCGGCTTCCCAGACCTCTGGGGCTTCGGGCGCAGGGTCCTTCCCTATACGCCGGGCGAGATCGAGCGTCTGGTTGCGTATCAGATCGGCGCCGCCGAGGCACTTGCGAGGTATGCCGGCCATCGCATCACCTACGTAAAAGCCCATGGCGCCTTGGGAAACCTGACGCAAACCGATGTGGAGATCGCAACCGCCATCGCCCGCGCGATCAAGGCTGTCAATCCTGAATTGATCTGCATGACGTTTGCAGGTTCGGTGATGGAGCAGATCAGCGGTGAGCTTGGGCTCCAGGTGCGCCGGGAGGTGTTTGCCGATCGCGCCTATGACGAAGAAGGGCACCTCGTGCATCGCAAGACACCCGGCGCCGTGCTGCATGACACGGATCAAGTTGCGAGCCGGATGCTGCGAATGGTGCAGGCTGGCGGCATTGAAACCATCTCCGGACGCATGCTGCCAGTGCAGATCGACACGATCTGCGTGCACAGCGACACCCCTGGCGCGATCGAGATGGCCGCCAAGGTTCGTCGCACGCTCGAGCAAGCGGGTATCAGCGTCAAGTCGTTCAGCTAAGCGGCCTCTCACTTAACGACATTGCAATGCACATCGAAGACATCAAGGCTCTGATCCAGCGTCTGGACGCTGCACCGATCGGAGAGTTCGAATATCGGCGCGGGGCAGAAGGACTTCACATCGTCTTCTCCAGACCGTCGGCAACCGCACACCCCCACAACGGCACGGTTGCAGCACTCGTTGTTGACGCGCATGTCGCTCGGCAGACATCAGTCGTGCGTGCGCAGGCCGTAGGCGTCTATACGTGGTGCCACCCGCTGAGCGAAGTGCCGCCTGCGGTGGAAGGTGACCTTGTAGCCGTAGGCCAGCACCTGGGCTATATCAGCGTTGCTTCGGTGGTCAGCGCGGTGCATGCGCCTTGCCAGGGCAGTCTTCTCCGCCGCATCGCAAAAGACGGATGCATTGTCGGGTACGGTGATCCGCTCGTCGAAATCGAGGACACCGTCGGCATGGCGTAGTTGTCTACTGCTTCCGGCTAGCCAATCGGTCGGCATCCAGACAGTCGTATGCAAGCAATGGCTGGAGCGTATGTCGTTCCTCAAACACGCCGCAGCAACGTCATCCCCTCCAACCGGCTCACCCCCGCAAAACCCACTGGCCCTCTAGACAACAACCGAGTCGGCCCGGCCAGCCACCGGCACAGCGGAAAGCCTGTGAAGCTGCCGCGCACCACGTCTTGCGGCTCCAAATCCACGTCCAGCTCAAGCTCCCAGCCCGCGGCAATGGCGAATGTGTCTGCCGCACGGCTGATGGCTTCGGCCGCGTCCAGCAGGTGAGGCTCCAGTTGCGCGAGCGGCATATTCAGCGGCACAGGCAGCGACACCAAAAAGCTGACCCGCAGGGCATTGCTTTCCGTATGGATGCTGCTGCGCGTGCCATCAAGCGGCGCCACACGGTCGCCATACACGAAGAGCAGTTCGTGCTTGCCGGTCTGCTCTTCAAGCAGGCGCGGGGCTGCGGACCACGCTTCGCATTCCGACATCCCCGTCACGTAGTTGATGCGAAATACCTCCTGCGGCTCACCAAAGAACCGGGCAAAGGCCGCTGCCAGTGCGGAAATGGTCGTCAGCCGATCAGCGGGCGATGTCGCGCGCTCCAGCACGATGGCGACATTCATGTGCTCGGGCATGGCGTTGGGGATTGGGGTGGCGTGTGTGGGCCGCTGTTGATGGCTTATTTCTTCTCGTATTTCTCGTACGGTGCGACGTATTTCTCATACGACGTAAAAACGTCTTCGATCATGGAAATGTCCGGTGCGAAGAAATACCCCATCACGGCCAAGATGCATCGGCCGACAGTGCCAGTGTGTTGCCAGATCATGTAGAACACGAACGCCAAGACGATCCACGCCACCAGCATCCACACGCGGCGCCATCGATACGCCGTGTATTGCTCGCGTGTCATCTTGGACGTCTGGGGCAACCGTTTCATTTGGGCTTCGAGCATGGGCAATTGGCCTAGTTGATAGGTGGCCGATCAGTGCGCGCAGGCATCCAGCAACTTCTTCCTGTAGTCCTCCTGCCCCGTAGTCATGTTTGCCACTGCGGCATTTACGGTAGATATGCACTGCGCAATGGCGTCCTTGGAGGCACTGACCTTGGCGGCTTCGGTCAGGTTTTGTGAAGCCACGCCCGTTGAGAAAACCTTGCCAGCGAGCAAGGCGACCGACGTGGTGGGCGCACTCTTTCCATCGGTTACGGTTGCGGCCGCACCACCGGACACGTTGCCGTCAAACCGACCGTAGACCGAGAAAGCATCCGTCTTGGTTTGTTGGATAAGACCGGCCGCTTCAGCCGCCGCAGCACGTTTCTGGCTAGCGTCGGCTTGCGCTCTTTCTAGCTGGGCGGTGACGGTTGGAACGTCGCCAGTCAACTCGGAATGGCTTTGAGTAAAGGAGTCGAGCGCCTTCTTGGCGTTATCTGTTGCAGCGTTGGCATTCACCAATTCGTTTGCATCGGCCGCTGGGGTTTTCTTCTCTGACAGCTTCGTACTGATGTCTGACGCGTTGCGATATGCAGTGGTGAGGCGATCTTTTTCCTTCAAGGCGCTCAGTTGGCTGGAGAGTGTTTGCACCTCGTTCAACGCTTTGACGTAGTCATCGATCTTCCGCGCGTTGTTGTCGCTTGTGGCCGTGTTTTGATCCTTCTTGCCATCGAGTGAACCGTTACTTGCCTGGATGGTTGTTACCGTCGGAACGACCGGACTCCCCGCGGGGACTTTTGGCGTAACCGCAACCGGTACGTACGCCGCATCCACGATATCGACACCCGCACTGACCGTAATGCCCGAAGAACTCGCCGGGTTTGACGTCAATGAAATCCCCACCGTGCTGCGTGATGAGTAAATCAGTGCCGATTGCGGCAGTGCGGTGCATCCGGACAGCGCATAGGCGATGGCTGCCGCCGTTGCGGTTTTTGCGTACATGACCCCCTCCCTCGGTTGCCTATCAATCCACGGTGCAGATGTTTTTGCCCGCGGAGATGGTTTCTAGTAGTTCTTTCGCTTTCTGCAGGTCGGATGGGTTTCGGACAACCAGCACGACCTTGCAAGGCGCGTCGCCCGCAATGACCACCCGCTCCTCTTTTGCCAGGCCGATCGCCACACCGTCCTGCAGCGGAATGACGCCAATGCCCTCTGTTTTTACAACCAGCGTTCCGCGCGCGTCGCCAGACTCAATGCGCACCGTGCCCGCGTGATACGACACCGCTGTTTGCGCCGGGCCGGATACCTGTACAACTGTGCAGCCGCAAACCGTCAAGCTCATCACCGCTGCAGCCGAAAACGCCAGTATTCGCAGGGGCATACGGGTGGCGGTAGGTAATGGGTCGGTGATATTGCTGCGCAATATATGAACTGCCGGCCGCGTTATGTTGTTCTGCGTGGTTTGGGCATCCTACTGCACAGATGCGACATCTCGCCTCCCTCCAGAGGGGTAATCTCAATCGGAATAAACCTGTTGATTTGGGGCTGCCAAGCGGCAATCCGTGGGTTATGCTGTTCGCCAATAAAAGCAAAGCGCTAATAACCAAAACGGATTATAAAAAAGCGCCTAATCAAAAATATCTAAAGGGGCGGTATGGCAACACTCATCCCCAGTCTCAATAGCTGCCTGGGGCGCATGACCTCGGGCGAGAAGCGTTTTGCTCGACGGCTCGAGGCGTTTCTTGAGAACGATTATCTGTGCTGGTACGACGTGACGGTCGGCATTAAGCGCAGGCGGCCGGACTTCCTGATCTTGAATCCGCACCGGGGTTTGCTGGCGCTGGAGGTCAAGGACTGGAAAATCGGCAGCATTATTCGGCTCGACCCTCAACTCGTAGAAGCCGATTTTGACGGCAAGTTGGTCAAGGACGTGAACCCGCTGCTCAAATCGCGCGAGTTCATGACGGCCACGGTGGACATGCTCAAGCGTGACCCTCTGTTGGTTGAGCCTGCTACCAGCAAGTACGCAGGCAAGCTCTGTATGCCCTACGGCCACGGGTTGGTGTTGCCCAATATCTCGCGGCAAGAGTTCGAGACGTCCGGCATGCAAGACGTGATGCCCGGTCGCCTAGTCATCTGCAAAGACGAGATGACCGAATCCGTTGACCCTGAAGCCTTCCAGCAGCGGTTGTGGAACATGTTCACGCAGCCGTTCCGCTGCCTGCTTGAACTGCCGCAGATCGACCGTATCCGCTGGCACCTCTTCCCCGATGTGCGCATCGTCAGCCGGCAAGGCAGCCTGTTCGAGGCTGATGACGAACCGGCCACGCGGGCTGCTCGCCCCGCCATTCCCGATCTCATCCGCGTCATGGATTTGCAGCAAGAGCAACTTGCCCGCAGCTTGGGGGATGGGCATCGCGTTATTCATGGCGTGGCTGGCTCCGGCAAGACAATGATCCTCGGCTATCGCGCGGAGTACCTTGCGCAAGCGTCTGGCAAGCCTGTGCTTGTGCTGTGTTTCAACCGTGCGCTTGCGCAGAAGCTGACGGGATGGATGGAGCACAAGGGGCTGTCACAAAAGGTGCATGTGCGTACCTTCCACAGTTGGTGCGTGGACATGGCAACGACGTACCAGCTCGACAAGCCGGCCGCCCTGTGGCGCGACGAAGACTATGCCGTGCTCGTTCAGAACGTGATCGAGGGCGTGAATCGCGGTCAAGTGCCGGCAGGGCAATACAGCGCGTTATTGCTCGACGAGGGTCATGACTTCGACCCTGCATGGCTACGGCTGGTTGTGCAGATGGTCGACCCGGAGACCAATTCCGTGCTGGTCATGTACGACAGCGCGCAAGACATCTATCAAAAGTCTCGCAAGCTCAAGTTCAGCTTTTCCAGCGTCGGCATTCAGGCGCGTGGGCGCACCACCATCCTCAAGCTCAACTACCGCAATAGCGCCGAAGTGCTGGGGGTGGCCCACGCCTTTGCGAATGACTTGCTGACCGCTGAAGACGCCGAAGAAGACGGCGCACCGCTTATCCCCCCGGAAACAGCGGGGCGCCACGGCAACGCGCCGGAGTTCATTCGCTTGCCGACATTCAAGGCAGAACTGGACTACGTGGCTGACCGTCTGCGCGCGGCAAATGAGGCGGGCACGCGTTGGCGCGACATGGCCGTGCTCACCTACCTCAAGACGCAGCGCGCCGATGTGATTAGCCACCTGCAGGCGGCCAACATTCCTGTGAGCAAAGGCTTGAGCAAGCACGACAAGGACAGCGTGAACGTGCTCACGCTACATGGCAGCAAGGGGTTGGAGTTTCCGTTTGTGGCGATTCCCGGGTTGGGGCAATTGCCGCTTGCGAAGCATGACGCCAATGAACAAGCGCGCGTGTTGTACGTGGGGATGACGCGAGCGATGAATGAGTTGGTGATGACGGCGGATCGGGATTCTGAGTTCGCTGTCAGGGTGGAGGAGGCTTGTGGGGGTGCGTTGGTGGCGTAGGGCGACGACAGTAGCGTACGAGACCAATATTTGGGGAGGCTGAAATGAAGGGTCAAGAAAAAAGCATCGCATCTGTGAACATACAAAATTCCTTTGAGAAATGGCTATCCGAAAGGCATAAATGGTTGCAGACCGCGGCCTCCAGAATGATCAGCACAAAAGTGCGACCTGATTCTGCCGCCATACACGCTTTAGCAGACCTGTGCTTGGCTGAGGCCGCAAGGACAGAGGGCACGAAGTTTGAAGTTGTGGCACCGGGTTCATTGGCGCAGGCGGCGGCTCAACCAAAAATCCATTTACGCAAGCTTAGCGATGTGACTGGTGTCAATGCGATCAAGGAAGGCGCAACTCTAGATTTTGGCGTAACCGGTTTAACTGTGGTTTACGGTACCAATGGATCAGGAAAAACTGGTTATTCCAGACTCATAAAGCAAATCTGCGGCTCGCGCGCAAAGGAAGATTTATTGGGTAATGTCTTCCGTAAGCAACAATCAAAGCTGTCAGCGCGGGTTCATTTGCGTATTGGTGAGTCCGAAGAGAGCGTTGAGTGGAGTCCATCGAGTGGGGCTGTTCCTAAGTTACGTCATGTTCACTTGTTTGACTCAAGCGTAGCGTCGTTATATTTCGGCCAAAAAAATGAGGCGACGTACGAGCCTTCGAGAATGAGGTTTGTGTCCTCGCTCATAAAGATATGCGATGAGGTTTCATCGGAGTTGAGTGAAAGGAAAAATAAGCTTTTATCAAAACTTCCAAAACCTCCCCAGGGGTTAGAAAGTACCTCCGCGGTAAAGTGGTTAAATGGTTTAAAGGCGGGAATTAAACAGGAAGAAGTCGAGGTTGCCTGCAAATATACGCCCGAGATGGACAGCGAACGTATCGCAGGAGAGGCCGCTCTTGCTGAGAAAGACATCCCAGGACGTCTTAGAGCGATCGAACGTGAAACGCGTGCACTGAACAGTGTCCGGGAGATGGTCGAGGGGTGGAAAACCTCGCTGGGCGACGAAGCGCTGGGAAAACTTGTTGCCGCTCGGGCTGACGCGTTGCACAAGCGTAAGTTGGCAACGGAGGACGCTTCCAAGGTTTTTGCAGACGCTCCTTTGGAGGGAGTAGGCCAAGATCTGTGGCGACAGCTTTGGGAGAAAGCACGTGAATTTTCCACGGCGCACGCTTACAAGGGGAGAGACTACCCTCAGACCGACGATCAAGCTAAATGTGTACTGTGTCAGCAAATATTGGAGCCAGACGCAAAGAAGCGCATGCAGCACTTTGAGGAGTTTGTGAAAAGCAGTTTGGAAAAGGACGCCGAGAAAGCTGAAAATTTATTGAAGGATTTGTCGAAAAAATTGCCGGCACTTCCTGATCAAACGGCATGGATCGCCAGTGCTAGTTCTATCAAGATAGATGAGGCGACGGCAATAGACTGGTTTAAGTCCCTTGAATTTTGTCGCGAGGAAGCGGGGGTTGTGGTCGTGAAAGAAGGCTTGCCTTCTATTGATTGGTCGATTGTGGATAAGCCTATCGGAACGGTATCTGCAATGCTTGCTGCAGAAAAGAAAGCTCTTTTGGAGATGCAGGAGGATGGAAAGAGGAAGCAGCTAGCGGCGCGTGTAAATGAATTGCTGGGTTCGCAATGGATAAATCGAGAATTAGAGTCCATTCGCGAAGAGATTGGTAGGCTCAACGCAGTCGCTGCTATTGATAGGGCAATTTCGTTGACGTCCACGGCAATTCTGACGAAGAAAAATAACGAGCTTTCTGAGCAAGAGCTAAAGAGCGGATATCAAGAGCGATTTTTTAAAGAACTGAAAGATTTAAATGGGGATAGATTGCCAGTCGAGCCTAGGAGTAGGCAGCAGGGGAAAGGAAAGGTAACTTTTTCACTTTGTCTCAAGAACGCGGGAGATGAGGTGAAGGCCGATCTGATTCTTAGCGAAGGCGAGAGGCGTATTATTTCGCTCGCAGCATTTCTTGCCGATATATCAGGATCAGGTCAGCCTACGCCATTCGTTTTTGACGATCCAATATCGTCTCTTGATCAGGACTTCGAAGAGCATGTTGTCGAGCGTTTGGTTAGACTTGCCGAAGAGCGCCAGGTAATTATTTTTACGCACAGGCTGTCGTTGCTCGCTTTAGTCGAGTCGGCTGTGAAGAAATTGCGCGAACAGGCTTTACTGGAGAAGAAAGACGCGCCAGTTGAATTGCATACAACGTCACTAAGGCGTCTAGGTGACGCTGTCGGGCTCGTGGCCGACGTTAGTATTCGCGAGGCTAAGCCTGAAAAAGCTCTGAACCGGCTTCGTGAGGAGACTCTAAAGCAGTTGCGTAAATTACATGACGCCGCTGACGTAGAGGGTTATGAGGAGCGAGTTAAGAGTTTTTGTAGCGATTTTCGTATATTGGTGGAGCGCTGCGTCGAAACCGTCCTTCTGAATGACGTGCTGGTGCGGTTCCGCCGGAGTATCACGACGCAAGGAAGAATCGGCGCGCTTTCGAAGATTGAGGCAGCAGACTGCTCAATGATTGATGATTTGATGACTCGATATTCCGTATTTGAGCATTCACAATCGAGCGAATTACCTGCGCAGAGCCCGAGCTTGGAAGTGCTCGAGAAAGATGCAGATATGTTGGCACAATGGATCAAAGACTTTGGGGCTCGAGCTGCGACTTAGTAATCCAGTTCAGTGCGCTTTCAGGTTGCACTAGGCATGCCGCCTTGCTTGGCCTGTTCCATACCGGCTAAACTCCCCGCGCTGCGGCAACAACCGCAGCCGAGACTGCAATCTCGATCGATCCGTCCGGAAGAAACATCAAGTTTCTACCGCTGCTGTCGTTCGCCCCTACGGGCGGGCCTCGGCAGGGAGGGCTTAGGCCCTGCCGTCTTGATGGATCGTCGGTATTGCAGACCTTGTCGTGTGCCCGCCCACCCTCACCGGTGGGTGGCTCCTCACTCAAACCAGAGGGCAAGACAATGGATCAACCGACCCAAGCCGTACCCATCCCACGCGGGCATCGCCCCGCAAACCATCAGTTCACCAGCATCGCGCAACGGCCACCGTCCGGAGGTGCCCGATGACCGTCAATGTCACGGAGAACCTCCTGTACGCACAGGGCGCCTTGGCGGCCAAGGAATATCTGCACAAGGCGCGGATGGACATGAAGATGCACCGCAACTTCCAGCCACAGACGTTGCGCTTTCACCAGCAGTTCTTCCTCAAGGACAAGGCCCTCGAATTTCAGGCCGGCTTTATGGACGCGATCGGGGCGTTCATGCTGAGCGCCCTGGATGGTGTGACGGTGGACTTGTTCCGGTGGGATGTTTTGAGCGTGCTTCAGCGCGCAAACCGTAAGAAATAACTAAAACAGCAGTAACGCGACCCCGAGACGGGCGGGGGCGCTATGTCGGGGCACAACGCCCAACCCTTCGCGTGCCGAGCCCAAAGGGCCAAACGCGACCCTCCAAGGCCCGACCGCCAAGGTCTGGGGCCCAAACGCCGAGCGCCAACCTCCATGCGCCGCTCGCAGACATTCAAATTTTCGACCTCAAACACTCGCGCGCCGAGCTTGGAGCGCCGTGTGTCGACCTAATACAGCCGAACGTGGCCCTCAGAGGGCGGAGCGCGGATGTCTGAGGTCCGATACATCGGAGCTTTGAGGGCCGAACGTGGGGTTCTGAGCCTCAAACATGGGGTTCGGAACTCCAAGAGTGAGGTTCTGAACTCCAAACGTAAGGCTCAGAGGTCCAAGCGTGAGGTTCAGAACTCGACACGTGGAGCTCAGAGCTCGGCGCGTGGAGCTCAGAACTCGGCGCGTGGAGCTCAGAGCTCGACACGTGGAGCTCAGAGCTCGAAGCTCGGAACGCAAAGCAAAGAAAGCGCGGTCCGTTTCCCCCTCTTGGTGGCGTTTTTGCCGCATCGAGGGGGGTGATGATCGTCGGGCGGCCGCCTCAAACGGAGTAATCCGGCATCCGCGTTCTGCGCCGCTTGCGTTCATATTGAAACGCGGTTTTCCACAGCCCCCCTTCCCTCGTGGGGTGCAAAAAAGAAGCCGGCTGCCGTGCGTCGCCGCAGTGAGTTGTTATGCAAAGCAATAAAGAGGCTGGTGTTGCGCCATCTCACCTGTATTTCGCAAGAAATAAACCTTTCGGTTTAGATCGC
Organism: Ralstonia sp. 1138; assembly: GCF_040544795.1. Classification (NCBI taxonomy): domain Bacteria; kingdom Pseudomonadati; phylum Pseudomonadota; class Betaproteobacteria; order Burkholderiales; family Burkholderiaceae; genus Ralstonia; species Ralstonia sp. 1138. The sequence continues at coordinate 910,895 of NZ_JBEPKQ010000001.1, read as the reverse complement.
TTTGGCCTCCGTGTGCGGCTGCGAGCCCCTTTACGCTTCGGCAAAACAAGCTTCATGAAGAAGCACTTTGAGCGGGGAGCTCTATGACGGTGAAGGCGAAACTGACCGGCGCGTTCGGGGCGCTAGCTTTTCTGGTGGCGGTTGTTGCCGCAATCGGTTGCTATGAATTGAACGCGCTTGGGAACCAGTTCCGAGATTTCGAGCGCGGGCTGTATCTCAGATCAAAGCTTGCTGTCTCCGTACGGTCGGCGGTGAACCAGCGCGCCATTGCGGCGCGCAATGCGGTGCTCGCCTCGGACGAGTCCGCTCGTGCAAAGGAACTGCAAGCGGCCGAGAAAGCCCACGCCGATGTGGAGCAACAGCTCGCAAAGCTGGAGGCCGAAGCGCAGAACGGCCCGAACGTGACGGAAACGGCTCGCAAGCTGATCGCTGCCATTCGTGTTGTTGAAACGCGGTATGGGCCGGTCGTGCTTGAAATCGTGCGGCTGGCTCGGGCAGGCCAACGCGATGCAGCGGTCGAGATGATCAACCGCGATTGCATACCCCTGCTGGCTGCGCTGCGCGCCGCCGTCCGGGAGTTTGAGGACTACGCCAATGCACGCTCCACGCAGGCCGTGGAAAGCGCGCAAGCCTATGCCGCTTCTGGGGTCTGGGTGGGTGTGTGTGCTGGGCTCTTCGGTTTCGCGCTTGCCGGCATCTTGGGCTGGGCCATTGCCCGCAGCCTGCTGCGTTCGCTGGGCGCTGAACCGGCGGCGTTGGCAGTGTCGGCAACCCGCATCGCAGGGGGTGACTTCCGTCCGCAGGCCAGTTTTGCGCTGGCGCATCCGGGCAGTGTCCTGGCGTCTATGAAGACGATCTGCGATGGGCTGGGCACGCTGATCGGGCAGGTGGGCGAGGCCGCGCACTCCGTGTCCTCCGGTTCCACGCAAATTGCCAGCGGCAACGTTGATCTCTCCAGCCGCACGGAAGAACAAGCCTCCGCGCTCGAAGAAATGGCATCCAGCATGGAAGAGCTGACCACTACCGTGCAACAGAATGCGGCCCATGCGCAGCAGGCGGCCGCGCTGGCAACCAACGCGTCCAGCATCGCCCAACAGGGCAGCACCGATGTGGGCGATGTGGTCAACGTCATCACCAAGATCAGCGACGGCTCTGCCCGCATTGGTGAGATCACCGGCCTTATCGAAGGCATTGCCTTCCAGACCAACATCCTGGCGTTGAACGCGGCGGTGGAAGCCGCACGCGCGGGCGAGCAGGGCAGGGGGTTTGCCGTGGTGGCCAGCGAGGTGCGCGCCTTGGCGCAGCGCTCTTCCACGGCCGCAAAGGAAATCAAGGAGCTGATTGAATCGTCGCGCGAGCACGTCAAGGAAGGTGCCATCGTGGCGGATCGCGCTGGCAAGACGATGGAATCGGTTACCGCTTCCGTGGCCGCCGTGACGTCGCTGATCGAAGAGATTGCGGCGGCCTGCACGGAGCAAAGCCAGGGCATCGCACAGGTTCACATTGCCGTGTCAGAGATGGATGAAATGACACAGCGCAACGCCGCGCTGGTTGAAGAGGCTGCGGCCGCGTCGCAAGCACTTGAACAACAGGGCAAGGCGCTCGCCCACTCGGTGCAGAGCTTCCAGGTGGCATAGACGACCGGCCCCAAGGAGACACGAATGAATGACCATTCAGCAGACGCACGCGAGCGCGCGCGTGTACAAGCGGTGCTGGCTTGCGGCATCCTCGATACCGCCGATGACCCGAAGTTCGATCGGTTCACGCGGCTTGCCTGCCACGCGCTGGGCGTCCCGATGGCCCTGGTGTCGATTGTTGACGATCGGCGCCAGTGGTTTAAGTCCCGCCACGGGTTGGACGTGCGCGAGACCCCGCGCGACTGGGCCTTCTGCACCTACGCCATCCAGGGGACCGAGCCGTTCATCGTTGAAGACGCCGCCGCCGATCCGCTGTTCGCAAACAACCCCTTGGTGACGGGGCATCCGTTTATCCGCTTTTATGCGGGCGTACCGTTGCTCGATCGATCCGGTTATGCCCTGGGCACGTTGTGCGTGCTCGATGTGGTGCCCAGGCAGATCGATGCCGCACAGATTGCCGACCTGCAAGACCTCGCCCACCTCTGCTCGCACCTCATCACGTCTGACGCGGGCGCGAGCGCCGCTGTCTCTGCGTAATGCCGTGAGTGGGTCGGTGGCTCGTCAGCTTCCTGCAGTTGGTAACCCTGCGTCCGCACGGCCCCCTCCGCCGCGGACCTTCCGCTCGCCTCTTTGCGAGCGTTTTTTTCGCAGGCGGAGCCTCGGCCGCTGCTTCCCTATACGCCGCTTCGCCTACCGGCTGCGCTGATAAAGCGTCGCCAGCTCAGTGCGGTTGCGCGCCCCCATGCGCACGAGCAGTTGGCGCATGTGGCTTTTGACGGTTTCCACGCTGATATGCAGCCGTTCCGCAATCTCTGAGTTCGAGCGGCCGCACACCACCTCTTGAAGAACGTCGCACTGGCGGCGGGTGAGGGGCTTGGGCTCGGGCGTGGTGGGCGCGGGGTTGGCGGGCAGCAGCGCCTTCAACGTGCCGCTCAACATCTCCTGCACTTCCTCCAGCGCCATGGGCTGCAACGTGGGCGTGGAAGGCAGCCAGGTGGAATCGTTCAGTAGCGAGGTGTCGAGAAAGATCACCGCCAGTGGGGTGGGAGCATCGTCCCAACGCGCCACCAGGGCGGTCGATGCGAGGTTGGGGCGGCATGTGTCTGGCGGACTGGTTGGCAATCGCGTTCGCTCTGGCATGCGGGTTCCTCTTCCAAGGGCAATGTGCAACGTGTATTGATGCGGCGGCGCGGCTTGCAGGCGGCTGGCTGGCCTCCGCAGGCGCACTATCGCAAAGGCGGGCGGCGGGCAACCATCGCTATCCTTAGCGATGGTCAGCATGGCGCGGGTGCGTTACGCGCGTGGGCCAAATCCTGCTTTGACCTGACACGGGCGGCGCTTTGGCACCACGACAGTGCATCGGCTATAGCCCCGCGCCGTCATGCCGATATAGCGCTTTGCACGGGTACTGACCGACGTGACTCGACCACCACAACGGATTGCCATAGCCAACCGCCGATAGCCAGCTGCCGGTAGCACGCCGGCCCACTCATTGATGGATCTCTCCACTGCAGAATTGCGCGCGCTGCTCGATATCACGGGGCGTCTTCATGAGCCCTCGAGCCGCAGCCTTGTTGAACGCCCCGAACTGGCCCAAAAGCTCGGGGCGCTGCTGCATGTGGATCTCATGGCGCAGTTGTTCTGGTGGCCGGGCGGTGCGCACCATCCGCATTCCAGCGCCTTGTGGGGCCGGGACCAGGGCATGCGGGTGGAATATCGGCACTACTTTCACGCGGTCGATTGCATTGCGGAGCTGCTGCAAGACAGCTTTGAACCCGTGGTGATCGAGCACAAGATCGCGCGCTCGGAATGGGGCCAGTCGGAATACTTCACCGACTATCTCTATCGCCATCAGGCGTATCCGGGTATCAGCCTGCGCGTGCCCGATGCCAACGGGATGCTGCTCGACTATCGATTCAGCACCAGCGACCCCAACAAGCGTTTTGGCGACCGAGAGACCTTGCTGCTCAACCTCTTGAAGCCGCATCTGCTGAATGCCCAGCAGCTTCGCGTGATTCAGGAAGGGAAGGAGGCCGGCGCACAGTCCGACACCGACACCGACACCGATGCCGAGATGCACATGCCGACATTCGTGTTGGACGGCGCGGCGGAACCCCAGCCCAACGCCAAGGCGCGCGCCATCCTGGCCGGCCTCAGCAGCGAGGAGCGTGACGCGCTTTACGCCGCATTGGCTGCGGTGGCCAACGGATCGCGCGGCGTGCAGTGGAATGGCTTCGGGTTGTGTGTGGAGCGACCAGCAGAGGACGGCAACGCCGCACCGATGGTTCGGGTTCACCTGATCGCCCGGGCGGTGGGGTCGTCTGCATGGTTCCAGCAGCGGTTTGGCGTGACTGCGCGCGAAGGCGAGGTCTGCCACCTGATGCTCAAGGGGATGTCAGACAAGCAGATCGCGCTGGCCCTGAACATCAGTTACTGGACGGTGCGCACCCACGTCGGGCACATCATGAGAAAGGTCGGTGTGGACTCACGCTGCGCCATCGGCCTTGCGGCGCTCAACGCCAACGCAAGCGACACACCAAAGTAATCGGCGCGCATGCAGCAAGGTAGCGGCAAGGTGTGCCGTTGCGGCAACAGTGTGTTGGCCGGAAATTCAACCATCCTCAAAGGCCGGCCCGCCGGCGGGTTCGCGCGGAGCCTTGCCCGCCGCTCATGTCCGGCAACCCCACACAGGAAGAAAAAAAGCCCCGGGGTGGTCAATCCCCGGGGCTCCCCGACCACTTTCTTCACGGAGGCTCGTGAACAGATGGCTACGGGCGAGTCTACCGATGTGCCCCAAGCCGGCATGCGTTGGTGAGAATAATTGAGGAATGCGTATCGCCGCGCAGGGCAGTCAGCGCCCCGCACACAGCTGCGGGCTGCAGCGCATGGGCATGATGGTTGCGGCGTTTCCTACCCGTCTCACAGCGAGCACAACGAGGGTAAGCAATGCATTGGATCGATCCTGAAAGTCTTCCGGAAGTCCGCGGCACGGTCCGCAACTTCCTTCTCAACCCTGAAGGCGATGTCGACGGGTTTGTGCTGGGTGGCCGCACACTTCGGCAGGTTCACGTGCCGCCGCATCTGTCGCGTCATCTGGCCCGGCATGTTGCGCCGGGCGACAAAGTCCGCATACGCGGCGTGAAGCCGCGAGGCGCCGACATGATCGCGGCGATCTCACTCACCACAGAGAGCGGCAAGGTCATCCTCGATGAAGGCCCGCCCGCCAAGGGCGACAAGCCTGCCAAGCGTGCCGGTGTGCGCCGGCCGATGGAAGCCACGGGGCAGGTGAAGCTGTCGCTGTTTGGGCCGAAGGGCGAACTGCGCGGCGCGTTGCTGGACGACGGCACCTCGTTGCGCATGCCACCCCATGCGGCAGCAGAGCTGGCGTCATACCTCGCACCCGGCGCGCACGTGCATGCGTGGGGGCAGGGCTTGAAGAACAAGTTCGGCCGGACACTCGACGTGGACGAGATTGCCGAAGTGGTGGAGTGAACGGCTGGCGAGGGGGCCTCGCGGTTGCCAGGTGGGCCGTGATCGCCTCTGATTCCTTGCGGCGTGCACGTGCGGACGAAGACTCAAAAATACTCACCGACTGGGCGATGGCGTTGACGCGCGTTTGCTGCCTGGCCTACGGTTGCGCCACATAAAAAAACAGTCGGGTCAATCAAGATGTCCAAAAAATCAGTGGAGCACGCGCGCGCCGGCGCGGTGCCCAACCCCGTGCGTCGGGCGTTGTCATTGGGTCTGGGGCTCTTCCCCATGTTGCCGCTGCTGCCGGGGTGCGGCGCGGGTGTGGACGATGCCTCTGCAAAGGGGCTGGGTCAGACGCAGGAGAAGACAGGCGGGGGAGGCGACGCGACGCCGGCGCCGGCACCTGGCGCCCCGGCACCGGCGCCTGCGCCCGTGCCGGCTTCAGAGAGCGGCGTCTTCCGCCACCCGGGCCTGCTGGCCACCGAAGACGATTTCACCCGCATCCGCGCGCTCATCAAGGCCGGTCAGGAGCCATGGGCGGGCTGGTGGACCAAGCTGTGCGCCGAGCCCAATGCCTCGTTGACCGCCAAGCCCAATCCGCAGCCCGCGGTGTATCGGGCCGACAGTACCAAGTACGCACTGTATGGCGACATCTGGCACGCCTGGACGCTGGTACTGCGCTGGAAGCTGTCTGACCCGCAGGACAACCGCTATGCCGACAAGGCGGCGGAGTTCCTGGACGCCTGGGCCAACACGCTCAAGGAAGTGGGCACGGTGCCGCCCGGTTCCACCGCGCATGACGACCACACCTTCATCATCCTGGCCGGCATACAGGGGCACCAGCTGGCGCAGATCGGTGAGGTTCTGCGTACGTACTCCGGCTGGGCGCCGGAGCGCCTGAAGCGCTTTCAGGACATGCTGCTCAACGTCTTTGCCGGTATCTCGCAAAACCGTCTCAACAACGCGGCGCTGGGGTCCCACGCCAACTGGGACATGGCATCGCTGTGCGGCGCCCTGGCGATTGGCGTGTTCTGCGACCGGCCCGACCTCTATCGCCTGGCCCTTGACTACTACGCGGGCAACAACCGCGGCACGCTGAAGATGTTCGGCAACGGCTCCATCGTGCACAGCGTCTATTTCATGCACCCGGGCCATTTCGGGCAGTGGGAGGAGAGCGGCCGCGACCAGGGGCACTCGACGCTGGGCATGTCGCTGGGCGGTGACTTGCTGGAGATGGCGTGGAATCAGGGCGACGATCTCTACAGCCTGCACAACAACCGCTTCCTTGCCGCCGCCGAATACGTGGCGCGCTCCAACCTGCTGGACGAGAACGGCAAGACCTACCCGATGCCCTATGCGCGAGAACAGGATCCGTCGCAGCCGCACACGAACCTGTGGACGCAGGTGAACCAGTCGTTCCAGCACGGCCGCAACGCCTGGGAGCCGATCTACAACCACTACGTCAACCGCCTGGGGCTGGCGGCGCCCAACGTCTCGCGCATCGTGAAGCTGGTCGAGCCCAAGTACGGCGGCAGCAGCGACGACGTCATGTGGCCGACACTGATCCATCGCCGCCCGGACTATGCTGGCCCCATGAAGCCGGCGTCTGGCCTCACGGCCTACCTGCGCGGCAACCGCGTCGTGCTGTCGTGGTGGGGCAGCGTCGGGGCCACCTCGTATGCGGTGAAGCGGGCAAGCCAGGCCAGCGGCCCCTTCAACCTGCTGGGCACCGTGTCGGCCAGCGATCTGCTGACCTACAGCGATACCCCGCCCAACGGCGTCTGGTTCTATCAGGTCACCGCCCAGGGCACCGGTGCCTCGGGCGCCGGCTCCAACGTGGCACGCATTGCCGTGCCCGGTGAGGTGCGCCTGTCGATGCCGCTGAATGATCCGAACGGCACCGGCACGGTGGGCGCGCTGCTCACCCCGGCTGGCACCACGACGCTGGTGGAGGGCACGCTGCTGGACGGCGCAACCTGGGGCGACGGGCACCGCGGCGACAAGGCCATCGCGTTCGACGGTCAGAAGGCCGGCCTGCAACTGCCAGCCGGCGTGTTCAGCGACCTGGACGACTTCAGCCTGTCTTTCTGGGCCTACGCGAATGGACTGCACTGGGACACCTGCATGTTCTTCGCCGGGCAGGATGGGTTCAGCTCCATGTTCATCGCCCCCCAGTCCGGCAGCGGCGTGCTGCGTTTCGGGATCTTCGGCGCAGGAGCGAACGACGCGCAGGTCGTGGCAGCGCCCTGGGCCATGCCGATTCGCCGCTGGGTCCATGTGGCGGTCACCCTGCAGGGCAATACCTGCCGCCTGTACGTTGACGGCACTGAGGTGGGCAAGTCCGACGACATGCTGCTGTCGCCGCGCCAGGTGGGCGATCAGGTCACCTTCCTGGGCCGCAATTGGGCGCACCCGTCGTTCAACGGCCGCATTCAGGACTTCCGCGTTCAAGCGGGCGCATTGAGTGCGGCGGAGGTGGCGGCGCTGGCCCAGTGATCTGAGGTGATGTGAGTTGGGGCGGGCCTGGCCGGGCGCCCGCGCTTCACCCGATATTCCACTGCGGCGCAATCGCCAGCAGTTGCCGCCGCAGGTTCTCGATCTCGTTGGCAAAGCCGTCGGCCAGCGCGCTTTCCACGGTGGGCGTGCCGGGGGCGTGGCTGACGTCGGCGGAGTCGGCGGCGGGCGACCGTGCCAGACGCGCCAACGTGCCATACCGCAACGCGCGCGACATGCCGATCAGCGTGTCGCGAGTGCGTCGGGCGCCGGCACCGGCGGCGGGCAGTGCGGCTGGGCTCGGTTGGCCCGGCGCACCGCGCGTTGCGTTGAGCAGCTCTAGCGTGCTGATGCAGATGCGCAGGCTGCGCTGGATGTTCTCCAGGCGCTCCAGCGGCACGTCAATCTCTTTGGACACCGACGGCATCAGCGAGCGCAGCTGCACCAGCAGCGTATTGAGCTTGCCGAGCCGCTTGCTGCGCTCGTTGGACGCTTCACCTGCTTGGCCGAGGTTGGCATACGCCCGGGCGCATTCGCGCAGCGCATCGGCCAGCCGGTAGCGCCACGAGTAGGTGGCATACAGCGGCAGCGCAAACGAGAACAGCAGCGCAATCGCGATGCCCACCAGCACGTTGAGCGTGCGCCAGCCGCCGTCGAGCAGGTTGTTGTCACCATGCCCGACCACGATGACGAGCGTGATGGCGGCGAGCAGCGCGATATAGCCGCCCTTGCCGATGGCGTGGTACGCGCAGATGCCGCACGCAATGGCCGTCAGCCCATAAGTGAGCGGCAGGTGCCCCAGCCACTCCTGCTGGACGATGATCAACAGCCCCGCCCCGGCGCCGATCAGGGTGCCCCAGGCGCGCTCCGCTGCGCGCTTGCGGATGTTGCCGTGGTGCTGCAGGCCGGCAATGACGATCAACAGCGAGATGGTCGCCCACTCCCCATGCGGCCAGCCAAAGCCTGCCGTGATGGCAATGGAGAGCAGCACGCCCAGGCCGACGCGCGTGGCATGGATGTACCGCGCGTGCCGATAGCGACGGTGCGGATCGCGCGCGAGGCGGAGCAGCGAAAGAAAGGGTGCAGGGAGTTTCACAGTGCGGGGCGCACGAAGGGAAATCGACATAAGCAAGATCGTTGCAGATTCTGGGGCGCGCCGTACACAGGAGGGGCGCCACGTTGGTGCCGATGCCTTGCCGTGGTGCGCTTTAGGGGCGATGGGCACGGCAAGACTCCGGGTTTCCCCTAGGTATTGCACAAAGCTTGCCATGGGCGGATGACCTTTTTGCGTATTGCGCAAACGGGCACTTAAGTGCACGCCGGGTCATGTCGATTAGGATTCGTAGCCCCATAGGCAACACTTCGGGCTGCCCCGGGATTTGCCGATCCACCTCGAACCAAGATCGAGTCCTATGACGACGCAGGCGCTATCGCCCTGGCTGAGGTTGTTGAGCGCTGCCGAGCGCTTCGACCGTGGGCCCTATTTCATTGCCATCCGGCGCGGGCTGGCGCTCTCGTTGCCGCTCATCATGGTGGCCGCGGTGGCGCTGCTGTTGCGCAATCCGCCCACCGCCGGCATGCGCCACCTGCTGCTGCAGGCTTTCGGCCCCGGGCTCGATGCCTTTTGCGACAGCGTGCTGGCCGGCACGATCGGCATCGGCGCGCTGGTCGCGCTGTTCGGGTTTGCCGATGTGTTGGCGCAGTTGCACAACCAGCGCGCCGGGCACCGCGTGGTCAATCCCACGGTGGCGGCCGTGGTGGTGGTGTCGTGCTTCTTTACGCTCATTGCGCCGGGTACGGATGCATCGTTGATGCCGTGGCTTTCGCTGGGGCAGGGGCTGTTTGGCGCGTTGGTGGTGGCGTCGCTGGGCGGCACGCTGTTTCTAAAGCTGTGCAGCATCCGCCGTTTGCGCATTCCCTCCCACCATCTGAGCAACGATCTGCTGGTGGGCGACGTGCTGTCGGTGGTGCCAGCCGGCATGCTGACGATCCTCGCGTTTGCGCTGCTCAAAGCCGGCGTGGCGTGGGCCGGCTGGTCGCAACTGATGGCCGCATGCGATGCGCTGCTGGCAGCGCCGTATTCGGAAGTCGCCAACAGCCTGCCGTTTGGCCTGGGCTACGAAACCTTGGCGCAGGTGCTCTGGCTGTTTGGCATCCACGGGCCGAACGCGCTGTACACGGTGCACCAGCACATCCTGGAGCCGGCCACGCAGGCCAATGCGGCGGCGGTGGCGGGGGGCGGGCAGCCGCAGTTCATCTTTACCTATCACTTCTTCGCGGTGTTTGCGCGCATGGGCGGCTCGGGCGGCACGCTCAGCCTGATGCTGGCGCTGCTGATGTCCAGGCGCACGCTGCGCGGCCGCAAGATGGCGCTGGTCGTCATGCTGCCGGCGCTGTTCAACGTGAACGAGCCGCTGCTGTTCGGGCTGCCGCTGGTACTCAACCCGGTTTATGCGATTCCGTTCCTGCTCACGCCGCTGGTGCAGATCCTGATCGCCTATGCGGCCACCATTGCCGACCTGCTGCCCAAGACGAGCTACCCCGTGGCGTGGACCACGCCGGCGCTGTTCAGCGGCTACGCGGCCACGGGCTCGGTGTGGGGCGCGGTGGTGCAGCTCGTCGGTTTGGTGGTGGGGACGGCGATTTACCTGCCGTTCGTCCGCATGTCGGATGTGCTGTCTGCACGGCGCAGTCAGGATGTGCTGGCGTCTTTGCTGCAGATTGCCGAGTCGGCCGAGGTGAGCCTGAAGGGCAAGCGCTGTCTGGACCTGCCCGGCGACGAGGGCCGCATGGCGGTGGCACTCGCCAGCGACCTCGAAGACGCCATCAAGAAAGAAGGGCAGATCTTCCTGGAGTTTCAGCCGCAGGTGGATTGCTCAACCGGGCGCGTGTTCGGCGCCGAGGCGCTGCTGCGCTGGCAGCATCCGGTGCTGGGGCGCGTGGCCCCGCCCATCGTCGTGGCGCTGGCGGATGACATTGGCAAGATCGATCAGCTGGGCCTACGGATTCTGTCGCTCGCGTGCCAGCAGCGCGCGGCCTGGCGCGGTGTCTTGCCAGACGATTTCGTGATCGCCGTGAATCTGTCGCCACGGCAGCTGCTGGACTGCAGGCTGTACCGGAACGTGCTCGACATCCTGCATCGCGAGGGGTTGTCGCCCACGCAGCTTGAACTGGAGATCACTGAATCGACAATGCTGCTGCCGGACATCAACGCCATCGGCAACCTGAAGCAGCTGCGCGAGGCCGGCGTAAAAGTCGCGCTCGACGATTTCGGCATGGGCCATACGTCGCTGCACTACCTGCGCGAGCTGCCGCTGGACACCGTAAAGATCGACCGGTCGCTTGCCGACGTGAGCGCGGGCAGCGTCAACGAACACATCGTGCGCAGCATTGCCAGCCTGAGCCGCACGCTGAACCTGTCGACGGTGGTGGAAGGCGTGGAAACCGAGCAGCAGCTCAAGCGCCTGTCGGCGCTGGGCTGTGACCGGTTTCAGGGATATTTCTTCAGCCGCCCGCTGGCGCCGAGCGTGTGTGAGCGGTTTGTGCTGGAGGCCAATCTGCGGGCGTGGGTGGCTTAACGGTATCGGCCCACAAAGCCCTCGCACCGCCGAACGCGCCCGACCTTCGCGGCCCATCGATAGAGGCCTTCCACCAGGCTCTTGCTGGCCGAGACCGGCTGGCCGTTGATCTGCCCCAGCACTTCCGATTGATTCGGGTAGGGCTTCTCGAACAGCAGCTTCATCTCGCTACCGCCGCCCAGCGCCAGGTAGACGGCTTCGCGCGGCTCGAACTGCAGTGAGAACGAGCTGCTGCGCACGGTGGTGCTTTCCACGGCATCGGCAAAGCTGGCGATGAGCGCGGCGTCTTCGGTGCGGTATTCGCAGCCGGCGTCTTTCAGGTGCGCTTCATCCACGGCCTTGAGCGACGCCAGGGCGGGGTCCATCAAATACAGCGTGATCGAGTGCGCCTTGCGCATGCGCGCGCTCAGGCCTTCGGCCGCCCAATAGCTTTGTTCTACCTTCACGACGGGCTCCACCCTTGGCGTGGGCTCGGGGGTGGGCGCTTCTGCTTGCGGCGCTGCTTCAACCTTGGGTGCGTCTGCCTGCGGTGTGCCGGCCTGAAGGATTTCCGTCTGCAGCGCTTCGGTTGGCGGCGCGTCCGTCAGCGGCGCCTCCATCGAGATTTGTCCGAAGGCCACTTGGCTCATGCTCATGCTGCAAGCGCAGGCCAAGACCAGAGAGATGATCTTTTTCGACAACTCCTACCCCTTTGAAACGTGCGTTGTTGCGTTGCGTTGTGTTGTGTTCTGAATGCTAAGCCGGCGATGCCTAGTGCAATGCGCGTGACGTTGGCGGTGCCGGCCATCGCCGCAGGGCCCCGGGCGCTTCGGTCAGCTGCTGCAGCGGTGTCTTCGTCAACACGTAGTGGTGATACCGCCCGCCGCGGTCCGCAATGTCGAAGCGGTAGCCGCCTTCCGGAACCGTCATCGTCGCAAATGAAGCCGGTATGGTGCCGGAGTTCACGGGCGCCGGGTTGGCCTGCCGCATCAGCGCGAAGAAGTTGACCTCGCCCGTCAGCGCATCGCACTGCATGGCGGTATAGCGGTGGTTGTCGACATACCAGCCTCGGCAGTCGGCACCGGCCAACGTGACGGCGCCGGTGGTCGGGCCCATCAACTGCAGGCTGAGCTGGTCTGAGCCGTCTTGCCTGCTGACGATGGCTTGCGTGTAGCCGCGGCCATCGTCGTTGCGGCTGTCTGTGATGGTGTAGCGGCCGACCAGTACATTGGCGGCCTGCTGCAGCGCAAGCTTCTGCTGTTCGGGCGTGCGCGGGTCTTGATAGCTCACGCAACCTGCAAGAGGCGCAATGGCACAGAGGATTGCGACGCAGCGTATTGCGATGGCGCGGGCGGGCATGGTTGGGCGGGGCTTCCGTGGCAAGCGGATTCTACGCCGCCGCTCCAACCTTTTTGCAGTCGCTATCCGCTGCGCACTGCCTTGTTGCCTTGTTGGCTTTTTTGCGCCCCGCTCAGCCGACGAGGTGGCCGTTGCTGCCGATCATCGTGACGTCTACGTAGTCCAGCCCGGCGTGGTTGGTGCGGTCGTAGTGGACGCGCACGCCGCCAAAGTCGCGTGTGCCGAAGCCTTCCAGCGCCTGGATGAAGCCGTCGCGCGTGGGGTTGCTGCCGCAGGCGCGCAGCCCCTCCACGATGACGCGGGCGGTGAGAAAGCCTTCCACCGCTTCGTAGGTCTGGTTGTTGTGGTCGCCAAACTTGTCGTTGGCTTCGCGAAACGCGCGCACCAGTGGCTGGGTCCGTGCATTGGGCCCGGGCATGACCTGCGTGACGGCCACGCCGTGGGCCAGCGGGCCCGCCTTCTCGAACACGGTCTTGGGCGTGGTGACGGACAGGATCCACGGCTGCGGCAGCGGCACGGGGCCGTGCTTGGCCTGATAGCGCGTGAGCATGTCGGCGACGGATGCAGGCGACGTGAACAGCAGCGTGGTCTGCGGGTTGGCGGCGGCAATCTTGTCGACCACCATGTCGATGTCGTCGCCCTTGGCGTTGTGCGGGATGAGCGCCACAATCTGCGCGCCGAACTTGGCCGCAGCGGCCTTGGCAGCGTCGGCATTGCCGGAGCCGAATGGGTTGTCCTGGTAGACCACGGCCACGCGTTTCAGGCCGATGGTGGTGGCGTGCTGCACCATCTTCGCGACTTCGTCTGCGTAGCTGGCGCGCGTGTGGAAGAGCGGCGCGCTGGGCTTGCGCGCGGCGCCAGCGCCCGTCATGGCGCCCACCATCGGCAGGCGGTATTGCTCCAGCAGCGGCAAGGCGGCGATGGTGTTGCCGGTGCCGCCCATGCACACGAGGCCGAACACACCTTCCTGCACCAGTGCCTTGACGTTGGCTACCGCCTTGTCAGGCAGGTAGTTGTCTTCCAGCCGCTTGACGACCAGCTTGCGGCCGGCCACGCCGCCCTGGGCGTTGACCTGCTCGAACCCGGCCAGCAGGCCGTTGGTGTAGTTCTTGTACAGCCCGCCCCATACGCTGTCGAACCCGACCGTCTGCCCAAAGACGATCTTGTCTGCAAACACGCCGGCTTCCGCCGCGCGCGCCAGGGGCGTGAGCATCATTGCGCCGCCCAGTGCTACTGAACTCCGTACGAATTGCCTCCGGTCCATACCTGTCTCCGCCCCTTGTTTTTTTGGTGGTGTGGCAGGAGTGTCGAAAAGGTGGGCGTTGGCCGAAATGGCGGATTACCCCAATATCGCGGCGTCGCCCGAATCATAGGAACTCGACAATTTGCAACTTTTGTCTGTATCCTGACGGATACAATTTTGCGAATGAATACGATCCATGAGACCGAGACATTCGCCAACTGGCTTCAGGGCTTGGCTGACAGGTTAGCTCGCGCCCGCATTGCTTCCCGCATCCAGCGCGCCAGGAGCGGAAATTTTGGTGATTGGAAATCCGTGGGGGAAGGCGTGTGCGAAATGCGAATCGACCACGGCCCCGGTTACCGGGTGTACTACACGCAACGTGGCGACACCGTGTATATCTTGCTTTGTGGAGGTGACAAGGCGTCCCAGAGCAAAGACATCAATAAGGCCAGAGAAATGGCCAAACAGATTGAAGGGTGAGCACCATGAGTATCGCAACGCGAGAGTTTGACGCTGCCGAATACCTGGACAGTGAAGAGACCATGGCCGAATTTTTGTCAGCGGCGCTCGAAACGGGGGATGCCGCTTTTATTGCGGAGTCGATCGGCGTGATCGCTCGAGCGAAGGGCATCGCTCAAATTGCAGAAGAAACGGGCCTTGGACGTACAAGCCTGTACAAGGCACTGCGCGCAGGGGGAAATCCGGCGTTCTCGACAGTACTGCAGGTCATGAAGGCACTTGGGTTGCACTTGCAGGCCAAGCCGGCCGTTTCCCAAGAAAATATGAAGGTCGGCAAGCGTGGAGCCAACGCCAAAGTGAAAGCTGCAAAGGTGAGCGCGTCCCGAAATGGCGGTGCAAAGAAGGTTACAAGCAGGAAGCCGGCGACTCGTACCAAGCGGGGCTCTGCTCCGTTAGAGCGGGCATAGCAGCATGTAAAGGGAAGACCCAGCCGTTACCCTTGCCGATCCCCAACGTTGCCCGCCGCAAGCTGCTTGAGTTCCGCCCGCGCTGCGGCCAGCCGGGAATGCAGCACGGTGTTCTCGATCAACAACGACAGCAGTACAAAGCTCGCGCCCAGCAGCCCGAACACGCGGCCGGCATAGAAGCCGAGGTCATACCGCCCACCGTTGAACACGGTGCTGAGCGCGACATCGCAGATCCACACGCACAGCACCACCATCAGCCAGACATCGAGCGTGAGGTGCGGACGGGTACGCCACAGTACGACCAGTGCAGCCACGCAAATGCACCAGGTGCTGCCGGCCACGATTGCCATGGTGGGCGTGTAGCGGTTGGCGGCCATGATGGGCGGCAGCAGGTGCTCGCCGGCGGTGGCGAGTGCCACGCATGCGGCCGATGCGCACAGCACGGCGGCCACGGTGCGCAGGGCAGTCTGTCGGGTCAGCGTGTAGGCCGGGAAGCGGTCGGGCTCGCGCTCTTCGCGCCCCTTGAGCACGGCGTACGCGATGACAAACAGCGGAAAGCCCGCGTGCCAGAACATGTAGATCCACGCGGTACTTTGCGGCCCCGCCCCCAGTAGGCCGCCAGGGGCGAACAGCCCCGGAAACGACAGCAGATGCCCCCATGCCGTGGCGGCCGTGAACAGGTAGCCGCTGGCGAGCGCCAGCATCGCCCGCGACCGCGTGATGGCGAATTGCCCGAAGAGCAGCGCGGCGGTAATCAGGTCATTGAGGATGAGGGCCGATTCGTAAATCGGTACGAACGACGGAAGTTGCGCCAGCTGCACCTTCGCAAACGGCACGGCGGACAGCAGCACCACTAGGGACAGTACGGCCACGGCTTGCGCCATCCAGTACGTCCGGCGTCCTGGGGAGAGGCTCAGCAACAACCCCCGCTGCATGTCCAGCGTTTCCGACATCACGTTGGCCCCCTTGCGGTGACAGTGTCACCCGTTCGCTTGTGGTGTGACTTGCCGTGCGACTGTGCTGCGATTGCGTTGCCCCGAGGCAACCCTCGCTATAGACGCGTGATAGTCAGCGGCCCGCCCGATGTCAACGCGGCGAAAGGGGTAGAACTTTCAGGCCGGGTGCCGCCGGGGGCCAGCAGGGTGTTACGGGGAACGCCCGAGTGCGGCCCGCGCTGTGCCGGAATAGACTGGTGCCCACCCCAGGGCACCACCCTGCAAAGGAGTGCGCATGCAACCTCAAGCCACCACCCAGACTGCCGTCGAACCGCCTGTCTTGCGCGATGATCGCGACGGCGTCGTCACCCTGCGGCTGAATCGGCCGCTGCAGTTCAACGCGTTGTCTGAAGCCATGCTCGATGCGCTGCAGCGCGTGTTGGACGACATTGCCCAAGATGCGACGGTGCGCTGCGTGGTGCTGGGCGCCGAGGGCAAGGCGTTCTGTGCCGGGCACGACCTGCGTGAAATGCGCGGCACGCCGGAGCTTGCGTATTACCAGGCGCTGTTTGCGCGCTGCAGCGTGGTGATGCAGGCGATCCAGGCGCTGCCAGTGCCGGTCATTGCGCGCGTGCATGGCGTGGCGACTGCGGCGGGTTGCCAGTTGGTCGGCAGCTGCGACCTGGCCATCGCTTCGGATGCGGCGCGGTTTGCGGTGTCGGGCATCAACGTCGGCCTGTTCTGTTCAACGCCTGCGGTGGCGTTGTCGCGCAACGTGCTTCCAAAGCGCGCGTTCGACATGCTGGTGACGGGGCGCTTTATCGATGCGGCCACGGCGGCCGACTGGGGCCTGATCAACGAGGCCGTGCCTGCGGCGGAGCTGGATGACGCGGTCGCCCGCAAGGTGGCGGACATCGTGTCGAAGAGCCCCACCGCCATCCGCTACGGCAAGGCGATGTTCTACCGGCAACGTCAGATGCCGCTTGCCGATGCCTATGCGTACGCAGGCGACGTCATGGCGCGCAACATGATGGAAGAAGACGCCGGCGAAGGCATCGACGCCTTCCTGGAAAAACGCCCCGCCCGCTGGCGCTCGTAAGCGCCGTTGGGGCGGGTTGTCTCGCGCGGCGCCGTCACGCGGGCTTCTGCGGCTTTTGATTGGCGAGCAGCTTCTGGATGGCCGCTTCCGTCTCGGCGTAGCGGCCTTCGCCAAAGTGCTGATAGACGATGCGCCCTTCGGCATCGATCAGGTACAGCGCCGGCCAGAACTGGTTGTGGAAGGCCGACCACGTGGCGTAGCTGTTGTCCTGCGCGACCGGGTAGCGGACGTCCAGGCGCTTGAGCGCTTCCTGCACGTTGGCGGTCGATTTTTCGAACGCGTATTCCGGTGTGTGCACGCCCACCACGACGAGGCCCTGATCCTTGTACTTGTCGTACCACTGCTTCACGTGCGGCAGCGTGTTGAGGCAGTTGATGCACGAGTACGTCCAGAAATCCACCAGCACGACCTTGCCGCGCAGGTCTTTCATGGACAGCGGCGGGGAGTTCAGCCACTGGTTGATGCCCGTGAATTCTGGTGCTGCGGCGCCGGTGGCTGCGGTCTGGCTGAAGGCGGGCGCGCCCGTCCCGACAAAGTAGACGGCGCCGATGGCCAGTGCCGCAAGGGCGGCGCGGAACGTTGTGCGCATGATGTGGAGTCCGTAAAAGGTTGAGAGCGAAGGCCCGCAGGCCGCTGATGTCGTGTGGCGTACGGCGGGCGGCGGGCCGTGGGGTGCGTCAGACTAGGTTCAGCTCGACATGGATGTTGCCGCGCGTGGCCTTCGAATACGGGCAGAGCTGGTGGGCGGCTTCCACCACGGCTTGCGCCACGTCGCGATCCAGGCCGGGCAGGCTCACGTTCAGGCGCGCTTGCAGGAAGAACGCATCGTCGGTGGTGCCGAGGTCGACTTCGGTGTTCAAGGACAGATCGGCCGGCAGCTTGATTTTCATCTGGCTGGCCGCGCGGCCCATCGCACCGATAAAGCAGGCCGACCAGCCTGCGGCAAACAGTTGCTCGGGGTTCGTGCCGCGGCCGCTGCTGCCCGGGGGCGAGAGCTTCAGGTTCAGGCGGTCGTCGTCGCTGTGCGCCTGGCCGTCGCGGCCGCCGGTGACGTTGACCTTGGCGGTGTACAGAACGTTTTCGATGCGGGTCATGGTGATCTCCTTTTGATGAAAGGGAAAGACTGGGGTTGGATTTGCGTCCCGGCTTGGGCGGTTTGGTGTTCGCTTGTTGCCGGGGCCACGAGACGTATTAAAGAAGCCCGACGTATCCCTGAAGTAGCGTGGAAGGGCCGTTTTGTCTGGGTACGTATCTGTGTCGCGGCTGGATACAAACGCGTACAAAAGGAAAGGGCGGCCTCATCCGAAGGTGAAGGCGTAGGCATGCGCTCCGGCATCGAGAAAACGGATCTCGAAGGTGTGCTCGCCCACCGTGCCGGCTTGCCGGACGAGCTGGTAGAGGCGCGTTTGCGTGACGGTGCCGTTGCCGTGGGCATCGGTATCGGCGCCGTGGCTGTCGCCGGGGGCCTTGCCGTCGATCGTGACGGTGAAGCGCACGGCGCGCCCATCGGCGGCGGGCCCGAGCACGAGGTGCAGATCCCGCGCGTGGAAGCGGTAGACGATGCCGCCGCCAGCGCGGTCGAGCGTGGCCTGCTCGGCATCGATGGTCCATTGCCCCGACAAGCCCCAATCGTTCAGGCCGAGCTTGCCGACGCTGTAGGCATGCGATGTGCCGAGCTGCGCACCGCCCGGTGATGCGAAACGCGTGGCCTGCGCGTAACCGACGTACGTTTCCGGTGAGCGGACGTTATCGAGGTCCGGTGCGGCTTGCGCCCCGGGCGCATCGGGCGCGACCACGCCGCCCGCCACCTGCTGGTTGCCTGCCTCCGCCAGCAGCGCCTGGATGACGCGCTCGGAGCCGGCGTAATCGCCCTCGCCAAACTGGTGGTGCCGGATGTTGCCTTGCGCATCGACAAAGTACGCAGCGGGCCAGTAGCTGTTGTGGAAGGCGTTCCAGATGCGGTAGTTGCTGTCGATGGCGACCGGAAAATTGACGCGGAAGCCGCTGACGGCGCGGGCGACGTTCTCGGGCGCCTTTTCGAAGGCGAATTCCGGTGTGTGAACGCCGACCACGGTCAGGCCCTGGTCCTTGTACTTGTCAGCCCACGCGCGCAGGTACGGCAGCGTGCGGATGCAGTTGATGCAGGAGTACGTCCAGAAATAGACCAGCGTAACCTTGCCGTGCAGTTGATCGGCCGTGAGCGGCCCGGAGTTGAGCCACTGCACCGCACCGTCGAACGAGGCCAGGCGGCCCTCCACGGGCAAGCCGCTGGGCTTGGCCGCGGGTGCGGCGTCGGCTTCGGACACTACGTTGAGGCTGGCCTGCGGCACGGGCCGGTTCACACCCAGCCCGTTGACGAGTGCCTGCTCAAGCTGCGTGGTGCCGCCGGAAGACAGGCGCGCCAGCAGGCCGGTATCTGCCCCGAGGCCGATGAGGGCCACGCCGCCCAGCACGCTGGCGCCCATGATGCGACGCGCCCACTCGCCCAGGCCCATGGACCGCTTCATGGCGCTGAACACCCGGCCGCCCAGCCCCAACGCTGCCGCCAGCGACGTGGCCGCACCCGCCGCATAGGCCGCCAGCGCCAGCGCGCTGGAGACGCTCGCGCCATTGAGCGCCACGCCAGTCAGCACCAAACCGAGGATCGGGCCGGCGCACGGCGCCCACAGCATCCCCGTGGCCACACCCAGCAGCAGCGAGCCCGCCACCGAAGGTTCCGCCGAGGCGCCGCCGGTCGACGCCTGCCCCGCCAGCCGGTTGCCCAGCGCCACCGCCGGCCGGGCCATCAGATCGGCCAGCCTGGGCCACAGCAGCGACAGCCCGAACACAGCCAGCAGCGCAAGCGCCGCAAAGCGGCCGACTTCATTGGCCCGCACCGCCCACGCGCCACCGGCCGAGAGCAGCGTCGCAAAGCCGGCAAAGGTGAGGGCCATGCCGGCGAGCATGGGCAGCTTGCCGCGCACAAAGGGCTGGTTGGTACGGCTCAGCACAAACGGCAGAACGGGCAGGATGCACGGACTGAGGATGGTCAGCGCGCCGCCCAGGTAGGCGAGTATCAGCAGGCTCATGTTCGACATTCCTTGGCAAGGGATCGGGATGGCTCCATCAGACGCCGCGCGCGTAGCTGGCATGTATCGCCGCATGGGCGACTTTGTATCGGACTGTACAAACGCATCCGCCAGATGCATTGCGATACAACACGGGCTCGCTGCGTCACTCGGAGAGGCGCAAAATGGCGCCTTCCTTCCACCTTCCATCGTGCCGAGGTCACCCCCATGGACGCCCACGTCGACCACATCCTGATCGTCGATGATGACCGCGAGATTCGCGAACTCGTTTCGACCTATCTCACCAAGAACGGCCTGCGGGTGACCGCCTCCCCCGACGGGCGCCACATGCGTGCGTTCCTGGAAGCCAACACCGTCGACCTGATCGTGCTCGACCTGATGCTGCCCGGCGACGACGGCCTGGTGCTGTGCCGCGAACTGCGCGCCGGCAAGCACAAGGCCACGCCCGTGCTGATGCTGACCGCGCGCGACGACGAGACCGATCGCATCATCGGCCTGGAAATGGGCGCCGACGATTACCTGGCCAAGCCGTTTGCCGCGCGCGAACTGCTTGCCCGTATCAAGGCCGTGCTGCGGCGCACGCGCATGCTGCCGCCCAACCTGCAGATTTCCGAAGCGGGCCAGATGCTGGCCTTTGGTGACTGGCAGCTCGATACCACCGCGCGCCACCTGATCGATGCCGAGGGCACCATCGTCGCGCTGAGCGGCGCGGAATACCGGCTGCTGCGCGTGTTTGTCGACCACCCGATGCGCGTGTTCAACCGCGATCAACTGCTCAACCTCACGCAGGGCCGCGAGGCGGAGATGTTCGAGCGGTCCGTCGATCTGCTGGTCAGTCGTCTGCGCCAGCGCCTGAATGACGATGCGCGCGATCCGGCCTACATCAAGACCGTGCGCAGCGAGGGCTATGTCTTTGCCAAGCCAGTGGAGATCAAGGAGGCACGCCAATGACCGCAACTCTGAGCACGCGTGCCTGGGCATGGCCACGGACGCTGGGCTCGCGCCTGTTCGTGATTCTGCTGGCGGGGCTAGTGGTGGCGTATGCGCTGTCGTTTGCCGTGCTGTTTTCCGAGCGCTACATGAGCGCGCGCGAGGTGATGCTCGGCACGCTGGAAACCGATGTGTCCACCGCCATCGCCATCCTCGACCGCCTGCCTGCCGACGAGCGCCCGCAGTGGCTGCCGCGTCTGAATCGCGGCAACTATCAGTACATCCTCGGCCCGGGCTTGCCCGGCGTGCCGGAGATGACGCAGCGTGGCAAGGACATCGCCGCGCGCATCAGCGAGGCCAGCGGCGGCCGCTTTCCCGTGACGGTGGAGTCGATTCCCGGCGACGGCAAGCAACTGCAAGCCCATCTCACACTGAGCGACGGCAGCACGCTCACCATTGACGTGCATCCGCGCATGACACCCATCGCGCAGTGGCTGCCGTATGTGCTGGTGGTGCAATTGCTGTTGCTGATCGTGTGCTGCTGGTTTGCGGTGCGGCTGTCGATCCGGCCGCTCGTGGCATTGGCCGATGCCGCCGATGCACTCAACCCCAACGCGCAGACGCCGCCGCTGGACGAGAACGGCCCGACCGAACTGGCGCGCGCCGCGCACGCGTTCAACGCCATGCGCCAGCGCATTGCCCGCTTTGTGGAAGAGCGCGTGCAGATTCTGGCCGCCATTTCGCATGACTTGCAGACGCCCATCACGCGCATGAAGCTGCGCGCCGAACTGGCCGAAGACTCCGAAGAGAAGCGCAAGCTGTTGAACGATCTGGCCGAGATTGAAACGCTCGTGCGCGAGGGCCTGGCCTATGCTCGCAGCGCGCATGGCGATGGTGAAAAACCGTCGCGCATCGATGTCGGATCGTTTGTCGAAAGCCTGGTGTACGACTACCAGGACACCGGCAAGCCCGTCACGCTGGAGCAGCACGCTACCGGCGCGATCGTCACGCGCCCGCACGCATTGCGCCGCGTGCTGACCAACCTGACCGATAACGCCATCAAGTTTGGCGGCGCGGCCGAAATGGATGTGCGTCGCGACGGCGACGCCGTGGTGATCGAGGTGCGCGACCGCGGGCCCGGTATTCCCGAAGACAAGCTTGAGGCGGTGTTGCAGCCGTTTGTGCGGCTGGAGAATTCTCGCAGCCGCGAGACGGGCGGCACGGGTCTGGGCTTGGCGATTGCGCAGCAACTGACCGCGGCCGCAGGAGGTGGGCTCACGTTGCGCAATCGCGAGGGCGGTGGTCTGGTGGCGGAGGTCAGGCTCGGTCAGGCGGCTGCGTCGGCGTCACGCGAATAAGGCACTGCGCTCGCCCTGAGCCGCCGTCTTACTCGGCACGCTGCAACCGTTCGAGCAAGCGTCGCGCATCGGACGGCGCTTCGACCTTTTTATCGTTATCGAAGTAGCAATAGACGTCGCGGCCGCCGCGCCGCTGTTTGGCGGGTGCGCCAACGCGTTGCGCATCGGGCGGCTCACGGCCTGCAGCCCATTGGCGGATGCGATCGGCCCAGCGGTCCAGTGCGGCATCGGCATAGGCGCCGGTGTAGAGCGCATCGGCGCCGTGCAGGCGCAGGTAGACGAAATCGCTCGTCACGTCTTCAAAGTAGGGCCAATCCGCAATCGCATGCGAGACCACCAGCGCAGCGTGATGCCGACGCAGGAGCGCGGCAAATTCCGGCGTGCAGAAGCTGTCGTGGCGCACTTCCACCGCATGGCGCAGGGGCTGCTGATCGCGCGTGGCAAACCACGGGGCCTTGACGCGCCCGTCGTGCTGCCGCGCCAACGCCCGCGCGGCTGACGTGTCGCTTGGCAGCAGCGAAAGAAAGCGCTCGAACCGTTCTGCATCGAACCGGTAGCTGCGCGGAAATTGCCACAGGAACGGCCCGAGCTTGCGCCGCAGCGCCAGCACTCCAGACGCGAAGAAATTCGCCAGCGCCGGCACCGCGGTCTCGTCGCGGAAGCGCAGCATGTGGGTCAGGTAGCGCGGTCCTTTCACCGCAAAAACGAAACCGTCGGGCGCGGTGTCATGCCAGGCCTGCCAGCTGGTGATCGACTGCAGCGAGTAGTGCGACCCGTTGATCTCGATGGTGTCGAACTGGCGCGACGCATATTCCAGCTCGCGGCGCTGTGCCAGGTCTTCTGGATAGAACACGCCACGCCACCCCTCGTAGCGCCAACCCGAGATGCCGATACGGATCGTCATCGCTTGGCGCCGCGCGGGTGATGGCCGCGCATGGTCGTGCGCTCGCGCTGGACCGCCGTGCCGAGTGCACGGACAGCGGCGAGCAGCGCTGAATGGTCCGACGCCTGCGCCTGATAGCGGAGCACGTGCAGGTTGAGCGCGTCTTCCAGCACGGCGGCGGTCACGTCGGAGAACGTGTCGGCGGCGGTCACGAAGTAATGGCGTTCGGCCCCGGGGTGTTCGGCGCCGTAGGCTTCGAGCAGCGCGCGCATGTCGGAGTCGTCGATGCCGCAGCCGATAAACAGAAAGGTATGCGTGCGCAGCAATGCCTCCACGAGGTCGTAGAAGGCACGGTAGTGCGCTCGCGCCCGGACATAGTCGCAACGCGAGAAGATCAGCGAGGCCGGGTGGCTCATCGAGCCGTGCGTCTTGATGATCAGGTTGCAGTCTTCACGCACCCGCGCCGCCACCGCGGGGTTGCTGTAGTCGCACACCACGACGGGCGCGGTGCCGTGCGAATGGGCTCGCGCTTCGTACAGCGTGTCGAAGTTGGGGGTGAGCGTGATGCGGAAATCGAGCGCGAGCAACGCGTCGTGGATGGGTGCCGCTTCAAAGCGCGGCGTGACCAGCTCCCGGCGCAACAGCGCGGTCAGCCGGCGCTGGCCAAGGACGCGGCGCACGATTTCTGCGGCGGTCAGGACATCGCCGCGCGCGACAAAGGCGCGAACCTCCTCCGCCAGTCTTGATGCGCGGGGGGCGATGGCATCTGCGGCCAGGCACAGCAGCTCCGCCCAGGTGGGCGGATGCCGCGTGCCATCTGCAGAACGGGCGTTGGCCGAAATACCCGAGCCGAAGAAGAGCACCGCGCGGCGCCGGGCGATGTCTTCTACCAGGCGCGGCGGCCATTCGATCAGGGATGCGGGTTGGCCCTTGCGCCCCATGCGCGTCACTGATGCGGCGCACTCACCTGGGCTTGCGCGTGCACGAGGCCGGTTTGCGGTGCCCGCAGGCCCAGCGGCTCGTCGGTCAGGTCGCGGGCCAGCGAATACGCCGTAATCACGGCCAGCGTGACCCCCACGATGGCCAGCATTTCCCGAGTGTCCATTTGCATCCTCCTCCTTGCTCCTTACGTTGCTTGTGTCCGTGGCTCCCGCCCTTTCTTGTCGATATCGGGCGGCGCGGGGCTTGGACGCAAAGTTCGGACCTGAGGAGGCCAGATGGCGGAATGGCGCGGGTTTTAGCGGTGTCAGCGTGCGCGCAACGATGATGGGGGCACGCCCAGCAAGCGCTGAAAACTGCGCCGCATGCGCTCGGTATCGCCAAAACCGCATTCGGCGGCCACCCGCTGCATGGAGACGGCCCCGCTTTCCAGCGCGGCGCGGGCCGCCTCAACGCGCAATTTTTCCACGGCTTTTGCAGGAGTGAGACCGGTCTCGACCTGGAACGCGCGCGCGAAATGGCGCGGGCTCATGCAGGCGTGCTCGGCCAGATCGCCCACGCGATGCGGTGCGCCCAGGTTGCGGCGCACGTGGTCGAGCAGCGGTTTGAAGCGGCCGCGTGCCGAATCCATCTCATTCAGCGCTGAAAACTGCGACTGTCCGCCCGGCCGGCGGTAGTACACGACCAGCTGCCTTGCGACCGCGCGCGCCAGGCGCTCGCCCAGGTCGTCGGCGATGAGCGCGAGCGCCAGGTCGATGCCGGCGCTGATGCCGGCGCTGGTCCAGATCGGGCCGTCGTTCACGTAGATGTGATCGGGTTCGAGCTGCACCTGCGGAAACGTGCGCGCGAACTGTTCGCTGCGGCTCCAGTGGGTGGTGGCACGCCGGCCGTTCAGCAAACCTGTGGCGGCCAACAGCAGGCTGCCCGAGCACACGCTGGCGACGCGCGCGCCGCGGGCCGCGCAGCGCTGCACAAAGCGGCGCGTGCGCGCATCGGCCATGGCCGCGTCCACGCCGTCGCCGCCGGCAATGAGCAGCGTGTCGACCTGGCTGGCCGGGGGCAGGGCGTCGGCGTCCCACCGCGCCCCGGAAGAACTGCGGACAAGGCCGGCCTGCGCGGCGATCGTGCGCAGCGCGTAGTGGTCGTCCCGATACCGGCTGGCGACTTCAAACGCCGCCACCGGGCCTGCGGCGTCGAGCAGTTGGAAGTCCGGAAAGATCAGCACAGCGATGCGGTGGGCCATGGCAGAAAAAGTGGGAGACAGGTCATTGCTGCCAACACGATAGAGCGCGATCCTGTGAAGCGTCAACCCGCCATCACATTACGTTCAGGAGAGCCAAACCATGACGACTTCCCCGTTCATCGTTGTCTTTGCGGTGTACAACCGCGTCACCCAGCTCGATTTCACCGGCCCGCACGAAGTGTTCTGGCGGCTGCCCGGCGCGCAATGCGTGGTGGCTTCCGCAACCGGCGGCGACATCCATGCCGATGGCGGTCTCACCATCTCGAACGTGCAGCGGCTGGCCGATATTCCGCAGGCCGACCTGATCTGTGTGCCCGGCGGTTTTGGCGTGATCGAAGCCATGGAAGACGCGGAGTTCGTGCGCCAGGTGCGGCGGCTGGCCGCCGGCGCACGCTATGTCACGTCCGTCTGCAGTGGCTCGCTGGTGCTGGGCGCGGCGGGGTT
Source organism: Ralstonia sp. 1138 (assembly GCF_040544795.1). NCBI lineage: Bacteria > Pseudomonadati > Pseudomonadota > Betaproteobacteria > Burkholderiales > Burkholderiaceae > Ralstonia > Ralstonia sp. 1138. The sequence goes on along the minus strand of NZ_JBEPKQ010000001.1, from coordinate 885,310 downwards.
GCTGCAGGGCAAGCGCGCGGCCTGCCACTGGGCATGGCGCAACCTGCTGCCCGCGTTTGGCGCCACCGTGGACGAAGCCCGCGTGGTGCGTGACGGCAACCTCATCACCGGCGGCGGCGTGACGGCCGGCATCGACATGGCGCTGACCGTCATGGCCGACATTGCCGGTGCCGAGCATGCGCAGGCCGTGCAGCTTGGTATCGAATACGCCCCCGCGCCGCCGTTCGATTGCGGCCGGCCTGAGCGCGCAGCACCGGAGATTCTCGAAGCGGTGACGTCGCGGCTGGACCGCTTGCGCGCGGATCGCCACGACGCCGTGCAACGGGCAGCGCAGCGCCTCTGAGCGCCTGCGCTGGGCCGAGCCGGATTGCGGCGACAATGGCGTCTTTCGACGTATCCACGCCCCAAGCCGGCGCCGCATCCTGCATGAACACACCGTCTTCCCAGTCCAACACCCGGGGCCCGATCGGCATCGTTGCTGCCCTCCATGAAGAGATCAACGAACTGCTGACGTGTCTGTCCGATGCGCAGTGCATCCACATCGGCAGCCGCGATTTCTGGACGGGCCGGCTGGATGGGCATGCGGTGGTGGTGGTGCTGTCGCGCGTCGGCAAGGTCGCGGCGGCGTCCACCACGGCGGTGCTGATCACGCAATTCAACGTCCGCGCGGTGGTGTTTGCCGGCGTGGCCGGCGCGCTGGCTCCGGGCGTGGCGGTGGGCGATGTCGTGGTGTCGGAAGAACTGCTGCAGCACGATGTGGACGCGTCGCCGCTGTTTCCGCGCTGGGAGATTCCGCTGACCGGCATGGCGCGTTTCCCCGCTGATACGTCGCTCGCCAACGGATTGCTGGAAAGCGCCGGCACGGTGCTGGCCGACCCGCATGCCCTGCTCGGCCCGGATGTCATGCGCGCGTTCGGGATTGCGGCGCCGCAGGTGCATCGTGGCCTGATCGTCAGCGGAGACCGCTTTGTCTGCACCTCGGCAGAAAGCGCGGTGCTGCGTACGGCGTTGCCCGACGCCCTGGCCGTCGAGATGGAAGGCGCCGCCGTGGCGCAGGTGTGCCACGAGTGGGGCGTGCCGTTTGCCGCGATCCGGACGATTTCCGACCGCGCGGATGACGCAGCCAGCGTGGACTTTGCGCAGTTCATCGCGCAGGTGGATTCGCGCTACAGCGTGGCGATCCTGCGCAACTGGTTGTCGGCGACGGCTGACGCCTGAACGGCTTACTGGCCTTTCGCGGCCAAGTATTTGTCGAGTGCGTTCGCGCGCTCGCTCAGGCGGAAGACTTCGTTCTCCTGGCGCTGCAGATCGTCAAGCTTGCCCTTGCCATAGATGACAGTCTCGAAAGCCGCAGTTCTGGCGTGGAAGTCCTGCCACGCCTGCTGAGAACTCACCAGGGCGTCTTTCGCCTTGCCGTTCAATGCGCCGAGCAGTGTCTTGTACGTACGGTCCAGGCGCTCGTCCTGCGCGGCCTTTTCTGCAGCGAGGCATGCGCCGATCGCGTCGGCGTTGTCCGGCGCCTTGTCGACGCAGGCGTACAGCCTGGTGGAAATGCCCTGCGGCGCTCGGCGCTTGACGCCGTTGGCGAGGCTTTCAGCGGCAAACGCACCGGCGCTGTGGGCCAGCAGCGCCACGGCAACGGGCAGCGCAACAGGAAGGGCGAGCGTCTTCAGTGTCGTCAGCGTGTTCAAGAAGTGACTCCTGATCGCGTATCTGCGATGCGTGAAGGGCCCACCAGACTATCGGCCCGCTCGCGCCACCGCGATCAGCCAGGCAGGTGAGGCCGCAGGTTGCGCAGGGCGTTTTCCACGTAGGCTTCTTTCTCGCCGACGGGCGCGACGTAGTGCAGGGCTTCTGCGGCGGCGTCAATGCCTTCCGTGCGCGCAATCACCCATGCCGCCAGGTACGGCGAAGCAAAGCAGCCGCCTGCCGTCGCCACATTGCCGTTGGCGTAGAACGGCTGGTTCAGCACTTCCACGCCGGCTTCCTGCACCCAGGGTTTGGTGGTCAGGTCCGTACAGGCCGGCACGCTGCCGAGCAGCCCCAGCTTGGCCAATACCAACGTGCCGGAGCACTGCGCGCCGATCAACTGGCGTGCCGGATCGAGCGCCAGTCGCGCCATCACCGCCGGATCGGCCACCACATCGCGCGTGCGGATACCGCTGCCGACAAGCACGGCATCTGCGGTGCGGGCGTCTTCCAGCATCGATTGCGCATGCATCGTCACGCCGTTCATCGACGTGACTTCGGTGTGCGGACAACACAGGCTCACGCGCCAGTCCGGTTTCTTGATGCGGTGAAGCACGCCAAAGGCGATGAGCGAATCCAGTTCGTTGAATCCATCGAAGGTCAGGATGGCGATGTGCATGATCCGTGTGTGGCCGCGTTGGAATAGATCGCATGCTAGGCGCACGGGGCAATACAATCAAAAAATTGTCCTTAGTACACCCCGGAAATGACCCAGGCCCGCTACCAGCCGCTCGTCGACGAACTGGCCACGCAGATCCGCAGCGGCCATCTGCCGCCCGGCACACGCCTGCCCACGCACCGGCAACTGGCGCAGCGCCACGGCGTTGCGCTGGTCACGGCCACGCGCGTGTATGCCGAACTCGAAGCGATGGGCCTGGTGAGCGGCGAAGTGGGGCGTGGCACGTTCGTGCGCGAAAACACGCTGCCGCGCGGCCTCGGTATCGACCAGCAGGCCGTAGCGGCGGGGGTGGTGGATCTGAACTTCAACTACCCGTCGCTGCCCGGCCAAGCCCGGCTGCTGAGCCGCGCACTGCGCAAGCTGGCCGCCGGAGGCGATCTGGAGGCGCTGTTGCGCTATGCACCGCATGGCGGCCGAGCGCATGAACGCGCCTGCGTGGCGCGCCATCTGGCACGGCGCGGTTTGCCTGTCGCGCCGGACAACGTGCTGTTGGTCGACGGCGCGCAGCACGGTCTGGCTGTGACGGCGATGGCGCTGCTCAAGCCCGGCGATGTGGTGGCGGTGGACGCGCTGACGTATCCCGGTTTCAAGGTCGTCGCCGAGATGCTGCACCTGGAACTGGCGCCGCTGCCGGCCGCCGGGCAAGGGTTGGACCTGGATGCACTGGAGCGGCTGTGCACACGCCGCCGTGTGCGCGCCGTCTATGTCATGCCGACGCTGCACAACCCGCTCGGCTGGGTGAGCGGCATCGGCTGGCGGCGCCAGCTGGCGGGCATCGTGCGTCGCCACGGCCTGATTGCCATGGAAGACGCGGCCTACGCCTTTCTGGAAGACAACCCGCCCGCGCCGCTGGCCGCGCTGGCGCCGGAATCGACGGTCTACATCTCCGGCCTCTCGAAGAGCGTGGCCACCGGCCTGCGTTTCGGCTTCGTTGCCGCGCCCGCAGCGTGGATGCCGCAGCTGGAACGCGCCATCCGCGCCACGACGTGGAACACCCCGGCCATTGTCACGAGCCTCGCCTGCGCATGGCTGGACGACGGCACCGTCGAGCGCCTGGAGGCCGAGAAACGGCGCGATGCGGCAGCCCGTCAGGCGATTGCCCGCAAGGCGCTGGCCGGGCTGACGCTGGTCACGCATCCAACCTCGTACTTTGTCTGGCTTGCGCTGCCGCCCGAGGTGCGCGCCGACCGCGTTGCGGTGGCGCTGCAGCAGGACGGCATCTCCGTGTCCACCGCAGAGCCGTTTGCGACATCGAAGCAGGTACCGCATGCGTTGCGGCTGGCGCTGGGCTCCGTCGCGCTCGACCGGCTCGACGCCGCGTTGCAGACCGTCAAGCAGCACGTGCAGGCGCAGGTGGATCGATAACGAAAACCGTGCCAAACCTCGTGCGCTTGCCTACACTCTCGTCGCAACGAAATGACCCGATTTCCGGCCCGATGTGCCGACAGGAGACCCCATGAAGACCTGGCTTGCGACGATCGCTGGATGGACGCTCTGCGCATGCGTGGCGTTCGGCAGCGCCGCCCATGCGGCCGATGCCCCCGATGACGGCGCGACGCTGACCGTCAACATCGGCACCGAGCACCGCACGCTGTCGCGCGAGGCATTGCTGCGCGATCCGCACCTGACCAGCGTGACCGTGGACGACCAGAACCTGAAGCGCCGCCTGACCTTCAAGGCGATCCCGGTGACGGCGCTGTTCCAAGGGCAGGCGGTCAGCCCCGAGGCCAGTGCCACCACCGCCGCCAGCGACGGCTACGTTTCGCACCTGCCGATGCGCCTGCTGCTGGGCGATCGCGCCGACGGCCCGCGCGCCTGGCTGGCCGTGGAAGACCCCGCCGCGCCGTGGCCGACGCTCAAGGGCCAGGACATTGGCCCGTTCCGGCTGATCTGGACGGCGCCGCCGGCCAAGGCGTCGGTCGTGAACGAAAGCCTGTGGACGTACAGCATCGTGCGCATCGACGTGGCCGCGCTGCCAGGCGAGCGCTTCGCGGCCATCCGGCCCGCCGCGGGGCTGCCCGCAGACGGCCCGGTCATGCGCGGTTTCGCCACGTTCCAGCGCGTCTGCTTTTCGTGCCACACCCTCAATCGCGCCGGCGATGCCAACCTGGGTCCCGACCTGAACGTGCCGTACAGCCCGGTGGAATACCTCGGCGACGAGAAACTGCGCCACCTGATCCGCGATCCGCAATCCCTGCGCTGGTGGCCCAACGCGCGCATGTCGGCCATCGACGAGAAGACGCTGTCCGATGCGCAGCTCAACGATCTGCTGGCGTATTTTCACCACATGACCAAGCGCAAATCGGCAGCGCAATGACGGGCGCTGAGGGCCGCTATTCGGCGGCCCAGTCGACCAGCGTGGCGATGGTGTTCATGTTGCGCGCCGTCCCCGTCTTGGCGGCGGGGATCTTGAGCTTGGAATCGGCCATGCCGTCGCCGTAGTGCACGTAGATTTCGCGCGTGCCCAGGGCCATCTGTTCCGTCCGAACGCCGGTGGCGGCGGCCAATGCATCGGGCGGCGGTGGGGTATCCAGGAAGATCGCGACTGTCCGGTTGGGCGCCGCCGTCTTGTACGGATTGCCTTCCAGCACCGCCGCCAGTTCGGCGCCCGTGCGCACAAGCACGCCCACGGGTTTGCCGGCGTAGTCCTCCAGGCAGCGTTCCAGCTTCGCCTTGATGGTCGCTTCCGCCAGCCGGCTCTGAAAAACCACGTTGCCGCTGGCAATGTAGGTGCGTACGCCGGTCAGGCCGATCGATTCGCACATTGCGCGTAACTCGGCCATGGGCAGTTTGCCGGTGCCGCCCACGTTCACGGCGCGGAGGAAGGCGATGTAGCTGGGCATGGGTTCTCCTGTTCTGTCTGTCTTATCAACGGCTTACGGATGGGCTCAAACCGGCAACATTCTGTTACGAGATTGACGAATGTGTTTAACCCGCCCCGTTGCGCGACTTGTATTCTCCGCTCCGAACTCATCGAGCCCGGATCGGCCCCTCATTGAGGCGAGTGCCGCATCCTGCATTTGCGCATAAGGAGAACACCATGTTGAAGAAAATTGCACCGGCCCTGATTGTGGCAACGCTCGCCGGCCTGACGGCGTTGCCCGCAGCGGCGGATGACCTGCGCAATGCCCTGGGCGGCGCGCTGGGTGGCGCTGGCGGCGCGGCCGTGGGCGGCGCACTCGGCGGGCAGACCGGCTCGGTGATCGGCGGGGCGATCGGCGGCGGCGCGGGTGGCGCATTGACGGCCAACGGCCGCGAGCGCAAGGGCGCCATCGTGGGCGGCGCATTGGGCGGCGGCGTGGGCGCGGCTGCAGGCAACGCCATGGGCGGCCCCACGGGCGGCATCGTGGGCGCCGGCTTGGGTGGCGGTGCGGGTGCAGCACTGGGCGGCAACGTGCAGCGCAATTCGTACTCCGACCGCGACGACCGCGGCCGCGGCTACCGTCGCCACGGCAAGCACCATCACCACCACTGATCTGATGTGCCGGTGCGCTCGCCATTGAGCGCACCGGCCACTTTCTTGCTTTCCTTCCGGCGACGGCGCGGTCGGCAAAACCGGTCGTCGCGACTCGCTGTTGCCACGTGCGCCGCCTACCATAGCGAGACGGCTGCCGTCGGCAACCACACGAAGGAGAGCGCCATGACGCAACGCTTCGACGCCATCATCATCGGCACCGGCCAGGCCGGCCCTCCGCTGGCGGCGCGCCTGTCGGGCGCCGGCATGAAAGTCGCCATCGTCGAGCGCGGCCGCTTTGGCGGTACGTGCGTCAACACGGGCTGCATCCCCACGAAAGCCATGGTGGCCAGCGCCTATGCAGCGCGCATGGCCCAGCGTGCGGCCGAATACGGCGTGATGATCGACGGCGGTGTCACCGTCGACATGCAGCGCGTGAAGGCCCGCAAGGATGAGATTTCCGGCCGCTCCAGCCACGGCGTGGAGCAATGGGTGCGCGGCCTGGAGCACTGCACGGTCTTCCAGGGCCATGCCCGCTTCGAAAGCGCGCGCACCGTGCGCGTTGGCGACGCGCTGCTCGAAGCCGAGCGCATCTTCATCAACGTCGGCGGTCGGGCGTTGGTGCCGCCCATGCCCGGGCTCGATCAGGTGCCGTTCCTCACCAACTCCACCATGATGGACGTGGACTTCCTGCCCCAGCATCTCGTCGTGATCGGCGGGAGCTACGTCGGGCTGGAGTTCGGCCAGATGTTCCGTCGCTTCGGATCGCGCGTGACGATTGTCGAGAAAGGCCCGCGCCTGATCGCGCGTGAAGACGAAGACGTATCGCAGGCGGTGCGCGAGATTCTGGAAGCGGAAGGCATCGACGTGCAGGTCAACGCCGACTGCCTGAGCGTGCGACGCGACGGCGCCAACGTCGTGGTCGGCCTGGAGTGCGGCAGCGGCGCGCGGGAGGTGTCGGGCTCGCATCTGCTGATGGCCGTGGGGCGTGTGCCCAATACCGGTGATCTCGGTCTCGACAAGGCCGGTGTGGACGTCGACAAGCGGGGCAATATCCGCGTGGACGATCAGCTGCGCACCAACGTGCCCGGCATCTGGGCCCTGGGCGATTGCAACGGCCGCGGCGCCTTCACGCACACGGCCTACAACGATTACGAGATCGTGGCGGCCAATCTGCTCGACGACGACCCGCGCAAGGTGTCGGACCGCATTCAGGCGTACGCCATGTACATCGACCCGCCGCTTGCGCGCGTCGGCATGTCGCTCTCGGAGGCGAGGCAATCCGGGCGCAGGCTGCTGGTCGGCAACCGCCCGATGACGCGCGTTGGCCGTGCGGTGGAGAAGGGCGAGAGCCAGGGTTTCATGCGCGTGGTGGTCGATGCGCAGACGCACGACATCCTGGGCGCGTCGATCCTCGGTGTGGGCGGCGATGAGGCGATGCATTCGATCCTCGACGTGATGTATGCGAAAGCGCCTTACACCACCATCAGCCGCGCCATGCACATTCACCCGACGGTGTCGGAGTTGATTCCCACATTGCTGCAAAGCATGGAGTCGGTGCAATAACGCCAGACGTGGCGCCCAAAAAAGAAGGGCGCCCACCAGGCGCCCCACACATCGATTCGTTATCGTGCGCGCCGCTCAGGGCACGATCGAGAGAAACAGGTACGCCGCAAAGATCGCCAGGTGCACGACGCCTTGCAGGATGGTCGTGCGGCCCTTGCCCAGCGTGAGCGATGACACGATCAGCGTGAGGAACAGCAGGACCATTTCCTTCGGCCCCAGGCCCAGTTCGAGCGGGCGGCCGATCCAGATGAACACGGCGGCCACGGTCGGGATGGTCAGGCCGATACTCGCCAGCGCCGAGCCCAGCGCGAGGTTCAGGCTCGTCTGGATGCGGTCTGCATTGGCGGCGCGCAGGGCGGCCAGGCATTCCGGCAGCAGCACCAGCGCGGCGATGACGATGCCGACCGTGGCGGGCGGCGCGCCGGCATTCAGGATGGCAGCTTCCACCGAAGGCGACAGCACCTTCGCCAGCCCGACGACGGCTACCAGCGACGCCATCAGCAACACCGCGCTGAGCGCCGCCACGCGTGCGGGCGGCGGCGGGGCGTGCACGTCTTCGTTGGCGCTGTCGACGAGGAAGTAGTCGCGGTGGCGGATGGTCTGCACGATGACGAAGCAGCCGTACAGCACCAGCGAGGTCACGCCGGCAAAGGCCAACTGCGACGAGGTCATGACCGGCCCCGGCGTGGAACTCGTGTAATTGGGCAGCACCATGGTCAGCGTGACCAGTGCAGCGAGCACGGCCAGCGCGGCGGTGGCACCCGGCGCCTGGAAGGCTTGCTCGCGGTGGCGCAGGCCGCCCACGAACAGGCACACGCCCACGATCCCGTTGCAGATGAGCATGACCGCGGCAAACACGGTGTCGCGCGCCAAGCCTGCTTTCTCCGGCCCGGAAGAGAGCATCACCGACACGATCAGCGCCACTTCGATCACGGTCACGGCGATTGCCAGGACGAGCGTGCCGAAGGGCTCGCCCACCTTGTGCGCGACGACTTCGGCATGGTGGACGGCAGCGAAGACGGCCCCCGCCAGTGCCAGCGCCATCAGTGCGATGAGCCAGCCGGGGGGCGTCATGAACGAGCCGCCGACCAGCACCACCCACGCGAGCAGCGGGGCGGCGATAGTCCAGGGGGGCAGCTTGTTGGAAGAAAGGGCCACGGGGTTCTCCTTGTTGTTGCCTCGACGCCGGCAGGCGGCGAAGGGGGGATGCAGTGTGGCCCGAATATAAAGCATGTGCGGAGCATCAGCCCGCACATGCGGCGTGCGTCACGCCCGCGCGGTCACGGGGCAACGGCCGTGGCAGACACCTCCTGGCTCCAGTAAGTCGGCAGCGCGCCATACGGGTTCGGCAACGTCTTGTTCGTGATGAACACCGCAGCAGCGCCCTTGCCTGACGCGTTACGAACGAACGTTTGCATCTGCGTGGCCGACGCGGCGTAGACGATGTGCGCAAAGCGCGCCTTCGGATAGTTGGCCTGCCACGCCAGCGGCGCATAGCTGGCGTAGTGCTTGGCGCTGTCTTCGAACACCACGAGCTGGTCTGCCACCGGCAGGCTGGCGTAGATCTCCGGCACATTGGTGCCCGGGTTGCCCGTGACCGTGTAGTTGGGCGACAGCCCCTTGATGTAGTTGTAGACCGACTGATAGAACTGGATGTGCGCGGTCGTGCTGTCGGCGGTCATCTCGTCGATGAAGAAGCCGTCGACCTGATACAGCGCCTGGTAGGTGTTGATGTCCTGCACCACGGCCGACAACGACCGGTTGGCGTACGAGCTGGAGACGTACCCGATCACCTTGCCGCCCGCGGCACGGACCTTGGCGACGGCGGCAACATAATTGGCATCCTGCGTGGTGCCCGGGCCGCTGTTCGGGTTGAGGATGACCGTGGTGGGTACCGACGTTGCCGCTGTGGCCAGCGCACTCCACTGCGTTGCGCCTGTGCCTGACGGATAGATGTACGACGGCACCAGCAGCCCTTCAGCGCTGGCATGCGATGCGCCCATCAGCGCACCCGACACCAGGGCGAATGCGGCATAGGCGGCCCGCGCGAACCTGCGCTTTGCGTTGCCCGTTTGCGATGCCACGGCCAGCGTGGCGGATGCGGGCGAACGCCCCCCCGTTTGTATCGTTTTCATTATGTGCCCCCGACCACGCCGTTCTTTGCGTGTGTCATCAGGCCCGCTCCCGTTGCGGGTTGGCGGGCAACTGGCTGACTTCGTCCAGCGAAGTCCCTATAGCTTTGCGTCGCCGGATCACTCCGGTTTTGCCCAGACCTCTGGGTGTGAACCCATTGGGGAAAGACTCTACCGGGGCCGCGCCAGCCCGGCAAACGGAGATTGCGCAAACGGGCTGGCAGCCGCATGAAGCGTTGTGGGCAGCCCACGTTGCGCGTTGCCATGGCAATCAACCATCGCCGTCAAATGCACCTGGGGCGGCTTGGCCCATTTCTCCCATGCCGCGTTTCCCCTGGGCTGCGCCAGAACGTCTGGTGCATTCCGCCGCCACAGACCTCCCCCGTATCGTCAGTTCACGCAGCGCTACCGGTTGCCGCTGTGTTTCTTGCCCACGTATCTGACTGAGGAGAACCTGCAATGAACATCCGCTCGAATGTGCCCGTCATCCGCATCGCGTTGTTGGCGTTGGTGTCCCTGATCGCATCGCTGGCGGCCGCCGCCGCATTGGCTGCACCGCCCGCGAAGGTCGCCTCCTGTGACGGCATCAAGGAGGCTTACCCGATTCTCGGCACGCAGTGCACCAACCACTACGCCAAGATCAACCACGCGCCCGCCACTGCGTCGGAGCGGCGCGAGACATACTTTGCGCGGATCGCGGTGTTGGAAATCTTCCGCAAGGCGCTGCTGTGCAACGGCATGTACGGCGCATCGAAATCGGAGCAGCAGCGCTTTGCAAGCGGCGAGCCCGGCCACCTCCAGGCCTTGGCGAACCTGCACGCGGCGATGACGGCTGCCGGCGACCCGAACGTGCCGGCGCTCTACACCGCCGCAGATTTGGAGGAGGTGTCTATCAAGAAGCAGCAGTGCAAGTAGGGGAACGGCGGCGGCGCGGTTCTTCAGACCGCGCCTGCAATCACATCCCGCAACCACTGATGTCCGGGGTCTCGATGCACGCGCTCATGCCACAGCATCGACATCTCATAGCCGGGCACCTCCACCGGCGGTTCGACCACCTGCAGCGCGCTGGCGCCGCGCACGAGCCGCTCTGGCAGCATGGCGACCATGTCAGTGCTCGCCACCGCTGTCATCACAAACAGGAAGTGCGGCACCGAGAGCACGACGCGCCGCGTGGCACCGGCTGCCGCCAGGGCTTCGTCTGTCACGCCGAAGAAGCCACCGCCATCGGGCGACACGATCACGTGATCGAGCGCGCAGAACTGCGCCAGTGTGGGCTTGCGCTTCAGGCGCGGGTGCCCTGCGCGGCCGATCAGCACATAGCGTTCAGTGAAGAGCGTACGGCGGCGCAGGCCCGGTGGCGCGCCGTCTGTGGTGTGGAACGCGAGATCGATCTCCCCTTGCTCGGCTTGCTTTTCCAGGCGAGTAGGGACCAGCTCCAGTATGGCGAGCCGCGTGCCCGGTGCGCTTGATCGCAGCGTGTTCAGCGCCGGCAGCGCGATGGTGGATTCGCCGTAATCCGTGGCCGCCACGCGCCACGTGTTGGTGGCATGTGCCGGGTCGAACGGGCTGGCGGGCGCGACCGCCTGCTCCAGTGCTTCCAGCGCCAGCCGCAGGGGCTCGCGCAGGCTTTCAGCGCGGGCGGTGGGGCGCATACCGCGCGGGCCCGGCAGCAAAAGCGGGTCGCCGAAGATGGCGCGCAACTTGGCCAGATGCACGCTCACGGAAGGCTGCGAGAAGTTCAGCCGCTCCGCCGCACGCGTGACGTTGTGCTCGGTCAGCAGCACATCGAGTGTCACCAGCAGGTTCAGGTCCAACCGTCTGAGATTATTCATGACTATGCCTGGAATATGAACAATTCATTTCCAATATACCTGGGTGGACCGCATTCTGGAGCCAATTCCTCATTTGGAGCTGCCACCATGAATGTCTTGATCGTCTACGCCCATCCTGAACCCAAGTCGCTCAACGGTGCCCTCAAGCACTTTGCCGTCGAGCGTCTGCAGGCCGCCGGCCACACCGTACAGGTGTCGGATCTGTACGCCATGCAATGGAAGGCCGTGCTTGATGCCAGCGACAGCAGTGTCGCGCCGGTGGGCTCGCGTTTCGACCCGTCGCTGGATTCCAAGTACGCCTTCGAGAACGGCCTGCAGGCCCCGGACATCGCCGCGGAGCAAGCCAAGCTGCGCTGGGCCGATGCTGTGATCCTGCAGTTTCCGCTGTGGTGGTTTTCGATGCCGGCCATCCTCAAGGGCTGGGTCGAACGCGTCTATGCGTACGGCTTCGCCTATGGCGTTGGCGAGCACTCCGACACCCACTGGGGCGACCGCTACGGCGAAGGCACACTCGCCGGCAAACGCGCCATGCTGATCGTGACGACCGGCGGGTGGGAGTCGCACTACAGCCCACGCGGCATCAACGGCCCGATCGACGACATCCTGTTCCCGATCCAGCACGGCATCCTGTACTACCCCGGTTTCGATGTGGTGCCGCCGTTCGTGAGCTACCGCACGGGCCGCATGGACGAGGCGCGCTTTGCGCAGACGACGCGCGCACTGGGCGAGCGGCTCGACACCTTGTTCACCACTTCGCCGATCCCGTTCCGTCGGCAGAACGCCGGTGATTACGAGATCCCGGCGCTCACGCTGCGGGCCGAAATCGCACCCGGAAAATCGGGCTTCGCTGCGCACCTTGCCGAGACCCCGGCGTAACGGCGGGCGCTACAATCTGGGCTTCACTTCCGGCGGCGCGCTGTAGCAGATACAGCGCGCCGCCGCGTTTGTTTCTCGTCCCTCCTTTCTTGTCGGCATGGCGTCTCACGCGGTTCTCACGGGTCTGGTCAATTTGCTGCTCGGCATGGGCCTTGGCGTTGCAGGCGGTTTGCTCGGCATTGGCGGCGGGCTGATCGCCATTCCGGTGCTCGGCTACCTGTACGGAATGGACCAGCATCTGGCGCAGGGCACCGCGCTGGTGATGATTGCGCCCAACGTGCTGATCGGCTTCTGGCGGTATCACCAGCGGCATCCGGTGCATCTGCGTTCCGTCGCGCTGATCTGCGTGTTCTCGATGGCGGCGACCTACGTTGCCGCGCGTTTTGCCGCGGGGCTCGACGCCCATCTGCTGCATACGGCGTTTGCCGTATTCCTGATCGCGCTGGCGGTGTACTTTGCCTCACAGCTCAAAGAAAAGCCGAATGCCGGTGATGCGGCGCACGCCGCCCCACGCGCCATGCCGGCCGCAGCCTTGCCATTGATGGGCGTTGCCAGCGGGGCGATGTCGGGCATCTTCACGGTGGGCGGCGGGCTGGTGGTGGTGCCGGCGCTCGTGACGTTCTTCGGTATGCCGCAGACACGCGCCCAGGGCATGGCGCTCGCCCTGGTGGTGCCCGGCTCGCTTATCGCGCTTGCAACGTATGCGCATGCGGGCCATGTGGATTGGGGAACGGGCATTCCGCTGGCCGCCGGTGGTATTGCCAGCGTGTCGTGGGGTGTGGCGTTGGCGTATCGGTTTTCAGCGCGGCGTCTGCGGCTGGCCTTCTGCGCCGTGCTGCTGGGTACCGCGTTGATGATGCTGCTGGTCAAGCCAGCTTGACTGACTGATTTTTCAGAACGGAGGAGGGCATCGTGTCGGAACAAGACAAGCAGGCCGGGCGCGCACGCCGCGCGCAGGTGATGGGCGACGCGTTCGTGGAACGCGCGATGAGCGGGCTGGATGCGTTCTCTGCACCGCTGCAGGATTGGCTCAACGAACACGCCTGGGGCAGCACGTGGCAGCGTGACGGCATCGACCTCAAGACGCGCAGCCTGTGCACCTGCGCGATGCTCGCCGCCCTGGGCCGCAGCACTGAGCTGAAGGGCCATGTGCGCGGGGCCATCAACAACGGCGCAACGGCGGTGGAGATCCGCGAAGTGCTACTGCATAGCGCCATCTATGCCGGCGCGCCAGCGGCCATCGAAGCGTTTCGATCCGCGCGCGAAGTGCTCAATGAACTCGGCATCCAAGTCGAAGACGAAGCGGCGCGCTAGTCCGACGCGGGACGGCGGCTTGTGTTAACGGGCTTAACACAAGTTGCATGGCCGATGCGGCTTCCCTATTCTCGCGGGATCACGCCGGCGCCGATGTGGCGCTGGCCAATCCATCCCTCGGAACTCCCATGTCTCAAGACCTCAAGACCCGCCTGGGCGGCGTGCTGATCCTCGTCCTCGGCGCGGTGATCGGCTGGTTCTTCATCCTCGGCCCGCTGCATCAGGCGCAGGCGGGCGCGCCGACGGTGCGTTACTCGCTCAAGGCGATGGTGCTCGTGCCGGGGTGTCTGGTGTTCGGGCTGGCGTTTCTGGTGGGCGGCGACAAGCTGGCCTATCGTGACGCCGAACGCAAGCGCCTCACGCCGCTCGGCTGGGTGCTCGTGGCCATTTTTGCGGCGGCTGCGGCGCTCTGTTACTGGTGGTTCAAGCAGCAGTTTGCGGCGCTTGGCTACGCGGCGTGACATCTGATCGACATGGGTCCTTTCGACGACGATCTGACCCGGTTTGCGGCCCACGGTGCTGAACCGCTGCCGGCCGCCGTTGAAGAAGGCCATGTCGAGCACGACGGCGCCCGCATCTGGTATGCCACCTTCGGCGCCGGCACGCCGGTGATCCTGCTGCATGGCGGGCTCGGCCATAGCGGCAATTGGGGGTATCAGCTCCCGGTACTGATGAGCGCCGGCTACCGGCCCATCGTCATCGATAGCCGTGGGCATGGCCGCAGCACGCGCGATGCGCAGCCTTACGCCTACACGCGCATGGCCTCCGACGTGCGGGCCGTCATGGACGCATTGCACATCGATCGCGCCGCCATCATCGGCTGGAGCGACGGCGCTTGCGTTGCACTCACCCTCGCCATGCAGACGCCGGAACGCGCCACGGGCGTGTTCTTTTTTGGCTGCAACATGGACCCGACCGGCGCCAGGCCCTTTTCGCCCACGCCGGTCATCGATCGCTGCTTCGAGCGCCATCGAAAGGATTACACCGCGCTCTCATCCACGCCCGACGATTTCGATGCATTCGTCGCGGCCGTCACCGAAATGATGCAGACGCAACCCAACGCCACGGGCGCGGAGCTTGCCGCGACGCGCGTGCCGGTGACGATCGTGCAGAGCGAACACGACGAGTTCATCCGGCCCGAGCACGCACACTATCTGGCGAGGACCCTTCCTGATGCGCAGTTTGTGTCGTTGCCGGGCGTGAGCCATTTCGCTCCGTTGCAGCGCCCCGCGTTGTTCAATGCGGCCGTGCTCGCATTTCTGCACGCGTTGCCTCAGCCGTAAGTTGCGTTGGGGGCCGCACGCGTTATCCACAGAAACAGTGGGTAAGCCTGTGGATAACAATGCGCGACCGCGATACCACGCGGGTCGCAGTTCCTTGCTGACTGCGTAGGCAGGCAGGCGCGACGCGGGTGTCGCGGCACTGCCGATTTCAACGCGCGCTTAGTTGCGCGTGCCGGACGGGCCGTAGGTTGCCTTGATCGCCTTGTGCCGCGCTTCCATTTCCTGGCGCAGGGCGCGGCGCTGCTGCGCGGCTTCGAAGCGTTCCTGTTCTTCGGCGTTGGAGGGCACCAGCGGCGGCACGTCGGCCGGCTTGCCGTCGTCGTCCACGGCCACCATCGTGAAGTAGCAGCTGTTGGTATGGCGCACGACCTGGTTGCGGATGTTCTCCGTCACCACCTTGATGCCGATTTCCATCGAGGTGCGGCCGGTGTAGTTGACCGATGCGAGGAACGTCACCAGTTCACCGACATGAATCGGCTGGCGGAACACCACCTGATCTACCGACAGCGTGACGACATAGCGGCCGGCATAGCGGCTCGCGCACGCATACGCGACCTGATCGAGAAACTTGAGGATGTGGCCGCCGTGTACGTTGCCGGAAAAATTCGCCATGTCGGGCGTCATCAGCACGGTCATGCTGAGCTGGTGGGATTGCGTATTCATGGGGCGTTGAAGCAGGAATGATGGGGAAAGCAGGGCGCGCAGAAATGGGTACGCAGCAGGCAGCCATTGTGCCGTGCGCGGCGCACGTTGTGCTGCATTGCGTGAAATTTGATGGCATCGCGCTACACTACCGGTTTGCGCCGCAACCGATTTTCAGGCCCCTCCTGTTTTCCATGCACCGATTGCTGACCCGCCTCCTGCTCTGGCTGGTCGTCCTGGCACTGCCCCTGCAAGGGTTTGCCGCGACGGCCATGATGGCGCGCGGCGGTGCAATGGAAATGGACGACGCGATGGTTGCCCTGGCAACGCCGGATGACGGCGCCGTCCTGTCCGATGCCTGCCATGAGCAGGAAGACGCCATGGCCGCCGGTGCCGAGTCGAAAGCGCCGGGACAGTCGCACTGCAAGACCTGCCCGATCTGCGCGACGTGTTCGCTCGGTTCGGTCGTTCCCCTGGCCGCCAGCCTTGGCGTGCCGCTGATCAAGCTGCCGGCCGCTGCGCCGCGCGGCCCCGCTGTTTCCTTCCGCAGCTTCATTCCTGAAGCGCTGCAACGTCCACCCTCGATTCGCGTTTGACGCCACCAGTCCGTCCATAGAACGGGCTGGCCTCTGGTTTGACGGCTCCATGCACCGCATGCGGCCGTACGTCATCACGCTTGATCGAGGTTTCTCATGCTTTTCACACGATGGTTCGCGGCCGCCGCGCTGCTGGCGCTGGTGCCATGGGTAGTCGCGCAGGGTGCCGCATCTGCGCCGGCGGCATCTCCGCCTGATCCGCTGAACGCGGACGCCGCTGTGCCGGCCGTCGCCGCGCCGCGCACATTCGACAGTTACCACGCGTATCGCGATACCGGTCCTGTGCCCTGGCGCGAGACCAACGCAGCCGTGGGCCCCAAGCCGGGCGCCGCCGCGCATGGCGGCCACGCGGGACACAGCATGCCCGCCAGCGCCCCGGCCGCCTCCTCCAACAAGCCTGGCGCGGACTCCATGCCCGGCATGCACCACCACTGAGGAGGCGCCATGCTCAAACTCTCCAACCGCCGACTCGCCGTGTGCGCGCTGGCGGGCACACTGTTGCTGAGCGGCTGCGCCACCGTCACGCAAGACAGCGGCTTCAAGACCGTTGCCGATGTGGCGCGCGACCGGCTCGGCAAGGACGCCACCTGGCAGCGTTCACCGGAAGCACGCGACAGCGCCGCGCAACGCACGCGCGAGCTGCTGGCCCAGCCGCTGACGATGGACAGCGCCGTGCAGATCGCGCTGCTGAACAACCGTGGCCTGCAGGCTTCGTATGCGGAGCTGGGGCTATCGGAAGCCGCGCTCGTGCAAGCCAGCCGCCTGCCGAATCCCGGCTTCAGTTTCAAGCGCACGCGCAGCGGCGACGACGTGTCGATCGAGCGCACGTTCTCGCTGTCGTTCCTGAACCTGCTGACGCTGCCGATGGCCACGCGCATCGAAGGCCGTTACTTCGAGCAGACCAAGCTGCTGGTCGCCAACCAGATGTTGCAGGTGGCCGCAGAGACACGCCGCGCATACGTCAATGCCGTCGCTGCGGAGCAATCTGCACGCTATGCAGAGCAGGTTCAGCAAGCTGCCGAAGCCGGGGCCGAGTTCGCCAAGCGCCTGGCGTCTGCGGGCAACTTCAGCAAGCTGGATCGCGCGCGTGAGCACGCTTTCTATGCAGAGGCCACCGCCACCTTGGCGCGCGCGCGGCAGCAGGCGCAGGCCGAGCGCGAAGCGTTGATCCGCCTGCTGGGTGTGTGGGGCGCAGATACCGACTTCAAGCTGCCGGAACGGCTGCCCGACCTGCCGAAGGATCGCCCTGAACTGCAGCAGATCGAGGCCTATGCGTTGCGCAACCGGCTCGATATCCAGGCGGGCAAGTTGCAGGTCGAGGGGTTGGCATCGTCGCTGGGGCTCACGCAGGCCACGCGCTTCATCAACGTGCTGGACCTCGGCTACGTGCGCAACAGCAAATCCAACGAGCCACGTGAAACGGGCTACGAGATCAGCATCGAGATCCCGCTGTTCGACTGGGGCGGCGCCCGCGTGGCGCGCGCGCAGGCGATCTACATGCAGGCGGCCGACCAGCTTGCCGACACGGCAGTGCGTGCGCGTTCGGAAGTGCGCGAATCGTACGTGCGCTACCAGACGGCATATGACCTCACGCGTCACTACCGCGACGAGGTCGTGCCCGTGCGCAAGCGCATCTCCGACGAGATGCTGCTGCGCTACAACGGCATGCTCGTGAGCGTGTTCGAACTGCTGGCCGATGCGCGCGAGCAGGTGAATGCCGTGAACGGCTACATCGACGCACTGCGCGGTTACTGGATTGCGCAGACCGATCTGCAGATGGCGCTGGGCGGCAAGCTGCCGCCGGCTGAAGCGAATGCGGCCACCGCAGCGCCGAACTCTCCTCAAGGACATTGAACATGGTTTCCCGACGTCAATTTCTCGGCGGCACGGGCGCGGCCATGCTGGGCGCAGCGATGGTCTCGCGCGCCGGCGCGGCCTCGCTGCCCGAAGCACCGCTGCAATCGAAGCCCGCCACGCAGCCGCCGCTTGCGCCGCCCAACGGCCGGCCCTACAACCCCGTCGTCACGCTCAACGGCTGGACGCTGCCGTGGCGCATGCGCGGCGGCTGGAAGGAGTTCCACCTCGTGGCCGAGCCCGTCGAGCGCGAATTCGCACCCGGCATGACGGGCCATCTCTGGGGCTACAACGGCCAGAGCCCCGGCCCGACGATCGAATGCGTGGAAGGCGATCGCGTGCGCATCTTCGTCACCAACAAGCTGCCCGAGCACACCACGGTGCACTGGCACGGCATGATCCTGCCCGCCGGCATGGACGGCGTGGGCGGCTTGTCGCAGCCGCACATTCCAACCGGCAAGACCTTCGTCTATGAGTTCGAGATGAAGAAGTCCGGCACCTTCATGTACCACCCGCATTCCGACGAGATGGTGCAGATGGCGATGGGCATGATGGGCTTTATCGTCGTGCATCCGAAAGACCCGACGCAGCATCGCGTCGACCGCGACTTCGTCTTCCTGCTCGCCGCGTATGACATCGACCCCGGCTCCTACACCCCGCGCGTGGCCGAGATGACCAACTTCAACATGTGGACGTGGAACAGCCGCGTCTTTCCCGGCATCGACCCGTTGCCCGTGCGTCTGGGCGACCGCGTGCGCATCCGCATGGGCAACCTCACCATGACGAACCACCCGATGCATCTGCACGGCCATACGTTCGAAGTGGCGGGCACCGATGGCGGCTGGGTCCAGCCCGGCGCGCGCTGGCCGGAGGTGACGACGGACATTGCCGTGGGCCAGATGCGCGCCATCGAGTTCATTGCCGACAACCCGGGCGACTGGGCCTTCCACTGCCACAAGTCGCACCACACGATGAACGCGATGGGGCACAACGTGCCGACCATGATCGGCGTGCAGCAAAAAGACCTCGCCAAGAAGATGAACGCGCTGGTGCCCGACTACATGGGCATGGGCCAGGCCGGCATGGCCGACATGGGCGAGATGGAAATGCCGCTGCCCGACAACACGCTGCCCATGATGACGGGGCAGGGCCCGTTCGG
The DNA here is from genome assembly GCF_040544795.1 of Ralstonia sp. 1138. Taxonomy (NCBI): domain Bacteria; kingdom Pseudomonadati; phylum Pseudomonadota; class Betaproteobacteria; order Burkholderiales; family Burkholderiaceae; genus Ralstonia; species Ralstonia sp. 1138. Next base: position 866,174 of record NZ_JBEPKQ010000001.1, on the reverse strand, counting down.
CGCCATCGAAATGGGCGGCATGTTCACCGTGATGAAGGTGCGCCGCGATCTGCCGCGCAACAGCTATGCCGACCCCGGTTGGTACAAGCACCCGAAGGGCACCGTTGCCTACGAATACACGGGTACCGGCATCGACGACTGATCGACGCTGAATCCACATCTCATACAAAACGTAGACCGAGACCAAACATGCAACGCAATCTGATCCGTTCCACCTTCCTGGCCGCGCTGATGTCGATGGCCGCCATCGCGCACGCATCCGGCGATCACGCCGGCGGGCATGACCATGGCGATGCCGCCATCGGTGAACCCGGCGACGCCGCCCGGATCACGCGCACGGTGCGCGTCGACATGACCGACACCATGCGCTTCACGCCCGCGCAGATCAGCGTTCAGCGCGGCGAGACCATCCGCTTCGAAGTCGTCAACAGCGGCCAGGTACGGCATGAGATGACGCTGGGCACGCCGGCCGACCTCGTCGCCCACGCCGAGCAGATGCGCCGGCACCCCGAGATGGAGCATGCCGACGCCAACGCCGTCACCGTAGACCCAGGCCAGCGCGCCGAGATCGTCTGGCGCTTCACGCGTAGCGGCTCGGTGGAATTTGCCTGTCTGCAGCCTGGCCATTTCGAGGCCGGCATGCGCGGCGCCGTGCAGGTGCGCGGCAACAAGTCCTGACCCCGCCCCAATCGTGTCGTTCGACAAGGAGCCTCACATGTTTCGCCACGCCCTGATACTGACTGCGCTGCTGGCCGGCGCACCGTTCGTCCACGCAGCCGAGGATGCTGCTTCCGCACCTGCAGCCACCACTGCCACCCCCATGTCCGAAGGCGAGATCAAGAAGATCGACACCGCTGCCGGCAAGCTGACCATCAAGCATGGCCCGCTCGACAACCTGGGCATGGAGCCCATGACGATGGTCTTCCGCGTCCAGGATCCGGCCATGCTTTCCAAGGTGGAGGTCGGCAGCAAAGTGCGGTTTATCGCCGAGAAAGTGAACGGTGCATTGACCGTAACGGTTTTGGACGTGCCGCAGTAACACGAAGGCGGGCGGGCGCACGCCTGCCCGTGTCTTCAATGCCGTCAGAGGGAAAAGCGCTCCAGCCTGGGTGGCTGAAAAGTGTGACGCCATGACAACGGTCATGCGGCGGGCAACGGGCCCTGTACGGGAGCCGGCGGACTGATGCCCACAATTGGAATGAGTCGCAAGATTCTTACGGTAAAGTGAGGGCCGCCGCCGATGCGAAGCATCACCGGGCCGCCGCGCTGTCTAAAAAGGAAGCGCGATCGGCGACACCGTGCATCAGCGGCACACAAAAGTGGCTCACGCGCCACCTATTCTGTACATGGGCTCGGAACTTTCCCCCGAAAAGTGACGCCCAGAGTTTAATTTCCGCGGCATCTTTTGGTTCATGCGTCATCTCAAATACCGCTTGAGCAGGGTCTCTGCAAGAAAATTCTGGTATTACTTTTCGAATGCCTCAAGCCATTTTCTCGCGCCCGCTACAAAAAATGGAAAGGCCGAGAGACTTCTGAAAAGCAGAAATGGCCAGCGGCGTATGCAGGACGTCTTTGATCGGTTGAGCTATTACAACTCGATTTCGGAGACATTCGACCCGAGTCGAAATGCCGTGGAGTATTCGAAGTTCCTGCTGAAATCCTCTACCAGCACCATTGTCGACAAGGATTGTGAAATCGGGAGCACCTATTTCTATGATCTTGTCGACCTGATGGATTATTTCGGCCCGGGCTACAGTTTTGACTACGACTGCGGCGACGTGACGGCCGAGCCGAACCACCCGGCGTTCGTAAAAAGCCGGCCGATCAAGAGCAGCGCCCATAATGGCATTCTCTTGAAGCTCGACGCCATCCGGCATTTTTCGCTGGCGCGCGACACGATCGACTTTCACGACAAGAAGCCCATGGCGGTGTTCCGTGGCCCTTGCCATCAGGAACACCGCCAAGCCTTTGTGGAGCGGTGCCATGACCTGCCGCACGTCAACATCGGCGATACTCGGAAATCGGAAATTGGAAAGGCGACTTACAAAGCGCCCATGACGATTGCGGAGCAATTGCAATATCAATTCATTGTGAGCGTCGAAGGAAACGACGTTGCGACGAATTTGAAATGGATCATGGCATCCAATTCGCTGTGCTTCATGCGGCGTCCCCGGTATGAGACGTGGTTCATGGAGGGGAGGTTGATTCCCGATGTGCATTATGTTCTGCTGAAAGACGATTATTCCGATCTTCAGGAGAAAATGGAGCATTACCGGAAATACCCCGGCGATGCATTGGCGATTGTCCGCAACGCCAACCGGTGGGTGGCGCAGTTCATGGATCGCGACCAGGAGCGCCTGCTCGGTTTGATGGTGATCGCAAAGTATTTCCGGTTGTCCGGCCAGCAGGCGTTTTGGTAAGGCTCCAGCAGGACAGAACACCCCACGTTTGATCCTGAGCAGGCCCGCCGTATGTCGGGCCTGCAACGCATACGGCGGCGCGTTACACTCGTTGTCTTTCGCCGTCTCCGTACGCTCCTGTTGCCATGTCCGCGTCTGCCCCCACCGCCACCCACGCACACCCGCTTTCCGACGAGCAACAAGCCTTCTTCAAGGAGCACGGCTACGTCGTGTTGCGCGGCTTCGTCAGCCAGCAGGTGACCGCCGCGTTGCTTGCGGCTGCGCAGGACGGGCTGGCCCGCGCTGCGGCGCCGGTGGAGCTGGAAACCGACGTCGGCTATGCCGGCGCACCCCTTTCGCGCGACGCCGAGGGCGGCCAGACAGTGCGCCGCCTGCTCGACGCCGATTCACGCGGCACGCCGTATACCGAATGGGCGCGCGACCCACGCGTAGCCGGCGCGATTGCGCAACTGATCGGTGGCCCCGTGCACCTTTCGCTTGCGCACCACAATTGCGTGATGACGAAGCATCCCGCGTTTGGCACCGCCACGCATTGGCACCGCGACAGCCGCTATTGGTCGTTCGAACGGAACGAACTGGTGTCGTCGTGGCTGGCCCTGGTGGAAGAGACCGTCGATAACGGCTGTCTGTGGGTCATTCCAGGCAGCCACAAGCTTGACCTGCCCGCCGACCGGTTCGACGCCAAGCTGTTTCTGCGTCAGGAGCTGCCGGAAAACCGCGCATTGATCGATACCGCGCGCCCCGTGCCGCTGCTGCCCGGCGATGTCCTGCTTTTCCACTGCAACACCTTTCACGCTGCACGCGCCAACCAAACGGGGGCGGTCAAATTCTCGGCAGTATTTACCTATTACGGCCCCAATAACCATCCGCTGCCCGGCACGCGCTCGTCTGCGCGGCCCGATCCGCTGGTCGGGTGAGGTGCCCCCTCCCCCATTTGTAGGTGGGCGGCGGACAGATTTGTGTCATGGGGCTTTGCTAAGGTGGATGCTCGATGACCAACGACGGGGAACCACAATGCCGATTCAGGAAGTGACACATGGCACGCATGTCATCTTCGTTGATCCGCTGCAACGCGACGATCATCGCTGGACGGCCCGCTTCCAGATCTGCCGTGCAGGCCACATTGTGTGTGATTGGGAAGCCGTTGAGATGCCGGAGGGATTCATCTCGGCTCAGCTCGCCTTGAGCGCTAGCGTGTTGCTGGCCGACCATCGGCTGTCCAGCTTGCCGCATTAGCAGCCCACACCACGAAACGCCCGCCCGCCCCGGCGGGCGTTTTAGTCAGCACGTCCGGCGTGAGTCGCTCACCTTTCTGTGATTCATTCATTGCCCGCAAGCGACCGTTTGCGCCCCGGCATCCGCACTTCGTCGCATGCTCGCTGACTGCAGCAAGGCAGCCGACTACATTGCCTCCTGACCGCCGGCCGATCAACGCATCGCCGGCCACTCAGGAGACGTTCATGACTGCGATGCTTTCTCTGCCGCGCATTGCGCTGGCCCTGTTGGCGACCATGCTCGCCGCAAGCGCATCCGCCGCGACGCTGACCGTGGTAGTGGAGGGCGCACAAGGGCGCCAAGGCGCGGTGCGCGCGGCGATGTTCCGCGACACCGCCGGTTGGCTGAAGCCCGATTCGGCCGTCCGCGCTGACATTGCGGCGCTCGAAAGCGTGTCCGGCAGCAACGTCACCTTCGTCTATCCGGATCTGCCGGCGGGGCGCTACGCGTTGTCGGTCTTCCATGACGCCAACAACGACGGCAAACTTGGCACCAACCCGGCCGGCATTCCCATCGAGCCCTACGGCTTCAGCCGGGATGCACGTGGCCGTTTCGGGCCGCCCGCATTTGACGATGCCGCCATCGACGTGCAGGGCGACCAGCGCGTGACGATTCACTTGCACTGATGCTGAGCGAGGGCCCGTCATGCAACGCCGATCCTTTCTTGCGGCCTTGGGCGCCGCACCCTTTGGTTTGACCTTGACCGACGTAATGGCCGCCACCCCCGACCCGTGGGCTGCCGGGTTTGCCGCAGGACGTGCGCAAACTCCATGGCTGGCCGGTTACCAGGGCGTCGGCGCCGACATGCCGACCCGCGCGCTGAAGGTGGAGGGCGTCTTCCCGCCTGCGTTGCGCGGCGCCTTTTATCGAAACGGCCCAGCGCGGCACGAGATCGGCGGCATGCGTTATCACCATCTGTTTGATGGCGACGGCATGATCCAGCGCTACGACATCAGCGATCAGGGCGTGACGCACCGCGGCGTGTTCGTGCGCACCGACAAGTTCATCGCCGACACCACCGCCGGCCGGCCGCTGCGCGCGACGTTCGGCACCGCCAACCCCGAGATGGAGCCGGTGGCCTCGCCCGACAGCATCAACGTTGCCAACACCAGCCTGGTGATGCATGGCGACGAGATGCTCGCGCTGTGGGAAGGCGGCTCGGCCACGCGTGTCGATCCGGATTCGCTGCGCACGCTGGGCGTGCAGATCTGGCGCGACGACTACAAGGGCATGCCGTTTTCCGCCCACCCCAAGGTCGAGCCCGACGGCACGCTGTGGAATTTTGGCGTGAGCAGCGCGGCCGGTCTGCTGACCGTCTACTGCGTGGGTGCAGACGGCGCACTCAAGCGCGTGGAGTCCATCAAGGTGCCGGACGTGGCGATGGTGCACGACTTTGCCGTGACGCAGCGCCATCTGGTGTTTCTGCTGCCGCCGTTCGTGTACGACGTTGAACGCTCGCACGCCGGCATGTCGTTTCTCGATTCACATGTCTGGCGGCCGGAGCTGGGCATGCGCGTGCTGGTGCTGGATAAGGACGACGTCACGCGCATGCGCTGGTTGGCGTTGCCGGCGGGCTTTGTCTTCCACCTGGGCAATGCGTGGTCGTCGCCGGATGGACAGGAGATCCATCTCGATTACATCCGCTCGGACGATGCCTCGGTCGTCACCACGTCGCTGCGTGAATTGATGCGCGGGCAAATTCGCCCATCGCCCGGCGCGCGTCTGACGCAAGTGCAACTGAATCTGCGAACGGGCCGCGCCGAGCAGTTCAGCACCGACCACGTTGCTGAATTCCCGAAGATCGACACGCGACGCACCGCGCAACGCCATCGCGCGTTGTTCATGGTGGCCCACACGGCGCCATCGTCGGATGGCGGCCCGCAGGCGCTGCACGCCTTTGACACCATCATGCGCGTCGACATCGATTCAGGGCAGACCGAGCAATACCGCTTCGGCCACCGCACGCTGGTGGAGGAACACGTGTTCGTGCCGGCATCGGCCAGCGCCCGCGAAGGCGAGGGCTGGCTGATCGGCACGGTCTTCGATGTGGATGCCGGCTGCACGAAGCTGACGGCCTTCGATGCACAGCATGTTGCTGCAGGGCCCGTCGCCACGGCGAGCCTGAACGGCGTCGCGCCGCTCGGGCTGCATGGCTTGTTTCGTGCGGCTTAGAGGGGTTGAAGGGCTTAAAGGGCTTAAAGCGCTTAAAGCGCCCGCCTGTCAGAGCGGGTGCGTCAGCAGGCCGTAGAGCGTGCGCACGCCGCTCACGTAGTTGCCCATCCGCAGGTTCTCGTTCGCGGCATGCTGGTTGTTATCGGCATTGACCAGAGGAATGATCGCGAACGGCACCTGCAGCACGCCAACGATTTCCGCCGTGGGGACCGTTCCGCCCATCATGCGAATGCGGACCGGCGCCGGGTTCGCACCAAAGGTGTCGGTCAGCGACTTGTAGGCCCATGTGCCCACTGCCGAGTCGATGGGTGAACCCGCGGCATCTGCGCCTTCGCTTTGATACGTGAAGGTGGCCAGCTTGTCGTAGCGGCTGCGCTCTTCGTCGGTCGGGGCGTTCTTGACGAGGTGGTAGCCCTGGCGCTCGATGTGCTGCTCAATGAGTTTGCCGAGGTAGCCTGCGGTGGAGTCGGGCGTGGTGCGCAGGTCCAGTTCGGCGACGGCCTTGTCGGGCACGATGTTCGCCACCTTGTCGCCCACCGCCGCAGACGCCATGCCGCGCACGTTCAATGACGGGTACTGCATCGCCTCCTGGTAATTGGCGCCGACCTTGTCGGCATGCGCAATGCCCAGGCGCTTGTTGAGCGCGGCCTGGTCGTCGGGCACCGCCGCCATGATCTTGCGGTCGGCCGCGCTGATCTTCACGTGGTCGTAATAGCCCGGCACCGTCACCCGGCCCGCGTCGTTCTTCATCGATGCCAGCAGGTTGGCCAACTGCTGGGCCGGGTTGCGGGCGTAGTTGCCGTAGTGCCCACTGTGCAGCGGCACCTTGGCACCGTAGACGGTGAGCCTCGCTTCGGCCGCGCCGCGGTTGCCAAAGACCAGCGTCGGCAGGTTGCTCGCATGCATCGGGCCGTCGTGGATGACGATGGCGTCGCAGCGCAGCAGCTCGCGGTTTGCCTGCATGACCTTGCTGATCGACGGCGAGCCTTTCTCCTCCTCGCTGTCGAGAATGATCTTCACGTTGACGGCCGGCTGAGCGCCGTTTGCTTTCAGTGCGTCGATGGCGGCCAGCATCATCATGATGGGGCCCTTGTCGTCGGCGGACGACCGCCCGAAAACGCGCCATTCCGGGTCCAGCGGGCCGCTGAAGAGCTGCGCCGAGTCGATCTCTTCCCAGTTGCCCTGAGCGGTCTTGTGCTTGAGCACGGGCGTCCAAGGGCTCTTCTGCGCCCACTGCGCGGGAATCACCGGCTGGCCGTCCAGGTGCATGTAGAACAGCACGGTCTTGCGTGCGGCATCGGGGTTCGGCAGCTCGGCGTAGAGCATCGGTTTGCCGTTGTTCGCCAACTGTTGTGTCGTGAAGCCACGCTTGCGGAACGCCTGCTCCAGCCAATCGGCATTCTTGCGGACGTCTTCCGGCACGATGGCGTCGTTGGGCAGGGAGAGCAGCTCGAAGTATTCGCGGTAGGTTGCCTGCGCGTGGCGCTCGGCGTCTGCCGAAGACAGCTCGGCGGCGCAAGCGAGGCCGGCAGTTCCGAGCATGAGGGTCGGCACCAACGCCAGGAGGCGATGGCAAGCGCGGGGGACGGCAGATGGACGTGCTGCTTGCTGAGGGGACATCAGGACACTCCGCTGGTCGAACAGTTCCGGGTGAGTCTGCGCATACCGCACCTTTTTGACCATTAGAATTTTCTTGGGATATCTTTGCGTTTCATGCAAAGCAGAAGGGCCTCACGCCTACGTCGCCTATGTCATCTCATCGCCTGCAGGAGACGTCCCTCCGCTATTTTCTGGAGGTCGTGCGCACGGGCTCGTTGACGGAGGCGGCCGCGCGCCTGCATGTCAGCGCCTCCGCCATCAGCCGGCAGGTGGCGATGCTTGAAGAGCTGCTCGGCGTGCCGCTGTTCGAACGTCAACCGCGCGGTATGCGACCCAGCGCAGCCGGCGAGCTGCTTGCCGCGCATGCCCTGCGCGGAGCGCTGGAAGCGGAGCGCGTGGTGTCGGATATCCAACGCCTGCAAGGGCTGCAGCGCGGCCGTGTGCGCATTGCGTGTTCCGATGGCTTTGCGATCGAGTTTGTGCCGCGCGCCATCGTGGCGTTTCGCGAGCGGCATCCCGGCATTCAGTTCGATCTGCGCGCCGAAGAGCCCATGCGCGTGACCGAGGCCGTCTTGCGTGGCGACGTGGACATCGGGCTGACCTACAGCCGTGCCGCCGTGCACGGCATCCGCGTGGCGTATCAGCAGCGTGGCTCGGTGTTTGCCATCATGCGGCCCGACCACCCGCTGGCGAAGTTCAGCAGCGTGACGCTGGCGCAGATGCACCCATTCCCGATTGCGCTTTCCGGGCCGGACAACACAGTGCGCCAGTTGTTCGACATGGGCTGCAGTCAGCGCGGGCTCGTGTTCGAGCCGGTGCTGGTCAGCAACCGCTTCGACGGGCTGTTGAGTTTCGTGCTGCAAGGAGGCGGCCTGGGCATTGCCGGGGAGATCACCGTGCGCGAGCGCGTGCAGCGCGGTGAGCTGCATGCCGCGGAAATCCGCGAGCGCGGCATGCGTGGGCGGACCGTGGAACTGCAGACCCTGGCGGGCCGCACCTTGCCCGAGGTGGTGCGGGTGTTTCTGGACTTCCTGCGCGAGGCGCTGCCGGAGCAGCCCGCGCGCTAACCGGTGCTCACCCGCGCTATCGGAACGCGGGTTCGTCAAAGCTGCGCAGCTTGCGCGAGTGCAGCGCCTCGACGCCGCTTTCGCGCAACAGGCGCACGGCTTCCATGCCGATGTCCAAATGCTGGCTGACACGCTGGCGGTAGAACAGGTTGGCCATGCCGCGCAGCTTCAGTTCGCCATGCAGCGGCTTGTCCGATACGCACAGCAGGGTGCCGTAGGGCACGCGCAGGCGGAAGCCGTTGGCGGCAATGGTCGCGCTTTCCATGTCGATGGCAATCGCGCGCGACTGGTTGAAGCGGCTGTACAGCGCCTGATACTTCAGCTCCCAGTTGCGGTCGTCGGTGGAGACCACCGTGCCGGTGCGCATGCGCGATTTCATGTCGGCGCCCGAGAGCCCGGTGATGCGCGCCACCGCTTCCTGCAGCGCCACCTGGATCTCGGCGATGGGCGGCACGGGCACCCAAGGGGGCAGATCCTGGTCGAGCACGTGGTCGTCGCGCACATAGGCGTGGGCAAGCACGTAGTCGCCCAGCTGCTGTGAGCGGCGCAGGCCGCCGCAGTGGCCGATCATCATCCAGCAGTGCGGACGCAGCACGGCCAGGTGATCGGTGATGGTCTTGGCGTTGGACGGGCCCACGCCGATGTTCACCAGCGTCACCCCCAGACGATCTTCGCGCACCAGGTGGTAGGCGGGCATCTGCGGGAGGCCCTTGATGCGGTGGGAGTCGTCCGGCGCGGGCGTGCCGAGTTCGTGTTCGGTGTCGCCGGGCTCGACAAAGCGGATGTAGCCCTCGTCGTTGCCGTCCTCCATCAGCTTGCGGCCGAGGGCGGCAAACTCATCGACATAGCGCTGGTAATTGGTGAACAGCACGAAGCGCTGGAAGTGCTTCGGGTGCGTGGCGGTGTAGTGGTACAGGCGCTGCAGGGCCAGGTCGACGCGCTCGGCCGTGAACATCGACAAGGGCTGCGGTTCGTCGCCAATGGGGCGGTATGTGCCGTTGGCGATGGAGTCGTCGATCTGCGCAAGGTCGGGCAGCGTAAACGCACCGCCCAGCGCGCGCGCTTGTTCCGGCGTGATGTCCACCGTCGACGCTTCCACCACGAACGGCAGCGGAATCGGCCGGTTGCTCACACCCACCACGACGGGGCTGTTGTGATAGTGCAGCAGGCGCTCGATCTGTACGCGGTAGTAGTCACGGAACAAGTCCGGCCGCGTGAGCGTCGTGCCGTACACGCCCGGATATGCCACCGTGCCCCACGCCGGCCGCGCGTCGCTCACCAGCGTTTTCGGGTCGACGGTGATGCCGAGGTACGGATAGCAGGCGGAGAGGTCTTCGCTGCAGTCCTCTCCACGCGCAAAGGCGTGGAAACGATCGCGGATCGCCTGCGCGGAGCGCTCGTAGATGGCGGTGATGCGCTCGACGGCAGTGTTGGCGTCGGTGCAGATCGCCAGGTCGTGCGCGGGATAGAGATGGGTAGAGGCGCGGGTATCGGTCATGTTCTCGATGATACCGACGTTTTGTGAACCCAAGATAGCGATGTGACCTATGTCACGGCATCTGAAACAGGGCGTTCACGCCAGCGCAAAAAGCGTTGCCAGGTCGACATGTGGGCCGGTTGCGCCGCCGGCGTGCGGGGGCCCGCGCGCAACCAATTGGGTAAGGCCTCGATGCCGGTGCACAGCAGGAAATACAGCACGGCCACCGCGCCGAATACCTCCGCCGGGTAGGCAACGGTGCGGCTGTTGACCTGGCTGGCGGCAGTCGACAATTCCACCACGCCCACGATGTAGGCCAGCGATGTGTCCTTGACCGTCGAGACCCATTGGTTGGCCAGCGACGGCAGCATGATGCGCCACGCCTGCGGCAGCACGACGGTCAGCAACGCCTGTGTGGGCGACATGCCCAGCGCCAGCGCCGCGTTGCGCTGCCCGGCACCGACGGCGCGCAAGCCGGCCTCCATGCTCTGGGTGATGTAGGCAGCGCCCACGGCGGCAAGCGCGGCGACGACCGTGGCGGTTTCCGGCACCGCCACGCCCAGCGCCATCGGGATCAGAAAGTACGCCCAGAACATCAGCATCAGTACCGGGATGGCTCGCAGCGTGGCCAGCAGTCCGCGCAGCAGACGCGCCAGCCGGCGCAGCCTTGGCATGGCGTCGAGCCGATCGAGCAGCAGCGCCGCGCCGACACCCGCTGCCGTGGCGATCACGCACGCCCACAGCGCCATCCACAAGGTGAGCGCCGCGCCGGCCAGCGGGCCATTCGGATACGGACCGATCAGCAGGTAGCGCAGGTGCAGGAGCACGGCTTCCGTCGTCACGAGGGCGCTCCGTTCGGCAGCGTCGATGTCGATGCCCAGCCGAGCCGCCGCAGTACCTGGGGCGCGGCCCATTGCAGCAACAGGATCAGCCCTGCATACAGCACGGTTGCCACGGCAAAGGCCTGGAAGGCGAGCAGCGTGTCGGTTTCCACCTGCCGGGCGCTATACGCAAGCTCGGCCAGCCCGATGCCCATGGCGAGCGAGGTGTTTTTGATGGTGTTGGCACATTGCCCCAGCAGCGGCAGCGCCGACACGCGCAGCGCCTGCGGCAGCACCACGCGCAGGAAGGCGGCACGCGGCGTGAAGCCCAGCGACAGTGCGGCCTCGCGCTGCCCGCGCGGCACGGCCCGAATGCCGGCGCGCAGCTCTTCCGAGAAGAACGCGCCGGCGTACAGCGCGATGCCGAACGCCGCCGCCAGAAATTCGAACGACGGCGCAGGCAATCGCCAGGCACCCACGGCGATGCCGCCCCAACCGGTGATGGCACCGACCACGTCTTCGCCCAGCAATTGCGCCGCGCCGAAATACCAGAAGAACAGTTGCACGAGTAACGGCGTCTTGCGCAGGAAGGCCACCAGCGCGCGGGCCGGCAAGTGCAGCCACGGCTGAGCACTCGCGCGCAGCGCCGTCAAGAGCAGACCCACGGTCAGCCCGCCCGCGATGGCCGCCGCCGACACCAGCAGCGTCATCCCGAAGCCCTCCAGCATCCAGCCGAGATAACGCGGCGGCAGGGGCTGGAGGAGGGCCGGCAGGCTCAAGCTCACTTGGTGCTGCCGATGATGAAGTCGCGCGGCAGCGGGGCGGCGCTCTTCGGACCGAACCAGCGGTCATAGATGCGGCCGGCGGTGCCGTCCTTCTCGAGACCTTGCAGGATCTGGTCGATGGTCGCCGTCAGCTTCGTTTCGCCCTTCGGCACACCGATGCCCATGTACTCGCGCGTCAGCACGAAGGGCGAGATCTCCAGTTCGCTGCGATTGGGCAGCGTAGCCAGCAACGCGCCCAGCTTGGCACCGTCCTGCGCAAAAGCCTGGATGGCCCCGGTGCGCAGTGCGGTGAGCGCGAGCGGGGAGTCGTCATAGGCGATCACGCGGGCGTTGGGATAGCCGTCGCGCAGCGTGGTTTCCTGTGTGGTGCCCTTGTCGACGCCCAGGCGGATGCCGTCTTTCTTCAGATCGTCCGGCTGCTTGAGCACACCCTTCTTGGCGATGAACTGCAGGCCGCTGGCAAAGTACGGCGTGCTGAATTCAATCTGCTTCTTGCGCTCGTCGGTAATGGTGAAGTTGGCGGCCACGATGTCCACCTTGCCGGACGTGAGCAGCGGCACGCGGTTGGCCGGGTTGGTGGCGCGCAGTTCCAGCTTGACGCCCAGCTTGTTGGCGATTTCCTGCGCGTAGTCCACATCCAAGCCAACAGGCTGACCGGTCTTGGCATCGGCGTAACCGAACGGCGGATTGGCGTCGAACACGCCCACCCGCAGGACACCCGCCTTCTTGATGTCGTCCAGCCTGTCGGCGTGGGCTTGCGGCGCGTGGAGCACCGCCACCGCCAGCGCTGCCCCGATGACCACGCCCACGGCCTGGCGTGACGACTTTGCCAACGCCAGCGCCAGACCCGACAACGAGAATGCGCCCGAAACGCTTGCTTGCATGACAACCCCCTGATGATTTTTAGGGGCTCAAGCGTAGGGTGATTGCTGCGCCGCGCAAACGAATTCGTTGGCAGATCGATATACGCATGCCGGCACGCAGCGGCGCCGCCATGCGCTGCAAAGCCGCGCTGGCCTTCAGTTTTTACAATTTCTGCCGATAGGAATGGCGGGTCATGGAGGCGCATCGCGCAGTCATTCACCCGACAACAGTGCCCGATACACTGCAAGAACAACAAACGAACGGGGAATACACGTGGACCAACCGGCTGGCGTCGTCATTCGCCGGCAACGCCATGCGCGCGCGGCGTGCCCATCATGCTGATCGCCGCACTGGTTTGCGCCGCGCTCGTCTCGATCGCGCTGATCGGCCTGTCATGGCCGCGCCGTGACGACACGGAGGTCTCTGCCTTCATGCTGCTCGCGCTCGGCACGGCGCTGTGGAGCGGCGCACGGCTGATGGAGGTCGTGACCTTCGACATGCCCGTGCGCGTGGGCTGGGCCAAGGTCGCGTACCTCGGGATCATGATGGTGCCGGCCGCATGGCTGCGCATGGTGATCGGCCTCATCCGGCCCGAACTCAATGCGTTGCCCCTGGTGCGCGCCGGCTGGGTACTGGCGCTGCTGGTGGCCGCCGCGTTCATCGGGCTGGTCGCCACCAATGAACTACATCACCTGGTATGGCTTGATGCGCGCTTTGTCGTCATCGACGGCATGCAGCGCGCCGTGTTCGATCACGGGCGGGCCTTCTGGATCGGCACGGCCTACAACTACGTGCTGCTCGCCATCAGCCTCGTGCTGCTGGTGCTCCCTATCGACGAAGCGGCCTCGGGGCTTTACGTGTCGTCGCGCACGCAAGTGCGCCTGGCGCTGGTCATCGGGCAACTGCTGCCGCTGGTGGCGCATCTGGCGTATCTGCAGCGCTGGACGACGGCCATCGGCGGCGATCTCACACCGGCCACGTTTGCGGTCAGCACCGCGCTGCTGGGCTGGGTCGTCCTGCGGCCGCGCCTGCGCGATACCGCCGCCTATGCCCGCGGCAAGATCGTCGAAGCCATGCGGGACGGCTGCATCGTGCTGGCCCGCGATGGTTCCATTGCCAGCATCAACGCCGCCGCGCGCTATCTGCTGCCCAGCGCCCAGATACATGCCATGCCGCCCGCCGTGCTGAACGTGGCGGGCATCCTGCGCGAATTCGAGCGGACGCGTCTGCCCAATCGCCACCAGGTCTGGCTGCCTGAAACGGGCCGCACGCTGGAAGTCACGCTCGAAGGCCTGAGCGACGCGCGCGGACGCCACGCGGGCGTGTTCCTGTTGTTGCGCGACGTGACGGTCGAGCAGATGCAGCGTGCCGGCATGGCCAGCGCCCAGGACGCACTGCGCGGCGAGCTGCAGCGTACGCAGGCCAAGCTCAGCGTGCTCGAGAACGATGTCAATCGCGACGCGCTTACGCAACTGTTCAATCGCCGCTTTTTTGAGACACAGGCCCCGCGCCTGTTCGACCATGCCCGCCGGGAGCATCGCCCCGTCACGCTGGCGCTGTTCGACATCGATTGCTTCAAGCAATACAACGACACCTACGGCCACCTGCAAGGCGACGAATGCCTGCGCATGGTGGCGGACACGCTGGGCATGGCGTGCCGTCACCCCGATGACTTCATCGCGCGCGTGGGCGGCGAAGAATTCGTGGCCATGCTGTTCGACCTGAACCGCGATGACGCCCGCCAGGCCGTGGCCCGCGCCGTGGCCATGGTGGCCGAACGTGCCGAACCGCATGCGGCATCCGTTGCTGCGCCGTACGTCACGCTGTCAGCCGGTGCCGTCACGCTCACGCCCGGCGACGAACGACTGGACGTGCTCTTCGAGTGGGCCGATGCGGCGCTCTACGATGCCAAGCGCAACGGGCGCAACACGTTCCGCTTTCATCAGGGGCCGCCGGGGCTGCGGAGTGTTGCGGGCCGGGAGTAGACCGCCCGTTCGTAGGGCTACGGCATTGCCTTGTTACGCAACGGCAAGTGCATCGGAAGAATGGACGCATGCGCGGGACCACCGCACATGCGCGGCTGCCGCCAGCAGCCAAATCCATTCTTGGAGTATGCGATGCCGACAGGCCAATCCATTGCCACAGTTGTCGACCACTATCTGCGCAATGCCGAGCTGCCCGAAGCCATTTCTGCGCAGCAGACGTTCCAGCACGCCTTCGATGTCTATCTGAAGGATTCCAACGCCTACGCCAATACGTATTTCGCCCGGTATTTCGAGTGGCAGGGCGTGGTGCGCGAGCGCTGGTTCCACGAATGCATTGACGCAGATCTGCTCATGAGCGGACGCGTGATCTTCGTGACCAAGCTGGCGCATCAGGAATTCGTTGAAGAGACATTTCCGTTTCAGCGCGTGGAATGCCACCTGAACACCTTCCGGGTGCAGCCGTGCTCGTTTTACATGGTGTTCCGGTTTGTTTCAGGCGGGCGGCTGGTGTCGCTGGGGTATCAGCAGGTGGTGTGCGCCAACGCCGAGCGCGTGATTCAGCGATTGCCGGAACACGTGCGCACGCGCGTGAAGGCGTATGAGCTGGACACGCTCCCGGAACTGGCGCAGGTGTCCTGACGCTCTGAAGGTGTGAACGTCAGATAGCAGGAGGTTGGGGAAACCGCATGGAGAACAGCGTGTATTCCCCAACCACGGATTCGCACTGGATGCGCCCGCCGAATGCCTGCATCACGCGGCGGCAGAATGTCAGCCCCACGCCCGAGCCCTTGCCGACATGCTTGGTCGAGAAGAACGGGTCGAACATGCGGCGCTGCACGCTGGGCGGAATGCCGGTGGCGCTGTCGCGCACGACGAGCACGTAGCTGTCGCCATCGTGACGGGCGGAGATTTCGATGTGCCCCTTGCGCGCGATCTGGATGGCGTGCAGCGCGTTCTTCAGCAGGTTGAACAGCACATAGACCAGCAGCGTGTCGGAGCCCACGAAGCGCCAGTCGGCGTTGAATGCCTCCACGTGCACGCGTTCGCGCTCGCCGGCCTGAAACGGATACTGCGCCACGGCCGTCTCCACGCATTCGCGCAGCGAGTGGGCCGCAAAGGTGCGCCGGTCGAGGCGCTCCAGCGTGACGGATGCCAACGCCATTTCGATCACGCTGTGCGCGGATGCGACTTCCGACGTGATGGCCCCCGCCAGTTTGGACAGGCGATCCAGCATGGCCGGATGTTGCGGCGGTTGGCACAGGCCGTTGTCGATGGCGAGCTGATAGCCGCGGTAGACGTCGGGCCAGGCGCGGGCGATTTCGGCGGCCTGCAGGCGGATGGTCGTCAGCGGCGTGCGCACTTCATGGGCAACGGTGGCGGCCAGTGCATACGGGCGCATCAGGTCGAACTTGACCACGCCCACGGCGATGATGCCCAGCGCAATGGCCAGCGGGAGCACGCCCGGCGGGTAGAACGCAACGCCGTAGTTGACCGCGTAGTCGGCCGCCGCCAGCGAAATCAGCCCCACGCCGAACAGGCACGTCAGCAACCGTTTGCGCTTTTCGGCGGTGGCATGCCGCTGCGCGCGGTACAGCACCCACATGCCGCGCGTGACCAGCGCAACTGTCTGGGCGATGTGCACGGCTTCCAGCACGCCCGCTTTCGGATAGAAACCGAAGTGGAACGCATGCACGCCATCGATGACGAGGTTGGTGGTCAGCAGCAGCGCGATCAGGGCGGCATCCAGCGCATAGGCGGCCAGGAGCCAGTGCCGCTCGCTCGGCGCTTCGGCCACCTCCACGGCAAAGTGATACAGCATGGTCGGCATGACCAGGATGGCGATCCAGCCGAGCTTGGCCAGCACCTGGGCCGTGCCGACATCATGCGTCTGGAAGAGGAACGCCCAGATGCCCTGCCACAGGCACGTGAGCGTGGTCATGCCGAGAAACGCCAGGCTCGCGCGTGTGCGGCCGCGCGTGGTCACGACGTAGACGCCGTAGAACAGGAAGAGCGACGAGACGAAGGCGGGAAACAGGGCGTACATGGAAGTCGGAAGTCGGCGCAGTGGCCGCGCGCCAATGCCGGCCGGAGTCGACGGTAACCCGGAAGGCTACCGGCAACCCCGCGTTCGTACACGTGTTCCGATATCACATTTTTTTCATTCAGGATTAAGCGAAACCCTGAAAATGGCGCCGTATCAGGGCACCCCTCGAACGGGTGTGACAAAAAGGATGAGGGCGGGATGAAGGCGCCCGGTTCACTCCACCGCTTCAGGTCGCCTCGATGAGCATCGCGTCGATCGCAAACGAATGGTCGGGCGCCACGGCAAAGTACGCACGCGCTTCGTCGGCGGCGCGGTCGAACAGATCGCGGATGGCATCGGCCCGGACCTGCGGGGTGCGGATGCGGGCGATCCAGCTGTCGAAGGTCATCGTCAGCTTCCAGGTGCGTGGCGTGCCGGGCTGGAAACCGGCCTCGGTCAGCATGGCCTGCCATTCGGACACACGGTAGTCGCGCACGTGCGACGCATCGCGCAGCACCTCGGCGGTTTGCAGCAGCGTGTCGAGCAGCGGCACCTCGGGCGCCACGATATCCACGATGACGAGCTTACCGCCGGGTTTGAGCACACGGCGCGCTTCGGCCAGGCCTTTGCGCACGTCGTACCAGTGGTGAGCGGAAAAACGCGTGGCAACGATGTCGAACGCGGCATCGTCAAACGGCAGGCGCTCGGCGGGGCCCGCTTGCGTGTGCAATTGCGTGAGACCGCGGCGAGCGGCTTCGGCGGCCACGACGCTCAGCATGTCTTCCGACAGGTCATACGCCACCATGGCGGCCACGTGCGGCGCCATGGCAAAGCTGACGTGCCCGCCGCCGCAGCCCAGATCGAGCACCTTGGCGTGCGGCATCGATTGCGCCAGCGCAGCCAGCGCATCGAGCTCGGCGCCCTGTGCGTGCACTGCGCTGGTCAGGTAGGCCTGGGCGACCTGTCCGAATTGCGCGTCGACGAGACGATGCTGCTGCATGGCTGCTCCTTACGGCGTGTGGGGACGAGGAGCGCCCAGTGTAGGAGCGCGGCCTGCGCGGCGAAATTCGTGATTCGCGAAACGGGGTATCGCGCAGACGCGTTGCGGCGCTGGCGCCTTCAGACGAAGCGGAACAGCTGCGCAGGCGTGTCGACCAGCACTTGCTTGCGGTCTGCTGCGCTGGGCAGGAGCACGCCAGCGAAGGCCCACATCTTGTCGTAGTTGATCTGCGATTCGAACTGCGTGTGCGGCCAGTCGCTGCCCCAGACCAGGCGGTCCAGGCCGAGCGCATCTTTCAGGCGAGGCATGGCGGCCTGGGCGATGGCTTCGCCGCGTCCGTTGGCGCCGTTTCGGTATGCGCCGGAAATCTTCACCCACACGCGGCGCGAGCGGCCGGCGGCGAGCAAGGCGGCAAAGCCGGGGTCGTCCACGCCGAGCGCCGGGTCGGGGCGGCCGAAATGATCGACCACCACGTTCACCTGCGCTTCCAGCAGCGGCTGCAGCAGCGCGGGCAGGCGGCGTGCCTCGACGTGTAGTTCCACATGCCAGCCGAGCGCATGCAGGCGTGTCAGCGCGGCTTGCCACACGGGCGATTTCAATTGCGGGTCCGCCGCACCGATCAGGTTCAGGCGGATGCCGACGATGCCCTCGGCGTTCATCTGCGCGAGCAGGGTTTCGGGCGCGGCCGGGTCGATGACCGCCACGCCGCGCAAGCGCTGCGGCGCCTGTTTGAGCGCAGCCAGCAGGTAGCTGTTGTCGACGCCCAGGAAGCTCGGCTGGACCAGCACACCGTGCGACACGCCATGCGCGTCGAGCTGCGCCAGGTAGGCCGGCAGCGGCGCGTCATACGTGGGCGCATAGCGGCGCGCATCGGCCAGCGGCAAGCCGCGCTCAAATACATGCGCATGCGTGTCGATGGCAGTGATGCGGCCAGAGGTGCCGCGCGTGGCGTCGCTGTTGCCGGTGGCGGCGCAGCCGGCAAGGGCGGTGGAACCTAGCATGGCAAGCAATCCGGTGTTGAAGGCGCGGCGAGTGGGCATGGGGTCTCCTGGCGGCGACGGATCGAGTGCGTCGTCATGATGTTGTGATGGGCGTCAGACCGTAACGGCAGCGAGATCGCGGCCCTTCGTCTCGGGCAGCATCAGCACCGCCACTGCGACGATCGAATACGCGATGGCCGCGTCGATGCCGATGGCCGTGCCCAGCGACATCGAGGCGCTCATCTTGCCCACCAGCACCGGGAACGCGGCAGACACCACGCGGCCGAAGTTGTAGCAAAAGCCCACGCCCGTGCCGCGCACGCCCTGCGGATACAGCTCGTTGAACAGCGCGCCCATGCTGGCCGGAATGCCCGCCGCAAAGAAGCCCAGCGGAAAGCCCAGCACCAGCATCGCGCCGTCCGACAGCGGCACCAGCAGATACACCAGCACCGTCACCACGCAGCAGCACGAAAACAGCAGGATGTTGCCGCGGCGGCCGAGCACGTCCAGCAGCCACGCGCTGGCCACGCAACCGCACCAGAAGGCGAAGATGATCACCGCCAGGTAGCCGCCCGTGCCGAGCACCGACAGGTGGCGCTCCGTCTTGAGGTACGTCGGCAGCCAGGTCATCAGCGCGTAGTAACCGCCGTGCGCGCCCACGCCGAGCAGGCCGCCGATCAGCGTCATGCGTAGCACCTGCGGGCGGAAGATGTCGAGCAGCGGAAAGCGCGAGATCGGCATCGCATCGGCGTGCGCATCCGGCTTGGCGGCCGGCACCGGTTCCTTCACGCCACGGCGGATGTAGATGATGAGCAGCGCCGGCAGCAAGCCCGCCGCAAACATCACGCGCCAGGCGAGGTCGGGCTCGATGAAGGAATAGGTGAGCGCATACAGCAGCACCGCGGCGCCCCAGCCCACGGCCCACGCGCTCTGCACGGTGCCCATGGCCTTGCCGCGGTGGCTGGCGCGAATGCTCTCGGCCATCAGCACGGCGCCCGCCGCCCATTCGCCGCCAAAGCCGAAGCCTTGAATGGCCTTCAGCACCAGAAACTGCTCGAAATTCTGCGCGAAGGCCGAGGCGAATGTAGCCAGCGAGAACCACAGCACCGTGATCTGCAGCGTACGCACGCGGCCGAAGCGGTCGGTCAGCGCGCCGGCAATCCAGCCACCCAGTGCGGATGCCACCAGCGTGACGCCCGACACCAGCCCGGCCTCGGCCTTGCCGATGTGCCACGCCGCGATGATGGTCGGGATGACGAGGCTGAACATCTGTACGTCCAGCGCGTCGAGCGCCCAGCCGCCAAAGCAGGCCCAGAACGTGCGCTTTTCCCCTTTCGAAATCTCTTTGAACCAGCCGAACATGCCGTCTCCTCCGGGTGACGTGAGCGACATGTGTAGTACACATTGCTCTAGTCATCTATATGAATAGAGGAATTTTAGGGCGAGACACAAGGCGATGCAGTCGGTGTTAACCCGTGCGGAGGGGTGAAGCGGCGATCAGGTATGCAGGAGGGCGACCGGCAGGTGTGCCAACACCTGGCCCAGCGCAAGGCGTGGACTCTGGAGTGCCTGGCCGTCGAATGCGCTACGCAGGGGGACATGCGAGAGCGCGGACGGCAGGCATACCGTGGTGTCCCGCCATGCGCCCGTCGCAAACGCTGGTGTGGCGGTATGGCCGAGCAGGGCCGAGGCGTGCAGGGGCACGATCACGACGACTGCGTCGGTGCCATGCGTGCGCGCAAACGCCAACACATGCTGCGCGCCGCTGCCAGTCACGGCAAGCGGCTGGTAGTCGCCTGATTCGAATACCGCTGGCAGTGCCGCCCTGAGGGCCAACGCACGTGCCAGCACGGCTTGCTTGATGCGGCCGTCGGCCCAATGTGCAAGCAGCGGCGCCAGGCTGTTGTCTGCATGCGGGTGCAATGCACGGAGTGCTCGGTGCCGTGCGGCATAGTCGACGGGCCGACGGTTGTCAGGGTCGACGAGGCTGGTGTCCCAGAAATCGGCGCCCTGGTAGAGGTCGGGCACACCGGGCAGCGTGGTGCGCAGCAAAGTCTGAGCGAGGCCGTTGATGGCCGCGGCCGGGGCCACGCTTTGCACGAAAGCCGAGAGAGACGGCAGGAACGTCTGGGCGGCCTCGCCCGTCAGCAGCGTCAAGACAAAATCGCGGCTGGCGGCTTCGTACTCTGCATCGGGTGCGAACCAGTCGGTGCGCAGCTTGGCTTCACGCTGCGCCTTTTCCTGCCACTGCGCGACACGCTCGGCCAGCTCGCGCACGGCGTCGGTGTCATGCCAGTCGAGGCCCGCCGGCCAGATGCCCACCAGCGTTTGATACAGCATCCACTGCGCAGCGGGCGAGGGCGCGGGGCCGGTCGGCAGATGACGGACCCGCGCAGCGTGCTCCGTACGCCATTGATGTGCGGCGGCCAGCCATTGCGCGGGCCGCTCCGACAGCACGGCCAACCGCGCGCGTACGTCTTCACCGCGCTTGTGATCGTGCGTGGCGGTCGTCAGCATGGCGTGCGGCCATGTGAGGGCGCGCTTCTGCATGGCGTGATGGAACGCGTTGGCGCTCATCGAGAACTCGCCCGGATCCGCGCCGACCTCGTTGCGCGACAGCAGCCGCCCGTAGCGGTAGCACGCCGTGTCTTCCACTGCCTTGGCCGCCACCGGCGACGACAACTGCTGGCACCGCCGCAATGCGAGCTGGCGCAGCTTGTCCTGGCCGGCGGGCTGCCCGCCGAGCCAGGTGTCGAGCCAGCCGAGCACAGGTTGGTCGATGCGTCGCAGGCAGGCAGCCGCGCCCGACATCGCGGATTGCAGGATGGCCGTGTCCTGGGCATCGCGTTGCTGCGTGCTCGCATAGGCGCGATACACCGGAAAGTGGACGATCACCTCGGCCAGCGCGCGCCGGATGGCGTGCCACGTCACGTCGTGGCTGCTGCGCTCCTGCTGTGCCACCGCATGCAACGCCGACGCGGCTGCATCGAGTTCTGCCGCAAAGTGCGCATGCAGGATCTGGCGGCGTGCCGCTACGGCGGTGGCCGAAAACGGCGCTTCGGCCGCCGGCGCGCCGATCCATTCCAGCCACCCTTGCGTGAGCGCGGTCTCGCCATGCGCGTCGTGCAGCAACGCGCCCACGTGGTTCATGAAGTCGTAGCCGCTGGTGCCGTCGACGCCCCAGTCGGTGCGCATCGCTTCGTCATGGGCAAGGATCTTCTCGACGACGATCCACGGATGATTCGTGAGCCGGTCAGCGGGGCGCGCCGCGTGCTCGGCCTGCAGACGGCGGCGTAGCTGGCGGCAGTAGGCGGCCGGGTCGGCCAGGCCATCCACGTGGTCGATGCGCACACCGTCGATCCAGCCCAGGCGGTAGAGCCGGAACAGCAGCGCGTGCGTCGCTTCAAAGACTTCGGCGCGCTCCATGCGCAGGCCGGCCAGCGAGCCGATGTCGAAGAAGCGGCGCCAGTTGATCTCGTCGTTGGCGGTGCACCAGTGAGCCAGACGCCAATGCTGGCGCGCCATCAGCGCGTCGAGTTGATCGGGCTGCGCGTTGAGCGTGCGCACGGCTTCGGCGATATGTGCGGCGCCGGCTTCGGTGGTGGCAAGGTTGCGTAGCGCGTTGCGTGCTTCGTCTGCACGCTCGCGGCGTGTGCGCAATGACCGGATCGTGCCGAGCGCGGCAAAGCGGTCAGCCACTGCATGCGTGGCGGTGTCCGCGTTGCCGGTGCGAAGCAGCGCGGGGTAGTCGGCCAGCGCAATCGGAAAGCGGTGGTCGTAGTACGCAATAGCCAGTCGCGCGGCCGCATCGTCGTAGGCCAGTTGCAGTCGGCCGCCGGCCAGCGCGTCGGCGTAGCTTTCACCCAGGAACGGCGCGAGCACCTTGTTGCGCAGCGCCGGGTTGGACGGCTGCCATTCGATATCAAAGAAGTTGGCGTAGGCGCTGTCGGGGCCAGATTCGAGCACGTCCAGCCACCACGCGTTGTGTGCGCCGCCCACGCCCATGTGGTTCGGCACGATATCGACGATGAGGCCCATGCCGCGCGCGTGCAGCGCATCCACCAGCCGTTCGAGCGCAGGTTCACCGCCCAGCTCGGGGTTCACGCGTGTCGGGTCGACAACGTCGTAGCCATGCGTGGAGCCCGGCTGTGCCGTGGTGATGGGCGACGTGTAGAGATGCGAGATGCCGAGCGCGGCGAAGTCGTCCAGCAGCGCGCGCGCATGGTCGAACGTGAATTCGCGGTGCAGTTGCAGCCGCACCGTGGCGCGCGGCACGCGCTGGAGGGTGACGGGCGCTGGGGATGTGAGGGGCGTGAGGGGTGTGGTCGGTTCGCTCATGACAGGCTGATGCGCGCGTTGGTCAGCGCTGACAGGCGCGCCTGAACCGTGGGCGCGTCGAGCAGCGTCGGGGCGGGCGCCGGCAGGCGGCGGCGCCAGTTCGGGTGCGTGTCGATCGTGCTCGGCAGGTTCGGCTGCTCGACAAGCCCCAGCAGGTCTTCCAGCGGCACCAGCGCAAGCGGCGTGTTGGCGGCGCCCGTAAACACCGTGGCCGCCGTGGCAAAGTCCTGCGCGCTGGCTTGCAGGATGACGTCGGCTTGCGCGGCGTTGGCGGCGCGCGCCTGTTCCAGCGCAGCCTGCAGCGGCGCCACGCCGATCATCGGCACACCGCCTTCGGCCAGCACCAGCCGGTTGTGCTCGGCAAAGGCGGCGACGAGCGCAGCGCGATCGTCCATGCGGCGCGCGTGCGCCTCGCTCTCACTCATGCCGGCGGGCAACAGGCCGAGTTGCGCTTGCCAGCGCAGATCGTTGCCGATCCACCAGCCGACCAGCGTGGGCAGATCGTGGGTGCTGGTCATCGCGACGGACGCCGGCGCCCACGTGCGCGGGGCCTTGAACGGCGCCTCGTCGCGCGTGTATTCGCGCTCGAACCAGAGGATGCGCATGCCCAGTAGCCCGTCCTCGGCGAGCTTGTCTCGCAGGCCCGGTGGCACGGTGCCAAGGTCTTCGCCGATGACGATGCAGCGGTTGCGCCACGATTCCAGCGCCACCAGCCGCAGCAGATCCTGCATCGGGTAGCGCAGGTACACGCCGTCCAGCGGCCGTGCACCATCCGGAATGACCCACAGCCGCATGAGCCCGAGCACGTGGTCGATGCGCACGCCACCGGGCACCGCCATCACCGCGCGCAACATCTCGATGAAGGCGGAGAAGCCCTGCGTGCGCATGGCGCGCGGGCTGAAGGTGGTCAGCCCCCAGCCCTGCCCCTGTGCGTTGAACAGGTCGGGCGGCGCCCCCACCGTCACGCCGATCAGCAAGTCCTGCTGACGGGCCCACGCGTGGCTGCCTGCGCTGTCGGTGCCCACGGCCAGGTCGGCGATGAGGCCGATGGCCATGCCGGCGCTTTCCGCGGTGCGCTGCACCAGGGCCCACTGGCGCGCCGCCGCCCACTGCAGGAAGAGGTGGAAATTGACCGCGTCCTCATGCTCGCGTGCGAATGCCTGTACGCCCAGGTAGCTCGGGTCCTGATACTGCTCGGGCCATTGCTTCCAGTGCGCGGGTCCAAGCTGCGCATTCAGCGCTTCAAAGTGCGCGTGGTCGCGCAGGCTGACGCCGCCGTCGATACAGTACGCACGAAAATCGTCCAGCAGCCTCTGCGCGGTGGTGTCCCCCAGCGGTGCCTGCAGCAGGCGGTGGTGCAACGCGCGCAGCACCGTCATGCGGGCGTTGCCGCTGGCCGGCCAGTCGATGAGCGGTGCAGCCTCCAGCCGGGCATAGTCCGCGACGAGGTTGCAGTCCACCACGGCCTGCCGCACGGCTTCTTCTCCGAAGAGCGCGGCGGGGTCGATCATCCATGCGTTCAGGAACAGGCGGCTCGATGGCGAGTACGGCGAGTAGCGACGCGCGTCGGCCGTGAACATGGCATGCACGGGGCTGAGCGCCAGTGCATCCGCCCCGTGCTGCGCCAGGTGCCGTGCCAGCGTGCCCGCAGCGGTGTAGTCGCCCAGGCCGGCGCTGCTGGCGGCGCGTTCAGCTCCCCATCGCAAGCCATAGAGCTGCGCAGACGCACCCCACACGCGCGCATCGGCCGGGCGGTCGTGCTGGCGCAGCGCGTCGGCCACGCCATAGCAACGCGCGGGCGCAATCGCGAGCGTGGCCTGGATCACCGTGCCCGGCCCTCCGTCGATGGTCAGACGGTGGTAACCCACGGCGTGCACGGGCCCCAAGCGCAGCGTTGCATGGTGCTCGCTTGCGCTGACGCTGATGTTGCCGTCGGTGCTGCCGCCTGTCTCCAGATCGACACGATAGGTTTGTCCGTCCAGCAAGGCCGCCTGCGGCGCCGCAGTCTGCAGCACGATCGGCTGGTTGACCACGCCCGTCACGAGCGGCGGTATGGCCACCTCTTCGGCTTCTGCGCGCAGGCGCGCCTGGCTCTCCGACACCTGGGCCGCCGTGCCGGCCGGCAGGCCCAGCGTCTGCAGCACGGCTCGCAGCACGTCGTCGGCCACCTGCTTGGGCTGGCTCGCCGCGTCTTCCCAGTCGACCAGCAGGCCGGCATCGGTGGCCAGTTGCTGGAGCGGCGTGCGTTGCGTGCCGGATAAGTTGGTCGTGCGATCCATGGATGGTGTGCGGGTGCGTTGATACGTTGGCGCGTTGCGGTTGTCGGCGGTCAGGTGGGCGATGGCGTGTGCAGCAATGCCACGCACGCGCGCTCCGGCAGGCGATGCGCGATGAGCGCGGCGGCGGCGCCCTCGCGCGATTCGTGCAGCAGGTCGGCGGGGCTGCCGGCCAGCACCGTCGGCACCGCCACGGGCTGATCGGACAGATTCACCATCAGCGTGAGGACGCTGCCATCGCCCATGCGCCAGCGGGCCAGGGCTCCCGCGTTGCCGAGTGCCACTGCATCGAGCGCGCGCGCCTGGGGCAGACGCGGGATGATCTCTGCGTGGCGCAGCGCCAGCAGGCGGTGCATGCGGTTCAGTGTGTTGAGCTGTCCGGGTTCGGCCAGGTTGGCCTCGCCGGGGCACGACGCGAGGTAGGTCAGTTCGTCGTTCGGGTCGGGAATGCGCTCGCGCTGGTGCGGATCGGCAAATGCCGCGAACTTCGCAAACTCCCTGCGCCGGCCTTCCCGCACGGCTTCGGCCAGCATGCCGTGGTGGCTGGTGAAGTATTGGAACGGGCATGTGCTGCCCCATTCCTCGCCCATGAACAGCATCGGAATCTGCGGGCTCAGCAGCAAGAGCACCTGCGCCGCGTGCAACGCATCGGGGTGGGCCAGCTGCGTCAGCCGTTCGCCAAAGGCGCGGTTGCCGATCTGGTCGTGGTTCTGCAGGAACAGCACGAACGCGGTGGGCGGCAAGTGCGCGCTCGGCTCACCGCGCGGCGCGTTTTCGTGGATGGGCGACGGCTCGCCCTGGTAGCAGAAGCCGTCTTGCAGCACGCGCGCCAGGCGCTGCGCGGGCGCGTCCGCATAGGCGGCGTAATACGCTTCACGTTCGCCGGTCAGCAGCACGTGCAGCACGTTGTGGCCGTCGTCGTTCCACTGCGCGTCGAAGTCGCCATGGGTGGCGCCATCGCGCAGCAGCGATGCGGCGTTGTGCTCGTTCTCCAGCACCAGATGCACATGCCGGCCGGGCTCGGCCGACAGCCGTACGCGGGCGGCGAGTTCGCCCAGCCAGTCGCGCTCGGTGATGGCGTGCACGGCGTCGAGCCGCAGGCCGTCAAAGCGATATTCCATCAGCCACATCAACGCGTTCTGGATGAAGAACTCGCGCACCTGCGGCATGCGGAAATCGATGGCGGCGCCCCAGGGCGTATGCACATCGTCGCGGAAGAAGCTGCGCGCGTAGTGGTGCAGGTAGTTGCCGTCGGGCCCGAAGTGGTTGTAGACCACATCGAGAAACACCATCATGCCGAGCCCGTGCGCGGTGTCGATCAACGCCTTGAGGTCGTCCGGCGTGCCGTAGCTGGCGTCAGGCGCAAAGGGCAGTACGCCGTCATAGCCCCAGTTGCGCGCGCCCGGAAACTCCGCCACCGGCATCAGCTCGATGGCCGTGATGCCCAGCCGCGCCAGTTCCGGCAGCCGCCCACGCACACCCTTGAAGCCGCCCAGCGCGCCGACGTGCAGTTCGTACAGCACCGTCTCGTGCCAAGGCCGGCCCTGCCAGTCGGCGTGCTGCCAACGGTAGCGCTGCGGATCGACGACGAGGCTCGGGCCCGGTATGTCCTGCCACTGCGCGCGGGCTGCAGGGTCGGGCACCGACAGCGTCACGCCGTCCTGATTGGTGAGGCGATACCGGTAGCACGTGCCGGCGCCCACGGGCGCCACGGCTGCATACCAGCCGTCGGGTTCGGCATCCATGCGGATGGCCTCGTTGCCCCGCACATCGTCGATGTCGATCCAGGCGGCGGTCGCGTCCGGTGCCCACACCCGGAAGCGGGTGTTGCCGTCAGCCAGGACGGTGGCGCCGAACGGCATGTCGTGTGCAAACCGGGGGGCGGGTACGGTCATCGCGTGGCGTCTCCAGTGTCATCGCTGGCGACTTGGCCGGCGGTCGGTGCGGCGCGCTCGTCATCGGTCGCGGGTTGTTCGGGCCTGTCGTTCTGCGGTGCGTTCTGCGGTGTGGCCTGTGCGTCGGGAACCTGCCCGAGGGTTTCGCCGCTGGCGTCTGCATCCGGCTGCCCCGCAATCTGCGCGATCGTGGCGAGCTGCGTGGCAAGCAGCAGCACAACGCTGCGCCCCGCCACTTTCAGGGTGCTGCCGCTGTGCGGTCGAGCGTCTTCCTCGGGCGTTGCGCTGTCGATGGCGAGCAGCCAGTCCATGGCCGGCTCGGGCAGCGTGAACGTCAGGTCCGTCGCCGCACCGTTGATGAGCAGCAACGCCACATGCGGGCGCGCCTCCGCGTCGATGGTTTCGACACAGGCGCGGCGCAGCGCCAACGCCCGCGCCTCGCTGTCGTTCCACGCGTCGGGCGAGAGCACTTGGCCGCGCTCGTCGAACCAGGCGATGTCCGGCACGCCCGGCAGGATCTCGGTGTTGCCGTGTACGTAATGCGGCCAGCGCAGCGCGGGGCTGGCCTTGCGCAGCGCGATCAGCCGCGCGGTGTAGCGGGCGAGCGCCTGCCCGGGGTCTTTCTGCAGCAACGACCAATCGAGCCACGACAGGGCGTTGTCCTGGCAATAGGCGTTGTTGTTGCCGTCTTGCGTGCGGCCGAATTCATCGCCCGCCAACAGCATCGGCGTGCCGTTGGAGAAGAACACCGTGGCCAGCAGCGCTCGCGTCACGCGTTCGCGCAGGGCTTGGATGGCGGGGTCATCGGTCGGGCCCTCGGCGCCCCAGTTGGCGCTGCAGTTGTCGTTGTGGCCGTCGCGGTTGTCTTCGCCGTTGGCATCGTTGTGCTTGTCGGCGTAACTGACCAGATCGTGCAGCGTGAAACCGTCGTGCGAGGCCACGTAGTTGACCGATGCCCACGGCCGGCGGTGGCGGCGGTCGAACAAATCGCCACTGCCCGTCAGGCGTGCGGCGAGGTCGGGCCGCTGGCCCGAGTCACCGCGCCAGAAGCGGCGGATGCCATCGCGAAAGCGGTCGTTCCATTCCGCAAAGCCGGGCGGGTGGTTGCCGACCTGGTAGCCGTCAGGGCCCACGTCCCAGGGTTCGGAGATCAGCTTGACGGTGGAAAGCACAGGGTCCTGGCGTATCGCATCGAAGAAGCCCGAGCCCTGATCGAAGCCGTTGCCCTCGCGCCCGAGCGTGACGCCCAGGTCGAAGCGGAAGCCATCCACATGGAACGCGTTGACCCAGTAGCGCAGCGAATCCATCACCATCTGCAGCACGCGCGGGTGCGACAGGTTCAGCGTGTTGCCGCAGCCCGTGTCGTTGATGTAGTAACGCTCCTGGCCCGGCACGAGGCGGTAGTAACTCGCGTTGTCCAGCCCGCGGAACGACAGCGTCGGCCCCAGCTCGCTGCCTTCGCACGTGTGGTTGTAGACCACGTCGAGCAGCACTTCGATGCCCGCCGCATGCAGCCGCCGGATCGCCACCTTCAGCTCATGCAGCGATGGCGCGGACAGGTACGATGGCTCGGGCGCAAAGAAGCACAGCGTGTTGTAGCCCCAGTAATTGCGCAGGCCGCGCTCGACCAGAAACTGGTCCTGCAGGAAGGCATGAATGGGCAGCAGTTCGATGGCGGTGATGCCCAGCCGCTGCAGGTGGTCGATGAAGACGCTGTCGCCGAGGGCGCTGAACGTGCCGCGCTCCGGCGGCAGCAGGTCTTCGCGCAGCATCGACATCCCCCGAACGTGCCCTTCGTAGATCACCGTGCGTGACCACGGCGTGTTGGGGCGGACGTCGTTGCCCCAGTTGAACGACTCGTCGGTGACGACGGCCTTGGGCATGGCCGGGGCGCTGTCGCGGCGGTCGAACGAAAGGTCCCCACGGTTGGAATTGAGCCGATAGCCGAACAGCGCATCGGACCAGCGCAGCGAGCCCACCAGCCGGCGGGCGTACGGATCGAGCAGGAGCTTGTGCGGGTTGAAGCGATGGCCGTGCTGCGGCTCCCACGGTCCGTAGGCACGGTAGCCGTAGACGAGGCCAGCTTCCACGCCGGGTAGGTAGCCGTGCCAGACCTCGTCGGTGCATTCGGGCAGGGCGAAGCGGGTCAGTTCCTTGCGGCCGGTGGGGTCGAAGATGCAGAGTTCGATCTTGCTGGCATTGGCTGAGAAGACGGCGAAGTTGATGCCCAGGCCGTCCCATTGGGCGCCTAGGGGGAAGGGTTTGCCGGGGGAGAGGGTTTTGGGGAAGCGGAGCATTAGAGGCTGTTTCGTTGTGCGTCTTTTTGGCTTGGTGGTGCATCCCTGTTTCGTACCCTGCCGGGCACGACTCACTTTTCTTTGTCTTGCCAAAGAAAAGTAAGCAAAAGAAAGGCGCGCCCGAGATGGCGACCCCCTCCTTGAATTTTCGTAACCGGGCGGAGAACGGGAAAACTCGCTGCGCTCAGACAGTTCCCGTTCTTGTTTCCGCCCGCTTACGAAAATTCAAGGCGCCATCTAGGGCAGGGACGGCCAAACCGGCTGGGCACCTCCCGTGGCGCTGTGTGCTTCTTTCTGTCGAGGCTCAAAGCCCCGGGATTGGGGTTCTGAACGCCAACGTTGGCGTTCGGAACCTCAAAGCTGGCGTTCAGAACCTTGATGTCGAAGTTTCAGAACCGCAAAGCTGGCGTTCAGAACCTTGATGTCGAAGTTTCAGAACCGCAAAGCTGAAGTTCAGAACCTCAAAATTCAGGTTCAGAACCTCAAAGTCCGAGTTCAGAACCTCAGAGTCGGAGTCCAGAACCCCAAAGCTCAAGTTCGGGACCCCGAAGTCGGAGTTCAGAACCGCAAAGCTGAAGTCCAGAACCTCAACGTCCAAGTTCAGAACCTCAAAGTCGAAGTCCCTGAACGCCAAAGCACGCGTTCTGAACTCCCAAGTTGAAGCGCGGACCCCCCGTCGCAGCAAGAGCACGGCGCACGAAGCGGTGTGCTCCAACACCAACGCCAGCGCCACGACGGTGTGGCCGTACCCTGCCCTAGATGGCGCCTTGAATTTCTGTTGCAGAGAGGAAAAAGAGGGGAGGCTGTTTGAGCGAAGCGAGTTTGCCTCCCCTCCCTCTCTGCGACATAAATTCAAGGAATCCTTCGCCATCTCGGGCGCGCCTTTCTTTGCTTACTTTCTTTGGCAAGACAAAGAAAGTGAGTCAGCCCCGACAGGGGATGAAAGAAAGGCAAACCACCAACACCAAAACAAAAAACCCAAAACAAAAATCAAACCTTCAAAACCACAACCCCCAACGGCGGCAGCCGCAACACCAACGATTGCCCCTGCCCATGCGCCGCCACGTGGTCCACATCCACCGCCCCGCCGTTCCCGAAATCGCTGCCGCCATACACGGCAGCATCCGTGTTCAGCACCTCCCGCCACTGCGTGGCCCCGTCCGCCGGTGGCACGCCAATGCGATACCCCTCCCGCGGCACCGGCGTCATATTCGCCACCACGAGCATCGGCCGCCCTTCGCCATCCAGCCGCAGGAACGCAAACACGCTGTTGGTGCGGTCATCGCCAATCACCCAGTTGAACCCTTCCGGCGCGGTGTCCCGCGCATGCAATGACGGTTCGTTCCGGTACAGCGCATTCAGGTCATGCACGAGCCGCTGCACGCCACGGTGCCGCGGGTCGTCCAACAGGTGCCATTCGGGCGAGGCATCGTGGTTCCATTCGCCCACTTGCCCGAACTCGCTGCCCATGAACAGCAGCTTCTTGCCCGGGTGCGTCCACATGAACGCGAGGTACGCGCGCAGGTTCGCCAGCCGTTGCCATTCATCGCCGGGCATCTTGCCGAGCAGCGAGCCTTTGCCGTGCACCACCTCGTCGTGCGAGATCGGCAGGATGAAGTGCTCGGAGAACGCGTACACCAGCCCGAACGTCATGCCGTCGTGATGGTGCTGGCGGTACACCGGGTCGCGCTGCATGTAGTGCAGCGTGTCGTGCATCCAGCCCATGTTCCACTTGTAGTCGAAGCCCAGGCCGTTGAACTCGACGGGCGCGGTCACGCCGGGCCACGCGGTCGATTCTTCGGCGATGGTGATGGCGCCGGGGCAGCGTTCGTGCACGACCGTGTTCATTTGCTGGAGGAACGCCACGGCCTCCAGGTTTTCGCGGCCGCCGTAGCGGTTGGGTACCCATTCGCCGGCGCGGCGCGAGTAGTCGCGATAGAGCATCGACGCCACGGCATCCACGCGCAGGCCGTCGATATGGAAGCGCTCCAGCCACTCCAGCCCGCTGGCGATCAGGAAACCGCGCACTTCGTTGCGGCCGAAGTTGTAGATGAGCGTGTTCCAGTCCTGATGGAAACCTTCGCGCGGGTCCTGGTGTTCGTACAGCGCGGTGCCGTCAAATTGCGCCAGCCCGTGCGCGTCGGTCGGGAAGTGCGCGGGCACCCAGTCGACGATGACGCCCAGGCCAGCCTGGTGGCAGCGGTCGACAAAGCGCGCAAACGCCTCCGGCGCCCCAAAGCGCGCAGAGGGCGCAAACAGCCCCAGCGGCTGATAGCCCCAACTGCCGCCAAACGGATGCTCCGCCACCGGCAGCAGTTCAATGTGCGTGAAGCCGAGCGCCGTGACGTACGGGATCAGCCGGTCGGCCAGCTCGTCCCATTGCAGGTTGCGGCCGCCGTCTTCCAGATCGCGCAGCCAGGAGCCGGCATGCACTTCATAGATGCTGATGGGCGCGTCGGGCTTTTGGCGTTCGGCGCGCGTTTGCATCCACGCGTCGTCGTTCCAGCGCAGCGGCGCCGGGTCGGCCACCACCGAGGCGGTGGCGGGCGGCGGTTCGGTCTGGCGGGCGGCGGGGTCGGCCTTGACCATCAGCCGGCCGTCGGCGCCGATCAGTTCGAACTTGTAGCGCGCGCCGGGGCCGACGCCCAGGCCGCTGGGCAAAAACAGTTCCCACACACCGGCCTGATGGCGCAGGCGCATGGGGTGGCGACGGCCGTCCCACTGGTTGAACTCGCCCACCACCGACACACGCTGCGCATTCGGTGCCCACACCGCAAAGCGCACGCCGCTGATGCCGTCGATGCGCATCGCCTGCGCGCCCAGGCAGCTTGCCAGCGCCCAGTGCGTGCCCTCGTTGAGCAGATGCAGGTCCAGGTCGCCCAGGAGCAGCCCGAAGGCGTATGGGTCTTCGGTTTCCTGCACGGCTTCATGGCCGGTGCCCGCAGGCCAGATGATGCGCAGACGATACAGCTCCGGATGGCCATACACGTCCTGCGCATCGGCACGCAGCGGGCCGTGGAACAGCCCCGTGCGGCCGACCGGCGTCATCTCCGTGATGATCTGGCCGCGCGAGTCGATGGCCTGCACGCGGCGTGCGCCCGGGTAGAAAGCGCGCACAACCCAGCGCGCGCCGTCGTCGGTGTCCAGGCGATGCGGGCCCAGCACGGCAAACGGATCGCCCAGACGGCCATGCGTGAGCGCATCCACGCGCATCTGGTCGACGCCCGGCGGCAGCACGATCGGCGCCTCGGGTTCGGTGGCGGTTTTGGTTGGGGTGGCAAAGTCGAGCGCGGTCACGGTGGGCCTCCGGTCGAGTCTTCCGCAGCAGGCGGTGGTGGCTCTGCATGCAGCAGGCGACGTGCCACCCGCGTGAAGCCTTCCAGCGGAATCGGCAGCCAGGTCGGGCGGTTGGATGCTTCGTAGTTGACCTCGTACGCGGCCTTTTCCAGCAGGAACAGATCGAGCAGGTGAAGATCGACCACGGGCTGGTCCACCGCGCTCAGATCGGGCCCGCGAATGGCGGCCGCGTACGCCTCCAGGAAGCGTTCGGTGGAGGCAGCGCGGAAGCGTTCCAGCAGGATGTCGCGGCGTTCCTGCGCGGGCCCCGCCACGTGTTCGGGGCTTTGCCGCATGGCACCCACCACGTAGTCGAGCGAGCGCATCAGCCCGGCCACGTCGCGCAGCGGGCTGGTCTTGCGCCGGCGTTCCTCGACAGGGCGCGAAGGTTCGCCTTCAAAGTCGATCAGGAAGGCATCGCCCTGTGCTACCAGCACCTGGCCGAGGTGGAAATCGCCATGGATGCGCGACAGCGTGGCGCCAAGGCCGTCTTCGGCATGCGTGCGGGCGGCGTCGAGCAGTGCCTGATGTTGCGACAGCAGCCATTGCACGTCGGCTTGCAACGCGCTGTCGGGGTTTTGCCGTTGCCATGCCGTCAGGTTGTCGTGCGCGCGGGTGAGTTGTTCGCTCACGCGGGCAATCCAGTAGGCGGCATCGTCGGTGTCGGCAAGGCGCGCGCCGAAGTTCGGGTCTTCGGTGGGCGCCGCCAATGCGGCATGCAATTCGCCCAGCCGCGTGCCGATCACGCCGATGAAGTTGACGTAGCCGGCCAATGCCTCGTCGGTATCCACGCGCGCTTCCGAGACGGCGACCGGAGACGATTCGCCATCGCCCGTGGTCACGCCTTCCATCTGTACGGCCAGTTCGTCGATGGTGCGCCGCAGGTAGTCGAGCGCCCACGTCCACGCATCGCCCTGGTTGGGAACGAAGCTCTGCATGACGGCCAGCGTGGCGCGTTCGCCGTCGGCAGCGTGGTGAGACACCTCGCCGATCAGCGCCGCCGTGTTCGCATAGCCCACGCGCGTGAGGTGGCGCGTCATCTCCACTTCGGGGTGGATGCCCGGCGCGATACGGCGGATCAGCTTGACGATGACGGACTCTCCAATCACCAGCGAGCTGTTCGATTGCTCGGCCGCCAGCCACTGGATGGGCGTGTCCGGTGCCAGAGGCAGCGGCGCAGGCCGCTTGCTGCCGGCTTCGGGCGCCTCGGCAGGTTGGGCCAGCTCCGCGAGGTTCGGCTCGGGCTCGAAATGCACGGTGCCGTCATTGGCTTCCAGCGTGGTGCCGCGCACGAGGTTGGTGAGCAGCGCGCGGGCGAAGGTCTCGGTGGTGAAGGCGTCGGTCAGGTAGCCGACATGGCGGCCGCGCCGCACGCGCGCCAGCGCCAGCTGGATGGGCAGGGCCGGCAGCGTTGACGATTCCCAGGCGATGGACAGCGGCAGCAGGTAGCGCTCGACGCGCTCGGTGCCGTCGGGGCTGCCCAGCGTGACGGCCACTTCGTTGAGGAACACTTCGGGCCGCGTCGCCCCGGCCAGCGGGCGGTTGGTGGAGGCGGCATCTACCGGCACGGTCGCGCCCCACGCAAACTTCGCGCTACGCAGCACGCTGTCCTTGGCGGCAAACCAGCGGCGTTTGGGCAGATACGTCGGCAGGATTTCGCGTTCGATCAACTGACGGTGTGCCTCGCGCTGCCGCGTGTCGGCCACCGCATCGAGGCCGGCGCGCAGCACCAGCGTCGTGAACTCGGGCAATTGCTCGGCGGCCGGTTGCGCCCAGGTCGGCCCCGGCTCGTTCTCGCGCAGCTCCAGCCAGTAGAAGGCGTACGGCGGCAGCGTGAGCAGATACGACAACTGCCCGATGGGCGGAAACGCCGTCCCGCCGATCAGCTCCACCGGCACCCGCTGCGCAAAGGCGGACAGGTCCAGCTCCACAGCCTGCGAGGCGCGGGAGAGATTGGCCACGCAGAGGATGGGCGCCTCGCCCTCCAGCGCGCGGATATACGCCAGCACCTTGCGGTTCGAAGGCTGCAGGAACTGGATGGAACCACGCCCGAACACGCGATGCCGCTTGCGCGTGGCCAGCAGCCGGCGTGTCCAGTTCAGCAGCGAATGCGCGTCGCGGCTTTGCGCTTCCACGTTCACCGATTCATAGCCGTACAGCGAGCCCATGATGGCGGGCAGCACGAGCTGTTCGGGGTCGGCGCGCGAGAAGCCGCCGTTGCGGTCGGGGGACCATTGCATCGGCGTGCGCACGCCGTCGCGGTCGCCCAGATGGATGTTGTCGCCCATGCCGATTTCGTCGCCGTAGTACATGACGGGCGTGCCGGGCATGGAGAACAGCAGGCTGTTCATCAGCTCGACGCGGCGGCGGTCGCGTTCGAGCAGCGGTGCGAGCCGGCGGCGGATGCCGAGGTTCAGGCGCGCACGGCGGTCGCTCGCGTAGACCTCCCAGAGGTAGTCGCGCTCGGCGTCGGTCACCATTTCGAGCGTCAATTCGTCGTGATTGCGCAGGAAGATGGCCCATTGGCAGCCGGGCGGCACCTCCGGCGTCTGGCGCATGATGTCGGTGATCGGGAAACGGTCTTCACGCGCGATCGCCATGTACATGCGCGGCATCAGCGGGAAGTGGAACGCCATGTGGCATTCGTCGCCGGCACCGAAGTATTCCTGCGTGTCTTCCGGCCATTGGTTGGCCTCGGCCAGCAGCAGGCGGTTCTTGAATTCCCCATCCATGGCCGCGCGGATCTTGCGCAGCACTTCGTGCGTCTCGGGCAGGTTCTCGTTCGACGTGCCTTCGCGCTCCACGAGATACGGCACGGCATCCAACCGCAGACCATCCACGCCGAGGTTGAGCCAGAACTTCATCACGCCGATCACGGCCTTGAGCACGCGCGGGTTGTCGAAGTTGAGATCGGGCTGGTGCGAATAGAACCGGTGCCAGTAGTACGCATTGGCCACCGGGTCCCACGTCCAGTTGGAGGGCTCGGTATCGATGAAGATGATGCGCGTGCCGGCGTATTTCTTGTCGTTGTCGGACCACACGTAGAAGTCGCGCAGCGCAGACCCCGGCTTGGCGCGCCGCGCGCGCTGGAACCACGGGTGCTGATCCGACGTGTGGTTGATGACCAGTTCCGTGATCACGCGCAGGCCCCGCGCATGCGCTTCGGCAATGAAGCGGCGCACGTCGGCCATGGTGCCGTAATCGGGATGCACGCCGCGGTATTCGGCGATGTCGTAGCCGTCGTCACGGCGCGGCGATGGGTAGAACGGCAGCAGCCAGATGACGTCCACGCCCAGCTCGGCAATGTAGTCGAGCTTGGAGATCAAGCCGGGAAAGTCGCCGACACCGTCGTTGTCGGAATCGCAGAACGATTTGACATGCAGCTGATAGATGACGGCGTCCTTGTACCAGAGCGCGTCGTCCACCAGCAGCGCGGTCGGATTGCGCGTCATGACGGGTTTTCCTCCGAAGGCAGGGCCGGGCGCACGCGCCAGATGGCAAACGGCTGCTCGGGTTCAAGGCGGATGTGCTGCCACTTGCCGCGCCAGACCGTGCGCTGGCCGTTGACCAGGTTCTCGGCCATCAGCGCGCCGTGGTCGGGCAGGCCCCATTGCCACAGTGGCAGTTCGATGTCGGATTCGTGCGCGTGGTGCGGGTCGAGGTTGATGGCGACGAACACCGTGTTGTCACCAAAGCGGTCCGGCGACAGGGCGTTGGCCAGCTCGGTCTGCGAGGTTTCCAACCGTGCGGGCAGCACGGGCGGCGTCGATTTGCTGAAGAACAGGATCTGGTCGCCCGAGGCCGGCTGGAAGGTCACGCCCAGATGCGAGTGCAGCGCCGGGTTGGCGCGGCGGATGCGGTTGAGCAGGGCGATTTCCTTGACGATGTTGCCGGGGCGGTTGTGGTCCCACGCACGCAACTGGTATTTCTCGGAGTCGAGGTACTCCTCCTTGCCGGGCACCGCGGCGCCTTCGCACAGCTCGAAGCCGTTATAGACCCCCCACAGGCCCGACAGCGTGGCCGCCAGCGCCGCACGAATCAGGAAGCCCGGCCGGCCCGAGGTCTGCAGGAACACCGGGTTGATGTCCGGCGTGTTGACGAAGAAGTGCGGGCGGAAATATTCACGCACCGGCGTGCGCGTCAGCTCGGTCAGGTAATCGATGAATTCCTGCTTGGTGTGCCGCCACGTGAAGTACGTGTACGACTGCGAGAAGCCGACCTTCGCCAGCCGGTACATCACCTTGGGCCGCGTAAAGGCTTCCGACAGGAACACCGTATCCGGATAGCGCGCACGCACCTCGCCGATCATCCATTCCCAGAACGGCAGCGGCTTGGTGTGCGGGTTATCGACGCGGAACAGGCGCACGCCTTCGTCCGCCCAGAACATCACCACGTCGCGCAGCGCCGTCCACAGGCTGGGCTTGGCGTCGTCGGCATAGAAGTCGACGTTGACGATGTCTTCGTATTTCTTGGGCGGGTTCTCGGCGTATTTGATGCTGCCGTCGGGGCGCCATGCAAACCAGCCGGGGTGCTCGCGCAGCCAGGGGTGGTCGGGCGAGCATTGAATGGCGAAGTCCAGCGCCAGCTCCAGCCCCTTCTCACGCGCGGCGCGCATCAGACGGCGGAAGTCTTCCAACGTACCGAGCTGCGGATGGATGGCGTCGTGTCCGCCTTCGGCAGCGCCAATCGCGTACGGGCTGCCGGGGTCGTCTGGCTCCGCGCGCAGGCTGTTGTTGCGGCCCTTGCGATTGGTGCGGCCAATGGGGTGGATGGGCGGGAAGTACAGCACGTCGAAGCCCATGCCGCGGATGGCGCCCAGGCGGCGGATCACATCGTCGAAGGTGCCGTGCCGCTGTTCGTCATCCGACGCCGAGCGTGGGAACAGTTCGTACCAGCTTGCGAACGCTGCGCCGGCGCGCTCCACGTCGAGCGGGTACGTCACGCTTTCGACATAGAACGGCCGGTAGTGCGAGGCCTGCGCCATCACCTGCGCGGTCACCGGGTCCAGCAGCAGCTTGAGACGGTGCGCGTGATCGGCTTCCGCCAGCAGTCGGGCAAGCTTGTGCAGCGCGTCGGCAGCGGCGTCCTGGGGGGCGTGCTCGGCTGCCTGTGCGACCAGCCGCGCGCCTTCTTCCAGCTCCAGCGTCACGTCGACACCGGCCGTGTGCTTCTTCTCGAGTTCGGAGCGATAGGTGCCGAAGGCATCGCGCCATGCGGCAACGGCGTACACGTGCCGCCCCAGCCGTTCCGGCCGGAATGCGCCGCGCCAGCGGTCGTTGCCCAGGGCCACCATCGGCACGTGCTGCCAGGGGTCTTCATCCTGAGCGCGCCACAGCAGGTGGACGGCCAATTTGTCGTGCCCGTCCATCAGCACGTCGGCCTCGACGACGATGTCGTCACCCACCAGGCGTTTGACGGCAAAGCGTCCGTCTTCAACGGAGGGCTGCACCTGTTCGATACCGATGCGCGGTGCGGCAATGGCAGCGTTGACGGGGTCCTTCGCTTCGCCGGCCTTGGCGCGCGGGCTCCTGGCCGGCTTGCCTGCGGCGGGCGTGCGCACCGGGGCGTTGCGGAAGACGCGCCAGACCTGCACGTCGCCGGGCAGCAGATCGATCTCCGCCAACGGACGCGCATTGGCACGCAGCGTGTCGTCGCAACTGCCGACCGGTTCCGTCAGCAGATCGAGCGCCACGCCGCGCGTAAAGCCGCCGGCCACGCCGGGCAGGAAGTGGTCGGCATGCACCGACACGCCCATGTACAGGTCGGGATTGATGACCGTCAGTGTGGCGGCATCGCCTGCGCGCAGGTCCGGGCCGTCGGCGCGCAAGAGCGCGGTGGCGGGCGCGTCGGGGCCCGTCAGCATGCGCAGTTCGGCGTGCGGCGCGACGGTATTCGTCTGGCGTGCGGCGCGGATGGTCGCATTCACATCGCGCACCGCGTCGCTCAGGTCGAATGCGGCATGCGCGTCGATCCATTGCTGGTCGGAGGGATCACCGCGCTCGGCCAGCATCGGCAGCAGTGCGCCGCGTTCGAAGCCCAGCGGCATCAGCCAGCCGGCATCGAGCGTGTCCGCCACGTGCAGGAGACGGCGGTAGGCGCGTTCACGGATCATCGCGTCGCCGAATGCCTGGCCGTAGCGCGTGCCGAACGGCGCTTCCACCGTGGCGATGGGCGGTGCGACGGCGGCCAGGCGCGCGTGCTCTTCCACCATCCAGCCGGCGCGGAAATCCCACCAGCGCAGCGACGAAAACGTCGCGTCAAAGCCGAC
The DNA here is from genome assembly GCF_040544795.1 of Ralstonia sp. 1138. Taxonomy (NCBI): domain Bacteria; kingdom Pseudomonadati; phylum Pseudomonadota; class Betaproteobacteria; order Burkholderiales; family Burkholderiaceae; genus Ralstonia; species Ralstonia sp. 1138. The sequence continues at coordinate 827,296 of NZ_JBEPKQ010000001.1, read as the reverse complement.
ACCGGCCAGTGCATCGATGGCCGCGCCGTCCATGCCGGGCGTCCACGCGAGGAAGCGGACGGCAGCGGTCTCCTTGCGCACGTCGACAATCAACGTGCGCCAACGTTCGGCAGGCAGACGGCCCGGCGCTTCGCAGCGGAATCCGCCGATGCCCAATGCGGCCCAGTTGCGCAACTGCTGCGTCCACCATGTGAGGATGGCGTCGGCGGTGCGCGGGTCGTCGTGCCGGAAGGAGGCGACCTCCAGATGCGACGGCGGCAGGCGTGGGTCGAGCGCGTCGCCGTCTTCGGCGTGGCTGGCGAACCAGTCTGGGTGGTCGGCACGCAGCGGCGCGTCGACGGCAACGCGGTCGATTACGAGGTCGAGCAACAGCGTCAGCCCGCGCGCGCGGCACCCTTCGGCCAGCGTGGCGAGCGCGGCGTCGGCCGGCCCGCCGCCCAGTGCTGCATGCAGTTGCGCATGGTCCCGCGTGACGAAGACGTTGCCGGCCGCACCCACGGCAAACGGCGGCGCCATCAACACATGGTCAAAACCCAGTGCGGCGATGCGATCGAGCACGCCGTCCCACCGGTCGAGCCTGCCCAATTGCAGCGGATGGACGTAGCAGATGGCGGGCGCATACGGAGCTTCCACCGCAGCCGGCGGCCCTTCGGCGGGCGGCGCGGCCGGCTTCGTGACCGATTTGGCGTTGCTGCCGGGCGGCTTGGCCGCCTTCAGTGCGGCAGTGGTTTTACGAGGCGTAGCGGGCTTGGGCGACTTGGTCTCTGGCATGCGTGAAAGCGGGGCAGGGCGTCAGGCGCGGTCAGGCACGGATTTTTTCGGCACTGGCGGCGCGCGCCACCGCGTGCGCTCGGATCTCGTCGGACAGCGCCGTCGAGCGTCGCCGCGCCGGCGTACGCACAGGTTGGTCGGGGCGGGGCGTGTGCACAACGTCCGGTGCGACGGGCGTCTGCACCAGCGCCACAGCGGGCATGGGCGTGGCGGCCGGCACCAGCGTGCGGTACAGCGCGATGTATTCGCGGGCAGGTTGCGACCAGCCGAAGTCGGTCGTCATGCCGTTGTATTGGAGGATGCGCCACGCCTGCGGCTGGGCGAAGACGTGCAACGCGCGCTCCACGGCGGCGACCATGGCGTCGGCGGTGTCGCCGTCGAACAGGAAACCTGTGGCGCCGTGCATGGCGGCTTCGGGCGAGCCGTGGTCGGTGATGGTGTCCATCAGGCCGCCCACGCGCGAGGCGATCGGCACGGTGCCGTAGCGCATCGAGTAGAGCGGCGTCAGGCCGCACGGCTCGAAGCGGCTGCCATGCAGCAGGATATCGGCGCCGGCGTGCAGCAGGTGGGCATAGGCCTCGGTGTAGCCGATCTTGGCGGCCACCTGGCGCGGATAGCGCGCCGCCAGTTCCGCCATGCCGGTCTCGTATGCGTGTTCACCGCAGCCGAGCACGGCTACCTGCAATTGCGGGTTCGATTCCAGCAGTTGGGGCAGCGCCTGCAACGTCACGTCGGCCATCTTTTGATGCGTCAGGCGGCTGCCCAGGGCCAGCAACGGCGCCTTGGCGTCTTCCGGCAGGCCAAAGCGCTGCTGGAGCACGCGCTTGGCGGTGTGCTTGCCGCTCAGGTTGGACGCCACAAACGGCTGCGGCAGCAGCGGATCCTTCGAGGGGTTCCACACATCGTTGTCGATGCCGTTGAGGATGGCGACCAGATCCTGCTGTCGCGCGCGCAGCAGGTCCTGCATGCCGCAACCCGCCGTGTCGGTCAGGATTTCGCGCGCATAGGCGTGGCTCACGGTGGTGATGCGATCAGCCCACAGCAGGCCCGCCTTCAGGAAGCTGAACTGGCCCCAGAACTCGGCTTCGTGCGCCGCATCGGGCGGCACGCCAATGTCCGGCACCACGTGCATCGGGAAATTGCCCTGGAACGCGAGGTTATGGACGGTAAAGACCGTCTTCACCGGCACCTGCGCCCGCTTGACGAACAGCGGTACCAGCCCGGCATGCCAGTCATGCGCCTGCACGATGTCAGCGCGATGCACGCCCGGCACGCCCCCGGCCACGCGCGCAGCCGCCTGGCTGAACGCCGCAAAGCGCAGCGCGTTGTCTTCATACGGCTCGCCATGTGCATCCAGATACGGATTGCCCGGCCGCGCGAACAGGGCCGGCGCGTCGAACAGCAGGACCGGAATGCCTTGCGCACCCATGTGTCCGCTCAACAGGCGCGCCCGCCCGCCGGGCAGGTCGGTCCACTCGCACACCGTGCGCGTGTGCTGCAACTGCGTGATGGCGTCGGGATAGCCCGGCAGCATCACGGTGACTTTCATGCCGGCGCGTCGAAGCGCGCTCGCGCACGCTCCGACCATATCTCCGAGTCCGCCGGTCTTGGCCAGCGGCACAGCTTCAGAAGCGACGAAGAGAACGTTCAGCGACAAGGTCATGCTCCCGGGGGAATTCGCCTGCCGGGCCGTCATCCAGCTGCATGAACAGTGGAGGGCGCCGATGCGCGGCGGAGGTTTGCGATCGACCTCCTCGCGCAAGACCTATGCCAGTCAGACAGACGCTGACAAGACGGTGGCTCGTCGCTCACGCCGCCTAGGCCGGACGTGATGTGTGCGCTGCGATAACACGTGCAGCGTGTGCAACCTGCGGGTGCGATGTGTAATTTCGTCTATGCGCGCACGCGCACGTTGCAGGCATGCGGCGCTTCGGGCGCGCGGCGCTCGGTTGCCCTGGCAATAGAAAAAAACAATCGGTAAAATCATATCAATCAACTTGTGCAATGCACCGATCGACGATACGATCCACTCCGTTGTCAACCAAGCAACCCAACCGAAAACCACTATGTCGCTGATCAATACTCAAGTCCAACCGTTCAAGGCCCAAGCGTTCCACAACGGCAAGTTCATCGAAGTCACGGATGAGTCGCTCAAGGGCAAGTGGTCCGTGCTGATCTTCATGCCGGCCGCGTTCACCTTCAACTGCCCGACCGAAGTGGAAGACGCAGCGGACAACTACGCTGAATTCCAGAAGGCTGGCGCCGAGGTCTACATCGTCACGACCGACACGCACTTCTCGCACAAGGTGTGGCACGAAACGTCGCCGGCCGTGGGCAAGGCACAGTTCCCGCTGGTGGGTGACCCGACGCACGCGCTGACCAACGCATTCGGCGTGCACATTCCGGAAGAAGGCCTGGCACTGCGCGGCACGTTCGTGATCGACCCGCAAGGCGTGATCAAGACGATGGAAGTGCACGACAACGCCATCGCCCGTGACGTGAAGGAAACCCTGCGCAAGCTCAAGGCTGCCCAGTTCGTCGCCAACAACCCGGGCAACGTGTGCCCGGCCAAGTGGAACGAAGGCGCCAAGACGATCAAGCCGTCGCTGGACCTGGTCGGCAAGATCTAAGTTGTAAGGCTGTTTGCTGCAGACATGCAGCGAGAAAAAACGGCCGGCTCTGCCGGCCGTTTGCTTAAGGGCGCAGGCATGCGCCGCGCCCTGTCACTGAATCAAAACGAATAAAGGAAGTCGTCATGCTGGATGCTGATGTCAAGGCCCAACTGAAGGCCTACCTCGAACGCCTCGTGCAGCCCATTGAGCTGGTCGCCAACGTCGATGACAGCGAGGGCTCCCGCGACATGATGGACCTGCTGCGCGACGTGGCCGAGCAGTCCAGCATGATCGTGCTGACCGAACAACGCGATGCCGCCGAGCGCGCACCGTCGTTCCTGATCCGCCGCACCGGCGCGGATGTGAGCGTGCGTTTTGCCGCCATCCCGACCGGCCACGAGTTCACCTCGCTCGTGCTGGCGCTGCTGCAAGTGGGCGGCTATGCGCCCAAGCTGGAAGCCGACGTCATCGAGCAGATTCGCAATATCGAAGGGGATTTCCGCTTCGAGACCTACATGTCGCTCACGTGCCAGAACTGCCCGGACGTGGTCCAGGCGCTGAACGTGATGTCCGTGATCAACCCGCGCATCCAGCACGTCGCCATCGACGGCGCGCTGTATCAGGGCGAAATCGAGGCACGCCAGATCATGGCCGTGCCGACCGTGTTCCTGAACGGCGAGACGTTCGGCACGGGCCGCATGGGCGTGGAAGAGATCCTCGCCAAGATCGACACCGGCGCTGCCGCGCGTGATGCTGAAAAGCTGGCCGCCAAGGAAGCGTTCGATGTGCTGATCGTCGGTGGTGGCCCGGCCGGCGCGGCGGCTGCCGTGTACGCGGCCCGCAAGGGCGTGCGCACTGGCGTGGTGGCCGAGCGTTTTGGTGGCCAGGTGCTCGACACGCTGGGCATCGAGAACTTCATCTCCGTGCAGGAGACCGAAGGGCCGAAGTTTGCCGCCGCGCTGGAGCAGCACGTGCGCCAGTACGACGTCGACATCATGAACACGCAGCGCGCGGTCAAGCTCACGCCGGCAGACAAGCCGGGCGGCCTTGCCGAGGTGACGCTGGCCAACGGCGCGGTGCTCAAGGGCCGCTCGGTCATCCTGTCGACCGGCGCACGCTGGCGCAACGTCAACGTGCCGGGTGAGCAGGAGTACAAGAACAAGGGCGTGGCGTACTGCCCGCACTGCGATGGCCCGCTGTTCAAGGGCAAGCGCGTGGCCGTCATCGGCGGCGGCAACTCGGGCGTGGAAGCGGCCATCGACCTCGCCGGCCTGGTGAGCCACGTCACGCTGCTGGAATTCGCCAGCGAGCTGAAGGCCGATGCTGTGCTGGTGCGCAAGCTGCAAAGCCTGCCGAATGCGACCATCGTCACCAACGCGCAGACCACCGAGATCACCGGTGACGGCCAGAAGGTCAATGGCCTGCGCTACAAGAGCCGCGTCGATGGCGTCGAGCACACGGTCGCGCTGGAAGGCGTGTTCGTGCAGATCGGCCTGGTGCCCAACACCGAATGGCTGGACGGCGCGCTCGAACGCAATCGCTTTGGCGAGATCGTCGTCGACGCACGCGGCCAGACCAGCGCGGAAGGCGTATTCGCTGCAGGCGATGCGACCACGACGCCGTACAAGCAGATCATCATCGCCACTGGCGATGGCGCGAAGGCCGCACTGTCGGCGTTCGATCATCTGATTCGCGTGCCGCTGGCGGAAGCTGCCTGAAGCTGAACTGGGCCGTACCCGTACCGAGCCGGACTTCGCGACAAGCGGGTCCGGCTTTTTCTTTGGTGCCCAGGCGTTCAGCCGGCAGCCGACTGCAGCGCCTGCGCACGCGCTGCGCACATCTCGACAAGGCGATCGCGCAGCGCACGCCCCGCGCTGTCGAGATCCGGTCGTGCAAACAGCGCGAGTTCCAGCCCCCCGATCTCCGGAAAACCATCCGCAGCGCCGAGCACGCGATGCCCGGCCTGCACGGTGCTGGCCGGCAGCAGGCTCACGCCCAGCCCCGCGCTGACAGCAGCACACAGGCTCGCTAGGCTCGGGCTCGAATACGTGATGCGCCACGGCTGGCCGATCGATTCCAGCGCATGCAGCATCTCTTGCCGATACAGCGCGCCCACTGGAAACACCACCAGCGGCAACGCAGGTTGCGATGGCCCGAGCGGCAGCGTGTGCGGCCGCTCGGCGCTGTCGATCCAGCAAACCGGCTCCGCCCAGCGCGCATGGCAGTCGCTGTCAGTCCCCCATTGCTTGACGAGCAGCATGTCGAGATCGCCGTTGCGATACAGACGCAGGAGGTGGTGAGAGAGGCCGCTTTCCACTTCCAGCCGCAGCCGGGGGCGCTCGCGTGCAAAGCTGGCGATGAGCGGCATCAGCGCGCCGCTGCCGAGGTCTTCGGGCACGCCCAGCCGCAGCACGCCCCCGGTGTGCTCGGGGCTGAGCGCCTCGCTCGCTTCGTTGGCCAGGCGCAGCAGGCGGCGGGCGTAGCCGAGCAGGCGGTCGCCTTCTTCGGTGGGCAGCACCTGGCGCTGGCTGCGGTCGAGCAGGCGACAGTCCAATTGCTGCTCCAGCCGCAGGATCTGCTGGCTGACCGTCGACTGCGTCAGATGCAGATGCTCGGCCGCCCGGGTGAAGTTGCCGGTATCCACGACCGTGACAAAGCTGCGCAGCAAGAGAAGATCAATCATTTGAAAATCCACTGAACATCATTTCACTATTTAATTTGAACATGTTTAGGGGCGCAACCATAATCGACCCGCAATTTCGTCTGTGGAGAACCCCGATGTCCGATGAGCAGTACATGCGTGAGGCGGTGGAGCTTGCGCGCGGTAACGTCAACGCCGGCGGATTGCCGTTTGGCGCGGTGCTCGTGCGCGACGGCAAGATCGTGGCGCGTGCCGTGAACGAGGTGCGCGCCACCCACGATCCGACCGCCCATGCCGAAATGCAGGCGATCCGCCAGGCGAGCCGTGCGCTGGCCACGCCGGACTTGCGCGGCGCGGTGATGTACGCGAGCGGCCATCCGTGCCCCATGTGCTTTGCCGCGATGCACCGCTGCGGCATTCGCGCGGCGTACTTTGCGTATTCGAACGAAGATGGCGCGCCCTTCGGCATGTCGACCGCCGCGCTGTATGCCGAGATGCGGGGCGCACCGGAGCACGGCGAGTTGCAACTGCGTTCGTGCCGGCCCACGGGCGAGCAGGGCCTTTACGAAGCATGGCAGGCACGTCAATCGTGAGCGACGTGGCCGCACAGGGCACCGCCGCCGAGGTGTCACCTCATACCGTAACTCCGTCGATGCGCGCTGATGCCGGTTGGCTCGGCGTCGTGGTCGTGGTTGCGCTTGGAATGAACCTGCGGCCGATTCTCACGACCATCGGGCCGCTGCTGGCAGAAATTCGCGCGGGCACGGGGCTCGGCTTGCAGGGCGCTTCGCTGCTGACCGTGATTCCCGTGCTGTGCATGGGCAGCGTCGCCCTGTTCCTGCCCTGGCTTGCGCGCTGGCTGCCCGAGCATCGCGGTGTGGCATGCAGCCTGCTGGCCATTGCGGGCGCATGCCTGTGGCGATTGTGGGCTGGGCACGGCGGCGCCTTGATCGCAAGCGCCGCGCTGGCCGGCACGGGCGTGGCGATTGTCCAGGCGCTGGTGCCGGGCCTCGTCAAGCGGTGGTTTCCGCAGCGTGTGCCGATGGCGCTGGGCTTGTATTCCGCCTCGCTGATGGCCGGCGGCGGTATCGCGGCGACGCTCAGCCCGCGCATTGCACACATCGCAGATTGGCATGTCGGTCTCGGCGTGTGGGCGCTGCCGGCGCTGGCAGCCCTTGTGTTGTGGACGACGGCTCGGCCGCGTGAGGCCGCCGCACCCGCGCAGCGCGGACCAGTGCTCAATTTCTTCGGCAACCGGCGCGCATGGCTGTTGGCCATTTACTTTGGCGCGGCCAACGGCGGCTACACCAGCATGATCGCGTGGCTGCCGATGTTCTACCGTCAGCTCGGCTGGAGCGCGCAGGACGCAGGCAGCCTGATCGGCCTGATGACGATCTTCCAGGTGATCGGCGCATTGGCAGCACCGCTGCTCGCGCGCCGCTGGCCCGATCGCCGCCCGTGGCTGGTGGTCGTGCTGGTCTTGCAGCTCGTCGGCATGGTCGGCTTGATGCTCGCGCCGCAAACCGGCACCACGCTGTGGGTTGCGCTCATTGGCGGTGGGCTCGGCTCGATGTTCTCGCTGTGCCTGACGCTTACGCTGGATCACCTGCCCGATGCGCGCGCTGCCGGTTATTTGGCGGCGTTCGTGCAAGGCATCGGCTTCATCATCACGGGGATCATTCCCTACGCAGTTGGCTGGCTGCGCGAGCTGACGGGCGGTTTTCAATTGCCGTGGTCGCTGCTGATTGCCATCGTGATCGCGTCGATGGTGACGACGTTGCGCTTTGCCCCCAGCGGCTACGCCCCCGCGATCGGACCGGTGTAACGCGCGGGCTGCGCGGGTGACCACGCCCCAGGAGGGTCCTTTCACGGTCCGCAAAGAAAACGCTTGTAATGCGAATCATTCGCATTTATAGTGTGTCCATCGACAGCGCTGCAGCCGATGGATTCGCTCCCAGGGCACATCTTCCAAGGCACGGCGCATCGAACCGAATTTCGCTGCGCGCCCGCTGCTTCACGGGCCGGCGCCCGGCAACCGATCTTTTGTGGGGACCGCTCTGACACACAGAGCGTTTGGCAGTAGCAAGCCGCCCGACAGTCGGGAAAGCACTCAGACCCCGCTTTCCCGACTGCGACTTTCCGGGCTGCCAGCCATGCCGTTTTTTTTCTTCAAGAACTCAGCGACCGGCGTGCATGCGTGCAACGTAGCCGTTTTGGGTTCTCGCCCGCTGTAACGCCCCGCCTGCTGTACCCAAATCTCGCCCCAACGAACGCCATGCCAAACTCGACCGACCTGCGCCGGGCCGGGCTCAAAGCCACATCGCCGCGCGTCAAGATTCTGGAAATCCTCACCGCCGGTACGGAGCACAGCCGCCACCTGAGCGCGGAAGATGTGTACCGCCAGTTGCTCACGTCGGAACTCGACATCGGCATCTCGACGGTCTATCGCGTGCTCAATCAGCTGGTGGATGCCGGCGTGCTGTTGCGCCATACCTTCGAGGCCGGCCATGCGGTGTATGAGCTGAACGAGGGCGCGCATCACGATCACCTGATCTGCCTGACGTGCGGTCGCGTGGAAGAGTTTCACGACGACGCCATCGAGTCGCGGCAGGAGCGCGTGGCCAACGAGCGCGGCTTCGTGCTGCGCGATCACGCGCTGGCGCTCTACGGCGTCTGCCCTGCGTGTCAGGCAAGTGCGGGCGTGTCCGGCGCGATAGGGTTGAATGCCTGATGTGACCCGGTAACTTGCTGAAACAGTATCGACGGGATCATGGCGAAACTCACCGCGCGCTCGGGGTTCCAACTCCCTGTTATTCAGGAGATGCCGATGCAACGCCGTCTGAAGTCCGAAGATGAACTCAAGACCTTGCTGGCCCGCTGCGTCCAGCAACATCCCGAATGCGCACAGTGCCAACTGCGCGCGATGTGCATTCACCGCCCCGATCACACCGGCTGCAACTGGAGCGCCGAATTTGATTTTCCCGTGGACGACGATGCCGCCGCCATTCGCGGCCTGTCCGTCGCCAAGCGCCTGCTGACCCGCGCCCGCACGCAGTACAACGTGGTGCCGGCCCGGTAACTGCGCTGCTTATCCCTTCGCCTGGCGGGAGATCCGCTCCAGCAGCGCGCGTGCGCTTTCGCCGTGCCCCTGCTGTGCCAGCAGGCGCGCATTCAGCACGAGATTTTCGAGGACCAGCTTGGCGATGCTCGCGGTGAGCGAGACGATCACCTCGTCCTGGCTGAAGTGGGCATTTTCCATTTGCGTCAGCTGGCGCGACACCAGCTTGCAGACTAGGTCGCGCAACATCTGCTCGTCGAAGGGCAGGTTGGCGAAATCCACCGGGTCTTCCTTCTCGACTTCCGCAATCAACTGGACCAGCAACTCTTCGGTCATGACGCGTCCCCCGTTCAGGTTTGGACCAGTCTACGCCTGCGTTGCGCAAAAACAAAACGGGCCCGCGTGATGCGAGCCCGTGAGTGTTGTGGCGTTGCGTCGGCTGTTATTTGCGCCGCACGAAGTGGATCGGCTGTTCGACCGGGGTGGCGGATGACGATTCACCTGAGGCGCAGCCGCTGCAACCACTGCCGCATGCGCTGCCCGACAGCGGATCGGAGTGGCAGGAAGGCGCCTCGCCCGGCGTGAGCAAGCGCTGCCCGAAGGCGCGCATCCAGCCCGGCCGCGACGGCCGATCACACCAGCCTGCCACGCGCGCCGCCGTGCGGGCACGCATCGCCGGCGCATAGCGGCCGGTCAGCGACAACGCGCTCAGCGCCACGACGGTGGCGACAACGCCGGTTTCGACAACGTGGTACACGCTCATGTCAGCACCCGTGCGATCTGGTAGGTGGCGAAAGCGGCCAGGTAGGCCAGCGCGAAAAGGTAGCCGGCGGTGCCCGCCATGACCTTCCACGAGTTGGTCTCGCGGCGGATGGTGGCCAGCGTCGAGATGCACTGCGGCGCGTAGACGTACCAAGCCAGGAAGGCCAATGCCGTGGCCAGCGACCATTGCTGCGAGATGATCGGCGCCAACTGCGCAGCCGCATCTTCATGCGTTGCCGACAGCGAGTACACCGTCGCCAGCGCGCCCACGGCCACCTCACGTGCCGCCATGCCTGGGATCAGCGCAATACACATCTGCCATGTGAAGCCGATCGGCGCGAACACGACTTCAAGCGCACGGCCGATCATCCCGGCAAAGCTGTAATCGATGGCCGGCAGCGTGGCGTTGGCCGGCGGTGCCGGGAACGTCGAAAGGAACCACAGCACCACCATCATCTTGAGGATGACCGTGCCGATGCGGCGCAGGAAAATGCGCGCCCGTTCGACGAGGCCGACGATCAGGTTGCGCACGCTGGGCAGGCGGTACGACGGCAATTCGAGAATGAGCGGGTGCTCGTTGCGATCGCGCTTCAGGTACTTGAGCACATAGGCCACGACCAGCGCCGACACGATGCCCGCCATGTACAGCCCGAACAGCACCAGCCCCTGCAGATTGAACAGGCCCCACACCTGCCGCACCGGGATGAAAGCACCGATCAGCAGTGCATACACGGGCAGCCGCGCCGAGCAGGTCATCAGCGGTGCCACGAGAATCGTCACCAGCCGGTCGCGCGGATCCTGAATCGTGCGCGTGGCCATCACGCCGGGAATCGCGCACGCAAAGCTCGACAGCAGCGGAATGAACGAGCGCCCCGACAACCCCGCGCCTGCCATCAACCGGTCGAGCAGGAAGGCCGCGCGCGGCAGATAGCCCGATTCTTCCAGCGACAGGATGAAGAGGAACAGGATCAGGATCTGCGGCAGGAACACCAGCACGCTGCCCGTGCCGGCGATGATGCCGTTGACCAGCAGGCTCTTGAGCATGCCGTCGGGCATGACGTTGCCGACCCACACGCCCACGGCTTCCACGGCACCCTGAATGCCGTCCATGAGCGGCTGCGCCCACGAGAACACGGCCTGGAACATGAAGAACATCAGCACGGCCAGCAGCATCAGGCCCAGCACCGGGTGCAGGACGATACGGTCGAGCCGGTCGTCCAGCTCGGCCGTGCTGCGCGGCATGGTCACGGCGGTATCGAGCAGCCGCTTCACTTCAACGTGCGGATCCGCATCGGCCGGCAGCCCGACCGGCACGGCCGGCAGCTGTTCGTGATCGATATGGGCAACAAGGTCGGCCGCGCCATTGCGTTTGATGGCCACGGTCTGCACCACGGGCACGCCCAGGGCGGCTTCCAGCTTGGCGCGGTCGATGCGGATGCCGCGCCGCTCGGCCGCATCGACCATATTCAGCGCCAGCACCATCGGCAAGCCCAGGCGCTGCAGTTCCAGCACGAAGCGCAGGTGCAACCGAAGGTTGGTGGCGTCGACCACGCAGATCAGCATGTCGGGGCGCGACTCGCCGCGGAACGTGCCCAGGCAGATATCGCGCGTGATGGCCTCGTCCGGGCTGGTGGCGACCAGGCTGTAGGCGCCGGGCAGATCGAGAATCTGCACATGGCGGCCCGATGGGGCGGTAAAGCGGCCTTCCTTGCGCTCGACCGTCACGCCCGCATAGTTGGCGACCTTCTGGCGGCTGCCCGTCAGCAGGTTGAACAGCGCGGTCTTGCCGCAGTTGGGGTTGCCAACCAGCGCAACGCGCAATGCGGGGGTTGAAGCGGAGGAGGAAGAAGCGTGCATCTGCATGAAGCCGGATAAGCGGAGCCGTAAAGCTGCGGCAATAGGAGGCGGGCTATGCCGCCTCGCGCACCTTTGCGGGCGAGGCCGTTTCGGGCGCGGTGATGGTGGCGGCGGGTTGCGTGGCCGGTTCGGCGCGCACGCGCACGCGGGCAGCCTCCTGGCGGCGCAGTGCAAAGCGGGTAAAGCCCACCTGCACGACGAGCGGGTCGCCGCCGAACGGGCCGACGGCCACCACGCGCACCTCTTCGCCCGTCACGAACCCGAGTTCGCGCAGGCGTTGGCTGATGGGATCGGCGGGTTCACGGTCTTCAACGTGATCCACCACCGCCGTCGCCCGGCGGGAAAGCTCGGAAAGCCGCATCGTGCGTGATCGTTAACTTAACGTGGTACAGCAAAGAAGCTAAATGCGAATCGTTTTCATTATAACGCAACATCCCATGTGACGGGCTGCGGCACCCGGTCGCCAGGATGGATATTTCGGAGGACGGGTTGTTACGGATCCGGGCGTTGTGCAGAAGGCACACGCGGAAGGGGCGAGCGACCAAATCCGCTGCCCATGCAGGGTTTTTCCCAAATTACCCTATCCTGGGTATTGGCCTGACCGGGGGCCTTGCCTATCCTTCAACTGCGCTGAACTTCCCCGTTCAAAGCGTATTCTTGAAGCCACCGGATACCGCTATCCGGTGGCTTTTTCTATGGGCGCGTGCCCCCGCAGCGACCTGCTCCAAACGGTGCCGACGCTGCGGCCCTGGACGTGTATCGCGGTCGGCCAAGGCAGCGGCAACGACAGTTGGCGCGCCACACTGCATACACTGCCATCACCCCTCGCGCGGCCTGCCACGCCGATTTGCGGCCGGGTCGACTACAGACTATCCACAAGTTGCGTGCGATAGGAATTGCAAGCAAAATGCTTGCGCACTGCGTCAGCCGTCAGCCGGCACGATGCCGCAACTGCATCGTGCGCCGAGGGATGGTCCTTGAGCCGCGCATCGTGCAACCGCAGAGTGCATCCGCTCTCCACATAAGGCTCTACCGGTCATTCAAGTGCCGAAGCACGCTCTCTTTCCCACCACGTTGCGCGGCCGCTTGCTCGCCTTGGCCGCGGTGGCCGCCTTGCCGGCCATCGTCGTGGCGATTGCCGGTGTGGCGCTTTACCGTGACCGGCTCAATGACCACCTTGCCCAGCACCTGACCCACGAAACCGAGGCCGCCGCTGCGCGCGTCGGCATGGTGCTCTCCAACGCCAATACGCTTCTCTCCGTGGTGCTTGCCGACGATTCGGCGCTGCGCATGGAGCCGCAGGAGTGCAGCAGTTTCGTCAACCGCGTCTTCCATAATCAGAGCGAACTCGCGAACCTCGGCATCATCGATGTGCACCGCAAGCTGGTATGCACGCCGGACACGGCGAAGCTTGGCATCGATCTGTCGGACCGGCCTTACCTGAACGAGATCCTGGCGACGGGGCGGTCTTCCTTGTCGACGTTCGTGACCGGACGCGCCTCCAGCCAGGCGGTCCTGATTTTGGCGCGGCCGATGGCAGGCGGCGACGGCGCCATCCGCGGCGTGGCGTATGCGGCCGTACGGCAAAGCGCGCTGATTGCGGCCGCCATTGAAGGCGTGCCGGAAGCGCCAGTCTATCTGGTGGATGCGGACGGCAACGTGCTGTCGAATCACGGCACCTTGGCTGCGGCGCAGGTGCCGGCCGTCGTGCGCGGGCCGCTCCTGGCTTCGGCGGGGCAGCAGCCCGGCGAGCCGCTGCTGCTGGACGACACCGACGGCGTGCGCCGCGCCTATGCCGCCATGGTGGTGCCGCATGCTGCCGGCGGGCATTTGCGCATCGTGCGCGGCGTGGATGCCACCGACATCGTTCGCCAGCAGCGCAACGTGACGCTGGCCGGCGGGGGCGCCATTCTGCTGATGGTCGTGATGCTGCTCGCGCTGATCCAGATGGCGCTGCGGCGGATGGTCATGCCGCGCATCGACGCGCTCGTCGACGCCGCGCGCCACTACGCAACGGGCGATTTTTCGGCGCGCGTGCCCGAGCACGGTGCCTCGCGCGATGAACTCTCGCTGCTGGAGCGCACCTTCAACGAAATGCGCGCCGCCATCCAGCGGCACGACGCCACGGTCCACCGCCTGACCGAACGCTTCCAGCGCGTGGCGCGCGCGACCAACGACTGGATCTTCGACTGGGATATCGCGACCGGCGAGTCCTGGGCCAACGCCAGCCTGCATCGGCTGCTGGGCAGCGATGCCCTGCTCGGCCAGGGCGACGACGATGGCACCGGGGGCGGCACCTCGCGCACGCTGACCTTCCACCAGTTCGTACATCCGGACGATGTCGATGCCTTCGCCCAGGAGCTGCGCGCCGTACTGAATTCGGACCGTGACAACTGGCAGCACGTCTGTCGCGTGATCGACGCCAATCGCGCCACACGCACGGTGGAAATTCGCGCGAGCCTGTATCGCGATCAGGACGGCCGCGCCGTGCGCATGGTCGGCGGGGTGACCGACATCTCGCAGCGCTCCGCGATCGAGCAGGAACTGCGCAGCAGCGAAGCGAACCTGAGCGTGGCGGAGCAGATTGCGCTCCTCGGCAGTTGGCGCTGGGATGTGCTGCGCGACTCGACCACGTGGTCGTCGGGCATGTACGTGTTGACGGGCATGCCGCCCGGTGCGCCGCCGGCCTTCGCCCAGCAGGCGCAGTTCTTTACCGCCGACAGCTATAACCGTCTGCGCGACGCCGCGAGCCGCGCCGTGACCGAAGGAGAGCCGTACTCGCTGGAGCTGGAGATGATCCGCCGCGACGGTGAGCACCGCTGGGTGCTTTCGCGCGGCAACATCGAGCGCAACGAGCGCGACGAGGTCATCGCGCTGTTCGGCACCATGCAGGACATCACCGAGCGGCGTGAATCCGACGAGCAACTGCGCCTGCTGCGCCGCGTGGTCGAATCGGTGCCGTCGGGCATTACCGTGGCCGACGCGCAGCAGCCCGATCTGCCGATCGTGTATGTGAACCCCGGCTTCGAGCGCATGACGGGGTATCGCGCAGAAGAAGTGCTGGGCCGCAACGCGCGCTTTCTGCATTCGTCCGAGCCTGGGCAGCCCGCGTTGAACGAGGTGCGGACCGCGCTGCGCGACGAGAGCGAGATCCGCGTGCTGCTGCGCAATTTCCGCAAGGACGGCCACGCGTTCCTGAACAACTTCCTGCTCTCGCCGGTGCGCGACGCCAAGGGCGCGGTGACGCACTACGTCGGCATCCAGGACGACGTGACTGAGCAGGAGATGACGCGCACGCGCCTGGCCCAGCACGCCACCATCGACCCCCTCACGGGGCTGCCCAACCGCACGCTGTTGGCCGACCGGGTGCAGCAGTCGGTGGAAATGGCCGCCCGCCAGCGCAGCCGCTTCTATGTCGCGCTCGTCAACATCGATCGTTTCAAGGTCGTCAACGACAGCCTCGGCCACCTGCTGGGCGACGAGGTGCTGCGCCGGGTGGCCGAGCGCCTGCGCGATGCCGCCGATACGGTGGACACCGTGGCACGCTTTGGTGGCGACGTGTTTGCATTGGTGATCTCGCACGCCGGTTCGCGCGGCGTCGACTTCGGCTTTGATCTGTTTGCCGAGCCGGTGCGCGTGGAAGGGCACGAAGTGTTCGTGACGGCAAGCATCGGCGTGGCCGAATATCCGGCGCACGGCGCCGACGCCGATAGCCTCATCCGCCATGCCGAAATGGCGATGTACTACGCCAAGCAGAACGGCCGCAACCGCCTGGAATTCTTCGCGCCGGAAATGGATATCGGCGTGTCGTACCGGCTGAACCTGGAGCACCAGATTCGTGCTGCGCTGGAGCAGGGCCAGTTCCGCTTGCTGTACCAGCCGCAGATCGACACCAAAACCGGCCGCGTGTGCGGGCTGGAAGCGCTGATCCGCTGGATTCATCCGACGCGCGGATTGCTGCCGCCGGCTGCGTTCATTCCGGTGGCCGAAGAGAGCGGGCTGATCGTCGAGATCGGCAACTGGGTCTTGACTGAAGCCGCGCAGCAACGCGCCGAATGGCACAAGCGCGGCCTGGCGGATGACCTGACGCTCGCGGTGAACGTGTCGCCGCTGCAGTTCAAGCGCGGCACCGTGCTGCCGACGCTGCTCAAGCTGCAGCGCCAGTACGGCCTCGGCTCCGGCTTCCTTGAATTGGAAGTGACCGAGTCGATGCTGATGGAAGGCACCGAACGCACGATCGAAGACCTCACGGCCATTCGCCAGCTTGGCGTGCGCATTGCCATCGACGATTTCGGCACGGGGTATTCGAGCCTGGCGTATTTGAAGCGCCTGCCGATCGACCTCATCAAGATCGACCGTGCCTTCGTCAAGGACATCGATCGCGATTCGAACGATGCCGCCATCTGCACGACCGTCGTGGTGCTCGCCCACAACCTTGGCGTGAAGGTGTGTGCCGAAGGCGTGGAAGATGCTGCGCAATCGGCCTTCCTGGCCTCCCATCAATGCGATGTGCTGCAGGGCTATTACTTCAGCGAGCCGCTGTTGCCTGAGGCGGTGACGGCCTTGCTGGAACGCGACACGCGCTTCACCGTGTAAGGCAGCGCTGCCGCTGCGGCGCTACGCGCGGAACACGGCGATGGCGTGCTTCAGGTCTTCCGACTGGCGGGCCAGCACCGACGTGGCGGCCGCCGCTTCTTCCACCAGCGTGGCGTTCTGCTGCGTGACCCCATCGAGCTGCGAAACCGACGCGTTGATCTGCGCAATGCCGCTGCTCTGCTCGCGCGAGCTGGCGGAGATTTCCGACATGAGCTGCGTGACGGTCTGCACCGATTGCACGATCTGCGTCATGGTGGCGCCCGCCTTGTGGACGAGATCAACGCCGTCGCGCACGGACTGGTCGGATGCGCGGATGATCTCCTTGCTCTGTGCGGCGGCCTGCGCGCTGCGTTGGGCCAGGTTGCGCACCTCGCCGGCAACGACGGCAAAGCCCCGGCCTTCTTCGCCCGCGCGGGCCGCTTCCACCGCTGCGTTGAGCGCCAGGATGTTGGTCTGGAACGCGATGCTTTCGATAGTGGCGATGATCTCGGTCACGCGCTGGCTGTCGGCGCGGATGGCGTCCATGGTCTGCACCACGCGCTGCACGACCTGGCCGCCGTCGGCCGCGATTGTGGAGGCCTCTTCGGCAAGGGCGCTGGCGGCACGGGCGTGGTCGGCATTCTGCGCGACCATCGAGGTCAGCTCCTCCATGCTCGATGCGGTTTCTTCCAGCGCGGCGGCTTGCTGCTCGGTGCGCGCGGAGAGGTCATGGTTGCCCGCGGAAATCTGCAGCGTGCTGTGCGCGACGTTGGCGGCGCCGTCCTGGATGTCGCGCACGATCGACGACAGGCTTGCGCGCATGGTGCCCATGGCGCGCATGACTTCGCCCAGCTCGTCGCTGGAGCGGACTTCGACCACGGTGGTCAGGTCGCCGGCGGCCAGTCGCGTGGCAAGCGTGGCGGCTTCTTCCAGCGGTCGGATCAGCGTGCGTGCGAGCAGCACGCCTGACATCGTCGCCAGCCCGGCACAACCCACGCCGGTGAGCCACAGCCAGTCGCGGCTGAACACGAGCCACGCTGCGCCATGCAGATCGGCCGCTTCCAGCGCGATGTGCGCCCAGCCCGTTCCGATCAGGATGGCCGATGCAATCAGCGTTTGCAGCCCGATTACCTTGAAGCGCAGGCTGTCGATCTGGAACAGATTGACCGCGCGCCGCCATCCTGTGCGCAGAATGCGGCCCGCGCGCACGGTGTACGACGTGTCGCCTTCGTTGATGGCGGTATAGGCGCGTTGCGCGCGCGCGATCTGCGCAGGCGTCGCCATGGAACGCACCGACGTATAGCCGACCACCACGTTGTTCTGAAACACCGGCGTCACGTTGGCCAGCACCCAGTAGAAACCGCCGTCCTTGCGGCGGTTCTTGACGAAGCCGCGCCACGCCTTGCCGGCTTGCAGCGTGGCCCACAAATCCGCGAAGGCGGCTTCCGGCATGTCGGGGTGGCGCACGAGATTGTGCGGCGCGCCGACCAGCTCCTCCTGCGTGTAGCCGCTGATGCGCACGAACGCCGGATTGGCGAAGACGATGCGGCCTTTGAGATCGGTGCGGGAGATGAGGTAGTCCGTCGGGTTGAGGGCGGTTTCGGCTTGGGTGACCGGCAGGTTCTTGCGCATGGTGGTGCCGCGCTTCGTGGGCGCGGAGTATCGGAAGGAGGCGTGAGCTTGAAAGGCTCGCTGTCCTTCTTTGCATCGGCAGGCTGCGGGCGGCCTAAAGGTGATGCCGGCGCCGCGAGTTGATCTGGATCAAATTCCAGGCGCGGCGCAGATTGGCATGGCCGTTGCTACGTTGCTGGCAATGCGCCGTTCAGGCGCTGCAGATGGAGGAACGAGTGCACAAGATCTGTGGAGACGTTGAAATCGTCCCGCGCGTGGTGCCCGCCAGTGGACGGGGCTGGGAGGCACGCGTGGAGGTGGTGTTTCGCGGGGCCGAAGGGCAATCGTTATCGGGCTCGCAGCCGGTGCGGCCCGGATGCACCTTCGGCTCGCCGCGCGAAGCGATGGACGCGGCGCTGCTGCACGGGCAGCGCCTGTTGCGCGAGTGGGTGAGGGGCACCACACCCCAGGCAGAAGTCGCGACCTGACGCGACACAACGCGACGCCAGGATCAGCGCGCCTCGCTCGCCTTGCGTTCTTCACGCGAGAGGCCGGCTGTCCAGTAGCCCTTGGCGTCGATGGCGTCGTGCGGGACGGCCCAGGCGCCTTCGAGCAGCGTGCGCACCTGCTTGAGCAACGACGCCTCGCCGGCCAGGAACACCTGCGGCGTGCCGGCCGGCATGGCTTGCGCGCTGAGCGCGCCGACCATCATGGCGCCGGCGTGCGCCGTATCGCTTTCCACCCAATGGATGTGGCGGCTGCGCGGGTGCGCGGCCAAGGCGCCTTCCAGCGGCAGCCGGGCGCGGGCATCGCCAATGGCGATGTAGGTCAGCACCTGCGCGTGCTCAGGCAGCGTCTCCAGGATCGCGAAGATCGCAGGCAACGCGGTTTCGTCGCCGATGAGCAGCGTCCAAGGCGCGGCGGGGTCGGCACGGAAACCGCGCTTCGGGCCGGCAAATTCCACTTCATCGCCGGGCGCGGCGTGCTCGAGCCAGCGTGCGGCGGGGCCGTGCTGGGCTGCCGGCGTTTCGTCGTGCACGACAAAATCGATTTCGAGTTCACCGCGCGCCGCGTGATACCGGCGGATGGTGTAGGCCCGACCGAGCGTTCGGCCGTTGCCCGCGCGATCGTGCGGAAACATCAGCTTGATGGCGGCGCCGGGCGGCGCTTCGGCCAGATCAGCAAGATCCGTGGCGGCCACGCCGGTAAAGACCACGCGTCGCATGCGGGGCGACAACGTATGGATGGCGCGCACACGCACGCGGCGTGTGGCGGGTTTGACAGAACTGAGCAGCTGCGACATGAGACCTTGTGTGCGATTGAAGGCAAACATAGATGGCTGCGGAATGAACCGACTGGACTGACGCGGTGGCCCGGGCGACCGAACATCGCCCCGGGTTGGCTGAACAGATGCTGCTGGCCGCTTACCGCTCGCCGGTGATTTCCTTGAGGGCACGTAGCAGGATGTCTGCCACGCGTTGCTGTTCTTCGCGCGAAGCGAAGCGTTTTTCCATGAGGGCGAACTTCAGGCGCCAGCGCGCGGTGCGCAGCGGGTCGTGGCCCGTGTCCGTCCATTCGGCGGCATTGTCGGTTTCGCGGTCGAAGGCCATGGCTTCGTTCATGCGCTTGACGCGCTCACCCATGGCGCGCAGCTGCGCGAGGATGGCGTCGGCGCTGTTCTGGCGCTCCGCCAGCCAGGCTTCGCCTTCGGGCGTGATGCCGTAGCGCTTCTTGTTGCCTTCGACGGTGACGGAAGCAAAACCGTGATCTTCCAGGTACGACAGGGCCGGGTAGACCATGCCCGGGCTTGGCGTGTAGAAACCAAGCGAGTGCTCTTCCACCGCCTTGATCAATTCATAGCCGTGGCGCGGGGTGCCTTTCAGGAGCGCCAGCAGTACCAGTTGCAGATCGGCTGAACTGAGCCGTCGGCCACGCCAGGGGCTGCCGCCCTCGTCATCGCCTTCTCCGTAGCCGCCGGGGCCGCCAAAGCCGCCCATGCCGCGTCCGAAGCCGTGGCCGCCATGACCGTGGCGGCCCATCATGAAGTGTTTTTCAATCCACATCCTGGGGTGATGTCCAAACCATCCGCGCATTGCCGTTCTCCTGAAGAGCATCATCAGATATATCGTAAGATACATCGCATGATAGTGGCGGCCATCCGGAAGTCAAGGACATCCGTGGGGGCGGCAGGAAAAAAACTGACCTCGGATCAGGCGGCAGGCTTGTCGTTGCCGAGCTTGGCGACGTGTACGAGCCAGCGCCGCACCACCTCTTCTTCTTCCGGCGTGAACCCGTTGACCAGATCCTGCTCGATGCCGCTTGAGCGGTCTCGGCATGCGGCGAGCAGGTCGGAACCTTCCGGCGTGACGTCGATGTGCTGGATCCGGCCATGCACGGCGTGGGGCCGGCGGGTAATGGCGCCGCTGCGCTCCAGGTTGGTGACGATCACGCTCACCGTCTGGGGCGTCAGCATGGCCAGCCGGGCGAGGTCGGCATTCGAGATGCCCGGGTAGGCGCGGAGCATCGTGAGCACCAGGAATTGCGGCAGTGTGACGCCCACGTCGGCCATGGCGCGCTCCATGCGCAACCGCTGCGCGGCGCTGGCTTGGCGCAGCAGGTAGCCGAGATAGCCCTCTTCGCCGCGTTTGCCTTGGCCGGGCTGGGGAATGGCGGGCGCGTTGGCGGATGTGTCGTGTTCCTCGGAGGCAACAGGGGTGCGCTTGCTCATGATGTAAGAGTTCGAATATGATGTTCGAACACTGATATTACCACTCATCCCACCCGAACCCCTTCAGGAGCCAGCCATGGAAGATCTTTCCCCGCGCATGGATTACTCGGAATTTGTCGATACTGCCGTCGGCGTGGCGCCGGCGTTGCAGGCGCTCAGCAAGGCGGTGGACGCCTCTGGGCTGGAAAAGCCGCTGACCGAACTCATCAAGCTGCGCGCATCGCAGATCAACGGCTGCGCGTTTTGCGTGCAGTTCCACCTGAACCTCGCGCGCAAGTTGCGTGTGGCGCCGGCCAAGCTGGATCTGGTGGCGGTCTGGCGCGACACGCCGGCCGTTTTCACCCCGCGTGAGCGCGCCGCACTGGCCTGGACGGAGGCGCTGACCACGTTGGCCCGCGCTGCCGGCCACGGCGTGGAAGACCACGAATACGACGCCGTGCTCGAGCATTTTTCCCGGACGGAAGTCGCCTTCCTCACGGCCGCCGTCGCCAACATCCAGGCGTGGAACCGCATTGCCGTTGCGATGCGTTTTGCCCCGCAGGTGCCGGCCGCGGCGGCAGCGGAGGGTGCATGACCATGGACACCATCCGCCCCATTGATGACGAAGCCGCGCTGCGTGCGTGCTTTCCCCTCATGCAGCAATTGCGGCCGCACCTTGCCGACGCGGACGAACTGGCCGCGCGCTGGCGTCGGCAGGTGGAAGACGGCTATCGCCTTATCGCCGTCTGGCGTGACGGCGCGCCGGTTGCCCTTGCGGGCTATCGCCAGCAGGAAAACCTCGTCTACGGGCCGTTCCTGTATGTCGATGATCTTGTGACCGATGCCAAGCTGCGCAGCAGTGGCCTCGGCAATGTCCTGATGGACCATCTCAAGGCCGAAGCGGAGCGTCTGGGCTGTGCAAGGCTGGTGCTCGACACGCCGCTGTCCAACGTGCTCGGCCATCGCTTCTATTACCGCAACGGGCTGCTTGCGGGCGCCTTGCGGTTTGGCATGAACACGCAACCTGGAGCAATGCGATGACAACCCTGCTGCACGTGGCTGTGAGCCCCCGTGACGATCGCTCGCACAGTCGGCGTGGTGCGCAGTTCGTGATTGCGCAACTGGCGCAAGCCTCCGGTGGCCTGCGCATCATCGAGCGCGACCTGGCGGCGACGCCGCTGCCGCATCCCGATGCCGCCTTCATCGAGGCCAGCCTCATGCCCGACGCCGAGCGCACCGCAGCGCATCGCGCGCAACTTGCGCTGTCGGAAACGCTGATCGGCGAGCTGGAGGCGGCGGACGCGGTGCTGATCTCCACACCGGTGCACAACTACACGGTGCCTTCGGCGCTGAAGGCGTGGATCGATCTGGTGGTGCGGCCGGAGCGCACGTTCCGCCGCACGCCAAAGGGGAAGGTCGGCACGCTGACCGATCGCTCGGTGCTGGTGGTGTCCGCCTCCGGCGGCAACTTCGATGGTGCCCACGCGCAGACCGATTTCCTGATGCCGTATCTGCGGTACGTGTTCGCCACGGTGGGCATCCATCAAGTTGCCGGCATCCGCTTGCAGAACACCGCGCGCGGCGCCGATTCCGCCATGCAGGCCTTCGAAGGGTTCCGGCAGGAACTGGCCGCGCGGATGTTGCTCATGCCGCTGGTTGCCTGACTGCGTCGGGCCCGCCCCCGGCGGTGCGCGTGTCAGTGGACGGCCCCGCCGCTGACCTTCACATCTGCGCGCGTGGCCAGTGCGGTACGCACGGCCAGACGGATCCCTTCGATTTGCGTATCGATCGAAAGGCTGGGCCGGCCCGCATGCCGGGCCGCCAACTGGGGCGTGGTCGGCACGTGAATGAAGCCGCCGCGCACGTGCGGCGCGCGGGTGGCGATGTGGTGCATCAAACCGTAGAACAGGTGGTTGCAGTTGTAGGTGCCGGCACTTTGCGACACGCCCGCCGGCACGCCGGCCTCGCGCAGCGTTTGCACGATCGCTTTGATCGGCAGCGTGGAAAAGTACGCCGCCGGCCCATCGGGCACCACAGGCGTATCGACGGGCTGATTGCCCGCGTTGTCCGGAATGCGTGCGTCGATCACGTTGATAGCCACGCGCTCCACCGAGATCTCCGTTCGGCCCGTGGCCAACCCGAGCGCGAACACCAGGGTCGGCGATGTTGCCTCGATCGCCTCCACCAATTGTTCGTTGGCAAGACCAAACACGCACGGCAGTTGCCGCGCCACGATGACCGCACCATCCACCTGCGTGCCGTCGAGCGCGTGCGCGATGTCCCACGAAGGGTTGGTCGGGTCGGATTCAAACGGCTCGATGCCGGTGACGAGAACGGTAGTCATGCGCGCGCTCCTGGTTGATATGCGTAGTGATGCAACTATTTGATGATCAAAAAAGCGGCAATGGCCGCCCCGTTTGTCTTACTGTCTTACGTGTTCAGCGCGCTCCGAACGTCGCGGATGGCCTGCACCGTATCGTCGAACGCGCTTGCGCCGACGTGCTCGCGCAAGCGCCGCGCCACCTTGGCGCTGGCGGCCTGCAGCGCGGCTTCCACTGCTCGGGCCGCTTCCGTGGGGAACAGGTTCCACTCGCGGCCATCCTCTGCGGACGGCTGGCGCTCCACCAGCCCCTTGGCGACCAGGCCATCGACAAGACGCGTGGCGGTGGGCCGCGCAATGCCCAGCACCTCGGCCAGTTCGCGGTTGAGCACGCCGGGCCGTTTGAGCACCACGCGCAGCACAAAGCCTTGCGGCGGCGTCAGGCCGAACGGCGCGTACGCTGCCGCCCATTCGCGTTCGACGGAGCGCGCCAGCGCGGTGGTGTTGAAGTACAGGCAGTGATCAAACATGTGCGGCAGTCTAGCGACGGATCGTTAGGGATGCAACGAATTTATCCCTCCATCGATCTACTGGGAGTGCAGCTCCGCGTACGGCTCAGGGCGGCGTTTCCGCCATCTGCGTCAGTTGCTTCAGTGCCTGGACGAAGTACGCGCGATCGTGCGGCGCCAGGTCTTGCATGGTTTGCGAGAGGCGCTCCATCGTCGTGCGCGCGGTGGCGTGATCGCGGTCTGCGTGGGCAAACCACGCCAGCTCCAGCAGCAGGCCACTCACCTGGACGTGGCCGTAGCGATGACGGCCACTGTCGTGTTCGCGCAGACGCAGCGCCGCCACGTCGGCCCAGCGCTGGGGCCAGTAGCGCGCGTCAAAGGCTTCGGCAAACGGCCCGGCCTGCGCGCGCAGGTCGTTCAACGTCAGCGCAGTGCGGCTTGTATCGGCGCGTGCAATGCGCATGAGCGCGATGGCGTTCCACGCCGATTGCAGCGGCCCGCCGTTGCGCAGCGCCTGCCATTCGCTCATGGCCAGCCAACGGACGGCATCGACCGTGCCGTCGGCATGTACCGCGTTGCCAAGCACATCGCGCAGCAGCCAGCACGTCATGCCGAGGTTGGCGGCGACTTGCTGCACGGCGTCGGAGGCCTGGCTTTCCAGCGCGGCAGCAAGCGCGGTTTCGAACTGCGCGACGATGCGCTGCGCGGCCTGGGCGCGTACGTCTGATGCAATGCCGTCGGCATCGGCGTAGAGCAGGCGGGCGCGTTCGATGAGTGCGCTCAGGTTGTTCCACTCGAAACGGATCTGCGGGTGATAGCGCAGCAGGCTGCGGCTGGGTTCGGCGTCGGCCAAGCGCGCGAGCAGGCCCGCGGCAAAGTCGAGGTCGCGCCGGTCATACGCGCACCATGCGGTGACGATGCGCTCCATGGCCGCGAGGTAATCGTTGCCCAGCACATGGCGCTGCCGGCGGTGCGCACGCAGTTGCGAGAGCAAGGCGCTGGCGCGTGTCGAATCGCCCAGCCGGCGCGCGGCCATTGCCTCGCCCAGGGTGACGAGGGCGCGCTGGAAGTCGTTGTCTGCGGCGTCGCCGGCGTGGCGCAAGGCGAGCAGGGCGCCGCCGCGCTCGGTGTCGGAGGTGCTTGTGCCGGTGCTGAGCGCATGCAGCAGGCGGCCTTCGCGCATGGCGTGGCGCGCCGTCAGAAAGGCGTGCCAGAAAGCCGGATTTGGCGTGCCGGGGGCGGGTCCGGACAGTGCGCTGGCGTTGGGTTCACCGCCCATATCTGGGTTGCCCTCCGGCGCGGCGATACCGAGGAAGGCGCGCACATCGGTGTCATCGGCAATCCGTCCTTCCACCAGGCAGATCACGCGCGACGCGTCTTCGGGCGTAAGCCAGAACGGGCCCTGGCTGCGCTTGTCTGCGTTGAGAAAGCGCGGCTCGCGGTCGCGCTGTTCGCCCCAGCCGGCTTGCACGCCCCAGTTCTGCCAGTCGCGAAAGGCGCGGCTGATCATCATGCGCTGGGTGCTTGCGTCCGATACGGCACCCCGCAGGTCGGCCAGTCGCACCAGCGGCTGCTCTGGCGACAGACGATGCGCGTAGGCCAGTCGCACTAGCAGCCACAGGCTCTGGAACGGCGCACGCCGGCCGTCGACGGTTTGCGGCGTGGTCAGCTCGACATGAAGGGCGGGCAGGGGCGGAGGCGTCATGCAAACAATCGGGCGAAGCGAAAACGTGGCGCCATTGTGCGCCAAGCTCTTTGTTACAGGCGTTACGCGCGTGACGTGAGGCTTGCCTTGCACGCTGGCGGCTGCATGGCGCGCTCCCTACGATGCGCAGCGCCGGCTCTTGTCCGCATCGACGCGAGCCGGCAGCCATTCACTCATTTCATGGAGCCCTTCATGTTCTCTCGCTGGTCGAAGACCTTCGCGTTTGGCCTCACGGCCTGCGCCGTTGCCCTCAGCACCGCCACCGCTCATGCCGAGCTGGTCGTGCGCAATGACCTCAAGCGCGTGTTCGACGACGCCGGCGTCTCCGGCACCTTCGTGCTGATGGACATCAGCGCCGACCGCACGTATGTCGTCGATCCGGCGCGCGCCGCGCGGCGCATCCATCCGGCATCGACGTTCAAGATTCCGAACAGCCTGATCGCCTTCGACACCGGCGCCGTGCGCGACGACCAGGAAGTGCTGCCCTACGGCGGCAAGCCGCAGCCTTACAAGCAGTGGGAGCACGACATGGCGTTGCCCGAGGCGATTCGTCTGTCGGCCGTGCCGATCTATCAGGAAGTCGCGCGCCGCGTCGGGTTTGAGCGCATGCAGGCGTATGTCGATGCGTTCGATTACGGCAATCGCCAGCTGGGCGGCGTGATCGATCAATTCTGGCTACGCGGCCCGCTGGAGATTTCTGCGTTTGAAGAAGCGCGCTTCACCAGCCGCATGGCGCTCAAGCAGTTGCCGGTCAAGCCGCGCACGTGGGACATGGTCCACCGCATGCTGTTGATCGAGCAGCAGGGCGATGCCGCGCTGTATGCCAAGACCGGCGTCGCCACCGAATACCAGCCGGAGATCGGTTGGTGGGTCGGCTGGGTCGAGCGTGCCGGGCGCGTCTATGCGTTTGCGCTGAACATCGACATGCCGCACGAGGGCGATATGGCCAAACGCATTCCGCTGGGCAAGCAGTTGATGCAAGCGCTCGACGTGTGGCCGGCGCCGTGAGACGCGCGGCTGCAGGTTCCTCTATCTGACCCGCAATTGGGGATGCCCGCAATCCACAGTGAGATGGATCTGGAGGACGATGAAAATCGTAAAAAACTATTGCGGCGGTCCGTCGGAAGGCGACCAGACGCGAAACATCGCCCGAGGGGCGGGCATCCGGGGGGTCTTATGTTCAGGGTCTACAAGGCAATGGCCGTCGCCATCACGACGGCCGTCGGAGCGAGTGGCGCGCTTGCGGGCGGCAGCCAGGACGGCGTGATTTATTTCACGGGCGCCATCGTCGAGGCGGGGTTCCGTGTGCAGCCAGCGCTGCGGGCGGCGGGCGCAGGCGAGGGTTTGCAGGCGCGTTCATCCGCGTCCGGCGATCAGGTGGTGCTCGACTTTCGCTCGACGGCGGTGCGGGCCGTGCCGGTCGATGTGTCGGTGGAGGCGCGTGGGGCATCGTCGCTCAGGCCCCTGCGGGTGGGCGATGCACGCAGCAAGGCGGACGTCCTGGTCAAATACGGCGGTTTCAAGGCCAGCTTGCTGACGGCAAACAACGGCACGCTCACCTTGTCGCGCTCGCCGGGGGTGGAGCCAGCGCTCGCGGTGGTGACGCTGTCCTACCAGTAATGAAAAAGGCGGGGAAATCCCCGCCTTGTTTGTTGAGTGTGCGATGGCGTTTACGACGCCACCGGCCCCACCGGCGATTGGAACGGGTGGTACTGGTACAGCCACGTCTCCGACAGCGGCTTGCCGTCCACACGCAAAAACAGCCGCATGTCGACCGGCTCCTTCCCGTCGACCGTCAGGTCGAACTGCGCGCGCCAGTGGCCGGGTACGCCGTTCGGCACGGCTTCGGTAAACACGTACGAGAACGTGCCGCGCGAGGTGCTGAGCACGGCCTCCGGCTTGGTGCCGAACGGCAGTTTCTCCAGCGGGCCGCCCTTGAACTCGACCATGAACTTGCGCACGCCGCGCGGACGCGGCTGGCCCGGCTGCCCGCCGTTGCCCATGCGTGTGGCCACGCAGCGCGCCAGTTGCGTCGGATACGGCTCATCGGCCAGCCAGTGCAGGCGATAGCGCAGACGATACTGGCTGCCCGCACGCGCCGGTGCCTTCGGCACCCACATGGCGACGATGTTGTCGTGGATCTCGTCGTCGGTCGGGATCTCGATGAGCTGCACGGCGCCTTCGCCCCAGCCTTCCAGCGGCTCGACCCACAGGCTCGGCCGGCGCTCGTAATGCACGCCGTCCTGGTAGTTGTTGAAATCGCGGTCGCGCTGTAGCAGGCCGAAGCCGCGCGGGTTGTTGTCGCCAAAGGCAGACGCCATCGTGCGCGGCGGATCGTTCAGCGGGCGCCAGATGCGTTCGCCGTTGCCGGTCCAGAGGGCCAGGCCGTCGGAGTCGTGCACCTCGGGGCGCCAGTCGGTGGCGGTGCCCTTGGCGGTTTCCGAGAACCAGTACATCGACGTGGCCGGCGCGATGCCGAAGCGGTCGACATCCTTGCGCAGGAAGATGGCCGTGTCGATGTCCATCACCACGCCCTTCGTGCGGTGCATCACGAAGCGGTACGCGCCAGTGATGCTCGGGCCGTCGAGCAGCGTGTAGATCGTTACGGAATCGGCGCGGTTGTCTGCCGGCGTGTCGAACCACACGTGCGTGAAATTGGGAAACTCCTCCGGCTTGCCGGCCTGCGCCACGTCGAGCGCAATGCCGCGGGCGGAAAGCCCGTACTGATACAGCTCGCCGATGGCGCGGAAGTAAGACGCGCCCAGGAAGGCGACCCAATCGTTCTTCTTCCAGTCGAGCTTTTTCTGGTCGCCCAGGCGGCTTTCCTGGAAGCGGAAGCCGGCAAAGCCACTGCCGCGCGGCAGCTTGCGCGCGGGGCTGTCGGCCGGCATGTCGAAGTACGACTCGTCGTAGACGATCTCGCGAGCGGCGCCTTTTTCCACCACGTGCATGCGCACCGGCGCGCGGAAGAACGTGCCCAGGTGGAAGAACGTCACCGGAAACTGGCCCGGGCCGTCGGCAAACAGCGCGTGGGCGGTGTCGAACTTGATCTTGCCGTGCGCTTCGTAGTCGATCTTGGACAGGATGTCGGCCGGCGCCGTGGCAGGCGGCGCGTACGGCTTGCTGGCCATCGCGCGGGCGCGCTCGATCAGCGCATCGAAAGAGAACGGCGCCGCATCGCCGAGCTTGACGCGATCGGCGGCCAGCGCTTCGGGTGTGATACCGAGCGCCGCCAGCGTGGCGGTAACCGAGGCGGAGGCAAGAAGGGTTCGACGTGTGACCATAGGTGCCTGTGATGTAGCGGGTGAATAAGAATGGTCCGACATGGTAACGCGGGGCCGGGTTCCAACGTGGGCCGAGGGGTCCACCGGATGGCCGATCCATTGCTGATCGGGGGCCTGAATCGCCCATTCATCGCAAAGGGTTTGATTCTTCAAGTGCGGGTTACGATACTTGGCGCCACATCAAGGGGGCTGGGATGACGCTACGGCTGCGCAGCATTGGCATCGCTTTCGCATGGGTTTGCACGGTATACGGCGCGCAGGCGGCAACTTGCGAGGCGCCCGCCCAGTTGAACGACGGCTGGCAGATCGAAGCCGACCCCGCCGCAGCGGGCTTCGATGCCGGTCACTTCTGCACCGTCCTGCGCAATTTCGCCGATGCCGATATCAATTTCCACAGCCTGCTCGTGGTGCGTCATGGCCGGCTGGTGGGGGAGGTTTATCACCCGGGCAAGGATGAGCGCGTGAAGGACCTGTTCCGCACCACGCGCACGTTCGACGCCAGCACGCTTCACGACATTCGCTCGATCAGCAAATCGGTGACGAGCCTGCTGTGGGGCATTGCGCAGGGGCAGGGCAAGACGCCGCCGCTCGACACGCCGGTGCTATCGCTGTTTCCGGCGCTGGCGGAGCTGAATCGCGACGGCCGCGAAGCGATCACGCTGTCCCAGATGCTGTCGATGTCGAGCGGCCTGGCCTGGAACGAATGGCGTGCGACGAGCCTGTTCAACAACGACGAGTTCGGATTGTTCTGGCACACGTCTCAGGCGCACTACGTGTTTGACCGGCCGATGGCGGCCCCGGCCGGCACGCAGTTCAACTACAACGGCGGCAACACGGCAGTGCTGGCGCTGCTGCTGGCGGAGCGTGTCGGCATGCCGTTGCCGGAATACGCGCGCAGGCAGTTGTTCGAACCGCTGGGCATCACCGACTGGGAATGGGTCGACGACTACCGCGGCCGCCCGCTGGCGTTTGCCGGCGTGCGCCTGCGCCCCCGAGACCTGGCACGCATCGGCCAGCTCGTGCTGCAGCACGGTCAATGGAATGGGCGGCAACTCGTGCCCGCCGAGTGGATTGCCGAATCAACGGCGCCCCACATCGACACGGGCATGGGCTTGCAGTACGGCTATCAGTGGTGGCTCGGCAAGGTGGCGGCGGGCGGTGCGGAATACGCCTGGATCGGTGGCATCGGCAACGGCGGCCAGCGCCTGTGGATCGTGCCGGGGCTCGACATGGTGGTCGTCATCACGGCGGGCGACTACAACCAGCGCGCCATCTGGAAACAGGCTGAACGCCTGCTCAACGAAGTCGTGACGGCCGTGCAGCCGATGCCTCGGTAACGACCGCGCGGGCTTACAGGAACCGGTCGAGAATCTTGCGGCTGTGCTTGTCCAGCGACAGCAGATCGCGGATCAGGTAGTGGATGCCGTGGCTGTCGGAAATCAGCAGCGTGGTGCCGGTCAGGCGGCGGATGTCTTCTTCGCCGCGCAGCACGAGGTCGGTCTGGCCTCGGTCGGTCTGCACCGTCCATGTGCTCGGTGTGGCGTAGGTCGATACGCCGACGATCTTGCGGATCTCGGGCATGAACTCACGCGCGGCGAGTTCGGCGTCGATCAGCGCGCGCATGGGCGCGGGCAGCGCTGCCGGCTGCGTGATCCATGCCAGCTCGCGGCCGTCGGTGCTCATCAGGCTCAAGCCCTCGTCGGCGGCGGAGATGGGAAAGGCACGCACGGGCACCACGCCTTCATGCACGGTGCCGTCGGCCAGGGTCATGACAAGCTTGCCGAAGCCGTTGCGGCTCAGGCTGAAGTCGGGCGTTTGCATCGCAGTCATTTCAGAAAAGGGGATCACTGCGCGTAAGCCGGCGCGGCGGCGTCCACGCGCTCGCCGTCGCTGGTCAGATCGGTGTCGGCGTCGACATTACGGGCCTGCGCCTGATACAGCTTGTAGTACGCCCCTTCGCGCGCGAGCAGCTCATCGTGGTTGCCCACTTCGACGATCTGGCCGCGATCCATGACGACCAGGCGATCCGCCTTGCGCAGCGTCGACAAGCGGTGCGCGATGGCAATCGTTGTGCGGCCCTGCACGAGGTTGTCGAGCGCCTTCTGGATTTCCTTCTCGGTGGTCGTGTCCACGGACGACGTGGCCTCGTCCATGATCAGGATGCGCGGGTTGATGAGCAGCGCGCGCGCAATCGAAATGCGCTGCCGCTCGCCGCCCGACAGCGCCTGGCCGCGTTCGCCCACCAGCGAGTCGTAGCCATGCGGCAGGCGCAGGATGAACTCGTGCGCATGGGCGGCACGTGCGGCTGCAATGATCTCTTCGCGCGTGGCATCGGGCTTGCCGTAGGCAATGTTGTCGGCAATCGTGCCGAAGAACAGGAACGGCTCCTGCAGCACCAGGCCGATGTTGCGGCGGAATTCCGAGACGGGCAGCGAACGGATGTCGGTGCCGTCCAAACGGATCGCGCCTTCCGACACATCGTAGAAGCGGCAGATCAGGTTCACGAGCGTGCTCTTGCCCGAGCCGCTGTGCCCCACCAGCCCGATCATCTCCCCCGGCTGGATCGACAGGTTCAGGCCGCGGATCACCGCGCGGTTGCCGTAGCGGAAGCCCAGGTCGCGCAGCTCGATCGCGCCGTTCACCTTCTCGATGTGCACAGGCTTGGCCGGCTCCGGCACGCTCGATACGTGGTCGAGAATGTCGAAGATGCGCTTGGCGCCCGCCGCCGCCTTCTGCGTGACGGACACGATGCGGCTCATGGAGTCCAGCCGCGTGTAGAAGCGGCTGATATAGGTCAGGAACGCCACCAGCACACCGACGGTGATGGCGTCGTGGCTCACCTGCCAGATGCCGAAGATCCACACCACCAGCAGGCCGACTTCGGTCAGCAGCGTGACGGTCGGGGTAAACAACGACCACACCGCGTTGACACGATCGTTGATCGCCAGGTTGTGCTTGTTGGCCTCGGCAAAGCGCGTCACTTCACGCTT
This sequence comes from Ralstonia sp. 1138, assembly GCF_040544795.1. Lineage (NCBI taxonomy): Bacteria > Pseudomonadati > Pseudomonadota > Betaproteobacteria > Burkholderiales > Burkholderiaceae > Ralstonia > Ralstonia sp. 1138. The sequence continues at coordinate 795,894 of NZ_JBEPKQ010000001.1, read as the reverse complement.
TTCCTGGGCAAACGCCTTGACCACGCGGATGCCCGGGATCGTATCGGCCAGCACGTTGGTGATTTCCGACCAGATCCGATCGATCTTCTCGAAGCCGTGGCGCAGGCGGTCGCGCACGAGGTGGATCATCCACGCGATGAACGGCAGCGGCACGAGCGTGACGAGCGCCAGCCACGGATCGATCGAGACCAGGATGACGGCCGTCATGGCGATCATCAGCACATCGGTGGCGAAGTCGAGCAGGTGCAACGACAGAAACACGCTGATGCGGTCGCTTTCCGAGCCGATGCGCGCCATGAGGTCGCCGGTGCGCTTGCCGCCAAAGTATTCGAGGGACAGCTTGAGCAGGTGCTCGTAGGTGGTCGTACGCAGGTCGGCGCTGATGCGTTCGGACACGCGCGCCAGCAGATACGTGCGCGCCCAGCCCAGCACCCATGCCACCAGCGCTGCGCCAAACAGCCCTAACAGGTAGAGCGTCACCAGCCGGTAATCGACGGGTTGCCCGTTCTGGTAGGGAATCAGCACCTTGTCCATCAAGGGCATCGTCAGGTACGGCGGCACCAGGGTGGCGGCCGTGCCGATTAGCAGCAGGGCGAAGCCGGCCAGCAATTCCCACCGATACGGCCGGGCAAAGCGCCACAGGCGCAGCAGCGCCCAGGTCGAGGGCGGCTGTTCCAGTTCACGGCTGCATTGCGGGCAGTTGTCTTCGCCGGGCGGCAGGGGCGCCTTGCAGGTCGGGCAGATGTCCGCGTCGGGCTGCGCGGCCTGGGCACCGGTGGTCAGGGCGTTGCGCTGGGCGTCAAAGGCGTCGGCCAGCCGCAGCGCGTCGGTGTTGCGGCCCAGCGTGTACCGCCAGCTGGCCAGCCGGCGCTGGCCGTCGGACAGCTCCAGCGTGCCGACGCCGGCGTGGTCGCTATGGGCAAGCGTCATGCCAGGAGCGATGTCCCAGCTTTGCAAATCCTTTTCGCCGGGCGCTTGGCCGACCAGGCGGCGGTTCGTAACCGCCAGCCACCCGTGGGTAAAATGCAGCCTTGCGTCCAAATCCAGCTGCAGCCCGGCCAGGACGGTTTCTTCTGGAGCGAGGCTCGGAGCCAGCACGACACTCCAGGGTTCCTGAGCGCGGGCGACGGTGGGGGCGGACGATGGGGAGGACTGGGTCATCAGTGGCGCAAAGAATTCAAAAAGCGCGTCCAAATGGCCAAAAAACAGCCCAAAACGGGAAAAGGACGAACATAAATCGAGGCAAGAGCGCGGCGTCGCAATGGTTGCGGCCTGCAAATTTTGCTCGCAAGTATACATAGCCACGCCAGCACGGCATTTGGTGCGCTGCACAACGCACTTCGGGCTCAAGACGTCAACGCCGACGCCGTTGTAACGTTATTGAAAGGTAACGGTTCGATTTCACGGACCAATTCACGGGTACATCGCCCCCTGCTTCCAAGCAAAGTCAATGAAGAAGAAGGACATTGAGATTCTCGATGTCATGTCGCTGCGCGGCCCGAATATGTGGACATATCGGCCAGTGCTGGAGGCATGGGTCGATATTGGTGAACTGGAGGATTTCCCTTCCAACACGATTCCGGGGTTCTACGAGCGTCTGTCGACATGGCTCCCAACGCTGATCGAGCACCGCTGCAGCCCCGGCGTGCGCGGCGGTTTCCTGATGCGCCTGAAGGAAGGCACCTGGCCCGGCCACATCCTGGAACACGTCACGCTTGAGTTGCAGAACCTGGCCGGCATGCCCGGCGGTTTCGGCAAGGCGCGCGAGACGCCCGTGCGCGGCGTCTACAAGGTGATCGTCCGTGCGTGGCACGAAGACGTGACCCGCGCTGCCCTGTTCGCCGCCCGTGATCTGGTCATGGCGGCCATCGAAGACCGCCCGTACGACGTGGACGCCGCCGTCGAAACGCTGCGCGACCTGGTGGACGAACATTGCCTCGGCCCCAGCACCGCCTGCATCGTCGACGCCGCCGATGATCGCAATATCCCGTCGATCCGCCTGTCGGACGGCAACCTTGTGCAGCTCGGCTACGGCGCACGCCAGCGCCGCATCTGGACGGCCGAAACCGACCGCACCAGCGCCATTGCCGAATCGATCTCGCGCGACAAGGACCTGACCAAGAGCCTGCTGCAGTCGTGCGGCGTGCCGGTGCCGGAAGGCCGCATGGTCGACAGCGCCGAAGACGCCTGGGACGCAGCCGAAGACATCGGCGTGCCGGTGGTCGTCAAGCCGTACGACGGCAACCATGGACGCGGCGTGTTCACGAACCTGATGACCCGCGAAGAGGTGGAAACCGCCTACGCCGTGGCCATCGAGGAAGGCAACGGCGTGATCGTCGAGCGCTTCGTCTCCGGCAACGAACACCGCCTGCTGGTGGTGGGCGGCCGCGTGGCGGCGGCGGCGATGGGCGAAACCGCGTCGGTGGTCGGCGACGGCACTTCGACGATTGAAGAACTGATCGAATCGCAGATCAACTCCGATCCGCGTCGCGGCAACACCGAAGAACACCCGCTGAACTGCGTTCGCCTGGATTCCGCGGCGCGCCTCGAACTCAAGCGCCAGGGCTATGCCGACGGCAGCGCCGTGCCGCCCGCGGGCCGCAGCGTGCTGATCCAGCGCAACGGCAACGTCGCCTTTGACGTGACCGACCGCGTGCACCCCAGCGTGGCCGCGCATGCATCGCTGGCCGCACGCGTGGTCGGGCTCGACATTGCCGGCGTGGACCTGGTGGCCGACGACATCTCGCGCCCGCTGGATGAGCAACGTGGCGCCATTGTCGAAGTCAACGCCGGGCCCGGTTTGCTGATGCACATCCGGCCGGCACAGGGCGAACCGCGCCCGGTGGGCCGCGCGATTGTCGATCACCTGTTTTCCGACAAGGACGGCGCGCAGGACGATGGCCGCATTCCCATCGTCGGCATCACGGGCACCAACGGCAAGACCGTCGTGGCCAAGCTCGTCGCGCAGATGCTGCAACTGTCAGGCAGGCACACGGGGCTGGGCTGCAGCGACGGCCTGTACCTCGATCGCCGCCAGGTGGAATCCGGCGCGCGCACCGACCGCGCCGCATGGGACGCCTGCCACCGCATCCTGATGAACCGCGCCGTGGAAGCGGCTGTGTTCGAGAGCGACAGCGGCATGATCCTCTCGCAGGGGCTGCCGTATGACCGCTGCCAGGTCGGCGTGGTCACCAACTTCGGCAAGCCCGATCACCTGGGCGACTTCTACGTCGAAGACGAAGACCGCATGTATAGCGTCCTGCGCACGCAGATCGACGTTGTGCTGAAGACCGGCGTCGGCGTGCTCAATGCCGCCGATGCGCGTCTCGTTGAAATGGCGGATCTGTGTGACGGCGATGTGATCTTCTTCGCGTTGTCGGGCGATCTGCCGGCCATGACTGAGCATCGCGCCGCGGGCAAGCGGGCCGTGTTCGTGCGTGACGGCAAGGTGGTGCTCGCCACCGGCCCGACCGAACTGGCGCTGGCCGACGTGTCCGCCATTCCGCTGACCTACGCCGGCCGCGTGCCGTTCCAGCTTGAAAACGTGCTGGCGGCCGTGGCGACGGGTTGGGCGCTGGGCATTTCGAACGACCTGATGCGCGCCGGCATCCTGACCTTCGATGTGGGTCAGGTGGACGTGCCGGGCCGCTTCACGCTGTTCCAGCACAACGGCGCCACGATCGTGGTGGACGACGCGCACAACGCGTCGGCACTGGAAGCCCTGGCCGCTGCGCTGGACAACTTCCCCGCGCAACGCCGCACGCTGGTGTTCGGTGCCGGCCTGCAACGCCGCGATGAAGATCTCGTGGCGCAAGGCACCGTCATCGGACAGACGTTCGACCGCGTGCTGCTGTGCGAAGACGGCAGCGTCAAACGCGCCGATGCCGAGTTCGACCGCCAGGCGCACGCGCTGCTCAAGCAGGGGCTACAGGCCGGCGGTCGCGTGGCCGAAGTCGTTGTCGAAGGCGGCAAGCGCCGGGACGCCGTGGAAGCGGCGCTCTCGCAGCTCAACGCAGGCGACTTGCTGGTTCTGCAATGCGACGAATGCGCCATCGAGGGCACCGTCGAGCAGGTTCACCAGTGGATGGGCCGCGCCGAATCCAAGGCCTGACGATCGGGCCTGAGTCAGAAAGAACGCCCAAAGCACAACGGAAAGCTGATTGCATGGAAGTCTCTCGTATCCGGGCCTTGCGCGGCCCAAATCTCTGGTGCCGCCATACGGCCATCGAGGCCATCGTGGCCTGCTCGGACCAATCCCAACTGCTGGCCGAGCTGCCGGGCTTTGAAGACCGCCTGCGTGCGCGCTTTCCGGCGATTGGCCCGATGCGTCCCGATGACGAAGCCGACGCGCCATCGATTGCGCACGCGCTGGAAGCCGCCGCGCTGGGCCTGCAAGCTGCCGCCGGTTGCCCGGTGACGTTCAGCCACACCGAGCCCACGCTCGAACCCGGCACCTACCAGGTCGTCGTCGAATACACCGAAGAAGAGGTGGGCCGACTGGCATTCGAGCTGGCCGGCCAACTTTGCCTGGCCGCCCGCGACGACCAGCCGTTCGATCTGGACGATGCGCTGCACCGTCTGCGCGAGCTGGACGAAGACGTGCGCCTGGGGCCGAGCACCGGTTCCATCGTTTCCGCCGCCGTGGCGCGCGGGATTCCGTACCGCCGCCTGACGCAGGGCTCGATGGTGCAGTTCGGCTGGGGGAGCAAGCAGCGCCGCATCCAGGCCGCTGAAACCGACATGACCAGCGCCGTGGCCGAATCCATCGCGCAGGACAAGGACCTGACGAAGACGCTGCTGCATGCGGCGGGCGTGCCGGTGCCGTTGGGCCGTTCGGTGCGCAGTGCCGAAGAGGCGTGGGAAGCCGCGCAGGAAATCCACGGCCCCGTGGTGGTCAAGCCGCGCGACGGCAACCAGGGCAAGGGCGTGGCGGTGCGCATCCGCACGCGCGAAGAAGTGATGACGGCGTACGAAGTGGCCGCCGACATTTCTTCGGACGTCATCGTCGAGCGCTACATCCCCGGCCATGACTTCCGTCTGCTCGTGGTGGGCAAGCACCTGGTGGCCGCTGCGCGCCGCGACCCGCCGCAAGTGATCGGCGACGGCAAGCACACCGTGCGCGAGCTGGTCGACGAAGTGAACCGCGACCCGCGCCGCGGCGAAGGCCACGCCACGTCGCTCACGAAAATCCGCTTTGACGACATTGCGCTGGCCACGCTCGCCAAGCAAGGCCTGAGCGCCGATGCCGTGCCGCCGAAGGGCACGCGTGTTGTCCTGCGCAACAACGCGAACCTCTCCACGGGCGGCACCGCCACCGACGTGACCGACGACGTGCACCCTGCCATCGCGGCGCGGGCCGTGGCGGCCGCGCAGATGGTCGGCCTCGACATCTGCGGCGTGGATGCCGTGTGCGAGACGATGCTCAAGCCCTTCGAGGACCAGGCTGGCGGCATCGTGGAAGTGAACGCCGCGCCGGGTTTGCGCATGCATTTGCAGCCGTCATACGGCAAGGGCCGCGCCGTGGGCGAGGCCATCATCTCGACGATGTTTGCCGACGGCGACGACGGCCGCATCCCCCTGGTCGCCGTCTCCGGCACCAACGGCAAGACCACGACCGTGCGCCTGATTACGCATCTTCTGGCGTCCAGCGGCCTGCGCATGGGCATGACCGGCACCGACGGCGTGTACATCCAGGGCCAGCGCATCGACACCGGCGATTGCAGCGGCCCGCGCAGCGCGCGCAACGTGCTGCTGCATCCGGATGTCGATGCCGCCGTCTTCGAAACCGCGCGCGGCGGGCTGCTGCGCGAAGGTCTGGCGTTCGACCGCTGCGATGTGGCCGTGGTGACCAACGTGGGCGAAGGCGACCACCTGGGCCTGAACTACATCAGCACGGTGGAAGACCTGGCCGTGCTCAAGAGCGTGATCGTGCAGAACGTGGCGCCACGCGGCATGGCGGTGCTCAACGCCGCCGACCCGATGGTCGCGCGCATGGCCGACGGCTGCCCCGGTTCGGTCACGTTCTTCGCGCACGATCCGGGCCTGCCGACCATGGCGCTGCACCGCGCACAAGGCAAGCGCGTGGTGTTTGTCGACGGCGCCGAGATCGTCGCCGCCGAAGGTGCCGACGAAACGCGCATCGCACTGGCCGACATTCCGCTCACGCGCAACGGCACGATCGGCTTCCAGGTGGAAAACGCGATGTCGTCGATTGCCGCTGCATGGGCGCTCGGCATCGACTGGGCGGTGATCCGCCGCGGCCTCGCCACCTTCGTAAATGACGCCGCCACCGCGCCAGGCCGCTTCAACCTGTTCGACTACAAGGGCGCCACGCTCATCGCCGACTACGGCCACAACCCGGATGCCATCCAGGCACTGTGCAACGCCGTGGCCACCATGCCGGCACAGCGCCGCATGGTGGTGATCAGCGGTGCCGGCGACCGCCGCGACGAAGACATCCGCAAGCAGACGCAGATTCTTGGCGGCGTGTTTGACGATGTCGTGCTGTACGAAGACCAATGCCAGCGTGGGCGTGCTGACGGTGAAGTGCTCGCGTTGCTGCGTGAAGGGCTGCAGGGTGCCTCGCGCACGAGCCGTGTTGAGGAAATCCGTGGTGAATTTCTGGCGATCGACACCGCGCTGGGGCGGTTGCAGCCGGGTGATCTCTGCCTGATTTTGATTGATCAGGTGGAGGAGGCGTTGGAGCATATTGCGCGGCGCGTTGCGGGATGAGTTTTGGCCCGGTTGATGGGGTTTGCTGGGGTTTCTTTTATGTGGTTCATCCCTGTTTCGTACCCTGCCGGGCACGACCTACTTTTCTTTGTCTTGCCAAAGAAAAGTAGGCAAAAGAAAGGCGCGCCCGAGATGGCGACCCATCCCTTGAATTTGCGTAACCGGGCGGAGACGGGAAAAACTCGCTGCGCTCAGACAGTTTCCCGTCTTGTTTCCGCCCGCTTACGAAAATTCAAGGCGCCATCAAGGGCCTAACGTCAAAAGAAAAAGGCCAACCCGTCGCGAGGTTGGCCTTTGTCGTTGGGCTTGCGCCCAGGGTGTTTTGCTTTGTCCTTTGACTTTCCTGCCCTAGATGGCGCCTTGAATTTCTGTTGCAGGGAGGAAAAAGAGGGGAGGCTGTCTGAGCGCAGCGAGTTTGCCTCCCCTCCCTCCCTGCGACATAAATTCAAGGAGGGGGTCGCCATCTCGGGCGCGCCTTTCTTTGCTTACTTTCTTTGGCAAGACAAAGAAAGTGAGTCAGCCCCGGCAGGGGATGAAACAAGGGATGCACCAACAACAAAAGAACAAGGCAGAAACCCCCGCCCACCCCCTCCAACACCATTACCCTATGATGACGCCTCCCCCTGAGTCCCGCGCCATCATGCCCAACCCCATCACACTCACCCCAGTCGAACTCGCAAAGTCCTACCGCCTCCTGAACCACGGCCCGACCACGCTGGTCACGAGCGCCCATAACGGTGTCCGCAACGTCATGGCCGCAGCCTGGGCGATGCCGCTCGACTTTGACCCGCCCAAAGTGCTGGTCGTGGTCGACAGCCGCACGCTCACACGCGAGCTGATCGAAGCCTCGGGCGTGTTTGCACTGAACATCCCCACACGCGCAATTGCCGAGACCACGCTCACGGTGGGCACGCTGTCCGGCCGGGACGGCGACAAGTTCGATGCGCTCGGCCTGGCCACGGTGCCAGCCCGCACGATCGACGTGCCGCTGGTGGCAGGCTGCGCAGGGTGGCTGGAATGCCGCGTCATTCCCGAACCGCACAACGAGAAGCGCTACGACCTCTTCATTGCTGAAGTGACCGCCGCCTGGGCGGACCCCGCGCTGTTCAGCAACGGCCGCTGGCACTTTACCGATGCGGGCAGCAAGACCGTGCATTACCTGGCGGGCGGCGCGTTCTTCGAAACCGGCGATGCATTTACCGTCGAAGCCAAACAGCCATGAGCGACATCGCCATCCGCCCGTTGATCGATGAGGATGCGGCAGCGTTCAAGGCGCTCCGCCTGAAGGCCATTCAAGATGCGCCGACCGCTATCTGGCCGACGCACGATGAAGAGTCGGGCCGCACGCTGGAGGAAACCCGCAACCGCATCCGGGCGACCGAGCATCAGATCGTGTTCGGTGCATTCGCAGGGCCGGAGCTGATCGGCATTGCCGGACTGCGTCGCGAGCCGCTGGCGCAGGTTGCCCACAAGGCCATGCTGTGGGGCGTGTTTGTTGACCCTGCGCATCGGCGGGGCGGTATTGCGGGCCGTCTGCTCGACGCCGCCATTGCACATGCGCGTGCGGTGCGCGTGTTGCAGATCCACCTGTGTGCCAATGCCGAGAACCCGCGTGCGCAAACGCTGTATCGCAACGCGGGTTTCGAGACCTTTGGCGTCGAGCGCCGCGCCATGCGTGTCGGTGACCGCTTCTACGACGAAGAACACATGGCGCTGCGGCTGGACGTCTGATCCGTCAGGCACACGCCATCAGGTCGGCCACGCCCCGGCTGGCTTCGGCGCGGATGCTCGCCACATCGAGCCCGCACACCACACCTTCGTCCACCACAACCCGCCCGCCGATGATGCTGGTGCGCACGGTGATGGGCTCGCCGGCGACCACGGGCGCGAGCGCGGGGTCGTGGAAGCCGTAGAAGCGCGGGTGGTTGATGTCGTAGAGCACCAGATCGGCGGCTTGCCCGACCTGCAGCGTGCCGACCTCACTCAAGCCGAGCACGCGCGCACCGCCTGCGGTCGCCCAGTGAATGACGTCTTCGGCGGTGGTGGCGCCGGCACCTTGCGTGGCACGGTGGATGAGCCAAGCGGTGTTGACTTCGCCGGTCATGCTGCCCGATTCGTTGGACGCCACGCCGTCCACGCCCAATGACACCGGCAAGCCGGCCGCCGCCAGTTGCGGCACCGGTGCGATGCCGCTGCCCAGCCGGCTGTTGCTGACCGGGCAGTGCGCGATGCCGCTGCCCGTCTGGGCCAGCATGCGGATCTCCGACGGCTGCAGGTGCACGAGGTGCGCAAACCAGACGTCCGGGCCCAGCCACTCGTGCTCGGCCACGAACTCCACGGGCAGACAGTTGTATTTCTCGCGGCAGAAACGCACGTAGTTGTCGGTCTCCGACAAATGCGTGTGCATGCGCAGGTGCATCCCGCGCGCGGCACGTGCCAGCTCGACCAGCAATGCCGGCGGCAACGAGAACGTCGGTGTGGTCGGCGCCACCACCACGCGGCGCATCGCGTCGGGTGCGTCGTCGTGATAGCGGTGCTTGAGCCGCTCGATGTCGGCCAGCATCTGGTCGAGCGTTTCGGGCTGCAGCGCCGTCTTCGAGAAGCCCGGATGGCTGCTGGCCGATTCGATGGCGCCGCCACGGCATAGCACGAAGCGCATGCCGAATTCATCGGCCACGTCGAACAGCATGTCGCCCGATTCGGTGCCGCCGCCTGCGTGATAGAGGTAGTGGTGGTCGGCGCAGGTGGTGGCGCCCGACAGCAGCAGCTCCGCCATGCCCAGGCGCGCAGCTGTGCGCATCAGCTCCGGCGTGAACAGCGGCAGGCGCGGATACGGCACGCTGGCCAGCCACCCTTGCAGGTCCTGGTTCATGCCTTCCGGCACGGCCTTCAGCAGGTTCTGGAACAGGTGGTGATGTGTGTTGATCCAGCCCGGGTAGACGATGCAGTCGCTGGCGTCGATGACGCGCTCGCCGGGGCGGGGCATGAGGTCGGGGCCCATCTCGGCGATGCGCCCGCCCGCGATGCGGATGTCGACCGCACCGGCGCGTGCTGCGTCACCGCGTAGGCCGGTCATGACGGCCAAAGGGCGGCGGATGAGGATGTCTTGAGGCGTGTTGTGCATGGAGAGGTCCATTGGAAAATCAGGCGCGGCCCGCCGTGCGCACGACCGACGCGGGCACGTGCGCTTCTTCGGTGCCGTTGAGCAGCAGGTTCAGCGCGACCGACACCAGGCAGGCGATGACCACACCGCTGTGCAGGAACGGTTGCGACCAGTCGGGCAGCTGCTTGAACAATGTCGGCGCCAGCACCGGTACCAGCGCGGCGGCAATCGTGAAGCCCACGATCAGTACGTTGTAACGGTTGTGTTCATAGTCGACGCGCGCCAGGGTCTGGATGCCCGCCGCGGCCACCACGCCGAACATGGCGATGCCCGCGCCGCCCAATGCGGCTGTCGGCGTGGCCGCAATCACGGCGCCCGCCTTGGGCACCAGCGCCACGAGGCACATCAGCACGCCGCTCACGGCGACCACCCAGCGGCTGCGCACGCCGGTGAGCACCACGAGGCCGACGTTTTCCATGAAGGCGATGAAGGGGAATGCGGCGAACATGCCGGCGATGGCGCTGGCCAGCCCGTTGGCGCGCAGGCCGTTGATGGCTTCCTCTTCTTCGATCGGCTTTTCGACGATGTCGCCGATGGCCAGGAACAAGCCCATCGACTCCACCATCTGCACGATCATCACCACGATCATGGTCAGCGCGGGCACCACGGCGAACACAGGCACCCCAAAGTGGAACGGCACGGGCAGCGTGACCCATGGCGCGTCTGCCACGCCGTGGAAGTTGCCCATGCCCATGGCGCAGCCCAGCAACGTGCCGACGATCATGCCCACCAGCACGGCGAGGTTGCGCAGCAGCGGGCTGCCGAAGCGGTTGATGAGGAGAATGGTGGCGACCACCACCGCGGCCACCAGCAGAAACGATGGTGCACCGAAGTTGGCAGCGTTGCGTCCGCCGCCCACCCAGTCATACGCGACGGGAAAGAGCTGCAGGCCGATGACGGTCACGATGCAGCCCGTGACCACCGGTGGAAAAAATCGCCGCAGCCGCCCCACCAGCGGTGCGGCGAGCAGCGTAAACAGCCCGGCCGCAATGACCGCACCGCACACGCCCGCGAAACCTACGGCAGGGTTGGTGCCGATGGCGATCACCGGCCCCACGCTGCTGAATGCCACCCCCTGCAGGATCGGCAGCCGCACCCCGAACTTCCAGAACCCGATGGTCTGTAACAGCGTGGCGATGCCCGAGCAGAACAACGTGGTGCTGATTAGCACAATGGTGTCCGCCTGCGACATCTTGAGCGCCGACGCGATGATCATCGGTACCGCGATGGCGCCGATGTACGACACCGCCATATGCTGCAAGCCCAACGTCAACATCTGTCGGGTCGACAGAATCTGGTCGACCGGGTGTACGGCTGTTGTCATGGTTGTCTCCTATCGTTGTCATGCCCGGGGCGTGCCAGGAGCCGCCCTCGGGTCAGGGGGATGTCATGTCATGGCATGCTCACGCCGCCAGACACGCGTTGAAACCGTCCTGCAGGGCCGCACGGTCGAGGTCGCGGCCGATGAAGACGATCTTGCTGCTGCGCGCAACGCTGCCCCACGGCTGCGTTGCGCGAAAGTCGATGAGGCTGTGCACGCCCTGCAGCACGTAGCGCTGCGGCTGACCCTTCACGGCCAGGATGCCCTTCATGCGGAACAGCGTTTCCGCCTGCTCGGTGCGCAGGGTGTCGATCCACGTGTGGAAGCGCACGAGATCCACGTCGGCCGGCACGTCAAAACCCACGGACGAGACGCTCGGATCGTGCTGGTGGTCGTGCTCATGTTCGTGCTCATGGTCATGCTCGTGAGCATCGGCGTGAGCATGCTCATGTTCGTGGTCATGTTCATGGTCGTGCGCGTCATGCTCGCCGTGGCCGGCGTCTGCGCCGATCTCCAGCAGCTTCTGCGTCGCCTCGAACGCGCCGACACCGATGATCTTGTTCAGATCGACCTCGGCATAGCTGGAGGTGACGATGTCGGCCGTGGCGTTCAAGCCGCGGATGCGCCCGCGCAGCGCGTCGATATCGTCGCGGCCCACAAGATCCACCTTGTTGATGACGATGCGGTCTGCGCAGACGATCTGGTCGACGGCCTGGTTGTCGACACCGTCCAGCTGCAGGTCGTCCAGATGCGCGGCGATGTGCTTGGCGTCGACCATGGTCACGATGGCGTCAAGCTCCACATGTTCGGCAATCGGGTCGTCGATGAAGAACGACTGCGCCACCGGATACGGATCGGCCAGGCCGCTGGTTTCCACCAGGATGTGGTCCAGTCGTTCGGGCCGCGCGACAAGCTGGCGCACGATGCGCACGAGGTCTTCGCGCACCTCGGCCGTGCAGCACACGCAGCCGTTGACCATCTCGTAGATCTCTTCGTTTTCCGAGGCCATGACCAGGCCGCCGTCGATGCCGACTTCGCCAAACTCGTTTTCGATCACGGCGATCTTGCGGCCGTGGTTTTCGCGCAGGATGAAGTTCAGCAGCGTGGTTTTGCCGGCGCCGAGGAAGCCGGTGAGGATGGTGACCGGAATCTTGGTGTTCGGGCCGGGAAGCGTGGCGTGGGCCGTGGCTTGGGGTTTCATGTTGTCTCCTTGTCGAGCGTGGGTGGGGTACGGACTAAGGCAGGTAAGGCTTCTTCGCCCCAGCGCAGGGCGGTGCCGGCATCGAGCCCGAACAGGTCGAGTACGCGGCCGAGGGTGTGGTCGATCATGTCGTCCAACGTATTGGGGCGCGCATAGAAGGCCGGCACGGGCGGTGCGACGATGGCGCCCATTTCCGTGACGGCCTGCATGTTGCGCAGGTGTGCGAGCGTGAATGGCGTCTCGCGCGCCATCAGTACGAGCGGACGGCGCTCCTTGAGCGTGACGTCTGCCGCGCGTGTCAGCAGCGTCGACGAAACGCCTGTGGCAATTTCCGCCAGAGACTTCATCGAGCACGGGGCCACGATCATGCCCAGCGCGCGAAACGATCCGCTGGCAATGCCGGCGGCCATGTCGTCCGCGCGGTGGTAATGCGTAGCGCGATCGATCACGTCGGCCAGCTTGTACGGCGTTTCGTGCGCCATCGTCAGCAGCGCAGAACGCGTGACGACCAGGTGCGTCTCCACATCGAGCGCGCGCAGCAGTTCGAGCAGCCGCACGCCGTAGACGAAGCCCGATGCACCGCTGATGCCGACCACCATGCGCGGCCGGGCGGGAGCGCGAGGGTGGCGCGCGCTCATGGCCGCACTCCGGCCTGGTGGAGGATGTCGCCCGCGCGGGCGATCGCCTGCGGATCGATGCGTGCGCGGATGCCTTCGAAGCCGGCGCCGCGCGTGGCGTCGATGCCCATGCGCGAGGTCGTGCCGTGCACGGACGATGACGGATCCAGCGGGCTGCCCGGCAGGCCGTCGACCATGAACACATCCTGATGCGGCTGGAAGTGCGTGGCCATGGCCCACAGCACCTGCTCGTCCTGCTGCAGGTCGATATCGGAATCCACGGCAATCACGGTCTTGAGGTACGGATCCCAGCCGAGCAACGCCAGCATGACCTGCCGCGCCTCGCCGTCGCGCGTGGGGTTGAGCGCCACATAGCAATGGAAGTGGGTGCCCGAGTTCGGATAGTGCAGCGCCGTCACCGATGGGAAACGCGCCTTGAGCTTCTCGCTCATCTCGGCTTCGCGCGGCAGGCGGGCCAGCGTCAGGTGCTCGGCGTACGGGCCGCCCACCACGTCGACCAGCCACGCGTCGCGCCGGCGCATCAGGGCATCGATGCGCAGCACATTGTTGGTGGAGCGGTCGGACGAATAGCCGGTGAATTCACCGAACGGGCCTTCCTCGGCATAGGCGGCGGGGTCGATGGTGCCTTCCAGCACGAACTCCGCTGCCGCCGGCACGCCGATGCCGTAGCGTGGCGTGCGCACGATATCGAGCGGCGCGCCGAGCAGGCCGCCCGCCACGGCGCGTTCGTCGGCACCAAACGGCAGGCGGGCGGCGGCGGCCAGCATGAACAGCGGATGCGCGCCCACCACCATCGCCACGCGCAGCACGTCGCCGCGTTCGCGCGCGGTCTGCAGCATGCGCCACAGGTGGCCGCGCGAGTGCAGGCTCGTCGCCAATGCGTTGCGTGCGTGGCGCATCGAGCGGTGATAGCTCATGTTGGCCACGCCCGTCACCGGGTCCTCGGCCACGATGATGGCGTTGGTGATGTAGGGCGCGCGATCGCTCTCGAAGTGCTTGATCATCGGCAGCAGCGCAACGTCGACGGCATCGCCTTCGATCACCTCGTCGGTGATGGGGCCGTGCGAGACCACACGCGGTGCGATGGGCGCATTGGCGCGTGCCTGGAAGGCATCGTGCAGTTGATGCGGCAACACGTCGAACAACCGTGCCAGCCGTGACCGCGAGGCAAAGACGTTGGTGACCAGCGGCACCTGCAGGCCGCTGACCTGCTCGCAGACCAGCATGGGGGTCTGGTTGCGCGCAGCGAGCTGATCGATGACGGCGGTGACGTCCTGGTCGGCGGAGATACCGTGGCGCACCGTCAGCACATCTTCGGGATACAGCTCGCGATAGAGATTGGCGAAGACGTGGAAATCCTGGCCTTCGCCAAGCCGGGTCATGCTCATGGCACACCTCGCTAGAGGCGGGCGCCGAACACCACAGAGGCGCGGCACCCGCGGGATCGGCGCTCAGGCCGCTTCTGCTGTCTGGACGTAGGTCGACTTCAGGCGAAGCTCCGCCTCGGCCAGGTCCTTGGGCGGCTTGGTGGGCTCGATGCCGACCAGTCGCGCGATGTTGTTGCCCAGATAGTCTTCGAGGTGGTCCTCATCGATGCCTAGCCCCTGCGGCGGCGCCGAGCACAGCACCTCCAGCTCGCGCAGCCACATGCCGGGCTCGTTGGGCGGCGAATCTGTGCCGAAGACGATCTTGTCGCGCGGCAACTGCTTCGCAAATTCGACGATGCGCGACTGGAAGCACCAACCGGATTCGCAGTACACGTTGGGCGTGTCCATCGCCATCCAGAACGCTTCGAACGAGTAGTTGCCGCCGGTCTGGATACCGAAGTGGCCGATGATGAAGTTCACCATCGGGAACTCGCGGATGATCGGGTAGAACATCGTCGGGATGGTGTACGGGCCGTCGCCGGTGTGGATCAGCACCACGATGTTGTACTTGGCGCAGACCTTCATCGCCGGGCGCAGCCAGTCGAGCGCGCGGTCGGGCCGGTAACCGTGCATGTTGGCGTGCAGCTTGACCATCTTGAAGCCGTATTCCTTGATGTGGAATTCCAGCTCTGCCGCGCCGTTCTCCGGGCCCCAGCGCGGGTTGTAGGTGAAGTTGCCGATAAAGCGGTCCGGATACTTCTGGGTCAGTTCGGCGATGTACGCCATGTAGTCGCGAATGCCCTCGCGGCCGCGGCGGTTGCCGTCGCGGTAGCCGGTGTTGCCCGGCGGCGGCTGGATGAAGCCCATGTCGATGCGGCGCGGCTTGCCGTTGATCATGTACGGGCCGTCCATCAGCTGGATCATGCGCTCGCCGTTGAACGGCGTGCCGGTGTGGCGCCAGGCCTCGTCGACGAGGTTGGTCGGGTGCAGATGGGTATCGATAATCATGTGTTGCGCTCCGTGCGGTCTGCGGTGGCTCAGGCGGCAGCCAGCGCGAGCTGCGCTTCGGCTTCGGCCACGGTCTTGGGCGGACGGGTCGGCTCCAGGCCGATCATGCGGGCGATGTTGTTGCCCAGGTAATCCTCGAGCGTGTCTTCATCGAGGTTCAGGCCCTGCGGCGGGTCCATGCACAACACTTCCAGCAGGCGCAGCCACATGCCGGGCTCGTTGGGCGGCGTGTCGGTGCCGAACAGGATCTTGTGCTTGGGCAGCACCTTGGCAAATTCGACGATGCGTGACTGCAGGCACCAGCCCGATTCGCAATACACATTGGGCAGCTCCATCGCCCACTGCATCGGCTCGAACACGTAGACGCCGCCGGTCTGCACGCCGAAGTGCGCCATGATGAAATCGACGTTCGGGAAGCGCTTGATCATCGGAATCCATTCCGACGGAATGCTGTAGGGGCCGTCGCCCGTATGCAGCTTGACGGGCACGCCCAGCTCGGCGCATTTCTCGAACGCGGGCATCACCCAATCCAGCGCGCGGTCCGGCCGGTAGGCGTGCATGTTGGCCTGCATCTGGACCATCTTGAAACCGTGCTCCTTCACATAGCGCTCGATGGCCTCCACGCCGTTCTGCACGCCGCAGCGCGGGTTGTAGACGAAGCACCCGATGAAGCGGTCGGGGTAGGTCTGCACCATCTTGAGCGTGTACGCCATGTAGGCGTCGATGGACTCGCGGCCCGAAAGCTCGCCGTCCGTCCACGTGTAGATGGTGTTGCCCTGCGGCGGCTGGATGAAGGCCTTGTCGATACGGCGCGGCTTGCCGTTGATCATGTAAGGGCCGTCCATCATTTCGAGCAGGCGCTCGCCGGTAAAGGGGTCGCCGTCGTGCCACCACGCGAGGTCCACCAGGTCGGTGGGGTAGCAGCTGATGTCGATGATCATCGTTGGATCTCCTGATGACTGGGAGGAAGCGCGTGATGGCTTCCCGGTGGGGGCAGGCACGTCCTGCAGCGCGGCGCTCTTTGCTAGGCGTGTGCCTTCCCCTCGCCGGATCGCGTGATGCCGGATGCGTGCTGCTTGGGGCGCAGTATCGGAGTCGGGGCCGGGGGCCGGCCAATACTATTTGGCGGCGGTCTTGATACGTTGCCGATATCGGCAAGTCGGTCGGAAGGCGGCGGGCGCTCAGGCGCCCAGCGTGTCGCGCGCGAGTTGCTGCACTGCGTTCACCACCGCCTGTGCGCGCTCACCCTGGCCGCGCTGCCAGACGGCATACAGGTTGTAGTGCGCCGGGATGGCCACATCGGTCAGCCGCACGAGGCGCCCGTGTTGCAGTGCATCGGCCGCCAGCAGCCCACGCACCAGCGCCACGCCGACGCCGGCTTCGGCGGCGGCAACCATGTTGGCGGCGTTGTCGAATGCGGCCACCACGGCGGGCTCGAGCGGTTCCAGAGCGGCGGCGTCCAGCCACGGAATCCACGAGCGCCGCGTGTAACCCAGCAGCGGCAGCCTCATCGCAGCCGCAGGCGCCAGCGGCGCCTGCACGCCATGGCGCTCCAGCAGCGCGGGCGCCGCCACGGCGGTGACGTGGTCGCCACAGACGAGCGCCATCTCGCAGTCATCCCATTCGCCATAGCCGTAGCGCAGCGAAACGTCCACGCGCTCGAACGAGGGCCGCTCGCCGCGCGTGGTGGACAGGAACATCACCTGGTAGCCGGGCAGGGCCTCGAGTAATTGCGGCAGCCTCGCATTGAGCCAGCCCTGCGCCAGTTCGCTGTCGACATCGACGATGAGCGTTTGCGGCACGTGCCGGTTGCGCACCGAAGACAGCGCCCGGTCCACCTGACCAAAGCCGTCGGTGAGCATGCTGGCAAAGAGCTGGCCTGCGTCGGTCAGGACGATGCCGCCTGCCTCGCGCACAAACAGCGGCTGGCCGATGAATTCCTCCAGCGAGCGGATCTGCTGGCTGATCGCGCTGTGCGTCAGGTCCAGTTGCTGGGCGGCCTTGGTAAAGCTGCCGGTGCGCGCCGCCTGCAGGAAGGCATGCATCGACTGGATCGACGGATAACGCTTGTACATGGCGGCGATGGGTGACCTGTTAGTTCGACTTACACGGGCTGGCAGAAATCGTCGCTGGCGGGGCGCCCGTACGCGGCTTCATATTGCAGCCAGGCGCGGCCGCACAAGACGGCCCGATTCTGGAGGAGACAATGATGACCGAGATTATGGTCAATGGCGCGCCCCACGCGCTGGATGACGCCGATGCCGACATGCCGCTGCTCTGGGTGCTGCGCGATCGGCTGAAGCTGACGGGCACCAAGTTTGGCTGTGGCGGCGGCTTTTGCGGGGCCTGCACCGTCCATCTGGACGGCGCGCCGATCCGCGCGTGCATCACGCCGGCAGCGGCGGCGGCCGGGCACAGCGTGACCACCATCGAAGGCCTGTCGAAAGACGGCACGCACCCGCTGCAACGCGCCTGGGTGGCCGAAGACGTGCCGCAATGCGGCTACTGCCAGTCGGGGCAGATCATGTCGGCCGCTGCGTTGTTGGCGGCAGGCACGCCCGTCAACGACGAGGCCATCACGAATGCCATGGCTGGCAACATCTGCCGGTGCGGCACCTACGGGCGCATCCGCCAGGCCATCAAGCGCGCCGCCGACGAGCGAGGCAAGGCATGAACGCGCCGCGTGACTTGCACGCACCGTCGCGCCGCCGCTTCCTGCAGCAGAGCGCGCTGCTGACGGCGGGGCTGGCGGTCGGCTTTCGCTTGCCCGATGCACTGGCCGCCGGCAAGGATGGCGCCGCGGGGGAATTCGAACCCAATGCGTGGGTGCGCGTGCTGGCCGACAACACCGTCAAGATCGTCGTCCATAAGCACGATTCCGGCACCGGCACGCAAACCGCGCTGGCCGCCTGCGTGGCCGAAGAGCTGGATGTCGACCCGATGCGCATTGCCGTCGTCACGCCGGAAGATCCGTTCTTCCAGGACTACATCCATCCGATCTGGAAGGTGTATTCCACCGGCGGCAGTACCAGCGTGTCGCTCGAATATGCGCGCCTGCGGCAAGCCGGCGCCACGGCGCGCGCCATGCTCATCAGCGCGGCGGCGCAATGCTGGGGCGTGCCCGTGGCCGCTTGCAGCACCGCAGACGGCACCGTCATCTGCAATGCCGACGGCCGCAGGGCCACCTACGGCGAATTGGCCGATGCGGCGGGCCGTCTGCCTGCGCCTGCCAACGTCACGTTGAAGAAGCCGGCGGACTTCAAGTACATCGGCAAGCTCCGGCATAAGCGCGATGCGCTGGCCAAGGCGACGGGCCGGTACCAGTACGGCATCGATGTGTCGTTGCCCGGCATGCTGGTGGCGGTCGTGCAGCGTGCGCCCATGCCCGGTGCACGCGTGCGCCGCATCGACAGCGCCGAGGCGTTGAAGGTGCGCGGCGTGCGCCAGGTCATGACCATCCCGATGCGCGCCGATGTGCTGGGCGGTAACCAGGAAGGCGTGGCCGTGCTGGCCGATGACTACTGGGCCGCCAACAAGGGGCGCGCGGCGCTCAAGGTCGATTGGGACGACAGCGCCTTCGCCGATTTCGACAGCGGCCAGGTCGCGCAGCACCAGGCCGCATGGCTTGCCAGCGGCAAGGCGCGCGTGGTGCACACCGTGCAGACCGGCAACACCGACGTGGCGATCGCCCACGGCACAAAGCGCATCGATGCGGCGTATCGCATGCCCTACAAGCAGCAGAATCCGCTCGAACCCGTCAACATCACCGCGTGGTTCAAGGACGGCGCCATGCAATATTGGGGCGGCATCCAGGTGCCATCTACCGCCATGGAGGCTGCCGAGGTGATCTGCGGCGTGCGGCGCGACAAGGTGGTGTTGCACGAGATGGTGTCGGGCGGCAGCTTTGGTGCGCGCGAGAGCAAATACTGGTTGTTCGAAGTCACCTACCTTGCCAAAAAGACCGGCGTGCCCGTCAAGCTGATGAACAGCCGCGAAGACGAGATGCGCGCGCTGTACGGCCACCCCGCCACGTATCATCGCCTCGAAGGCGCGCTTGATGCGCAGGGCCGGCTCGATGCGCTGCGCATTCGCGCGGTGTCGCCCGCATCGCCGGAACAGTGGGAGCCGGGCTACTTCGACCGCCCCGATCGCATGGACTACAGCACCACCGAGGCCCTCTCAAAGTGGGATTTTCCGTACCGCGCCAACCACATGGACATCGGCTGGGTGCGGCACGAAACGGGCATCCCGACAGGCTGGTACCGCGCCGTCAGCTTCATCCCCAACGTCTTCGCCACCGAGAGCTTCATCGATGAACTCGCTGTGGCGGCCAGGCGCGATCCGGTTGATTTCCGCGTCGCTCACATGGCCGACCGGCCCCGGCATGTCGACGTGCTGCGCACCGCCGCACAGCGTGCGGGGTGGGGAAGGGCGGCGCACGGCCACGCACTGGGCGTCGCCACGCATCAGGCGTATGACAGCTACATCGCCGTGGTGGCGCAGGTGGCGCGCAAGGACGGCCGCGTCGTTGTCGAAAAGCTCACCTGCGTGGCCGACGTTGGCCTGGCGGTCTCGCGCACCGGCGTGGAGGAGCAACTGTACGGCGGCCTCATGTGGGGCCTCGGCCATGCATTGTTCGATCGCATCGACATCCAGGGCGGCGCGGTGCAGCAGAGCAATTTCCATGACTACCCCGTGATGCGCATGTCGGACATGCCCGCCATCGACATCGTCATCATCGATGGCAACCGCGACAAGCCCGGCGGTGTGGGCGAGCTGGCCAACCCGCCCGTGGCGCCCGCCATTGCCAACGCCATCTTCCGTTTGACCGGCAAGCGCCAGCGCGAGACGCCGTTCAACTTCGACCTGAAGGCATAGCGCATACCGTGGACATCCGCCTGCTGCGTTATTTCTCGGTGCTGGCCGACGAACTGCACTTCGGGCGGGCGGCGGCGCGCCTGTTCATGTCGCAGCCGCCGCTGAGCCAGCAGATCCGGCTGCTGGAAGACGAGATCGGCACGCCGTTGTTTGTGCGCAGCCACCACCGCGTGGAACTCACAGCGGCGGGACGCACGCTCAAGGAGCAGGCGCCGCTCGTGTTTGCGCAGCTCAACCGCGCGCTGGACCTCACCCGGCAGGCGGGCCGCGGTCAGGTTGGCGAGCTGGAAATCGGCATGATCAGCTCGGTGATGGTGGGGCTGCTGCCCGAAGCGTTGCGCCAGTTTCGCGAGCGCTACCCCGGCGTTGAATGGCGCCTGCAGGAGATGACGCCCGCCGCGCAGGTGGCCGCGCTCAAGGAGCGCCGCATCGATGCATGCATCTTCCGGCTGGGGCAGGAAGACCCCGCCGTGCGCAGCGAACTGCTGCAGCACGAGCCGATCGTGATGGCGTTACCCGCCACGCACCGCCTGGCCGGGCACACCAGCCTGGCCCTCGGCGACTTTGCCGGCGAGCCGTTTGTTGCGTTCGAATCCAAGCGATCGCGCTTTGCCGATCACCTGCTGCATCTGTGCATCCAGGCCGGCTTTGCGCCGCTCGTGCGCCAACAGGTGACCGAAGTGCAGACGCTGTTGGCGCTGGTGAGCGCGGGCTTTGGCGTGGCGCTGCTGCCGGGATCGACGGCCAACCTGGCACCGCCCGGTGTGGTCTTCCGCCCGCTGGAGCCGGCGCTGCCTGCTGTACCGCTGTACGTCCA
Organism: Ralstonia sp. 1138; assembly: GCF_040544795.1. NCBI lineage: Bacteria > Pseudomonadati > Pseudomonadota > Betaproteobacteria > Burkholderiales > Burkholderiaceae > Ralstonia > Ralstonia sp. 1138. Next base: position 774,769 of record NZ_JBEPKQ010000001.1, on the reverse strand, counting down.
CTATCGCGTGGACGATCACTCGCCGGTGCTCAAGGCGTTTCTGGAGACCCTGCGGGAAGTCAGCGGTACGGCCGGGGACGCCGTCCCCGCGCAGCCTCAGCCTGCGCTGGCCAGTCGATAGTCCGTTGGCCGCATGCCGGTCCATTTGCGGAACGCGCGGTGAAAGGCGCTCGGTTCGGCAAAGCCGACCGCGACGGCAATGTCGGCGATGGTGCGGCGCGTGTCCTGCAACTGGCCGATGGCAATGTCGCGCCGCAGGTCGTCCTTGATCGACTGATACGTGTGGCCTTCCAGCTTCAGGCGCCGCCGCATGGTGGCCTCGGCCACGTTCAGCTTGAGCGCCATTGCGTCCGACGCGGGCCAGCTGGCCACCGGCAGATTGCGCAGCGTCTTGCGTACGCGCGCGGCGAAGGAATCCGGGTTGCGGTACTTGACGATGAAGTTGCCCGGCGCGTCGCGCAGGAACGTCTTGCTGGACGCGGCCGTCTGAATGACCGGCAGGTCGAGAAAGTCGCGCGATAGGTCGACGTACGACGCATCGTGCTTGAACGCCATGTCGTCGCAGAACATCAGGCGGTATTCCTGCGCGTCCTGTGGCGCCGCACAACGGAAGCGCGCGGCAATGAACGGAATACGCCGCCCCACGAGCCAGCACACCAGGCCGTAGACCATGATGAGCCACGTGGCGTAGGTGAACATGGGCGGCACCCGCGTGCCCTTGCGGTGCATAAAGACGAGACGCACACGCTGATCGTCTTCTTCAACGCGCACGTGCAGATCGTCCAGCACCAGCCGCAGAAAACCCGTGGCACGGGCCAGCGCCTGCCGGCCCGTGCGCGCGGTGAGCGCCGCCTGTGTCATCGCCACGAAGCTGCCCCAGCGCATGGGGTGCGCGTCCTGCCCGAAGAACTCGTCGTCCATGGCCTGCGCAATGCCGGCCCACAGCGCGCCGTACTGCGCCGATGACACGCGGCTGCGCGGCTGCGCCAGCATCTGCGGCGTGATGCCCGCGGCGGCCATGATGGCCTGCATGTCCACGCCATGCGCGCGCGCACGCGTCACGGCCTCGTTGACGAGGCTGACAGAGACGGTTCCTTTTTCGTTGTTTTTCATCGGTATGGCAAATCCGCTCACGCAAGTTGATCGTGACGGGCATCGAAGCCGCCCAGCCGCGTGCCTACACTTTTTCCCCATCGAACCCGAGCGCCGCGGGCTGCACAGTGTAAGGCGCCTGCACAGGCAGCGTCACGCGGCACCGGTCAGCCAACAAGCAAGAGCCAAGCGATGGACGACTTCTATACCGAAGAGCAGCGGATGATCCACGACGCTGCGCGCGACTTTGCCACCGAGCGCCTGGCGCCCAACGCCGCGCAGTGGGACCGTGACGGCGCCCTGCCCGACGAGGTGGTGCGCGAGATGGGCGAGCTGGGCCTGCTCGGCATGATCGTGCCGGCGGAGTGGGGCGGTTCGTACACCGACTACGTGGCCTATGCGCTCGCGCTGGAAGAAGTGGCCGCCGGTTGCGCTGCCAGCGCGACGATGATGAGCGTGCACAACTCGGTCGGCTGCGGCCCGATCCTCAAGTTCGGCACCGAGGCGCAGAAGGCGCGTTACCTGCCGGACCTGGCCACCGGCCGCGCGATTGGCGCGTTCTGCCTGACCGAGCCGCATGCCGGTTCAGAGGCCAACAACCTGCGCACGCGTGCGGTGCTGCGCGACGGCAAGTGGGTGCTCAACGGCAACAAGCAGTTCGTCACCAACGGCGCACGCGCGAACATCGCCATCGTCTTTGCCGTGACGGACCCTGAGGCGGGCAAGCGCGGCATCTCCGCCTTCATCGTGCCGACGGACACGCCGGGCTTTCACGTGGGGCGACCCGAACACAAGCTCGGCATTCGCGCGTCGGACACCTGCCCGATCACACTGGAAGACTGCGCCGTGCCCGAGGAGAACCTGCTGGGCGAGCGTGGCGAGGGCTTGAAGATCGCGTTGTCGAACCTGGAAGGCGGACGCATCGGCATCGCCGCGCAGGCCGTGGGGATTGCGCGCGCCGCGTTCGATGCGGCGCGCAACTACGCGAATGAGCGCATCCAGTTCGGCAAGGCGCTGCGCGAGCACCAGACCATCGCCAACATGCTGGCCGACATGGCCACGCGCCTGAATGCGGCGCGGCTGCTCGTTCATCACGCGGCGCGCCTGCGCAGCGCAGACAAGCCGTGCCTGTCGGAAGCCTCGCAGGCCAAGCTCTACGCATCGGAACTGGCGGAGGAGATCTGCTCCAACGCCATCCAGATCCACGGCGGCTATGGCTACCTGGCCGACTACGCCGTCGAGCGCCACTACCGCGATGCACGCATCACCCAGATCTACGAAGGCACCAGCGAAGTCCAGCGGATGGTGATCGCGCGGCACGTGTAGCACGCCCCGCGCACATCGACCGCATACGAAAGAGCGCAAACGCGCCGACCAGGAGACAACGATGAACGAAGCGGTATCTGCAGCACAGGGTTTTGTGGAAGCGCGCGATTTTCTGCTGCGCCATCGCACCGACTACGACCGGGCGTATCGCGAGTTTGCGTGGCCGACGCTGGACACGTTCAACTGGGCGCTCGACTACTTCGACGTGATGGCGCGCGGCAACGACAACCCGGCGCTGTGGATCGTCGATGACCCGCAAAGCGGTGGGTTGAAGCTTTCGTTTGCGCAGATGTCGGAGCGCTCGTCGCGCATGGCGAACTTCCTGCGGGGGCTCGGCATCGTGCGGGGTGACCGTCTGCTGCTGATGCTGCCGAACCGCGTCGAACTGTGGGACGTGATGCTCGCGGCAATGAAGCTCGGTGCGGTGGTGCTGCCGGCCACGACGCAGCTTTCGCCGGATGACGTGCGCGACCGCGTTGAACTGGGCGGCGCGAACTGCGTGGTTGTCGACGCGGCGGAGTTGCACAAGTTCGACAGTGTGGATGCGAGCGTCAAGCGCATCGCCGTGGGCGCGCAGCGCGAAGGCTGGATCGACCTGGCAGCAGCCTACGATGCGCCCGCGCAGTTCGTGCCCGACGGGCCGACCAAGGCGACCGACCCGTTGCTGCTGTACTTCACCTCGGGCACCACGTCCAAGCCGAAGCTGGTCGAGCACACGCACCAGAGCTATCCGGTCGGCCACCTGTCAACGATGTACTGGATCGGCCTGCAACCCGGCGACATCCACTGGAACATCAGCTCACCCGGCTGGGCGAAACACGCGTGGAGCTGCTTCTTCGCCCCGTGGAATGCGCAGGCCTGCGTGTTCGTTTACAACTACGCCCGCTTCGTGCCGAAGGACACGCTGGACGTGCTGGTGCGCTTCAACGTGACCACGCTGTGCGCGCCGCCCACGGTGTGGCGCATGCTGGTGCAGGAGCCGCTGGCGGAATACGCCGTCAAGCTGCGCGAGATCGTCGGTGCGGGCGAGCCGCTGAACCCCGAGATCATCGAGCGCGTGCGCAGCGCCTGGGGCGTGACCATTCGCGACGGCTTTGGCCAGACCGAGACCACCTGCCAGATCGGCAACACGCCGGGCCAGCCGGTCGTGCCGGGCTCGGTCGGGCGCCCGCTGCCCGGCTACCGCGTGGAGCTGGTCGACCACGACGATCAGCCCGCCAGCGAAGGCGAAATCGTGCTGCCGCTCTCGCACCGCCCGCTCGGCTTGATGCAGGGCTACGCCAACAACGCCAAAGCCACGGCCGAGGCCATGCGCAACGGCTATTACCACACGTCTGATGTGGCGATGCGCCGCGACGACGGCTACTTCGTCTACGTGGGCCGCACCGATGACGTGTTCAAGTCGTCCGACTATCGGCTGAGCCCCTTCGAGCTGGAAAGCGTGCTGATCGAGCACGAGGCCATTGCCGAGGCCGCCGTGGTGCCGAGTTCCGATCCGCTGCGGCTGTCCGTGCCCAAGGCGTTCGTGACGGTGCGCCAGGGCTATGAGGCTGGCCCCGAACTGGCGCGCGCGGTGTTCCTGTTCTCGCGCGAAAAGCTGGCGCCCTACAAGCGCATCCGCCGGCTGCAGTTCAGCGAGCTGCCCAAGACCATCTCCGGAAAGATCCGCCGCGTGGAACTCCGCCGGCTGGAGCTTGAACGCACGCCGCAACCGGCTCGCCTGCCCGGCGAGTACTGGGAAGAAGACTTCGCCTGATTTGCCCGTCCCGCATTGAACCCATTACCGCTACCGCTACCGCCACCGCAACCGATACCGAATCGCCAGGAGACTCCCATGAGCGCCGTTGCTTCCCTCGCTTCCGCCAAGCCTGCTGCACAGCAGGACACCCCGCCCACCGTCAAGCTGCTGATCGGCGGCGAGTTTGTCGAATCGCAGTCGAAGGAATGGCGCGACATCTTGAACCCCGCCACGCAGGAAGTGCTGGCGCGCGTGCCCTTTGCCACGGCCGGCGAAGTGGACGCGGCCATCCGGTCCGCACATGCGGCATTTGCCACGTGGAAGAACACGCCGGTCGGCGCGCGCATGCGCATCATGCTGAAGTTCCAGGCGCTGATTCGCGAGCACTCGCCGCGCATCGCCCGCACGCTGACGGCCGAGCAGGGCAAGACGCTGCCCGATGCCGAAGGCGACATCTTCCGCGGGCTGGAGGTGGTGGAGCATGCGTGCTCGGTGGGCTCGCTGCAGCAGGGCGAATTCCTGGAGAACGTAGCCGGCGCGGTCGACACCTACACGCTGCGCCAGCCGATTGGTGTGTGCGCTGGCATCACGCCGTTCAACTTCCCGGCCATGATTCCGCTGTGGATGTTTCCGATGGCCATCGTGTGCGGCAACACGTTCGTGCTCAAGCCTTCGGAGCAGGATCCGCTGTCGACCATGCAGCTGGTTGAACTGGCGCTGGAGGCCGGGGTGCCGCCGGGCGTGCTGAACGTCGTGCACGGCGGCAAGGACGTGGTGGATGCGCTGTGCACGCATGAGCATGTGAAGGCGATTTCGTTTGTTGGGTCCACCGCGGTCGGCACGCATGTCTATCGCCTCGGTAGCGAGCACGGCAAGCGCGTGCAATCGATGATGGGCGCCAAGAACCACGCCGTGGTGCTGCCAGACGCGAATCGCGAGCAGGCCATCAATGCGCTGGTGGGTGCGGCCTTCGGCGCAGCGGGGCAACGCTGCATGGCGACCTCCGTCGTCGTGCTGGTGGGCGCTGCGCAGCAGTGGGTGCCGGACCTGATCGCCAAGGCAAAAACGCTCAAGGTGAATGCCGGTGTCGAGCCGGGTACCGATGTCGGCCCCGTCGTGTCACGCGCCGCCAAGCAACGCATTCTCGGCTTGATCGAATCGGGCGTGCAGCAGGGCGCCACGCTGGCACTCGACGGCCGCAATGTGCGCGTGGCGGGTTACGAAGACGGCAACTTCATCGGCCCCACGGTCTTTACCGACGTGAAGACCGATATGGACATCTACACCAACGAAATCTTCGGGCCCGTGCTGCTGGTGCTGACCGCACCCACGCTGGACGATGCGATTGCGCTGGTCAATGCCAACCCGTTCGGCAACGGCGTGGGCTTGTTCACGCAGAGCGGTGCGGCCGCGCGCAAGTTCCAGAGCGAGATCGACGTCGGGCAGGTCGGTATCAACATTCCCATTCCGGTGCCCGTGCCGTACTTCAGCTTTACCGGCTCGCGCGGCTCCAAGCTGGGCGACCTGGGCCCGTACGGCAAGCAGGTCGTGCAGTTCTACACGCAAACGAAGACGGTCACGGCGCGCTGGTTTGACGACGCGGTCGATGCCGGCGGCGTGAATACCACCATCAGCCTGCGCTGATCGCACCGGGAGCGTTGTCATGAAAATCGCATTCATCGGCCTGGGCAACATGGGCGCCCCGATGGCGCGCAACCTGCTCAAGGCGGGCCACGCGCTGACCGTCTTTGATCTGAATACGCAGGCCGTGGGCGCGCTGGTGGAAGCCGGTGCCATGGCCGCCGCGTCTCCCAAAGACGCTGCGACAGGCGCGGAAACCGTGATCACCATGCTGCCCGCCGCCGCGCATGTACGCCACGTGCTGACGGCGGAAGACGGCGTGCTGGCGGGCATTGCCAAGGGCGTGCCCATCATCGATTCGAGCACCATCGACCCGGCCAGCGTGAAGGCGTTTGCCGCGCTGGCGGCCGAGCACGGCAACACCTTTGTCGATGCGCCGGTCTCGGGCGGCACGGGCGGCGCGGCGGCCGGCACGCTGACGTTCATGGTGGGCGGCACCGCACAGGCGTTCGAGCAGGTGCGTCCGGTGCTGTCCGCCATGGGCAAGAATCTCGTGCATTGCGGCGACACCGGCGCCGGCCAAGGCGCGAAGATCTGCAACAACCTCGTGCTCGGCATCACCATGGCCGGCGTGGCCGAAGCCATGTCGCTGGGCGAAGCGCTGGGCATCGACCCGAAGGTGCTGGGCGGCATCATCAACACGTCGACGGGCCGGTGCTGGAGTTCGGATACCTACAACCCGTTCCCGGGCGTGATCGAGACCGCGCCGTCGTCGCGCGGCTATACGGGCGGATTCGGTACCGACCTGATGCTCAAGGATCTGGGCCTGGCAGGCGATGCGGCAAAGTCCGTCCGTCAGCCGGTCTACCTGGGCGCGTTGGCGCAGCAGCTCTATCAAACGGTGAGCAGCAAGGGCGATGGCAAGCTGGATTTCTCCGCCGTCATCAAGCTGTATCGGAAAGACGGAGCGGCGTGATGATCGAACTGGAAACGCTGCATGAGGGCACCGTTGCGGTGCTGACGCTCAAGCGTCCGCCGGCCAACGCGTTCACCCCGGAAGGTCTGCTGCAGCTGCAAGGCACTGTCGAGCGATTGAACGCCGATGCACGCGTACGCGCCATCGTCGTCACGGGCCACGGGCCGAAGTTCTTCAGCGCGGGCGCCGACCTCAACACCTTTGCCGATGGCAATCGCGATGTGGCGCGCGAGGCCGCTGCACGTTTCGGTGCCGCGTTCGAGGCGCTGCAGAATGCGCGCCCGGTGGTGATCGCTGCCATCAACGGCTTTGCGATGGGCGGTGGCCTGGAGTGCGCGCTGGCATGCGACATCCGCATCGCCGAGGCCCATGCCAAGCTGGCCGTGCCGGAGACGGCCGTCGGCTTGCTGTGCTGCGGTTGCGGCACGCAGACGCTGCCCTGGCTCGTGGGTGAAGGCTGGGCCAAGCGCATGATCCTGACCGGCGAGCGCGTCGATGCGCAGACCGCCCTGCGCATCGGCCTGGTGGAAGAGGTGGTGGAAACGGGCGCTGCACGCGAAGCCGCCATCGCCATGGCGCTGCGTGTAACGACGTTGAGCCCGCAGGCCGTCACCTTCAGCAAGCAGCTCATCCATCAGGCGCGCAATGGCGTGCCGCGCAGCGCGGCGCTGGCCGTGGAGCGCGAGCGCTTTGTCGATCTGTTCGACCACCCGGACCAGCGCGAAGGCGTGAACGCCTTCCTTGAGAAGCGCGCGCCGCGCTGGCATTCCACACACGAATCGGAGACGCTGCAATGAGTGCCGTCCAACTGCAGGCGGCGCCGCCCGAGGCCGCCGCTGCCGAGCCCGAGGTGTTGATGCGCGTGGTGAACCGCGTGGCCGTCATCACCTTGAACCGGCCGTCTGCGCTGAATGCGCTGTCGCACGGCATGGTGCGCCAACTGGCGACGCTGCTGGAGCAATGCCGCCATGACGACGGCATCGCCGCGCTGGTGCTGCGCGGCGCGGGCCAGAAGGGCTTCTGCGCCGGCGGTGATGTCCGCGCGCTCTATCAGCTTGCCCAACAGGGCCGCATGGACGGCGACGACGGCTGGCTGCAATTCTTCGTCGACGAATACCGGCTCGACTACGCGCTGCACCAGTTTCCGAAGCCCATCGTTGCGCTGATGGATGGCATCACCATGGGCGGCGGCATGGGCCTTGGGCAAGCCGCAAGGCTGCGTGTCGTGACCGAGCGCACGAAGATGGCGATGCCCGAAACGCGCATCGGTTTTCTGCCCGACGTGGGCGCCACGCGCTTTTTGAGCGTGATGTCGCCGGAGCTTGAGCTGTATGTCGGTCTGACAGGCGTGACGCTGACCGGTGCCGATGCGCTGCATTGCCACCTGGCCGATGTGTGCGTGCCTGCCGAATGGCTTGCCTCGTTCGAAGACCGGCTGCAGCGCATGCCGCACGATGGCGACCTCATGCAAGCGCTGCGCCGCGTGTTCGAGCCGCCGTGCAACGTCGTTCCGCACGCGCCGCTTGCACAGGCGATGCCATGGGTGCTGCGCTATTTCGACCGGCGTTCTTCGGTCGATCGCATTGTGGCCACGCTGCGAGAGAGCCTCGAGCGCGAATCGGCACGCGAGCCGCGCCAGTGGCTGCAGGCGACGCTTGACGCCATGACCACGCATTCGCCAACGATGCTGCATGTCACGCGCGAAGCGTTGCTGCGGGGGCGGCAGTTGTCACTGGCGGAATGCTTCCAAATGGAACTGGGCATCGTTGCGCGCGGAATCCAGGAAGGCGATTTCTGCGAAGGTGTGCGCGCGCATCTGGTGGACAAGGATCACCGGCCCGGCTGGGCGCCGGCCACGCTGCCGCAGGTGCGGCCCGAGCGGGTGCGGCATTTTCTGACGTCGCCCTGGCGGGCGGAGGTGCACCCGTTGGCGGGGCTTGGTTGAGTCCGGCGATTAAACGCGTCGCTGCCGGTCGCCCCACCACGCATCGCGCAGCCGGCGCTTGGCGATCTTGCCGTTGTCGTCGCGCGGCAGTGCTGTGGTGAATTCAATCTGGCGCGGGATCTTGAAGCCTGCAATCTGCCCGCGCAGCCATTCGATCACGGGTTCGGCCTGCGGGTCTTTGCGTTCGGTCTGCACCACGGCGACGAGGCGCTCGCCGTATTCATCGCACGGCACGCCAAAGACGGCGCAGTCGACCACATCGGGGTGGCGCAGCAGCGCATGTTCGATCTCGGCCGGGTAGATGTTCACGCCGCCTGAGATGACCATGTCCGATGCGCGGTCGCACACATACAGGTAGCCGTCGGCATCGAGATAGCCCATGTCGCCGAGCGTGACGAGGCCGTCGCGTTCGATCTTGCCGCGCGCCTCGTCATTGCCGCGGTAGGTGAAGTCGGGGTAGGCGGGTTGATGGCTGTAGATCAGGCCGATCTCTCCGGTGGCGCAGGGCGTGCCGTCTTCACGCAGGATGCGCACGCGTGCATCGCACACCGGGCGGCCGGCGCTGCCGGGGCGGGCGGCTGCGTCGCGCGGGTCCATCACCGTGATCATGCCGGTTTCGCTCGACGCATAGGTTTCATAGATGACGGGGCCGAGCCAGTCGATCATCTTGCGTTTGATCTCCGGCGCGCACGGTGCACCAGTGGACGCCACGAAGCGCAATGAGGACAGGTCGTAGCGGCTGCGCTCTTCGTCCGTCAGTTTGAGCAGGCGCACATACATGATCGGCACGAGGTAGACGGTGTCGATGCGGTAGCGCTCGATCTGCTCGAGCACGCGCAGCGCATCAAAACGCGCGTTGACCACCAGCAGCTCCGCCATCTGCGCGGCTTGCTGGGCGAAGAGGCTCGGCGCGCTGTGATAGAGCGGCGCCGGCACCAGCGCACGGCAGCCCGGCACGATACCGAACGTGGCCGCCACCACGGCACGTGCCTTCTGCAGATGCGCGTCGAGCTGGTCGAGCGGCACGGCCTGACGTACCACGCCCTTGGGCCGCCCGGTGGTGCCCGAGGTATAGGCCATGTGCCCGCGCGGCGATACCAGCGGCCCGTCGTACGGCGTCTGCAGCGCAAGCCAGTTGGCATAGCCGTCGGCACGGTCGGTGCCTTCGGCGTCCACGCGCAGCAGCTGCACATGGGCCGGCAGCAGCGGTTCCGCCGCGTCGACAAGATCGCGATGGCCGATCACTACCTTGGCGCCCGAATCGCGCACGAGGAATTCCACCTCGGCGGGCGTGAAGTGCCAGTTGATCGGGCAGAAGTAGCACCCCGCGATGCGGCAGGCGTGCATCACGTCGATGTAGGCCGGTGCATTGCGCAGCAGCACGCCGATCACGTCGCCTTCCTGCACGCCCATGCGGCGCAGACCGCCGGCAAGGGCGGCACCGCGTGCGAGCAGCGTATCGGCATCGGTGGGGCGGTCGTCGAAGATCAGGTGGGCGGTCATGCGTGTCTCCTGCGCGAGGTCTCTGGTGGACGGCTGCTGAATCCATGCAGCATGCCGGATCGGGCAGCCTTGAACAATCCACGGCCAATTGCGCACACTGGTGAATGCAATTGGACAACACGGGCCCCGGCGGTGCGAGCGATGAGGCCGATATGCTGCGCATGCACAAGATCATGCCAAGGCAGATAACGGGCCCCGAATAACGGGTATTCACGCCTTCGCCTTGTTTTGCGGCAACGCGCGAACCAAAATCGAAAGAGGCGCAGCCGCTTGCAACCCCCGCACCTGGCCGCCTCCTCTTTCCCCACATCATCCTCCCCTCGAGGAAGAATTCATGCCGCTTACCCATCCGTCACGCCGCGCTTTTCTCAAAGCGACCGTCGTGGCTGGCGTCTCGGTGGTCATCGCACCGCTGGGCGGCCGCGCATTTGCGGCCCTGTTTGAAGAAAAGATCCTCACGCCTGTCCAGTGGGACCCGAAGACAGGCACGCCCAAGTTCCGCATCGACGGCATTGCCAAGGTGACGGGCGACAAGGTCTTCGCACGTGACATCCGCTCGCGCGACATGCCGCACTGGCCGCAGCAGCAGTCGCACGCGTTCATCCTGCGCACCACGCTGGCCGATCGCACGTACGAAGGTTTCGACCTGAGCCTGCTCGGCGACGCGCTCAAGCCCGATCGTGTGGTGACCGCAGACGACCTGGCGCGCGATGGCGTCGCCTTCCCTGCGTTCTACGGCGACGACATGCTGCTGCCCACCGGCAAGACGCCCGCCTACCTGGGCCACGCCGTCGCCATCCTGATCTATCACGACTTCGCGCGCTTCCGTTTTGCGAAAGACAAGCTCAAGTTCCAGGACAAGATCATCCGCTACGGCGCGCAGATGGGGCCGCTCGAGCGCGATCCATGGGGCACCTTCCGCTTTGTGCGCGTGGGCGGCGCAGGGCCGTATGACGATGACGTGTTCTCCAGCCTGAAGAACGCGCCGATCTTTCCGAGCATGATGCGCAAGCACGAGCCCGTGTGGCCCGACGGCGTGGATCACGGCAAGCTGGGCGAGCAGGGCATCTTCTACGCCAACCAGATCGCCGCAGAACTCGACAAACCGCCTGCGGACTGGCTGGTGCTCGAACGCGAGTACAACACGCAATCGGTCGATACCGCCGCGCTGGAAAACGACAACGCCAACTGCTGGTACGACAGCACCACGCAGACCTTGCATATGATCGTGCCCACGCAAAGTCCGGTAGAGGTGGGCGAGAGCGCGGCCGAGATGATCGCCAAGGCCCGCGGTGCGTTCCCGGTGAAGCAGGTGATCGTGCATCCGTGCTACACGGTCGGCTACGGCTCGAAAGACCATTACAACTTCCCGTTCTACGGCCTGGTGACGGCGCTGTATGCCGACGGCAAGCCGGTGCGTCTGGCGAATGACCGCTACGAGCAGTTCCAGACTTCCATCAAGCGGCACGCATTCAAGATGCGGTACCGCATCGCGGTGGACAGAAAGACCGGCCTGTTCCAATCGTTCCAGGGTCACTTCGAGGCCAACGGCGGCGGGCGTGCCAATTTCTCGCCGTCCGTCGCGATGGTGGGCGCAACGGCCGCGCAGTCGATCTACTACTTCCCGAAGAACGACCTGACTGCCGTGGCGATTGCCTCCCGCGCCATCGACGCGGGCTCGGCGCGCGGCTACGGCACGCTCCAGAGCATGGCCGCGACCGAAGTGATGGTCGACGAGTTTGCCGAGCAATTGAAGCTGGACCCGATCGAGTTCCGCCTGAAGAATGCGCTGCGTTCGGGCATGAAGAACACGCAGGGCGCGATTCCCGCCGGCGCCATCCGCGTGGATGAAGTGCTGCAGGCGGCCAAGGTGCATCCGCTGTGGGTGAATCGCGCGAAGAAGAAGGCCGAGTTTGAAGCAGCCAACCCTGGCAAGCGCTACGGCGTTGGGTTTGCGTGCGTGCAGAAGGATTTCGGCACGGGCGCCGAGGCGTCGTTCGCCAAGGTGGAAATCCGCGCCGATGGGCAGATCACGCTGCACCACGTGGCAGCGGAAATCGGCACCGGCATGTCGACCTCGCAAGCCGTGGCCGTGGCACGCTGGCTGGGCCGCCCCGCAGCGGAAGTGCGCGTGGCGGTGACGGACTGGGCGGACCTGCCCGTTGTCACCAGCGGCGACCCGTACCTCATGAGCCAGGCCGATCAGGACAAGGCATCGGCCAACCCGCGCTGGTCTCCGGCATATGCGTCGCCGTCCAGCGCGACCAACTCGGCGTATTACTTCACGCACAGCACGCGTGAGGCGGCGCGCATCGTCTTCATGCATGGCCTGTGGCCGGCGGCGATGGCGATCTGGAGCCAGGGCATCGGCGGCGGCCAGGCGGCGTCGCTCGTGGTGCGCGTGGAAGACGCGCGCTGGGTCGACGGCAAGCTCACGGCCGGTGGCCTGGAGGCGCTGCCCTACGAGCAGATTGTCAAGAAGGCGCACGAGCTGGGCCTGGTGACGGGCGCGGTGGTGCACGTGTTCAACCGCTGGCAATGGTCGGAGGCCGATTTCGAAGTCAACGGCGCAGCCACGCGCGTGCCGATCGACGGCTTGTCCGTGCGCTACGGCGACGGGGCCGACGCGGCGCGCAAGGCCAGGATGACCACGCCGGGCGGGTATCACGTGCTGGACCGCAAGAAGGTCTTCATCGCGCCTACGCAGCGTAACAACGCGTCGGTCACGTATTACAGCGCGGTGGGCACGCTGGTCGAACTGTCGGTGCACGAAGCGAGCGGCAAGGTCGATCTGCTGTCGCACCACACGATCATGGAGTGCGGCACGCAGATCTCGCCGCAGCTGGTGTCGGGGCAATTGCAGGGCGGGCTCGCCATGGGCATCGGCCACGCGCTGCATGAAGCGCTGCCGCTGTACGAAGATGGCCCAGGCAACGGCACGTGGAACTTCAACCGCTACCACCTGCCGCGTGCGAAAGACGTGGCCGTGTGGACGCAGACCGGCACGGTGCTGCCGCCGGTGTCGGAAACCGATCCGCCCAAGGGCATTGCCGAAGTGGTGATGATCCCGGTGGTGGGCGCCATTGTGAACGGCATCGCGCATGCCATCGGACACCGCTTCACCAGCCTGCCAGTGACCGCGGAAAAGATTCAGGAGGTACTGGCATGAGCGACACGACCATCACGACCATCACGACACAACCGCTCACCGTTCATATCAACGGCAAGGATGTCGGCCCCACGCAAGTGCCCGAGGGCCTGATGATGATCGACTTCCTGCACGAATACGCCGGCCTGACCGGCTCAAGGCTCGGCTGCGGGCAGGGCGTGTGCCGCGCCTGCACGGTCATCCTCGACAAGCCGGACGGCACCAGCGAAGAAGTGCGTACGTGCATTACCGGCGCGCATTTCTTCCAGAACAAGAAGGTGCGCACGGTGGAAGGGCACGCCAAGCGCGATGAGAAAGGCGAGGTGGTGTCGCTCACGCTCGTGCAGCAGAAGTTCCTGGAGCACTTCAGCTTTCAGTGCGGCTATTGCACGCCGGGCTTCGTCAACGGGGCGACGGTGCTGGTGGAGCGCCTTAAACGCGAGCCGGTCGCGCGCGACAAGCTTGACGAGACGATCACCGAAGCGCTGAACGACCACATCTGCCGCTGCACCGGCTACGTGCGCTACTTCGAGGCCGTGAAGGACGTTGTCCTCAGCACGCCCGGGCTCGTCAAGGACGGCAAGTGATGGCCATGGCTGAACTGATGCACTTGGCTCAATGGACGCGAAAGGCGCTGCTGCCGCTGCTGGCCGCCGCGGCGTTGTCTGCCTGCGGTGACCGCTCCGCCGATATCCCGCCCGCCGCCGACCAGCCGCCCCCGGCCAAGCTGACCGGCGCCGACCTGATCAATCGCGGCCGCGCCCTCGTGCGCGCGGCCGACTGCGCAGCCTGCCACACCGCCAAGGACGGCGCGCCGTTTGCGGGCGGCGTGGCGCTGGCCTCGCCGTTCGGCACCTTCTACGGCACGAACATCACGCCCGACAAGGAACAGGGCATCGGCAAGTGGAGCGCGGACGATTTCTACAAGGCGCTGCACGACGGCGTGACGCCCGACAAGCACCTGTATCCGGCGATGCCGTACACGTCGTATCGCGGCCTGTCGCGCGGCGATACCGATGCGATGTACGCCTACCTGATGCAGCAGGTGAAGCCGGCTGCCGTTGCCAACCGCGAGCATGAGTTGCGCTTTCCGTACAACATCCGCATCGCCATGGCGGGCTGGAACGTGTTCTTCCTGAAGAACGCGCTGCCCGATGCATCGGTGGGCAACCCAGCAGCGTGGCAGCGTGGCCGGTATCTGGCCAACGCGCTGGGCCACTGTGCGGAATGCCACAGCCCGCGCGGGTTTGCCGGTCAGCTCGATGCCGGCAAACCGCTTGCCGGTGCGGCGCTGGGCCGTGTGGTCGCGCCGGATATCACACCTGCCGGTCTGGCATCACGGGGTTGGACGCAGAACGACCTGCAGACGTTCTTCAGTGTGGGCATCGCGCCGCAAGGCTCGGCGTTTGGCGAGATGTACCCGGTCGTCCACCTGAGCACGCAGTACCTCAGTCAGGCCGATGTGGCGGCACTGACGACGTATCTGCTGGGCGACAAGGCGCCTGCGCCGCAGCCGCTCAAGCCGGTGGCCGCCACGCCTGAGAATGTCGATCAGCTCAAGGCCGGACGCGCGCATTACCTCGCCGTCTGCGCCGGTTGCCATGGCCGCGACGGCGAAGGCAAGCCCCATGTGGCCGTGCCGATGCTGGGCAACGCCACGGTGCGCAATGCCGACGCGCATAACCTGATCGTCTCCATGCTCGACGGCATTGAAGCGCAGCGCTTCCCGGGCACGGAAGCCATGCAGGAGATGCCGGGCTTTGCGCAGATGAGCGATACGGAACTGGCCGATTTGGCCAACTACCTGCGGACGAGCTTTGGCGGGCAACCCGCCGATATCACCGCAGACCGCGTGAAGGGTTTGCGGCAGTAGGCGGCACCCCTGACGCCGGAAAAGCCCGCCCAGGCGCGATGCCCGGGCGGGCTTTTTTATGGGCGGCGCGGGTGAGCGTTCCCGGTTGTGGCAGCAACTGGCTTCGGGCACAATCTTGAGCCTTGCGGAGATGGCATGCCTCCCTTAACCGCCGGGCTGCGGATGACGCGTCCGGCTGATGATGCCTACAAGTTCCTGGACGAAGGAAGTTGTAGGCACACGCCCAAACGACGTTCTGTCGCTCAGGTTTGAGTTCTTCGAATCTGGCCATCATGAAGAAAATGGTTACACGCTCCGAGCCGCTGCTCATGTTCGGGTATCTGCTGCGCTGGCTCTCATTGGGGGCGCTTGTCGGCATGCTTGCGGGCTTGGGCTCCGCGGTATTGCTGCTGGCGCTGGACTGGGCGACCGACACGCGCATGGCCCATCCTTGGTTGCTGTGGTTCCTGCCCGTGGCGGGCCTTGCCGTCGGCTTGCTCTATCACTACACGGGGCGCTCGGTGGAAGGCGGCAACAACCTGCTGATCGATGAGATCCACGACCCGAAGCGCGTCGTGCCCAGGCGCATGGCGCCGCTTATCCTGCTGGGCACCGTTGTCACGCACCTCTTTGGCGGGTCTGCCGGGCGCGAAGGCACGGCCGTCCAGATGGGCGGCAGCTTTGCGGACTACCTCACGCGGCTGTTCTCGCTGGCCCCGGCGGACCGGCGCATCTTGCTGATGGCGGGCATCAGCGCGGGTTTCGCGTCGGTGTTCGGCACGCCGCTGGCCGGCGCCGTGTTCGGGCTGGAGGTGCTCGCGATCGGCCGTCTGCGCTATGACGCGATCCTGCCGTGCTTCATCGCGGCCATCGTGGGCGACCTGGTGCCGCCGTTGCTGGGCGTGCACCACACGCCGTATGCGATTCCGTTTGTGCCGCATCTCACGCCCGTCGCGATCGGCCTGGTCGTGGTGGCGGGCATCGTCTTCGGTCTGGCGGGCATGACATTCGCGGCGCTCACGCACCGGCTCAGCCGCCTGTTGAAGCATCGCATCGCCTTCGGGCCGCTGCGTCCGGTGCTGGGCGGCAGCGTGGTCGTGGCGGCGGCCTTGGCGCTGGGGACGGACAAATATCTCGGCCTCGGCATTCCGGTCATCGTGGATGCGTTCCACATTCCGCTGCCGGCGTACGACTTTGCCGGCAAGGCGGCGTTCACGATCGTCACGCTGGCGTCCGGCTTCAAGGGCGGCGAGGTCACGCCGCTGTTCTACATCGGCGCCACGCTGGGCAATGCGCTGGGCTACGTGCTGCCGCTGCCGTTCCCGCTGCTGGCGGGCCTGGGGTTCGTTGCCGTGTTTGCGGGCGCCGCCAATACGCCCATCGCGTCGACCTTGATGGCGATGGAACTCTTCGGCCCCGAAGTCGGCACGTTTGCCGGCATTGCCTGCGTGGTGAGCTATCTCTTCTCGGGCCACACCGGCATCTATCACGCGCAGCGCATTGGCCATGCGAAGCGTCCGTCCGAAACGGAACCGGCGGCGCAGGCTCCGGCTGAATCCGCCGGGCGCTCTTAGCGCGGAGGCGCGAGCGTGGCGTCCATCAACCGCCGTAGAAGCGCTCGCACAACGCCGCACTTGCACCAAGCTTGCGCGACAGCTCGGACGCCGCCTGCAACTGCTTCGTGACGACATCCCCAGCGGTGCGCGCCGCTTCCAGCCGGGAGGCTGCGCCCGACAGCGTCAGCGCCGCCATGAACTTGTCGCCGGAACCGAAGATGGGCGTGGCAAACGCCGCCGTGTGCTGGTCGCGCGCGCCGGAGGTGAAGAGCGGTAATTCGGGCACGCCGTCATACAGCGCTTCACCCAGCCCCCAATAACGCAGCACGTGGCTGATGGCAGTGTCGTCCAGCGGCAGCGACGTGCCAGGCAGGCGGGTCTCGCGCAGGCCTTCGGACGGCTCGGCGCGGAACAGGCACAGCCGCCGGCCGTGATCGACGACGTAGTACGATGCGCTTTCTCGCGTGGCCGCCGCCAGCGCATGCAGCACCGGCTCCACCACGGAAGACAAGTGGAACGACTGCTCGTAGAGCTTGCCGAGATACAGCAGGCGCGGTCCGAGCGAGTACGCACCGGACTCGGAGCGGGTGACATAACTCATGCGCTCCAGCGAGTTCATCAGCCGATACACCGTGGTCTTGTGCATGCCCGATGCTTGCGCCAAGGCCGCGAGTGACAGGGCCTCCGCCCCCGGCTTGAAGCAATCCAGCAAGGCCAGCGCCTTTTCTACTGCGGCAACGCCGTCATTTCCCATTTTCCGACTCCCCGAACTTCGAACGGTGAGATTGTACTGTGTACAACGCTGTTGTATCTAGCGGAAGGGTAAACGCTAGTGGATCGCCCCGCTTGCCGTCGCTATAGTGATTTCACTGAGTACACCACAGTTTTACACAGTAAAACATCAAAGTCTGAGGCAGGTTTTCATGAGTACCCTTTCACACAACACTTCCGCCATCGTTCGCGACATCGAACGCGTTTCGCCCGCGCTGGTCGAGGCGGCTGCCCGCTTCCAGGCGGCCATCCTGGCTGACGTTGCCGGCCGCCGCGGCACCTTGAACTGTCGCGTCAAACCGCTCGCGCCGACCATGAAAGTGGCCGGGCCGGCCGTCACGGTGGAGGTGCGCCCCGGTGACAACCTCGCCATCCATGCCGCCCTGGCGGTCGCAAAGCCCGGCGATGTGATCGTGGTGGACGGCAAGGGCGACCAGAGTTGCGCGCTCATCGGCGAGATCATGGCCACGCAGGCGCAGACAACGGGCATTGCCGGGTTTGTCATCGATGGCGCGGTGCGCGATTCGCATGAGCTGGCGCACGGCACGTTCCCGATCTTTTCTGCCGGCTTGAACCCGTGCGGGCCGACCAAGAGCGTGGCTGGCCGCGTGAACCTGCCGGTATCGGCTGCCGGCGCAACGGTGCACCCGGGTGACCTGGTCGTGGGCGACGCAGATGGCGTGGTCGTGATCCCGCGTGCCGACGTCGAGCGCATTCTCGTGCTCGCACAGAAAAAGGTGGACGCCGAAGCGGCCCGCATTGCGGCGATCCGCAAGGGCGATACGCGCCCCGGCTGGCTCGAGAAAGAACTGCGCGCCGCGGGCATGCTGGCCGAAGGCGAGGCACTGTAATGGGCACGACTGCAACCAAGCCCGTCCTGCTCGTCACGGCGGCTGACCTGGCACCGCAAGCCCTGGAGATGCTGGGCGATTTTGAAGTCGTGTTTGCCGGCAAGCAGCCCACCGAAGACGACATCGTCGCGCTCTGCGCGCGCCACAAGCCGGTGGCGATCATCGTGCGCTACGGCAAGATCAACGCCCGCATCATGGACGCGGCCGCCGGCAACCTGCAGGTGATCTCAAAGCACGGCAGCGGTATCGACGTCATCGATCAGGATGCCGCCGCTGCGCGTGGCATTGCGGTGCGTGCTGCAGTGGGGGCCAATGCCGCCGCCGTGGCCGAACATGCGTGGGCGCTGATCCTGGCGTGTGCCAAGTCTGTCCCGCACCTCGACGCGCGCATGCGTGCCGGACATTGGGACAAGGCAACGCACAAGTCGGTCGAGCTGGATGGCTGCACGCTTGGCTTGGTCGGCCTGGGTGCGATCGGCCGGCGGGCCGCCACGATCGGGTTGGCGTTCGGTATGAATGTCATCGCCTTCGACCCGTACGCCAAGGAGGCGCCGGCAGGCGTCAAGCTGGTGAGCCTTGGCGAGCTGTACGCGCAGTCCGATGTGGTGTCGCTGCACTGCCCGCTGACCGCCGAGAACCGCAAGATGCTGAACCGCGATGCATTCAGCTGCTTCAAGCCCGGCGCGATCCTGGTCAACACGGCGCGCGGCGGCCTCATTGACGAAGCCGCGCTGGTGGACGCGCTGGCCAGCGGCCAAGTCCGTGCAGCAGGGCTCGACAGCTTCGACGTGGAGCCGATGACGGTGCCGCACCCATTCCAGGGCGTTGCGAACATCATCCTGTCGCCGCACATCGGCGGTGTGAGCGATGCGGCCTACGTGAACATGGGCAAGGGCGCAGCGGCCAATGTGCTCGCGGTGATCGAGGAACGTGCCCGCACGGCGGCGTGATGTCCATGTTCCTGCTCTCGCCACCGGCGGTGCGTGAAGCTGAAGTCTTCACGCGCATGCCGGCCAAGTTCCGCAAGCCCGATGTCCAGACGGAATGGGCACGCGCCAATCGCGGCGGGCAAGCCACCGACTCGTTTCTCGAAGGGCCGGTGTGGTGTCCGGACGGCCGCGGCCACGGTCATCTGTATGTGACGGACATCCCGCATGGCCGCGTTTTCCGCATCTCGATGGCGGGCGATTGGGAACTGGTGACCGAATACGACGGCGAGCCCAACGGCATGAAGTTCGTCGACGATGCGCACCTGCTCATCACCGACTACCGCAACGGGCTGATGCTGCTCGACATCAAGCGTGGCGAAGTCACGCCGTATCTTGAGCGCCGCAACTCCGAGCGCTTCAAGGGCGTGAACGACCTGACGTTCGACTCCCGCGGCAACCTGTACTTCACCGACCAGGGGCAGACCGGGCTGCAAGACCCGACGGGGCGCGTCTATCGCCTCTCGCCGGAAGGCCGGCTCGACATGCTGCTCGGCAACTGCCCCAGCCCCAACGGGCTTGTGCTGTCGCCCGACGAGAAGGTGCTCTACGTCGCCATGACGCGCGGCAACTGCGTGTGGCGTGTGCCCTTACAGGCCGATGGCTCCGTCAGCAAGGTCGGCCAGTTCTTCACGTCGTACGGCCCGAGCGGCCCGGATGGATTGACGATCGACACGGCGGGGCGGCTGTTCGTGGCCAACCCCGGACTCGGCTGCGCATGGGTGCTGAACCACCGTGCGGAGCCGGACATGGTCTTGACCAGCCCCGAAGGTGCATCGCTCACGAACCTGTGCTTCGGTGGCCCGGAAATGAAGACGCTCTTCATGACCGAATCGGTGTCCGGCACGGTGCTCAAGACCGAGATGGACATCGCCGGCCCGCTGCCGCATCGGGCAAAGCAGACAAAAGCCACGACCTAGCCCCAGCTCATCGATACCCGACCCTGAGCGCTCACAGAAGCGCGATGGAGGAGACCATGCAAATGTCCCAGACCTTGAGTGCCACCACGCCAGCGCATGGCGCAGATGTGCGTCCCGCCGCCACGCTGCCCGATGCGGACTACCAGGCGAGCGAACGCACGCTGGCCAAGGCGTTCCGCCGCATCCTGCCGTTCATCTTCGCGTGCTATGTGATCAGCTATCTTGATCGCACCAACGTGGGGTTTGCCGCGCTCACCATGAACAAGGACATTGGCCTGACGGCCGAACAGTTCGGGTTCGGGGCGGGGCTGTTCTTCATCGGGTATTTCCTGTTCGAGATCCCGAGCAACCTCATCATGCAGAAGGTGGGCGCGCGCATCTGGATCGCGCGGATCATGATTACGTGGGGCATCTTCTCGATGGCCACGGCGTTTGTGGTCGGGCCCAAGAGTTTTGCGGCGGCGCGCTTTCTGCTGGGTCTTGCCGAAGCAGGCTTCACGCCGGGCATCTACCTCTACTTCACGCACTGGTTTCCGGGCAAGTGGCGCGCCAAGGTGACGGCTGCCTTCCTGGTGGGCATTCCGGTGGCGAACATGATCGGCTCACCCGTTTCCGGCGCGCTGCTCGAACTCGGCGGCCTGCATGGGCTGCGCAGCTGGCAATGGCTGTTGCTGATCGAAGGGCTGCCGGCCGTGCTGCTTGGCATCGCGTGCCTGTTCGTGCTCGCGGATCGGCCGGAAAAGGCGACATGGCTCACCGACGATGAGAAGGCCGTACTCGCGCGCCGCCTCGCCATGGAGCAACGCGACATCGCCAGCAAGCACGGCGCGACCCTGCGCGATGCCATGACCAACTGGCGCGTCTTCGTGCTGGCGTTCATCAATTTCTGCGGCATCGTCGGCTCCATCGGCGTGGGCCTCTGGATGCCGCAGATCATCAAGCAGTTTGGCGTCGAGCACACCGTGGTCGGCTGGCTGACGGCCATCCCGTATGCGCTGGGTGCGGTGGTCATGCTGTGGTGGGCCCGCACGGCGAACCGCGCGCAGAACCGCGTTCCGTATGTGGCTGCCGCGCTGGTGGTTGCAGCGGTGGCGCTGGCGGCCAGCACGGCCTTGGATGCACCGGCGCTCAAGCTCGCGGCGCTGTGCGTGACGGTGAGCGGCATCCTGGCGTTCCAGGCCACGTTCTGGGCGATTCCATCCACCTTCCTTACGGGGCGTGCGGCCGCGGGCGGCCTGGCGCTGATCGTTTCCGTCGGCAACCTCGGCGGCTTTGTCGGTCCGTCAATGGTCGGTGCCATCAAGCAGTACTCGCAGGGCTTTACGGCGCCGCTGCTAGCGGTGTCGGCTGTGCTCATCATTGGCGCACTGGCCATCGCCTGGCTGGGCGACCCGGGCGCCGATGCCGGTGAAGCCGCAACACGCTGATCGTGCGATCGCAGTACCTTTCTACCTAGACATTCAAACAGCGCCGCACAGCACCCGACGGCGCCAGGAGACACACATGCAAGTGACCGGCGGTACCGGCGTCACCGAGATCGAGCAGCGGACCCTTCGCAAGGTGGTCTGGCGGCTCGTGCCGTTTCTCATGGTCTGCTATCTGCTGGCCTTCATCGACCGCGGCAACGTGGGCATGGCCTCGCTGCAGATGAACCATGACCTCGGGCTGACGGCCCGTGTGTTCGGTTTCGGCAGCAGCCTCTTTTTCGTGTCGTACTTCTTCTTCGAGGTGCCGAGCAACCTGGCGCTGCAACGCTACGGCGCACGCATCTGGATCGCGCGGATCATGATCACGTGGGGGCTGGTCTCGGCGGCCACGGCGCTGGTGAGCGGCCCGGCCTCGTTCTATGCCTTGCGCTTCCTCCTCGGTGCTGCAGAAGCCGGGTTCTTCCCCGGCGTGCTGCTGTATCTCTCGTACTGGATTCCGGCAACGCATCGTGCGCGCATTGTGGCGACGTTCATGGTTGCAATCCCGGCGGCAAGCTTCATCGGTTCGCCCCTCTCCGCCGCGCTGCTGCAGATGGATGGGGTTGCCGGCCTGCGCGGCTGGCATTGGCTGTTCATCCTCGAGGGCATCCCCACGGTGCTGCTTGGCTTTGCCTGCTTGCGCGTGCTGACCAATCGGCCCGAGGAAGCCAAATGGCTGTCGAACGAAGAGCGCCAGTGGCTCACGAATACGTTGGCCGGTGAAGCGCGCGGGCCGAAGAAGGTTGCGCAGATGCCGCTGCTCAAGCTGTTCTGCAATCGCTACGTGCTGTGCCTCGCGCTGGTGGACGTGTGCGCATCGGCCGCCGGCAGCACGCTGTCGGTATGGCAGCCGCAGCTTCTCAAATCGTTCGGGTTGACCGTCATGCAGACGGGGCTGCTGAACTCGGTGCCGTATGCCGTGGCATCGGTGCTGATGGTGCTGTGGGGCCGCCGCTCCGACCGCCTGAAGGAGCGCCGCTGGCACACCGCCATCCCCATGCTGCTGATCGGCCTGGGCCTCTTCGGCACGTCGCTCAGCGGGTCGCTCGTGCCGACCATGGTGATGCTGTGCGCGGTGCTGGTCGGGGCCTACTCGTTCAAGGGACCGTTCTGGGCGCTGGCCTCCGGCATGCTCTCGAACAGCGCAGCCGCTGCGGGCCTTGCCACCATCAACGCGATTGCCAACCTCATCGGCGGCGGCCTGATGGTGAATGTGTACGGCTGGGTCCAGCAAGCCACCGGCAGCTATGCACTGGCGCTGATGCCGTTGGCCGTGCTGACGCTGGTGAGCGTGACGACGCTGCTGCTGTTGAGCCGCTCGACGCCGGAAGCGCAGGTGCTGAGCAAGACGGAGACCGCCTGACCATGCACGCATTCAGCAGAAGGCGGTTCCTGCAGATGGCCGGTGCCGGTGCCGTGGCGGCCGCTGTTCCGGGGCTTACCGAAGCAGAAGAGTTGTGGTCCACGGGCAGCGCCCCGCCGACGTTCAAGCTGCCGGCCGGCGCCGTGGATTGCCACATGCACATCTACGATGACCGATTCCCGAGCGCCCCAGGCACCACGCTGCGGCCGCCCAACGCGAGCATCGAGCAGTACCGCAAGGTGCAGGCGCGTCTGGGCGTGCAGCGCAACGTGGTCGTCACGCCGTCGACGTACGGAACGGACAACCGCTGCACGCTGGATGCGCTCAGGCGTTTCGGGCCCAATGCGCGCGGCGTCGCGGTGGTCGATACGTCCGTGACGGATGCCCAGCTCGCCGAGATGCACGCCGCAGGTGTGCGGGCCATCCGCTTCAACCTGAGCTATCCGGGGGCCACCACCGTCGAGATGCTCGCACCGCTGGCGTCACGCATCGGCGCGCTTGGATGGCACATCGAACTGGTCGTGCAAGGCGCGAAGTTGCCCGCGCTGGAGCCGCATCTCCTTGCGCTGCCGTGTCCGCTTGTCATCGATCACATTGCCCACGTGCCACAGCCGGGCGGCATGCAGTCCGACGCCATGCGCACCGCACAGCGCCTGGTCGACAAGGGCAACACGTGGGTCACGCTGTCTGGTCCGTACGTCGATTCCAGGACGGGTGCGCCCGCTTATGCGGATGTCGAACCCGTGGCCAAGGCCTTCATCAACATGGCGCCGGAGCGGATGCTCTGGGGCACCGACTGGCCGCATCCGACCCAGAGCGCCAACAAGCCCGACGATGCCGCGCTGCTCGATACGATGGCCGCGTGGATCGGCCGTGCGGATTGGCAGCAGATGATCTTTGTCGCCAATCCGGTCAAGCTCTACGGTTTCGCCTAGGCGGTTCCGGGCGCGGCCACTGTTGACTCCGTTTTGACAGTGTGTCCCCTCCAGCGAGGCTGTTCGTCACGATTGGCCTCGCTACCATGTCTCCCAAATGCCGCGCGCCGCAGAGCACGCGCAGACAACACAACACACCGGAGACACACATGCCCGCACGCCGCGCCATGGCTGCGATGGCCCTTGCCATTGCAGCCTCGTTTGCCCACGCCCAGGTTTCGGACGACAAGGTCAAGATCGGCTTCGTCACCGACATGTCGGGCGTGTATGCCGATCTGGATGGCCCCGGCGGGCTGGAAGCCATCCGCATGGCGGTGGCCGACTTTGGCGGCAAGGTGCTGGGCAAGCCCATCGAGATCCTTTCTGCCGACCACCAGAACAAGGCCGACGTGGCTGCCTCCAAGGCGCGCGAGTGGATCGACCGCGAAGGCGTGGACGTGCTGTTTGCGGGGCCCAACTCCGCAGCCGGTCTGGCCATGAACCGCATCGCGGCAGACAAGAAGCGCGTGTACGTCAACCTGGGCGGCGGCACACCGCGCCTGACCAACGAGGAATGCACGCCGTACACCGTCCATTACGCCTACGACACGAACGCCCACGTGCGCGGCACCATCGGCGCGCTGCGCAAGCAGGGGGTGAACGCGTGGTACCTGCTGTCAGTGGACTACGCCTTTGGCAAGGACATGGACGCCGAATCGCGCCGCGTGATCTCGGCGGGTGGCGGCAAGGTGGTGGGCGGCACGAGGCACCCGCTGGGTGCGCCCGACTTCTCGTCCTACCTGCTGCAGGCCCAAAGCTCCGGCGCGCAAGCCGTGGCCCTGGCCAACGCGGGCGGCGACACCATCAACGCCATCAAGGCCGCCAAGGATTTTGGCCTCGACAAGAAAATGCGCGTGGTCGGCCTGGTCATGACCATCGACGAAATCCACGCGCTGGGCCTGCAGACCGCCCAGGGCATGCAGCTGATCGACCCGTGGTACTGGAATGCCAGCGAGGCCGCGCGCAAGTTCGGCGAACGGTTCTATGCCAAGTTCAAGAAGATGCCGAGCGCACTGCAAGCGGCAGACTACTCGGCCACGCTCACCTATCTGAAGGCCGTGCAGGCAGCCGGCACGGATGATTCCGACCGCGTGATGGCCAAGCTCAAGTCGATGAAGATCGACGACATGTACACCCAGGGCGGCTACGTGCGCGCCGACGGCATGATGATTCACGACATCTACCTGTTCGAGGTCAAGAAGCCGTCGGAGTCGGCGCGGGCCTGGGATTACTACAAGCTTGTGCAGACGATTCCGGGTGAGCAGGCGTTCAATACGCTGGCGGAGCCGGCTTGCGCGATGGTCAAGAAGTCAATGTGAGCCCGGCGCATCCGCCGGCGGCGTATCGGCCCGGCGTGATGCCGAACGTTGCGCGAAACCGCGCGATGAACGCGCTGACGTTGTCGTAACCGAGATCGAGCGCCACCGTTGTCACCGGTGCGCCGGCCGCCAGCCGTTCCAGTGCGCACATCATGCGCAGCCGGTGGCGCCACGTCTCGAACGCGTAGCCCGTCTCCCCGGCAAATCGCCGGGTGAGCGTGCGCGGGGCCACGGCGGCCCAGTCGGCCCATTCCTGCAGGCGTCGGGTATCGGCAGGATCGGCAATGAGCGCATCGGCGATCTTGCGCAGTCGCGTGTCGACGGGCATCGGCAACGCGGTGGCCGCCGGTGTGAGCGCGCGGATTTCATCGGCAATCACTGCCGCGATGCGCTGCTGCTTGGGATCGAGCGGCGCGTCCGTCCACGTCGCTGCGCGTGCGATGGCGGCGCGCAGCAGCACAGACATCGACAGCGTGCAGGGGGCGCCTGGCAAGTCTTCGCATGCATCGGGCGCAAGGTAGACGGCCCAGCCGACGAATGGCCCATGCGTTTGCGCACCGTGCGTGACGCCGGGCGGAATCCATACCGCTTGCGCTGCAGGCACCACACAACGGCTTGCGCCCGTCTGCACGGTCAATACGCCAACATCCGTTCCGAACAACTGCCCGCGCGCATGACTGTGGGGTGCGGTCGCACGCGGCGCGGCGCTAGCCTGGTCCACCGCGTAAATCCATCGACCACCGGCCGAGTGCACGCGCGCGGCTGGAAGAAGGGGTTTGGAAGGCATGGCTCAAAAAGCGTATTGATTGGCGGTAATCACGGAGTGACGCCAAGCTACCCGCTCTACAGTGGCGTGGTCAATGACCCAGGAGCACATAGACCATGCGTCCAGAAGATGTTCTTCCCGACACCGCCAGCCATGCCGACTTCGATGGACTGACCATCCGCAAAGGCACGGTGGCCGCCTTCCTGGCCAACGCGCAGGCTTGGCTGAATCCCGACATCGATTGCGCCCAGCGTGCCGAGGCGGCGCAGTTGATGCGCGAGGCGGTTCCCGCGCTCGATGCCCTGGGCGTATTCGCCATCCTGGAGGTGCGAGACGCCGCGCTGCGCGCGTTGATCGCGCGCTGGCAGACGGAGTGCGCTGCAGGGGGCGCGCACGAGGGGCGGAACGCATAACCAAAGACAAAAACGGTCGTTCGCACGCTGAAGGGCACACCCTATGCTCGCCGGAGATCAATCCTCCGGAGACGCAACGATGACGCAGCAATCGCTGACCACAGCCCCTGCCTGGAAACTCGACACCGTGGCCGTCCACGGCGGCTACAGCGCGGACCCGACGACCCGCGCCGTGGCCGTGCCGATCTACCAGACCGTTGCGTTCGCATTTGACGACACGCAGCACGGCGCCGATCTGTTCGACCTGAAGGTACCGGGCAACATCTACTCGCGCATCATGAACCCGACCAACGATGTGCTGGAGAAGCGCATCGCCGCGCTCGAAGGCGGCATCGGGGCGCTTGCGCTGGCGTCGGGGCAGGCGGCCGTTACGTATGCGATCCAGACGATTGCGGAAGCCGGCGACAACATCGTCTCGACCAGCACGCTGTACGGCGGCACCTACAACCTCTTTGCGCACACGCTGCCGCTGTCGGGCATCACCACGCGGTTTGCGGATCCGCGCGACCCCGCTTCATTCGAAGCGCTGATCGACGACCGCACCAAGGCCGTCTTTGCCGAGACCGTTGGCAACCCGCTCGGGAACATCACCGACATTGCCGCGCTGGCCGAGATCGCGCACCGCCACGGCGTTCCGCTCATCGTCGACAACACGGTGCCGACCCCGTACCTGGCGCGGCCCTTCGAACATGGCGCCGACATCGTCGTGCATTCGCTGACGAAGTACCTGGGCGGCCACGGCACGAGCCTGGGCGGCGCGATCGTCGATTCGGGCAAGTTTCCGTGGGCCAAGCACAAGGCGCGCTTCAAGCGGCTGAACGAGCCGGATGTCAGCTACCACGGTGTCGTCTATACGGAAGCGCTCGGCGATGCGGCGTATATCGGCCGCGCCCGCGTGGTGCCGCTGCGCAATACCGGCGCGGCGCTGTCGCCGTTCAACGCGTTCCTGATCCTGCAGGGCATCGAAACGCTGGGCCTGCGCATCGACCGCATCACGCAGAACGCGGCGCAGATCGCCCGGCATCTGCGCGGGCATGCCAAGGTGGAGTGGGTCAACCACGCCAGCCTGGACGATCACCCCGACCACGGGCTCGTGCACAAATACCTGTCAGGCAAGGCGCCGGGGCTGCTCACGTTTGGCGTGAAGGGCGGCTTTGCTGCCGGGGCGCGTTTTCAGGATGCGCTGCAGTTGTTCACGCGGCTGGTGAACATTGGCGACGCCAAGTCGCTGGCAACGCATCCGGCGTCGACCACACACCGGCAGCTGTCTGAGGCCGAGCTTGCCAAGGCCGGCGTGCGGCAGGAGACGATCCGGCTGTCGATCGGCATCGAGCATATCGATGATCTGCTGGCCGATCTGGATCAGGCGCTGGCGCGCGCCTGAAGCCGGGGCGCGGTCAGGCGTTCACTGCCGGCCGCGCACCCACCCGAACACCACCGCTAGCACCACCAGAAACGGCACACCCACCACCAGCGTCATCCGGAAATCGGGCATCCAAGCGGTGCTCACGATGATGACCGCCATGGCGATGGCGCCAAGCGTGGTCAGCACCGGAAAACCCCACATGCGAAAGCGCAATGCGCGACCCTCGCGCTCGGCGGCCCGCCGGAAGCGCAGGTGCGTCACAAAGATGACGAGCCACGTAAACAGCGCACCGAACATCGCCAGCGACATCATCAGCAGGAACGAGTGCCCCGGCAGCACCACGCTCAGCACGGCCGCCAATGCCGCACCCGAACTGGACACCGCCAGCGCGCGCAGCGGCACGCCGCGTTGGCTCACCGCGCCCAGCGCCTGAGGTGCCTGCCCGCCGCGTGCGAGGCTGAACAGCATGCGCGTCGATACATACAGCTGTGCGTTCATCGACGACAGCGCCGCGGTGAGCACCACGAAGTTCATCACGCCGGCGCCCCCGGCTATGCCGAGAATTTCCATCACCCGCACGAAGGGGCTCTTGCCGGTGCCGGCCTGCTGCCACGGCACGACGGCGAGCATCAGCGCGAGCGTGCAGAGGTAGAAGAACACCAGCCGGAACAGCGTTGAGCGGAAGGCGCTGGTGGCGGCGGCTTCGGGCTCGCGAGCCTCGCCGGCGGCCACGGCAATCAGCTCGATGCCGAAGAAGCTGAAGATGCTGACCACCGCGCCAAACCACACGCCATTCCAGCCGTGCGGCAGGAAGCCGCCCGCGCTCACGTAGTTGTGAAAGCCGATCGGGCCGCCGTCGGGTGCGCGATAGATGGCGTAGCTCGCCACCGCCAGAAACGCGACGATGGCCACCACCTTGATCATCGAGCACCAGTATTCGGCCACGCCAAACACGTCGACGCTGCTCGCATTGATCCACACAAGCACGGCCGAGAACCCGACGATCCACACCCACGCCGGCACGCCCGGAAACCAGTACGCCATGTACACCGCCACCGCGGTCACTTCTGCACCGATGACGAAGACGACGGCCGCCCAATACGCATAGCGCACGAGGAAGCCGGCCAGCGGGCTCACGTAGTGCTCGGCATAGGCGCCGAAGGAGCCGGTGGTCGGATGCGCCACCACCATTTCTGCAAGGCAGCCCATGAGCAGCAGCGCGATGAACGCCCCGATGGCGTAACTGGCGATCACGCCCGGGCCGGCCAGTTGAATGGCTGCACCGCTGCCGAGGAACAAGCCGGTGCCGATCGCGCTGCCGATGGCGATCATGGTGAGTTGCGCGGAGGAGAGGCGGTGCTGCAGGCCGCCTTCGCGTGCGGCCAGCGCTTCGAAGCTGCCGGTGGCCTTGGTCATGGTGTTGTCCTGACTGGGGAAAGGCCCGGATGATACGCCGCCCCATGCAAAACGCCCCGCGCGGAGGCGGGGCGTCTTGTGCAACCGGGCGGCGCGCTCAGCGCGCCACGGGCTTGGCGTACTGGATCGGAATGTCTACCCGCGCCTGCGGCAGCGTCTTCTTGAGCTGCGCACGCGCGTTCACGGCCTCCTGGAACGACGCAAAGCGCAGCGTGCTGATGTTCAGGTGTCCGTAATACTCCGCCGACACGGGTGTTGCGGGCAGGGCGCCGACTGCCTGACGCACGCTGTCGACTGACACCTGCGAGACCACCACCTCGTTGCGGCTCTCGCCGACTACGCCGCGCTCATTGGCGACTTGCGTGACGGCTGCCGACGCAGCGCCCGCGGCCTTGGTACGCGTGCCGCTGGAGAGCACCTTGAACGACTGCGTTTCGATCTGCACCGTCGGTGCACTTGCGTACTGCGCAAGTTCCTGCGTGCTCAGGTGCTTGCCGACCGCCAGGTCCGCGGCTTGGCAGGCGGCGCCCATCGAGAGGAGCACCGCCAGCGACGCGGTCTTCATAAGAGTTGCATGGATCATGTTGAATGTTCTCCGAACGGGCTCACTTGGCGGCAATCACGCGGTATTCCACGGCCAGCGGCGTGGGCAGGGTCACGGTGTGGGTGCCGCCCTGGGGCTGGTACGTCGAGCAGGCGTTGGTCGGTACGCCGCTTACGGCATAGACCTCCCACGTGCCGGCTGCGTTTTCGCCGTAGAAGGCGTAGCTGCCAAGGCCGTACTTGTTCACGGCATTGACGCCGTCGTTGTAGTAGCCGTTGTACGGGAGGGACAACGCCGACACCGTGCCCGACGGCGATTTCACAAAGAAGCCGACGCTACCAATGCAGACGGAGCCCGACACCCGCAACTGCAAGGCGTCCACCTTATCAGTGGCCGACACGTTGAACTGGCCGAGCTTTTGCACCGCGCCGTAGTTCAGCTGGGCGACGTTGGCGAACGCGGCCGAGAAATCCGGCACCGACAAGGTAGCCGGCTTATACGTTGTGGTGGCTTTGGCCATCTTCACGGCGGCGGATGCGTCGACCAATCCAAAGCCGTACCACGTCGAATACGCATAACCAGCGGCATTGGTCTGCCAGCCGTAGTCCAGGCGTGCGGTGGTGGCGCCGTCAACCAAGCTCGTACTCGTGTCCGCCGTGGCCGTGTTGCTCGTCAGGTCGATCTTGGCATTGCGGCCGTCGCGATTGCCGTAGTCCGGGTCGATCTTGCGTGCGGTGGCTCGCAGAATTTCACGCACATCGCGCCAGGTCAGATTCGGATTGGCCGCGAGCATCAGGGCAACCACGCCGGACACCGTGGGCGTCGCCGCGGATGTACCGTTCATGCTCGAGTAGTCGCACTTCGGGTTGTCTTTCAGATTGGTGGCTGTGCCCGCAATCGCAAAGTCATCCAGTTCGTCCGTATTGGCACGGCTGTAGCCGCGAGTGCACCCGCTGAGATCGGTGGAGAAGATCTTCGGCCCGGAGCCAACCTCGCCGTACTTGCCGCCGTTGCCGTACTCGCCGCCCAGGCCCGTGATCCAGTTGACCGATCCGGCATTCGAATAGCTCGACTTGACGCCACGCGCGTTGGCCGCGCCCACCATGATCACGCCCGGCTCAAGCGCTTCGGGGTCATTGGCGGAGTTCTCGCAACTGACGAGTCCAGGAACGCCACCGGCGGCAGGGCACGTCCGCACCGGCAGCCCTGGAACCACGATCGCTTCATACTCGTTGCCTGCAGCCTTGAGCATCACGAGCCCACGGCCGCCGCGCAGGTTCGGAAACGCGCGAACCGCTGCCTGTGCCGAGGTGGGCGTGTCGTACTCCACGGGCGCCTGCGGGTTCGCACCGTACGACGCATTGATGATGTGGCCGTTCTTCGACCAGTCGGCGCCACCGTAGGCCGCGTTGGTGTCCGAATTCGCTGCCCCGAGGAAGCGTGCGCCTCCGAGCGTCGCGCGCGGTGCGATGCCCATCACACCCTTGCCGTTCTGCGCTGCGGCGATGATGCCGGCCGCGTTGGTGCCGTGCGCTAGCGCGATGTTCGCCGGGATATCTGCCGGTGTCGGATCGTTCGAGCCATCGTCGAAGTTGTGCGTCATGTCCGAGTTGGCATTGGCGGACAGGTCCTCGTTGTGCACGTCGATGCCGTCGTCCAGCACGAGCACGTTCACGCCCTGGCCCTTGATGCCGGCCCTGTGCGCGTCTTCCACATTGATGTCGGTCGTGCCGTTAGCCACGAGGCCGAACGCCGCAAAGAAGCTGGCCGCCTGCTTGAGCGCCCACTGGTAGGCATACAGCGGCTCGGTGCTGCCGGTCTGGCAGGCGTACTTCGCATCGACGCCAGTTTCCCCGCAGGTGGATGCGGGCGGCGTGTTGCCGCCATTGTTGCCGCCGCCATTGCTGGCCGTGTTGCTGCCGGAATCTCCGCCGCCGCACGCGGCCAGGGCCACGGCTGCGAACAGCGTCAAGGCAAGCGTTTTTCCCGTTATGTCTTTCACGAGACCCCCGTTTTGTCGTTGTGAGTTGTGCTAAGCGCGGGATGTCCGCACCGCTTTGACCTGTTCGACGAAGAGAGGGCACATCGTCCGTGCCCGCCGCAAGCGCATCGGCGCTCGTCAGGTCGGGCCGGATGCTCGCATGCACGCCGGGCGCGGTTCAACGAAGAAGGCGCATGCCGCTGCTAACCGGTTCCGCTGTCGCGGGAACCTGTCAGCGCGTCTCAGCCCGGGAACGGCAAACGGGGGAGGTGGGAGGAAAAGCGCGTGCGGGAAGGGGGCGCTGCGCGCATCAGCGCATCTGCATGACCCAGGTGCGCCAGTCCTTGTGCTGCACGAAGGGCATGGCAGCGGCGCGACCTTCGACGGCCAGCATGCGCGTCTCACGCGGTGACATGCTCGTTGCGCGGCGGTACGCACGTGCAAAGTTCGAAGCGTCGGAAAAACCGTAGGTCTGAGCGATTTCGGCCACCGAACGGTGTGTCTGCGATCGGTCGGCCAGGATCGCGTGGCACTGCCGCAGGCGCTGTATGCGCAGGTAGTTGAAGAAGCCGCCTTCGCGCTCAAACAGCCGGTACAGCGTGGCACGCGAGATACCAAACTGCACGGCTACGCCTTCAGGCGAAAGCGTCAAATCCGACAAGTTGTGCTGCATGTGCCGGCAGATCGAGGCAAACAGGCTTTCCCTAACGGACGGCGCATTGGCTTCGGTCACCTGGCAGTTGATGGCGGCCGCAGCCAGTTGCAGGGTGCCCGGGATGACAGCCTGTGCTTCGGCATCGCTCAACTTCCCCATCGATTGATAGAGCGAACACAGGTGATCGCGCAGCAGCCCGACCATCGGGGCATCGCCGCGCAGCACGCGCATGCTGAGTTCGTCGGGTGCGCGCAGCAACGGTGCCAGCAGGCGCCGTGGGACGGCCAGGCTTAGAAAGCGGCTGTCGGTCGTGCTTGTGGCGAGCGGCTGCGCAGCGTCGACGATGAACAGATCGCCTGGGCGTGTGGCGCCGTCGCTGTTGCCATCGCGCTGTCCGCAACTGCCTTCCAGGTAATACTGCAGGACGTAGACATCCACGCCGTCGCGCCCGAGCTTGGAGCGCGAGCGATCGTAGTGCTGTGCCTGTGCGCTGAGCATGCCCACGCCGGTCTCGCCGCACAGATAGGCGTCGACGCTGGCCCGAAACCCCTCCGCGCGTGGCACGGCAGAGCGTGTGTCGAACAGCACGTTGATTGCGTCGCGCCACGCGGCGAATTGATGTTCGCGCGCAAGCGCTGATGTATCGAAGTGGGAATGCGGTGGTTTGCTCACGGCGGTTTCCTCAAAGCCCTCGGCATTGTGCAGAAGTCGTGGCCCATGACGGCATGCTCCAAAAGGAGGGTTTACGTCGCAGGCTCGCCTACACCACCGCCAGCTTTGGCCGCTCCTGTCTGGGCATGACCACGTTGCGGCCGGCGGCCTTGGCTTCATACAGCCGTCCGTCGGCCAGCCGAACCAGGTCTTCCAGCGTGTCATCTTCGGCGGCAACGCCCGAATGCACGGCCACACCGATGCTCACCGTCAGCTTGCCGTACGCGCTTCCCGCGTTGGGCTCGTCGGCGGCCAGGACAGCGGCCCGAATGGCTTCGGCCACGCGCACCGCGCCGCTGAGGTCCGTATTGGGCAGCACGGCGCAGAACTCTTCGCCGCCGTAGCGGCCGGCAAAGTCGCCGGGGCGCTTGATGCTGTCGTTCACGCAGCGCGCCACGGTGCGCAGCGCGGTGTCGCCGGCGGCGTGGCCGTAGCGGTCGTTGTAGCGCTTGAAGTCGTCCACGTCGATCATCAACACCGCCATCGGCGTGTGATGCCGATTGGCCCGGCGCCATTCCACATCGAGCGCGGCGTCCAGCGCGCGGCGCGTGCCGAGGCCCGTCAGGCTGTCCGTATTGGCCAGCAGATGCAATTGCCGCTCCATCTCGAACCGCTTGCGCAGCTGCTGCGCAAACAGGATCGACAGCGCCATGAACACCGCATCGAGCATCAGCACGATGCCGCCGATCACCCACGCACGCTGCCACCACTCGGCGTAGATGTCTTCGGTGGCGAGCCCGACAGTGACGATCAGCGGGTGGTCGCCGATACGGCGGAAGCTGAACAGCCGCTCGATACCGTCAATGCCCGCGACGTCCACATAGGAGCCTTCCGGCGTGAGCAGCCGCTTCTGGAACGCGGTGGCATCGGCCAGGCTGCGGCCGATGAGCTTTTCGTTGTACGGGCGCCGCATGAGCAGCGTGCCGTCGGTGCGGATCAGCGTGACGGTGGCGTGGGGCCCCAGGTTGATGCCGTCGAACAGCCGCCGGAAGTAGTTCAGCCGCAGCGTGCCGACCACGATGCCGTTGAATTCGCCGTGCGGGCCGTTCAGGCGCCGGCTGAGTCCCAGCGATCGGTCGAGGCCGGTCGCGCGCGGCATGAACGGCTCGCTGATGTACAGCCCGACGTTGTCGGAGCCTTGATGCACCTGGAAATAGTCGCGGTCGCCCAGGTAAATGCGCCGCGGCGGCACCGAGCGCGAATCGATGACCACGTCGCCGGCCTTGTCGGTCACCAGCAGCGAGCCCAGGTCCTGCGCGTTGGTCGAGCGATCGAACAGCACGAGCTGGCGGACGTTGGGCGGCAGCGCCAGCATGGCGGGATCGCGCACGCCGTCGATCACGGCCTGCAGCGAGAGGTCGTACACCTCGATGTTCCGGGCGATGTCGCGCTGCAGGATCAGCGAGAGGTTGTCGGCGGCATCGCGTGCGCGGGCCAGGGCGTCCGTGCGCATTTCCCACAGCGACAGCGCGGTGAGTGCGGCAAGCATCAGCGAAAGCACTGAAGCGCCGATGATCAGTAGAGAGGGCCGCCGCAGGAATGCACCGGTGGCGCGCTGTAAAGGCATGCGCAGAATTGTGAAAATATTGAAAAAGGTCGCCTTAATTGTGTACCGGACTCCACCTTCCTACGCAATACTGACTAAGACGTTTTCAGCAGAGAAAACGTTTGCGACGTCCCTTCGGCCACCTCTGCGCAACGTTTTTCCGGCGTGGCGGGCGCAGGGTTTGCTGAGCATGGGCTGAGTGCCGCACCCGCGGCGCCGCGCACGCCGCCGGTCCGACATATGCCCATGCCGCCCTCCATGTCATCCTGTTAAGCCGGCTTTGCCTATTCTGGGTAAGCATCCTTGGAGAACGCCATGCCAGAGTCAGACGATCGCGCCTCACCTACGCCAGCGCCTGCCAATCCGCATCCGCCGGTGGCCGACACGCACGACGAAGCGCTGCTCGACGAAGGCATCGAGGAAACCTTTCCGGCCAGCGACCCGGTTTCTGTCGATGCCGGCAAGCCCGATGTGCCGCCCAAGCCGCCGGGAAGCGCGCCCAAACCGTAAAATGCGCAAACGCGTGTCAACGGATCGGCCACTTCAGCCGTATTACGTGGACCGCCACCAATGTGCGAATCCAGCACACGCGCCGTTTGAGGCGCGAGTCGAGAGAACGCCGGCGCGCGCCGCGAGCCCGTGCCGATAGGCCGAAGTCCAATCAAGAAGTCGATAGCGTCCGAAGTGTGAGCTTCGGAGGTTTGGCCTGCCGCGCTCTTCCGCCTCCGGGTGTCCGGATTCGCATGTCGCTTCGACCCGGCACTCCGCCCAGCCAGCAGGATTTCGTTTTTCACCATGCCTGACGCCGCGTCCAACGACGCCAGTCCAACACCCCGCCGACCATCGGCCCACGCTGCACCTGCCGCGCCCGCCACGCCTGCCCGCCCCGATTCAGGCCTGGGCCTGGCCGGCTGGATCGTGGTCGGCGTGGTGCTCGTGCTCGGCGCGCTCGTGTTCGACAGCCTGTATGCGCTGCTCGACCACGTGCACTACGCCGACATGGTCGCCGCGCTGCAGGCCACGCCACGCTCGCACCTGCTGCTGGCCGTGCTGGCCACGGCGCTCAGTTACGTCGCCCTGACCGGCTACGACGCGTCCGGCCTGCGCTATGCCGGCGCGCATGTGGCCCCCGCCACCGTGGCCACCACTTCGTTCATCGCTTATGCGCTGGGCAATACCGTCGGCCTCGGTTCGTTGACGGCCGGTGCGGTGCGCTCGCGCCTGTACACGGCGGCCGGGGTCGATGCTGCCCGCGTGACGGAGGCGGTTGCGTTCGATGCTGGGGCGCTGGGCGTGTCCACCACCGCCTTCGGCGCGGTCGGGCTGTTGTGGGGCGCGCCGCACATCGCGGCAATTACGCATTTGCCGGCAGCGCTGCTCGAAGTCGTGGCACTGCTGGTGCTGGCCAGCGTCGTGGCGTTGCTCGTACTGTGCATGCGTCAGCGCCATGTGACGCTGTTGGGCCGATGGGAAATCCGCCTGCCGCCGCCGGGCCTGGCCGCGCGCCAATTTGCGATCTCGGCGGCGGACATGATCGCGGCGGCCGCGGCGCTGTGGGTGCTGATGCCGGCCGGCGCGGTCGATCTGCCGACGTTCGTGGCGTTCTACGCGCTGGCGGTCACGCTGGGCGTGCTGAGCCAGAGCCCCGGCGGCCTGGGCGTGTTCGAGGCGGTCATTCTGCTGGGCTGCAGCGGCCAGGCGCCGCCGGCCGAGGTGCTCGCCGCGCTGCTGTTCTACCGCGTCATCTATTTCCTGCTGCCGCTCGTCGTGGCTGCCGCCATGCTCGGCGCATTCGAACTGCGTGCCGGCGCCGGGGCTCCGTTCGGCCGCGCTGCGGTCAAGCTGTCGCCGGGGCTGCTGGCCGCGCTGACGATGGTGGCAGGCGTGATGCTGCTGATCTCGGGCGTCACCCCGGCCAGCGACGAGGCGGAAGACCTCCTGCGCATGCACGTGCCGCTCTTCGTGGTGGAAGCCTCGCACATGATCGGCAGCGTGGCGGGGCTGATCATGCTGTTTGTCGCGCGCGGGCTGCTGCACCGGCTGGACGCCGCGTGGTGGGCAGCGCTGGTGCTGTCGCTGCTGACCGGCGTGCTGGCGCTGCCCAAGGGCATTGCCGTGTCGGAGATGGCGGTATTGGTGACGCTGGCGGTGCTGCTCGTCATCTCGCGCCGGCAGTTCGACCGGCCGTCGTCGCTGTTCTCGCAGCGGCTGGAGGCCGGTTGGCTGCTTGCCATGGTCTGCGTGTTTGCGGCGTGCGTGTGGATCCTCTTCTTCGCCTACCGCGAGGTGGCCTACGCCAACCAGCTCTGGTGGCAATTCACGTTCGACGGCGATGCGCCGCGTTCCATCCGCGCGCTGATGGCCGTGGCCGTGACGGGGCTCGGCTTCGGCATGTGGCAGCTCTTTCGCAAGGAGCCCGGCGTTACGACCTTCCCGAGCGACGAAGAACTCGCCCGCGCGGCGGAGATCGTCCGCAAGCAGCCCGCCGCCGATGCCACGCTCGCGCTGATGGGCGACAAGAGCCTGCTGTTCTCGCCGTCGGGCAACGCGTTCATCATGTACGCCAAGCAGGGGCGCTCGTGGGTGGCGTTGTCCGACCCCGTGGGCGCGCAGCAGGAATGGCCCGAGCTGATCTGGCGCTTTATCGAAATGGCCGACGCGCATGGCGGGCGCGCCGCGTTCTACAAGACGCGGCCGCAGACGCTGTCGCTGTATCTCGATGCGGGCCTGCGTGCCTACAAGCTGGGCGAAGAGGCGTATGTGTCGCTGCCCGAGTTCAGCCTGAAGGGCTCGCGGCGCGCCAATCTGCGCCATGGCGTGACGCGCGGCGAGCGCGAAGGCCTGTCGTTCGAGATCATCCCGACGGTGGAAGTGCCGACCGTGTTGGACGAATTGCGCGCCATCTCCGATGAATGGCTGCGCAACCAGAACGCGCGCGAGAAGGGTTTCTCGCTCGGCGCATTTGAAGACCGCTACATCTGCAGCCAGCCCGTGGCCGTGGTGCGCCGCGAGGGCGTCATCCTCGCGTTTGCCACGCTGATGTGCCCCGACGTGCTGCGCATCGAGGCGAGCGTCGACCTGATGCGCTATCGCAGCAATGTGCCGCCCGGCACGATGGATTTCCTGTTCGGCAAGGTCATCCTCCACTTCCAGGCGCAGGGGTATCAGCGTTTCGGGCTGGGCATGGCGCCGATGTCGGGCATGGTTGAGCATCAGCTTGCGCCTCGCTGGCACCGCTTCGGACGGATGATGTTCCGGCACGGCGCACGCTTCTACAATTTCAGAGGGTTGCGCAATTTCAAGGACAAGTTCGAGCCGGTGTGGGAAGCCCGCTACCTACTCGCACGTGGCGGGATTGCGCCGCTGTTCACATTGACGGACGTCGCTGCGCTGATCGGCGGTGGCTTGAAGGGAGTGATCTCCAAATGAGTTGGCAAGCACCGCGCACGCAAGAGGCGCGGCATCGGGGAGTGCTACGCAAAGGCTTGCGTTGGGCTGGGCATCTGAGTGCGGTCGGCATGGTGCTGGCAGCGTCTTGGGCCATCGCCGCCGATGCTCCGGCTGCAGCCAAGCCTGCGCCCGCGCAGGGCCCGGTGCTGGTGCCGCCCGTCGGCATGACAGGGGCGAGTGGCGTCGTGGCAGTGCCGCCGCGCGGGGACATGCCGCCTCGGCTGCAGATGAGCGGGGCCGCCGTGACGGCCAACAAGGCCGCCAATGGCGGCGTGCTGTCGCTGCCGGTGGTGGCGCCCGCCACACCCGCCGCCGCACCGGGCGCGGTCGAGTTCGTCACGCACGGGCGTTTTCGCGATGTACCGGTCTACAAACCGAAGGGCGAAATCCGCTCCGTCGTGCTGATGCTGTCGGGCGATCTTGGCTGGACGCCCGCTGCATCGCGCATGGCAGAGAGCCTGGCGCAGCAGGGCGCATTGGTGGCGGGCCTGTCGACGCCCGCACTGTTTGCGAGCCTGGAGGCTGACCCGGGCGACTGCGCGTTCCCGGATGGCGACCTCGAAAACTTCAGCCGTTTCCTGCAGGCCTACGAGAAGGTGCCCGGCTACTACCCGCCCATCCTCGTCGGCGACAACGAAGGCGGTGCGCTGGCCTACGCCATGATTGCGCAGGCGCGCCCGAACATCTTCGCCGCGGCCATGTCGATGGAGTTCTGCCCGGTGCTGGAGCTGCGCAAGCCGCTGTGCAAAGGCGAGGGTGTGCACTTCAGCCGCCGCATGAGCGAGAGCCGCACCACGGCCAAGCGCGTCAAGCCGCCCGAGAACGCCGGTGTGGTCCTGCTGCCCGCCACGAAGTTGTCTGCGCCGTGGGTCGCGCTGCAATCGGCGACGCCGACGTCGTTTGCGCGGCGCTCCGGCCCGCTGTGCGAAGCGCGTGCCACGCAAGCCTTCATCGATACGATTTCGGGGGCGCAATCGGTGGCGTTGCCGGCCACGGCATCGGCTGCGAATGCGCCGCCCGTGACCGCCGTCGAGCCGTTCAAGTCGGCCTTCGCCAAGCTCGTCGCCCAACGCAAAGCGCCGCCCCCGCCGCCGCCCGCAGCGGTGTCCGACCTGCCGATCATTGAGGTGCCCGCGCAGGCCGGTACGTCGTCCGAGCTGTTCGCAGTGCTGCTGTCAGGCGACGGCGGGTGGGCGGGGCTGGACAAGGAGGTTGCTGCTGCGCTGTCCAAGTCGGGCGTGCCGGTGGTCGGCATCGACTCGCTGCGCTACTTCTGGACACCGCGCACGCCCGCGTCTGCCGCGGCCGACATGGACCGCCTCGTGCGCTTTTACGCTGCGCGCTGGAAGAAGCCGAAGGCGTTGCTGATCGGCTATTCGCAAGGCGCGGACGTGCTGCCCTTCATCGTCAACCGGTTGCCGGCGGCGTCGCGCGAGCATGTCGCGCTGGCCGTGATGATGGGCCTGGGCAAGCGCGCCGATTTCGAGTTCCACATGACCAACTGGGTGTCGAGCAGCGCGTCCGGCCTGCTGATCCTGCCCGAGGTGCAGAAGCTGCCGGCAGGCATTGGCATGTGCATCTACGGCAAGGAAGAGAAAGACACCAACTGCCCTGGCCTCGACCCGAAGCAGGTGCAGCTCGTGAAGCTGCCAGGCGGCCATCACTTTGATGGCGATTACGCCAAGCTGGCGCGCATCATTCTCGAAGGTGCGCGTGCTGCAGGCAACGCCCCGCGCTGAGCCACCGGTTCCGGAGCGGACTGTTAAGCCGGGGCGTTGTCGGCCGGTGTGCCGGGCGCTGCCGCCAGCGATTGCACGCACTCGTCCACGCTCAGCTCGTGCAGCATCTCGGGGCGCAGCGTGTTGTCGGTCGCGCGCTGCAGGACGGTCAGCGCACGCGGCTTGAGCCGCACCAGCATCAGTTGCAGGCCGCGCGCCGCGCATTCGGCGGCAAAGATGCGCAGCGCTTCGATGGCCGAGCCGTCCACATCCGGCGTTTCTTCCAGGCTCAGCATGATGGTGCGCAGCGCGGGCGCGTGCGGCTGTTGCAGCATGGCGCGGACCTTGCCGAGCACGCGTTCGGTATTGGCGAAGAACAGCGGTACCTCGGGTCGGACGATCAGTACACCGGGCAGCGGCCTGGCTTCGGGATGCAGAGACACATCGACGAAATCGTGGCTCTCGCGCAGGCGGCCGAGCACGCTCACGTTGGGCTCGGAAAGCTTGCGCAGCGTGAGCAGCAGGCTCACGCCGATCGCGGCCAGCAACCCGTGCAGCACGCCCAGCACCAGCACGGCAAGCAGCGCGGCAATGACCACCAGCCGATCGCGGTGCCAGACCCAGTACGGTTTGAAGACGGCAGGGTGCAGCGAGTGGCTGACTGCAAAGATCACGATGGCCGCCAGCACCGGCTCGGGAATGCGCGCGAGCTGCGGCAGGAACAGCCACACGATCAGCGCCACCACGGCCGCCGCGCACAGCCCGGCCAGACGCGATTGCGCGCCCGCGGCTTCGTTGGCAGACGTGGCTGAGTATCCGGCGCCGACGGGCATGCCGTGCAGCAGGCCGGAGAGCAGATTCGCGCAGCCGAGTGCGACGAGGTCCCGGTTGGCCGAGATGCTGTCGCCATGCTTGAGTGCGAAGTTGCGGATCGAACCGTAGGACTCGGCGTAGAGAATCAGCATGAGCGCGAAGCCAAGTTCGGCGCTCTGCATCCACTGCGCGCGACCCAGGTCGGGCACGCCGAAGCTGATGTTCTGCAGGTCGATATGGCCGACCACGGCAATGCCGTGCGCGTGCCAGTCGACCCAGTAGCCGGCCGCGATGGCCAGCACGATGACGACCAGCGTGGCCGGAATGCGCCCCCAGCGCCCAAGGCCGAAAAGCAGGGCAAGTGCGACGGCGCCCAATGCTGCGCTGTACGGATTGGCGCCAGCCGCGCCGGCGATGAGGTCGAGCGCAACGCGGGGCGTGTCGCTGTGATGAACGGCCACGTCGAGGATCTTGGGCAACTGCTTGATGGCGATCGTCAGCGCCAGCCCGAAGGTGAAGCCGCGCAGCACCGGCCGCGCGATGAAATCCGACATGCCGCCCAGCCGCGCCGCGCCCGCCAGGATGAACAGCACACCCGTCGCGATGATGAGCGCCGCCGCCATCGTGAGTGCCGTCGTGCCGCTGGCCCCGGGTTCCGACAACACCGTGGCAAACAGCACGGCCGCTGACGACGACGTGGCCGAAACAATGGCAAAGCGGCTCGTGCCGAGCAGCGAATAGACCACCAGGCCGCACATCAGCGCGATCAGCCCGGCCTGTGGCGGCAGGCTCGCGATACCCGCGTAGGCAACGGCTTCGGGCAGCAGCAGCCCTGCAATCGAGAACCCGGCGATGACGTCGCGCACCACCCGCTGCTGTGGCGGCTGGGGCGGCGCATCCAGCGGGGCGAAGCTCTCGGGGTGTTGCAGGGCGGCGGCGGGATGTTCGTTGCTGGGCGGCATGCGACGCGGTGATCCGGCTGAAATGGAAGACGCCGCGACCCGGTGGGGCCGCGGCGTGCGGGTTGGCGTCAGGCGTGCCTTACTTGGTACAGGCCTTGCCGCGGCTTGGGCGGATGCCGGCGGCCTTGGCATCGGCTTCGGTCATGTATTCGCCCTGTTTGGTCTTGCCGTAGTAGCGATCGCCCGGGCAGTGGTAGACCT
The DNA here is from genome assembly GCF_040544795.1 of Ralstonia sp. 1138. Taxonomy (NCBI): domain Bacteria; kingdom Pseudomonadati; phylum Pseudomonadota; class Betaproteobacteria; order Burkholderiales; family Burkholderiaceae; genus Ralstonia; species Ralstonia sp. 1138. The sequence continues at coordinate 732,860 of NZ_JBEPKQ010000001.1, read as the reverse complement.
TGGTGCTGGCATTGGCCCACACCTTGTCGGGACCGCCGCCGGGAGCAACGGTGGCCGCCGGAGCCGGCTTGGACGGCGCTGTAGCAGCAGGCTTGGCTGCGGGGGTAGGCGCCGGCGCCGGTGCGGGCGCCGCGGCCGGCGCTGCAGGCGCAGGTTTGGCGGCAGCCGGAGCGGCAGGTGCTGCTGCGGGCGCGGCCGGCGCGGCTGCCGGGGCACCGCCTGCGCTGGCTTTCTTGTCGACGCCACCATGGCCGCGGCAAGCGCCCTTGAGCGTCGCGCCGCTGTAGGGCGTGCCGTCCTTGCAGACCGCGTGGACGGCCGCTGGGGCGGCTGCCGGTGCGGTGGCAGGTGCGGCGGTGCCCTGCGCAAACGCCGATCCCATCACCAGCGCACCCATCGAAAACATCAACGCAGACAGTTTCATAACGAGACCCTCAACGAGGCACGGAGATACGTGCGTGACCGATTAACGCTGGCCGACAGCGCGCGTTGACCAAACCGAGGGTTTGTCAGAAGACAAACGCCGCAACGTTGATCATCCCGCAACAGTCGGCGTTGCTTGTGTTGCGCCGACGGGCAATGCGGCGTCGGCGCCATCCCAGCATAGGCAACATCAGGCGGCCCGGGGAAGTTTCAGGCGAACACGTCGACACCCTGCACCAGCCGCTTGGCCAGACGCGGCTGCCGTAGCTGCTCAAGCCACCATTGCAGTGCGCGGCCTTCGCCGTCGCCGTCCCCTTGACCTTTGCCGCTGCGCCAGCCGACGTAGAGCAGGTTCGGCTCGCGCGGATCCGTGGTGCGCTTTTCCACCAGCTCGCCGCGCGCAAGCAACGATGCGACGCGGTGCCTGGGCAGCCAGCCGACGCCCAGGCCATCGCGCTGGGCCAGCGTCTTGGCGCGCATGCTGGGCACGGCCAGCGTGGGTTGCCCGCTGAGCATGCCGTAGGCGCGGCCGGCGGTGGTGCGCGCGGAATCGGCCACCACCACGGCGCGATGCCGGGCGATTTCCTCGCGCGTGAGCGGCGCGTCGATGGCTGCAAGCGGATGCCGAGGCGATACGGCAAACACCCATTCCACCACCCCCAGCTCGAACCACCCGAGGTTCGGGATGGAAGGCGGCTCGTTGGTCGCCCCGATCACGAGATCGGCGCGGCCATCGCGCAGCGCCTCCCATGTGCCGGCCAGCACTTCGTGCGTTACGCGCAGGGCCACGCCCGATTGCAGTGCATCGAACGCGTGCATCACGGGCATGAGCGATTCGAACTCCAGCAGCTCGTCCGTCACGATCCACAAGCGGTCTTCCCAGCCGTTGGCCACCTGCCGCACGCGCTGCGTCACGCGCGAGACGTCCTGCGCCAGCCGCGCGGCTTCTTCCACGAGCAGTTGCCCCGCGGGCGTGAGCTGCAGCCGGTAGCGGCGCCGGTCAAACAGCAGGGCGTCGAAGCGCTGCTCCAGTTGCCGTGCGGCGTACGACACGGTCGACGGCGCCTTGCCCAGGTGCGCTGCCGCACGCGACAGACTGCCGGTCTGCCGGATGGCCTCCAGGAGGGCCAATTCTTCGTCCGTCAACATGTGCAATTCCTTCGAACGTGTTCATCGTCCGGATCGTATGGCAAACCGCTTGCCCGCGTCCACACTGCAGTCACGCGATTGTTCAAGTTCAACTTTCCTACTGGAGGACATCATGAATCGCTTCGAAGGCAAGACCGTTCTGGTCACTGGCGGCAACAGCGGTATTGGCCTGGCAGCCGCACAGGCATTTGCGCGGGAAGGCGCCCGCGTGGTCATTACCGGCCGCGATGCGGCGGCGCTGGAAACGGCACGTGCCACGCTGGGCGGCAACGCCCTCGCCATTCGCAATGAAACCGGCACCGTGGCGGCCGCACGCGAGCTGACCCGTCAGCTGCAGGAGGCGGGTGTGCGTTTGGACGCCGTGTTCGTCAATGCCGGCATGGCGCGGTTTGCCGCCGTCCCGGACGTGGACGAAGCCCTGTGGGACGCCACCTTCAACGCCAACCTGAAGGGCGCGTTCTTCCAGATCCAGGCGCTGCTGCCCATCCTCAACAAGGGCACGTCGATCGTGCTGAACGGCTCCATCAACGCGCACATCGGGATGCCGAATTCGTCGGTCTATGCGGCGAGCAAGGCTGCGCTGATCTCTCTGGCGAAGACGCTCTCGGGCGAACTGATCGGCGCGGGCATCCGCGTGAATGTGGTCAGTCCCGGCCCGGTCACAACGCCGCTGTACGGCAAGCTCGGCCTGGATGCCGACACGCTATCGGCCACGGCCGCACAGATCCAGAGCCAGATCCCCTTGGGCCGCTTTGGCACGCCGGACGAGATTGCATCGACCGTGCTGCACCTGTCGGCATCCGAATCGGCCTTCATTGTCGGCACCGAAATCATTGCCGACGGCGGCATGAGCCAGCTCTAACCCAACCCTTGTTAAGGCGTGCCGCACACCGCGTGCGGCACGGCTGGAGAACATCATGAAGATTCTTCCCAACCTGGTGCGCCACCTGGGCGCTGCCCTTATCGGCCTGGCTGCGCTGCAAGCCTCCGCCGCCACGTCCGCCGTGCAAGACCGCATCGTCGAGGCCGCCGGCCTGCAACTGCACACGCTGCAGGCAGGCAACGGCCCCGAAACCCCGGTTGTGCTGCTGCATGGCTATGCCGAGACCAGTCACATGTGGCTGCCGCTGATTCCGCGTCTGGCCGACCGCCGCGTGGTGTTGGCGCCAGACCTGCCGGGCGCGGGCACCTCGTCGATTCCCGCGTCGGGCTTCGACAAGACGACGCTCGCGCAGGATATCCACGCCATGGTGCAGGCCATGGGCTATCGCAAGGTCAAGCTGGTCGGCCACGACATCGGTCTGATGGTGGCATACGCCTATGCCGCGCAATACCCCGACGAGGTGGAAAGCATCACGCTCATGGATGCCTTCCTGCCCGGCGTGGGTGACTGGCAGAAGGTCTGGCTGCTGCGCGACCTGTGGCACTTCCACTTCTATGGCGACACGCCGCTCAAGCTGGTGCAGGGCCGCGAGCGCATCTACTTCGAGCACTTCTGGAACGACTTTGCGGCCGATCCCAAGCACTCGGTGCCCGAAGCCGACCGCCAGTTCTACGCGCGCACCTACGGCCAACCCGGGCGCATGGCGGCAGGGTTCGAATATTTCCACGCCTTCCCGAAGGATGCGGTGGACTTTGCGGGCTTTGCCAAGACGCCGCTCAAAATGCCGATGCTTGTACTGGCGGGCGAAAAGGCTTCCGGCGCCTTCCTGATCGAGCAGGCCAGGATGGTGGCGACCAACGTGAACGGCGTCACCATCAACGGCGCTGGCCACTGGCTGATGGAAGAGGCGCCCGAGGCCACCATGAATGAACTGGTGCGTTTCATCAACGCTCCGCAAGCCGAGACCAACATGCGTTCGCGCGCGGCCGACTGAGTTGTGTAGGGTGAATTCGCTTACGGAATTCACCCACGCTTTGCCACGTGCTCTACGAATTGCGCGGGTTTCGCCGGCAGACGGGCGGGCGAATCACCTGGACCGAGCAATGGCTCGGGGCAGCGTGTTGACGGGCAGGCACAGGATTGCGGTCAGCAGTGCCAGGCTCATATGGCAGAGGTAGAGCGCATTGAAGTCGGCGCGCTGCAGACCCGCGCTGCCGAGCAGCAGCACTGTCAGGGCGACGCCCATGACGGAACCGATTTGTCGTATCGCCTGGTTGATTGCGCCGCCGACCGCGTAGTGGTCTGCCGGCAGATGACTGACGGCGGCCCCCGACAGCGACGGCAGCACCATGCCCACGCCCACGCCGCTGAGCAGCATGCCGGGCAGCCAGTGGGTCAGATAGGCGGGAGTCAGGCCGGGCACCAGCAAAAACCAGACGGCACTGCCCGCATAGAGCACGCTGCCCGCGACCAACAACGGGCGATGGCCATGCCGGCTCGCGATCCGGCCTGAGAGCATGGCCACCGGAATCACCAGCAGCGGCCCTGGCGTGATGGCCAGCCCCGCCAACGGCAGCGAGTAATGCCAGATCGACTTCATGTAGAAAAAGAAGCCGAAGAACATCATCGAGAACGCCGTGCCGAAGCTCAACGTGGCGAGATTGACGTATCGGTACGTCGGGTTGCGAAACAGCGTCAAATCGACGAGCGGCGCGCGTGCAACGCGAGCCCACGCGACAAATCCGACGATGCACGCGAGCCCGATGACGGCAATCCCGAGGAGCTCATCGCGGGACCATCCCGGCGACTCCGATTGCACGATGGACAGCGCCAAAGCCGCTGTGCCGATCGTCAGCAGGCCCATCCCGAACAGATCCAGCGGACGTTTGGTGCCGTGCTGTCTTGTCTCGACGAGAAGGGCGGCGCCACGCCACATCGCCGTCAGGCCCAGGGGCACGTTCAGATAGAACGCCCACTGCCAGCCGATCGATGCGATCACGAACGCCCCGAGGCTTGGGCCCACCGCAGCGGCCAGCGCACCGACCGCGCCCCACAGGCTGATCGCCACCGCGCGCTTGCTGACGGGGAATGCCGCCAGCACGAGTGAGAGCGACGCGGGCGTCAGCAACGCTGCGCCAACAGCCTGCAGCACGCGGGCTGCAACGAGCCACCCGACGCTCGGCGACAGGCCACACGCAACGGATGCCGCAAGGAACAATGCGACACCGATCAGAAACACCTTCTTGCGCCCATGCTTGTCCGCCAATCCGCCCGATGGAATGAGCGTTGCCGCGTACGCTACGGTGTAGGCATTCAGCACCCAGGAAAGGTCCGCCGCCGTGGCGTGAGGAAAGCCTGCGCGTAATGCGCTGAAGGCGGCGAACAGCATCGTGCCGTCCATCGAAACCAGGAACACCGCCACGCTGGCGATCCAGAACACCGGCCACGGCGATGCGGTGTTGGTCTGTGCAGCGGGCAACGCCGCGCTGATCGTGGCAGATGCTCCGGGTGCTGCGCTGTCGGGAGGCGTCATGGGATTCTTCCGATGTCGACGATGGGCCGCCGGGTCTGTTTCAGGTAACACGCTTCGGCTGTAGCTTCAGCCTCAGGACAGGCCGAACGTCTTCCTCAAGCCCGAGTCCACCGGGCCTGACGGCATGAAGCGGCGCAGCCTGCTCAGCAGCGTCGCCTCGCCCTTGGGCGTGCGGCGCATCTTCCATGCGCCGAGCGCGGCCTCGACGACCGTGCTCGCGACGCTATCGGCGTCCGGAGCCTTTTGAACACGCGTTCGAATCGTCTGCGAAACGGCGCCGCGCTCTGCGTCGTAAGCCGAAACCTTGGACGCCACATCGGACGCGTTGGCGTCCAAGCTCGTCTTGGTGAACGAGGGCTCGACCAGCGCGACACGAATGCCGAACTTGCGCACTTCGTGATCCAGCGTCTCCGACATGCCTTCCACGGCATGTTTGGATGCCGAATACAGGCCCATGTAGGGCGCAGGCAGAAAGCCGAGCACCGAGCTGATATTGATGATCCGCCCCGAGCGCTGTGTGCGCATATGGGGCAACACTGCCCGCGTGGTCCGCAAGATGCCGAACACGTTGGTATCGAACAGCGCCTGCGCTTCGGCGATCGACGTTTCTTCGGTCGCGCCCAGCAGCGTTACACCGGCACTGTTGACCAGCACATCGATGCGCTTGGCCAGCCCGATGATGGTGTGGAAGGCGCGCTGAACCGATGCTTCATCGCGGACGTCCATCTCGATCAGCTCAATGCCCGCCAGCGGCTGCGCTTTGGCTAGATTGCGCACGGTGCCGAAGACCCGGCAGCCCCGCAGGGCGAACTTTGCGGCGGTGGCACGGCCAATGCCTGAGGACACGCCGGTGATGACGACAACGTTGGAATTTGACACGGCGATTTCTTTCTCGGTGAGTGAAAACGTGCTGCGGTAGGAGGTCGTAGTGAGGTCGTGCGGCTATTTGCTGGCAATGGCGGTCGATTCGTTCGGATTCCAGCCGCCGCCCAGCGCCTTGAATGCCGCCACTGCAGCGCGTGCCGATTCCGTTTGCGCCTGGGCGCGCGCATCGGATGCCCGCAACAGGCTTTCGTCGGCCTGCAGAACTTCAATGAGGCTGACGACGCCTTTCTGGTACGCCGCGAACGAGGCGTTTCGCGCGCGGCCCAGCGAATCCACGCCTTGCGTGAGCACGGCGGCCTGCTCTTCACGCTTGACCAGGGCGGAAAAGGCATCTTCCACGTCTTCCGTGGCGCGCAGCGCGGCGAGCCGGTAAGCGGCCAGCATCTCAGCCTCTTGCCCTTTGGCCTGATCGATCTGCGCGTTGATGCGCCCGAAGTCGAACAGGCGCCAGCGCAGGCCGAGCACGCCGGCAAACTGGCTGGCCCCGCCACCAAACAGGCTGCCCGCGCCCACCGATGTGGCGCTGCCCAGCAGGCCGCCCAGCGAGAACTTCGGGTAGTACTCCGCAATGGCGACGCCGATGCGTGCGTTGGAAGCCGCGAGGCGGCGCTCGGCGACGATGAGGTCGGGGCGCCGCCGCAACAGTTCGCCCGGCGATCCGCTGATCGACATCCGTGGCGCGGCAGGGATGTCCCCGTCTTGCGCAAGCTCGGCCCGGTGTGTGCCGGGTAGTGAGCCCAGCATAACGTCGAGCGCGTTCATCGCCGCGTCGAGGCCGGTTTCAAGCTGTGGAATGGAAGCGCGCACCTGGGCCAGCGCGCCCTCGGCCTGCCTCACCTGGAGTTCTGCCGCGAGCCCCTTGCCGTACAGCAGGTTCACCGTGGAGAGCAGTTCCTCCTGCGTCTTTACCTGCTGACGCGCCACGCGCAGGCGTGTCTGCAAGCCGCGGACCGTGATGTAGATGTCGGCCGTCTGTGCGGCCACGGCCAACCGCGTGGCAACTGCGCCCGCCTGGGAGGCTTCGTAATCCGCCAGCGCGGCTTCCCTGCCACGGCGCAGGCCGCCGAACACGTCCAGCTCCCAGCTCGCATTGGCGTCGGCTTCAAACGCATTGCCATAGCGGTCGAAGCCGGGCCGGGAATTCAGGACGCGGCCGAGCGGCGTCTCGACGGACTGATAGGCGCGCGCCGCCTGGCCTGTGACGTTGCCAGAAGGCAGCAAGGCGGCGTTGGCGGCGCCAAGGCCTGCACGGGCTTGCGTGACGCGGGCGAAGGCCTGGGCAAGGTCCAGGTTCTGTTCCAGCGCCAACTGCACGAAGCGCGTCAGTTGCGGATCGCCAAAGCCCGTCCACCACACTGACAGATCGGCTGCGGTGGTGGCGCTGCGCTGCTCCACGGCCGTCTGGCCAAGGAATGTGGCTGGAGCCGGCATCTCGGGCTTCACATAGTCCGGGCCGACGGCGCAGCCCGCTGCCAGGCCGGCAACGATGAGTGCGGTAAGGGAGTGTTTTGGCAACATGGGCGGCTTCCATCGAAACTTTTGGTGACTATAGTACAAATTGGTCACAAGTTGTTCAATGATTGCGACTCGCGTAAGCTGACGCCCATGAAGACCACTCCTTACCCCGTTTCCGCCCGCGGTCCGGCGGATCACGACGTGCGGGACCAGATCGTCGCCGCCGCTACCGAGCACTTCAGCCGCTACGGCTACGAGAAGACCGCCGTGTCCGATCTGGCCAAGGCCATCGGTTTTTCCAAGGCCTACATCTACAAGTTCTTTGAATCCAAACAGGCCATTGGCGAGATGATCTGCGCCAACTGCCTGCGCGAAATCGAGACCGACGTCAACGCGGCGCTGGCCGAGGCGGGCTCGCCGCCCGAGAAGCTACGGCGGATGTTCAAAGCCTTGACGGAGGCCAGCCTGCGGCTGTTTTCCCATGACCGCAAGCTGTATGAAATTGCCGCCTCGGCAGCGACCGAGCGCTGGCAGTCTGTGATCGCCTATGAAGGCCGTATCCAGAGGTTGCTGCGCGATGTGCTGCAGGAGGGCCGCGAGACCGGAGACTTCGAGCGCAAGACGCCATTGGATGAAGCCACGGCAGCCATCTACCTGGTCATGCGCCCGTACATGAATCCGCTGCTGTTGCAGTACAGCTTTGACTACACCGAGACGGCGCCCGGCCTGCTCTCCAGTCTGGTGCTTCGGAGCCTTTCCCCGTGATGCACAGATTTTTTCGTGGTGACCATTGACTATTTTGGTCACTAGAACCAGAATGAAAGCCCAGATCATCTCGTCGATGGGGCTTTCATGTTTTCGCGTCGCTTTGTTACCTCCACCGTTGCTTTTGCATTGCCCCTCGCGCTGAGTGCGTGCGGCGAAAAGGCCCCCGTTGACCCGCGCACCCAGGCGCCTTTGGTGCGTGCGGTGGTCGTTCAACCTGCGGTTTCCGCATCGCGTTCCTTCACCGGCGTCGTGGCTGCCAGAGTGCAGAGCGACCTCGGCTTTCGCGTGCCCGGAAAAGTGTTGGAGCGGCTGGTTGACGCAGGGCAGACCGTCAAGCGCGGGCAGCCGCTGATGCGGATCGATCCCGTCGATCTGAAGCTCGCCGCGCATGCGCAGCAGGAAACCGTGGCCGCCGCACGGGCACGCGCGCAGCAGACGGCCGAAGACGAGGCGCGCTACCGCGATCTGCGCGGCACCGGGGCCATTTCTGCCTCGGCCTACGACCAGGCCAAGGCTGCGGCGGACGCGGCCAAAGCGCAGCTCAGCGCCGCAGAAGCGCAGGCGGATGTGGCGCGCAACGCGAGCCGCTACGCCGAGCTTGTTGCAGACGGCGACGGTGTGGTCATGGAGACGCTGGCCGAGCCCGGCCAGGTCGTCAACGCAGGGCAGGCCGTCGTGCGCCTCGCCCACGCGGGCCGGCGCGAGGCGGTGGTCCAGCTGCCGGAAACCTTGCGACCGGCGATTGGCTCGGTTGCACAGGCAACGCTTTTTGGCGCGGAAAGCGCCGGCGTACCGGCCAAGCTGCGACAGCTTTCGGACGCAGCCGACCGGCTGACCCGCACCTTCGAAGCGCGTTATGTGCTGGACGGCGATCTGGCCAATGCGCCGCTCGGTGCCACCGTAACGATCCAGATTGCCGATCGGCCTGCCACCGCGCAAGGCGATGTGCAGGTGCCGCTCGGTGCGTTGTTCGATGCCGGCAAGGGCCCGGGCGTATGGCTCATCCAGGGTGAGCCGGCCAAGGTGTCGTGGCGCTCTGTCACCATCGCGCGGGTGGGGGATGAAGGCGCGCACGTCGGCGGGCAGGTCAGGCAGGGCGATCGCATCGTCGCGCTCGGCGCACAACTGCTGCGTGAGGGGCAGCAGGTGCGCGTAGCGGGCCAGGATGCCGGCACTGCCATCGCAGGGGTGCGACTGTGAGCCAAGGCCGCTTCAACCTGTCAGCGCTCGCCGTACGCGAGCGTGCCGTCACGCTGTTTCTCATCTGCCTGATATCGGTGGCAGGTCTCATTTCGTTTTTCAAGCTGGGCCGTGCGGAAGACCCCGCTTTTACGGTCAAGGTGATGAACATCGTCACCGTGTGGCCGGGTGCCACCGCGCAGGAAATGCAGGACCAGGTGGCCGAGAAAATTGAAAAGCGCATGCAGGAGTTGCGCTGGTATGACCGCACCGAAACCTACACGCGGCCAGGTCTGGCGTTCACCACGTTGACGTTGCTCGACAGCACGCCGCCGTCGGAAGTGCAGGAGGAGTTCTACCAGGCGCGCAAGAAAGTCGGCGACGAGGTGGCCAACCTGCCGTCGGGCGTGATCGGGCCGATCGTCAATGACGAATATTCGGACGTGACGTTTGCGCTGTTCGCGCTCAAGGCGCAGGGCGAGCCGCAACGTGCTCTTGTGCGCGATGCCGAGACGCTGCGCCAGCGCCTGCTGCACGTGCCGGGTGTGAAGAAGGTCAACATCATCGGTGAACAGGCGGAACGCATCTACGTCGAGTTCTCTCATGACCGACTGGCGACGCTGGGGGTGAATCCACAAGACGTTTTTGCCGCGCTCAACACCCAGAACGCGCTGGCCGCTGCGGGCTCCGTGGAAACGAAGGGGCCGCAGGTGTTCATCCGCCTGGATGGCGCCTTCGACGAGCTGCAGAAGATTCGCGATACGCCGGTGGTCTCGCAGGGGCGGACGCTGAAGCTGTCCGACATTGCCACCGTCAGGCGCGGTTATGAGGATCCGGCCACCTTCATGGTGCGCAATGGCGGGCAGCCTGCCTTGCTGCTTGGCATCGTCATGCGCGAGGGCTGGAACGGCCTGGATCTGGGCAAGGCGCTCGACAAGGAAGTCGGCGCCATCAATGCGGACATGCCGCTCGGCATGAGCCTGACCAAGGTAACGGACCAGGCGGTCAACATCGCCGCCTCCGTCGACGAGTTCATGCTCAAGTTCTTTGCAGCGCTGCTGGTGGTCATGCTGGTGAGTTTTGTCAGCATGGGATGGCGCGCCGGCCTGGTGGTGGCCGCCGCCGTGCCGCTGACGCTTGCCGAGGTGTTTGTGGTGATGGCCGCAACAGGCAAGAACTTCGACCGCATCACGCTTGGGTCGTTGATCCTCGCGCTCGGCCTGCTGGTGGACGACGCGATCATCGCCATCGAAATGATGGTGGTCAAGATGGAGGAGGGTTACAGCCGTGTGGCCGCATCGGCCTATGCGTGGAGCCACACTGCGGCGCCCATGTTGTCGGGCACGCTCGTGACGGCGGTCGGTTTCATGCCCAACGGTTTCGCGCGATCGACGGCCGGGGAATACACCAGCAACATGTTCTGGATTGTCGGCATTGCGCTGATTGCGTCGTGGGTGGTGGCGGTGGTGTTTACGCCTTACCTGGGCGTGAAGATGCTGCCCGACTTCAAGAAGGTCGAAGGCGGACACAATGCGATTTACGACACGCCGCGTTACAACCGCTTCCGCCAGTTGCTCGGGCGCGTGATTGCGCGCAAATGGCTGGTCGCGGGTGCGGTGGTGGGCCTTTTCGCGCTCGCCATCGGAGGCATGGCGATCGTCAAGAAGCAGTTCTTTCCGATCTCGGATCGCCCGGAAGTGCTGGTCGAGGTGCAGATGCCTTATGGCGCGTCGATCAACCAGACCGATGCGGCGACCGCCAGGTTGGAAGCGTGGCTCGCCAAGCAGAAGGAAGCCAAGATCGTGACGGCCTACATCGGCCAGGGCGCGCCGCGCTTCTATCTGGCGATGGGGCCTGAGTTGCCGGACCCGTCGTTCGCCAAGATCGTGATCCGCACCGATAGTCAGGAAGAGCGCGACGCGTTGAAGCAGCGGCTGCGTCAGGCCGTTGCAGATGGCCTTGCCCCTGGGGCGCGTGTGCGTGTCACGCAGCTCGTGTTCGGTCCGTATTCGCCGTTCCCCGTGGCCTATCGCGTCACTGGCCCGGATGCGGAAACGCTGCGCCGTATCGCTGCTGATGTGCAGCATGTCATGGACGCCAGCCCGATGATGCGCACGGTCAATACGGACTGGGGCACGCGCGTCCCTACGCTGCATTTCACCTTGCAGCAAGACCGCCTGCAAGCCGTGGGGCTGACCTCCAGCGCTGTTGCCCAGCAGCTCCAATTCCTGCTCAGCGGCATTCCGGTGACGGCCGTGCGCGAAGACATCCGTACGGTGCAGGTGACCGCGCGCTCAGCCGGCAACGTGCGGCTCGACCCGGCCAGGATCGGCGACTTTACGCTGGCTGGCGCCAATGGGCAGCGCATTCCGCTCTCGCAAGTCGGCAAGATCGAAGTGCGCATGGAGGAGCCCATCATGCGCCGGCGCGACCGCATGCCGACCATCACGGTGCGCGGCGATATTGCCGACGGCCTGCAACCGCCCGACGTGTCGACGGCCATCAGCAAGCAGCTTGCCCCGATCATCGAGAAACTGCCGAGCGGATACCGCATTGAGCAAGCCGGTTCCATCGAAGAGTCGGGCAAGGCGACGAAGGCCATGCTGCCGCTGTTCCCGATCATGTTGGCGGTCACACTGCTGATCCTCATCTTCCAGGTCCGGTCCATCCCGGCCATGGTCATGGTGTTCCTGACCAGCCCCTTGGGCCTTATTGGCGTGGTGCCCACGCTGATCCTGTTCGGGCAGCCGTTTGGCATCAACGCGCTGGTCGGTCTGATTGCGTTGTCAGGCATCCTGATGCGCAACACGCTCATCCTCATCGGGCAGATTCAGCACAACAAGGACGAAGGACTCGATCCGTTCCGGGCTGTGGTGGAAGCCACGGTGCAGCGTGCGCGGCCGGTGATACTGACGGCGCTGGCGGCCATCCTGGCCTTCATTCCCCTGACGCATTCGGTGTTCTGGGGCGCGCTCGCCTATACGCTGATCGGCGGGACGTTCGCCGGGACGATCCTGACCCTGGTGTTTCTGCCGGCGATGTACTCCATCTGGTTCAAGATCCGGCCCGCCCACGCTGCCCATGTGCAGCCTCCGCTGCAAGAGACCGCGCAAGGCGCGGCACAGCTGCTCCCGGAATAGCGTTTTAGTCGCCTGCCCGCGTTACCTCCGTTCTCTCTCGACCCTCGGGCAGGCGTTTTTTCTTTTCTCATGGGGAGTCACGCTCGCGCAGGACCGCCAACATGGCATTGACGAAATGTCAGCAATTGACGTATCGTCAACGCCATGAAGCCCATCGAAGAAAACCGCCTTCTTCTGCGCGAAGGCCGCAAGATCGTCGAGGCGCTGGGCAAGACGCTGGCGCCGCTGGTGGAAGTCGTCCTGCACGACCTGACCGATCCCGATCATGCCGTCGTCGCCATCGCCAATAACCTGTCCGGCCGCCAAGTCGGCGACGCCGTGACAGAGCTGGGCCTTGCGCGCCTCGCCGACCCGGACTTCCCGGAAATCATCGAAAACTACGCCAACCGGTTTCCCGACGGGCGCCCCGCCAAGAGCACATCGATCGGGCTGAAGAACAGCCGCGGCGATTACGTCGCGGCTATCTGCCTGAACATGGATGTATCGATGCTCGGCGCCATGACGTCGAGCCTCACGCAGTTGATGCGCATCGACGTTGCCGCGCCGCCGGTGCCCGAGTCGCTCGCATCGCGCCGCGTGGAAGACGTGCGCATCGCGCTCGAACAATTTGCCGCCGCACGCAACACCACGCCCATGGCCATGACGCTCGACCAGCGCCGCGAAGCCATGCGCGAACTGGCCGCCAGCGGCCTGCTGAACTTGCGCCGCGCGCTGACCGAAGTCGCCCAAACGCTGGGCGTGGCGCGCTCCACCGTCTACACCTACCTGCCCGAGGACCTCGCATGAGCCTGCCCATTTCCTACGACGACGTCGTTGCTGCCCACGCCCGCCTGCACGGCGTCGCCCACAAGACGCCCGTGCTGACGTCGGCCACCGCCAACGCCATGACCGGCGCCGAGCTGTTCTTCAAGGCCGAGAGCTTCCAGCGCATGGGGGCGTTCAAGTTTCGTGGGGCGTACAACGCGCTGTCGCAATTCACGCCGGAGCAGCGCAAGGCGGGCGTGATCACGTTTTCGTCGGGCAACCACGCGCAGGCGATTGCGCTGTCGGCCAAGCTGCTCGGCATGCGCGCCGTCATCGTCATGCCGAAGGACGCGCCCGTCGTGAAGGTAGAGGCCACGCGCGGCTACGGCGGCGAGGTGGTGTTCTTCGACCGCTACACCGAGGACCGCGAAGCCATAGGCCGCCGGCTGGCCGAAGAGCACGGCCTCACGCTGATCCCGCCGTACGACCATCCACACGTGATGGCCGGGCAGGGCACCGCGGCCAAGGAATTGACCGAAGAGGTCGGCCCGCTCGATGTGCTGCTGGCCCCGCTGGGCGGCGGCGGTTTGCTCTCCGGCTGCGCCACGGCGGCGCGCGCGCTGAACCCGGCGTGCAAGATCTTCGGCGTGGAACCCGAGGCCGGCAACGACGGCCAGCAGAGCTTCCGCACGGGCGCGATCGTCCACATCGATACACCCAAGACGCTGGCCGACGGCGCGCAGACGCAGCATCTGGGCAACCACACGTTTGCCGTGATTCGCGAGCTGGTCGACGACATCGTGACCGTGAGCGATGCAGAACTCGTCAGCGCCATGCAGTTCTTCGCCTCGCGCATGAAGGCGGTGGTCGAGCCCACGGGCTGCCTGGCTGCTGCTGCGGCGCTGAACGGCAAGGTCGACGTGCGCGGCAAGCGCGTCGGCGTGATCCTGTCGGGCGGCAATGTGGATCTGCAACTCTTCGCCAAGCTGGTGCTGGGCGCGGAGGCAGCGAAATGAGCGATGCACGCTACGTGAACGCGCCGCAACTGCGCCCGCCTGCGGGGCATTACTCGCACGCGGTCTGCGCCAATGGCTTCGTGTTCGTCGCCGGACAGATTCCCGTGACGCCCACCGGCGAAAAGCTCGTCGATGCGCCGTTCGAGACGCAGGTGCGGCAGGTGCTGTCGAACCTCGACGCCGTGCTTGCCGCCGCGGGCACGGACCGCTCGCGTCTGGTGCAAGTGCGTGTGTACGTGACCGACATGGAAACGCACTGGCCCGCGTTCGATGCGCTCTACCGCGAGTGGATCGGCGACCTGCGCCCGGCGCGCGCGGTGGTGCCGGTGCCGACGCTGCACTACGGGCTGGCCGTCGAGATCGAGGCAACGGCCATGGCGGGGTGACGCAAACGCTTGCCGTTGACGTGCGTCAGGTGGGAAGGGTTCGTGCGAGTTGATCTCCGGCGGTTTGCCGGCCATTGTTACAAAATGGCGGGCGTACCTGCCGAGGCATTGGCCTTGGCCCGCCCATGACAGATCAGACGCGTCCTTCGCCACACATGACCCTTCAAAAAACGCGGCAACTCACGCAGGAAGACGTTCCGGTCGGTCAACCGCTGCCGTTTCCGCTGGCGGACAGCGTGGGTCGGCTTCTGTTGCCTGCCGGGGCCGTCGTGCCCGATGCCGAAGACGTCCGCCTGCTGTTCCATCACGGCCCGGTGCTGGCGCTGGCAGACGGCGATGACGTTGCCGCCGCGCCTGCCGCCGCGCCCGCGGAAGCGCCGCCCCGGCTCGGGTCGGCTGGCCTGACGGTGGGCACCGTTTTGCAGGTCCAGGAGAAGTCGGCACCGCTGCGTGGCCTGCTGCCGTGCCGCCTGATCGGCTATATCGAAGGCGAGGCGCTGTTTGTCACGCAACCGGCCGACGCCAAACGCACGCTGCGGCCGGAGCCCCGAGACGTTCTCATCCTGCGCGGTTTTTCGGGCCGCGCCGTGTTCACCATGATGTGCAGCGTGGTGTCGGTCGGGCAGTTTCCATCGCCGTATCTGGTCTTGTCTGCGCCAATCAAGATGCAGAAGATGCCGCTGCGCCGTGCCAAGCGCGTGCAGGTTCGGATCGGGGCGCGCGTGCGTGCGCAGGGGCAACCTGCGTCGGCCGCGGATCGCGTCGCGGTGATTCGCGACATCTGCCTGAACGGTGCCCTGGTGCAGAGCGCCAACCCCGCGTTCCAGCCCGGCGACAGACTCGCCCTGGATTTCAACGCCTACGTGGACGGCCAGCTGGAGACCTTTGCCCTGACTGGGCGGGTGGCAAGCGGCTCGCCGGCGCTGGGCGCCACCGCATCTGCGTTCCCTTCGTTTGGCGTGGAATTCACGCTGTCGAAAGAGCAGACAGCCCAGCTCTCGCATCTGATCATCGAGCGGCTGGACGAGAACGCATGAGCGCCTAGCCGGCCAGCATCGTCTCCAGCAGCCAGGCGCCGGCCTGGCCGAGCGTGCGATTGCGTGACCATACGGCGTCAACCGGCACGAGGCGCGGCCAGCCGCGCGCACGCACTTCATGCAACCGGTCTGCCGCGAAGTGGTCCACCAGCCAGCGCGGCAACTCCGTCCATCCGAAGCCCAGCACGGCCATTTCCAGCAGCATCAGGTAGCTCGGCGCAGACCAGCGGCGCAGGCTGCGCACGGGCACCGCGTCGGTGCGAGGCCCCGTCGGGTCGACGAAGGTGTTCAGCCGTAACTCGCGCGCCTCGCGCAGTATGGCGTGCGGCACTTCCTCGTCGCCGTATCGGGCAAGGGGGTGCTGCAGCCCGACGAACAGTCCGATCTCCGATTGCTCTGCAATGGTCGCCCAGCCGATATCGGCCGGATAGGCGGCCTGCGCGGCCACCAAGCCGATCTGCGCACGGCCCAGCTGGATGATGTCGACCACGTCTTCGTGTTCGGCGATCAGGCATTCGAGTTCAAGGTCGGGGTAGCGCTGCTCCAGTGTGGCCAGCGTTTGCTCGTAGCGATCGGATTGGTAGGTGTCCGACACGACGAGCGTCAGCCGCGCTTCCAGGCCGCCAGCCATCTGGGCGGCCAGACGGTCCATCTGCGCACTGGCGTCCAGCACGCGGCGCACCTGAGTGAGCATCGCGTGGCCCGCTTCGGTCAACGTGGGTTGGCGCGTGCTGCGGTCGAACAGTGTGAGCCCCAGGTCGATTTCGAGATTGGCGATCGCCTCGCTGATCGTGGATTGCCGCTTGCCCAATTTACGGGCTGCGGCAGAAAAGGAACCCAGCGTAGCGGCCTCGGCAAAGGCCAGTAAAGCTTCGGGTGAATGACGCATTCGACACTCCGGACAGCGGTGTATCGGCCAATATATCGGAAAAACCGATAATAATGAACTGGATCGTGCGGCTCATACCGATGAAAATGATCCTCGTTCTTTGGAGGTAAATGCAATGCAAGTCATACAAAAAACGCCAGCCGAGCGCCTCGTACATGCGCTGACGTTCGAGTTGGTTGCCATGCTGATCTGCGCCCCGCTGTTTAGCTGGTTGATGGATTTGCCGTTGGCCGAAATGGGCGTGATGACGCTCATGTTTGCGGCAGTGGCGATGGTGTGGAACATGGTGTTCAACGCCATCTTCGAGCGCGTGGAGCGTCGCTACAGGCTCTCGCGCACCGTGGTCCTGCGGGTGGTGCATGCCTGCCTGTTCGAGGGCGGGTTGGTCTTGATGCTCGTGCCGCTGGCCGCCTGGTGGCTCGACGTGGGTCTGTGGGAAGCGTTCGTGCTCGACATCGGCATCATGCTGCTGTTCCTGCCGTACACGTTCTTCTTCAACCTTGCGTACGACCATCTGCGCGCACGCTGGATGTCGCGCCGCGCGTTGGCCTGATCCACCATGGGCTTAGGGCAAAAGGGGCAGTGCGGGAGGTGACACGCTTCCTATAATGAAGTCCCTTTCGAAACGGGCGCAGCGGTCGCAAGCCGCTGCGCCCGTATTGCCTTCATGCTGCGTCTTTCTGTTACGTCATCCCATGCCTCGGCAACCGTGCTGCGCCATTGCTACGTGGCGGCCTGCGCGGGGGATGCTGCGGGCGTGATGAATGTGCTGCGCGATGCGTGCGGCGCGGACCACGCTGCGGCCATGATCCGGTGGCGCGTCGATGGACGCTGGCACTGGGTGGCATCGCGCGGCGCACGCTCGGCAGACATGCTGCTGCGTGCCGTGCGCGGTGATGGCGTTGACGCGTGGACGATGGCCGACGCTGAAGTGCGCGGCGCGGTATGGCTCGATTACGGCAGGGCGGGCGTGCCGCCCATGCAGCATGATGCGGCGCCACAAGCGTTGCTGCCGCACTTTGCGCAGGCGCTGCCGTTGTGCTGGCAGCGCGTTGCGGCGCGCGCGGGCATCTCGCCTGCGCAACCGGTCAGCCTGTGGTTGACCGATGCCTTCCACCTGACGCGCCGCGAAGCCGATGTGGCGGACTTGCTCGCAAGCGGCTCCGACCCAGCCTGTATTGCCCGCACGCTGGGCATTTCACTCGACACGGTGCGCACGCACCTCAAGCACGTCTATCGCAAGACCAATACGCACAGCCAGTGCGATGTCGTACGGCTGATGCTGGCGTTATCGGCGCGCCGGTAGGTTCTTGCGCGCCTGTGTCAGGCCGCGGCCATCTTGGGCGGCGCCACGGCAGGGGTGCCGTCCTGGAAGAGGGTCTGCAATTGCGCCCGCAATTCGGGCGAATCGGTGTGCTTGTGCACGGAAACAGCGTGCTGCACGGCCGCCTCCAGCAGTTCGGCATCGCTGTCGGCGCTGATGGCGACCGAGCAGTTGGTCTCGCTGGGGAAGGCGCGGCAATCGATGTAGCGGCGGCCCATGGCGGTGCTCCTGGGTTGACGAATGACGACGGCGCGACGCGGTGAACAACCGGTCGCGTGTCTCTTCGTTATAGGGGCGCCAGGGGAGCGCGGCGTCCCCTGTATGGGGTAGGGCGCTGTCTGTGCGATGCCGCGTCAGTCCAGGAAAACGTACTGCGCCAGGTAGGGGCTGCGGCCTTCCTGGCCTTCTTCCGTGCAGGGTAGTGCCGGCGCGATGCCGCCATGGGTCTGGAGCCGCTGCACGTATCGCACACTGCTCAAGAGCCCCGCGCCACCGGCATGGGTGGCTTGCAACAACAGTAGCGGAATGGCGCCGGCTTCCGCGGTGTTGGGGGTCTGCTGCAAGACTTTTCCGGTGATCTTGCTGCCGTCGGAAGCTTCCCAGCTTGGGCCCGCACCGTGTTTGACGATGAGCTTGCCGCTCGCGTCGTAAAGCTCCGCCAGCGGCGCCTTGAAGACCCACGCCAGAGGCTTATCGCCGTCGCGCTTGCAAACGTAGATCTGCACCCCCGTGGCCGATAGCGTGGCGACGGTGTGATGAGACTCTGCCGGTTGCAGCGCCGCGGGGGCGGTTTGCGCCGTCACCGTCTGCGAGACCGCCATGGCCAACGCAAGCAAGAGGACAGATGAGACTGCGGAGCGCGAGGTGCGGGGCAGGTTCGGCATGATTTTCCTTGTGCAGGTGGAAAGATCGTTCATGGAGCGACCTTCGCCCCACGCTCCTCCAGCAACGCGCGCAGCACCGACCGATGGCAATGCGCCTCGTCTTCGCAATAGCAGCCGACCGACAGGTTGGTCTGGTGCGATAGCGCGGCCAGCATGTCGAGCAGGCGCGCTGCATCGCCGTCGCGCATTTCGGTGCGGAAGTGGCGCACGAAGGTTTGCCAGGCTTTTTCATCGTGCTGGGATTGCGCGGCCTGGGCCTGCTTGACCAGTTCGGGCGTGGGCGAAAGCAACGGCATCCACACATCGTAGAAATCGCGGCTGGCGAATTCTTCCTTGGGCACGCCGCGCGGCGGGCGCCGTACGGTGCCGATGCGCAAGCCTTCATCGGGGTGACGCGGCTCGCCGAGCCGGACGATGCGTAGTGCCATGGAATGTCTCCGGGTGGATGCTGCGCGCGGTCTGCTTACGAACCCTGCCGGCTCTGCACCGTGGGGAAGAACAGATCCTTCCACGACGCCGGCTTGTTCTTGAGCGTGCCCACGCGCTGCATGAACTCAGCATAGTGTGCGACGCCCACCGGCGTGGTTGTGAAGCGCGAATCCGGATCATCGAGGATTTTCTTCACCTCTTCCGGCGAACTCTTCACCTTCGACTGGGCAATGTAGATCTGCGCCGCCTTGGTCTTGTCCTTGGCGATGAAAGCGTTGGCTTCATCCAGTGCCGCCACGAACGCCGCCGACAGTTTCGGGTTGGCCTCGTAGAATTTCTTGCTCGTGTAGGTCATGTCGAGCGTGATGTTGCCGAGCACGTCGACCGTGTTGAACACGCGGTGCAGGCCGGGTGCTGCCGCCTCGGTGTACGAGAACGGCGGCGAGGCCATGTGGCTGTTGATCTGGCTGCCGCCGGCGAGCATGACGGCCGTGGCGTCAGGGTGCGGCAGCGGCACGGTGATCGGGTCGAGCTTGTTGAACTGCTTGTCGCCGAAGGTCTTGGCGGCGGCCATTTGCAGCACCACGGCGGGCAGCGAGGTCTTGATGCCGGGCACGGCGATGCGGTCCTTGTCGGAGAAATCCGCCAGCGTTTTGACGTTGGGGTTGCGCGTCATCAGGTACATCGACGACGAGCTGAGCGACGACAGGCCGCGCACTTCCATTGCGCTGCCACGGGTTTTGTCCCAGAGCGTGAGGAAGCCGGGCACGCCCAACGAGGCGATGTCGAGCGCGCCGGAGAGCATGGCGTCGTTGATGACATTGCCGCCGTCGAGCACGCGGTAGCTGACCTTCACGTCGCCCAGGCCGGCTGCCTTGGCTTGCTTCTCGAGCAGGTGTTCGCTGGCCATGACCATGATGGGCAGGTAGAGGATGCCGTAGCCGTGGGAGATGCGGACTTCGGTGGCCTCTGCGTGGGCGGTGTTGATGGCGCCGGCCAGGAGCGATGTGGCCAGCGTGGCGGCGATTGTCAGGCGGAGGACGTGACGTCGTGTTTGCTGCATTGCTTGTCTCCTTGTCGTTGTTTGTATGGCTGTATGTTGGTGGTGCATTTCTCGTTTCACCCCCTGCCGGGGGCGACTCACTTTCTTTGTCTTGCCAAAGAAAGTAAGCAAAGAAAGGCGCGCCCGAGATGGCGACCCATTCCTTGAATTTATGTCGCAGGGAGGGAAGGGAGGCAAACTCGCTGCGCTCAGACAAGCCTCCCTTCTTTTTCCTCCCTGCAACAGAAATTCAAGGCGCCATCTAGGGCAGGGTACGGCCAAACCGTCTGGGGGCGACCGTAAGCGCCTGGACGGTCCCGGTAGTCGCGCGGGCTCCCTTAGTTCTGCATGCCCCAGCGTTTAACGGTGCGGGCTTCCAGCGTGCGGAATACTAGGTTCTCTACCAGCAGGCCGATGATGATCACCGTCAGCAGGCCGGCGAACACTTCGGGAATCTGCAGTTGATTCTTGTTTTCGTAGATGTACCAGCCGAGGCCGCCCTGGCCGGAGCTGACGCCAAACACCAGTTCGGACGCGATCAACGTGCGCCATGCGAAGGCCCAGCCGATCTTCAGGCCGGTGAGGATGGACGGGAACGCGGCCGGGATCAGGATCTTGGTGAGGTATCCCATGCCGGAGAGCCCGTAGTTGCGGCCCACCATGCGCAACGTGTTCGATACCGACAGAAAACCGGCATGGGTGTTGAGCGACACCGCCCACACCACCGAATGCACGATCACGAAGATCAGGCTGCCGTTGCCGAGGCCGAACCACACGAGTGCGATCGGCAGCAGCGCAATGGCGGGCAGCGGGTTGAACATGGCGGTGAGCGTTTCGAGGAAGTCCTGCCCGAGCCGGTTGCTGATGCCGAGCACGACCAGCGCGCAGGACAACGCCAAGCCGAGCGCGTAGCCTGCCAGCAGCGTTTGCATCGACGTGCCGATGCGAGCGAACAGCGTGCCGCTCGCGAGCCCTGACCACAGTGCCTGCACGGTGTCAGAGAAGGTCGGCAGCAGAAGCGGGTTGTCGAGCCAGCGCGCACCGCCTTCCCACACGAGTGCGAGCACGACGAGGATGACGAGCTTGCGCAGCCATGCCTGTTCGTACAAGCGCTCGGCAATGGAGAGCGGTTTTTCCACCACGCCGATGCGCTCGAACGCCACGGGCGTGCTGTAGACGGGCGCGCGGTTGCTGATGTCGGTGGCGGCTGGCATGGAAAGCGTTTCAGTCTGCATGGGTTTCCTCCACTGCGCGGGCGAACAGCATGTCGTGGATCTCGGCTTCGAGGGCCTTGAAGCGCTCGGGGTCATCATCGCCGCGCGCGAGGCTCGGCAGCTCCGCGCGGACCTGGCCCGGATGCGGAGACAGGATCAGGATGCGGCTGCCGCAGCGGATCGCCTCCGGAATCGAGTGCGTGACGAACAGCACGGTGAAGCGCGTTTCGTCCCACAGCTGCAGCAGCTCGTCCTGCATCTTGCGGCGCGTGAGCGCGTCGAGCGCGGCGAACGGCTCGTCCATCAGCAGCACGTCGGGCTCCATCGCCATGCCGCGCGCAATGGCCACGCGTTGCTTCATCCCGCCTGACAGCATATGCGGGTGATGGTCGGCAAACTTGGTGAGGTTGACCTTGTTGATGTAGTGCAGCGCGCGTTCTTCGGCTTCACGTGCGCCCAGCTTGCCGGTGGAGAGCAGGGGAAACAGCACGTTCTCTTTCACCGTTTTCCACGGCAGGAGCTGGTCGAACTCCTGGAACACCATCATGCGATCGGGCCCCGGCTTGGTCACGGGTTGGCCTTTTAGGCGGATCTCGCCCTCGGTGGGCGTGAGGTAGCCGCCGATGGCCTTGAGCAATGTCGATTTACCGCAGCCCGAGGGCCCGAGCAGGATGTAGCGTTCGCCGGGATAGACCTGGAAGTCGACGCGGTAGGTGGCCGTCACCAGATGCTGGCGTGTCTTGTACTGCAGCGTGACGCCGCGCACATCCAGCAACGGCGGTGCCGTGGGCGAGTTGGCCTGCATGATGTTGTCTCCTGTGTGTGTTTTTGTCGGATTGGGTTGCAGCGTATGCGGCGCTACCGGATATCCACGTGGTACCGGAAGTGCGCCGCCGCGCCGCGCGAGCGCCGCCATTCGAGCGGTACCCGGTCGTAGCCCCGCGCAACGCGTTCGATGACCATCACCGGATCGCCGGCCTGGATGCGCAACAGCCGCGCATACGTTGCGTTGACGGCTTCGGCGGTGAGGGTTTCCTCAGCGCTGGCAATGATCTGCCCGCAGTGCGATTCGTACAGCGGATACAGCAGGTCGCCAAACGCCTCGAGTTCCAACGTGGCGAGCGGTGCAAAACGGTCGTACGGCAACCAGATTTCTTCGGCCAGCATGGGCGCGCCATCCAGCAGCCGCAGCCGGGTCAGGCGAATGACAGGGGCGCCCGTTTCAATCTGCAGGCCTGCAGCGGGGGCAGACGGCGCATCCAGCACATCGCGCTTGAGGATACGGCTCTCGGGAATGCGCCGCTCGCCGCTTTCACTCTGGAAGCGGAAGAACCGGAACAAGGAGCTGGCAAAGCTGGCGCGCCGGACGAAGGTGCCGCGGCCCTGGAAGCGTTCCAGCAGGCCCTCCGCCACCAAGACATCGACCGCTTTGCGGACCGTGCCGACCGCCACGTTGTACGTCTTGGCCAGCTCGGCCTCGGTCGGGATGGCGTCGCCCGGGCGCCAGTGCTGCTGGGCGATCTGCGCGGCCAGATCGTCGCGCAATTGCTGATAACGGGGCAGGCGGAGATCGGCGGGCATGGGTATCGGAAGTGGTCAACTATTCATCTATATGACTCGTCATTGTAGGGAGCTTGAGGGCCGCCGGCATTAGAGGAAAACCCGTGGCCCGGGCCGGGATGTCGGGCGCAGCGCGCAACCGATATGGATGCGCGAAAAGCTTCGTTGTCGTGCGGGATGGCCTATCCAATACTAGGCTCCGCCCATGCTGTGGGCGCTTGCTGACACTCCACCTTTGCGGAACGCCTGATGTCATCCAATGCCTTCTCTCTCACGTCGCGCCGCCGGGCGTTGAAACACCTTGCAACGCTTGCCGCGTTGGGCAGCACCGGGCTGGGCCTGACAGCATGTTCGCGAAGCGATGGTCAGCAGAACGCCAAGGCGGGCAGTGGCCCGGCCGTCATCAAGAAAGCCGGTGACAAGGTGAGTTTCAAATATCCGGACAACCCGGCGTTCGACCTGATTTACCTGGCCGACCAGCTCGGCTACTTCGATGGCACCAACACCCGGCCGAACTACATCGGCAAGGTGGCGGCGCCGCAGATCATTCCGCTGGTGGGTACGGGCGAGATCGACTTCGGCTCGCGCATGGTGCCCCTCGTCATCTCGGCCTATGCCAGCGGCGCCGATATCAAGGTGGTGGCCGCCGGCGGCAAGACGCTGGAAGAAGCGCCGCACATGAAGTATTTCGTGCGCAAGGATTCCGGGATTCGCCAGCCGAAAGACCTGGAAGGCAAGACGGTCGGTTTCAACAGTTTCGGCGCGTGCGCGGAGTTTGTGACCAAGACGTTCCTGCGGCAGAAGGGCGTGGACGTCAACAAGATCAATTTCGTGGTGATTCCCGATGACCAGGCCGAGCAGACACTGGCCACAGGCAACACCGATCTGGCGATCATCCATGCGCCATTCTCGGGCCGCGCCGATCATGCGCAGAACCTCGTGCGCCTGTGGAGCGACTACGACCTCGACGGCGGCCTGGGCGGCATGGCGCCGTACAGCGCGCACGGCAAGTTCATCCGGGAACAGCCCGAAGCAGTGCGCGACGTGGTGACGGCGCTGGCCAAGGCGGGCAACTGGGTCAACGCCAACCCGGAGGATGCACGCAAGCTGGTCTCGCAGCGCATCAAGCTCGATCTGCAGTTTGTCGATCGCTATGCGTATGTAGAGGATCTGGTGATCACGGAGCCGCCCATTCAGTACTACATCGACGTGCTCGAACGCGAAGGCAAGCTTGCGAAGGGCAAGGTGGCCGCGCGCGATATCTACACCAACGAGTTCAACCCGTACGTCAAGGCCTGAAGGACACGACGAGGACACGACGATGAGCAGCAAGATCGTGGCGCGCGGTGTGCGCATGGATTACAGCGTACGCAACGATGCAGGGCAACGGGAAGACGTGGCCGTTCTGCGGGACTTCGATCTGGACATTCGCGACGGCGAGTTTCTCTCGGTGTTGGGGCCGTCCGGGTGCGGCAAGTCGACGTTTCTCAGCATCCTGGCGGGGCTCACCGACCGCACCGGCGGCAGTATCCGTATCGACGGCCAGCCCCTCACGGGCATCAACCCGCAGCAAGGCGTGGTGTTCCAGGGCTACGCGCTGTTTCCGTGGCGCACGGTGCTGGAGAACATCGAAGTCGGTCTGGAGATTCGTGGCGTGCCCAAGGCGGAGCGCCGCCGCATCGCGCAGGAGCATCTGGAGCTGGTGGGCCTGACGGGCGCGGGTGCCCGTTATCCGCACGAGATTTCGGGCGGCATGAAGCAGCGTGTGGCGATTGCGCGCTCGCTGGCCTACAAGCCTGATGTGCTGCTGATGGACGAACCGTTTGCCGCGCTCGACGCGCAAACGCGCGAGATCCTGCAGGGCGAACTGCTGCGCATCTGGGAGCAGTACCGCAAGACCATCGTCTTCATCACGCACAGCCTGGATGAGGCCATTTTTCTGTCGGACCGCATCGCCGTGATGACGCGCCGGCCCGGCACCGTCAAGCAGATACTGGAGGTGCCGTTGCCGCGCCCGCGCCTGCCGGAATTGCGCAATTCAGAGGCGTTCGTCGCGCTGCGCCAGCAGGCGTGGGACATCCTCAAGGACGAAGTGCAGTTTGCCAACCCGGGCGCCGCTCCCCGGCCGCTTGGCGCCACTGCCGATCCGCGCGAGCGCGCGGAAGGCGAAGCCGTGCTGCACGCCGCAGAGCACGATGTCCGCGGCCAGATTGCCGTTGCGGAGGCCGCACGATGAGCACGCGCAAGTTGACCGCCCGTCTTGGCGATCACGCATGGGGGGTGGCCGGCATCGTAGGATTTTTGCTGCTATGGGAACTGGTGCCGCGCCTGGGCATCGTGAGCGATGCCTACCTGAGCCCGCCGTCGCAGGTGGCCGAGGCGATCTGGCAACTCGCGCATAGCGGGGCGCTTCTCAAGCACGTGGCCGCGAGTCTGCAGCGTTCCTTGTGGGGCTTGCTGCTGGCCATCGCGCTGGGTGTGACGCTGGGCTTGCTGATGGGCTGGTTCACGCGCTTCGAGGCGATTGTCGATCCCATCCTCCAGCTGTTTCGGCAGACCTCCGCATTTGCGCTGTTCCCGGTGTTCATCCTCTTTCTGGGGATCGGCGAGCTGTCCAAGGTGGCCATCATCTTCTGGGCTTCGTTCTGGCCGGTGCTGCTGAGCACGATCGGTGGGGTGCGGCAGGTCGACAAGTTGCTGATTCACTCGGCGCGCTCGATGGGCGCGTCGAACCTGTTCGTGTTCCGCAAGGTGGTGTTGCCGGCGGCCACGCCGTCGATCTTCACCGGCATCCGCCTGGCCGGTACGTATTGCGTGACGGCGTTGGTGGCAGCGGAGATGATCGGTGCGCATTCCGGACTGGGCTTCCTGACGCTGAATTCGCAGGAGGTGTTCCAGATTCCGACGATGTACGCGGGCATTCTTCTGCTGGCCGTGCTGGGGCTGGTGCTGAACACCATCCTGGCATCGATCGAGCGGCGCCTGACCCGCTGGCGCAAGGGCCTGACGCTCAATGCCTGAGCGTGCGCCCACATGGCGCGTGCCGATCGTGACCGCGCCGATTGCGCAGGCATGGCGCCTGCGCAGGCCGTGGCTGGCTGCGCTGGGCATTGCAGCGACAGGCGCGCTGGCCTGGTTCGGTGCGCCGGCGCTGATGTCCTACGTTCCGCATTGGCCCGAGCGCTTGCCCTTGCCGATGCAGGCCTGGCTGGCGCAGCGTCAAGCGGAGCCGGACTGGGCCGCATTGCCGCTCGGCCCGGTGCTGCGCGATGCGCAACGCAATGGTGAGCTGGTCGTGGCGGTGCGCGCCTATGCGCGGCCGGCTCCGCCCGGGGTGACCGCACCGATGGAGCCCGATCACTTTGATGCCGAATTCGCGGCCGCGCTGGCGCAGCACCTGCAATTGCAATTGCGGCTGGTCAACCTGCCGGCAGACGGCCTAGTGCCTCACGACGCGCATATCGACCTGATCGTCGCCGGCAGCCAACCGGCGCCCGCAGCGTGGCAGCCCGTACCCACGGCGTATACCGGCGGGAAGGGTGCGCTGGTGGTGCTGCGCAAGGCTCCGTATCGCTTCGCCGCCGATCTGCGCGCACGCACGGTCTGCGTTGCGCAGGGCAGCCCGTATGCCAGCGGATTGGCCGCGCGTGATGGCGCCATCCCCCGGCAATATCCGTCGGCGGTCCGTGCCATTTGGGGATTCCTTTCGGGCGAGTGCCAGGCGTTGGCAGACGATGCGCAAGCGCTGGCACGGCTGGTGCAATTGCCGGAATGGCGCTTCTACCGCACGCTGGAAGACGACATCGCCCCGGACAACACTGCGGCGCAGATCGTCTTGCGCACCCACGATGCCATGTCTGCCAACTATGTGGACCGTGCAGTGCGCGTCTGGAAGACCGGCGGTGCGCTGGCCCGCGCCCGGACACAGCGCGCCGGCGACATTGCCTTCGAGGTGAGCCAGTTGCAGGATGGGCTGGTCTGCCACAACTGACGGTATCGGCAGGCCTCGGCGGGCGCCGTCAGTGGCGGTGATCGAACTGGCGCGCCAGCCGCTCTCCGCCCAGTTGCACGGCCGTCACCAGCACGATGAGGATGGCGATGACGTTGAACATGACGGCGGTTTCGTAACGCTCGTAACCGTAGCGGATAGCGAGATCGCCCAGCCCGCCGGCGCCCACTGCACCTGCCATGGCGGAAGCGCCGATCATGGCGATGACCGTCACGGTGGCGCCGCCGATGAGCGCGGGCAGCGCCTCGGGCAGCAGCACGTGCCGCACGATGTGCCAGCGGCGGCAGCCCATGGCGCGCGCGGCCTCCACCAGGCCGCGATCGACCTCGTTCAGGCCCACCTGGGACACACGCGCAAAGAACGGAATCAGATGGGCGCTCAACGGCACCACAGCCGCCCACGTGCCCATGGTCGTGCCGACAATGAGCCGGGTGACGGGCAGCATCGCCACCAGCAGGATGATGAAAGGGATTGAGCGGAACGTATTGACCAGTACCGACAGCACGCGGTGCAGGCGCGGCCGTGGCCGCAAGCCGCCCGGCGCCGACGTGGTGAGCACGATGGCCAACGCCAGGCCGACGACGAATACCACCAGGCATGCGCTGCTGACCATCAAGAGCGTTTCGCCGAACGCGCGCAGGTATTTTTCAAGCATGGGCGTAAGCGCGACCCGGCGGATCGGCCAAGAGGGCAACAGGTTTGGCGGGCGTCATGCCAGAGCGTTGGCGCAGCGGACGCAGCAGTGCCAGCGTGGCATCTGCATGCGGATCGGCGAACACCTGATCGACCGTGCCGTGCTCGGCAATGCGGCCTTGGTCGAGCACCAGGACGCGATCGCAGGCGTCGCGGATCACCGCCATGTCATGCGTGACCAGCACGACGGTCAGCCCCAGGCGCCGGTTGATGTCGCCCAGCAGCAGGAGAATCTGTTCGGTGGTTTCAGGGTCCAGCGCAGACGTCGCTTCGTCGCACAACAGGATCTCCGGGCGATGCACCAGCGCGCGGGCAATGCCGACGCGCTGCTTTTGCCCACCGGAGAGCTTCGCCGGATACACGCCGGCCTTTTCGGACAGGCCGACCAGATCGAGCAGCTCTGTAACACGCGGCCCGATGGCTTCGCGCGGCACACCCGCCACACGAAGCGGCAGCGCAACGTTCTCGAAAACGGTCTTGGCCGACAACAGGTTGAAGTGCTGGAAGATCATGCCGACGCGCCGGCGGAGCGCGACCAGGCCGTCTTCGTCGAGGCGGCCGACATCGATGTCGTCGATGCGGATCGTGCCCGCGTCGGGGCGTTCCAGCATGTTGACCGTGCGCAGCAGCGTGGATTTCCCCGCGCCGCTGCGGCCGATGATGCCGAATACCTCGCCGCGCGCGATAGTGAACGAAATGCTGTCGAGCGCGAGCGTGCTGGCGCCGGGATAGGTCTTGCTGATGCGTTCGAACGCAATGTGCGGCGTGACCGGGGCTGCCGTGTTCGGCAATGCAGTGAGGTGCGGCGCGAGCGGGGGCATGATCGACTGCCTCAGAACGCCGGGATGACCGAGCCCTGGTACTTGCTCAGGATGAACTGGCGCACTTCTTCAGACTGATACGCCTTCACCAGCGGTGCCACCCACGGCGCGCTCTTGTCCTGTTCCCGGACCACGATCACGTTGACGTACGGATTGCGTTCCTTCTTCTCCACCGCAATGCCGTCACGCGTGGCAATCAATCCGGCCTGGTAGGCAAAGGTGTTGACGATGGCGGCCGTGTCGACATCGGGCAGCGAGCGCGAAAGCACGACCGATGCACTTTCCACCCACTCCAGCTTCTTCGGGTTGGCCGTCACATCGGCCAGCGTGGCCGTGCCGGTAAAGGGATCGAAGCCGTCGCGCAGTTTGATCAGGCCATGATCGCGCAGGATGACAAGCGCACGCGTCTGGTTGCTCGGGTCGTTGGGCAGGCCGATGCGGGCGCCCACCGGCAGGGCTTCGAGCGACTTGTATTTGCGCGAGTAGAACGCGATGGGCGAGATGAGCGTGTTGCCTACCGTCACCAGCTTGTAGCCGCGTTGCTTGATCTGGTCGCGCAGGAAAGGGATGTGTTGGAACGCATTGGCGTCGAGATCACCGTTGTTGAGCGCCTCGTTGGGGCTTGCGGTGCCGGTGATGACGATGGGCTGGACCTTCAGCCCCTGCTTTTCGGCCACGCGGGTGACGACCTCCCAGATTTCTTCATCAACACCGCCGCGCACACCGACCTTGATCGGTTTGTCTGCCGCCAGCACGGACCCGGCGGCCAGCGTCAGGGCAGTTGCAGCGGCCAGGAGGGCGTAAAAGAAAGGGCGTCGTTTCATGAGGCGGCTCGTGTGTTGTGAAGACGTGGCCCAGTCTAGAAGCGGCGTGCAGTGCTGGTCCACGAACAAAACCGAAGTAGCAAATTCGCAGCATGTTCACCGCCGTGAATCCGCATATCGAAGCAACGATTGCTTCGTTGGAGCGACACGGCATGGCCGGTATGGTGAGCGCTTGTCCAAGCGCCGAGGTTTCCCGTGAGCGACACGCAGGTACCGCGTCAATTGCACCTGAACGTCAACATCCTGCACTCCGGCTTTGTACCGTCGGCCTGGAGACTGGCCGAGAGCGATCCGTACGCCTTTGCCGACGTGCACCACTACGTGAAGGTGGCGCGGATTGCCGAGGCGGCCAAGTTCGATGCCGTGTTCCTGGCAGACAACGCCGCCATCGTCGATCAGATCCACTTCCGGCCGATCACCGCGCTGGAACCCACCGTGTTGCTGGCCAGCATCGCAGCGGCCACCACGCACATCGGCCTGATCGGCACGGCCTCGACCAGCTACAACGAGCCTTTCAACATCGCCCGGCGCTTTGCCACGCTCGACCATGTGAGCGGCGGCCGCGCGGGCTGGAACGTGGTCACCACCGCCGATCTGCCGTCGGCACGCAATTTCGGCCGGGACACCGTGCCCGACCACACCGAGCGCTATGCCCGCGCCGATGAATTCACGAGCGTCGTCAAGGATCTCTGGAACAGTTGGGAAGACGATGCCTTTGTCGGCGACAAGGCCGGCGGCAGCTTTGTCGATGTGCGGAAGGTGCATCCCATCGCCCATCGTGGCGAGTTCTTTCGTGTGCAGGGTCCCTTGAACCTGCCGCGTTCTCCACAGGGCTATCCGGTGCTGGTGCAGGCGGGCGGTTC
Organism: Ralstonia sp. 1138; assembly: GCF_040544795.1. Classification (NCBI taxonomy): domain Bacteria; kingdom Pseudomonadati; phylum Pseudomonadota; class Betaproteobacteria; order Burkholderiales; family Burkholderiaceae; genus Ralstonia; species Ralstonia sp. 1138. Next base: position 702,710 of record NZ_JBEPKQ010000001.1, on the reverse strand, counting down.
GGCCGATGGCCGCGAACTGGCCGCGCGCCACGCGGAGGCCGTGTTCTCCGCATCGCAAGGCTTTGAAGAAGCGCTGGCCTATGCGCGTGGACTCAAGGCGCGCGCGCAGGCATTGGGGCGAGGGCCGGAGGCGATTCGTGTGTTGCCCGGTTTGACCACCATCATCGGGCCCACACAGGCGGAGGCCCGCGCGCGGCGCGATGCATTGGTCGACCTGATCCCATGGGATTACAGCCTCACGCGGCTGGCCGGCACGCTCGGTGTGCCCGTCGAGCGCCTGCAACTCGACGCACGCCTGCCGGACGACTTGCCCTTGCCCAACAACGGCAACGGCAATCACACGTTTTTCAACGCCACACTGGCATTGGCGCGCAGTCAGCAATTGACCGTCCGCGAACTGATTCGCGAACTGGCCGGCGGTGGCGGGCATCGCGTGCTGGTGGGCACGCCCGAGCAGATCGCCGACGACATCGAACACTGGTTCCGCCACGGCGCGGCCGACGGCTTCAATCTCATGCCCGACGCCTTGCCGGGCGGGCTGCAGGACTTCGTCGATGGCGTGGTGCCCATCCTGCAGCAACGCGGGCTGTTTCGAACCGAATACGCCGGACACACGCTGCGCGAGCATTTCGGCCTCGCGCGGCCTGTCGGTCGCCCGACCAATCGCGCGGCTGCATAGCCGCTTTCATCGTGCTGATCTTATGAACACGCCACGCGATCTTCATCTCCCCGACCGCCTGCGGGAAGCCCTTGCCGACCTGCCTGCCCTGGCCGAGCGCATCGGAACGGATGCTGCTGCACGCGAAGTGCGGCGCGTGCTGCCGTACGAAGCCTTTGCGCACTTTCGCGCGTCGGGTCTGGGTTTGCTGCGCATTCCCGTGGAGTGGGGCGGTCTGGGCGGCTCGCTCGTCGACCTGTTCGAGACGATCAGCACGCTGGCCGCTCACGAATCGAACGTGGCGCATGCGTTGCGCATTCATTACGACCTGACCGAGGTCATCCGTCTGTCGCCGCTCGATGCGTTTCACCGGACGCAGTTGGATCGGCTGCTGGAGGGCGCCCTCTTTGGCGGCGGTTCAACCGAGCGCGGCACGTCGCGCCCGGGGGAGGTGACCACGACCCTCCAGCGCGACGGCGCCAACTACCGCCTCAGCGGCCGCAAGTACTACACCACCGGCACGGCGTTCGCCGATTACGGCCGCTTCAATGTCAACGATGACGCAGGCGGCAACGTGCAGATCATCATTCCGGTCACGCGCGAGGGCGTGAAAGTGATCGACGACTGGGACGGGATGGGCCAGCGCATGACGGCCAGCGGCAGCATCGTGTTCGAGCACGTGCAGGTGCGCGCAGACGAGGTGGCCTCGCGCGTCAGCAGCTCGCTGGTGGGACGCCATACCGGTGCACTGCGCCAGTTGCATCTGGTGGCCGTGGCGGCAGGCATTGTGCGCAATGTGGCGGCCGACGCGCGGCGGTATGTGGTCAATCATGGGCGGCCGGTGTTGCACAGCCCGGCGCCGTCTGCGCGGGAGGACCACTTCATCCAGCAGGTGGTGGGCGACATCGCCGCACATAGCCATGCCATCGATGCCCTGGTGCGCGAGAACGCGCGCGTGCTGGATCGATCCGCCGACGCCATCCGCAATGAAGCGGAAAACGCCGACGCACTGGTGCTGGAAGGCGCGCTGGCGACGGCGCAAACGCAGTTGGTTGTCGGCAAGCTGGCGCTGCATGCCGCGCAGCAGCTCTTTGAAGCGGGCGGTGCATCCATGACGGCGCGCGTGCACAACTTTGACCGGCACTGGCGCAACCTGCGGACGATCTTCAGCCACAACCCGTTGCTGCACAAGGCGCGGGTGGTGGGGGATTACCACCTGAATGGCGAAACGCAGCACCTGAAGGAAGGCCGCGTTTTCTGACCATTGAGCCGGTGCTGCCCCAGCTGCGCCGACCAGCCATGGCGGCAAGCGCCGTGGCCCAGCGCGTGGCGTGAACGGATGCGGGCCGGCAGGGCGCTGGCGCCGCGGCATGCGGCGGGAGGTACGATGCGCTTCTGTACCGGACCCGAATTTGCCTCTGCCATGTCTCTCCGCGCCTTGAGAACCCTCGTTGCCATCGCCCGCCATCGCACGTTTGCGCGCGCCGGGGAGGCCATCGGGCTCACGCAATCCGCTGTCAGCCTGCAGGTGAAATCGCTGGAGGAGGAGTTCAACGTCCGGCTGTTCGACCGCTCGCGCCGCGAGCCCGCGCTGACCGAGGCGGGTCGCATCGTGCTCGCCCAGGCCGAACAGATTCTCGCCCTGTATGACCGCATTCCCGATGCTCTGAGCGATGAGAAAGCGCTGGTCGGCCGGTTGCGCATTGGTGCCATCCAGACGGCGCTGTCGGGGCCGCTGCCCAATGCGTTGCTGGCCCTGCGGACGGCGCATCCAGGCCTGCGCGTGCACGTGGCTGCGGGCATGTCGGCAGAGCTTGCGCAACGCGTGGCCGATGGCGAGCTGGATGCCGCGATCACGTCACACCCAGTGCGGCCGCATCCGGCGGAACTGGTCTGGACGACGCTGTATGAAGACCGCTTCTGGCTGCTCGCGCCCGCGCAATACGCCGAGCGCGACGCGCGTGCATTGCTGACCGAACTACCGTTCATCCGCTTCGATGCGCAGGCCTGGGCCGGCCGGATGATCGCTTCCGAACTGCGTCGCCTGGGCGTGCGGGTGCGTGAAGAAATGGTGCTGGACAACAAGGACACGATCGTGCGGATGGTGGCCAGTGGATTGGGGGCCGCCGTGGTGGCGCTTTCCGACGCCGAGTTGACGCAATTGCCGCCCATCGCGCGACTGGCATTCGGGCAACCGCAATTGCATCGCGCGGTGGTTCTGCTTGAACACCAATCGCGGGCGGCACAGCGCTTTACGCAGGCGTTGGCCGACGCCGTCGTCGCTTCTGCAATGAGAATTTCTCATTGATCGTAGGATAAATAACAATTATTGCTGCTGCGACTGCGTGATAGCTTGGTGGTGTTCCTGATTTTCTTCGAGCACCTCATGTCGTTCCGCACGTTCTTCTGCCTCTCATCCACATTGCGGGTACGCCAAGGTGCGGGAGCACGGCCATGACCGCTGCCATCCTGCTGGCGCTCGCGCCGGTTGCCCTTCTGGTTGCGCTCGGCCATTGGCTCAAGCGCTCCGCTTTCATCGCTGAAACCTTCTGGCCGCAGGCTGAGCGGCTCTGCTACTACGTCCTGCTGCCGTCGCTATTCATGCATGGGTTGGCCACGGCGCATATGCAGGCTTTGCCCGTGCTGCCGCTGGTGCTGACGTTGATCGGCGCGACATTGCTGGTGGCCGTCGCGCTGATGCTGGCCCGACCGTGGATGCAGGTGGACGGGGCGGCGTTCACCTCGGTATTCCAAGGGGCCGTGCGGTTCAACAACTACGTCGGCGTGTCGCTCGCCACGGGCCTCTTCGGCGCCAAGGGGATTGCGCTCGCCGCGGTATGCAACGCGGCGATCGTGCCGACCGTCAATCTGCTGTGCGTGCTGGTCTTTGCCCGCTATGGCGCGGTGCGGCTCACCGGCCGTGCACTGGCGCGTCAGATCGTGACGAATCCGCCGGTGGTGGCCTGCACGCTGGGCATTGCCATGCAGGCACTGGGCCTGCAGATGCCTGTGGCGATCGAGCCGGCGGTGCGGGCGCTCGGCCTGGCATCGATGCCGTTGGGCCTGTTGTGCGTGGGTGCGGCGCTGAACTTCAGCGGCGTGCGTTCGTGGGCGCAGCCGGTGCTCGTGTCGTCGGTCATCAAGTTCCTGGCGATGCCCGTGCTGACGCTTTCCCTTGGTCACGCGCTAGGCCTGACCGATGCCGCATTGATCGTAGCGCTGCTGTTCCAGGCGCTGCCCACGGCATCTTCGTCGTACATCATGGCGCGCCAGCTGGGCGGTGACGCGCCGCTCATGGCCGGCATCACCGCGGCGCAGACGGTGATGGCCGCGGCGGCCATGCCGGCCGTGATGACGCTGCTGGCGCTCACACGCGGATTGCCCCAAGGATTGCTCTCGGCGCTGTGAGCCGCATGCGTCGGTCGCCTCGATGCGCTACAGCTTCACCACATCCAGCATGGCTTGCGCAAACGCCTTCGGTGCTTCCTGGGGCAGGTTGTGCCCGATGCCACCACCGATGTTGCGGTGCTGGTACTTGCCCGTGAACTTCTTCGCGTAAGCCGACGGCTCGGGGTGCGGTGCGCCGTTGGCGTCCCCTTCCATGGTGATGGTGGGCACCGTAATGGCGGGCCCGGTGGCCAGGCGTTGTTCCAGCGCGTCGTACTTCGTTTCACCCTGCGCCAGCCCCAGGCGCCAGCGGTAGTTGTGGATGACGATGTCGACGTGGTCGGGGTTGTCGAACGCGGTGGCGCTGCGGTCGTACGTGGCGTCGTCAAACTTCCACGTGGGCGACGCCAGCTTCCAGATCAGCCGGTTGAATTCCTTGCAGTTGGCGGCGTAGCCCTGCGCGCCGCGTTCCGTCGTGAAATAGAACTGGTACCACCACGCAAATTCCGCGGCCGGCGGCAGCGGCTTGCGGTTCGCCTCCTGGCTGCCGATCAGGTAGCCGCTCACAGACACCAGCGTCTTGCAGCGTTCCGGCCACAGCGCTGCAATGATGTCTGCCGTGCGCGCGCCCCAGTCGTATCCGCCAAAGTGCGCCTGCTTGATCTTCAGCGCGTCCATGAACGCGATGATGTCGGCGGCCAGCGCAGCCTGCTGCCCGTTGCGGGGCGTGTCTGCCGAGCGGATGCGCGTCGTTCCATAGCCGCGCAGGTACGGCACCAGCACGCGATAGCCCGCCGCCGCCAGCGCGGGCGCGACTTCTGCATAGCTGTAGATGTCATACGGCCAGCCATGCAGCAGGATCATCACGGGGCCGTTCTTGGGGCCCAGGTCTGCATAGCCGATGTTGAGCACGCCGGCATCGATCTGTTGCAGCGCGCCGAACGGGTTGGCCTGCCCGCTCAGCAGCGTGCTTGCGCTGGAGGACGGTGCCGGTTGCGCCTGCACGAGTTCGGCCAGCCCGAGATCCAGCACACCAATGCTGGCGATGGTGGTGCCCAGAAGGCGGCGACGGCGGAGGTTGACGGGGTTCGACATGGGGGTTCTCTCTTTGTGGGGGAGGGGACAGCGGGTTAGTGAACAAGCGTGACCAGCGGCTCACCGGACTTCACGACATACGTCGCCAGTTCCGAGGCCTTGCCGCTGCCGACGTTTCTTGCCGAGTGCGCAACGCCTGCCGGAATGAACAGCGAATCGCCGGCTTGCAGCGTCACGGGCGGCTGGCCCTCCAGCCGGTATTCGATCGTGCCTTGCAGGACGTGGGCGATTTCCTCGCCGGGGTGGACATGTGCGGGGGCAAACGCACGCTCGTCAAAATCCACACGCACTTGCAGGGTCTCGCGGCCAGGCGTGCTCAGGTCGTGATGGACGAGGTCGGTCCGATGCACGCCGGCGGCTTGCGCAAATGCGTTGTGCGCACCTAGCGCGCCTGCGAGTACGAGCAAGGTTGCGGTCAATCGATTCGGTTGCATGAGGGCTCCAGTGATCAAGGATGGATGACGAGGCGGGGTCTTGCTCTCCTCGTTTCCAGCATTGGGCGCCCGCGATGTATCCGGTCGGTTTCACGATGCCGCCGATTTGTATTGCTTTGTAGCAACGAGCATCGATGGACGGGGTTTTGTATGCGTTTGTATCCGGTGGCGGCTCCGGTACACGTCCAGACAAAACGGGCAGCACGTCGCTACGTGGCGGATACGTGCGGCGCCTTAAATGCATTCCGTGGCCACGACGCCGGCCTGATGCCAAGCAAGGCACCGGCGGGCCGCAATCCCAACCCAACTGTTCAAAAGGAAAACGATCATGACCCGCAATCTCGCCAAGACCCTTGCTGTTGTTGCCCTCGCTGTGGCCGCTGCCGGTGCGCAAGCCGCTTCATCCGTCGGCGCCCGCGACCCGTACACCGAAGGCGCCCGCGCCGTGCAGAGTGCGGTGGATGCCTACACCGAGGGCGCGCGTTCGTCCGACGTCTATACGGACGGTGCGCGCTCCACCGACATCTACACCGACGGTGCCCGCAGCGCGAACCCGTACTACGACGGTGCGCACGCCTGACGCGGCGGCACGCGCAACCCCATCCCACTGAGAACCGAACAGACAACAAGGACCCGACATGTTCAACCGCAAAGCCGTCTCCATCGCAGTGCTGGCACTCGGCATGGCCGCCAGTGCGCCCCTGTTGGCCGCCACGGCAGCCGACGCCGATCAACCTTCCGTCGTGATCGTGCACGGCGCCTTCGCCGATGGGTCCGACTGGGCCAAGGTGATCCCGCTGCTGCAGGCCAAGGGCGTGAAGGTGCAGGCGGTGCAGAACGGGCTGAACTCGCTGGCCGATGACGTGGCTGCCACGCGCCGCGCCATCGGCAACCAGCCGGGCAAGGTCGTGCTGGTGGGGCATTCATGGGGCGGCACGGTCATCACCGAAGCCGGTGCGGACAGCAAGGTTGCGGGCCTGGTGTACGTGGCGGCGTTTGCGCCGGACGCCGGCCAGTCGACGGAAGAGGTGGGCAAGGACTACGCGCCTGCGCCGGGCATCGGCAAGCTCGTCGCTGACGCCAACGGCTATCTGTCACTGCCCGCTGCGGCGCTGGCGAGCGACTTTGCACAGGACGTGCCGGCAACGCAGGCGCGCGTGATGGCTGCGACGCAAGGTCCCATCAAGGCCTCGGCATTTGGCGAGCGCACCACGGTGGCGGCATGGCAGAGCAAGCCGTCGTGGTTTATCGTCAGCGCACACGACCGCATGATCCAACCGGATCTGGAGCGCGCCATGGCTAGGAAGATTGGCGCCAAGGTCACGACGCTACCAACGAGCCACGTGCCGCAGCAGTCGCGGCCGCAGGATGTGGCCAAGGTGATTCTGGACGCGGTGCACGCGGTCGAGGCGCGCAACTGAGGCTGCGCCTGTTGCCTGCGCGTCAGTTCGGGCGTTGGCCCATGGCGCGCAGGAAGGTCTGCTGCGCAGTCAGCAACTCGCGGTAGGTGAGCGTTCGGTAGTCAAGTCCATGAGCGCGCGCCACCTCCGCCACACGTGCGGCCAGCGCCGGATAGTGCCGGTGGCTATACGTCGGGAAGAGGTGATGCGTCAGGTGCCAGTTCAGGCCCCCGAGCCAGTAGCCGATCCACGCCGGTTGCGGTCGCCAGTCGCACGCGGTGTGGAATGCATGCTCGTGCCATGTGTGGGGCAGCTGGCCGGATTCGGGTGGCAGATAGAACGTCACGTCTGCCCAGTGCGTGCCCAGGATCAACGCGACCAGCACGCATGACGCCAGCATCTGCCCCGCGAAGTAGCCGAACGCCACCCAGCCCCAGCCGAGGCCGAGCCGATGTGCCACCCAGGCCGGCACCGCCACGGCAATCAGCAAGTGCAGCGCCTTCGCAGACAGGAACGTCACCCAGCCACGCGGGCCGGGCAACACGCGATCCGCTGCCAGCGGCGTGAGGCCAAGGCGATCCGACCAGTCGTAGATCCAGTTGATGTAAGGCAGCGACAGTGCGGCAATCAGCGGCCAGTAGCGATGCTGATAGCGAAACTGCGGATACCACGGCTGAAAGGGCGTCTGCCGCAGGAAGCGGTTTGCAGCGGTGTCGAGGTCGTAGTGCTCCACGTTGGCATGCGCGTGGTGATAGTGCACGTGGCGCACCGTCCAGTAGGCCGGTTCGATGCCGAGCGGGATGGCGGTCATACGCGTCATGAGGCGGTCCAGCCATGCCCAGGGGGAGAGCGCCCGATGCGCGCCGTCGTGCAGCACGTTCATGGCCAGCAGCATCGCGATGAACGGAAAGGCCATGTAGGCGAGCACGAATGTGGTCGCACTCGTGGCCGTCATCATGACGCCATACAGCAGCGCGGATACCACAACGAGCAGGGTGCCCTTGGCAATGAACTGCACATCGGCAAAGCGATGGTCGCCGTGCGCCTGCAGATGGTCGTGCGCGGCACGGCGCAAATCTTCGGCCAGCGACGAGGCGCGCGGTGAAGCGTAGCGGAGCTTAGCGAGATTCGGCATGTGGCGAAGAAGAGAGCGGCGATTCGGTCCGCAGCGCGTGCCACAGTCCGCAAGCAAGACCATGCAACCCGAGCGCATCCGCCAACGTGTCGGACAATGCATCGCCCGCGCCGCATATGCCGATCATCAGCACGGGCAGCGCAAGCGCCAGCAGCGGCCAAAGCCAGCGTCCCCAGCCGCGCCCATCCGACAAACCGCCCATCGCCAGCGTGAGCAGCAGGATGAGCGCGAACCAGACCGCTTGCCAGTGCCCGGGCCACAGGCCGTCGGTGCGCACATAGTCGATCACCACGCCAAACAGCAGCACACCGCCGGTGGCGATCCAGCCGGCGGGCGTGGTGCGCGTATCGCGTTGCAAATGCGGCGTACGCAGCCCCAGCCATTGCAATGCCGGCACCACGTTGGCCCAGAACGGGTTGTCGCTGTGGGTGGGCTTGTGCACACCGTAGCGGATCGGCACGTCCGCCAGCGCGCGCTGATAGGTGCCAAACAGCTTGTCCCACAGCAGCAGCGTGCCGCCGAAATTGCGGTCGATGTATTCCGGGTTGCAGCCGTGATGCACGCGGTGGTTGGCGGGCGTGACCATGAAGCGGTCCAGCACCCCCGAGCGGCCGACCAGTCCGCAGTGGTTGTAGAACTGCACCGAGTAATGCAGGCCCGACACCGCCACGAACATTTCCGGCGTGACGCCCAACAGCGCCAGCGGCACGAAGAACGGCAGCGATGTCAGCGACGACAGCCACGCGTTGCGCACGCCCAGCGACAGGTTGAAATGCTCGCCCTCGTGATGCACGGCGTGGATCGCCCACAGAAAGCCGAGCTTGTGGTGCATGCGGTGCAGCCAGTAGAAGCCGAGATCCCAAGCGACAAACGCGAAGGCCCAGCCCGCAACCGGATGCCAGCCATCCACCCAATGCAGGCTGGCATGGGCATATAGCCACGTGAAGCCGGCGACTTCCACGCCGCGGCACAGCCACATCAGCACGTGGCCAGAGTTGAGGTTGAGGATCACGTCGCGCCACGGCAGCGGCTGACCGCGCCACCACTTGAGCGCAGCCAGTTCCAGCAGCACGCAGCCGAGCATCAATGCAAGCGGCAGGGCAAAGGCATTCATGTGGACACCGGTTCGATAGAGAGCGTTGACGCCCGCCGCGCCAACCATAGACGGACAGCCGCACCGCACAGCACGCCCACGGCTACGCCAGCCGACAGGTCAAGTGCGACGTGCCGGCGCGTCTGGATCGTGGCGTACAGGATGCCGAGCCCCCAGGCGGCGGCGAGCGCCGTGCGCATCGGCCTGCGCGAATCCGCCAGTGCCCACATCGAGAGCAGCGTAAGCGCCCCATGCAGCGAGGGCAGGCAGTTCTGGCTGGAATCCATGGCGATCAGCATGCGCTGCACGCTGCCCGGCAACGATGCATCCGCCAACGGCGGGTAGTGCAGCGTGGTCGGCCACAGCATGAACACCGCACCGCTCACGAGCGCGCTCATCTGCATGGCGCGTTCCAGCCAGGGCAGCCGCGACATGTCGGCCTGCAAGTACGCCAGCGGAATCAGCACGAAGAACGACACGTACAGCCAGATGCCCGAGGTGCTGAACGGAATGGCGCGGTCCAGTGCAGTCTCGGGCACGATCGTGCCAACGCCTTGCAGCGCTCCGCAGAGGCCATAGACGAGGCCCACCGAACACCAGCCCAAGGCCATATGACGCAGGCGCGTGGCGAGCGGACTCATCGTGCCGCTCCCGGCGCCGCGAGCCGGACGATGCGGCGGCGCTTGGTGGTGAAATCGGTGGCGATGCGCTCGGGCGTGGCGTGCCACGTCACGCGCGATGCATCGACGCCCTGGCAGGCGAAGACATCGGCCAGGTGCGCCCGGCACGCGCGTGCAATGTCGGCGTCGGCTGGTTGAATGGACAACGCGAGCGTGTTCGCATCGGTCTGCACCAGGCGATAGTCTGCGTGGAGCGGCAGCGCCTGTGCCAGCGCCCGCGAACACACGTCGGCAAACAGCGTGACAGTGCCGCCGCCCAGCGCGGGCAGGACGAGCGTATCGTCGCAGCGGCCTTCGATGCGCTCGATGGCCATCGCCGGATTGCCGCAGGGGCAAGCGCCCAGCGCCGGCTCGCGGAGGATGAGGATGTCATCCAGTCGGTAGCGCACGATGGGCTGCGTGCTGCGTGTGAAATCGGTAATGACGGGGACGAAGCGGCGCGCGTCCAGCCATTGCGGCTCGATGTGCACGTGCGCTTCGTTCAGGTGCAGCGTGCCGTGCGGGCAGGTCGCGCCCAGAAAGCCTTCGGTGGCCTGGTAGACCTCGCCGACGTTGCCAAAGGCCTGCGCAAGCAGTGCGCGGTCCATCGGTTCCAGCACTTCGGCGCCGGACAGCACCTGCACGGGCGCGATGTCGAGCCGGCCGGCCAACTTCTCCATCGCGAGGGCACGCAGCACCTGCGCCGGCCCCACGATGATGGTCGGCTGCAATGCTTCCAGCGGCGCGCGGTGCGATGCGAACGGCGCGAACAGATCAAAGAACGAGAACGTCAGCCACGGGTTGCGCACGGCCGTGTACAGATTGCTGTTGGCGCGCAGGAACAGGGCGACGCGCTCGCCATGCAACAGCCCGCGCGGCAGCAGCTTGGCGAGCAGGACGCCGGCCCACTGCGCACGCTCGGTCGGGCTCACGACGAATACGCCGCGTCCGCCGGAGGTGCCTGACGACAAACCCACCGAATACGCACCGACCGTCGGCCGGAAATCGCGTGACTGCTCGGCCTGTTGCGCGCAGGTCAGCACGTCGTTCAGGCGCAGGCCGGCGGTGTTCATGGCGTCGAAATGGGCCATCATCGTGGCCTTGTCCATCAACGGCCATTCCTGCATCGGCTTCGATGCGAACGGGCGGAAATACGGGCTGCGAGTCAGCACGCGTTGCGTGAAGCGCGAGATCTGCCGCTGCTGGTGCGCTTCCAGCGCGGCGCGATCAGGCAGCCGCAGCCGGCGCGTTTGCCAGTACGACCACAGCAGGCGGTGCAACGCCGTCACAACGCCCCCTCATGTGTGAGCAGGATGCGTACGTGGCCGCCCGCATCGAGCGCGTGCAGCTTGCGCAGCGTGTCGAAGTAGGCATGGCGGTCTTCCATGATCGAATACGCCAATACCGATGGCCCGCGCAGTTCGCGATAGCTCAGCGGCGACCAGGCGGCGTCGGCCGCCAGCAGCACCCAGCCTTCCTGCGTGCGCACGAACGCGCCAAGGTGCCCGGCGGCGTGGCCGGGCAGCGGCACGAGCAGCACGTCGCCGTTGCTGTCGGGCAAGGCCCAGGCGGATGTGAATGGCGCCAGCTCCGGTGGCAGGGCAACTTGCTCGAACTGTTCGACAAAGCGCGTGCGCGTTTCAAAATCTTCCGGAATCAGCCCCGGCACGAAGGCGCGCCGCAACGCGGAAACGCCACGCAGTGCGCGCAGGTGCATCCATCCTTCGCCGGAGCAGATGACCGGCACGCCCGGAAAGTCGCGCAGGCCGGCAACGTGGTCACCGTGGAAATGCGAGACGATCAATCCATCCAGATCAGCCGGGCGCACGCCCTGTTGCGCAAGCTGCGCCGCCATGGATTCCGACGTGTCGAAATACACGGGCGTGACCTTGCGATAGATCGCAAACAGGCCGCTGCGCGTGTGGTCATGGAAATGCGAGGCATAGCCGGTGTCCCACAGCCAGCGCCGCCCGGCGGCTTCGATCAGCCAGGCGCGTGCGGGAAACGCGCAGGTGCGCAGGCCCGCGCCGCGCAGCGCCACACACGCGGTATGCGTGCAGTACCCGGCTTCAAAAACGGACAACGTTGCCATGTTCACGTAACCAGTGAGCCGTGCGGCGAATGCCTTCGGCCATGTCGATGGGCGGCACGTAGCCGAGTTCGATGCGCGCGCGGTCGTTGGCGAGCGTCATGTCGTAGTGCAGGGCCGCAGCGCTGTAGCGCGTGAGCAGCGGCTCACGGTGCGTGACGGCGCTGCCGGCTTCCATGACGCGTGCGGCCAATGCCATGGCCGGATACGGCACCGCGCGGATGCGATAACGCAGGCCGAGCTGCTGCCCCAGCAGTTCATCGAGGAGATCGCGCAGCGTGGCAGGCGCATGGTTGGTGATGTTGTAGGCGGCGCCGGAAGGCACGCTCGCCGTGGTGGCGCACTGCATGGCATGCACCACGTTTTCCAGATAGGTCAGGTCCATGCGTGCCGCGCCGCCACGGGGCAGGGGCAGTACGCCGCCGCGCAGCTCCAGCAAGTGCAGGATGCGCGGCAGGACCACGCGATCGTGCGGGCCGAACAGCCCGCGCGGCCGCAGGATGACGAAGTGCGTGCGGTGCTGCGTGGCGACCTGCTGCTGGATGGCCGCCTCTGCCAGCATCTTCGTCGCCGCGTAATGATTGGCGAAGCGCGCGGGGCGATAGCTCTCGGGCAGATCGGCGTGATGCTGGTAGTCGAAATAGATCGACGGTGTAGAGATATGCACGAAGCGGCGGACGCCACGCTTGACGGCACCTTCGGCGAGCGCCGCCGTAGCGCGCACATTGGCCGCGTAGAAGTCCGCATACGCGCCCCACGGCGATGACAGCGCCGCGCAATGCCAGACCGTGTCGACACCGTCGAGCAGCGCATCCAGCGTGGTGGGTGTCAGCTGTGCCAGATCGGCCGGCACATAGTCTGCGCCACGGGCGGCAAAGGCGTCGCGTTGCGTGGCATCGCGCCCCGTCGCGCGCACGCGGGCGCCTTGCGCGAGCAGCGCGTCGACCGCGTTGCGGCCGAGCCCACCGGTGGCGCCCGTCACCAGCGTCGTCATAGCGTCAGCACCATGCCGCCGAGCGTCAGGCCGGCCGCCGTGCCGACCAGCAGCACCGGTTTGCCGGGCTCGATGCGTTGGGTCGTCACCGCTTCATGCAGCGCGGTGGGAATCGACGCGGCTACCTGGTTGCCGTGCTGCGCGTAGATATCGACCACGCTGGCTTCCGGCACGCCCAGCCGTTTGCGCAGATGCTGCATCCCCAGGTGGCTTGCCTGGTGCGGCACGACGACATGCATGTCGCCCAGCGTGTATTGGCTGCCCGCGAACAGCCGATCGAGGAAACCGTCCATCAGTTGCGAGGCGAGCTTGAATACGCGCTTGCCATCCATGTGGAACAGGTAATCGGTCGGTTGCGCGCCGGTGCGCGGGTTGCGGCGCGTGCCGCCCGCGCGGATTTCGCAGTAGGTTTTGCCGGCGGGGTAGGTCTCCATGCGGTAGGCGTGGATGCCCGCGCCGGATATCGACGGTGCTGCCTCGATGATGACCGCCGCTGCCCCGTCGCCGAATATCAACGCCGTCTCGGCATCGTCCCAGTCGATGCCGCGCGAGGCGAGGTCGGACGCCACCACGGCGATGCGTTTGTACGCGCCCGTCGTCAGGAGGCTGCCCGCCACATGCAGCGCCGTCACGAAGCTCAGGCAACTCGCGTTGACGTCAAACGCGGGCGTGCCGGCCGGCAGCCCGGCGGGCTCGAGGATGCGCGCGGCCGTGTTGGGTAGCGCCTGTTCCTGCACGCCCGAGGCGGAAATCAGCAGGTCGATGGACGCGGCCGGAACATCGGCGCGGCGCAGTGCATCGCGCACGGCAGCGCCGGCGAGTTCCGACTGGTGCTCGGCCAGCGTGGCATGGTGGCGAACGTCGATGCCGGACTTCTTGCGCACGTACCCTGCCCGATGGCCCAGGCGGGCATCCAGTTCAGCGGACGTGACCTGTTGTTCCGGCAGTGCCTTGCCGGTGGAAAGCAGATGAATCGGCAGCATAGATGCGGGCACGCACGCGGTGCGCGGCCCTGTTCCCTCTTCCGGCTGCGGGCGGCGCGGGGCGCATGCCGCAGCGTAATGATCTTGTCTTGTTGTGCCGCGATTCTAGCGGGTGCGGTCGGCTCTGCCGGATGAAGATTCGTTAATAAAGGCGGCGTCTTCAGGCGCCGTAGCTGCGCAGCCGATCGAGGTCGACGACCGTCACGCCGCCGTATTCCAGCCGGACCACGCCGTCCTTCTCCAGGGCCTTGAGCGACTGGTTGGCAACCTGGCGCGTCATGCCGGAAAGCAGGCCGAGTTCTTCCTGCGTGATCTCCAGGTGGTCGCCCGCGCCGGGGTAGAGCACCGGGTTGAAGAGCGACGCAATGCAACGCGCCAGGCGCGGCGTGACATCGAGCAGCCTGTCGTATTCCAGCAGCGCCATGAAGTGCCCGAGCCGCTCGTTGAGCTGCTTCACCAGGAAGCGGTTGAACGCCACGCTGTTTTCCACCAGCCACATGAAAGTGGCGCGGTCCATGAAGGCCATGCGCGTGTCGCGCAGCGCAACGATGTCGTAGCGGCGCGGCTCGTTCTTGAGCACCGTACCTTCGCCAAACCAGCCGCCGGCCGGCACGCCCGTAAACGTGACGCTGCGCCCTTCGGGCGACACCGTGCCGATCTTGATGAGGCCCGTCACCACGCCCGTCCAGCTCTCCAGCAACGTGTTCTTCGGGCAGATGCAGGCGCCGCGCGCGTAGGTTTTCTCCACGATGCCGGCACAGGCGCGGTCGGCTTCTTCCGCGGGCAGATCGATGGACCACGCCGCGATGTGCGCCAGCCGAGCGCGGCTGATGCCGGGGCGCGCGTTGGTGTCGTGCTCAGCCACGTTGAATGCCTACCGGCAGCGTGCTCACGCGCTGCGCTTCGGGCGTGGAGAGCCAGCCAGCGCGCAGGCTCTGCAGGAACATGTCGGTCGCGTCTTCACCCCAGAACAGCTCGCCGTCGTGCACCAGCGTGGGCACCCCGAACACGCCGAGCGCGATGGCCGCATCGGTGTGCGCACGCAGCGCGTCTTTCACGGCCGGTTGTTCGACAGCGGTTGCGCCTTCTGCAAAGCCGACCGCCTCGCACAGCGCGGTAAAGCCCTCGGGCGATGCCACATCGTTGCCGTCGCGCCAGATATGCCGGAACACCGCGCGCACGGCATCGAGCGAGCCGCCCATCGCAATCGTCAGCCGCAATGCCTTGATCGGGTTGAACGGGTGTGCGGGCGGCATGCGAAACGGAATGCCGAGCTGCTGCGCGCGAAACAGCGCATGCCGATACGTGAACACGCGTTTGGAAGTGATCTCCGCCGGGCCTTTTTGCCCCCAGTGATGCAGGAGCGCACCCAGCACCAGCGGGCGCGGGCGGATGACGATGTCGTTGGCTTCCTGCAGCGCATCGAACTGTTCGAGCTGCAGATAGGCAAACGGCGAGATGACATCGAAGAACCAATCGACGGTGGTGGGCATGCAGTCTCCTCAGGCGGCGCGCATCTGCAGCAGCGGCGCCAGCGTGAAGGGCGCTGCCGTCATGGCGCGAATGTCGTCGAGTGTCGCATGCGAGAGGATTTCACGCAGCACCAGCCCCGCGTCGGTCACGTCGAACACGGCGTGCTCGGTAACGATGACCTTCACGCAGCGCCGGCCCGTGAGCGGCAGCGTGCAGCGCGGCAGGATCTTGGAGTTGCCGTGTTTGTCGGTATGCGCCAGCGCGGCAATCACCTTGCGCGTGCCGTAGCAGAGATCCATCGCCCCGCCAATGCCGGGCCACCATTTGCCGTTGCGATCGCACGCCCAGTTGGCGAGGTTGCCCAGCGCGTCCACTTGCAACGCGCCGAGGATGGTCACGTCGATGTAGCCATTGCGCATTGCACCCAGCGACGTAGCGAGGTCCATGAGCGCAGCGCCGGGCAGCAGGGTGATGGGCTCGCACCCGGCGTTGGTGAAGTCGCTGTCGATGGCGTCCAGCGGCGGGCGCCCGCCAAAGCCGAAGGCGCCGTTTTCAGTATGGAAAATGACGCCGGCATTGGCGTCCAGGTAGTTGGCCGTGAGCGTGGGGATCCCCAGGCCCAGGTTGACGACTTCGCCGGCGCGCAGTTCCAGCGCGCAGCGGGCAGCAATGCGTTGCTTGGGCGTTTCGGGCAGGGCTTGCATGGCGAT
Organism: Ralstonia sp. 1138; assembly: GCF_040544795.1. Taxonomy (NCBI): domain Bacteria; kingdom Pseudomonadati; phylum Pseudomonadota; class Betaproteobacteria; order Burkholderiales; family Burkholderiaceae; genus Ralstonia; species Ralstonia sp. 1138. The sequence goes on along the minus strand of NZ_JBEPKQ010000001.1, from coordinate 686,600 downwards.
CTCCTTGTTGTGGGTCTGACGATCACGCTTCGGCAGCGGGCAGGCGGCCGAGCTTCGTCCAGTGGTGCCTGTACAGCGCGTGCTGGTCGTCCAGCGACAGCCCTTGCACCACCGCATTGACGAACACGCCCGGGCAGCCGACGCGCTCGGGCGGAATCGTGCCCACTTCGACGATCTCGTTCACCTCGACGATGGTGTAGTCGCCGGCCATGGCGATGTCGCGCTGGTTCTGCAGTGCCGTGCCGCGAAACTCCACGTTGCCGAAGGTATCGGCGCGCCAGCCCTTGATGATCGACACGTCGGCGCGCAGGGGCGGCTCCACGAAGCACGTCGTGCCGTCGACGGTGAGCGTCTGCTTGGGGGCGCCGCGCTTGGGAAACATCCCAGGCTGGTCGAGGATGCCCACGCCCACCGGCACGAGGGCGCCGCCCAGGCCCAGCGCGCCGGCGCGCACTTTTTCCGCCCAGGTGCCCATCGGAAAGAACTCGGCCACGCGCACGGAGTCGGTCAGGTAAGCCTGCGTCGATTCGTCCGTCGTGCCGACGTGCGTGCCGATGAACTCGGCCAGTTGGCCCGAGCTGAACAGCCGGGCTTTGAGAAAGCCGCCGCGCAGCCCGGGCGTATTGGTGATGAGGGTGAGCTGGCCGATGCCGCTGGCGAGCAGCGCCTCGATGCAGCAGGCCGGTTCGCCGGCGCCCACGAATTCGCCCAGCATCAGGCGGCTGCCGCTGCGGACGTGGGCGACGGCCTCGTCCACGGGAAGAACTTTGTTGGCGTAGCGCATGTGGTGTCTCCTAGGGGGCGCCCTGGCCGCGCTGGCCGAGCGGGTCTGCGGCGCAGTGTAGGAGCGCGGTTTCTGCCGCGATGTCTTCTGCATGACATTTGCTTCGTAAGGTTTCGCAAAGGCCAATCCTTATAGTTGTGACGCAATGTGAACAAATCCGCTCCCAACTTGTCGCACAAGGGCCGCCCGGCCCTTTCCACTTTCCCAGCGTTTCCGCTCCGCCCGTCTTTGAACCCGCCCCATTCCCATTTCAGGACCGCATGCACGTAGACACCCCGCTCATCTCCACCATCATCGGTGGCATCGTGCTGGCCTTCATCTTCGGCACAATCGCGCAGCGCCTGCGTCTGCCGCCGCTGGTCGGCTATCTCATGGCGGGCGTGGTGGCCGGGCCGTTCACGCCCGGTTTCGTGGCCGATCAAAGCCTTGCGCCGCAACTGGCCGAGCTGGGCGTGATCCTCCTGATGTTCGGCGTGGGGCTGCACTTCTCGATGAAGGAGCTGCTGGCGGTGAAGGCCATCGCCATTCCCGGCGCCATCGGCCAGATTGCGCTGGCCACGCTCATGGGCATGGGGCTGGCGTGGCTGCTGGGGTGGGATTGGGGGCCCGGGCTGGTATTCGGCCTGGCGCTCTCGGTGGCGAGCACGGTGGTGCTGCTCAAGGCGCTGGAAGATCGCGGTATCGACAACTCGCACGAAGGCCACATTGCCGTGGGCTGGCTGATCGTGGAAGACCTCGTGATGGTGGTGACGCTCGTGCTGCTGCCGGCCTTGGCCGGGGCGCTGGGCGGCGCCGGCAGCACGGCGGTCAGCACGTGGGACATCGTCAAGGTGCTGGCCGTCACGCTTTCGAAGGTGGTGGCCTTTGCCGCGCTGATGCTGGTGGTGGGCCGCCGCGTGATCCCGTGGATGCTCGAGCGCATTGTCATGACGGGCAGCCGCGAGCTGTTCCGCCTGGGGGTGCTCGCCACGGCGCTGGGCGTCGCCTATGGCGCCACGGTGCTGTTTGGCGTGTCGTTCGCGCTCGGCGCGTTCTTTGCGGGGATGGTGCTGGCCGAGTCCGAATTCAGCCAGCGCGCGGCGGAAGAATCGCTGCCGCTGCGCGATGCATTTGCGGTGCTGTTTTTCGTGTCGGTGGGCATGCTGTTCGACCCGAGGGTGCTGATCGAAGACCCATGGGCGGTGCTGGGCACGGTGCTGATCGTGGTGGTGGGCAAGTCGCTGGCGGCGTTTGCGGTGGTGCGCGCGTTTGGCCACGGCAACCGCACGGCGCTCACGATTTCCGCCAGCCTCGCGCAGATCGGCGAGTTTTCGTTCATCCTGATTGGGCTAGGGATCAGCCTGGAAATCCTGCCCGACCGCGCGCGGGGGCTGTTGTTGTCGGCGGCGATCCTGTCGATTCTGCTGAACCCGCTGATGTTCGCCCTGATCAACCGTCTCAAACGCGAGGTGGCCCCCGAACCGGCGACGGCGGATTGAGCGTCAGCGCCATCCCGAACTGTTTTGCACGCAAGGAGTGTTCATGAGCAATCTGACTATCGGAGTGATCGTCGGCAGCCTGCGCAAGGCGTCGTTCAACCGCCAGCTGGCGCAGGCGCTGGCGGGCTTGTTGCCGTCGGGGGCGACGGCGCAGTTCATCGAAATTGGCGAGCTGCCGCTCTACAACCAGGACCTGGACGCGAGCCTGCCCGAGCCGGTACAGCGCTTCAAGGCGGCGGTGGCGGGCGTGGATGCCTTGTTATTCGTCACGCCGGAATACAACCGCGGCATCCCGGGCTCGCTGAAGAATGCGATTGACTGGGGGTCTCGACCGTACGGCCAGAGCGTGTGGGGCGGTAAACCGGCCGGCATTGCGGGGGCTTCGCCGGGCGCAATCGGCACGGCGTTGTCGCAGGCGCAATTGCGTAATGTGCTCGCGGCGGTCGGCGTGAAGGTCTTGCCGTTGCCGGAGGTGTTCTTCCACGTTGCGGGGGAGCCCTTTGATGCCCAGGGCGGGGTGACGGATGCGCGGACGCGCCAGTTCTTGCAGGGGTTTGTCGACCGATTCGTCGAGTGGGCGGGTCAGAAGCCAGCCTGACGGATCGATCAACCGGGGTGTTCAGGGCCGGGCGGGGAAGGGGTTCCCGCTCGGCCGTTTTGCCTTATGCCTTGGGGCAGGGCATTAAGCCAGGAAAGCGGCGGCGCTGATGAGCCAGCCTGCTGCCACGCAGCTCGCAATCCAGGCGGCCATGACGGCGCCAATATCCAACCATTTCATCATTGTTCTCCTTACAACACTTGCATTGCTTGTTCAGGCAATCGATGTCTGAACAACTGTCACGAAGTGTAGGTGTTGCAATGCGGAAGAACAATACGGCGTGGGGTGAACAGACTGTTCCAAGAGTAACAACAGATTTCAGCCCTTGCGTGGACGCCGCTGCGCTTGGAAGACGCCCGCACCACGTGCCCAGATCTGTTGCTGCGTTGCAACAACTGGCGTCGGAGTCCCCGCTATTTCGTCCGGAAGGTCGCGGCCACCAGATCGGCAAAACGGGCTTCTTCGGCAAACTCCGTGGGGTTGTCATGCCCCGCGGTGCCGAATACGCGCAGCAGATACACCGCCCCGTTGCCGAAAAACGCATACCCCCGAACGACCACAGTCCGGGCCGCGGAGGTGTTCCATTCGCCTTCCCAGTAAATCAACCGGCGGCCGGCAAGAACCTGCTGGGTCGGGGCCCTGCCCCGTACGAGGCGGGCAGCCCAGGCCGGACGATCGCCATGCACACGCGATTCCATGTGGTTGAGCAGGATGGCCAGATCGCGCGGGCGCACGGTTTCCAGATAATCCGGCGTGCCTTTGTCGAAATCGGACTTGCGTACCGTCACCAGCGCAAAGCTATCCGGCGGGACGGTCTGCTGTGCAAACACCAGCCGCGACGGGCCAAAGGGCGAGTTGATGGTGGCCGCAACGGACGGGATGGGCGTTTCGCTGGTCAGCCGCAATGGGCCCCATGTGCGCGGCAGGGCGATGCTGGCGCTGGCGTCAATGCGCTGCGTGACGGGGTAGATGAACCTGGGCGCCGCCCGGGCCGATGTCCAGGGCACCATGCCGAGCGCAGCGATCCATGCGGCTGCGCATGCGTATGCGACACAACCGCCCCAGCGGCGGTACCACGTTGCGATGTACGGCGCCACTCGCGGGCTCCTGGCAGAAAAGATGGCGAACGATTCCGTGGGCGTGTGCATACCTACGCACAGCAATGCGTATGCCCGCGCCTATTCGTGGCGCCGTCTTCCCCCGCCCTCAACATATCGATTGGCATGCAGGTGCGCCACCGGCGTGTGGCGGGGCATCGAACGGATTAATCCGGGCGTGGGGGGCGATGTGGCTCTATCAGGATGGGCTTGCATGGCTCTTCTCATGGAGCCAGGGTGTTCGGTAGGGTGAAGGTGCTTCGTTCTTCGTTCTTCGATGTTCTCGATCCAGGTTTTGCGCATGACCACGCTCAACGCATATCAGCAACCCATTGGCGCGCCGTTGCCCGGCTGGGCGGCCCGACCGCTGCCGCCCCACACGCCGCTCGCCGGCCGGTATTGCCGGCTGGAACCGCTTGACGCGGCCCGGCACGCCGACGCGCTGTTCGCTGCGTTCAGCCAGGCGCAGGACGATCGCGTCTGGACCTACATGGTGGAAGGCCCGTTTACCGATATCGCCGCACACCGTGCCTATATCGAGCGCATTGCGGCGAAGCGCGACCCGCTGCAGTACGCCGTGATCGACGCGCGCACCGATCGTCCGGTCGGCACGCTGGCGCTGATGCGCATTACGCCTGACCACGGCGTGATCGAAGTGGGGGCCGTGACCTTCTCGCCGCTGCTGCAACGGACGCCCGCTTCGACGGAAGCACAGTTCCTGCTGATGAAGCACGTCTTTGAAGATCTCGGCTATCGGCGCTACGAGTGGAAGTGCGACAGCCTGAACGCGCCATCGCGGCAGACCGCGCAGCGGCTGGGCTTTCAGTTCGAGGGCATCTTCCGGCAGGCGGTGGTCTACAAGGGCCGCAGCCGCGATACCGCCTGGTTCTCCATCATCGATGCCGAGTGGCCGCGGGTGCGGGCCGCATTCGAGCAATGGCTGTCTCCGGAGAACTTTGATGAAGACGGGCGCCAGCGTGCATCGCTGGCTGCGTTGCGGTCGGCCTGAAGCGCCTTGCTACGAATCGGGCGCGGAGGTATCGGAGTACATGCCGCGCAGCGCCAGCGCGCGTTCGGTTTCAGGCAGCGCCAGGATGGAGCGGGAGAAGCCGATCAGCGCCTGGCAGCGTTCGGCCGGCGGCGCGGCGTGGCGCAGCGCGGGGACGGTCAGCACGCGCTGTTCAGCCAGCGGCAGCGCGGCCACGGCGAGCTGCAGCACCGGCAGGCTTTGTGCGCGCGTGACAACGGGCGCGTGGTCCGGGTCGGCGGCCTGCATCAGGTCCGAAAACAAGGCCTGCTCGCGGGTCACCAGCGCGCGCGGCAATCGCGCGGCGGCGGCGCTTGCCCCGGACGTGCCATCCAGATAAGCCACGCAGGCTTCCGCGCTCACGCGCTGCAGGGCCTGCGCCTGCTCCAGCGTGAGTTGGGCGTTGGCAAAGAGCAGCGCATTCGGCGCGGTCGGAATCAGGGCGCGATACAGCTTGCCTGTCTGCTCCCGCAGCAGCGTCATGGCTTGCGCATCCGTCACGTTGCGCTGCAGTTCCGGCCACAGCGTGTCGATCAAGCGGCTGAAGTGTGCGGGGTACTTGCGCTCCAACGCTGCATATAGCGGGGCGCTGCGCAGTTCCGCGGCCAGGGCTTCGCGGGTGTTCAACTGCGTGGCCATGGTTGCGTATTCGCCGCCGGGCGAGGCGCGCGTGACGACATGGTCGGCCAGCAATTCCTGCGCGGTGGGAAACCACATCTGGTCGAACGGCGTGTCCTGCACGCGGCGCACGAAGGCGTCGGGCAAGCCGGCATCTGAATAGGCACGCCAGAGTTCGCTGTCGGTGGAGCCGGGGCTCTGATCGTGATCGGCGCCAACCGCACGCGGGCGGTGGAAGCCGATGCGCGCGCCCGGCGCAGCGGCGCGGTCGACCCCTGCAAGGAAGGCGATCGTGCAAGCCGAAGCGCAGCTGCGCTCAACATACGTGCGCAGATGATGGCGGCGGATGACGTCTGCCACCAGCGTCCCCTCGCGCAGCCAGCCGCCTTCGGAGCGCAGCACCACCGCGGTGGCATTCGGCGCCTTGCGCAACGCGGCTTCCAGTGCATCGGCTGCGCCGTCATTGATGCCGCCGCTGAACAGGATGGCGCGCCCATCGCGTTGCGGCATCACCGTAAATGGCGACGCAGCCTGTTCTCCGAGCGCGGTGCGCAGATGCGCGCTCAGGCGTGGCCCATCGTTGATGACGCGCGAGCTTGTGCCGACGGCGCCGAGCACGATCATCACCTTCGCGATCAGCGGCCATGGGTTTGACAAGCCAGCAAGCCGGTTGCGCGCCTGCTCACGATCGGCCGAGCGCCACGTGCCGACCACCGCCCAGATCCACAGCGCCAATCCCATCACGTAAATCACGAGCAGTGCGGCAGACGCCGCGCGCGCCGGCGCGTTATGTGCCAGCGCGTGCGTGACGCCGGCGCTGAGCGCCACCACACCAAACTGCATCAGCGCCGTATGGAGCCAGTACGACCGGGCGAGGCTGTAATCGCCGCGCCAATGGCGTGCAAAGAAATTGCGCGATGGCGCGCGCTCCGGATGCGGATCGGAAGGGGCGGTCGGGGGAAGGGCGGCGTCGCTGGCGGCGGAGGTCATGCGTGTTCTCGGTGCCGCACACGGGAGGGCGGCGCGGCGATTGTCGCTGTCGGCGCTGCAAGCTGGCGTCCCCCCGATGGGAGGGGGTGATGAGCGGGGCGGTCAGGCGTGGGCAACGGCGTCATCCAGGAAAAGCCGCCGCCGCGTTGCGCCCGTCAAGCCCTGACGGAAACCAGCGGTGGCTTGGCCGGCGTGATGGCCTCCGCGCTGGCGGGGTGGGCGGACTGTGCCGCCTGCGCCTGCGCTGCCTCACGGGTGTGCTGCCGGGTGTCGCTTACGGTGGACGAACCGGTGACCTTGTCTGTCGTGCGGGCCTTGGCGGCCGCATCGGTATTGCCCGTGCCGGAAGCGTTCTTGGAGGCGTTGTGGCGGTTCTCCAGCCGCGTTTCCGCTTGCTCCAGGCCGTTCTGCGCCTGAAGGCGTGCGATCTGCGCCTGCACGATCTGGATCTGCTGGCTGAGCAACTGGGCCTGTTCGCGTGCTTGATCGGGCGGCAGATTCTGCGCGGGAAGATCCTGCATCGACTTCTGCAGGTTCTTGAGCTGGCGCTGCAGGCGCTCGATGTCGGCGCCCGAGCTGCTTCCGCTGCCCGATGCGCCGGCGGTCGCAGTAGAAACGGAAGGGGAGGAAAGTTGCATGGCCATCTCGCTGATCAGTACGCCTTTCATCGGATGGCGGGCGGAAAACTTTAGCTTCCAGGCCAATAAATCTGGCAGGCCCTGAATTTCTTTGTTCTGTCGGAAAGAACATTATTTCTCAGGAGAGAACATATTTGGGCAAGAAAGGCTAATGATCGCCGTCTCCGTCCCCAGTCTGCGCAGCGTTTACGGGTTTACGCCCGTTAACTGTGTGGGTGGTGGCCTATAAAATAGAACTAAATTCCATCAAACAGAACGCACAACATCAAAAGCGTTCAAGGAGACGCCCATGCTTTCCTCCCCTCCGGCCGCCAGTGGCCGACACCACGCCGGGTTGCCGGCGGTCCAGCTCAATCAGGTTTCGGTACGGTTCGGCAGCTTCACGGCGGTGCAGGGCGTTGACCTGTCGATTGGCGAAGGCGAATTCGTGGCCGTGGTGGGCCCGACGGGTTGCGGCAAGAGCACGCTGCTGAATGCCGTGACCGGGCTGCTCAAGCCGGCCGGCGGCAGTGTCACGGTGTTTGGCGAGCCGTTGACCGGGCTCAACGGCAACGCTGGTTTCATGATGCAGCAGGACTCGCTGCTGCCCTGGAAGACGGCGCTCGACAACGTCGCGCTGGGCTTGGTGTTCCAGGGCATGCCGGTGGATGAGGCCCGCGAGCGCGCCCGTCCGTGGATGAAGAAGGTCGGCCTGACCGGCTTCGAGGCGCGCTATCCGCATCAGCTCTCGGGCGGGCAGAAGAAGCGCATCAGCATGGCGCAGACGCTGATCCTGTCGCCCAAGATCGTGCTGATGGACGAGCCGTTCTCGGCGCTCGATGTGCACACGCGCCATCTCATGCAGAGCGAGTTGCTGCGCCTCTGGCAGGAAGACCGCAAGTCGCTGCTGTTCATCACGCACGACCTGGAGGAGGCCATTGCCCTGGCCGACCGCGTGGTTGTCATGTCCGCCGGGCCCGCCAGCCGGCCGGTTGGCGATGTCGAAATCACGCTGCCGCGTCCGCGCAACGTGTCTGAAATCAACATGTCCGACGCGTTCATCCGCCTGTATCGCGAGATCTGGTCGATCCTCGGCACCGAAGTGGAGAAGAGCCATGCCGTCCAGCACTAACACGATGCCTGCCGTGGGCACGCAGCGCGCCGGTCTCGCGCACAAGACCAAGATCCGCCTGTTCCAGCTGGCCGTGGTGGTGTTGATGTTCGGCTCGTGGGAGGGCCTCGGCCGCGCGGGCGTGGTCGATCCGTTCTATTTCTCGATGCCGTCGTCGATCGTCGCGCGCATCTGGGAGTGGTTCACCGCCGGCGACATCTACACGCATCTGGCCATCACCCTGGCCGAGACGATTCTCTCGTTCGGCATCGGCACGCTGCTCGGTATCAGCCTGGGGCTGTGGCTCGGCTTGTCCAAGCTCGCGGCCGAGGTGCTGGACCCGTTCATCAAGGTCTTCAATGCGATCCCGCGCATCCTGCTCGCGCCCATCTTCGTGATGTGGTTCGGGCTGGGGCTGACCTCCAAGGTGGCGCTGGGCGCGACGATGGTGCTGTTCATCACGTTCTTCAATACGTACCAGGGCGTGCGCGAGGTGAACCCCGTCATCCTGGCCAACGCGCGGCTGCTCAAGGCCAGCCGCATCAGCCTGCTGCGCCACGTGTATGTGCCGTCGGCCACCAGCTGGATTCTCTCGAGCCTGCGCGCTTCCGTCGGCATGGCCGTGATGGGCGCGATCGTGGCGGAGTACCTCGGCTCGTCCGCGGGCCTGGGCCACCTGATTGCGCAGGCCGAAGGCGTGTTCGATGCCACCGGCGTGTTCTCGGGAATCGTCGTGCTGTCGGCTTTTGTGATTGCGCTGGACCGCAGCGTCGATGCGCTCGAAGGCAAGTTGCTGGTGTGGCGCCCGAAGGTCGACCCCGAAACGGGCGCCTGAGCCCCAATCACAATGATGGAGACAACGATGAAGCGATGGATTTCGGCCCTGTTGTGTGCGGCCGTCTGCACGGCAGCCAACGCCGCCGAGCCGGAGAAGAAGGACGTGAGCCTGTCGGTCGGCTCGATGATCCTGAACTACATGCCGGTGCCGCTTACGCAGTCGCTGGGCAACTTCCAGAAGGAAGGGCTCAACGTGAAGGTGGAGAACTTCCAGGCCGGCGGCAGCAAGGCGCTGCAGGCGCTGATTGCCGGATCGACCGATGCGGTGGTGGGCTTCTATGACCACACCATCCACATTCAGGCGCAGGGCAAGGACATTGTGTCGGTGGCGTTGCTCAATGTGACGCCCGGCATCGTGCTGGCCGTGCGGCCCGACCTGGATATCAAGAACGGCAAGGATCTGAAGGGCAGGAAGATCGGCATCACCGCGCCGGGCTCGTCCACCGATCTGTTTGCTCGCTATTACGCCATCAAGAGCGGCCTGCAGGTGAACGACGTGTCGTACATCGCCGTGGGTTCCGGCGCGCCGGGCATGGTGGCGCTGGATCGCAAGGAGATCGACGCGCTCGTCAATTTCGACCCCGTAGCCAGCCTGCTGGAGAAGCGCCGCGCCGCCAAGTTCCTCGTCGATACGCGCACCGATGCCGGCTCCAACGCCGTGTTCGGCGGCCGCTACCCGACCGCCACGCTGTACGTGACGCGCGACTTCATGACGAAGAATCCCGAGACCGTGCAGCGCCTGGTGAACGCCTTCATCCGCACGCTCAAATGGATCGACGCCAGCACGCCCGAGGCCATTGCCGACAAGATGCCCAAGGAGCAGCAGGTGGGCGGGCGCGACGTGTTTGTCGATGCGCTGCGCCACTCCAAGCCGATCTTCTCCAAGGACGGCCTGATGACCGATGCCGATGCCAAGGTGGCGCTGACGGTGCTCTCGAGCTACGACGAAAAGATCCGCAACGCCAAGATCGACCTGGCGAAAACGTACACTAACCGCTTCGTCGACCAAGCCCTGAAGACGGTCAAGTGAACCGTCTCGCCCAACCCGCCATGACCGCAGAGCGCCAAACCACCCAGAACGAGATCACGCCCGCCGCCAACGAGGGCGATGCCGCCACGCCGGGGCAGTCGGGCGTGGCTGCGCTGGACCGCGCGTTCTCGATCCTGTTTGCGTTCCGCCCCGGCGATTACGCGCTGACGCTGGCCGAGCTGGCCGCGCGCACCGGGCTCTACAAGAGCACGATCCTGCGGCTTGCCGGCTCGCTCATCCAGCACCGCATGCTGTTTCGCCTGGAAGACGGCCGCTACCAGATCGGCGCCGCGCCGTTGATGCTCGGCGCGCTCTACCAGCGCAGCATGCGCCTGGGCGACGTGGTGCTGCCGCACATGCGCGCGTTGGCCGAGGCCACGGGCGAGGCGGTGTCGCTCTACATCCGCGAGCGCGATGTGCGTGTCTGCCTGCACCGCGTGGATTCGAACCATTCGATCCGCGATCACGTGCGCGAGGGCGACGTGCTGCCGCTGGAGCGCGGTTCGGGCGGGCGCGTGCTGTGCGCGTTCTCGGGCATGCAGGGCGCCACGTACGACGCGATCCGGCGCGATCACTACTACGTGTCGATCGGCGAGCGCGATCGGGAAACGGTGGGCCTGTCGGTGCCGGTGTTTGGCGTGCAGCAGGCGCTGCGGGGTGCGCTGTGCCTTGCCGGTCCGGCCTCCCGCATCGACGGGGCGCTGCTGCAATCGTGGCGCGTGCCGGTGCTGGAGCACGCCGCGCAAATCACGTCCACGCTGGGTGGCGACCCCGCGCCGCTGCGTCTCGCTGCCCAACTGATCTCTAAAACCTAGGCGCCGCCAAGACGCCCAACCTCCTGAGCGGGGCGAGGGGCGGAGCCGACTGTGTAGCAGGAGTTGTTTTCATGGCTTTGCCTCTCGCGGGTTTGCGCGTGCTCGACTTGTCGAACGTGCTGGCCGGGCCGTTCTGCGGCTATCAGCTGGGTTTGCTCGGCGCTGAAGTCATCAAGATCGAGGTGCCGGGCAATGGCGATCTCGCCCGCCGTCTGGGGGCCGATCCTGAGCAGGCGCGCCGCAAGATGGGCGCCTCGTTCGTCGCCGTCAATGCGGGCAAGCAGTCCGTCACCGTCAACCTGAAGCACCCGGAAGGGCGCGCGATCCTGCTCAAGCTGGTGGCGCAGGCCGACGCGCTGATCGAGAACTATCGCCCCGGCGTGATGGACCGCCTGGAACTCGGCTACGACGTGCTGCGCGAGGTCAATCCGCGTCTCGTCTACTGCGCCATTTCGGGCTTCGGCAAGGACGGCCCGCTCAGCGGCAGACCCGCATACGACCAGATCATCCAGGGCATTTCCGGCGTGATGAGCGTCACCGGCGACGATGCATCGGCGCCGCTGCGCGTCGGTTACCCCATCAGCGACACGGTGGGCGGGATCACGGCGGCGCTGGCCGTCACCGCATGCCTGCTCGGCGCGCAACGCACGGGGCAGGGCTGCATGGTGGATGTGTCGATGCTGGAATCGACGCTCGCCACCATGGGCTGGGTCGTCTCCAATTACCTGAACGCCGGTGTGACGCCGCAGCCGATGGGCAACCAGAACTTCACCGCCGCGCCGTCGGGCACATTCACCACGGGCGATGGGCTGATCAACATCGCCGCCAACGAAGACAAGCAATTTGCCGCGCTGTGCCGCGTGGTGGGGCATCCGGAGTTGGCCACCGACCCGCGCTTTGCCGAGCGCCATGCGCGCAAGGAGCATCGCCAGCAGCTCAACGATGCGCTGGAAGCGGCATTGGCCGCGCGCCCGGCCGCCGAATGGGAGCCGCTGCTGATCGAAGCCGGCGTGCCGGCCGGGCTGGTGCTCGACGTGCCTGGCGTGCTGGCGCACGAACAGGTGACGGGCCGCGGCTTTGTCACCTCGTTCCCGGAAGCCGGGCAGCACGTGACGCGCGCGGGCTTCCGCCTCTCGGGTGAAGACCCGTGCCCGCAGACACCGGCGCCATCGCTCTCCGCCCATACCGACGACTGGCTCGCCAGGCTCGGTTACCGCCACGACCAAATCGAAGCCTTGCGCGCCGAAGGCGCCATCTGATCATGACGACCGCACCGACACAGGACGCCGCTGGCCTCGCTGCCGATTACTGGCGCACCGACATCATCGACATCGAACCCGGCCGCATCCACGTACGCGGCTACCCGATCCAGGAACTGATCGGCCAGATCGGCTTTGCCGAAATGATCTGGCTGATGCTGCGCGGCGAATTGCCGGCCAAGCGGCAGGCGGCCTTGCTGGAAGCGGCGCTGGTGGCGTCGGTCGACCACGGCCCGCATGCGCCCTCCATTGCGATCGCGAAGATGGCGACAAGCTGTGGCCTGCCGCTCAACGGCGCGATGGCGTCCGCGTTGAATGCGCTGGACGACGTGCACGGCGGAGCGGGGCAGCAGGCGGTCGAGCTGTTCCACGATATCGAGGCGCGCATGTCCGACGGCGCTTCGCTGGAGGCGGCCACGGCGGCGGGTGTCGACGCGTTCATCGCTGCGCATGGCAAATACCTGCCAGGCTTTGGGCATCGCTTCCACCCGGTCGACCCACGCGCGGGGCGCTTGCTCGCGCTTGTGGACGAGGCAGCGCAGGACGGCGTGGTCGGCGGGCGGTATGCCGCCATCGGCCGCGCTATCGAAGCGCTGCTCTCCAGCCGCAAGGGCAAGCCGATTCCGATGAACATCGACGGCGCCACGGCCGTCATCTATGCAGAACTGGGTTTTGCGGCGCCGCTCGCGCGCGGCGTGTTCTGCCTGTCGCGTGCCGTTGGCATCCTGGCGCACGCCTGGGAGCAAAGCGGCCGCGGCGAACGCAACAAGGGCCCGATGCCGCGCCAGCTGCCGTACCGCTATACCGGGCATGCCACGCGGCACCTGGCCCAAGCCGAGCCGGCCACCGCGCCATGACGTATTTCAACTGGCCCATCGTCGAAACCACCGTCTTTGCGGAGATGCCGGCCGCGTTGCGTCGCCCGGTGCCGACCGAATGGTCGCGCGCCAACAAAGGCGGCGCGCCGGTCGATTGCTTCCTGGAAGGCCCGTGCTGGGACGCGCACGGCAACCTCTGGCTGGTCGACATTCCGCATGGCCGCATCCTGCGCGTCTCTTCGCAGGGCGATTGGGATGTGGTGGCGGAATACGACGGCGAACCGAATGGCCTGGCGCTGCGCCACGACGGCACGCTGCTGATTGCGGACTACAAGAATGGCCTGCTGTCGCTGGACCCCGCGACGGGCGCAGTCACGCCGTTTCTTACGCGACGCAACAGCGAACGCTTCAAGGGCCCCAACGATCTGATCGTCGCGCGCAACGGCGATGTGTATTTCACCGACCAAGGCCAGACTGGCCTGCATGACCCGACCGGCCGCGTGTATCGCCTGCGCACGGATGGCCGGCTCGACTGTCTGCTCGCCAATGGCCCGAGCCCCAACGGTCTGGTGCTGACGCCCGACGAATCCGCGCTGTTCGTGGCCATGACGCGTGACAACGCCGTCTGGCGTTTGCCGCTGCTCGCCGACGGCAGCACGAGCAAGGTCGGCCGCTTCGCGCAGTTCTACGGCACCAGCGGCCCCGACGGCATGGCGATGGACGCAGCCGGCCATCTCTTCGTCGCGCATGCATCGCTGGGCGCGGTGTTCGTTGTCTCGCCGCATGGCGAACCACTGGCGCGCATCGCATCGTGCCGGGGGCGCACCACCACCAACGTTGCACTCACGCCCGACGGGCACTCGCTCGTCATCACCGAATCCGCCACGGGCACCGTATTGCGCGCCCGCTGGACGCCGCCCCACCACGACTGAGCGCAAACGCGGGCTGTTGTCGCAGCCCACGTTGTCCTACAGCTGTCCTACACCGGGGCGGCTGTCAGATCGTCAAAATTCCTTCGTTTTTTCGTTCCGCAGACGCCCATACGGCACTTTTTTGCGCACTGCAACAGAAGAAGTGCTGAGCTCGTCCTTTTTAGCCAGGACGCACTGCTTTTACAGATCGTTTTTGTATCGTTTTGTGAGACGTGTATCGATATGAGAAACGAAAAGGTAGGAGCCGTCCTACAAAACCGCCATTTCACTGTAGGAGTGCTCCTACAAAACCGGGCCAAAAGCGGTCGGAACTGTCCTACACGGCGTGTAGGAGTCGGTCAGAAGTGTCCTACAAGCGGTTAACCCGGCATCCAATGCTCACAGTCGCAGAAGTGCGACGCCTTCTTTGTTGATTTCCGACAACTTTAGGCAATTAAATTGCTATCTTTCGCCGTTCATTGGGGTAAATACGTGTCAAACACCCGCTTTAGCGCATGGTCCACCCAGGCCTGTTGCGTCGGCAAAGGCTTCATTTGCAACGTTTATTAACAGATTTGTAGGAAAACTGCCTACAAAAAAACGGATTACCTCACCCCTCCAACGTAGGGGTCCACCCTTCTTTACTTACCCCGGACCACAAACCACAATGTGTTCAACAGAAAACAACTTCGCCATGTCTTTAGCGACGTGAGTAAGAAGGGGCAGGAAGTGCCGGCAACGGCGCCGACTGCAGGAAACATCCGATCTGTGGGGATTGGTGAACAGCCCGGCGAGGGTAGGCGCAAAAAAATAGCGCCAACCGGACATCACCATGCGAGACCGGATGCAAGTTGTACTTTTACTGCACACGACGGGACATACATGGACACGCAAGACATTGTTTCCGAGATCAGCGAGCTGAATCTCACCTATTTGATGCTTGCCCAGCAGATGCTGGCCAAGGATCGCGATGCCGCACTCTTTCGCCTCGGCATCTCTGAAGAACTGGCTGACATCCTGCTGACGATGTCGCCCGCGCAGATCGTCAAGCTGGCCAGCACGAACATGATGCTGTGCCGCTTCCGCTTCGACGATCACGCCATCCTGGGTCTGGTGACCCAGCCGCACCGTGACAAGGGCCTGCAGCAATCGCAAATGTCGATCCTGCTGGCACGTCAGGCGGTTGAGCAGATCAGCTGAGCCATTTGCGGCGGGTGTTCCGCCGGGTTCAGGGATTGCACTTTGGATGAGTAGCAAGCGAAGCGGGAGCAGTGCCATGCGTCACACCAGCGTCATGAACGAAGTTCAGCAGATCCACCTTGCAGCGGAATTGATTTCGCTCGGTGCCCGTCTGCAACTGCTGGAACAGGAAACCACGCTCAGCCGCGAGCGTCTGGTCAAGCTGTACAAGGAAATCCGTGGGGAATCGCCGCCGAAGGGCATGCTGCCTTTCTCGGCAGACTGGTTCCTGACGTGGTCGCCGAACATCCATTCGTCGATCTTCCTGAACATCTACCGTTTTCTGGGCGAGAACAGCCGCAGCACTGGTGTGCGCCGCCTGATCTCGGCCTACAAGCTGTACCAGGAACACATTCACGTCCACGAACAGGAAGAGGTGCTTTCGATCACCCGCGCGTGGATGATGCTGAAGTTCTTCGAGGGGAAGATGCTGCACACCGTGAAGTGCAAGCGCTGCACCGGCCATTTCGTGGCCCACGCAGACGACCTGCACCACGATTTCGTGTGCGGCGTGTGCCAGCCGCCGTCACGCGCAGGGAAGAAAAAGCGCGTCGCTGCTCCGGTCGATGCGATCGCAGAAAAGACGATCGACGCCTGATAACGGCATTGCAGGGATACGGGAAGTCGGAAATACGGGAGTACGGGCGTTGCAGAACCGCCGGGGGATGGTCAAAAAAGGCGGACGGGAAATACGGGTAGCAGTACGGGAAATACGGGAATAGCCGAATAGCCGGCCAGATCGGCACATAACAATACAAAGAACAAAAGAGCAGGAACACAGAGCAGGAAAGCACAGGGGCTCAGGCAGGACAAAAGGGGAAGGGGGTAGGCCGGTCGCGGGAAACTGCGGACCGGCATTTTTTTTTGCCGCCGCGCGTAGACAGGAAGAAAGAAGGGCGAAAAGTGGGGACGGAAAGCGATTTCCGTCCCTTTTTCTTTGGATCCGCCTAGGGGAACGCCCTCTTTGGGCCAGGTGGTGCTCAAGCCGCCCGTTTTGTTGCCGTTCTTGGTGAAGAAGGGCGCGGCGGCAGGGTTTTCCAAGCACCGCGCAGCAGCAAAAGCCGGCGCTCAAGCCTTCAGTTAACCGGGGGGATGCCGATATTCCTCTTGTATTGATCGAAGGATCGCCCATTCAGGAGTTCGCCCCGTGTTAGTTGCCATCGGTTACATCGTGATTCTCGCGTCGGTGTTCGGCGGCTACATGCTGGCCGGAGGACACCTCGGGCCCTTGTTCCAGCCGACCGAACTGCTGATCATCTTCGGCGCCGGCATTGGCGCCTTCGTGGTCGGCAACGACAAAAAGGCCATCAACGCCACCGTCAAGGCGCTGCCGGGCCTGTTCAAGGGCTCGAAGTACACCAAGGCCCTCTATATGGAAGTGATGGCGCTGCTGTATGTGGTGCTGTCCAAGATCCGCCGCGAAGGGATGATGTCGATTGAAGCCGACATCGAAGCCCCGCACGAAAGCGCGCTGTTCGCCAATTACCCCGCCATCCAGGCTGATCACCACGCGCTGGATTTCATCTGCGATTACCTCCGCCTGATGGTCGGCGGCAACCTGAATCCGTTCCAGATCGAAGCGTTGATGGATCAGGAAATCGACACCCATCACCACGAAGCCGAACAACCGGCCCGCATCATCACCAAAGTGGGCGACGCCATGCCGGCCTTCGGCATCGTGGCCGCTGTGATGGGCGTGGTGCACACCATGGGCTCGGTTGGCCTGCCGCCGGCAGAGCTGGGCAAGCTGATCGCGTCCGCGCTGGTCGGTACGTTCCTCGGGATCTTGCTGGCGTACGGCTTCATCGGGCCGCTGGGTTCGCTGCTGGAGCAGCGCGCCGAAGAATCGACCAAGTTGTTCCAGTGCATCAAGGTCACGCTGCTGGCCAGCATGAACGGCTACGCCCCGGCCATTGCCGTGGAGTTCGGCCGCAAGGTGCTGTTCTCGACGGAGCGTCCGTCGTTTGCCGAGCTGGAAGACCACGTCCGTGGCGCCAAGACAGCGTAGCGCTGAACCCCATATGACACAGAGCACAGCCAACGAGCTGCGCCACTAACCACACAGTACAAACCGGGAGCGGACCATGAGCAAGTCCAGCACGCCGACCTTCATTGTCATTCGGCGCAACAAGAAAGGCGGACACGGCCACCACGGTGGCGCGTGGAAGATCGCCTACGCCGATTTCGTGACCGCCATGATGGCGTTCTTCCTGCTGATGTGGCTGCTCAGCTCGGTGACCAAGGCCGAGCTGTCGTCGGTCGAAACGTATTTCCGCACGCCGCTGAAGGTGGCGCTGTTCGGTGGTGCCGGTTCGGGCGACCAGTCCAGCATTCTCAACGGCAGCCCGGCGCTCAAGCAGAACATGCCGCAGCCGAACCCGAGCCCGAGCCCGACCGTGCAGCGCCAGCGCAACATCCGTGATGAGTCGGATGATGCGGCGCTCAACAAGCTCAAGCAGAAGATTGCCGAGATGGTCGAGACGAACCCGGTGATGAGCCAGTTCAAGCACCAGTTGCTGATCGACATGACCACCGAAGGCCTGCGCATCCAGATCGTCGACCAGCAGAACCGCCCGATGTTTGCCAACGCCAGCGCCGAAGTGCAGCCCTACATGCGCACGATCCTGCGCGAGCTGGGCTCGGCGCTGAACGACGTGCCCAACCCGATCAGCCTGTCGGGCCACACCGACGCCACGCAGTACGCCACGCAGCACGGCTACAGCAACTGGGAACTGTCGGCCGACCGCGCCAACGCATCGCGGCGCGAGCTGGTGGCTGGCGGCATGAAGCCCGAGAAGGTCAGCCGCGTGGTGGGCCTGGAGGCATCGGTGCCGCTGGACAAGGCCAACATCTACAACCCGATCAACCGCCGCATCAGCATCGTCGTGCTCAACGCACGCGCCGCTGAAGCCGTGCGCTCGGGTGGGGTCGAGCCGGTGGCCGACCTGCGCAATGACGGCAAAGACACGCTGACCGACGCCGCCGCACGTGCCACGGGCGTGGCCGACGCGGTGACTGCGGCCAAGCCATAAAGAGCGCCGAGGGGAGAAACAGTCAATGAGCGAGAAACACATCCTGGTGGTAGACGATTCCACATCGATCCGCCGCATGATTGCCGCGTGCCTGCGCGAGTGCGGCTTTGCCGTGACGGAAGCCGGTGACGGCACCGCCGCGCTGGAAGCCGCGCGCACCGCGGCCCAGGGCAGCCACCACCTTGTGATCACCGACCAGGTGATGCCGTCGATGGACGGCCTGACCCTCATCCGTGCGCTGCGCACGCTGCCGGCCTACGCCGACACCCCGATCCTCATGCTGACCACCGAGGCAGACAGCACCATCCGCGACCAGGCACGCGCGGCCGGCGCGACGGGCTTCCTGCCCAAGCCGTTCGACCCGGATGGGCTGACGGATTCGGTGATGCAGTTGCTCGAATGGCATGCGCAGACCCACGGGTCTGCATCGACGCATTAAACGACCGAGACGACAGATATGAACCTCGACCTTAGCCAGTTTTTCGGCGCCTTCTTCGAAGAGGCGGAAGAGCTGCTCGTCGACATGGAGCGGCTGCTGCTCAACCTCGATGTCGCCAATCCTTCTTCTGATGATCTGAACGCCATCTTCCGCTGCGCGCACTCCATCAAGGGTGGTGCTGCGACGTTCGGTTTCACACACATGACGGAACTCACGCATGTGGCCGAATCGATTCTGGACCGCGCTCGCACCGGTACCTTGCAGCTGCGCGAAAACATGGTGGATGCCTTCCTGGAAACGAAAGACGTGTTGAAAAGCCAACTTGATGCCTACCGGCAAGAGCACCCCATCGATACGGCCACGCTCGAATACATGGTGGCCAAGCTCAACAGCCTGACCGCCGAGGAAGGCGCCCCTGTTGCCGCCGCACCGGCGGCTGCGGCGCCCGTGGTGGCGACACCCGAACCGGTGGCTGCGCCTGAACCCGAGCCGGTGGTCGTCGAAGCGCCTGCGGCCGACGCTGTGGGCGACATCGAAGGCGGCCTGGACATCAAGCTCATCAACGTCTCGAATGAAGACTGCGAGCTGATCGTCACCGAACTCAAGCACCTGGGCACCGTGCTGCGCCACGTGCGCACCGGCCGCAACAGCGACATCGTGCTGCAGAGCACCTGCACCGCCGACGACATCATCGCGGTGAGCTGCTTCATCATCGATGCCGACCAGATCGTCATCACGCCGCACGTCGGTGGCGCGGCGCCGGCTGCTGAAGCCGCTGCGCCGGTGGTGGCGGCACCGACCCCCGCTGCCGCACAGACGGAAGTACACGCCCCGGCCGCCAACGAAGCTGCGCCGGCACAGCCGGTTGCGGCCGTTGCCGCCCCGATGCCGACCCGCCCGGCTGCTGCCGACCACAAGCCGGCCGTGGCTGCCGAAACGTCGATCCGCGTGGGCGTGGAAAAGGTCGATCAGCTCATCAACCTGGTGGGCGAACTCGTCATCACGCAGGCCATGCTGGCGCAAACCGCGCAGGCCTTCGACCCGGTGCTCAACGAACGCCTCTTTGCCGGTCTGTCGCAGCTCACGCGCAACGCGCGCGACCTGCAGGAAGCCGCCATGTCCATCCGCATGATGCCGATGGACTACGTGTTCAACCGCTTCCCGCGCCTGGTGCGCGACCTGGCGCACAAGCTGGGCAAGCAGGTCGAGCTGTCGACGTTCGGCAAGTCGACCGAACTGGACAAGGGCCTGATCGAACGCATCATCGATCCGCTTACGCACCTGGTGCGCAACAGCCTGGACCACGGCATCGAACTGCCCGAAGCCCGCGTGGCCGCCGGCAAGGACGCCACCGGCCAGCTGCTGCTGTCTGCGGCCCACCAGGGCGGCAACATCGTTATCGAAGTCAGCGACGACGGCCAGGGCCTGAATCGCGACAAGATCCTCAAGAAGGCCCGCGAGCGCGGTCTGCCCGTGTCGGACAACATGACCGACGACGAGATCAACCAGCTCATCTTCGCGCCGGGCTTCTCCACGGCCGACCAGGTGACGGACGTGTCCGGCCGCGGCGTCGGCATGGACGTGGTCAAGCAGAACATCCAGTCGATGGGCGGCTACGTCGAAATCCAGTCGCAGAAGGGCAAGGGCACGACGATCCGCATCGTGCTGCCGCTTACGCTGGCGATCCTGGACGGCATGTCCGTCAAGACCGGCGACGAAGTGTTCATCCTCCCGCTGTCGTGCGTGGCCGAATCGCTGCAGCCGCGTCCGGAAGACATCAAGGCCGTGCCGGGCGGCGGCCGCCTGCTGAAGGTGCGCAACGAATACCTGACGCTGGTGCCGATGTACGAACGTTTCCGCATCACGCCGTCGCTGCCCGATCCGTCGGAAGGCATCGTCGTGATCCTGGATTCGGAAGGCAAGAAGATCGCGCTGCAGGTGGACGAACTGGTCGGCCAGCAGCAGGTGGTGGTCAAGAACCTCGAGACCAACTACCGCCGCGTGCCCGGCATCTCGGGCGCGACCATCCTGGGCGACGGCAGCGTTGCACTGATCGTCGACGTATCGGCACTGATGCGCGAGACCCGCGCCGGACATTCAGAAAACGCGATGCGTGCCGTTACTGCCGAAAAGCACGAGATGGGCGAAGCACAGGGCGGTCGTTTCTCGACCGAGGCGATGGCCGCGGCATAAGCGTCCACGACTGGCAGGGTGGGATTTCACCCCACAACGAATTCAATTGAGTGGCCCAACGGGCCGAGGGGAGCCGCAATGGAAGTCAAGGAACACGCGATCGGCGAAGACACCGGCGGGGAGGAGTACCTGGCCTTCACGCTGGGCCGCGAGGAATACGGCATCGACATCCTGAAGGTGCAGGAAATCCGTGGCTACGAAACCGTCACGCGCATCGCCAATGCACCCGATTTCATCAAGGGTGTGATCAACCTGCGCGGCATCATCGTGCCGATCGTTGATCTGCGCATCAAGTTCCAGCTCGATCGCGTCGAGTACAACCAGTACACCGTCGTCATCATCCTGAACCTGAAGGACCGCGTGGTCGGCATCGTGGTGGATGGCGTGTCGGACGTGCTGACGCTGCAAAGCCAGCAGATCAAGCCGGCGCCGGAGTTCTCGGGGGCGCTGGACACGGAATACATCCGTGGCCTGGGTTCGATCGACGAGCGCATGCTGATCCTGGTGGACATCGAGCGTCTGCTGATGTCGGCCGACATGGCTCTGTGCGACGAAGCAGAAGCCGCCTGATCGCAACATGAATCCAGCCGGGGCACGGACGACGTGCTCACGGCATATGAGGGCAGGGCCCACGGGGCCCAGCGGGCGACAAGACACCGTAACAACAGGTGCGACGCCGTTAGGGGAGGGAAGCATGTTCAGCAAAATGACCATCCGGCTCCGTTTGGGGCTGATGATGGCGGGCATTGGTGTGCTCGCCGTTATCGTGGGCGTGTCGGGCCTCATCGGCATGCGACACGCCAATACCCGCGTTCAGGACGGCTATGCCGTGCAGTTGGCGGGCACCGTGGCATTGGCCGAATCCGATTCCAATCTCCTGAGCGCCCGCATCGTCCTCGATCGTGCAGCCATGGCGCCCAACGCGCCCGGCGTGGAAAAGTCGATCGAGCGCGCCAAGATGTTCCTGGACAAGTCCGACGCGGCCTGGAAGCGCTATCGTGCGCTGCCCGCCGCTGCAGACGAGCGCAAGCTGGCCGACGAGGCCCAGGGCCTGCGCGAAGCCTTTCTGCGTGACGGCGCACAGGTGCTGATGCAGGCCGTGCAGGCGCACGACGAAGCGCGCATCAACAAGACCGTCATGGACGTCATGCCCGCGCTGTACCGCCCCCTGGGAGACAAGGTCGCGGCGCTCAACGGCATGCAGATGGACCTGGCCAAAGCCAGCTACGAAGCGAGCCAGGCCGAGCATCACAATCTCACCGCGCTTACCACCGGCTTGCTGCTGGGCGGCATTCTGGTGGGCGGGCTGCTGACGTGGGCGCTGCGCCGCTCGATCACGGTGCCGCTGATGCGCGCCATCGAGCAGGCCGAGCACATCACGCAGGGCGATCTCACGCACACCATCCAGGTGGACCGTGCCGATGAAACCGGCCGTCTGCTGCAGGCGCTGCAACGCATGCAGGAAAGCCTGCAGAAGATGGTGGGGCAGGTGCGCTCGGGCTCGGATTCGATTGCCAGTGCCACGCAGCAGATTGCCGCCGGCAACGCAGACCTCTCGCAGCGCACCGAGCAGCAGGCTTCGGCGCTGGAGGAAACCGCGTCGAGCATGGAAGAACTGACGAGCATCGTGCGCCAGAACGCCGACAACGCGCGTCAGGCCAGCACGCTGGCCGGCAACGCTTCGGACATCGCCGTCAAGGGTGGCGAAGTGGTCGGCCGGGTGGTGGACACCATGGCCGGCATCAACGACAGCAGCAAGAAGATCGCCGACATCATCGGCGTGATCGAGGGCATTGCTTTCCAGACCAACATCCTGGCGCTGAATGCGGCAGTGGAAGCTGCCCGTGCCGGCGAGCAGGGCCGCGGTTTTGCGGTGGTGGCCGGCGAGGTGCGCAACCTGGCCCAGCGCTCGGCCACGGCGGCCAAGGAAATCAAGGAACTCATCAGCGATTCGGTTGGCCGCGTTGAAAACGGCACGACGCTGGTGGCCGAAGCGGGCAGCGTCATCGACGAGGTGGTGGTCGCCGTCAAGCGCGTGACCGACATCATGGGCGAGATCAGCTCCGCATCGGACGAACAAAGCGCCGGCATCGAGCAAATAAACCAGGCCGTCACGCAGATGGACGAAGGCACGCAGCAGAACGCCGCGCTGGTGGAGCAAGCCGCCGCCGCTGCGATGTCGCTGCAGGAGCAGGCCAGCGGGTTGCGCCAGGCGGTGGCTGCTTTCCGGACGCAGGCCGGAACGCAGGCAGCGGCAGCACCGGCGGCATCGGCGGTACACAAGGCCCCCACGGCGCCGGCGGCTGCGCGCGCAACTGCCAAGCCCGCCCCGAAAGCCAAGGCCGTGCCGCGCCGTGCCGCCCAGCCGAAGGCTGCAGCACGCACTGCTGCCGAACCCGTTACGCAGGCCGTTGCTGCACCCGCAGCGCCGGCCGGCGCCACAGAACAACAACGCGAGCGCACCGCCGCCGCTGCCGTCACCAAAGCGGCTGCGTCAGCGCCCAAGTTGCCCGTACCCAAGCTCGTTGCCGCTGGCGGCGACGATAGCGACTGGGAGACCTTTTGACCATGTATGCACGGGATCTTCGCTGCTCGCGAAAGCTCTCTCGTGTGTGTTTGTGGTGTGCAGCCTGCCCTTCGGGGCAGGTTTTTTTTTGCCTGGGCTAGTGCCTGCTGAAGCCGGGGCGACCCCCCACTGAAGTGGCATGACCCCATGGCGGTTCTAAAGAGCCGTCCCCCGCAGGCCGATAGCGGTAGGGGGCATATAAAAACAGGAAGAGGGTAGACAACATGGGTTGGATCAAGCGTTTGCCGGTGTCCACGGTACTCACGGGCGGTTTCCTGATCGTGGCGGCCATGGGTGCAGCCATTGGCGGGTTGGGCATCTATACGATCACGCAGTTGAGCAAAGCCAGCGAAGAGCTGGCGCAAAAGCAGATGCGTGCCATCACGCAGATGGGCAGCGCGGCCAACAGCCTGGCGCATGCCAGCCGTGCGCAGACCGCATTGCTGATTGCCACCACGCTCACAGAGCGCAAGACGCTCAGCACGCAGATTGCCGACAGCATGCAGCACCTGAAAGACGGTGTGGAGACCGTGCGCCCGCTGTTCACCTCGGACGAAGGCAAGAAGATGATCCGCGAGGTCGATGCCATCTACCCCGTCTGGGGCAAGCGCATGACCGACTTCGTGGCCCTGATGGACAAGCAGGGCCTGGACCCGACGCAGTTCGACAGCCGCGTCACCGCAGAGAACGTCGGCTTGCTGGACGACACCGCGGCGTTTGAAAAGACGCTCGACAAGATGGTCAAGCGTGTGGAGGAGGTCTCCGCCGCGTCCACCGTCAAGGCGCGGGACGATGCACACCGCTCGCGTCTGGTGATGATGGTGATGGCCTGTGCCGGTGCGCTGCTCGGCATCGTGCTGGGGCTGGTCATTGCCCGCCGGCTGTCGCGCCAGCTGGGCGGCGAGCCATCGTACGCTGCCGACATCGCCCGCCGCATTGCCGCCGGCGATCTGGCCGTGCACGTGCAGACCCGCCCCGGCGACCACGACAGCATGCTCTTCGCCATGGCGCAGATGCAGCAGCAACTGACCGGCACGATCACCAACATCAAGAGTTCGGCCGATTCCATTGCCAGTGCCACCAAGCAGATCGCGGCCGGCAATGCCGACCTCTCGCAGCGCACGGAAGAGCAGGCCTCGTCGCTGGAGGAAACCGCTTCCAGCATGGAAGAGCTGACCAGCATCGTGAAGCAGAACGCCGACAATGCGCGCCAGGCCAGCCAACTGGCCGGCAGCGCGTCGGACATTGCCGTCAAGGGTGGCGAAGTGGTCGGCCGCGTGGTCGAAACCATGGCCGGCATCAACGCCAGCAGCAAGAAGATCGCCGACATCATCGGCGTGATCGAAGGCATTGCCTTCCAGACCAACATCCTGGCGCTGAATGCCGCTGTGGAAGCGGCGCGCGCGGGCGAGCAGGGGCGCGGTTTTGCAGTGGTGGCGGGTGAGGTGCGCAGCCTCGCGCAGCGCTCGGCCACGGCGGCCAAGGAAATCAAGGAACTGATCGGCGATTCCGTCGGCCGTGTACGCAACGGATCGGCCCTGGTGGCCGAAGCCGGCTCGGTGATCGAAGAAGTGGTGGTGGCCGTGCGCCGCGTGACCGACATCATGGGCGAGATTTCCGCTGCGTCGGACGAGCAAAGCTCCGGCATCGAACAGGTCAACCAGGCCGTGAACCAGATGGACGAGGTCACCCAGCAGAACGCCGCGCTGGTCGAGCAGGCCGCCGCCGCTGCCCTGTCGCTGGAAGAGCAGGCCCAGCTGCTGCGCGACGCTGTGGCGACGTTCCGCACCGATGCATCGGCAGAACACGTCGTGGCGGCGCCGGCTGCCGTTTCTGCCTCCGCCCCCGCCGTCCGCAGCGAGGTCCGCCCGGAGAAGACCGAGGTCGTGCCCTCCGTGGCGCGCGCCCTGGCTTCGCGTAAGGCCACCAAACCGGCCAAGCCGGCCATGGCGCCGGAGCAGGCGCCCGCTGCGGCGCAAGCAGAAAAAGCGCCTCAGGATGCACATGCCGCGGTTGCGCCGCTGGCTGCCGCCCTGGCTGCAGCAGCGGTTTCCGAGGCTGTCGCCGCCCCGGCCCTCAAGCTGAGCACCG
The DNA here is from genome assembly GCF_040544795.1 of Ralstonia sp. 1138. Taxonomy (NCBI): domain Bacteria; kingdom Pseudomonadati; phylum Pseudomonadota; class Betaproteobacteria; order Burkholderiales; family Burkholderiaceae; genus Ralstonia; species Ralstonia sp. 1138. Next base: position 661,050 of record NZ_JBEPKQ010000001.1, on the reverse strand, counting down.
GTTCTGCCGATGAAGATGACTGGAGCACGTTCTGACGCCAGCCTCGCCAACAGCAAACTTGGCGCGGCCAGCGGCAACGGTGCCCGCCACACACTGAAAGCGGGCATCAAGACTCGCGCAATTACGGGGTAGTTACATATGGCACAAACCTTGGCGCCAGTTTCGCCGACGCTCGCGTCGCGCGAGTTTTCATTCACCGCTGAAGATTTCAGCCGCATTCGCGACCTGATCTACCGCCGCGTCGGCATCTCGCTGTCCGACCGCAAGAGTGAAATGGTCTACAGCCGCCTGGCCCGCCGCCTGCGCGTGGTCAACCTCGGCTCGTTCCGCGACTACCTGGATGCACTGGAAAAAGGCCACCTGCCCGACGAGTGGGAGGCCTTCACCAACGCCCTGACCACCAACCTGACCGCGTTCTTCCGCGAGCAGCATCACTTTCCCATCCTGCACGAGCACGCCAAGGCCAAGCGCACGCCGTTTACCGTGTGGTGCTCGGCGTCGTCGACGGGCGAAGAGCCGTACTCGATCGCCATCACACTGGCCGAGGCCTTTGGCTCGATGTCGCCCAGCCAGGTGAGCGTGATCGCCTCGGACGTGGATACCAACGCGTTGGCGCGCGCCCGCGCTGGCATCTATCCGATGGAGCGCGTCGCGGCCCTGTCGCCCGAGCGCCTGAAGAAATACTTCCTGCGCGGCACCGGCAAGCAGGAAGGCTATGCCCGCGTGCGGCCCGAGCTGCAGGCCATGATCGACTTCCGCCAGATCAACCTGCTGGACCGCGATTGGCCCCTGCAGCAGAAGTTCGACGTGATCTTCTGCCGCAACGTGATGATCTATTTCGACAAGCCCACGCAGGCCAAGATTCTTGAGCATTTCATCGACGTGATGAAACCCGACGGCCTGCTGTTTGCCGGCCATTCGGAGAGCTTCCTGCAGGTCACCAAGGCGTGGACGCTGCGCGGCAAGACCGTGTACGAAGTCGCGCCCGAGCTGCGCGCCAGGATGGGGGCACGATGATCGAATTCGGCAAGCGCGCGACCCCGCAATCGGCGGCCGACGCCGTGCGCGGCGATAGCGGCATGAGCAGCGGCATGAGCGCGGGCGCCATGGCCACGCTTGCGCAGTCGTCCGCCAGCACCCACGCGTATTACGACACCACCTTCGGCCGGCGCGCCATGAAAGTGCTGCCCGGCGAGTATTCCGTCACCACCGAAGACCTGATGCTGGTCACGGTGCTCGGCTCGTGCGTGTCCGCCTGCGTGCGGGACAAGACCCTCGGCATTGGCGGCATGAACCACTTCATGCTGCCCTCGCGCAACGAAGGCGAATCGATCCTGTCGCCCTCCATGCGCTATGGCACGCACGCCATGGAGGTGCTGCTCAACCAGCTCTACAAGGCCGGCGCCAAGCGCGAGCGCCTGGAGATCAAGGTGTTTGGCGGCGCGGCCGTGCTGGCCGGCATGAGCACGCTCGACGTGGGCGAGCGCAACGGCAAGTTCGTCCTCGAATTCCTGCGCAACGAAGGCCTGACGGTGGCCGCTAAAGATCTGTTCGATGTGCACCCGCGCAAGGTGTATTTCGTACCGTCCACCGGCCAGATCATGGTGCGCAAGCTGCGCTCGCAGAATTCGGCGGCCGAGCTGGACAGCGAGGCGCAATACGCCAGCAAGCTGTCGAAGTCCATCACGACGAAGCCTGCCTCGCGCCTGCAACTATTCACTTAGGAGACCGCTGAAAAACGATTCTGACGGCCCAGCGCCGCCTTGCCGTACGACTTGTACGGTCTGCGTCGGCGCTGATCCATCAGAACCGCTTCGCTTCGTTTTGCAACGGTCTCAACATTCAGAAGACTTGCTCCCGAACATGAACGAAAAACGCAAGATTCAGGTGCTGTGCATCGACGATTCCGCACTGATCCGCAGCATCCTGAAGGAGATCATTAACAGCCAGCCGGACATGGAAGTGGTGGGTGTGGCGCCCGATCCGATCATCGCGCGCGACCTCATCAAGCAGACCAACCCGGATGTGCTCACGCTGGACGTCGAAATGCCGAAGATGGACGGCCTCGACTTCCTGGAAAAGCTCATGCGCCTGCGCCCGACGCCGGTGGTCATGATCTCTTCGCTGACCGAGCGCGGTTCTGAAGCCACGCTGCGCGCACTGGAGCTGGGCGCAGTGGATTTTGTCGCCAAGCCCAAGCTGGGCATGCGCGACGGCATGAACGAATACGCCGACCAGATCGCCGACAAGATCCGCACGGCAGCCCGGGCAAGGCTGCGTCCGCGCGCTGCCGCACCGGTTGCAGCGGCCGGCTCGGCAACGGCGGCGGCTGGCGCACACGTTCGCGCGGAGCATGCACCGGCCACGCCGGCCCCTGCGCGTACCCATTTCTCGTCGACGGAAAAGCTCATCATCGTGGGCGCTTCCACCGGCGGCACCGAGGCCATCAAGGATTTCCTGCTGGAAATGCCACCCGATTGCCCCGGCATCCTGATCGTGCAGCACATGCCGGCGGGTTTCACCACGTCGTTTGCCAAGCGGCTGGACGGCCTGTGCCGCATCCGCGTGAAGGAAGCCGCGCACGGTGAACGTGTGCTGCCCGGTCACGCCTACATTGCGCCGGGCGACATGCACCTGTCGCTGGGCCGCAGCGGCGCCAACTACGTCACCGAGCTGGATCAGGGGCCGCCGGTCAACCGCCATCGCCCGGCCGTGGACGTGCTGTTCCGCTCTGCTGCGCGCAACGCCGGGGCCAACGCCCTGGGCGTCATCCTCACCGGCATGGGCAAGGACGGCGCGGTCGGCATGCTGGAAATGCGCAACGCCGGCGCCTACAACGTGGCGCAGGACGAGGCGTCCTGCGTGGTCTACGGCATGCCCAAGGAAGCCGTGGCCCACGGCGGCGTGCACGAAGTCCTGCCGTTGTCGCAGATCGGCCCGCACGTGCTGGCCAAGCTGTCGGCACATGGCCGCGTGACGCGGGTTTAACGCTGCACTTTGCGGGTACATTGGTTGCGGGGCGCAGCAGTCAGGCGCCCCAAACCATTCCGGCGCTCAAGAATCGGCCCCAGGCGCCGATAAGATTGCCAAGGAAGCCCGAAACCCCCCAATTCAGTAAGTTTGCGGAGATTGTGTCCATGGACAAGAGCCAGTACCGATTCCTCGTCGTCGACGATTTCCCGACGATGCGCCGGATCGTGCGTAACCTGCTCAAGGAACTCGGTTTTGCCAACGTCGACGAGGCCGAAGACGGCGCCGCCGGCCTGGCCAAGGTCAAGGAAGGCCGGTTCGATTTCGTGATCTCGGACTGGAACATGCCGAACATGGATGGCCTGCAGATGCTGCAGAGCATCCGTGCCGACGCCAACACCGCCATCAGCAAGCTGCCGGTGCTGATGGTGACGGCCGAGGCCAAGAAGGAAAACATCATCGCCGCCGCCCAGGCAGGAGCCAACGGCTACGTGGTCAAGCCCTTTACGGCCGCCACGCTGGACGAAAAGCTGGGCAAGATTTTCGAGAAGCTCGAAAAGGGGGCGTGATGAGCGAGATGCACGATGGCGCCCAGGCGCCGGCCGCCGAGGGTGCAGACCACGGCGACATGCCCGAAATGCTCCAGCGCATCGGCCACCTCACGCGCATGCTGCGTGAGAGCATGCGCGAGCTGGGCCTGGACAAGGGCGTCGAGAAGGCCGCATCGGCCATCCCCGACGCACGCGACCGCCTGAACTACATCGCCAACATGACCGAGCAGGCAGCCACCCGCGTGCTCAACGCCATCGACGCGGCGCGGCCCGTGCAAGACGCGCTGGAGTCCGACTCCCAGGCGCTGGTCAACCGCTGGCAGTCGTGGATGGACCGCCAACTGGGCGACGACGAGATCCGCGAGCTGGTCGGCCAGACCAACGGCTTCCTGCGCAGCGTGCCTGAAAAAACGCGCGACACGAACCAGCAGCTCATGGAAATCCTGATGGCCCAGGACTTCCAGGACTTGACGGGCCAGGTGATCAAGAAGGTGCTGGATGTCGTCCAGCTCATCGAAAGCCAGCTCGTCGGCATCCTGCTCGACAACGCGCCGGAACACCTGCGCGTGGAAGCCGCGCATGTTGCGACGTCGCTGCTCAACGGCCCGCAGATCAATCCGGACCATCCGGATGTGGTTGCCAACCAGGAGCAGGTGGACGACCTGCTGGAAAGCCTGGGCTTCTGAACCCGGCACCGGACACAACAAAACGGGCGTTGCGACGATGTGCGCAACGCCCGTTTTGTTTTTTGTCTTTCCCCTTCAATCCCGCAGGATGGTCCGGAATCCGATGTGCGCGGCTGGCAGGTCGGCTTCCTGCGCCTCGCGTGCGGAGGCCCGGTAGCGCACGCAAAAATCCGGCGAGCACAGGAACGAGCCGCCCTTGATCACCACGGGCCGGTTCGGCTGGCTGTTGTTCTGACCAAGGCGTTGCGGCTGGTCCAGCGCTGCCACGGCGCGCGTGTCGCCATTGGCGTGCGACTGATGCGGGCCGGTATAGGCGTCGCGCGTCCATTCCCATACGTTGCCGATCATGTCGTACAGCGCAAAGCCGTTGGCGGCATAGCAGCCGACGGGGCCGATGCCTGCGCGGCCGTCCTCTGCGGTGTCCAGCACGGGAAAGATGCCCTGCCAGTAATTGGCGCCGGGTTTGCCGCTGCCGTCGCGCGGGGCTTTCTCAAGATCGGCGCCGTCCCGGCCGGCCTTGCCGGCGTATTCCCACTCCGCTTCCGTCGGCAGGTCGTGGCCCAGCCAGCGGGCGTAGGCCAGTGCATCGGCCTGGGTGACGCGCGTCACGGGCTGGTTGTCGGCGTCGGCAAGCCTGCTGTCGGCGCCTGTCGGGTGGCGCCAGTCCGCGCCCTTGACCCAGCGCCACCATGCATAGGGGCGTGCCTGCATCTCCGCCGAATCTGGCACGTGAAACACCACCGCGCCGCCCTGGCGCTCGGCGTCGGTCACATAGCCGGTGGCGGCCACGAAGGCGGCGAACTGGGCGTTGGTCACCTCCGTCTGGTCGATCCAGAAGCCGCGCACGCGCGTCTGGGCGGCGGTGCCGCCATGCTGCGCGGGGCGTTCATCCGGGTAGCCGAGCGTGGTGCCGAAGGTGAAGCTGCCGCTGCTCACGTGCACCATGCCGGCCCGCGTGTCCTGCCGCCAGCCGGGCGGCAACCCGGCGTAGCGGGCACAGGCGTCGGTGGTGCCCAGTGGCAGGCGTGGGGCGGTGTGCGCGGTGACCACGTTCGCGGCGCGGGCCGCCATGTTTCCGCCCGCCGGGTGCAACGCAACGGCGGTCACCGCGGCCAGCGCCGCACCCGCCAACACCCAGCGCACGCGCCGCTGCCTGCGCTGCTGTACCACGGTACCCATCAGTAGAACCCGCGTGGGCGTAGCGGCTCCACACCGCCAACGCTGCGCATGTAGTCCTGCCATTGCTGGTACAGCGTGGCGGCCACGTCCGGGTGCTGCGCAGAGACATCGTTGGTCTCGCCACGGTCGCTGGCAATGTCGAAGAGCTGCCAGTGGCCATCGGCCGCGCCCAGCGGCGGTTCGGTCCACAGCGCCTTCCAGCGGCCGTCTGCGCTGCGCAGATAGGCGCGGCCGTACGACTCGTCGCCAAAGGGCTGCGTGTGGATGGGCCCTGCATCGGCAGATTGCCGGATCGACGCCAGCAGCGACACGCCCGTCACCGGATACACCGCGCGGCCGCCGTACTGCACCTTGCCTTTGTTCTGGTCCACACCGTTGCCGTCCACGGCCGGCTGCGCGGGTGTGCTGGGCGGCGCAATGCCGGCCAAGGCCAGGAAGGTGGCGGTGTTGTCGGTCACATGCGTGAAGCGCGTGATGGGCGGCAGCGCCTGGGTCTGGCCCGGCAGGCGCACGATGGCCGGCACCGAGACACCGCCTTCGGCCGCATGGCCCTTGACCAGGTTGAACGGCGTGGCGCTCACCTCGGCCCAGCGCAGGCCGTATTGCAGGCGCTGCGCGTTGGCCAGGCCGTTATCGGTGCCGAGCCTGGAGTAGACCGGCTCGGTGGCGTTGGCTTCATCGGTGGCCTTCGGGTCGGCACCGGAGTCGATCGGCCAGCCTTCAGCGCCGTTGTCCGACTGGAACATGATGAAGGTGTTGTCGTACTCGCCAATGTCTTTCAGGTGCTGGATCAACAGGCCGATGTTGTAGTCGAGGTTTTCGACCATGCCGGCGTAGATCTCCATGTAGCGCGCCTGCGCCTTGCGCTCCAGCGGCGTGAGGTCGCTCCACTTCTTGTTGACGTAGCCGGGGCCGTAGTCGGTATAGCCCTGCGCGGGGCCGTGGTTGGCGTTGATGTAGCGGGCATTGGCGGTGCCGTTGTTGGGCGATGCAGCCGAACGCGTGGTCGTGCCGGGCAGCCCGGCAAACGGCGTGAAATCGGCCGGAATGATGCCCAGCGCCTTCTGACGCGCGATGCGCGCATCGCGGATGACGTCGTAGCCCGCGTCATAGCGGCCGGCATATTTGTGCAGCCACGGGTCCGGCACCTGCAGCGGCCAGTGCGGCGACGTGTAGGCCGCATAGGCAAAGAACGGCTTGCCGTCGCCCTTGTGCGAGTCGATGTAGCTGATCAGCTTCTGCGTGTAGAAATCCGTCGAATAGAACACTGCGGGGCTGCCGCCCGCGCCGCCCGGTTGCCCTGGCTGGCCCGGTTGCACATAGGCGCCGTCTTCCGTGTAGTTCTTGGCGTTGGCGTTTTCATGGCCGAAGTGGTTGCTGGCCGCACCCGGCAGCAGCGCATACGAGCGCTCGAAACCCCACTGGTCAGGCGTCTTGCCCAGGTTGGCGGCGCTGCCCGCAATGCCGTTGCCCAGGTGCCACTTGCCGGCCATGTAGGTGTGATAACCGCCGTCCTTCAGCAGTTGCGCTACCGACAGCGAGCGGTCGTTCAGATAGCCCTCGTAGCCGGGCAGCCCGGCGCGCTCATCGTTGGGCGCACCCATGGTGCCTTCGCCCACCAGGTGGTGGTCGGTGCCCGAGATGAGCATCGCGCGCGTGATGGCGCAGACGGTGCCCGCGTGGTGATTGGTCAGCAGCCGGCCCGACTGCACCAGCGCGTCGAGGTTGGGCGTGTCGATCTCGCCGCCCATGGCATGGATGTCGGAATAGCCGAGGTCGTCGGCCATGATGTACAGGATGTTGGGCTTGCGGGCCGGCGTGTCCGGTGTGCTGTTGTCGGTGCCGGCCGTGGACGTGCCGGGCGGCGAATCGCTGCCGCACGCACTGAGCGTGGCAAGGGCGGTGGCGAGCAGGGCCGCCAGCATGCGCTGGCGCAAGGGCAAGGCAGGGGAGTTGGCTCGATCGGGTGACATGACGGTTGGTCCGTTCTGCATTCTGGTTTGGAGAACGGGTCATGCTATGGACGCCCCCTGCATAAGGCGACGAAGTTTTCCGCAGGTCGATATGACGGACGGGCGTCTTGCCGGTCGGCAGGCCGTTGCCGCGCCATTGCGAACCCCACGTCAGCTCTGAATGGACGGCGTTTGCGCCGCAGCCAGCGCCATTTCATCGAAAAACCCGCTCCGGGGCGGCTTTTTCCACGCTTCGACCAGACGGGGGTGTCGGAATAATGCAAGGGTCGGCCATGGGGCCGATGCTGTTCATTCCACCGCCTACACCCCTCGCATCCCGGCATGTCCGACGACAGCGATCTCGAAAAAACCGAACCAGCCTCTCCGAGGCGCCTCGAGCAGGCGCGCGAGGAAGGCGACGTTCCCAGATCACGGGAACTGGCTTCGTTCGCCCTCACGGCGGTGTCCGCGGGCGGTTTGTGGGTGATGGGCGATTCGATCGTGCGGGCCGCATCGTCGTTTCTGGCGCGCTGCCTGGAATTCCACCGGTACAACTACACGAGCGGGCAGGACCAGTGGAACTACGTCACGGGTCAGTTCATGCCGCTGGCCCTGGCGCTGGGCGGGCTGATGCTGATGCTGGTGATTGCCGCGCTGTCGCCGCTTGCGCTCACGCGCGGGGCCATTTCGTTCAAGCCGCTGGCCCCCGATATTTCGCGCCTGTTCAAGCTGCAGGGCCTGACGCGCATGTTTTCGATGGAGGGGCTGATGGAGCTGCCCCGCCTGCTGATCAAGCTGTTCCTGATTGCCGGCGTGGGTTGGCTGCTGGTCCGGTATTACCGGGGCGACCTGATCGAACTGCCGCAGCAGGACCTGGGCGTGGCCATGCGCGACACCCTGCACGTGGCCGGCGTGGCCTTCCTCTGCATGGCAGCGGTGATGATGCTGGTGGCGGCCGTGGATGTGCCGCTGTCGTTGTGGCAATACGCGCGCAAGCACCGCATGACCAAGGAAGAAGTGCGCAAGGAGCACCGCGAGTCCGAAGGCGATCCGCACGTCAAGGGCCGCATCCGCAACCTGCAGCGCCAGGCCGCTCAGCGCCGCATGATGGCCGACGTGCCCAAGGCCGATGTGATCGTCACCAACCCGACGCACTACGCCGTGGCGCTGCGCTATTCCGAGAAGGAAGGCGGCGCGCCGCGCGTGCTGGCCAAGGGCGCCGACATGGTCGCAGCAAAGATTCGGGAGCTGGGGACGGAGCACAAGATTCCCATTCTGGAAGCGCCCCCGCTGGCCCGTGCGCTGTACCGCCATACCGAGATCGGTCACCAGATTCCCGAAGCGCTGTACGCCGCCGTGGCCGAAGTGCTCGCCTATGTCTACCAGCTGCGCCGCCTGCACCAGGTGGGCGGCCGTGTGCCGGTGCGCCCGACCGACCTGCCGGTGCCCGCCGATATGGACCCGGGCCCGCAGCCCGGCCCGGACGACACCGATGACGACGTCACCGGCAACGCTTAGGGGATCGGCGATCCCCAACGGTGATGTTTTCGCCGCCGAGACCCCGACTGGCGCTATCGCACCACGACGTTATATCGACCCGGGCGGTGCCATGCGATCACCATCGCGCTCATGGCAACTGCGCTCAGTGCCGACCAGCCCACACGGCCGGTCGGAATTACCAGGAGCGATGTCAGCAGAATCATCGAATCGATGGCCACCTGCACGATGCCTGCATTGATCCCCCGCGTACGTTGCAGCCAGAGCGTCAGAACGCCCGTGCCGCCCACGCCGGAGCCATGCCGTGCGAGCGCCAACACCCCCATGCCGTTGAGCGTTCCGCCCACCACCGCCGCAAACAGCGGACTCTCAAAATCGATGTGCAAGGCCTGCCGCGTCACCGCCAGCAGGAGGGTGATGCCGCAACTGGCCAGCGTCGACTTGATGGCAAAACGCGGGCCCATCACGAAATAGGCGAACACGAAAAACGGCACGTTGACCAACGTGAAAATGGTGCCGACCGAGAGCGGCGCCACGTACGACACGAGCAACGCGATCCCTGCAATGCCACCGGTCACGAGTCCGGCTGCGCTGAGCAGCACCACCCCCGTCACGATGAACATCATGCCGACGGCCATACCGTAGACGTCTTCGAGCATCGTGTGCCGGGCGGCATGGGGAGCGCTTGCTGCAACGGCGCTGCTTGCGTGATGAAGCTGATGGTCCATGGCGCCGCTCATCGGATGAACGGCCAGTCCGGCAAACAATCATGGATGTCCGGTAATCCAGAGGTGGGGTGCTTCATTGAACGTTGCCTATGATCGGGTTGGTGCATCCACGCACCGGACACTGCACCACCTTCGTGCGGTGATGCCTGGATCCGGGTCTTGTGGGCGGCGTTTCAGGATGATTTGCAAGTCCCATACCCAGCGTCCCAGCGTCCCAGCGCCCCGGCGGCATGGCGCATACGACCAGGCCGCTGCTGCAGCGCGAGGGTACCGAAAGGGGCGCGGTCGAGGGACAGGATTGGTACAGCCCGGTTGAGTACGCGATTCTGTATGAAAGTCTGGTACGACGCACCCCCAGGCCCCCCTGGCGGCGTGAAGGGGTAGAAGCGCACCCCCCGGTGGGAGGGTATTTCAGAGAAAAGCCGCCTTTTGGGCGGCTTTCTCACGTCTTCGATTTGGCGGCGCCCCCGGCAAGATGGCATCCATCGAAAAGCCCCCCCGCTGCACGCCCTCCAATGAACGCCGCACTGCTCCGAGTCACCGACATCCTGCGCAAGGGCGACTACCGCTCCGCCGCGGGCCCGGTGCTCATCATCCTGATCCTGGCGATGATGGTGCTGCCATTGCCGCCGTTCATCCTCGATCTGCTGTTCACGTTCAACATCGCGCTGTCGATCATCGTGCTGCTGATCAGCATGCACACGCTCAAGCCGCTGGATTTCTCGTCGTTCCCGAGCATCCTGCTGATCACCACGCTGATGCGGCTGTCGCTCAACGTGGCCTCCACCCGCGTGGTGCTGATGGAAGGCCACACCGGCCCCGACGCCGCCGGCAAGGTGATCGAGGCCTTCGGTCACTTCCTGGTGGGCGGCAACTACACCGTCGGCATCGTGCTGTTCGTCATCCTGGTCATCATCAACTTCATGGTGATCAGCAAGGGCGCGGGCCGTATCGCCGAGGTCAGCGCGCGCTTCACGCTCGATGCGATGCCCGGCAAGCAGATGGCGATTGACGCCGACCTGAACGCCGGCCTGATCCGCGAAGACGAAGCCCGCAAGCGCCGCACCGCCATTGCCCAGGAAGCCGAATTCTTCGGCTCCATGGACGGTGCCAGCAAGTTCGTGCGCGGCGATTCGGTGGCGGGTATCGCCATCCTGCTGATCAACATCGTCGGCGGCCTGGCCGTGGGCGTGCTCCAGCACGGCATGGACGTGGGCCACGCCGCCACCAACTACACGCTGCTGACCATCGGCGACGGCCTCGTCGCACAGATTCCCGCGCTGGTGATCTCCACCGCGGCGGGCATCATGGTCAGCCGCGTCTCCACCGACAAGGACGTCGGCCAGCAACTGTCGAGCGAGCTGTTTGCCATGCCGATGGTGCTGATGACCACGGCCGGCGTGCTGGGCCTGCTGGGCCTGGTGCCGGGCATGCCGCACATCCCGTTCGTGCTGTTTGGCGGCGGTCTGGGTTATCTGGGCTGGTACCTCAAGAAGAAGCGCGAAGTGCCCGAGGTCGAGCCCGTGCTGCAGGCGATTGCCCCGGTGGATACGCCCGAGGCGAGCTGGGACGACGTGTCGTGGGTTGACGTGCTGGGCCTGGAAATCGGCTACCGCCTGATCCCGCTGGTCGACAAGAGCCAGGACGGCGAGCTGCTGCGCCGCATCAAGGGCATCCGCAAGAAATTCACGCAGGACATGGGCTTCCTGGCGCCGGTCGTGCACATCCGCGACAACCTGGAGCTGGGCCCGTCGTCGTATCGCATCACGCTCAAGGGCGTGGAAATCGGCCACGGCGAAGTGCAGCAGGGCAAGTTCCTCGCCATCAATCCGGGTGGCCAGGACGGGCTGGGCGGCCACGGTGGCATGGGCGGCCTGGGTGGCATGGGTGGTCGCCTGGGCACGCAGCTGCCGGGCACCCCGACTGTGGACCCGACCTTTGGCCTGCCGGCCATGTGGATCACCGCCGATGTGCGCGATCGCGCGCAGGCCGAGGGCTACACCGTGGTCGATTGCAGCACCGTCATCGCCACGCACGTCAATCAGTTGATTTACACCCATAGCACCGAGCTTCTCGGCCGTTTGGAAGTCCAGCAATTGCTCGATCATTTGGGCAAGGAAGCACCGAAGCTGGTCGAAGACGTTGTACCGAAGCTGTTGCCCGTCGCGACCGTGCAGAAGGTGCTGCAGAACCTGCTGGACGAAGGCCTGCATATCCGCGACATCCGCACCATCGTCGAGACGCTGGCGGAACACGGAGGCAGGACGCAAGACCCCGCCGAACTCACCGCCGCCGTGCGTGTGGCGCTGGGCCGGGCGATTGCCCAGCAGCTCTTCCCGAACAAGACCGAAATGCAGGTCGTCACGCTTGACCCGAATCTGGAGAACATCTTGCTGCAAAGCGTCGTTGGCTCTAACGCCGGCCCGATCGAACCGCAACTGGCTGACTCGCTCATGCAAGCGGCAGCGGACTCGTCGCGGCAGCACGAACAGATGGGCCAGACGGGCGTCCTGCTCGTACCGCCCGCACTGCGCCCGATGCTTGCCCGCCTGTTCAAGCGTGCCGCACCGAGCCTGCGCGTGCTGTCGCACGCAGAAATTCCAGATCACCGAACGATTAAGGTTGTCGCCATGCTTGGAGGCCGCGCATGAAAATGCATCGATTTACCGGACTGACGTCGCGTGACGTCCTGCGCAAGGTCCGCGACCAACTGGGCGATGGCGCTCTGATCCTGTCGAACCGCGCCATTCCGGGCGGCATCGAGATCATCGCCGCGTCTGACTCGCACGTGGATGCGCTGGTCGACACGCAGTCGTCGGCACCCAAGACGGCGCAGCGCCGCCCGATGGCACCGGCCCCGATTCCCGAGCCCGCACCGATTGCCGCTGCAACTGCAGCCGTGACCGCCGCTCAGGCACCTGCTGAAGAAGCCCCGCAGGCCGAGACGCCGGCGCCCAACGCGCTGGCCCGTCTGCGCAACCGCTTCATCGCTTCGCGCCGCGCCCCTGCACAGGAAGACGCACCGGCAGCGCCGGTTGCCCCGGTTACGCAGGCCGCCAAGCCGGCCGGCCGCACGCTTCAAACGCGCGTGGACGACGACGTGGCGTTTGGCGAAGAAGACGCACTGGCCGCATCCACCCGCATGCTGGCAGGCCTGTCGCTGGACCGCGCCAACGCCGAGGTTGCCGAGTCTGCCGCGCAAGCCCTGGCCAGCACCGCGCAGTTCATCGCCCGCCGCACCGCGGTGGAAGACGATCAGCCGGAGATGGAGTCGACCGCCCGCTTTGCCGCACGCCGCGAGCAGGCACGCGAGCAAGCACGCGAACAGGACGACCGCCCGGTCACGCTGCGCAGCTTTGCCGAGCGCGTGGAAGCGCAGGCACGCACGCTCCGTGCAGAACAGCAGAAGGCCGAAGCCCCTGTGAAGGCGCGCATCGACGCGCAAGCCGACGCAGGCAAATCGTCCGACATTTTCGTCCGCGTGGAGGACACGATGGCCCAGCCCGAAGCCCCGCGTGATGACGTGAGCCTGCAGCGTTCGGCCATCCAGGCCGACGTGAAGGAAAGCATCCGTGCCGAGACCGACGTGATGACCCGCCGCATGGTCGGCGAGATCGAAACGCTCAAGAGCACGCTGAACGACGCCATGTCGAGCCTCGCCTCGCTGGGCGTGAAGCTGGGCGACCCGGTGCGTACGCGCCTGTTCCAGACCATGCTCAACGCAGGGTTCTCGGCACAGCTCACGCGCTACGTGCTGGAAAACATGCCGCAGCACGACACGTATGAAGGTGCGCTGGACTTCGTGCAGCGCGCCATCGAAAAGAACCTGACCACCGTGTCGGATGAAAACAGCCTGCTCGACCAGGGCGGCGTGTTTGCCCTGATGGGCCCGACCGGCGTGGGCAAGACCACCACGACCGCCAAGCTGGCCGCGCGCTTCGTGCTGCGCCATGGCGCATCGCGCGTGGCGCTGCTGTCGACCGACAGCTACCGGATCGGCGGCCATGAACAACTGCGCATCTACGGCAAGATCCTGGGCGTCTCGGTGCATGCCGTGAAGGACGCGCAGGACCTGAGCCTGGCGCTGAACGACCTGCGCGAGAAGCACGTCGTGCTGATCGACACCATCGGCATGAGCCAGCGCGACCGCGCCGTGTCCGAACAGATGGCGATGCTGCATGCCGTGGGCCCGTCGATCAAGCGCCTGCTGCTGCTCAACGCAGCCAGCAACGGCAAGACGCTCGATGAAGTCGTGGGTGCCTACCGCGACGCCAACCTGGCCGGCTGCATCCTGACCAAGATCGACGAGGCCGCTTCCGTGGGCCACGCGATGGACGTGATGATCCGCCGCCGCCTGCCGCTGCACTACGTGTCGTACGGCCAGCGTGTGCCGGAAGACATTGCGGTGCCGAACAAGAAGCTGTTGATCCACCGCTCGTTCCGGGCCGGTGCGGAGCAGTCGTCGTTCACGCTCGATTCGGATGAATCGTTGCTCGTGGCGCAAGGTGCGGTGTTACGCAACGCAGGCAACCGCGAACCCGGCCTGGCCGCTTTCGATTTCGCCTGACAAGGGGGCGACCATGACGACGCCATTCGCCAAGGATCAAGCCGCAGGGCTGCGGCGCATGCTCGGTCATGCCGCCGCCCGCCGCGTGCTCGTGATCGGCGCGGAAGAGCAGGTCGATGACTTTGTCGACAACCTGCGCATCGCGCTGTCGGGCATGGGCCGCGATACCGCCGTGGTGAGCGCGCAGACCGTGCTGGCCATGGCCGGCGTGCTCGAACAGCACGACGAGACGGCGGATGTGACGCTCGTGGCCGCGCATTTCGGCAACCGGGCGCTGGGCACCGTGGCCGAAGCGTGCGACGACGTGCTGCTGACCTTCTCGGATGGCCCGGAAGGCATCAAGAGCGCGTACACGCTGCTCAAGAAAACCGCCGTGCTGCAAGGCAGCGCCGGCATCCGCACCGTGGTGTGCGGCGCGCATTCGGTGGATTCCGCCGTGCGCGTGTTCGGCAACCTGGCCAACACCGTGGGCCAGTACCTGAACACCCGAATCGATTTTGCCGGCTACCTCCCCGAGGACCGGCACGTAGAACTCGCGCTCTCGCTCGGCAAGCCCGTGGCGAGTGCGTTTCCCGCATCGCCTTCGGCCATGGCCTTCCGCCAGCTTGCCGAAGAAATGTTGAGCTGGGCCAGCGCCGAGGCCCAAGCCGGTGATGGCAGTGCGCCGTCACGGGTGGTCATGTCGGCGCGGGCACCGGCTGAGGAGCCGGCAGATGAATCGGCGCAAGCAACGTCAATGTCGGCATCGACAGCGACACCCGGCGCCACCGCACGCGCGGCCGAATTGGTTTATTGAGGCGCAGCATGAACGAAGCGTCAAAGGCAGGCATGGATATGTACACCGCAACGGGTCGCAAGACCAAGTCCGACGAGATGGCCACGTACGCACCCCTGGTGCGTCGCATTGCCAACCAGATGATGGTGAAGCTGCCGGCCAGCGTTGAGCTGGACGACCTGATCCAGGCCGGCATGATGGGCTTGCTCGATGCGCTGTCGCGCTATGAAGAAACGCAGGGCGTGCAGTTCGAGTTCTACGCGGCCCAGCGTATCCGCGGCGCGATCCTGGACGAACTGCGCGGCTCGGACTGGCTGCCGCGTGGCCTGCGCCGCAACGCGCGCACGATCGAGCAGGCGATCCAGAAGCTGCAGCAGCAGAAGGGTCGCGCACCCACCGAAACCGAGATTGCCGCCGCGCTGGGCATGTCGCTGGCCGAATACCAGAAGCAACTGGTCGACCTGCAAGGCAGCCAGCTGCTGTATTACGAAGATTTCGACCGCGAAGACGCCGACGCCTTCATCGAGAACCGCGCACCCGAGAACGACGCCACGCCGCTGGACCAGCTGCTGGACCACGACCTGCGCGAATCGGTGGTGGCTGCCATCGAGGCACTGCCCGAGCGCGAAAAGCTCATGATGAGCCTCTACTACGAGCAGGATCTGAACCTGCGTGAAATCGGCGCCGTGATGGGTGTGTCGGAATCGCGTGTGTGCCAGATCCACAGCCAGGCGATTGCTCGCATCCGCTCGCGCCTGCGCGATCGCGCATGGCTGCCGACGCCGACCTGATCTGATATCACCCGAGCGCCGCTGCCAATGGCGAGCGACGCTGGGTCTGTGCCTGACCTGCCAGTTTCTTACTGCGCGGCCAGCGAGTCATCTCGCGGCCGCGCTTTTTCTTTGGGGACTTCGGTCACGTCGGTCACGAGCCGCGAGGCGGCGGCATCCCACACGCGGGTTTCGCCATGCTTGAAGAGAAGGAAGCGCTCGGCGGGCACGTCGGCCGCCTTCAGCGCGTGGGCGAGATCGGTGATGGGCTGGTCCAGCGCTTCGTCCGTCAGCTCGAACGTGCCCCAGTGGATGCCCATTGCCTGCCGTGCGCCGATGTCTTGCATGACCTGCACGGCTTCGGCTGGGTCAATGTGTTGCGCCTTCATGAACCAGCGCGGCTCGTAGGCGCCCACGGCAATGGCCGCCACATCGAAGTGGCCGAAGCGCGCCCCGATGTCGCGCGTGTCTTGCGAATACCCCAGATCGCCCGAGAACCAGAAACGCA
The DNA here is from genome assembly GCF_040544795.1 of Ralstonia sp. 1138. Lineage (NCBI taxonomy): Bacteria > Pseudomonadati > Pseudomonadota > Betaproteobacteria > Burkholderiales > Burkholderiaceae > Ralstonia > Ralstonia sp. 1138. The sequence continues at coordinate 644,867 of NZ_JBEPKQ010000001.1, read as the reverse complement.
GCTGCGGATGCAGCAGCGCCCAGCTGCCCCACAGCGTGTGGTTGCGGTCGTACAGGCCGCGCGCGGACCAGTGCTGCACGGCGCAGAAGTGCGCGGTGAAGGGGCCGAAGCGCGCTTCGTCGTCCCAGTCGAATGCGCGCACGTTGGGCTGGTCGCCGGCAAGGCGCGTGCCGCGCACGTTGCGCGCAAACCAGCGGTCGATGCCCAGCGGCACGAAAAACATCGGCGCGCCGCCGGGCTGGCGCATCAGCGCACGCACGCTGGCGCGGTCGAGGTGGTCGTAATGGTTGTGCGAGATCAGCACCAGGTCGATATGCGGCAACTGCTTGAGCGACAGCCCTGGCGGTTGATGGCGGCGCGGCCCCGCAAACGGCAGCGGCGAGGCGCGCTTGGAGAACACCGGGTCGGTCAGCACATTGAGCCCGTCGATCTGCAGCAGCAGCGTTTCGTGGCCGATCCAGGTGAGTTGCGGCACATCCGGCGGCTGATGGATGGCGCTGAGGTTGGGCGCGATGCAGGACAGGTCTTGCGTGGGCGGCTTGGGCAGCTTCAGGCGGCGGCGCTCGCGTTGCCATTGCCAGAAATTGGCGTCGGGGCGCGGGTGCGGATAGCGGTTGCGGAATCCGTCCGGCGTGTGGTGCGGCTTGGCGGGGTCGTAGTCGGGATTCTTCATGGGCGACGTGTTCCGTGGTGGCGGGCGGGGCTGCCTGAAGTCATGCCTGGTGGCGCATAGCTTACGCAAGTACGGCGTGGACGTCCGGGCGGTGCCGTCGTTATCATCGTCCAGTCGTAGACAGTGCCATGCGTTCAGCGTGTCGTTGCGTCCGGATGGTGGCGCAGACAGCGCATTCGTGTTTGGGGCCTGTCGCATCCGCCACATTCCACTGCCCCGCGCCCATGGATTCCGCCCCCGCCCGAAGCACTCCGCCGCCCGGCCCGCTCTCAGCGGCGCTGTACCGAGACCGCCTGCACGCCAGCAACTGGTTTGGCGGTCTGGGCAAGCCCCTGCAGGAGATCCTCATCGACATGGCGATCGTGCGCCGGCTGGCCGACGGGGAGGTACTGTTTCGCCGCGGCGATCCGCCCGACGGGCTGTATTGCGTGGTGGAAGGCGGCATCCGCGTGCGCGCCACCACGGCGGACGGCCGCGAAGCGCTGCTGGCCGTGCTGGAGCCGGTGAACTGGTTTGGCGAGATCGGCGTGTTCGACAACCAGGCGCGCACACACGATGCATGGGGCGAGGGCGATTCGGTGCTGCTGCACATGCCGCAGGCCGCGTTGATGGACCTGCTTGAACGTGCGCCGCAGCACACGCACGCTTTTGCGTTGCTGCTGACGCACAAGCTGCGCCTGGCTTTTTCCGTGCTTGAAGAAACGGCGCTGCTGCCGGCATCGGTGCGGGTGGCGCGTCGCCTGTTGCTGATGGCCGCCGGCTACGGCGACTTGCGCCTCGGCACCCGCCGCGTGCTGCGCGTTCCGCAGGAGCAGCTTGCCTTGCTGCTCGCGCTGTCACGCCAGACCGTCAATCTCGTGCTCAAGGATTTTCAGGCGCGCGGCATTCTCAAGGTCGCCTATGGCGAGATCGAACTGCTCGACCTGCCCGGCCTGCGCGACATCGCTAAGGGCTGAGTGCGCGTAGGCCGCGTCCGCTTACCGCCGCAGCAGACCTGCCAGCCCAATCGAAAAGTCCAGGCCCGCGCCGATCGCGCACTGGAACGTCTGCGGCGCCGACACAGCCTGATACGTCAGCGGCGAAAGAAACGACACAGTTACCGTAGCCTTGTCGTCGGGCGTCACGCGGTACTGCGCGAGTTCCAGTACAGGCGTGCCGTCGGGGCGCAGCGTCAGATGCTGGTTAGAGAAGCCGATGTTGCTGCCCTCGACTTCAAGGAAGTCGCGCACCGCAAAACCGCCGTGAACCACCGGCGCGGCTGCCTTGGCGACGGCACCTTGTCCATTCGGACATTGCGACGGCGAGAAGACCGCTGTGACCGGAATGCCCGAGAACAACTCCGTCCGCAAGACGTCGTAATGCGACACCGACACACGCGGCGCCACCTGCGCCTGGGCGAGCTGGGGCGCTGTGGTCAATGCCGTCAAGGCGGCGCACATCAGGGCAGTGCGCAGCGCGGGTTGAAGGGAACGGAATGCGTGATGGGTCGACATGGAGCGGGCTCCGTAGTGAAGGGGAATGTGCAGCGTAGGGTGGCGCGTGCGCGTGCGCGACTACGCTGGTGCGTAGACACGCCAACACGCACGCTCGCACTCAGCCGGGCCCCGGCGCCTGATGCGCCGGCACGATGATGAGGTTCTGCCCGATATGGATCAGATCGGGATTGGCAAGCTGGTTCAGTCGCGCAACCTCATCGATGACGGCTTCCAGCTCGCGATACGTCGGGCCGACCACGATCGTGCCGCGGTTCGCCTCGTTGCGCAGGATGCGCGAGAGTGATTCGCCAGCCAGTACGTCGTGCGTGACGGCGGGCACCAGGTGCGTGACCGGGGCGGGCGGCACGGGGGGCGGCGGCGGAAGGACCGGCGTATGGGGCGGTGGCTGTGCCGGGCCGGTCTGCTGGGGCGGCTGATTCGGCTGCGCGGGTTGCGGTCCTTGCCCCGAATTGATCCAGGCTGAAATCAGTGCGGTGGTTTCCGCCAAGGCAGTGAGGCCCGCACTGGCGCGGATCACGCCTGGCATGAAGTTCGGCACCACGGCCTTGAGCGTCGACATCAGATAGATCACCGAACCGCCCACCGATACGGCCCCCGCAACGCTTGGCGGATGCGTCATCGCCGAGACGATGGTGCCGGTGGAAGACAACGTGTACGCCCCGTGCACAAGCGAGCGGACGACATCGCTGTTGTTGAAGTCGAAGCCGCGGCGGAAGCTGTAGCGCAGCAAGCCATGGTAGAACGCGTTGAGTGTGCTGCCCGCCATCATGGTGATGGCCAGCGCCGGAGGCACAAAGCCTTCGAGCATCATGCCGCCCCACGCGCCGACGCCCACCACACCGCCTACCGTGGACGCCAGGCGCCCAAGTTGGCCCGACCGCACGCCCGAATGCATGAAGTGCATCTGCGATGCGGGCAGCCCGAGGTAGCCGTCCACGAGCTGCAAACAGGTGGACGTGACGCGCGCAATGTGGGTATCGCGCTCCTCCTCGCTGAGACGAGGTTGCGCACCAGGCTTGGCCCGGTCGCGCAGCATGCCGATCGCAGCCAGCGTTTCTTCCATGACCGCGCGGATGTGGGGCAGGCGCTCGGGCGAGACATCACGTGCCTTGGCATAGCGTTCGATGCCTGCGTAATACGCGATGAGTTTGTTCTCGATCATCGCGGTATCACCGCGCTGGATGCTGGAACTGAGGATGGCGCGCCATTGCTGGGCCGTGCGACCGAACGCCGGCAGCGCGCGCGCCAGTGAGGCCGAATCGCGCAGGTCCACCTTACCCAGGCTGACGAGCAGGGCAGAGAGGGCAGCACCGCCTGCGCCGGCCGCGACCGCCTTGCCGATCTGCAGGAGCGCCCGCTGGTTGAGTGACCCATAGGCGGACGGCGCATCGGTGCGTTGCAGCAGCTTGGTGGGCGCGCGCATCGGGCCGTAGCCGAGCGCGCGCAGCATGGCGTCGGCATCGTCTTCGGCCACGGGAATCGGTGTCAGGTCGCGGTGCTGCTGGTAGCGTGCCGGGTCGAGTTCAGGGTCGGTCATCAAGCCGTCCCAGTCGGTCAGGACGGCATCATGCGCAGGTTCTGCGGGGGCTACGTGGCTACGCTGCACACGATCACCGTGCTGATCGAGCCAGCGCTGCGCATGGGCGTCCGCACGCGGGTTGGACTGCACGCGGAGTGCATCGCGATTCGAGCGCGCCCATTGGATCGTGCTGTACTTCGCTTGTTCGACCCGATGCGTTGTGTTCTCCGCGAACAGTGCGCGACGCACCTCTTCAAATTTGACTTGCAGGTTGCGCTCGTCAATGACCTCACGCACCTGGTTCATCAGCGGCTCGTAGAGGATCGACATGTCCTCCTTTGTCAGGCGGTTCAACGGCCGTCCGAGCGCAGCATCGAAGTGGATGCGCTTCCAGTTGCCGTTCTCAAGGATTAACTCGGCCGTGGCACGCGTCAGCTCCTGCGAGCGCGTGTAGTCGGAGGTGCCGTCGAGCGCAATGTGCACATCGGTCATGTACGGGCTGTCCAGCAGCGTGCGAGCGACCTTGAGCGAGGCGATGCCCTCCACCGGATCGAGCACGTTGTCGTTGCCGGTGCCAAACACGTTCACCGTAGGGTGTTTGCCCGGGTTGTCGCGCATCCACGCTTCATAGGCCTTGCCAAACCGCACCATGTTGATGGGGCGATTCGGTCCCGGTACCGGACGTCCATCGGTGCCAACGCGCATGTTGGCCGGGTCCATCCAGAGCGTGACCTGCGCGCCGGTTTTGGCTGAAAAGTCCAACATCTTGTTGACGGAGTCCTGGTTCAACCAGTCCAGCGCGACGACCATCGCACCGTCCTTGTTGACGAGGCCGCCGACGTTCTCATCGAACGAGACTTCGCCGTGCTCGCGCATTGCGGCCTGCCACAGGCGGCGCACGTGCGGCAGCGGACGCCCCAGGCCGGCAGCCGACAACATGCTTTCTGCTGCGACCACCCGGATCTCGGTGATCACGCCGATGTTCTTGCACAGCAATGCCTGGCCGGCGGTCTCGATGTTCGAGGGGGAGATTGTGCGCGCGGCGAGCGTGACCAAATCCTGTTCATTGTGCGGCAGGTTCAGGTACGCGCGTACAGCGCGGCGGTCGGCCGTACTGGCTACGCTGAAGTGCTGGGCAAGCTTGCGCGGGAACGGCACGCTGAGCATCTTGCATGCGTTCTCCAGCAGCTTCAGCGCTGTCTGCTCGCGCAGCAGACCCACGGTCGGGTAGTCGCGCATCACGAACAACGATTCCTTGAATGTGCGTCGGATACGCGAAGGCAACGGAAGGTCGCTGTTCTGACGGGAGCGCTTCGTGACGGCGGCGAGCCCCGGCGCATCGACGTTGCGGATCCCGCGCTCCTTGATCTTGCTGCCTTGCGTGCCTGCGGTGTCCACGATGGCGGAGAGTTCGGGCCGCACCGATGCCTTGTCCGACTCGGCAAGTCCCACGCCGCGATAGGTGCGCTTTCGTCCCAGCTCCTTGACGCTCTGATCGATGGCCACTTCTGCAGGTGGCCGCTGGCTGACCACAAACAGCGTTTCGGGCGTGTAGGAGGTGCGTGCGCCCAGCGGGCTGTCCGCCATGGAGACCAGCCCGTCAAAGTGGCGCTTGTCGGCATCCAGGGCACGCCAGGACGGCATACCCTTGTCGTCAAACACAACTTGCCCGAGCAGCGTATCCGGCCCGTTCTCATTGCGGGCGAATGCGTAGGTGAAATGGCGCGTGCTATCCAGCGCGCCATTGCTGTGCGACATGGCGACCTGGTGGAAGTTTTCACCGGAAACATGCAGCGCGCGGCCGCGGTCCACGCGCGCGGCTGCCGTGCGCATGGGCATGAGGGCGAGCATGCGGCGGGGGCCGGCCATGGCGCCCACGGCAGCGCGGGCGGGCAGGTCTTGCACACCCCGCGCCACACGCTTGAACCGGCTCAGTGGTTTGTCCGCTGGCACCGGCTGGCTGGTCGGGCTTTGGCTCGTCTCGCCGGAGGACGAGGCTGGTTGCGATGCAGCCGGATGACCGCCGCTGTCAAGCGCGATGACGTCCGGATCGCCCGGCATTTCGTCCGGCGGTGTTTCTCGGGTGGCCTGTGGTGTTCGTGGCTCGGATGACGCCTCGGTAGGCGCTACGTAAGGCGTCTCTTCGGAAGGCGGCCACGCACGGCCGTTTGGATCAAGTTTCCATCCAGGCTGGCGCGCAGCGGCGAACGCGGGGTCGTCTGGGTGCGTGGGAACGACGCGGCAGTCTGGGTTGTGTATCTGCGAGCGGTCAATCTTGTGTTCGGTGGCGAACACCGGGTTGCGGATTGCCTCGGAGAGCCGCCGACTGAGTTTGAGCCCGTTGTCGACCATCAACACGACGGGCACGGCATCTGCGTTCTCGAAGCCTTTGGCCCATAGCCGCGCGTTGATCAACTCGGCCAGTTCGCTACTGGAGAAAATCGATGGCTCGGTCCGCCCATTTTTTTCAACGATGCCGTCGAGCCAGATCGCATTCGGGTCGCCATCGAGCAGCTTGCCCTCGACGATCAGCACGTCTTCCGGCAAGGCGTACCGCATGCCGCCGATGGCTTTCGCGCCGATATCGGCGGTGCGGGGTTTGATCATGCTCGGAAGCACCGGCGCGTCGCCACCATCCTTTGCGGTATAGAGGACGATGCGCCCTGGGGTGTCTTCATCGCGCATCGTGCGGACGCGTTCACTGGCTGGCTTGCCGGTTTCGGGGTCTCTCACTACGCCACCAGATATCGGCGCGCGCTGGCCGTCCAGGCCGAACACCCGCACGTTGTCGCGTTTGAGCAGGAAGGCCAGCCAGCGCGCCACTTCCGGCATGATCGCGCCCCCATGCTCGAGCGCGACGAAGAACCCGGGTGCCTCCATTTCCGGATTCATTTCCATCACGCGGCGCAACGTGAGCATTGCACCGTCGGCGCCAACGTCCCGGGTGCGGGTGGTGCCATCAAAATGGATCTGGTCGAACGGGGTGTCGATCAGCGCGCGCGCAATGTCGAACGGCGTGAGGAGGGCGTTGTCTGCGCTGTTGACGATCGGGCCGTGCCCGTCGAACGCCGCGCCGACCATACCCGCCGGAAAGTGCATGTTGTCGTGGAACGCGGTGCTGGCGTTCACGAGCAGCGGCTGGGCGGGCAGGTCGTCCCAGGCGGTGCAGTCGTAGGCAGGCCGCTCGTTAACGAGAACTGCGGGGGTGGCCGGGTCTGGCGCGCCTTGCGCGTGGAGCGTGAGCGTAACCGGGCGCGGCTTGCCCAGCGCCGGCATGGCGGGCACTTCGCGCTTGTAGGTGAGGTGAGGATGCGCGACCACCCTGCCAAGCACATCCGCAATCCGCATCCGAAGCACGGAAGATGGGAGGTCCGCATTGAGTAGCGAGAGAATCTGGTTGCAGGCGTCTGCGAACGGCCGCTGGTTGACTGCGTCGGCAACGTGCGATGCGGGCGAGCCCGCTAGGAGTTCCAGCGGATCACTCGCTGTCCTGTAGGCGCCCGACGGCGTGCCGTGTTGCGCCAGGTCGTTTGCCGCCGCGATCTGGCTGTGCGCCTCGTCGAGCAGCAGCATCATCCTGTCGCCCTCGGGAAAGACCGGCTCATCGCCGTCATACAGCATGCGCAGCCGTTCTTTCGTCTTGGCATAGAGCGCATCGGCATGTGAGATGACGGGCAGTGCCACGATGCCGTGCGTCTGCCCATCGAAATGGGCGTTGATGACTTGCCGGCGCCCGTCTTGTGCACCGTTGGAAAGCTGCAACCAGTCGAGCCCGTCCTGACCCTGCACGCGAATACCGGGGCGTGGATCAGCAATCTGCCCCTCGGCGCTGCGTCGCTGGCGTATGCGGTTGGACAGTTCGTTCGACAGATTCACCAGCAATGGCGGCGCCGTACCCGAGCGGGTATCGCAACCAAGCACGACGATATTGCTCGTCGTCTCCATGCTGAAGTTGTGATCGTCCCACACCCGTTCGGCCAGCGCGACGCCGTCCAGCCGCACCTGTAGCCCGTGGTCGGTCTGCCGCCTCGGCAAGCCGGCGGGGACGTGCTCAACGGACCCGTAGGCCGATTCCACGTCGAGCCAGATGCCGTGGTGTTCCACCTCGCCGGCAATCACATAGGCTGGTATCACGCCGGCCTTCCCGGGTGCGGGGCTGCCATGCGGAATCGGCACATCGGTGGGTACGCCGCTGAGGTTGGCGCGGCGCTGCGGGAAGTGCAGCAGGAACGGCGCGGAGTCCGGAAACTCCGGGTCGATCAGATTGATGTTCGGCGTGTCGTGGTAGGCGGCACGGTAGACGTTCGGCAGGAATGCGAGGCTGCCGTCGTACGGTTGCATGGGGCCGTCCGGATCGTAGTTCAGCTCGATCCTTGGCGCTCCCTGGCCCGCAGTTTCAGAGGGGATATAGCCGAGTACCTTGTTGGCGGGCTGCACGCTTGCCACGGGCAAGCCGTCGGCGACTGGCCTGCCGTTCTCCGTGCGCCGCCCGGCCACGGGTTCGTCCGGCACGCGCAAGTTGCCCAGCGGCAGCAGGTAGAGATACTCGTCCGGCTTCATACCCATCAGCAAGCCGAAGGCCGTCACGTTGCGATGGATCTGCCGCGCGTCCAGGCCATGCTGCTGCACTTCTTCGGGCGTGGAGCGGGAGACGACCATTCCCATGCCCGCGTGCGGTTCGCCGCCGTACAGATACAGCCGGTTGATCTCCTCGTGCAGGTCGTCGAGGATGGCAACACGCTCCCGAGCCAGAACACGCGGGTCGGCGAGGTCCGCGAAATGCAGCCCCGGCGTGCCATAACGCCTGGGGTGGTCGCTGGGAAGCACCTCCGGTTCGGTATGGGCAGCCTTGTCGTGCGGGTCACCATCGAGCTGGATCACGTTGCCGCTCAAGGCCGCGACGGGTACGGCGGTGTTGGCGAGCGCGCCAACCTCGTTGGTCATCGCTGTGAGCTGGCCCAGCGCCCGCACGGCCGGTGCATCCAGCTGTCTGCCGGCAAGCGCGTCCCGTAGATGATCGAATGCATCCGCCCCCAGTTTGGCAACCACAGGGTGCAAGCCCTCTCCAGGCTTGGGCATCCACTGGTGCAACCGCTCAAGCAACGCGTCTGCCGCTGCCGCCTGATCTGTGTCCATTGGCGCGTACGTTGTGCCGACCGCGTTGCCATTACGCCGCGCCACCTTGCGCAGCATGAGCGCCTCGCCCGGCTGCTCGATCATGCCGGCAGCCAGGAAGCCGAAGGTCTGGCCAATGGCGACAGCGCGCTGCTGGTGCGTCATCTGGTTCCATTGCGCGCCGGTCTGGATCATGTTCCAGCCCATGCCGGCCATCGATCCGTACTTTGCGACCTTGAACAGCGGCGTGCGGCCCACGTCTTCTGCGAAGGTGTTGACCTCGTCGGCGAAGCCTTTGACGGGGCGAGCGGCCATCCAGCGTTCGAGCGCGCGAGCATCGTCGGCGGTGCGGCCGATCATGCCGACCCGGCCGATCTTGCCCAGCGTGCCGATGCCGTCGGTGGCGGTCATCAGCAGCGCAAAGCCGGCATCGGCCCAGGCGGTGGCGTCGCCCGGGTGTTCCAGCACGCGCACGGCGGCTTCGCTTGTTTGCATGGCGCCGATGGCGAACATCGTGCCGCGCGCGGCCATCGCCAGCAGCACCATCTCGGGCGCGGCGAAGGGTGCGGCCACCATCGACACCACGGCTGCGCTGATCATGATCGCCGTCTCGGGCGTCAGCCACGGTTCGTGGCCGGTCTCGTGCGTGGCGACCAGCGCCATGGCGTTGCCCTGGTCGTCAAATGTCGCCTGGCCGCCCACCAGGTAAGACACCTGGCCGAGGCCGAAATCGTTGTTGCTGACCCAGTCGCTCCAGCTGTCGTACACGCGCGTCTTGTGCGCCTTGTCGGTGCTCGCGCTGACGTAGCGGTCGTGGCCGTCGCGGCGCACGTCGAGCAGCACCGATTGCTGCGGGTCGCTGCTGCCTTCGGCCAGTACAAAGGTGAGACCGGTGACGGTGACGGGGCCCGTGTCGCCGCCGCCGGCCTGCCACGCGGCACGGGCGAGGTCGTCGAGCGTGGTACCGCTGCCGTCCTGGTTGCGGTAGACGAGCTGGTTGGGGTCGTAGTAGCGGAACGTGCCGTCGTGCACGGCCTGCCAGTCGGCCGCGGTAACGGGTGTGCGTGCGCTGATGCCGGCCTGCTGGCCGACGTAGTCGCTGAAATCGGAAAACGTGGCAAAGCTGCGCGGTGCCAGGCCGCTGGCCTTGGCCAGTTGCTGGAATTCGGACGAGAACGACTGGTTGACCTTGGCGGCCGGGCTGTCGTCCGATGCGGCTTCGCCCTTGGCATCCTTGAGCGCCATGTTCATCGGATTGACCACGCGGTCGGTCGGCGCAATGCCGGCGGCCGCTTGCGTCATGGCGCCGGTCTTGTCTCGGTAGCTGTAGCCGCTGAGCGCAGAGAGGAACAGTTTGGGCGGCGCTCCGGCTTCGAGCGCCTTGCTGATGGTCGGCATCAGGTTCGTGTCGACGCTGAGCATGCCGGCCTCGGTGCCGCCGTAGTCCGACAGCACGGGCTTGTCGCCGGTCAGGCGCTGCTGGAATGCGTGGACGAGGCGCCCGTAACCATCCACGAGCGCGTTCTCGCCATTGCCGAGGATAAGCCCGCCGTTGAACAGCCGGTTACCGATGCGCGCGAGGTTGCGGTAGTAATCCACCGCCTTCTGGTCGCGCGGGTGGTTGGCGATCCAGTTCATCATCGCCGAGGGCGGCTTGCCGCCGGGCGGGTCGATGACGGCGTAGAGCCGCGCCATCAGGTTGGGCGTGGTGGCCAGGCTGTCGAGCAGGTCGGCCGTGCGCGCGATGCCGTCGGCTGGCGGCAGCGTGGTGGTGAGCCGGGCGGTTTCGTCCACCATGTGCTGCACGGTCGGGTCGTTCTCCACGGCGTTCTGGATGGCGTGGTCGAAATCCACCGGCAGATACGACGACAGCATGTGGCTCATCTGGTCCAGCGCCTTGATGCGGTCTTGCGGCTCGCCGCGCACGGGGTCGATGACGGTGTTCACCACGTTCTGCCGCATCTGCTGGATGCGGCTGTCGCCGAGGATGGCGTCGCGCACGGTGTTGCCGCCCGGCGCATCGCCCATCGCTGCCGTGTATTGCTGAAGCGCTTCCAGCCCCTTGTATTCGGGGGCCTCCGCCCCCTGGCCCGGCGGCGTGCTGCGCATGGTGTTGTCTACCAACTCCGTCACGATGGCCGCCTGCAGATAGGTGCCCGACAACTGCGGGACCTGCCCATCGTGATGTTGGTAGAGCTGCTGCACGGCGGCCTGCAGGTCGTTCTGGTAGACACCGTTCAGGCCGTAACGGAGCAGATCGTCGCCGGGAATCTGCGGATACGTGTCCTTGAGTTCCTGGACGATCGCCTTGTTGTACGCCGTGGTGGCGGTGGCCAGCGCCTGGTTGGCGCTCGTTACGTCGCCGTGGCTGTCGGCGGCTTGCTTTTGCCGGATCTGCGCTTGCGTGAGGTCGTTCCACGCCTGGTCGGTCTGATGTCGATCGGCCTGCAGCGCGGGGGAATCCTGCTGCGCCGGTGTCGCATCCAGCATCTGGTGGATGGCCGTTGCTGGTGTGTCCGCAAACAGGTGCAGGTTGCTGACTTGCCCGATGGCATCGTCGGTGCGCTGGTTTGCATCGATGTGCGGGTCTTCGGGCTTGAGCTGTTCCTGTGCTGCGGTTGCCGCTGTCTGGAATGCCGTCGGGTCGGCGTGCGCGCCGGCCTGCAGCCGCGTAAGGATGGCCGCGTATTGCAGCGGGTCCACGCCCGGCGCCAGCGTGGTGCCATTGCCCGGCAGGTTGCTGAGCATCTTGCCGGTGATCTGCTGGATCTGCGTGGGGTTGATCGGTGCCGCCACCGGCGCCTGGATGGGCTTGTCGGGCGTCTTGCCGGCCAGTTCCTTGAGCAGGATGTTGCGCGTGCCACCCTCGAACAGGCTTTCCACGCGGCTGTTGAGCCTGCCGGCCTGGCCGTCGCGGCCGATCTGGTCCGCCACCTTGAACATCAGCGTCGGATCGGCACCCTTGTCGACGAGCTGCTTGATGCCAAACGTTTCACCAGCGGTGTCCAGATGATTGCCGGTGTAGTCGACCAGCGGGTCGTTCTCCAGCCGATGCGCGAGCGATTGCGCCAGCCGATCGTTCAACTCCTCGCCGCTGGGCGAGTAGCTCGTCTTGCGCGCACCCTGGAGACGCTGGCTGATGAACATCAGGTCGTTGAGCAGGGCGTCGTGTTTTGAAGCCGGGTCGGAACTGCGGACGGACTGGTTCGTGAGCGTTTCCAGCGGCTGCTGGTCGACCAGCATGGCCAGCAACTCCGGCGCATTGGTATCGCGCTGCGTGATCGACTGGGCGATGTTTTTCAGGTCGTCGGCCGAGTTGCCGCGCGCGTGGTTGGCGAGGTCGCGCGTGCGCGTGTCGCCCAGCGTGAAGTTGAGGACGGCCGGCGTGGCGTGGTTGACATCCAGATCGCCCGCCAGCGAGCGCATGGCGGCTGCGTAATCCTGCTTCGGTCCATTGACGGCCTTGTTGGCGCGGTCGATGGCGGCATCGGCGCAGGCCGAGGCGAAGAGCGTGTCGGCGCTGCCCTTGTCGTGCGCGCTCTGCAGCAGGGCCAGCGCTTCGGCAAACTGTTTGGCGTCGGCGCTGTTGTAGGGCGCGTTGTGCGCCTGGGTGTAGAGCGCGGCCATTTCGGCGCTCACGGCCTGGTTCAGCGCGGTTGGGTTGCCGGCCTGCTTCAGCTTGCCGAGCTGGTCGACCGTGGCCTTGTGCGCGTCTTCGGCCGCCTTTTGCCGTTGCGCGGCAGCCGCCTGTTCCTGCGCGCGGGCATAGGCGGCCTGCGCTTCGCGTTGCGCCTGGAGAACGCTATCCGGGGGTTTGATGCCGTCTGGCCAGTTTGGTCCCATGCACGCCGTTCCTAGATGAACAGTGGGGTGCGCACGGAGCCTCTGTAACGCACGCCACACCGGCTCATGCTGGGCCCGGGCTGCGCGGCACACAACGCCGACTTTCCGTAAGGGCGCCTGCGCTGTTGGCGTAAAGCTGCCCTGGAATACGGTGCCATATGCGTGCCGCGCCGCTTGCGTGCCCGCTTGAGCGCGCGATTGAACGGACCCTGCTAGAACGCCAGCTGCTCAAGCGCGGCTTCGATCAGCTGCACGCGGTTGCGCACGCCGAACACGCCCCGCAGGCGTCGCAGGTGGTAATCGACGTTGTGCACGGGAATGTCGAGCTGGCTGGCGATCTCCTTGTCGCGCATGCCTCTGGCCAGGCACTCCAGCACGCGCTTCTGCGTTTGCGAAATGCTGCGGCCCATGCCGAGCAGCATGCGCGACATGCTCGTGTAGTCGGAGATGAACTGGTGGATGCCGAGCGCCAGCACCAGCGCGCGGCCCGTGACCGCATCCGACATCCAGCGCCGGCCCGGCACGCTCGACGTGAGGCTGATCACGGCACGCGTGCCGTGCTGTGCGCCGGGCAGGGCGATGAACACGCCGCTGCTGACGCCGGATTCGAGCGACATCTCGATGAACGCGCGCTTGCGTTCGGCATCTTGCTCGGCGTGGGCGGCGCGACGCAGGTCGTCGGCTTCCCAGATCATGGGCATGCCGCTGCGGGTCACCCATTCACGGCGTGGGTCCACTTCGAAGAAGCGTTCTTCAAAGTAGCGGCGGGCCCAGTCTTCGTCGGTGTAGCTCACCAGGCAGGTGCGCGCCGTCGAGCGAGCGTTGATGGCGCGCGCTGTGGCATACACCATCGAGTCGAAGCCCATGTCGAACAGCAGATGGCGCACGAGCATCTTGCGTTCAGCAGCGGTTGTGCAGGAAAGCAGCTCCACCAGCAGGTTGACGGTGCCACGCGGTGCTTCGTCGGGGCGCCAGACGGTCAGCTCTTCTTCGGTAAAGAACCGCACGTGCGACTGGATGGGCGGTTGTTCAGCGGCCAGTTCGAAATCCGGCAAGGCGGAATCGAACCGGAGGGTGGACGTGCGGTCCAGGTCTTGCGTGTGCAAGAGGTCCATGCGTGGCTCCGGGATGTTCTGATTGTGCAAACAATCCCCCAACCGATGCCCTTGCGGGCTGCCGTTCCTGATGTGCGATGCGCGGGTCCCGACAACCGATGCTGCTGCGCATTGCCATGGTCTTTTGACCGACCGCCCAGTCCGGGAAAACGCAGTTCTGGTGCGTGTTTCGGTGGGGCGGCGACGACAATGCGTACATTGAAACTTGGCGGCCCATGTGCCGTCCACGTCCGCTTTGGACACAGAACGGACCGCTTCGGTCCGATGTGCTCAGTCAAAGGAAAGGTGCTGCAGATCAGGCGCTGGTCTGGCTCGCGCCGGTGGCCCAGCGCAGCGTCTCGGCCACCTCGCGGAAGAGCGTCCGGTCAATCGCGGCATCGAGCTGAACCTGCTCGTAGAGCTTGCTTGCAAGCCCGGGGTTGCCGTGCGTTTGAATGAGCTGCGCTTCGGCCAGTTTGCGGATGCGCTCGGCCATCTCGCCTTCGCCGCGGGCCACCACCACCGGCAGCGTACCCTGGCCGCCGTACCACAGTGCCACGGCGTATTGCGGCGAGTACACGACCACCACGGCCAGCCGGATGCGGTCGGGCAGGGCGCTCCAGTGCGCCTCGCGGGCAAGCTGGCGGCGCCGGGCGCGCAGGTGCGGGTCGCCTTCGTTCTCGCGGTATTCGCGGCGGATTTCTTCGGTCGTCATGCGCGCTTCCTTCAGGTATTGCGCGCGCACCACCATGTAATCGGCCGCGGCCAGTACCAGCAGCATGGTGGCCACGCAAGACAGCAGCACCAGCACCACGTGCGCGCCCACCTGCAGGATCTGCGCAGGCGACTGCCGCCCGGCCGAGAGCAGCGCATCGATGGCGCCCGCACCCACCACAAAGAGGATGCCAAGCAGGCACAGCACCTTCAGCACCATCAGCCCGAGCCCCGCCAGATTGCGCATCGAGAACATGCGTGTCAGGCCATTGGCCGGGTTGAGCCGCGAAAGATCGGGCGTGATCTTGGCCGGACTCATCAGCGCGCCCACCTGCGCGAACGCCGTCAAGGCGGCGATGAACCCGCTGAGCGCGATGATGCCGACGGCAAGCCCAGCGGCATGGATTGCCAGATCGGCCACCAGCGGGCCGATGAGCTTGGCGGGCTCCGGCGCTGCCAGCACGCGGCCGAGGGTGGCGAGGCCGGCGCGGATGCTGTCCATCCACAAGGCGGGCGTGAGCGACAGCGCGCCCACCATGCACGTAAAGACGAGCGCGGATACCACTTCCTGGCTGCGCACGACTTCGCCGCGTTTGCGGCGGTCTTCCAGGCGCTTGCGTGTGGGCTGATGCGGCTTGTCGCTCATGGCCCGGCCGCCGGAAAGCCGAGCAGCTGCAACAGGCCACGCATGCCGCTGTCGGTGTCGATGAACTGGCGCAGGGCGTCATACAGGAACTGCAGGAACAGCACCATCATCAGCATCGCCAGCCCGCTCTTGATCGGCTGCGAGAACATGAAGATGTTCAACTGCGGCACCGACCGGCTGATCGCGCTCAGGCCGATCTCCACCACGAGCAACAGCAGCACGATGGGCGCGGCCAGCTTGATCGTCCACGTCATGATGGAATCGGATTCTCGGATGACGAACTGGTCCAGCGCCACGTGCACGTCGGGCAGCAGTGCCTGCACCGGCCACACGCGGTACGACTCGAACAGCGCACCCAGCACCACGTGCAGGCCGCCACCCGTCAGGAACAGCGTGATGGCAAGAAAGCCCAGGAAGCTGGCGGTCGGCCCGCTTTCCTGCCCGGAGAGCGGATCGAAGAACGTGGCGTTGCCCGTGCCGGTCTGGAAGTCGATCAGGTAACCAACGTTCTGCACGGCCCACAGCATGGCCGACGCGCCCATGGCAAGCAGCAGGCCCAGCGCCGCTTCCTTGATCAACAGCAGCATCCACATGACCGGTGTCTGCTCGCCCAGCACGCTCAGCGGCACCAGCGGCGAAATGAACATCGCCACCACGGCAATCAGGCCGTTGCGCACCAGCCCCGTGAGCATGCGCTCGCCAAACACGGGCAGCACGAAGAACATCGGCAACAGGCGCGGCAGCACCAGCGTGACGCTGTGCCCCGTTTCCATCCAGCCACTGAAGGACGGGGTCATGTCGTGGGCGGCTCCTCGGCATCGGCAAGGCTGAGCGCGCGTGCGTAGGCCAGGGCGTTGTGATCGTCGAGCTGGTCTTCGGCGCGCAGCTCGGCGCGCGCGGTGCTCCGGGCGCTGGCACGCTCGGCCAGGTGCTGGATGCGGCTGCGTGCGGCTTCTGCGCGGCCGAAGGCGGTGCGCGCTTCCTGCAACTGCGTCTGGCCGCTTTGCAGCGATTGGCGCTGTTCCTGCAGTGTCGTCTGCACATTGGCCACGATATGCCGCAGCCGGGCTTGCTCGTAATGCGCGATTGCCAGCGTGTCCACCGTCAACGCCTCGCCCCGGGGCGCCGCGTCGAGCAGCCTTGCGCGCTGCTGGCGGAAGTCGGTCTGCGTGCGGATGGATTGCAGCGACGCATTGACGGTCGCTTCCGCATCGCGCACCACATGGGCGGCTTGAAGCGTGCGCGCCAGTGCCTTGCGGCGGCGGATGTCACGCACGCGGCGCAGGGTGGCCAGTGTCGTGTCCATAGCGTTCTACCAATTGGCGGGCTTCGGCCAGCACGTCTTCAAAGCGCACGCGCTCGTCGGTGCGCTGGGCAAAGAACCTGCGTAGCGCATCGCGGGCGGCAACGGCGCGGTCGACATCTGGGTCGCTGCCGGCCTTGTATTCGCCAATCTGCAGCAGCAATTCGATCTCTTGATAGCGCGCCAGCCAGCGTCTGAGCTGGCTGGCGGTTTCCATATGCCCCGCGTCGGCCACGTTGGGCATGACACGGCTGATGCTCGCCAGCAGGTCGATCGGCGGATATTGCCCCTCGGTGGCCAGCTTGCGCGTGAGCACGATGTGGCCGTCGACGATGGAGCGGACTTCCTCGGCAATCGGATCGGACTCTTCCTCGCCTTCCACCAGCACGGTGTAGAACGCGGTGATGGAACCCTTGGCGCCGGGGCCGGCGCGCTCCAGCAAGCGCGGCAGCATGGCAAACGTCGATGGCGGAAAGCTGCGCCGCGCGGGGGGCTCGCCGCTGGCCAAGCCCACTTCGCGTTGGGCCCTGGCAAAGCGCGTGAGCGAATCCATGAGCAGCAGCACGCTTTGCCCCTGGTCGCGGAAATACTCGGCGATGGCGGTGGCGACAAATGCGGACTTCACGCGCTCCATGGCGGGGCGGTCGGAGGTGGACACCACCAGCACCGTGCGTGCGCGCGCCTGTTTGGGCAGATGGTGCTCGATGAACTCGCGCACTTCGCGTCCGCGTTCGCCAATCAGGGCGACGACGTTCACATCGGCGCTGGCGCCGCGCGCGATCATGCCGAGCAGCGTGCTCTTGCCCACACCGGCGGGCGCCAGGATGCCCACGCGCTGCCCCACGCCCACGGTGAGCAGCGCGTCGATGGCGCGCACGCCCGTGGCGAGCGGCTTGTCGACCAGCTGACGGTCGAGCGGGTTGGGCGGGGCACCGTAGGCGCTGGCGCGCGTCACGGCCGCGACGGGTCCGGCGCGGTCCAGCGGCTGGCCGAAGCCGTCGAGCACGCGACCGAGCAGCGCCGGGCCGACCGGGAAACTGTGATCGCGCCCCGTGGGAATGACGGCCGTGGCAGCCGAGAGGCCGCTGGTTTCGCCCAGCGGTGTGAGCAAGGTGCCCGAGCGGGAAAAGCCCACCACCTCGGCCAGCGTGTCCGGCGTGCCGGGCGTGCGCAGTTGGCAAATTTCGCCCAGCCGTGCTTGCAGGCCAGAGGCGCTGAGCAGCAGCCCGACAGCGCGCGTGACGCGGCCTTGCGTCTGGATCGGCGCAAAGCGATCAAGCGCCTGCGAGAGTTCGGCCTCCAGCGCTTGCGCATCAAATACTCCACCTAATGCGTCACCCCATGCGCGGCTCCAGTCCGGCAATGCGCCCTGCGAGTCAGGCGAGGTCATTGGCCGTCTCCGGTCAGCGCCTTGCGCAGCGCGGCGAGCTGGCTGTCGACACCCGCATCGATGGTGCCCGACGGGGTCTGCACGGAGCAGTCGCCGTAGCGCAGCGCGGGGTCGCCCGTCACGCGGATGGTGCGTCGCTCCAGATGGTCGCCCGGCAGCGCCGCAAGCACCTCTTGCATCATGTGCACGCGCCCGGGATGCACGCGGATATGCAGATACGTCTCGTCCTGCAGGTATTGGGCGATGCGCTTGGCGGCGCTCAGCATGATGGCGCGCGGGTCGGCGTCGGCCAGGATCTCGGAGACGGCGCGCACCACCAGTTCGGCCATCTTGCCGCGCGT
The DNA here is from genome assembly GCF_040544795.1 of Ralstonia sp. 1138. Lineage (NCBI taxonomy): Bacteria > Pseudomonadati > Pseudomonadota > Betaproteobacteria > Burkholderiales > Burkholderiaceae > Ralstonia > Ralstonia sp. 1138. The sequence goes on along the minus strand of NZ_JBEPKQ010000001.1, from coordinate 626,733 downwards.
GGCCTGCAGCATGGCCGCCGCCTGGAGAACGGTCGCGTAGGTGGATTGGGCGGCCTCGGTGCGCCCCGCCTGGAAGCCGTCGTCGTAGCCGAGCTGGCGCTGTTCGGCGTATTGCCGCTTGGCTTCGGTTTCGTGGCGCTTGCGGTCGGCCTGCGCGGCGCCCAGGAGTGCCTCGGCGTCGAGCAGCGCGGTGTATTCGCGCTCCTTGAGCACCTTGCGCTCGCTGAGGATTTGCAGATGCTCGCTGCTGATCAGAAAAGCCAGTCCCATGCCGGTAGCTGTTCAGGAATGAAGCAAAGGAAAACGAGGTCGGCCACTTGCTGCCACTGTTGCGCGTTCAGCGTGTAAGGCGCGCGCTCGAACGCTGCGCGCGCGAACGTCAGTGCCAGGCGCTGGCCGTGCTCGGGTGCCGCACGCATCGTCAGGTCGATCAGCAGGCGAGCGCCGCGCTCCTGCAAGACATCGATCACCTGCCGCGGCGTGCTGGCATACGGCGACAGGCTTTCCGCCACCGCATCGAAGGCGGCCGCATGCTGCAGGGCCGATTCCATCAGCGGCCTGCCCAGCGCCAGGTGAAGCACGCGCGTGAGGCGCTTGCCTGCCATGTCTTCAATCCAAGCGCGGTGCAGCACGATGCCGCAAGCGGTGGACAGTTGCGTCAGCGCCTGACGCGGCAGCAGGCACAGCCGTGCCTCGCGTGAATCCACATCGGCGATGAAGCCATCCAGCGCGGGCTCGTGCCGGCGCAATTCCTGCATCAGCACGCGCCGGCCCTGCGGGCCGAAGCGATCCCAGTTGCGAAAGCGCGCCGGCCATTCGGCGGGCAGCCAGCTGGGGTGCAGCGCCCTGTCAAAGTGCAGGTTCCACGCGCACAGCAGACGCGCCAGGCGGGCGCTGTCGGGCGTGAGCATGCCGGCGGTGGTCATTGTTGTGGTCAGCCGGCCTGGTCGCCGTCATTGGCAAACTGCCCCGCGCGGCGTCCGCCCAGGCCACGCGACCCGGGCCAGCGGGGCTCCCAGCCGCGGCGCAATGCCGTGGCCAGCACCGCCAGCACGCCCAGCACGATCAGCACGCCCACCAGCCAGACGAGCGGATTGCGTGCATTGATCAGCAGATACGGCGACGTGGCTGCGCGCGAGCGGCGTTCGTTGGCACCCAGATCGGTGCCCTGCAGCACGAGCGAGACGTTGTCGTAATTCAGCCCCTCGATGCTGTGCGCGACGAGGTCTTTGACCATCGGCGTCATGGCGCGCAGGTTCACGCCGTCGCGGTACTTGATGTAGACCGCGGCAGAAGAGGGCCGCACCTTGTCGGACAGCGGATCGTTCTCGGGAATCACCACGTGCACGCGCGCGGTGACCACGCCGTCCATGGCCTGCAGCGTGCGCGAAAGCTCTTCCGACATGCCGTAGAGATAACGCACGCGCTCCTCCGCGGGGGTCGCCACCAGGCCCTGCTTGCGGAAGATCTCGCCCAGGCGTGCGAGCGGTTCGCGCGGCAGGCCTTGTGCGCGCAGCACGTCCAGCGCCTGCCCCATGTCGGAGTCGTCGACCAGCACCTGCCAGCCGTGCTCGTCCACGGCCTCCTTGCGCGCGCCGATGCCGGCGTTGCTCAGCGCGGACAGCACTTCGTTGGCCTGCGGCTCGCCGAGGTTGGAGACGAGTTCCTTGTCGCAGCTGCAGAGGAGCAGGGCGGCGGCGCATGCGAGCACGATGCTGCAGACGCGCCGCCGTATTGCGGTTCCGGTTTCCATGCGTGATTACTGGTCCGAGTTGTGCAGCATCGACTTGAGCGTGTTCGTGGCGCCTGTCGCCAGGCCGATGTTCATCTGCTCTTCAGATAGGGCCATGGCAATTGCGTATGACGCGCTATTGCTTGCGGCGTAGATTTCGCGCAGATCGTCACTTTGGGCCATGGTCTCGTTTGCCCGCGTAATGGTCTTGTTGAGGTTCTCAAAACGCGAGGACACGCTTTTGCCCTGACGGAAGAGGTCCTCCACCCAGGCGGGCCGTTGCGCTGAAGTGGTGTGCGTTGTGCCATTGACCATGGAACTGGATTGGACGGGTCCGTTGGCAGTACCGATCATGTGGCTATGAAATTCCTGTGCGGCTGCTTGCTGGGTCTGGGTGGCCGCCGGGGCGGCGCCGAGGCCCGCCGTGGGCGTTGCCTGCAGAGGAGCGCCGGCGGCCTGCAAAGCAGATAGGGCAATGGTGTCCATGACGAGGCTCCTGCGCTGTGTGACAGCGCGTTCTCGGTTAAGCGGAGGAAAGGGAGAAAGATGACGGAGCCATCCTTCTCCGGTTCGGACGTCAACGCGGCGCCGAGCCATCCCGCAAGAGCTGCTCCTTCTGCTTCGCGTCGTTCTGAATCAGCTCGCAGTAGCCCGTGTTGGCTGCGGACTTTGCGTTGAGCGCGGCATACATCGCCTGGCTTTGCATCGATTGGTTGATGAAGGCAGCCGCCTCAGTTGGTGAAGAAGGAATGCTGGAATTAGCGCCAATGGGTGTTAAGCCTGAGGCCAGTTGATCCATAGTCGACTCCTGTCGGTTTTGTTGAGAAAAAAGCGCCTCGGATTGAGGCAGGTTTCACCGGACGCGCCCATGCAGGGCGCGCCTGGTAAGAACGGTTCTTGCCTTGTGGCCAGCCACAGCTTGTCTTCACGGTGACTGGGCTCCCGCAGGTGCCGCGCTCTCTGAGGCGGATGGGGTGTCTGCAGTCCCCGAGGCTGTAGATGCAGCGCTGGCGCTCGCCGCCTGCAAATCCACCCCCCCGCCCTGGATCGGCCGCACAAACGCCGTACCGCCGTGGTCGAACGTCACGCCCGTGGTGGAGATCTGCCGGATCACGTCACCGTCGGGCATGCGGGACCCCTCGAAGTAATGCTGCCCGTCGCGCGTGGTGACAAAGCGCATGCCGTCTTCATCGGCATACACGCCCACGATGCTGTTCTTGGCGATGTCCACGTTCTGGCCCACCTCGACGGGGCCGCCGTCCTTGTACTGCACGTTGTCCACGACCTCGATGGCGGGGCGTGCGTCCCGCGCAAATACGCGCAGGTGATCGCGCACCCGGTAATCGTTTGTCTCACCCGACACGACCACGCGGCCGTGTCCGGCGTATTCCACTTTGAGCCGACCATCGCTCACGAACTGCTGCGCGGTGGCCAGCAGATCGCCCACCACATAGATCTCGCCCAGCGTGAGCTTGGGGATACGCGCCGCGCGTTCGCCGATCGTCTTGCGGTCGGCCTGCGTTTCGACGTACCCACTTGCTTGATACGTGCCATCGCTCATCGGGGCCACTACGATTTCACGTGGATTGCCCAGCGCCTGTTGAATCTGCGCGATGCGCTCGGCGGTGGATTCGCTGCGAAAGCGGAATTCGCCGCGGATGGCGAGCACCGCCGCCAGCAGCGTGATCATGGCCAGCACGCACCACAGCGCCACCAGTGCGGGCGCGGCGCGCGAACCTCGGCCACGCAGAAAGCGCCCCACCCCCGCCATGTCGATCAGCCAGCGCACGCCGCGTTCGCGCACGGGGGCGGGCGGTTCCGGCACCGCCGTTGCGGGGCCGCCGATGCGCTCGACCCCGAAGCGGATCGGCCCGAGGTCCACCGCATCGCTGGGTGACAGCGTGCGCCGCACGCCCTGCGGCAGCGGCGTGCCGCCCAGCTGCACGGGCGTGGCTTCAGCACCTGCCGGCGTGTCTGCCACGTTGCGCACGGCCACGGCAATGTCGCCTACCTCCAGGCACAGGTGGCGGCCCGCCACGGCGCGGTCCGGCAGGATCACATCGCAATCGGCCGATGAGCCGACCCAGTTCTGCCCGCGCTTGAGCGGCATCGACCGCCCATACAGCGGCCCGCTCAGGAAGCGCAGGCTCCACGGCGATTTAGGCAGCGAGGCGGTCGGTTGCATATGGCGTCTTCAGCAGAGTGGCGACGGGGCGCGGCGCCTGCGCGGCGGGTTGGTCTGCCGCGGGCGATGTGGGCGGCGGCGCAGGTGGTGCATCGCTGCTCGGCACCGGCAGCGGGCGGGGTGCATTCGGGCCCTCCATCGGCTGCGGGAAGGCCGGCACATCCGCCTCCGCGAACGGCGTGGTGGCCAGCCGCGGCGTCAGCAGATAAAAGCGCTCCATGTGCTTGCCCGACTTGGTCGTGTACTTGAACAGGTTGCCCAGGATGGGGATGTCCGACAGCAGCGGCACACCGCTCTTGGTGAAGCGCTGTTCATCGGCGTTGAAGCCGGCAATCAGCAGGCTCTTGCCTTCCTCCACCATGGCCTGCGTGACGATGGCGCGCTGCTGGATCACGGGCAGGTTCTGCACGGTGTCTTGCGTGACGTTGCCATCGTCGATGCTGATGCTGAGCATCACGCTCTTGTTGCCGTTTTCATCCACCACCAGCGGTGTCACCTTCACACTGGTGCCGGCCTGCACGGTATAGAGCGACGAATCCTGAAAGCCGCTGACCGGGATGTAGAACTGCGTGAGGTTTTCCAGAATGGCCTCGGTGTTGTCGAGCGCCAGCACCTTCGGTTTGGCCTGCGTCTGGGCGTTGCCGTTCTGCGTCAGGGCGTTGATGCGCGCAAGCAGGTAGTTGCGCAGGCTGCCGCCGATGGAAGCGGTCAGCGCAATGCCGTTGGGCGTGCTTGGGCCGGTCGAGCCCTGCTCGGTGCTGCCCACGCTGAAGGTGAGCGGCGGGTTCTGCCCGTTGCCCGATTGGAAGTCGCCGTGCGTGGTGTGCAGGCGCCAATCCACGCCGAGGCTGTCGAGCGAATCGGCGCTGATATCGATGATGGTCAGGCTGATCTCCACCAGGCGCGGGCGGATGTCGAGCGACGCAATCACCTTCTGATACTGCGCCAGCCGCTCAGGCAGGTCGCGAATGACCACCGAGTTGATGCCGGGGTCCGGCTCGATGCGCGGCAGGTCCGGCCCCGGGCCGTTCGACGCCAGCAGCGGCGGGCCCGAATCGGCAGGCGGCTCCGTGTAATTGCTGGTGTCGATGCGCGGGATGCTGAGCATGGCGCCCTGGCCGAGCTTGACCTGCCGCGTGGCACTGCCCAGGCGCGGCGCCGCACTGGTGCTCGACGTGCCCGACCCTTGGCCGTAGAGGCGCCGCAGGATCGTGGCAATGCCGGGCACGGTCACCGAGCGGCCCGAGCGGTTGACCTGGAAGTCCGTTGCCCATGCGTACTTGAGCGGGAAGGCGCGAATCTCCGCGCGCTCGCCCGAATGCGCGCCGTCGCCCACGCTGGAGATGGATTGCTTGACCAGTTCGACATAGCGGCGCGGGCCGGACACATACACCGTGCTGTCCTTGTCGCTCACCAGCAGCGGAAAACGTTTGTCCGTGATCTGCATCGACTGCAGCACCTGCCCGACCTGCTCGGCGCTGCCCTTCGGGATGGGAAAGACCTGCGTCTGTGCCTCTTCTGCGCGATCGATGTAGAGGAACGAGCCGTCGTAGTACCACGTGAGGCCATAGGTCGCGCACACCGTGTTGAGCGTGCTGGCGGGCGAGCCCGAGAAGCGCCCGCTGATCGTCGCGTCGATCTTGCTGTCGACCACGGCCGTGACGCCCTGCGCGGCGGCCAGCTCGCGCAGGAAGTCTGTCAGCCGCTTGTTCTCGGCCACGATCTGGTAAGGGCGATTGCGCCAGTGCAGCTCGGCCGCGGCAGCCAAGGAGGACAAGTCGACGGTACAGCAGGCCAGCAGTGCGGCGAGGCACAGGAGACGGTGCGGGTTCACGAAGAGGTGCTCAAGAAAGGTGGATGAAGACTGCGTGCTCAAAGCAGGCCGGGACGGCCCGTCAAAACGAGTTCCAATGCACCGCCGGCATAGCGCAGCAGTTCCTGGCCGGCCCATCCGGCCATGAGCAGCACGGTCACCATCACGGCGATCATCCGCACCGTGAGGCCGATGCTCTGGTCCTGGATTTGTGTGACGGCCTGCAGCACAGCGATCAGCAACGCCGAGATGCCGGCCACCAGGATCACCGGCAGCGATAGCACCAGTACGAGCGTGAGCGCATGGCGCGTGATCTCGATCACGGTGGCGGCGTTCATCATGCGGTGGCTCCGGCGGCGGCCGCAGGGTCGGCCTTGGGGCGATCCTCGGGCGGGTTGCGTACCCAGCCGACGGTGTGCAGCTGCACGTCGGCTTCGATCTCCTGCAGGGAGACGACCGGCAGGTCGGGCAGGGTCGCTTCGATCAGGCGGCGCACATAGGCGCGGCACGTCATCGCCACCATGATGGCGGTGCGCGGCTGGCCCGCCGTGGCCTCGCCGTGGCGCACGGCTTCGGTCACGTTCTGGACCTGGTCGGCAATGTTGGTGCGGACCTCGCGCGAGAGCCCGAGCAGGTTGCCCTGCTTGGTGCGCACCACCGCATCTTCAATGCGTTCCTGCAGGCTCTGCTCGAACAGCACGACGTTCAGCGAGCGGTCGGGCCCGCAGAAGTGATCGGTAATCTGCCGGCGCAGGTCCATGCGCACCAATTCCACCAGCATGGTCACGTCGTCGGGCTCGTGCGGTGAGCGCGCGATGAGACTTTCGAGGATCGTGTTCAGGTTGCGGATAGGGATGCCTTCGTCCAGCAGGCGGCGCAGGACGTCGGTCACGCGCTGCAGCGGCACGAGGCGCGTCAGTTCGCCGACCAGCTCGGCGCGGTCGCGGCGCACGAGCTGCAGCATGTTCTGCACTTCCTGGATGCCGACCATCTGTGCGGCGTGGCGGCGGATGACGGCCTCCACGTGCCGCGCCACGACCTGCTCGGGCTCGAGCGCCTGGCCCCAGGCTGTCTTGGCCGCGTCATCGGCTTGCGATGCCGGCATCGTCATCCACCACGCGTGGTTGAATGGACCGAACGCAGCGGTGCTTTCTGCGTCCACGCCGGCGGGCGGTGCGGCCTCCGTCCACAGGCGATGCGCGACCTGCAGCGTGCCCTCTGAAGCAAACACGTCCTGCACGTAGATGCGGTAGTGATTGGGAAGCGTCTGCGCACTGTAGGTCAGGTGCACGCGCGGAAACACCAGGCCGATGTCGTCTTCCACGGCCGCCTTGGAGCGGGCCAGCGCGTTCTGCAGCGGCACCAGCTTGATGTCCTTGCGCAGGTTCTCGGCAAGGCGCACGGCCACCGGCGCGGCAATGCCCGCCGCCGCAGACACTTCTTCGGGGCGGCCGGGCTGCGCGCCAACGCCCTCGGCGCCGACCGACAGCAGATTCAGGATCGGCGGCGCCTGGCGCTCGCGCAGGAAGTGAATCGCGCTTGCACCCGCCAGCAAGGCGAGCGACAGGAATGCCCACTTCGGCATGCCCGGCACCAGCACAAACGCAAACAGCACCAGGGCGCCCATCAGCAGGCCGCGCGGGTGTGCGGCGATCTGCGCACCGATCAACTGCCCGAGGTGGCGGTCGTTCATCTCGCGCGACGACACGCGCGTGGTGACCACCCCCGCCGCGATCGACACCATCAGCGAGGGAATCTGCGAGGCCATGCCGTCACCGACGGTCAGCACGGCATAGCGGTGCAGCGCATCGGCCACCGACATGTCATGCATGAGCGCGCCCACCGCAATGCCGGCCAGGATATTGATGACCGCGATGAGGATGCCCGCAATGGCATCGCCCTTGACGAACTTCATCGCGCCATCCATGGCGCCGTGCAATTGCGATTCCTGTTCGAGCAGCTCGCGGCGGTGCTTGGCTTGGTCCGACGTGATGATGCCGGCGCGCAGGTCGGCGTCGATGCTCATCTGCTTGCCGGGCATGGCATCGAGCGTGAAGCGGGCGCCCACCTCCGCCACACGTTCCGAACCCTTGGCAATGACCACGAACTGCACGATGGCGATGACGGTGAACACCACGCCGCCCACCACAACGTTGCCGCCCACCACCAGCTTGCCGAACGTGTCGATCACGTGGCCGGCGTTGGCCTGCAGCAGGATCAGCTTGCACGAGGCGATGTTCAGCGACAGCCGGAACAGCGTCGTAAACAGCAGCAGCGACGGAAACGAAGAGAACGCCAGCGCCGAGGGCAGGTAGATCGAGATCGTCAGCAGGATCACGCTTGCCGCCAGGTTGAGCGAGATCAGCCCGTCGAGCACGACCGTGGGCAGCGGCAACACGAACAACGCCACCACGGATCCGATGAACAGCGCGATGAGCAGGTCATAGCGCAGCAGGCCGCTGGCAAACGCGGCATGGCTCGGGTCGGACCGCAGTTTGGCGAGGGCTTCCTGCGCGTTGGGGATGCTCGGCATGGCCTTCCTAACCTTCCTTATCTGTTGGCGGCGTGCAGGGCACGACGGGGCAGCAGCGCCTTGAAGAACGCTGTCCTGCACATGCGGTGCAGGGCGTGCTGCAAGGCGAGCCCAGTGTAAGAGCGGCCCTTCGCGGCGCCGCGTCCGAACTCACGTAACGGCAGCAGGTCGGGTTTGCGACGGTTACGAGAACGAGTAGCGGGCGTGGGGGGGCATCGGCACTACAGTGGCTCCGTTTTCCAGCCACCCTCCCAACCAGCCGCGAGCCGCGAAAGAACGTGAAGCGAGAGATGCCCGTGTCGGTCACTGACCTCGCGCAGGCCGAAGGACTCCTGCACCTGGACAGCGGCGTTGCGCGGGCCCAGTCGTGGGCGTACGTGCAGGCGCATGGAGACGTGTTGCTGCCGCCAATCCAGGTCGGTACCGAGCGTTGGCGGTTGCGCTGGACGCCCCTGGGCGCCGATGCGGCAACCCAGCCGGATGCGCCGCTGCCCGGTTGGCATGCATTGCGTTTTGCCGTGGGCAAGCATGAAGGCTGGCTGCTGGCGGACGTGGCATTGGCTACGCGCCTGGCCGATGACGGCGTGCAGCCCGACGTGCCGCATGCCATCTTCTGCGCGCTGGCGGCCGATGCGCTGGGCAACGTATCGCGCGCGGTGGAGGCACAGTTGCGCCAGCCGGTGCGCTGGCAGCCCGACGTCAGCATGCGCCCGACCACTGCATGGCTCATGCAGCACGCCGTGGGCTTTACCGTGGGCACCGACGACGGCGCCACACGCGGCAGCGGCGCCATCGCCATGGATGACCTTGCCGGCTGGCAGCGTTGGCAGCAGGCATTGGAGGAAGTGACCGGCGCAGAGGCGCACCGCGACGCGCCTGCGAACACTGCGAACCGCGCCCCGCAATGGATGGAACGCCTGGCGATCGGTGTGCGTTTCTCGATCGGGCAGACGCAGCTGCGCGCCTCCGAACTGCGTGGCGTGGCCAAGGGCGACATCATCGCCATCGAGAAATGGACTTCGCGCGGTGCAGCGCTGGAGTGCGTCGGCACGGTGCCGGGCATTCCCACGCTGGGCATCGCCGCGCATGCCCTCGGCAAACAAATCATGGTGGACGCCGTCCGCCACACGGAGCGCGACATGCCCGATGAGAGGACCCCCGCCAAACCGGTGCAGGCCAAGGGCTTGCCCGGGGCGGCCACAGCAGGCGCGCCAGTCGCGTCCTTTGACGACATCGAGGTCTTGACCACGTTCGAGCTGGCGGAGCAGGCGCTGCCGCTGCACGTGCTGCGCAATCTGGCGCCAGGGCAGGTCATTGAGTTGGAGCAGCCGCTGAACCACACGACCGTGCAGATCCGCGCCAACGGCACCCTGGTGGGCAGCGGCCAGCTGGTGGCCGTCGGCAACCGGCTCGCCGTGCGCGTCGCCGCCTTCGTGCACGACACGCCCGACCATGCCTAGCCTGCCGAATCCCGTACCGATGATCGCGATGATCGTCGCGATCGGGCTGATCCCGTTCGCGGCGCTCATGGTGACGTGCTATACCAAGCTGGTGATCGTCTTCGGGCTCACGCGCAATGCGCTGGGCATCCAGCAGGTGCCGCCCAACCTGGTGCTCAACGGCATTGCGCTGATCCTGACGCTGTTCATCATGGCCCCGGTGGGCGGCGACATGGTCAACAACCTGAAGGGCCGCAACTTCAATTCCGGCGCGCAGTTCAGCGTGGACGACGTCATGGCCATCGTTGACGCCGGCGTGCCGCCCATCAAGGCCTTCCTGCAGAAGCACACGCAGGAGCGCGAGCGCAATTTCTTCCTGAAATCCGCCACCAACATCTGGCCCAGCGGGCGTGCCCAGAACCTGCAGGCCGATGACCTGACGGTGCTGGTGCCGAGCTTTACGCTCACCGAACTGACCAAGGCGTTCCAGATCGGCTTCGTGGTCTACATCGTCTTCGTCATCGTCGACTTGCTGGTGGCCAACGTGCTGCTGGCGCTGGGCATGCAGATGATCTCGCCGACCACGATTTCGGTACCGTTCAAGCTGCTGCTGTTTGTCATGCTGGACGGCTGGGCCGTGCTGATCCACGGGCTGGTGCTGTCGTACCACTGAACCGTCAAGACGGAAGGGGCAGCCATGCGGTTTCGTGTCTTTTTCGGCGTGCTGATGTGCGTGCTGGGGTTGGCCGCCGGCACTGCACATGCAGGCCCCGCGCTTTCAGCTGCGGACTTTGCACGGGTGGCGCAGCAGTGCGCACCGCGCGTGGATGTGATGACGCTGGCGGCGCTCGTGCGCACCGAGTCCGGCTACAACCCCTATGCCATTGGCGTGGTGGGCGCGCGGCTGGCGCGGCAGCCGGTGTCGATGGAAGAAGCGCAGGCCACCGTCCAGATGCTCGAGCAGCGCGGCTACGACTTCAGCCTGGGCCTGGCGCAGATCAACCGGCGCAACCTTGCCCGCCTGGGCGAGACCACCGCCACGGTGCTCGACCCGTGCCGGAATCTGGCCGCCAGCCAGCGCATCCTGGGCGAATGCTTCACGCGGGCCACGCGCAGCACGGCCATCGAACAGCAAGCCTTGCGGCACGCGCTGTCCTGCTACTACTCCGGAGGCTTCAGCGTAGGGTACCGAGAGGGCTACGTGAGCCGCGTGGTGGCCAATGCGCAAGCGAGCGTGCCGCCGATCGACGTGGCCCCCGCACGCGCGCAACCGATCCCGCTGGCGGAGCCGTCGCGGCGCGTGCAGGCCGCTGCAGCGCCCATGCCAGCGCCTACGTCGCCGTTGTCCCCACGCCCCATGACATCGTCTGCGGGGTGTCCTGCCGGCCGGCAGGTCATGCTGGTCAGTTGCGGCCGCGGGACTTGCGTGCGCTGCCTCGGGCACTGAGCGGAACATCGGACCGCACACGTCCGATCTCGTTCTCATTCGGCAATGGACAGCGGCATAGGCAACCACAAGACTACGCAGAGCCATTGCGGTTTTTCCGGGAACCCACCATGACGAGTGCCAGCGACAACGCCGGAGCTTCCTACTTCACGCCCCAGTCGGCCACCGCCGGGCTGCATGATGCCGTGCACATGCGCACGCTGGGCGGCGTTCTGTTGTTCGACGACCAGAAGATCATCACGCGCCAGCCGCCGCACACGCTGGCCGTCCATGCGCCGCAGCTTGCCGCGCAGCTGGCCGCCAGCATGCAGCCGTATCAGCGCCGCCAGAAGGTCCAGGAGGTGCTGACCAGCATCGGCTTCGACAGCTTCGAGTACAGCGTCGCGCGCATGATTTCCGGCACGGTGGAAGTGCTCTCCAGCCTCACCACGTACGGCAAGCCTGACTGGATCCATCGCTATTTTTCGCAGCGTTATCACGAGATCGATCCGTGCCTCAAACGGTGCCTGGCCAGCGGCACACCGCTGGTGTGGGATGCCGATGACCTTGCTGCGTGGACGGAGCGCACGCCGGGCCTCGCGCGCATGCAGGCGTATCTGCTGGACTGCGCGGCGTTTGGCGTGTCGAGCGGCGTGACGTATTGCTGGCCGGCCCCGGAGGGCCGGGCGCGCGTGGTGGTGCGCTTTCATTCCAGCAACCGCAACCGGCGCTGGATTTCTGACGCCGTGATCGGCCAGGCGCTGGCACTCGGCATGGCGGTGCATGAATACCTGAGCGCCTACGAGCTGGTCCCGAGTCGACCGCTGCCCGGTGACCCGCATCTCTCGCCGGTGCAGCAGCGCATCCTGGATTGCCTCATCAAGGGGATGACCGATCGCGAGATCGCCCAGCTGCTCGAACTCACCACGCACAACGTCGACTACCACCTGCGCCGCCTGCGCGCCTTGTTTGGCGTGACCACGCGCGTGCAATTGGTGAAGGCCGCCTGCTACGGATAGGGTGCGCGTCAGGCCAGCATGGAATGCATGAAGCCCAGGTGGTCGTCGACGAGCACCGTGCTTCCGCACGGCGCGGTGGTCGGTATCTCGATGTGGGCGGGGGCCGGTGTGACGGGCGTGCCCTTGTCGGTCAGCACACCGAGGCCGGGCACCGACAGGAGCTTCGACTGCGGGGCCGGTGCGCTTTCGGTGTGCGTGCCGCCCAGCGCCGATACCACTGCACGGACGACCGGATGGCAGTCGACCTTCGGGTACACCAATGCAGTGTGGATCTGCGGGGCGTCCCACGCCAACTGCACGCGCACGAGGTCCGGCGGCAGCGCCGTATGTGCCTGGCCCACCTGCAGGGTGACGGCGATGCCGCTGGCGGCCAGGTCGCTGGCGCCGGCAGCGTCGGGCGTGATCAGCAGCGGACCGGGCGTGGCGCCGTGTCGGCCGCACCAGTGCGTCAGTGCGCCGAACAGGCCGTCGTGCAAGGCGGCATCCAGCGCGATGGGCACGTTGTCGAGTTGCCAGGCGTCCACCACGTTCTGGCGGGCCAGCCAATGGTTGACCGAGACCACCAGCGTCACGCGTTCGTAGGCAACCGATACCTGGTCCAGACCGTCGTGCACGGGCGCGTAGCCGGCGATCAGGCCGGCGTGCAACACGCCGCGCATGACGTTGGCGACGATGCGTTCCGGTGCCATCACCAGCATGTCGGCACGCATGCCGGGCGCGCTCGTCGACAAGGCCGTCACCACCCGCTGGAGTGCCGCGGGCATGCCGGGCATGAGCGACGACTGCGTATAGGCGAAGGTCAGCGGTGTACGGGGCTCGGTCTGCGGCTCGGTCTGTGGCTCGGCGTCGGTCTGGCTGTTGTCCGGCTGGACGATGCGCCGGGCGAGCGTGTCGGCCTGCTGGAGCAGGGCCCGCGCCTCGGTCAGCAGCCTGCGCCCCGCCTCGGTCAGCTTGAGGCGCTTGCGCTCGCGCTCGAACAGCATCACACCCAGCGTTTCTTCCAGGCGGATGATCTGCCGGCTGAGCGGCGAGGCCGAGATATGCAGGCGTTCAGACGCTTGAGCAATGTTCTCGGTCGTGGCAACCGTAACGAAATAGCGGAGCTGTCGCAGATCCATGCGCGTACACATCGTGAAACAGGGCGTTCATTCGCCACGCTAGGGTATGTCTTCAAGACTTGGGCAGTTGTCCGGCTTTTCGTAAGACACGGCTGCACAAGGGCCTGCGAAAACGATAGCGCGTTGCCTGATGAGGCGTGCGCGCTTTCTTGCGACGATTGTCGGGTTCCTGCCATTGGGCGTGGCAAAAGCACTGGCGATGGTTTTGGGTGCAATAACTAAAACGCCTGTGCTTATGCTGAAAAGGCATGGGTTTGCCGCCTTGCACCGCCCCGGTGCCGCCTCCTCGTTCATGGAAGTGCACGACGCGCTCCCCGAAACGCCGGACAGCGCGCCCCCATGGCCCGTCCCGCCTACGGTTGACCGTAGCGCGGCCCGCCGCCGATCGTCTCTACAGTGGCGGCCATGTGCGCGTTGGCAGACGATGGGACGGAATCATGAGCATGCGATGGGGGCGTTTGATGGGCGGCGCGGCCGTGGTGGTTGCGCTGATGTCGTGCGGCGGGGGCGGCGATGGTAGCGGTGGCAGCGATGCCGCGTCCTCACAGCAGCAGGGGAGCAGTGCTCCGCCGCCGGTCAGCACGCCCAGCCCGCCAACGCAATCCGTTGCCACGTGTCGCGAGGTGGCGCAGTACGGCATCACCTTCACGTTCGACCACGCCTATGCCTGCGGCACCTTTGCCAACGGTGACCACTGGGTCGCGCCCGATGCGGCGGGTGGCGTGGTCACCATCACCGCCATCAGCCCGGCCTTTACCGGCACGCGCAACGGCTTCGAGGTCAACCCGGCGCATGTCGACAGCCAGGGGTTTGACAGCCGATCGGAGGGGTTCGACCCCACGCTGGTGCCTGCGTTGCCGTATGCCGCGCACGGTGGGGAATCGGTGGTGAAAAGCATTTCGCTGGTGGATTCGCCCGCGGGGCGCACGTTCCTGGACAGCGCCGCCGTGTTGACCGTGCTTGACGCCATCCCGGCCGAGGGCGGTGCCAACCTGTTCCGGCCGCCGTATTTCGGGACCGACAAGCCGTTGATTCCGCTCGCGCGGGTGCATACCGAGCGGCTGCCGACGCTGGCGCCGATGGACAACGTGCCCGCGCTGGACGCTATCGCCAGCCGCTTCGCACGCGTGCAGCTCGATCACATGAATGACTGGACCGGCGCCGACATCCACCCCGTGCAAAACCTGCCCGACTATGGCGCGCAGGTGGCCGAAGATACGGCGGACGCCGGCCTGCGCCTGATGCTTGCCGACAGCCTGCAGGCCAAGATGCCGGCGTTGGTCGGCTACCTGCAATACGGCATCGACCTGGCGGCGGCGCGGCACGGCGGGCTGCAGTTCGCAGCCAACGGTGGCCATCGCATCGGGCGCAAGGTGGTGCTGGCGTTTGCCGCGGAGCTGCTCGACGACGCCGACATAGCCGCGCTTGTTCATGACGCGCCCTACAACACGTACCAGGAAGACGGCGACTTGCATTTCAGTCCCGTAGCGAACCAGGTGCTATGGGGCGCGCCGTGTTCCACCGACGACTATTGGTTCAACCAGAACACGACGCGCGGCTCGCGCGATTGCCGCGACCCCTACGACCGCATCGACGGCGGCCAGACACCGGGCGGCGAATACCAGTTCTGCTGCACCACCAAGCCCCTGGTGGCGACGGCATTGATCCTGCATCTGATGCCGCACCTGCAATGCCTGTGGAACAACCCGGACCTGATCGCCTATGCGGACCGTTGGGTCAACTTCGGGGCGTGGACGCAGCCCGACCCTTATGCACCGCACGGCAACGGCGCGCTCGACACAGATGCTTCCGATGGAACTGGCCGTTACCCCACGCTACACGGAACCAACCGCAACGACGGCTACTACAGCAGCCGTTTTGCCGATGCGATGTGGGTGGCGTATCGAGCCGGCGCCGCGACAGCCGTGTGCCATTGACTGCCGGCGTGTAGTCGCGTCAGGCGAGCGCCGCGGCGTGCTCCGTCAGTTCGCACGCGAATGCGGCGCAGCCGGTTTGCGGGCAGGCGGTGATGGGCGCCACGGCCCAGGCATACAGCCAGGCTTGCGGCAAGGCCGGCGCATCGCTTCCGGAAAGCCCAGGCAGTGCGTCGGCACGCTGCAGCACATCGCCGAAAACGAGCACGAGCCGCGTCAGCACGCGCGCGTAGTCGGGGCAGGTGCCGAGCCGGGCGCGCGCGCGGCGCTGGACCATGCCCAGCGCAACGATGACCACCGGCTCGTCGGCAGCCGATGCATCGTGCGACAACAGTCGGATCAGCCGCAGGTACAGCCGCGCATAGCGCACGAAGAGTGCCGGCGGCGCGGCGCCAAGATCCGCATCGAACGGCGCGAGGGCGTGAGCGGAGGCCATGGCGTGGTTCAGAACGTGGGTGGCTGCACGCCTTGGGGCTGCGTCTGCAGGCGGGCTTCGGCGTCGGCGTACTCGTCACCGAAGTAGCGGGGGACCGCGGCGGCCGCGTGCGCCGATGCTGCCGGCGCGTGCGGCGTGCCCTGCGCAACGCCGGCACTCGCCCCGGTCATGTGCATGGAGCCGTTGGCAAACATCCACGCAACGAAGGCTGCCGCTGCGCCTGCAATGGCAATGCGTGCGGCCACACGGCGGGGCGTGGACCGCGGAAGATGGCGTGCGCTCATGTCACAGCCTCCATGTTGGTGATCGATTTGGGCGGCACCACCACGGTGGCTGCGCCAACGGTGACGATGCGGTGCTCCAGATGCCAGCGCGTGGCGTTCACCAGCGCCTGGCACTCCAGCGCGGCGCCCTGCGCGATCAGCGCGTCGGGGCCGTCGTCGGAGGCAATGCGCGACATGGCTTGCTCGATGATCGGCCCCTCGTCCAGATCGGCGGTCACGTAGTGCGCGGTCGCGCCGATGTAGCGCACGCCCCTGGCGTAGGCCCGGCGGTATGGGTCGGCGCCAGAAAACGCGGGCAGCAGCGAGTGGTGGATGTTGATGATCCGGCCCGCATGCCGTGCAACGAAGCCCGGTGTGAGCACGCGCATGTAGCGTGCGAGCACGATCAGGTCGACACGGTGAAGCTGGAGCAGGGCGTCCAGCTCGGCTTCTGCGGCTTCCTGGCCGTGCCGATGGTCGACGTAAACGAAGGGCACGCCATGCTGCGCGCACAGCGCGGCCCGCTCGGGATGGTTTCCGGCAACGAAGGCGATGTCGCAAGGCAGCGTGAGGGCAGCGTGCGCCTGCAGCAGCGCGTGCAGGCAGTGCTCGGTGCGCGAGACGAAGATCGCCACGCGCATGCGCCGGCTCGCGGCACTATGCCAGGTGACATCGTGGCTCGGTGCGGATGCGGTGGCCCACCGCTGGTAGAGCCGATAGTCCTGTGCCAGCACGTCGGGGTGCAGGCGCATCGGCTCGGCCGGTGCGTGGCACTCGGCACGCACGATGGTCATGCCACGCGCGCTGATGTGCTCGATGTGGGCGTCGGCATCGAGGTGGTCTCGCACAAAGCCGTAGATGTGCCGCGTATGGGCCGCCGGCAGCGTATGCAGCGCCGTCACGATTGCGTGGGTGCTGGGCGCGCGCATGTGGGAATGCAGTGGGTGTTCCGCTTCCAGGCCAAGATGGGTGGATGTCATGCCGTGGGTTTCCTCTCGCGCCGGGCTTCGCAGCGCATGCGAATGGGGCGTTGTGCTTTTCTGTGCGATCACGCTCGTGGTGGCGCTTAAGGCGAGAGTAGCGAGCGGCTTTCATCGAAGGCACTACGGCCTTGCGCAAGCTTGTCCATGCGGTGGTGGACTGTGCTGCGATTGTCGTAGCGTGGCGATTCGGCGATGCACAACACGATTTCTCGGAGGCACTGCGCGGGCGGGCCGCTGCCAGAATCGGCGGATCATCTTCTTCCTGTTCTGGAGCCCGTCATGCAACGCGACGCTTCAAGGCCACCGCGCCGGAAGGCGTACATCACTTTGATCGTGGTTGGCGGCGCTTTTCTGGTGGGCGTCGTCATCTGCTGGACGATTGCCCTGCATATCTTGCGTACGCAGGTGCGTGCCTCCACGCCGCTGATGGCGGTGGTCGGCATGGGCTGGGCGGTGCTCACCATGACGCTGTCGATGGCGCTGACGATGCTGGGGGCGCGAGTGCATGCGGCACGGCTCGGCGGGCGGCGCGGGCACGTCGTGATCAGCGGGTATGACCCCGCGTTGGCGCGGGACCGACTGATCGTGGAAGGCGAGGGCGTGGAGGCCGTCGGCGAGGCCGATGTCGAGATCACCTCGGTGCTGCCCGCGGTCGTGACGGCCATCAGCACGCTGATGCTTGCGGTGGTCACGATCGGCTTGTTCTGGGTTGGCCGCACCACGCCCATGGGCGTGTTCATCGGCGGCCTGCTTTGCTATTTCATGTCGAACTGGGTGTACCGCATGTGGCCGCGCCGAAAGGTCGATGGCGGTACCGCAGCGTCGTCAGGGCGTCAGTAGTCGATGCGTGCCTGGCCACCGGCCAGTTCCGGGTGCGCTGCCAGGATGGCGCGCGCATCGCCCATCGGCTTGCGCTTCGTGAGCGTGTTGGTGAGCGTGATGCGATAGATCTGCCCGGGCGCCACGGTGCTCAGGTCCTGCCCGGGCTCGTATCCGACCACGCGGCCTCGACGGCCCACATAGACCTTGTCCGGCGTGTAGAACGGATGGAACTCGCTTGCGTCGGCATTGCCCTCAAGCACGAAATAGCGATAGCCGTGCGCCACTGCAATCTGGGCGCACCGCAACACCAGCCCGTTGTAGACCGTCGATGTGGTGGTCGTATCGTTGCCACGGAACCGCACTTCCCACGTGCGCGGGCCGACCTGCTGCTCGGAGAAACCGCCGTAGCCCAGGTCGGGCTGGTAAGGCGTCTGGCAGGCGGCCAGGCACAGCGGCACGGCAACGAAAACACAGCGGATGCGCGCGGCGAGTGAAGCCGATGCGGCAATGAGCGGGCGGTTCATGATGCGTGATCCCAATCGGGGTTGGCGCGACGGACGCTCTTCATCAGCAATGCCTTGATGGGCTCATCCGGATGGCCGAGCCAGCGCAGCTTTGCGTACGCAGATGCCGGGCGGTCCGTCGGGTGTGGGTACTGCACATCAACCAGCACCGCCCAGGCGGCCGTCGCGTGGTCCGGCGTGTCCATGCGGAAGGCGCCGAAGATTTGCTGCGCGGGGCAGTCATGCGGTTTGCACATGTCGCCCGTGATGAAGGTCTGGCCGTCGGTGGTGCGCGCGGTGTACTCGCTGCTGGTTCCCTTGCCGGCGCGAAGCCAGGCGGGGAGGCCGGTTTCGCCGCGCAGCATGGCGTCCCACGCAGGTTGGAAACCAGGCTTGTGCGTCAGCTCAAGAAAAATGCCGTACTCGCTTGCGCGGATCAGCGTCGGCGCAGCCAGGGCCATGGCGACGATGGCAGCAGCCAGGACGAGGTATTCGATGAGGCGGCGCATAGGCGTGGCCCATTGCGCAGTGCGCGCGGGCGGGCAAACAGGACGGCCTAGCGTAGCCGCCGCTGCACCCGGCAGGCACTACATGGATTCGTAAGTCCCATGCGGCCCTCGGTGCATCGACATCGTTGTGTCGTGCAGCTGGTTTTCCGGATTAGCGCGCGCAGCCGGACGCAGAACTTACGAAGGGTGGTAGGCAGGCCGTGTGCCGGTGCTTGTGACAATGCCCCCGGCCATGGATGCGTCCTGCGCCGTGGCCATTTTCGTTGCCTTGTTCACCCATGTTTCCCTATCGCCCAGACGGCCTTGTCGTGCCCCGTGCGCCAGAACCGGCGCCACCTCCCCCCGCTTCCCTGACTGCCCAGGTGCAAGGCCGAATGGCCCAGGGCTGCAGCCTGCAAGACGCCGTGCACGCCACGCAGGCCAGCAATCCGCTGGCGGGTACTGAACAGTTGGCGATGGCTGCCATTGCCGCGCAGGCGGCCCAACAGGCGCAGCAGTCGGCGCGTGCAAATACGAGGACGAAGCCACCCTCCGATCTCATCGATCGTGCCACCCGGCAAGTTGCCGATGCGCATGTCTTCGATGCAAAGGTGGTCGATCAGGCGGGCCAATCGTTGAAGCGGCCCGTTCAGTTGGCTGCGGGCAAGCCCGACCTGACGCGGCTGCATGTTCCGGCCCCCGCGCTGATAGATCGCATACGGCTTCAGATGCAGGCCGGCGCAACGCCCGCAGAAGCCGTGAATGTGCTGCGCGCGGAGGCGCCCAGCCAGCAGCCGGATGCCGATCTCGACCTGGCAGTGGCCGCGCTGATGGCGGACGCCGTAGAACATGGTGGCTCGGTTGCCAACGCGTTGCCGCTAGCCATGCGCGATCTGGGTGCGACCTTTCCTGCCGCCACGCTCACGCTGGCGTTCTCGCAAGCCGACATTGCTGTCAGCACAGACGATTGCAATCAGGCCGTGGCCGACTACCGCGCGGCCCAGCGCAGCGGTGCACCCGCTGGTGAACAAGACAGCAAGTTGGCGCGGGCCAACGCTGCGTTGTCGCGCCTGCAGCGCGCGGTGACAAACGGCATGCGCTGCGTTGCCGACAACGCGCCCGATGCCAACGCCGCTGCCCGCCTGATGGACGCGTTCGGGCAGGCATGCGTAGCGGCGGCCACGCCGGAGCTGCACCAGCAACTGGCCGACAGCACCCGTCAGGCCATACAGGCCGTGCTGGCGGAGTCGTCTGCCACGCGTCATTCCAACATGGCGCTTTATCTGCTGGCCGTCGATCAAGGTGCCGCTGCCGACGTGGGTGCCACCGCAGCAGACACCTACGCCGCATTGGCGCAGAAGCACCTGCAGGCAGCGCAAGCGAGCGTGGACGCAGCACAGACGGTGCTCGACAGCAACCGCACGTTGCCGGACAGGCTGCGTCGCGCCGAAGCGCCTTCCGACACTGCCGCGCTCAACCAGGCACAGCGTCAGCTGATGCAAGCCAATGCCGAGGTGGCCGACGCGCAGGCGCAGCAGCAGGCCGCTGCTGCGGGCAAGGATGTCGTCTTGCCGGCCAACGCGCCCGAACTCTCGAGCGATGCCGCATCGCTGGCCGACCTGCAACGCGCGACGAGCGGCGCATTGGCCGATTTCAAGCGGACGCTGGGCAACGAGGTGGCGCAGGACGCGACACAGGCCTACGCGAATGACGCCCACGCCACGCTGCAGGCTGCACAGCACGCGCCATCGGCGTCGCGCGCCGTACCCGCAAGCCTGCGCCGGGCGGAAGAGCAGGACAACCTCGGCAGCCTTCACGATGCGCAGCGCACCGCGCGCGATGCCCAGGCGCAACAGAACGCCGCTGCGGCCAACAAGCCCGTCCAGGTGCCCCAAGCCGACTGGGACCAGGGTGTTGCCGCTGCCCAGCGCGCCCATGCCGGACAAGGCTTGGACGAGGCCATTGCGCGCGCATCGTTACGTGGGCAGGTGGACGGCGCGGCGGCGCCTCTCTCTCGCAGCACCCCTGGCCTGACGGCATTCGAGCAGACCCTTGCCGGGTGCGACACCGTCACGCTCGGTCTGGTGCGTACAAGCCAGTTTGATCTGACCCAGGTGCAGACCCTGCCAGCCGCAGAACGCGTGTGGTTGCTCGGCTCGCTCCCCAGCGCAGACGCCGCGTTTACCGACCCGCGTCGCACCCAGCAGGTTGCCGGCCGGCTGCAGCAGCTCGCCATCTTGAAGCTGGCCGGCGTGACGCTCGACTGGAACGACCCGGCCGTACAGCGCGATCCATTTCCGTGGGCAGCGCAACACGCCACGCCCGAGCAGAAGCAGATCATGGGCCGTTGGGTGGCCGCTGCGGACGATGCCCGTGTGCTGTGGGTGCAGGAACACTGCAACGCGCAGGCGCCGGCCGGCGACCCACGCGATCCGTCGCACATTGGCGCCGTGCAGAACGCCATGCAGATCGCAGCCATCAATCGCAACAACGCGCTCACGCCTGCGGCGGCCGGCGTCATCGACCAGATGACAGCATCGACGTTTGGGCCCGCGTTCTGGCCCGATCAGATCGGGCAGTTGCTCAAGCCATCCGGGCGCGACATGGGCTTGCAGACGGTCGGCTTGGTACGCGTGGGCCAGTTCATGAAGCAGTTGGCGCCGTACATGTCTGCGGCGGATGCGAGCCGCGCGCTCGACTGGATCAAGGCGAACTACAAGGAAGACTGGTTCGACAACAACCCCGAAGCGCTGTCCGATGCAGGCGCGTGGTACGAAGGCGTTGCTGCACTGGTTCAGGCAGCGCTGCCCGAGCGTAATCGTGGCGCCGAGTTTGCAACGTGGCTTACCGGCCCGCAGTCGACGCTGGCGCGCTGCGGAGCGACGCCGCGCGATGCCTTGCTGGCCAGCGCACAGCAGATGGGCGCCAACGGCGACCAGCAGCTTCCCGAAGCGCTGCGCGCCGCGCTCAAGCCGGTCGACCCCGATGCGGCGCAGCGCCTGGATGACTACTACCAGGGCGGGCTGCAATCCTTCGTGTCCGGCAAGGGTTACCTGACCCGTGACGACCGCGCGTCGTATGCGAAGACGCAATGGGCCGCTTACCAGGCGCTTCCCGACCATGCTGCGGAAGGGCAATTGCAGACGCTGGTGGGACGTATCAGCGAGACCCCTTATACGCCCGGGTCGACCGCTTTCCACAATGCGCTGGGCCTGTCGCTCGGCATGACGAACATCGGTACGTCGACCGACGCCCAGGCGCGCGCCAACCGCGTCGAGCAATGGCTCAACACGCCAGGAGCGCCGATCGACGCAGCTACCGAATGGTTTACCGGCGACCGCTTGGCCGACGCGGGCAACGTCATCGGCGCGTTCGATACGGCGATTGCCAATGGCATCCAGGGCGCCGACACCAACGCGCGCAAAAACCGCGCACCTCAAGAGCATTGGTCGCTCACCGTCATGCCCATGCGCGCTTATGGCGAGCAGTCCGGGCAGACGCAGATGGCGCTCGTGCGCGTCCAGGGCGACCGGGGGACCACGTTCTACGTCGGCAGCCGTGGCGGCAGTGCCGACGACCCGACCGCCAAATCCAGCACCTTGGAAGATTTCCGCACGCAGACCGCATTGACAACCAAGGATTGCCTGGTGATGCCGAAAGGGGGCAACGTTGCGCGCAGCGGTGCCAATGGCGCCATTGCCATGGAGACGGTGGCCGGCCACATCAACTCGACGCTGGATGACATCAACGACGCGACGGGCATTCCGATGTTGATCGGCGGCCTGGCCCTGGGCGTGGTGGCTGCGCTGTCGACAGGGCCTGTGGGCCTGGCGGCGGAATTGCTGATCGCGTTGCCCACGGCCACGCTGGGGCTGGCCAATCTTGCAAACATGGCGGGGCACGGCCGCTCGCTGACGTCGGGGGAGGCGATCGGCACGGAGCTGATGGTGGCGGCTGCCGGTGCTGCTGGGCTCGCGCGCACGCTGGAGTGGGGCGCGCGTTTGCCGGCGGCGGCACGCTCTGCGGCTGAGGCGGCCGATGTCGCGGGCAACGCGTCCGCAGTCGGGCGCAGCGGGGCGGAGGCGGTTTCGAGCGAGGCGTCCGGTGTGCACGCAGCGGGCGCAGTCGACGGTGTTGCCGCGGGCGCACCCGCAGCGGACCTGCGCCCCGTTCTTGCGCGAGCCGCCCAGCGCCTGCGCGCGGCGGCGGGCGTGACCGGTGGCCTGCAGGCAGCGCAAGGGCTGCAGCAATTGGCTGCCGTGTGGGACGACCCCGAGCAACGCGATCACGAGCTGTTCATGCAGGTGATGAACTTTGCCGTGATGGTCGGGATGGCGCCGCTGATGGGTGGTGTGCGTGCGGTGCGGGAGCGGCGTGCGGCAACCTCGCACATTGCGCGCGCATCGGATTCGGCGCTGTCGGAGCATGCGCTTCAGATGTGTACGTTCGTGGCGGAAGACGCCGTACCGGATTTGCCCGCCAGGTTGCCTTCGATTGAACGCTGGAGCCGCCTCCAGGCCTGGTGGAATCACTCCAGCACGCAGAAGGTTGTGATGGTGCCGCGTTGGCAGCTTTCGCTTGCGGCCGATGCCAGCGGCTTTATCGTCCTGCTCGACAACTCACCACGCAAGTTGCCGACTGGCACGGTCGTGCCTGCGGACCCCGAAACCGGCTTGCCCGCTGGGTATGCGACCTTCAACCGTTCAAATGGTCTGCGTTGCCTGTTTTGGGGCTCGCGTGGTCCGGCTTGGGAGGTTTTCGGCGGGTCGGAAGCGAGTGACTCCGGCTCGCGGAGTGCACAAGAATCATCGGAGAGCGCAACGCACACGGCCGGCATCCGGTTTGAGGACAGCCGTAACCGGCCGATCGGATCGACCACCGCGCTGCAGAAACTGGACGCCGTGCGCATGGCACTCAACGATGCTGCGGCACAGGCGGGTGTTGGGTCGGTGGCGGAACACATCGATGCGGTGCAGCTTCATGATGGGCCCACCGGCATTCATGTGGAGCCCGACGGCCGGTGCGTGCTTCAGATCAACGCGCTGGCGGCCGCCGTGGCAGAACCGGAAGCGCTCCTGAGCACCGTGACGGAAGGCATGCAGGTCGCGGTAGACATGAGCCGTCGGCGTCGGCGCGACTCAGCGGCGCCACCGTCATCCGAGACCGAGCGGATTCCGTTGACGGAACCGGCTGTGACTGTGGGCATGCAGCAGCGGCTTACGCCGTCCCGGGCAGATGGCGAACCGATATCGCCTGCCGAGCTGGAGCGCAATCTGACGGCGCCGGCGAGCGATGATTTTCCGCCGCGCAATCCCGACGGCTCGCTGGCGGCGCCCGCGCAGGAGTGGCGTAGCTGGTTTGCGCCGGTGCCACCGCGCGGCTGGCCGGTCGCCCAGCATGATCACCGGCACTTTATTGGTGTGGGCAACGCCTTGGACGCGGGCGTGCGGGGGTTTGTGGCACACCAGGCCGACTTTCCGCCGCGGCTGACGGCGCTGGTGCAGGAAGGCCTCTTCCGCAAGGCAGGGCTGTTGCACGATGCCACGCGAGACCGAACGGCGGGCACGCCGCCCTTCATCGGCAAGACCCTGGAAGATTTCGATCACCTGTCTGCGGTGATGGGCCTCGACCCGTTCGAGCAGACGGTCGCCAAGATCACCGATGCGGCCACTGCGCACAGCCCTGCAGAAAAGGCCGTGTCGCCGACATGGTACGAGCAGCTTGAAGCTGCACACGCCGACGGCACACTGACCACGGAAGAAGCCTCGGGGCTGTTTACCGTGTGCAAGATCATGGGCATGGTCGACCAGATGGAGACACCCTGCACGGCGCGCTCTGCCGAAGAAATGTACGACCGTCTGGCGGGCCTGCGGGCCGAGTTTGGTGAGGGTGGCGTTCCCGGCATGGGCTTAAGTGAGGACGGGCAGATGGCACCGGCTCAGGTGGCCCAGGTGTTGGGCTCGGACTTTCATCGCATGGTGGGCGGCGAAGGCTGGATGGCGCCCTATGACGCTATCGAAGCAGACCTGCGCGCCAAGGGTGTTGTCGACCAGGTCAGCCCGATGCCCGACAAGGAAACACTGCTGGATTGGGTGCCCACCACCGGGCCTGGCTGGCGCGCCATGATGGTGGCCAACGATGCGATGAAGGCCGCCTTCGAGGCGGACCCGAGTTTGACCCATGCGCAGGTGGCTGCCATTGGCGCACATGCGATCGACGCACACCTGATCGATCGCGCGGCGCAGCGCGGGCCGAACCGGCTACCGGACGAAGCGCGCGACCTCATGCGCGATCTGAGCGAGCCGACGGCCGATCCCAACGCGCCGGAACATGTCGCCAAACAAGTGCGACTTGCGCAGTTGCTGGCCGATGAGAATGTTGTGACGCCGGATCATTCACCCAGCGAGGATCGCCCGATCCTGCCCGCCCTGAAACCATCGTTTCCGCCCCCCGACAATGCGCCTGCGCGCCCTGAACCACCGGAGGCTCGGCCGGCGCAGTCGCTGGCGCCAGAGCAGATGCAACGCGCGCAAGAGTGGATTGAAGCGATGGATGAGGACGATCCGCTTCAGCGCTCTCTGTCGCTGCTGCTGGAGCAGGCGCAGCTGCCTGTGGCGGCGCGGGCCACAGATGCGGATGTGGTGGGCGTCATTGAAGAGGCTCTGGCCAGCCGAGCGTGGTACGAACGCGCACGCGCCGAGCGCGATACATCGCAGCCGCACCCCATCGAAACTGTCGGCAACCTGCAGGACGTGGCCAATACCGCCAACGAAATCCGCACCAACACTGCCATCGACGTCCTGCCGCTGGAATACACGCTGCGGCCTGCCAGCGGCGACACCCCGGTCACCATGGAACTGACGGCGGGCGGCGCTGAATTGGAAGACCCGGAAGCGTTGGCGGAGCAACTGGCGGCACAAATCAATGATCTGGAGGGCGGCCTGTCGGGCGGGCGCCTGCGATTGGTTGCGCAGAATGATGCCCAGCTCGGCGATATTGTCGAAGCGCTTTACCTCGCCCTGGAGCGCCTGGGTGTTGAGGTGGTGGATTCGGATGCGCCCACGTTGCCGGACGGCAGGCGTGCGATGGAACTGATCGGCGAAGTTCCGCCAGAAGATGGACCGCCAAGCCCGGACGGTGGCACCGACGACGATCCGGGGCCACCAGATGGCCCGCAGGTTGGTCCTTCGCCGACACGCCCGCCGCTCCCATCCGGCGGTGGCGGCGCCCAGCCTGAAAGCACCGAGCCGCCGCCTCCGGACACGACGCCCGCAGCGGATCGCACGGCGCCGGAACTTGAGGGGCCGTCCGACACCACGGGGCCGCAGTCTGAGGTGCTCGATGGCGCCCGGGCTCGTCTGAATGACGCCATCGCGCAACTGAGCCGACTGGTCCACGGCGCGCAAACCGCCGAACCGATGACGATCGACGCGGCTGCGCTTCAGCCGGTTCGTGACGCGCTGACCGCCGGTGGAGCACAGGGCGCTGACCATCCGCAAGTTCGGGAGTTGGCGGGCAGGGTCGAAGGTGTCCAACTGGCTTTGGAGGACGCGAAGGGCGCGTCATCGCAACTGGGCGAGTACTACGTCACTACGCTGCTCGATCGTGCCTCGCAAGCGCGTGCCGAGCTGGATCCGGTAGCTGGCGTACCTACCGCAGCCCCCGCCTTGCCGGCTGCGGTCGAGGTTTCACCAACCGAGGATTCGGCTGATGGCACGCCAGACGACGCGAGCGGTACGCCGCCCGCTCTGCCTTCCGCGGCCGATCCTGAAACGGCGTCGGTGCCGACGGCAGGCAATGTCAGCATGCGGGGCGGCGTGATCGAGACATTGCGTCATGTACAAGGACGCATCGTAGAAACAGCGCGAGAACTGGTGGAGCGTGCCCTGACCTCCGGTAGTGGACCTGGGCAATCGGTCATGCGGCGGGAAGCGCCCGATTCGGCGGAGGGCAAGAAGGCACTGCCGGCTGGAGATGATTCTGGACCGCCCGCACTGTCCGACAAGCCAGGCTTGCCCGGCGTGATCGAAACAATCCAACGCGTGGAGGCCGAACTGACCGAGATGGAGAGCAGCGGCAAGAATTGGCTGGCCGAAATTGAGGAAGAGCAAAGCTATGACATCTCGGACGACGATCGCACGCAAAGCGTTAATACCAGCGATCAGATCAGACGCCTTGCAGAGTTGGAGGAGGCAGTAGCGAGGGCATTGGAGGGCGCGGGTCAGCGACATGCGCGCGAAGTGCGCGCCATCGGAAACGCCTTTCTGGAACTGGAGGCAGGGCTTGCCGACGCAAAGGATTCCCAAAAACCGGCCGCACTACGCAAAGCTTTGGATGCTGCGGATGCAGCGCTTAAAACGTTGCTGAGTTCACTGAGTACCTTGCGAGAGCGGTATAGCGATCTTCTGGACAAGCTGGCTGACTCGCCAGTCGCTCCAGCCGATCTGCCACGCGGGGTTCGCACGGGAGACCATTTTCCGCGGCCTCCCAAGCCCCCCACGTCGTCCTGAAGATTCGCGATGCCGTTATCGACCAGCGCGAGAGCGGCATTTCGAACTCGGGAGAAGAGAGCGGCGCTGCAGCGGAATGAAAAAGCGGCGGCGTCAGGAGAATGCGTCCTCCCTCAGCCGCCGCCTGTTGATGCGCAGATTGCGCTTAACTCATCAGCGCGACCACCGCAACGAAGGATCGCTGATAAGCGCTTCCAGGCCACTGCTCGAATAAATGTCCGCTTGCAGCATCGCCTTGCCGGTGGTCGGGTCAATCACGTCGCTCAAGGCCTGCTGGACCGAGGTGACCGCATTCGATGGGTCCATCACGCTCTTCGGCGCTGACTCGACGTCATTGACGGCCGCCAGAGCGTTGTCACGCAGGCCCGCCAGATTCGGCGTATGCGTGATCGCCACATCGATCACGCCCTGGCGCTGCACTTGAGTAGCATCCCGCATGAGCGGCTCCAGTTGATTCAACTGGTTGAATCCCCACGTCATGTGCTGTGTGGCCTGCGTTTGCAAGGCACCGCCGAGGTTCTGCATGTTGCCGGCGGCAGCGCCGTCCTGCTCGAGCGTTTGCCGGGTGGTCTTCAGCACATCCAGGTCATGCGTCAGGCTGATCAGCGCGGCGTTGTTCTCCGGACTGCCGGGCAGATGTTGCGCGACGGCCTGCATGTCCTGCCGGGTCTGGTCCAGCAGCGGTGCGACCGTGTTGTGCGCATAGCTGTCGGTGTCCATCACGGTGTAGGGGCTACTGTTCTGTGCGCCGACGATGGACTGCACTTCGGTGGCGCGCTGCGACTCCACGCTGAAGTCCGCCAGGAAGTCTGCCTCGCCGGTGTTGCGGAGCTGATTCACGGCGTTGAGCGCGTCGCGACCGCTGCCGGCCTCTGCGTCGATCACGTGCTGGAACTGCTGCGTCTGCGAGCGGACCTCGCGCAGCATGTCGGTGTCGAGCTTGCCGGCACGCGCCTGGGCGACCAGCGTGCGGCACGCATCCTCAGCGGCGCTGACCTGCTCGCGCTCACGGTTGACGGCCTCCATGGCGGCATTGGCCCCCGGCGCGGACGTGTTCGTGGCGAGCAGGTTTTCCTTCGTGAGCACTTGCGATGGCCCGCGGTTCAGCGGGTGCGAGGCGTTGAAGGTCCTCAGCGTGTTCAGTGCGGCCGTGGTTTCCGGCGTCGGCGCATGCGCTTTCCAGTAGCCGAGGCTGGCTCCGTCGATCATCGTCATGATGGGCTCGTGTAGAAAAATGACCGACCCAGTCTAGTCACCCTCCGGTGGCAACAGGCCTACGAACATTCCGAGGCTGTGCAGCCTGCTGCCCTTCACTGGCTACAAGGTCTCGGACTTGGCTGGCGATGCTGTCGGCACGTTTCGACCACTCGTACGCGAGATTTTTCGGCGCCCGATGTTCCGCTCATCGCGAGCACGAGGGATGCGCTTCAATAGCTCGGTGCGGGGTGCGCCCTCGTCGCCGTCTCGGTATGCGGCTCTTCACGGCGGCTGATACGCATGGAAAGACCGCCGGGTGCGTGTTCCTCGATGGGAGTGTGAGGCGCGGTCGACCGTGTCGGTGCAATCGGCATCCTCCGTTCCTGAATGTATGCACCGCCCGCCGATTCCGATACAGGAAGGTGCGGCTGGCAGCCAGCCGTAATGTCGGGCTGCCGCAATTGCTCCAGAAGCCAGTTTGGATCATCGGCACGCAGTGTCTGCGCGAGCGCATCGATGCCTTGTTGAAGCGGCGATTCGGCGCTGCCGGATTTTTGCGTGGTGGCGCATTGCGAGGCGTGCATCGCATCGAGTAGCCGCGCTTTTGCCGCGCCGAGCGCGGCCTGATAGGACGCCTTGGCCTGGTTGTCCGATGGTGCGCGCTGTGCGGCGGCGGCCTTGAGCTGCAGGTCGGCATTGGCACCTTGGACCAGCTCATCCAGTGCTGGTTGGCGGGCGAGGGTGGGCGAGCGATCGGCGTCGGGAAAACGGGCTGTCAGCATTGCAATTCCTCAGTTGGGGGATGGCCGCAGTCTAGTGATGGCAATGGCCGTTCACGACTACGGAAAACGGCGGAATCGCTTCGACGGCCACGCGCTCGCCCCGTGTTTGCATCCAGACACGACGATGCTCGAAGCGCACATACGTTTCAGAACGCAAAATATGTACACAAAAAACGTATGGAATTGTTGACAGAAAAATGGCGCCCCTCCAAGATTCCGGCAAATACGCGGCATCACGCCGCATGAATGCTGGCGAATGGAACCCGCCCCATCCGCCAAAAGCACGCTCCCGGCATTGACACGGGGGCGGCCCCAGGAGACAGACAATGCGCCAATCCCCCGGCCAACCCTCGCCCTCTTCGTCGACAATCACCGGCGCCGTTGCCGATCCCGTCAACGAGTTTCTGCCATTGCCGCGCCTGTTTGCGCTCGGTCTGCAGCATCTGCTGGTGATGTACGCCGGGGCGATCGCCGTGCCGCTGATTGTCGGCAATGCGCTCGGCCTGTCGAAGAGCGATCTCTCGTATCTCGTTAATTGCGACCTGTTTGCGGCTGGGATCGGCACGTTGATCCAATCGCTCGGTTTCCTGATTTTCGGGATCCGCCTGCCGGTCATGATGGGCGTCACGTTTGCGGCGGTTGCGCCCATGATCGCCATCGGCGTGGAGCCCGGCATGGGGCTGCCCGGCATCTTCGGGGCGTCGATCGTTTCAGGCGTGTTCGGCATTGCCGTTGCGCCGCTGATGGGGCGGCTGCTCGGCCTGTTCCCGCGCGTGGTGACGGGCACGGTCATCATGCTGATCGGTTTTTCGCTGCTGAGCGTCGGGATCAACTGGGCCGCGGGCGGCCAGCAGATGATTCCGCAGGTGGTGGACGGCGTGAAACACATGGTGCCGAACCCGGCGTTTGGCGATCCGTTCGGCCTGGCCATCGCCGCGCTCGTGCTGGTGACCATCCTGCTGCTGACCAAGTTCGGCAACGCGCTGCTGTGCAATATCGCCGTGCTGCTGGGCATCGTAACGGGCACGCTGGTCGCGGCGGCGTTCGGCAAGGTGTCGCTGGCCGACGCCAGCGCCGCGCCGCTGATGACGCTGGTGACGCCTTTCTACTTCGGCATGCCGAAGTTCGAGCTGTCCGCCATCATCTCGATGTGCATCGTGATCGTGATCACGCTGGTGGAGTCGACCGGCATGTTTCTCGCACTGGCGCACGTGGTCGGCAAGCCCATCTCGCGCAATGAACTGACCAACGGCCTGCGTGCCGATGGTCTGGCGACGGTGGTGGCGGGGGTGTTCAACACGTTCCCGCATACGTCGTTCTCGCAGAACATCGGGCTGGTGTCGATCACGGGCGTGCGGTCGCGCTATGTGGCGGCGGCCGGCGGCGTGCTGCTGATCGTGCTGGGGCTGTTTCCGAAGCTGTCGTACGTAGTGGCATCGGTGCCGCAATACGTGCTCGGCGGGGCGGGCATCGTCATGTTCGGCATGGTGGCCGCGGCCGGTATCCGCATGCTGGGCATGGTCGATTTCCAGCAGCAGCGCCATAACCTCCTGATCATCGCGGTGTCGGTCGGCTTTGGCATGATGCCGACGCTGGCGCCGGCCTTCTTCCATCACTTCCCGGACTGGACGCGCCCCATCACCCACAGCGGCATCGTGATGGGCACGCTGGTGGCCGTGGTGCTGAACGCCTGGTTCAACGGCATCCGCGGTTCGCACGAAGTCATGCACGGTGCGGCCGCAGCTGCGCATTGAACATCCAACGCCGCGCTTCAACGCGGTTCAGGTTTCTCCGGCAACCGAGACGCGGTATGCGGTGTGCTGCCGGTAGACCTGGCCCGGGCGCAGCATGACCGCTTCTGCATCGGGCATGTTGACCTGGTTCGGAAACGCGCTCGCTTCCAGACATAAGCCGCTGCGTTGCGCGTGCGTGCCCGACAGCATGTGGCCCGAATAGAACTGAAGCCCGCGCTGGTCGGTCAGCACGGTCAATTCGCGGCCACTGCCGGGTTCATACAGCCGCGCGACCGGGCGCACATGCGGGCGATCGTCCCGCGCCGTATTGCGCAACACGAAGCAGTGGTCGAACCCGCCGGCCTGCGCCAACTGCGCGTTGGGCCAGTCCAGCCGCGCGCCAATGGGCGCCCCCTGGCGAAAGTCGAATGCCGTTCCCGCGACGTTCATTGCTCGCGTCGGGATCAACTTGGCATCGACCTCCAGAAAGGCATCGGCATCGATCGACAGGATGTGGCCCCGGATGTCGGTGCCGGGTCTGCCGCTCAGGTTGAAATACCCGTGGCTCGTCAGGTTGACTGGCGTGGGCGCATCGGTGCGGGCTTCGTAGTCGATCGACAGCGTGCCATCGTCGTCTAGCGCATAGCGGACCTGCACGGCGACATTGCCCGGGAATCCGGCATCGCCTTCCGGAGAGGTGAGCCGCATGACCAGTGCGCCGTCCTGATCCTCGGCGTCCCATAGCGCCCGATGAAAACCGCTCGCGCCGCCGTGCAGCAGGTTGCCGCCCTCGTTGCGGTCGAGCGCGTAGTCGATGCCGTCGAGCGTAAAGCGCGCGCCTGCTATCCGGTTGGCCCAGCGTCCGATCAAGCCGCCCAGATAGCCGCCCGATTGAAGGTAGGCGGCAGGCGTCGCATGGTTGAGAAGAATCTCGCCCAGACGCCCGCCGCGATCCGGCGCCTGCCAGGAGACGAGCGTCGCCCCCAGATCGCTGATGGAGACGCGCATGTCCGAGGCATTGCGCAGCGTGAACAGCTGAACCGGTTCACCGTCCGGCAAGTGCCCCCACCTTGCCGACGAGATAGCGCCGTCGAGCGGCGCGTGTGCGGAGAGCGCGGGCGCGATGCTCATGATTGGCCCTCTGCGATGGCGCGTTCCTGGTATTCGCGCGGCGTGCAATCCAGCTCACGGCGGAATACGGCATGCATGTATTGCGGGGAGGTAAAGCCGCAGCGCACCGCCACCTCGGCGGTAGCGACATCACGGCTGGCCAGCATGTGCTTGGCCGCGTCGAGCTTATGGCGAAGGATTTCCTGGTGCACGGTGCAATGCAATTCACGACGAAAGTGTTCTTCGAGCGATGACCGCGAGATACCGACGTAGTCCGCGACCTGCTCGGTCTTGATCCCTTGGCAGGCGTATTGCCGAATGAAGTGCCGCGCCCGCATGACATACGGGCTGGCAAGCGGCTGATGGCGGGACGACGCCAGCACATTGATGCCCACGGGTGGCACGAGAATCTGCCGACCTGCCAGGCGCGCGCCGCCCAGCATCTGGTGCAGCAGATGTGCGGCGGTGCGCCCCATCTCCACGGTGCCCTGAATGACCGATGACAACGGGATCCGGCTCAGCGTGCGCGTGAGCGGATCGTTGTCGATGCCGATGATGGCGATCTCTTCCGGCACGGCGAACCCTGCCGTCATGCAGGCTTGCAGCAGATGCCGCGCCCGCGCATCCGTCACGGCGATGATGCCGATGGGCTTGGGCAAGCCGCGCAGCCATTCGATCAACTGGCTGATCGCCTGATGCCAGGTCGGTGCGCTGGTCGACAGGCCGCGGTAAATCTCCTGCTCAACGGGCGCGGCGGGATTGTCCTGCCGGCGCAAGCGCGTAAAGGCCAGTTCGCGCTGCTGTGCCCAGCGGTTCTCCGGCGCCTGGGGCAGGCTGTACAGCGCAAAGTGCTGCAGGCCGGCTTCGATCAGGTGCCGGTAGGCGAGCGCGACCAGCTTGCCGTTGTCCGTGGCGACATAAGGCTCCTTTGCCGGGTAGTGCGCCGGGTCTTCATACGAAGAGCCGACGGCCACCACCGGTAGCGGGCAACCGCGCAGCGCTTCCGCCACGGCGGGGTCGTCGAAATCCGCAATGATGCCGTCGCCGTCAAAGCGCTCGATGCCGGGCAGGCGGCAGCGGAAATCCTCTTCCAGGAACAGATCCCATGTCACGCGGGTGGAGCGCATGTAGTCGCCAATGCCCGCGATGATCTCGCGGTCGTACACCTTGTTGGCGTTGAACAGCAGCGCAATGCGATGAATCCGCGCGTGCTGCGATGGATCGGGCAATTGACGATGCATGGGCTGTTGGGCGCTCGCGGTGGCAGGGGTTTGCCATACGGCGGCGGTGCTGGGGCGTGCCGCTCGCCCGCACATTCTAGGGGCTGCATGCGGCGCTGTCAGACGATGCCCGCCGGGTGGCAAGAAATGTTAGGGCGGTTGGGCAATTTCGTAATTGCCGGTGCCAAGGCGGCGCATGCACCATGCGACTGCCGTCGAGCCGGCCGAAATCTATTGCGGCGCAGCAGACGCCACGTCGGTACCCACCAACAAAAGAAGATGGAGTGAGACATGAAATCGAACCAACGCCGTTGTGTTCTGAGGGCCGCCTTTTGCGGTGCAGTGCTCGCCAGCCTGTCGATGGCCGCGCCGCTGGCGCACGCGAGCAAGGCGCATCCGGAAATTGGCTTCTGTATCGACGACCTGCGTGTGGAGCGGTGGTCGCGCGACCGCGATTACTTTGTCGCGGCGGCGGAAAAACTGGGTGCCAAGGTGTCGGTGCAATCGGCGGACGCCAGCGAGCAACGCCAGATTTCGCAGATCGAGAACCTGATCTCGCGCGGTGTCGACGTGATCGTCATCGTGCCGTTCAACTCCAAGGCGCTGACCAACGTGGTGGCCGAAGCCAAGAAGGCCGGCATCAAGGTGGTGTCGTATGACCGCCTGATTCTCGATGCCGACGTCGACGCCTACATTTCGTTCGACAACGAGAAGGTGGGCGAACTGCAAGCGCAGGGCGTCTACAACGTGCGCCCGAAGGGCAATTACTTCCTGCTGGGCGGCGCGCCCACGGACAACAACGCGAAGATGCTGCGGCAGGGCCAGTTGAAGGTACTGCAGCCGGCCATCGACCGCGGCGACATCAAGGTCGTCGGCTCGCAATGGGTGCCGGAGTGGAGCGCCTCTGCAGCGCTCGGTATCGTCGAGAACGCCCTGACGGCGAACAACAACAAGATCGATGCCGTGGTCGCCTCCAACGACGGCACGGCCGGTGGCGCGATCCAGGCGCTGGCTGCGCAGAAGCTGGCCGGCAAGGTGCCGGTGTCGGGGCAGGATGCCGACCTTGCTGCCGTCAAGCGCGTGATTGCCGGCACGCAGACGATGACGGTCTACAAGCCGCTCAAGCTGATTGCCACCGAGGCCGCCCAGCTTTCGGTGGCGCTCGCCAAGGGTGAGAAGCCGAAGTACAACGCGCAGTACGACAACGGCAAGAAGAAGGTCGACACGGTGCTGTTGCAGCCCACCCAGCTCACGAAGGACAACGTCAACCTGGTGGTGAAAGACGGCTTCTACACGCAGGCGCAGATCGGCGGCCAGTAAGGTCCCGCAGTCAGGGCCGCTTTGTGCCGGCGATGAGCCAACGCAGCATCGCCGGCCGCGTTCGTACCTCAAGGACGGGGCATGTCTGAACCTCTGTTGCAGATGCGCGGCATCGTCAAGACGTTCGACGGTGTGAAGGCGCTGGACGGTATCAACCTGGTCGTGAAGCCGGGCGAGTGTGTTGGCCTGTGCGGCGAGAACGGCGCCGGAAAGTCGACGCTCATGAAGGTGCTTTCGGGCGTCTATCCGAGCGGCACCTGGGATGGCGAAATCCTGTGGGAAGGGCAGCCGCTGCACGCAAGCGGTATTCGCGATACCGAGCGCGCCGGCATCGTCATCATCCATCAGGAACTGATGCTGGTGCCGGAATTGTCGGTGGCCGAGAACATCTACCTGGGCAACGAGATCACGCTGCCCGGCGGCCGCATGAACTACGCGGCCATGTACCAGGGCGCCGACAAGCTGCTGCGCGACCTGAACATCCAGGGCATCAACGTGGCGCTGCCCGTGATGCACTACGGCGGCGGCCATCAGCAATTGATTGAAATCGCCAAGGCGCTCAACAAGCGGGCCAAGCTGCTGATCCTGGATGAGCCGTCGTCATCGCTCACGGCGGCGGAAACGCGCATCCTGCTCGACATCGTGCGCGACCTGAAAGCGCGCGGCATTGCGTGCGTCTATATCTCGCACAAGCTCGACGAGGTGGAAGCGGTGTGCGACACGGTCACCGTCATCCGTGACGGCTGCCATGTGGCCACCGCGCCGATGGATGTGCTCACCACCGACCGCATCATCGCGCAGATGGTCGGGCGCGAAATTACGCAGCTGTTCCCACGTGAACCGCATCCCATTGGCGAGGTGGTGTTCGAGGCGCGCAATGTGACGTGCTACGACGTCAACAACCCGGCGCGCAAGCGCGTCGACGGCGTGTCCTTTGCGGTGCGGCGCGGCGAAATTCTTGGGGTGGCGGGGCTGGTTGGCGCGGGGCGCACCGAGCTGATGCAGGCTGTGTTTGGCGCGTATGAAGGTGCCAGTGAAGTGGAGCTTGTACTTGACGGCAAACCGCTGAAAGTCCGTGCGCCGCTTGACGCCATTCGTGCGGGCATCGCGATGGTGCCGGAAGACCGCAAGCGTCACGGCATCGTTTCGCTGATGAGCGTCGGCCACAACATCACGCTGGCCGTCCTTCAGCGTTTCTCGCGTCTCGGGCGTATCGATGGCGCCGCCGAGCTCGACACGATTCGCAAGGAGATGCGGCGGCTTGCCGTACGCGCCGCACATCCGATGCTGCCGATCGCCAGCCTGTCGGGCGGCAATCAGCAAAAGGCTGTCCTCACTCGGATGCTGCTCACCGAACCGCGCGTCCTCATTCTGGACGAGCCGACCCGCGGCGTGGATGTCGGCGCCAAGTACCAGATCTACAAGCTGATCGGCGATCTCGCCAAGCGTGGCATGGCCATCATCGTGATCTCGTCGGAGCTGCCCGAAGTGCTTGGCATTTCGGATCGCGTGCTGGTAATCGGCGAGGGCGAATTGCGCGGCGACTTCGTGAACGACGGACTGACGCAGGAACACATTCTGACCGCCGCCATTCAGCCAGTCCAACACACACCCAGGCACGCACCCACTTTCCATCAGGCAGGTCACGCATGACTTCTCAAACCAGCCCACAAGCCGCCGGCGGGGTCGGCGATTCGCGCAACGCGTTCAAGGCAAGCCAGCGCCTGAGGCAGCTCTTCGCACGCTACAAAATTCTGGCGTTGCTGATTGCCGTGGCCGCGATCTGGCTGTTTTTTTCGATGTTGACCAACGGCGCGTTTACCTCGCCGCGCAACCTCTCCAATCTGCTGCGGCAGATGTCGATTACGGGGATGCTGGCTTGCGGGATGGTGTTCGTCATCATCGCGGGCGAGATCGATCTCTCGGTCGGTTCGCTGCTCGGCTTGCTTGGGGGCGTGGCGGCCATTCTGGATCAAGGATTGGGCTGGCCGATCACGGCGACGGTGCCCGTGGTGCTGCTGCTCGGCGTGGCCATGGGCCTGTTCAACGGATGGTGGTCGACCTACCGGGGCGTTCCGTCCTTCATCGTCGGCCTGGGCGGCATGCTGGCGTATCGCGGCATCCTGCTGGGCCTCACACATGGCTCGACGATTGCGCCGGTGTCGGACAGCTTCGTGCTGATCGGCCAGGGCTACCTGCCGCGCCATGTGGGCGACCTGATGGCGGTGTTGATCTTTTGCCTGTTGATCTTCGTGGTGGTCCGGCAGCGGCGTGAGCATCGCCGTTATGAACTCGATGTTGCGCCGCTCTGGCAGGACGTCGCCAAGCTTGTTGTGGCGGGCGCGGTCATCGTCGCCTTTGTCGCCACGCTCAACAGCTATGGCGGTATCCCGGTGCCGGTTCTGCTCGTGCTGGCGTTGCTGGGTATTTTTTCGTGGATCGCCAGCCAGACCGTTTTCGGCCGCCGTATCTACTCCGTGGGTTCAAACCTTGAAGCCACGCGCCTGTCGGGCATCAACACCGATCGCGTGAAGCTTGCCATCTTCGGGCTCATGGGCCTGATGTGTGCGTTTGCCGGCATTGTGAACACGGCGCGTCTTGCGGCGGGTTCGCCGTCCGCCGGGACCATGGGCGAGCTGGATGCGATTGCGGCCTGCTTCATCGGCGGCACGTCCATGCGCGGCGGCGCGGGCACGGTCTACGGTGCGCTGGTCGGTGCGCTCGTCATGGCCAGCCTCGACAACGGCATGTCGATGCTCGACGTCGACGCCTACTGGCAGATGATCGTCAAGGGCGGCATCCTCGTGCTGGCCGTCTGGGTCGATGTCATCTCGCGCTCCGGCCGCCGCTGAGGCTGCGCTATCGGCTTTACCTCTTTTGCTGTAACTGGAATCTCCTATGTCTTATGCAATCTATCCGAGCCTCGTCAACAAGAACGTTGTGATTACCGGCGGCGGCAGCGGCATTGGCGCTGCCATTGTTGAAGGTTTTGCCAAACAGGGCGCGCGCGTGACGTTTCTGGATATCGCGCGTGCGGACGCAGAAGCGCTGGCGACGTCGCTGGGCGAATGCGTGCATCCGCCGGTCTTCCGATACTGCGATCTGCGCGACATCGACGCGCTCAGCACAACCTTCTCGGACATTGAGGCTGAAGCCGGCCCCATCGACGTCCTGATCAACAACGCCGCGAACGATGACCGCCATCAGATCGGAACCGTGACGCCGGCCTATTGGGACAACCGCATCGAGGTGAACCTGCGCCATCAGTTCTTCTGCGCGCAAGCCGTGCTGCCCGGCATGAAAAAACAGGGACGCGGCGTGATCCT
Organism: Ralstonia sp. 1138; assembly: GCF_040544795.1. NCBI lineage: Bacteria > Pseudomonadati > Pseudomonadota > Betaproteobacteria > Burkholderiales > Burkholderiaceae > Ralstonia > Ralstonia sp. 1138. The sequence continues at coordinate 588,841 of NZ_JBEPKQ010000001.1, read as the reverse complement.
GAATCTTGGGTCCATCTCGTGGCACCTTGCCCAGCCGGACCTCGCCATCTACATGACGGCCAAGGCCGGCATTGAAGGCCTGACGCGCGGCTTGGCGCGCGATCTTGGCGGGTTCGGCATTCGCGTCAATTGCATCGTGCCCGGCGCGGTGCGCACGCCGCGGCAGATGGCGCTCTGGCAATCGCCCGAAAGCGAAGCCAAGCTGCTGGGCGAGCAATGCCTGCATGAGCGTGTCGAGCCGGAACACGTGGCGCGCATGGCATTGTTTCTTGCATCGGACGACGCTGCCCGCTGCACGGCGCGCGAGTACTTTGTCGATGGCGGGTGGTACGGCGGATGATGGCGCCCATCCATCCGGAATGCGTCTGGCGCGTCGGTGCCACGCTGGGGGAAGGCGCGGTGTGGCACGCCGCGTCGCGCTGCGTGGTCTTTGTCGATATCAAAGGCCGGCGGCTCTACCGCTATGACCCGGATACCGATGTGCGCCGCAGCTGGGTCGCGCCCGGCCAGATCGGCTTTGCGCTGCCCTGCGTTGACGGCAGCTGGGTCTGCGGCGTGCAGGGCGGTCTCTACCGGTTCGATTTCGCAAGCGGCATCTTCAGCCGCATGCTGCCCGTCGAAACCGATCGGCCGGGAAACCGCCTGAACGACGGCTATATCGATCGCACCGGGGCGCTGTGGTTCGGCTCGATGGACGATGCGGAGCGCGAGGCGAGCGGGCAGCTCTATCGCGTAGGCCGCGATGGACGACTGAGCGTGCGCGATTCGGGCTACGTCATCACGAATGGCCCGACCGCGAGCCCGGACGGCCGCACGCTGTATCACACCGATACCTTGCAGCGCGTGGTCTACGCATTCGATCTCGGTGACGACGGCTGCCTGCAACGCAAGCGCGTCTTCACCACCATCGAGGGCACCGGCTATCCCGACGGCATGGCCGTGGATGAAGAAGGCTGCGTGTGGATCGCGTTGTTTGGCGGAGGCCGGATCGAGCGGTTCTCACCCGACGGCCGATGCGTCGGGCGCGTCGCCTTTCCGTGTTCCAACATCACCAAGCTCGCGTTCGGCGGTGATGACCTGCAGACGGTCTATGCAACGACGGCCCGGAAGGGCCTGACGGACGAGGCGTTGCAGAAGGAGCCGCTTGCGGGCGGTTTGTTTATGTTTCGCGTGCCGGTCAAGGGGCTCCCATCCACGGAATGTGCCGTGGATGTTTCCGCAGCGAAGCCCGATCAATCCTGACGGACGAGCCCGCGTGCCGCGAGGTTGCGATACAGGGCACGGACACCGAACGTCCACGGCGCGATCTCCGTTGACAGGCGGACCGTGTTGACCAGTGCGCCGAGGGGCGGGGCGCTGATCGTCACGCGGTCGCCGAGGTGGTGCGTAAAGCCGGCGCCCGGCGCGTCACGGTCCTTGATCGGGGAGAACATCGTGCCGAGGAACAGCATGAAGCCGTCCGGATACTGATGGTGCGGCCCACACGTCTGGGCGACGAGGTCGAGCGGGTCACGGCTGATCTCGCTCATATGGCTCACGCCGTCCAGCACGAAGCCGTCGTCGGCACCCTCAACGCGCAGCGATACCTGCGTCGTGCGAATCGTGTCGATCGTGAAGCGCTCATCGAAGAGGCGCACAAACGGGCCGATGGCGCAGGAGCCGTTGTTGTCCTTGCATTTGCCCAGCAGCAACGCCGAGCGCCCCTCGATGTCGCGCAGATTCACGTCGTTGCCGAGCGCCGCTCCCACGACATGCCCGGCGCTGCTGACCGCCAGCACGATCTCCGGCTCCGGGTTGTTCCACCGTGAGGCCGGATGCAGGCCCACATCGGCACCGAACCCGACTGCCGACATCGGCTGCGATTTGGAAAACACTTCTGCATCAGGGCCGATGCCGACTTCCATGTATTGCGACCACGCGCCACGGCGCTGCAGTTCTTCCTTGAGTCGCATGGCCGCATCGGAGCCGGGCTTGATCTTCGAGAGATCGGAGCCCACCACGCCGACAATGGATTCGCGCACGTCGCGCGCCTTGGCCGGGTCGCCGCCGGCCTGTTCTTCGATCACACGTTCGATCAGGCTGACGGCGAACGTCACGCCGCAGGCCTTGATCGCCTGCAGATCATTCGGGGCGAGCAGGGTGGGCGCGTTGCTCGCGCGATCTGCGACCAAGGACCGCTCGACAAGCGCTTCGACGCGGCCCAGGTCTTCCCCGTGTGCCTGCCGGGCGATGGCCAGTGCGTCGGGATGCTCGAACAGGTCCGACACGGTCGGCACCGCTTCCGTGATATCGAGGACGACACCGTTGCGTACCACCACGACGGATGGCCCCTCGCCGTTGGCCGTTGTGCGCCACACCCGACCGACGAGCGTTGCGTGCTCAAGATCGTGCGGCAAGTAGTTGGCGATGTCGGTCATGTGCACTCCGTGAGTAGGACACCCCTGTTGCCAGGGAACCCGCGTGATCGTAGAGACGGCGACGCAGGGTGTCCAACAGCGTGACGCAATTTCCAACCTGTTGGACAATCTAGCCACTCAAGGACAGGGCAGGTTTCCAGTGAAGACAGACTATGAGGTGCCGGCACTCAAACGCATTCATGACGTGCTGGAAATTCTGTGCGCGGCGACGTCCCCCGTGCGACCCGCCGTGTTGGCGCAGGCCACGGGCATGTCCAGAAGCACGTTGTACCTGCTGCTGGAGTCGCTCGAAAAGCGCCGCTGGATTGAAAGGCGGGCCGACGGCTACCTGATCGGCTTGACGTTGTTTGAATTGGGCAACGCCTATTTCCGCCACGACAGCTTGCTGGCCGCGTTCCGGCGCGAATCCGCCGCCTTCGTGGCCACGCACAACGAAGTCGTGCAGCTTGCCGTGCTCGACGGCACGGAAGTCGTCTACATCGCGCGGGAGGATGCGCCGCGGCCGGTTCGCCTGGTATCGGATGTTGGCCTGCGCCTGCCGGCCCATTGCTGCGCGCTGGGCAAGGCGCTGCTGGCGAGCCTCGATGACGAAGCGGTGTGTGCGCTGCTGCCGGCGCGTCTTGCCGCCATGACGGAGCGCACCACCACGCGCCGCGCCGATCTGCTCGATGAGCTTCAGCGCATTCGCGTGCGCGGCCTGGCGACGGAGCGCGAGGAGGTGGTGGCGGGGCTGGCCTGCTTTGCGGCGTTTGTAGGTGTGACGCCGCTCGGCAAGCGCGTTGCGGTGAGTTCCAGCGTGCCGGTCAGCCGATTGGACGCCCGCCGGGAGAAGCGCCTCGTCGTCGGTGTCGCAGGCATGGCGGACCGCATCGGCCGCGCGCTCGCACAGGCATAGCGGCGGGCTGCCTGGTGGCCGCTTTGGTGGCCGCTTTGGTGGCCGCTTCCGCTATGATCGCCACTCCTCTTTTCTCTTTCCTCTTTTTCCTTGGCGCGTAGACGTTTCTCATGACCACCGGCACCACACCCCCTCGCATGGCCGATGTTGCGCGCGTTGCCGGCGTGTCGAAGATGACCGTGTCGCGGGTGCTGGCAGGCGGCAGCGTGTCGCCCGAAACCCGCGCGCGCGTGCAACAGGCCATCGACGCGCTCGGCTACGTTGCCACGGCCGCGGCCGGGATGCTGTCCAGCGGCCGATCGGAATTCGTCGCTGCCCTGGTGCCTTCGCTGGCCAGTTCCAACTTTGCCGATACCGTGCGCGGGCTCACCGATGCGCTTGCGCCGCATGGTCTGCAACTGCTGCTGGGTGATACTGACTACCACCTCGATCAGGAGGAGGCGCTGGTGAAGTCGCTGCTGCGCCATCAGCCGCGCGGCATTGCCTTGACCGGACGCCACCACAGTGCAGGTACGCGTGCGTTGCTGGAGCGCGCCGGCATCCCGATCGTCGAGATGTGGGACCTGCCTGAGCGCCCGATCGACAGGGCGGTCGGGTTCTCGAACGCCAAGGCGTCGCTCGCGATGGTGCATCACCTGCACGAACGGGGCTACCGGCGCATCGCCTTCCTGTGCGGCGCCAGCGAACTGGACCGGCGCGGCACCGACCGCATGCGTGGATACCTAAGCGGAATCAAGGCGCTTGGCCTTGGCGAGCCGCGCGTGATCCGCCTGGGCGAATCGCCCATCACCATGAGCCACGGTGGCCCCGCGATGGCCGCTTTGCTGGAAGCGTGGCCCGATACCGATGCCGTGATGTGCGTGAGCGACATGTCCGCATTCGGCGCCATCATGGAATGCCACCGGCGCGGCTTGTCCGTGCCCGGCGACATTGCCGTTGCGGGCTTCGGAAACTTTGAAGTCGCGTGGTGTTGCCACCCGACCATTACGACGATTTCCGTCGATGCCTATGGCATCGGCCTGCGCACGGGCGAGGTCTTGCTCGATGCGCTGGGCGCTGGCGAGGCCAGGGGCGCGCCCAAGCTGTCGCGCATCGACTTCAGCGTGGTCGAACGCGAGAGCGCATAGCGGGCGGCCTCATGCGCGGCGTCAATGCGAGTGCCGTGGATTGCCGCGCGTCTCGATCACGTTCAGATACAGGGTTGCCGGCTCCAGGCATCCGCCCGTCGAAAGCTGCCCGACGAACTGACGATAGATTTCCTGCCAAGGCGTTTGCGATTGCGGCACGCTGAACGTTGCGGTTTTACGCCGGCGCTCAAGCTCTTCCGCGTCGACCAATACGTCGACCTTGCGCGCGTTGAGGTCCACACGAATCCGATCGCCCGTGCGCAGGAGCGCCAGGCCGCCACCCGCCGCCGCTTCGGGCGACATGTTCAAAATGGACGGACTCGCCGAGGTGCCGCTCTGCCGGCCATCGCCCATGCACGGCAGCGATTCGATCCCCTGCTTGACCAGCGCCGCCGGTGGCGCCATGTTGACGACCTCCGCACTGCCCGGATAACCGACCGTTCCGCAGCCGCGGATGACGAGGATGCAGCGCTCGTCGATCGCCAGCGCCGGATCGTTGATGCGGGCGTGATAGTCCTCTGGGCCATCGAAGACGATTGCGCGCGTCTCGAAGACGTTTTCCGCGCCGGGCTCGCTCAGGTAGGTCTGCCGGAATGCTTCGCCGACCACCGACATCTTCATGATCGCGCTGTCAAAGAAGTTGCCCGACAGCACGATGAAGCCCGCGCGATGCTTGAGCGGTGCGTCCACAGGGAAGATGACATCGCGGTCGGCGTCGGGCGCGGCATCGGCAATCGCGCCGATCGTGCGGCCAGACACGGTGCGGCAATCGCGCCGCAGCAAACCGCCCGCGTCGAGCTGGCGCAGCACGGCGGGCACACCGCCCGAGCGGTGGAAGCTCTCGCCCAGGTATTCGCCGGCCGGCATGCAGTTCACCAGCAGCGGCACCGACTCTCCGTGGCGCTGCCAGTCTTCGAGGCTCAGTTCGATGCCCATGTGGCGCGCGATCGCGATGAGGTGAGGCGGGCAGTTGGTCGACGCGCCAAGCGCCGAAGCCACCATGATGGCGTTCTCGAATGCCGCGCGCGTCATGATCGTCGAAGGGCGGATGTCTTCACGCACGAGGTCGACGATGCGCTTGCCGGTGGCATAGGCCATCTGCCCGCGCTCGCGATACGCCGCCGGAATGCTGGCGCACCCGGGCAGCGACATGCCCAGCGCTTCGGCCAGGCTGTTCATCGACAGCGCGGTGCCCATCGTGTTGCAGTGGCCGATCGACGGCGATGACGCGGTGGTCAGCTCCATGAAGCCTTCGTAGTCGATGTCGCCGGCAGCCAGCCGGTTGCGCGCATGCCAGATGACGGTGCCGGAGCCGACTCGCTTGCCTTCGTGCCAGCCGTCCAGCATCGGCCCGCCAGACAGGACGATGGCCGGCAGGTCCACCGTGGCGGCGGCCATCAGGCAGGCGGGCGTGGTCTTGTCGCACCCGGTGGTCAGCACAACGCCGTCGAGCGGGAAGCCGTGGAGGATCTCGACCAGGCCGAGATAGGCCAGATTGCGATCGAGCGCCGCGGTCGGCCGGCGGCTCTGCTCGGCCAGCGGGTGAACCGGAAACTCCATCGGAATGCCGCCCGCGTCGCGTATGCCGGCCTTCACACGCTGCGCCAGCTCGATGTGGTGCCGGTTGCACGGCGCCAGGTCGCTGCCCGTCTGCGCGATCCCGATGATCGGCCGGCCTGACTGCAACTCTTCGCGCGTCAGGCCGTAGTTCATGAAGCGTTCGACGTAGAGGGCGGTCATGTCTGCGTGGCTCGGGTCGTCGAACCAGAGCTGGCTGCGCAGTCTGCGTGGAGGTTGGGCGGGCATGGTGTCTCGGTTGTTATGTGGAACAGGGTTCCCTCTGCGGGGAATCGGCGAGGCGCTTTCCGGAAGCCTGGGATGCACTTTTGGTACCGGTAACAACGCATGGTAGAACCGGAAGAAGGCGCAGGCAATAGCGCGTGTTATCAGCCCTGCTTTCGGAGAGGGTGTTTGGATTTGCTGACACCTGCCTGAGCGCAAGCGTTTGCCGCTCCCCCGGCTGGTGGGGGAGGGCGTGCGGTTTCACGATTCTGCAAACAACGCGCCCTATGTTGGGCCGATCTTCGGAGGAAGGATGGGGGCTGCCATGCAGACGTTATCTGCACGATTCGAAAAGACGGACGCGGGTCGACGTGAAATCGCCACGCGTGGCGGCGTGCTCAGCCGCTCAAGCCGCGCGCTGCTCATCATGGTCGATGGCCAAGTCACGGGCGAGGATCTTGCCGTACGTGCCGGCCAGCTCGGCCTGGAAGCGCAGGCCGTGTTCGAGCTGGTGCAGGCAGGCTTCATTCAAAGCGCAACCGATGCAACGGGTGAGCCCGTCTTCGTTCAAGTAGACGCGCCGCAGCCCGAGACGCCCAAGCCGGCTGCACCGGCGCGCAAGCGTTCGCTGGCGGCGGCGCGCATGTATCTCATGGACATTGCGGCGCGCACATTCAGCTCGGCCGAGCATCCGATCCGCCAGCGCCTGGTGGAGGCCACCGACCGCGCTTCCGTGGAAAGCGCGTTCGATGCGCTGCTGGCGGCCCTGCGCGAAGCCACATCGGCGTCGATGGTGGAGCAGGTGGAAGTGTCGTTCCGTGGGTTTTTGCCGGCCGAGGAGCCCGCGGCCGGCTGAACGGTCACGCAGCCTGCTGCGCCACCTCGTCCTTTAGGAGCCCCCGCGCCCGCTGATTCGACTTGTAAATGTTGTCGCGCACCGGCACCGCACCGGTCTTCACGCTGTGCACCCATTCCTGCGTCGACATGACCGCTGCGAAGCGCGATTGGAGCACCACGCTGAACACGCGGTGGATCTCTTCCGCGCTCGCAAAGCCGGCCTGGTTCTGATACGGCACCGCGCCCGACGCGTCATGCAGGAATTCCACTGCCGTGCCGTTGTGCAGGGCGTGATTGATCGTGGATGCATCGCAGTTGTGCGTCATGTAGCCGACCACGGTGAGCGTATCGATGCCGCGCGCTTCCAGCCATTGCGCCAGGTCCGTCTCCGGATAGGCGCTGGGCAGCAGCTTGCGCAGGTAGTGGTCATGCGGGCGCGACGCCACCACGGGGTGCAACTGCCAGCCGTCGGTATCGATGGCAAACAGCGGCGAGCTGGCCGGCGAGGTCTGCTGCACGACGATCACCGGAATGCCGGCCTCGCGCGCCGCATCCATGGCGACACCGATGTTGGCGACGGTCTGCTGCGGGTCCGGATACTCGATCGGCAGGCCGCCGGTGAAATATTCGTTCTGCACATCGATGACGATCAGGGCGCGCTTCGGGGTGTTGTTCGTAGTCATGGCTGACTCCTCAAGGTCGGTTGAATCGGGCATTTGCGTGAGCCCGTGGACAGCATCTTCGCGAATGTTTATCCTTCCTGACAGTGGCCCGGAAGACGTTTATCGAAAGAATCGGGCCAAAGCGCGGAGCCTGTATGCAAGCCCAGCCATCTCAGCAATCTCAGCATCCCCAGGAAATCGCCGTTCTGGCCTTCAACGACATCAGCCCGTTTCACCTGTCCGTGCCATGTCTTGTGTTTGAAGACCGCGTCTGGGCAGGACTGCCGTCCTACCACCTTCGGATCTGCGCCGGCGAGCCCGCGAGGAAGGGTGGCCTGCGCACCACGGCCGGGTTTGCCGTGCAGACGGAGTTCAGCCTCGAAGATGCCGCCCGCGCCGACGTGCTGATCGTGCCCTCATGGCGTGACACGGACGAGCGCCCGCCCGCGGCGATGGTGAATGCGGTGGGCGATGCCTATGCGCGCGGTGCCACCGTGGTTGGCCTGTGCCTGGGCGCGTTTGTACTGTCCGAAGCAGGCGTGCTCGACGGCCATGAGGCGACGACGCATTGGAGCGCAGCCGATGCGTTCTCGCAGCGCTACCCGCGTGTGAAGCTGGTGCCCGATGTGCTCTATCTGGACGCTGCCGACGGCCGTCTTGTGACCTCCGCGGGCACGGCCGCCGGGCTGGATTGCTGCCTGCACCTCGTGCGCCGTTGGCATGGTGCGGAGGTGGCCAACCGCATTGCACGGCGGCTGGTGGTTGCGCCGCACCGGCAGGGCGGCCAGGCCCAATACATCGAGCAACCGCTGCACGATGCCCCCGGCGGCGATCGCCTGTCGGATCTGCTGAACTGGACGGTGGCCAACCTCGCGGAGCCACACTCGCTGGACTCGCTCGCCGAGCGTGCGGCCATGAGCCGGCGCAATTTCACGCGGCGCTTCCGCGAGCTGACTGGCACCACCGTCGGCCAATGGTTGCTGGGGCAGCGTCTGGCCTATGCGCAGCGGATGCTGGAGACCACGCGCCAGCCGGTCGAAGCGATTGCGCAACTGGCGGGGTTCGGCAGCGCGGTGTCGCTGCGGCAGCATTTCAGCCGGACGTATCACACGTCGCCCAGCGCTTACCGCGCCTTGTTTGCGCAAGCCTGAAAAGAAAAAAAAGCGGCTGGTCAGCCGCTGTGGTGGGTTGCTTACTTGCTCAGCTCGTGGCCGATGACGGCGCCGGCTGCGGCACCCCCGATCGTCCCGGCCGTGCTGTGCGTCATTTCGTGGCCGGCCACACCGCCTGCCACCGCGCCACCGGCCGTACACGCCGTGAGCGTGGGCGCCAACGCGGCAAGTGCGCATATCAGCGCTGTCTTCCATGCATTCATGATGTCCTCCTGAGTCGCCGGCCAAATGCAGCGGCCGGCATATCCCTCAGTCGAGCAAAGCGCGTGCCGCGCTCACATGAACAGCGGTGACAGCGAGAGATGCGACAGCGCGATCACGATCACCTGCGCGATCACCAGCAGGATCAACGGAGAGAGATCGAGCCGCCCGCCCAGCGGCGGCACCACGCGACGGATCGGGCGCAAGAGCGGATCAACCAGGGTGTTGAGCACGGCGCCCATGGGCGATGCCGGGCCCATCCACGACAGCACGGCCGACGCAATGGTCACCCATACCAGCACGTTGAACGCCCACTTCAGCACGGTGAACAGCGCGGCCACAAAGCCCATCGGCACAAGCGCCACCGGGCTCAAGCCCACCGAGGCGAGCAGCAGGAACAGATAGACGAGCGCCGTGGCATAAGCCGCCACCAGAGACGACCAGTCGATATACCCCGTGGCCGGAATCACCCGGCGCAGCGGGTGCACCAGCCAGCCGGTCAGCTGGAAGATGGCCTGCGACAGCGGATTGCGCGGTGACAGCCGCACCGCTTGCGTCCAGGCGCGCAGCAGCAGCGCCGCGCCAAAGAGCGAGAAGATCGTGTCGAGCAGAAAACGCGTGATATCGCCGAACATGCGTCCGGTTCTCCTATGGTCAGGTCGGGCAAAAGCGCGCGGCAAACGCGCGTGCTGGGGCGCGGTATTGTCGCACGGCAATCTGACGGGGATCTGTGCGGCGGTGCCTCTGCGCAGGCGCGGCGCATTCGCGTATTGTGGTGGCCGTTCGCTGTTTTCCCTGTGAGGAGACCCGCCTTGAAACCCACCTTGTTTCGCGCGTTGTTGTCGCTGGCGTGCCTGTCTGCCGTGCCGCAGGTGCATGCGCAGGCCGATACCACGTTCACCGTCGAATCGCCCGCCTTTGCCGACAACGGCGTCATGGACCGCAAGTACGCCGGCAAGAACCCCGCCAACGCCAATTGCACGGGCGACAACGTCTCGCCGCCGCTGCACTGGTCCAACGTCCCGGCCGGCACCAACAGCCTCGTGCTGATTGCCACCGACCCGCAGGGCGCGGGCGGCCTGGGCGTGAACCACTGGATGGCTTACGGCATCCCGGCCACGCAGACGAGCCTGCCGGAAGGCGCCGGCACCGACGGTGGGCTGCGCATGGGCCAGAACGCCATCGGCAAGCCGGCGTATCTCGGCCCGTGTCCGCCCAAGGGCACGGGCATGCACCACTATGTCTTTGTGCTGATCGCCACGGATCTGGCGCCGGACGCGCTGCCCAATGGGCTTACGCGGGCTGAACTCGACGCAGCCATCAAGGGGCATAGCAAAGGCGCCGCCGCCTGGATCGGCCGCTTCGGCAACTTCTGAAGAGAAGACGCTGGCCGCCGCGCTTACCGTGGCGCGGCCGGTTCCATGCCCTTGCGCTCGAGGAGGGCCGCCGCGTCCTTGCCATGCAGCGCCTGTATCAGCGTCTGTGCGTCCGCAGGGTTCTTCGCATGGGGACTCACGCCTGCTGCATACACGGTGTAGTTCTGGACGGCTGCGGGCAAGGGCCCGACGTACTGAATGCGCGGCACCGCAAGCAGTTCGCTGATCTGATGCACGGCCAGCGCGGCGCTGCCATCGACGAGGCGCGTGGCCACCAACCCGCCGTGAACAAGCACAGCCTTTGGCGCAATCGCCTGCGCAATGCCGAGCGTCTCGAAGAGCTTCGATAGATACATACCAGACGATCCGCCGGCTGCCGGGTCCAGATACGCCACCGACGGCGCCGCCAGCAAGGTCTGTCTGAACTGCTCGACCGTCGAGATATCGGGCCTGGAGGCGCCCTCGGGCACCGCCACACCAATGCCGACGCGGGCCACGCTGCTGAGCGTGGGGGCCAGATGGCCCGACGCGCTGAGGGCCTTTGCCACGGGCTCGGGCAGGATCGCCACGTCAAAGGCTTCGCCGTTCTGAATGCGCTTGGCCAGTTCGCCCGCCGTGCCGTTGGCGATGATCAGGTGGACACCGGCAGTGCGTTCGATCGACAGTGCCAGCGCGTCCAGCACGGGCCGGAATGCGCCGGCCGTGAGGACGCTGATGTCTGCAGCGCTTGCCTTGCCGACGGTGCAGACGGTGCCGGCGGCGCACAGCGCCAAGAGCGCTGCCAGAAACGGGATTCTCGAAATCACGATGCGGCTCCGATTACGTGTCGGTGCCGCACCTTAGCACTGCATGACAACGACAACCCACGGCAGATGCGGTCACAACCCCGCGACGGGGAAGCTCGCCTGCCAGACAGCGCTTTGCACGTTCACCGGTTTCGGAATCAGCTTCTGTTGCAGGAACAGGTCTGCAATCTGCTGCTGCGAAGCCACGATCTGCGGCGTGACCGGCGTGACGCCGTAGGGCACGCGGCGCAGCCAGGTCTCGACAACGGGCTGTTCGATGCCGAGCTTGGGCGCCAGCAGGGCGGCAGTCTCCTGCGGATGCTGGTTCACCCATAGCCCCGCCGTGCGCAACTGGGCCAGGATGGCGTTGACCGCGCGCGGATGCGTCTTCACGAATTCCGGGGTGGCTTCGTAGAAGTTGAATACCGGCAACTCGCTGAAATCACCCAGCGTGCGCGTCTTCAACGCCTTCTGTGCCAGCGCGTAATACGGATCCCACACGACCCACGCATCGACCGCGCCGCTCTCGAAGGCGGCCCGCGCCTCGGCCGGCGGCAGGTAGATCGGCTGGATGTCTTGCACCGTGAGGTTGGCGCGCCGAAGCAGTTGCACCAGCAGGTAGTTGGAGCTGGAGCCCTTTTGCAGCGCGATGCGCTTGCCTTTCAGGTCCGCCACGCTGTGCGCGGGCGAACTGTCCAGCACGAAGAGCGCCTCGTTCGTCTTGCCGCCGGGCTCGGCCCCCACGTAGACAAGGCGCGCGCCTGCGGCCTGCGCAAACACGGCGGGCGGCGCGCCGGTGTAGCCGAAGTCAATGCTGCCCGTGTTGAGTGCCTCCAGCAGTTGCGGCCCGGCAGGGAATTCCTTCCATTCGACCTTGTAGCCAAGCTCGGCCAGCGGTTTGTCGAGCGCGCCTTGCGCTTTCAGCACGGCCAGCAATCCGGCTTTCTGAAAGCCGACGCGCACCGTGCCGGCCGGGTCTGCGGCTTGGGTGAGGCCTGCGCTCAGGGCGAGGCCGGCGCCCAGTAGCGTGGCAAGCCACCGTCGTCGGCCAGACGATGCGGCGGTATGGGGCGATTGGGTTTGCATGATTCCTCCAGCGAGTCAGGTGTTGTGCGGTCGATGCTACGGACCGCGCACGCGCGAAGGAACGAACAAGATTGCATGTGCATAGACGCGGTTGCGTCAGCCTGTTGCTATGGCAGCCAGTTCAGCCAGGTAGGCCCACGGATAGATGCCACGCGCATGTCCATCACTGAACACCAGTTGCACGCCGTAACCCGCGGGCGCGATGGTGGTGACGCGCACGGCGGCCGGCACGTTGATCGGCGTGCCGTGATGGCGCTTGAACTGGCACTCCGCGCAGCGGCACGCCGCGCGCAATGCCGCGTGGTCGAGTGCGACCACGGCGTCTGCCCAGTGCAGCCGCAGCCGGCCTTGCGCGACGTCGTTGTCGATGCGCTCAGGGGGTTGCACGGGCGCGCTCGATTTGTGCCAAGGCGATCCGCACCGCCTTGACGACTTCCGGGTCACCGTCGGTTTCTGCGCTGCGCAGGGCGGGCAGGGCAGAGGCGTCGCCGATTTCGCCCAAGGCAAGCGCGGCTTCCTTGCGCAGATTGCTGATCGGGTGCGTGAGCAGCGCGGCGAGCGCATCGACGGCATGCGCAGCGCGCCACCGGCCGAGCGCCCGGGCGGCCTGCAGGCGAACTTGCCAATACGCATCGGCCAGCGCCTCGACCAACGCCTGCGTGACATGCGCATCGGGAGCAAGCGCCCGCAGCTTGCCGAGCGTGCTGGCGCTCTCCTCGCGCACGCGCCAGGCGGTGTCATGCAGCGCAGCGAGCAGCGCGGGCAGCACGGCGGCATCGGTGGCGAGGCCGAGGGCGCCGACTGCGGCACGGCGCACGTCGACATCTGCGTCATGACGTGCGCGTTCCGCCAGCGCAGGCAATGCGCCCACATGCTTGCGCCAGCCGAGCACCGCGACGGCCTCGCGGCGCACGGTGGCGTCAGCGTCCTGCAGCGCGTGCAGCGCGGGCGCTTCGCTCTCGGGCACGCGCAGCTCACGCAGCCCGCGCAACGCGGCGGCGCGCACAAAGGCGCTGGCATGGTCCACATAAGGCAACAGCGCGGGCGCCGAGTCGGGCGATTTCAAATCCGCCAGGCCGATTGCCGCTGCGTCACGCACGGCGCCATCCACATCTTCCAGCGCGCGGGCGAGTGCGGCCACGGTATCCGGCTGTTCCCAGGTTGCCAGGATGCGCGCGGCTTCCAGCCGGATTTCCGGCGCCGGGTCCTGCGCAAGCAGCGCAATCACATCGGGCAGCGCGTCGGCGTCTTCCGCATCGGCAAGCTGGAGGAGGGCGACGCGGCGGGTGGCGGCGTCTGCGTCGTGCAGGCGCGCCAGGAGGGTTGTCGTCATCGCCACCTCAGCGCAGCAGATACGGGATGTCGACCTTCACCGCGCCGGTCGGGCAATCCTGCTCGCACGGCATGCAGTACCAGCATTCGTCGAACTGCATGAAAGCCTTGCCTTTGGTCAGGTCGATGGCGAGCAGGTCGAGCGGGCAGACATCGACGCACACGGTGCAGCCCTTGTCGGCAATGCACTTGGCCTCGTCGATGGTGACGGGCGCGCTGCTGCGCGAGGTGATGTCGTGCGGCGTGTGGGTGAAATGAACGGTCGTCTGTTGCATGGTCATGCAGCCTTCGGAATGCGCATGTGCGCGTAGGAATCGGTGCCGAGCACGTCGACAGGGATGACGTACGGTTCGACGGCTTGCTTGCGGCTGGCCATGGCGCCGTGTGCGTCCTTGTACAAGCGTGTGTGGCAGAACCAATTGGCGTCGTCCCGTTCGGGGTAGTCCACGCGATGGTGATACAGGCCCCAGCGGCTTTCGGTGCGGAAGAGCGAGGCGCGTGCGGCCATCTCAGCGCAATCGCGGATGAAGCTGACTTCCATCGCGCGCATCAGCTCGTGCGGATTGCGTGCGTGCAGGTGCGTGATGTCTTCGGCAATCTCGTCGAAGCGCCGCAGGCCGATTTCCATCTTGCGCGTGACCTTGGGCGGCTGGAGGTAATCGTTCACCATGCGGCGCAGCTTGTATTCCACTTGCGCGGGGGCGAGGCCGTGGTCGCGTTGCAGCGGCGCAAAGATGCGCGTGCGCTCGCGTTCGATCTGCGCGTCGTCGACGCGGGCGTCGCCTTGCCGGCCGGCGATGTAGTCCGCTGCGTTCTGCCCCGCAAACCAGCCGTACGTGAACGCGCCCAGCATGTAGTTGTGCGGGACGGCGGCCATGTCGCCCGCCGCGTAGAGGCCCGGCACGGTGGTTTCCGCGCGCGCATTCACATACACGCCAGACGCGCTGTGCCCGCTGCAGAAGCCGATTTCGGAGATGTGCATCTCCACCATCTGCGTGCGGTAGTCGGTGCCGCGCCCTGCGTGGAAGCGGCCGCGGCTCGGGCGCTCGTTGGTGTGCAGGATGGTCTCGATGGTCTGGATGGTTTCTTCGGCCAGGTGGTCGAGCTTGAGAAACACCGGCCCCTTGCCGCCCTGCAGCTCCTGGTAGAACTCCCACATCATCTGGCCGCTCCAGTAGTCGCACTGGATGAAGCGCTCGCCGCGCGCGTTGGCGGTGTAGCCGCCCAGCGGGCCCGTCACGTATGCGCAGGCGGGGCCGTTGTAATCCTTGATGAGCGGGTTGATCTGGAAGCATTCCAGGTTGGACAGCTCCGCACCCGCGTGATACGCCATCGCGTAGCCATCGCCCGCGTTGGTGGGGTTCTCGTATGTGCCCATCAGGTAGCCGGAAGCCGGCAGGCCAAGCCGCCCGGCGGCGCCGCAGCTCAGCACCACGGCCTTTGCGCGCACCACAAGGAAATCCGCCGTGCGGCAATCGAAGCCGAGCACGCCGCAGGCCGCGCCCTCGGCATCCGTCAGCACACGCGTGACGACGATGCGGTTCGTGATCTCCACCCGCGCACGCTTGAGCTGCCGGTACAGCACCTTCTTGATGTCGTGCCCCTCGGGCATCGGCAGCACGTAGCTGCCCATGTGATGGACCTTCTTGACGGCGTAGTCGCCAGTTTCGTCCTTCTCGAACTTCACGCCCCAGCGGTCAAGCTGCTCGATGGTGGCGAAGCTGTGCTGCGCATACGCATACACGCCCGATTGATCGACGATGCCATCGTTGGCCAGCGTGATTTCGCGCGTGTATTGCTCCGGCGTGGCATGCCCGGGAATGACCGCGTTGTTCAGCCCGTCCATGCCCATCGAGATCGCGCCGCTGCGCTTCACATGCGCCTTGTCGATCAGCAGCACACGCAGCGCGGGGTTGCGTTCTTTTGCCTTGATGGCCGCCATCGGGCCGGCCGTGCCGCCGCCCACGACGACGAGGTCGTACTCCAGTTCCAGCGTATTCATACGGTGCCTTGCAAAGGAAGGATGGATTGCGCATGCGCCGCCACCTGCCGATCCAGCCGAAGCCGGTACTGGAAGGCGTCGCCGCAAAAATAAAGGCGTTCGAAGTCGATGGGCGCGCCCTGCGCATCGTGTGTCAGGCGTTCCACCCGCAGCAGTGCCGCGCCTGCGCCCGTTTCGAGCGCGGTGGCCGTGGCGCGATCGGCCAATGCCGCATCGATGGCCAGCGTCGCGTGGCCCAGCGCCACACCCGCGTCCTGTTCCAGCACGAGAAACACATCGCGCGTGACGAGGTCCGCCCGGGCGACGACACTACCCAGGGCCTCCGGCAGCCACGTCACCTCGAGCGACACGGGCAACTGATCCAGCAACCGCACGCGATGCAACTCCGTGACGGCCGTGCCGGGCGCCAGCTGCAGCGCCTGCGCCACGTCGGTCGGCGCCGGGACGGTCCGCAGCGTCAGCACGCGATTGCGAATAGCGTGACCTTGTGCCGACATCGCCTCGGCAAAGCCCTGCAGCGCGGTCACGTTCTGGAACGCCTTCGGCTGGCTCACAAACGTGCCCTTTCCGTGGCGGCGGAAGATCAGCCCTTCGTTCTGCAGATCGGCCAGCGCCTGGCGCACGGTGATGCGGCTGGCGTTGAACTGCTCGCCCAGCGCCGCCTCCGAAGGCAGCAGCGAGGCCGGCGCGTAGTGGCCGCTGAGAATGCCCTCGCGCAGCGTGCCCTTGATGCGCTCATAGAGCGGCGGGGCGGGTTGGCGGTGCAAATTAGAGGTGGTCATCGATGGGCGCAACTCGTCATAACAAGTGCGCCCAGTGTAAAAAGCAGACGTATGCAGCGGAACGAAGCTTTTTCGATATGCATGCTCGGTTTCTGACAGGCGCCACAGCTATAGTGACGAGAGTGTTTTGAGCCGCCGCGCACCGCACACGCGGGCCGGCACCGGACGCACGGAGCGCCGCACTTCAGACGGCGCACGAAAACAACGGATACGGGTGATGGACCAGGGCACGCGCCTGCAAGATTTTTCTGCCGGCTTTGCTGACACGTTGCGGCAAGCCATGCACGACGTCGGCTTCGAGTGGCTCTCGTTTGGCCTGATGGAATACATCGGCGAGGCGGGCAAGCAGCGGGGCGAGCAACGTGTGCTCTACAACACCAATTCCCCCGCCGGCTGGGAAGAGCGCTACCTGGAGCAGCGCCATTTCGAGATCGACCCGCGCATCGCGCTGCAGGGCGACTGCGGCCTGCCCCTGGCGTGGGACATGCCCTACCTGCGTGAGCGCGTCGGCAACAGCCCGGGCGACCCTCGCGTCGAAACCTTCCTTGCCGATCTGGCCCGCTTCAATCTGCACAGCGGCATCGTGTGGGGTGCCCCATTGCGCCATCAGATGACGCCGCGCTCCACCTGGATCGTCTTCTGCAGCCTGTCGTCCTCCAGGCCAGACCGCGCGTGGATGAACGACACGGTGATGGGCGGCGCCATGCGCATCATCGTGCGCGCCTGCACGCATCTGGAAGAAGCGCGCGACAGCGCCCAGCGCAACAAGGAGATCGCCACGCGCGCGTCGTTGCCCGCGCACGTCCTGCGCCGCGTGATCGACTTTGTGGAAGCGAACGTGACGCAGCCCATCAGCGTGCGCGACATGGCCCAGATTGCCGACCTGAGCGTGCATCACTTCGCGCGCAGCTTCAAGGAGGCCAGCGGCCGCACGCCGCATCAGTACGTGACCGAGCGCCGCCTGCAGCTTGCCAGTCGTCTGCTGACCGAGACACGCATGTCCATCCTGGAGATCGCAACCGCGGTGGGCTTCGAAAGTGCGAGCCACTTTGCGGTGGTGTTCCGCCGCCGGCAAGGGCTGTCGCCCAATGACTTCCGGCGCCAGCGCGTGGCGTTCTCGCACGTGGCGGCATCGCTGGCCGAATCCGGCTGACGGGTCACCCTCCGCCTAGGCGTCGCGCTCGATTTGGTGCGCTGCACGATGCGCAAACGCCTGTCCTGATATCAAAACCGATATCGGTAAGGCCCCAAAAAAGCATTAGACGGTCATGTCTCGCTGTCCATACCATGGCTCAGCACGAATCACCGGCACGCGAAGATGCGCGCCGCATGCCGGATTCGACTCGTGTATCGCGTTGCAAAGACGACGTGCGCAGCCCCGGGGGTGGTCACCGGCTGCGTTCCACCATAACGGAGACAAACGATGCAAAAAACGAGCGCTGCGTGCGCCAGACGGACCGTATTGACCTTCCTGGCTACGGCCGGCGTGTTGCTGGCCACGGGCTTGACGACAGCGGCTCACGCGGCCGACAAGTCGTTCACCATGGGTTTCGCCCAGGTGGGTGCCGAGAGCGAATGGCGCACCGCCAATTCGGAGTCCATCAAATCGACGGCCAAGGCGCAGGGCGTGAACCTGAAGTTTTCCGACGCGCAGCAGAAGCAGGAAAACCAGATCAAGGCGATCCGCTCGTACATCGCGCAGAAGGTCGATGTGATTGCGTTCTCGCCGGTGGTGGAATCCGGCTGGGACACCGTGCTGCAAGAAGCCAAGGCCGCCAAGATCCCGGTCATCCTTACCGACCGCGGCATCGACAGCAAAGACACCTCGCTCTACACCACGTTCATCGGCTCGGACTTCGTCGAGGAAGGCCGCAAGGCGGGCCGCTGGTTGCTGGAGAACGTCAAGCCCAAGGGCGACGTGAACATCGTCGAGCTGCAAGGCACGGTCGGCTCCGCACCCGCCATCGACCGCAAGCGCGGCTTTGAAGAGATCATCAAGGCCGACCCGCACTACAAGATCATCCGCTCGCAAACCGGCGACTTCACCCGCGCCAAGGGCAAGGAAGTGATGGAAGCCTTCCTCAAGGCCGAGGGCAAGAAGATCAACGTGCTGTACGCGCACAACGACGACATGGCGATCGGCGCCATCCAGGCCATTGAAGAAGCGGGGCTCAAGCCGGGCAAGGACATCGTCATCATCTCGATCGACGGCGTGAAGGGCGCGTTTGAAGCCATGATGGCCGGCAAGCTGAACGTCACGGTGGAATGCAGCCCGCTGCTCGGGCCGCAACTGATGGATACCGCGCGCGCCGTGCTGGCGGGCAAGACCGTGCCCAAGCGCATCGTCACCAAGGAAGGCATCTTCCCGATGGACGTGGCGGCCAAGGAGTTCCCGAACCGCAAGTACTGAGTACCGCGTATTGCGTACTCAATTGCGTTCGCAAGCTCCTAGCTTAAGTGGAGCATGCCGGCAGAGCGAGTTACGGTGACTCGCCCTGCCGGCTGCGCCACGTTAACAGGTGACACCCATGTCCGATCACGTTGATCAACCCGCCGCGACAGATGCACGCGGCGCGCTGCTGCACATGCGCGGCATCTGCAAGAACTTTCCCGGCGTGCAGGCGCTGGCCGGGGTGGATTTCCGCTTGTTTCCCGGAGAAGTGCATGCCCTGATGGGGCAGAACGGCGCCGGCAAATCGACGCTCATCAAAGTGCTGACCGGCGTTGAAGCGCCCGATGCGGGCGAGATCCTGCTCGGCGGTCAGCCCATCGCGCCGGGCTCGCCGCTGGAGGCGCAAAAGCTCGGTATCAGCACGGTGTATCAGGAGGTCAATCTCTGCCCGAACCTGACCGTGGCCGAGAACATCCACATCGGCCGCTTTCCCATGCGGCTGGGCAGCATCGACTGGCGGGCCACCAACCGGGCGGCGCAGGCGCTGCTGGCCGATCTGAACATCCACATCGACGTGACGCTGCCGCTGTCGCTGTATCCGGTGGCCATTCAGCAGATGGTGGCGATTGCGCGTGCGCTTTCCACTGAAGCCCGCATCCTGATCCTGGATGAACCCACTTCCAGCCTGGACGACGATGAAGTGGCTCGCCTCTTTGCCGCCATCCGCACACTCAAGGCGCGCGGCATGGCCGTGCTGTTCGTCACGCATTTTCTGGAGCAGACGTACGCGATTGCCGACCGCATTACCGTGCTGCGCAACGGCCGGCTGGAAGGCGAATACGCCGCGCGCGATCTGCCGCAGCTGCAACTGATCAACAAGATGGTCGGGCGCGATATCGATGCGAGCCGCTTCGAGCGTACCGAAGTGCCGCCCGTGGACGATACGGCGCCAGCATTCCTCAGCGCGCGCGGCATGGGCCGCCGTGGCGTGGTGCAGCCGCTCGATCTGGATGTTCGCCCCGGACAGGTGCTGGGCCTGGGCGGCCTGTTGGGCTCGGGCCGCACCGAGACCGCGCGCCTGCTGTTTGGTGTCGACCGCAACGACGCGGGCTCGATCAACGTGCAGGGCCAGTCGCACCAGTTCAGCTCGCCGCGTGACGCCATCCGGCAGGGCATCGGCTTCTGCCCGGAAGACCGCAAGACCGAAGGCATCATTGCCGAACTGTCGATTCGCGAGAACATCATCCTCGCGCTGCAAGCAAAGCGAGGGCTGTTCCGCTATCTGCCCAAGAAGCGCCAGCGCGAGATTGCCGACCAGTACATCGCCCAGCTCGGCATCAAGACGCCCGACGCTGAAAAGCCCATCGGCCAGCTCTCGGGCGGCAACCAGCAGAAGGCCGTGCTCGCGCGCTGGCTGGCGACCGACCCCGCCATGCTGATCCTGGATGAGCCGACGCGCGGCATCGACATCGCCGCCAAGCTCGACATCATGGACCTGGTGACCGCGCAGTGCCGCAAGGGCATGGCCATCCTGTTCATCTCCAGCGAGCTGCCGGAGGTGCTGCGCGTGAGCCATCGGCTGGCGATCCTGCGCGATCGCAAGAAGGTGGGCGAGCTGGCCGGCGCCGATGTGACCGAAGACAACCTGTGCCACGTGATTGCCGGCGGCGACGTGCCCGCCAGCCAATCCACCACCCAGTCCATCACCACCGGAGGCGCCGCATGAATCCCGCCAATCTGCGCGCACTCACCAGCCACCGATTGTTCTGGCCGTGCGTGACGCTGCTTCTGCTGTGCCTGCTCAACGCGTGGTTCAACCCGCATTTCTTTCATCTCGACGTTCGTAACGGGCATCTGTACGGCAGCCTGATCGACATCCTCAACCGCGCAGCGCCGCTGATGCTCGTCTCGCTCGGCATGACGCTCGTGATTGCGGTGGGCGGCATCGATATTTCGGTGGGCGCGGTGGTCGCCATTTCCGGCGCCATTGCGGCATCGCTCGTCGGTGGCACGCTGGTGGTGCAGAACGGCCTGCCCGTCTACGTGACCAAGGTGCCGCTGCTGCTGGCGCTCCTGGCAGCCGTGGGCGCTGCGCTGGCGTGCGGCCTGTGGAATGGCCTGCTGGTGGCCGGCGCAGGTATGCAGCCCATCATCGCCACGCTGATCCTGATGGTGGCCGGCCGCGGCGTGGCGCAGCTCATTACAGGCGGCCAGATCATCACCGTCTACTACGAGCCGTTCTTCTTTGTCGGCAACGGCTATCTGTTCGGGCTGCCGTTCGGGCTGTACATCGCGGCCGCCGTGCTGGGCCTGCTGTTGCTGTTGATGCATCGCACGGCGCTGGGCCTGTTTATCGAGGCGGTCGGCATCAACCCCGTGGCCGCGCGGCTTGCGGGGCTGAACACCAAGGCGCTGCTGTTTGGCATCTACGCGTTCTGCGGTGCCATGGCAGGTGTTGCGGGGCTCATCATCTGCTCCAACGTCAAGAGCGCGGACGGCAACAACGCCGGGCTGCTGCTCGAGCTTGACGCCATCCTGGCCGTCACGCTGGGCGGCACCTCGCTGGCGGGCGGCAAGTTCAGCCTCTGGGGCAGCGTGATCGGGGCGCTCATCATCCAGACGCTCACCTACGCGATCTACTCCATGGGCGTGCCGCCGGAAATCAACCTCGTGGTGAAAGCCGTGGTGGTGTTTGCCGTGTGCCTGGCGCAATCGCCGGCGTTTCGCAGCATGCTCTTTCAACGCCACAGCCGTGCAGGGGCGCAGTCATGAGAATCAATCCACGGCGCTTGCCGTTCTACGTCACGCTGTTTCTGTTTGCGCTGTTGTTCGGCTTCGGCTCGGTCACTTATACGGGCTTCTTCAGCGTGCAGGTGTTTCTCAATCTGCTGATCGACAACGCGTTCCTGATCGTCGTTGCCATCGGCATGACGTTCGTCATTCTGTCGGGCGGCATCGATCTATCGGTGGGGGCGGTGGTGGCGCTGACCACCATGATCTCGGCCGCGCTGGTCGAGCACCACGGCTGGTCGATTGGCGTGGTGGTGCCGCTGGTGCTCGCCGTCGGGTGCCTGTTCGGCCTGGTGATGGGCATGCTGATCCAGGTGTTCCGCATCCAGCCGTTCATCGTCACGCTGGGCGGCATGTTCCTCGCGCGGGGGCTGTGCTACCTCATCAGCATCGATTCGATCAGCATTACAGACCCGATCTATACCGCGCTGTCGCAGTACAAGATCCAGGTGGGCGGCGGCAACTACGTATCGCCCAGCGTGGTGATTGCGCTGGTCGTGTTTGCCGTGGCGGCGTGGCTGGCGCATTGCAGCCGCTTTGGCCGCACGGTGTACGCGCTGGGCGGCAATGAGCGGTCTGCCCTGCTGATGGGCCTGCCCGTGGCACGCACGCGCATCCTCGTCTATGTGCTCAGCGGCTTCTGCTCGGCGCTGGGCGGGGTGCTGGTCACGTTCTACATGCTGTCCGGCTACGGGCTGCACGCGCAAGGCATGGAACTGGACGCCATTGCTGCCACGGTGGTCGGCGGCACACTGCTCACCGGTGGCGTGGGGCTCATCAGCGGCAGTGTGGTGGGCGTGCTGTTGCTCGGCGTCATCCAGTCGTTGATCACCTTTGATGGCACGCTCAGCTCCTGGTGGGCGCGCATTGCCATTGGGGTGTTGCTGTGCGTGTTCTGCCTCATGCAGCGTTTCCTGGGGCGCGCGCAACGCGGCGCGGCATTGCCGCCGTCCACCCCGCACAGGCCGGCGCGGCCGTCGAGCGAGACGGCCAAGGACACCCCGGCCTCGGCCATCCTCATGCAGTCCCACGCCGTACCGCCTTTCAACTAGGCGTACGCAGTCACGTTTTTCCGTAGGCATGCCGGCCTTGAAAAGGTTGTTTCGTGCAACTATATTGGTTGCACGAGGCAACTAACCGAGGCCCGGCATGGACATCATCGAAGCCCCCGCGCAGTCACGCGAACAGACCATCCGCGAGCTGCGCGAGGTCTCGCGCAAGCTTGTCCGCGAACTCGGCTTCATGCGCAACACGCTGGCCGAGAGCGACCTGCCGCCCTCTGCCGTGCACGCGATTCTGGAGATTGCCGGTGCGCCCGGCATCCAGGCGCGCGATCTGGCCGAACGCCTGCGGCTGGACAAATCGAGCACCAGCCGCCAGGTCACCCGGCTCGAATCGGCTGGGCTGGTTGAACGCCGCACGTGCGCCGACGATGCCCGATCTTCCGAACTGCATCTCACCAAAAGCGGCCAGCAAATGCGCCGCAAGATCGACGCATTTGCCTCCGAGCAAGTCTCCAATGCGCTGCGCCACCTGACGCCGGCAGACCAGCAACGGCTCGTCGCGTCGCTGTCGCAGTACGTCGGCGCGCTGGCCGATGACAACGACCACAAGCCCGCCCAGGCCTCCGCCGATGCCGGCCCGCAGATCGTGCAAGGCTACGTGCCGGGGTGCATTGGCGACATCGCCGGCCTGCATGGCCGCTTCTACGCGCAGCACTGGGGGTTTGGCGTGTTCTTTGAACGCCGCGTCGCCAAGGAGTTGGCCGACTTTGCGCAAGCCTTGCCCGACCCCGACAAGGCGCTCTGGCTCTGTGTGGAAAACGGCCGCTGCCTCGCATCGCTGGCGATCGACGGCAATCCGCACTATCGTGCTGCACACCTGCGCTGGTTCATCGTGGACGATTCCCTGCGCGGCACCGGCATTGGCCGTAAGCTCATGTCGCAAGCCATGCGCTTTGTCGACGAGCGCTTTGACGAGACCTACCTGAACACCTTCAAAGGCCTGGATGCCGCCCGCCATCTCTACGAATCGTTCGGCTTTCAACTCACACAAGAAGAAGCCGGCACGCAGTGGGGCAGCACCGTAACCGAACAACAATTCCGCCGCCGCAAACCGGGCTGACCTTGCGTCGCCCCAGGCGCACAAGGAGACCGCACGTGACATCGCAACTCAACCTGGATGCCTACTTCAACCGCATCCAGTGGGGCGGCAGCACCAGCCCAACCTATGACACGCTGGCGCAACTGGTGCGCGCGCACATGCGGCACATCCCGTTCGAAAACCTCGACGTGCTGCTCGGACGCGGCATCCGGATCGACCTGGAAAGCCTGCAGAACAAGCTCGTCCACGCGCGCCGTGGCGGTTACTGCTTCGAGCACGCCACCTTGTTTGCGGCTGTGTTGGAGCGGCTTGGTTTTCAGCCGACGCGCCATTCGTCGCGCGTGGTCCTGCTTTCCCCGCGTACGGAGGCACCCCGCACGCACATGTTCCTGACGGTGCCGCTGCCCGAAGGCACCTTCGTCGTCGATCCCGGCTTTGGCGCACTGGCGCCTCGCGTGCCGGTGCCGCTGGATGGCACGCAAGCCAACATCGACGGCGAGCTGCACTGGATGGTGCGCGACGAAGACCGCTGGATACTCCGCGCGCAAGTGCGCAGCGACACGCCCGTCGACGCCTGGGTCACCACGATGGAGCAGGACTACCCGGTCGATTTCGAAATGGCGAACCACTACACGTCAACGTATCCGGCATCGCCGTTCATTAATCGCATCCTGATGCGCGCCCTGATCGACGAAGGCCGCGTGACGGTGATGAATCGGGATGCAACGATCTGGCGCGGGAATACGCCGCACAGGTTTGAGCTGGAAGACCGGCGCGCGTTGCGCGGGCTGCTGGCCGAGTACTTTGGGATTGATCTGCCTGAGGTGGAGCGGATGCGGGTGCCTGGGGTGGAGGGATGGAACTGAAGAGAACGGTTTGTCAGTCACGCCCCGTGTGCTCCGGAATCGCTATCTCAGAGGGGGCATCCACCGACCTCCAGCGGCGAAAACGCTGAGGACTGAGGTGTGCCGTCCGCCCACGATGTCAGGGCCGGTTCTGTAGGAATTTGCGAAGAATATCCGCAGTCTGTTCCGGATTTTCTTCAGGAAAAAAGTGACCGCCATCAAGCGCATGACCTTCGACATCGCACGCAAAATGCCGCCAAAGCTCCAGTGGCCCGCCCGCGTCTTGGTACCACTTTTCTATTCCGCCATTCTTGCTCCACACGGCAAGCAACGGGCAGGTCACCTTCTTATGTGCGGCCATATCGGCCGCATCATGCTCACGGTCGATCGTTGCGGCCGCTCGATACTCCTCACAAATTGCATGAACTCGCGCGGGATCACGTAAGGCATCCACATATGCCTGTCGCACGTCTTTCGAAAACGTGTCAGGGCCGGTTCCCCACTCGCTCAATGCATGAGCGATCACCGCGTCCGGTGCTGCCGAAATCAGTTGCTCAGGAAGCGGTGACGGCTGAGATAACAATGACCATGGCCAGAAGGCCAATGCCAATTTGGCGTCGGCCCTCTTCCAGACAACCTCGGTCGGCAAGATATCGAGCACAGCAAGGTGGCGGACAGATGCCGGAAAATCCAGTGCCATACGGTGTGCAACGCGGCCACCTTGATCATGACCGACGACCGCGAAATGTTCATGGCCGAATCTTTGCATGAGGCCAACCATGTCTCTTGCCATTGCCCGTTTGCTATAAGGCGCGTGGTCCGGGGTGGAATCAGGACAACTGCTCTTTCCATATCCGCGCAGGTCTGCGCAGAACAGTTCATGCTGATCGGAGAGTCGTGGCGCGATGTCCCTCCACATTAAATGTGTTTCGGGAAAGCCGTGAAGCAGAAGTAATGGCGGACCAGAGCCGAGTCTTTTGACAAAAATCTCTGCTTCGCCTGTATTGACGGTCACGCCTGGGACGCTATTGAAAATCATGGCGCCTTGGAGAGGACGACGGGCGGTTCATTATGAACCCAGCACCCTGTTCTTTTTCCTCCGAGAAATGTCACTCTCCGAGAGTTTTTCTCTGGACGTGCGGCACGGATCGCTTAGAACAGCTGCGTCGCCTTTGGTGAATCGTGAAGAGAGCAAGAGGGCGTCAGATAAAGAAGAAAAACGGCGCTCGATAAGTCACGCCTGTGCCGATCGTGTCGAATGCGCCCGAACACACCTCGACCGCAAGCGTCCCCGCCCGTCTCGGGGTCGCGTTACTGCTGTTTTAGTTATTTCTTACGGTTCGCGCGCTGAAGCACGCTCAACACATCCCACCGGAACAAGTCCACCGTCACACCATCCAGGGCGCTCAGCATGAACGCCCCGATCGCGTCCATAAAGCCGGCCTGGAATTCGAGGGCCTTGTCCTTCAGGAAGAACTGCTGGTGACAGCGCAACGTCTGTGGCTGGAAGTTGCGGTGCATCTTCATGTCCATCCGCGCCTTGTGCAGATATTCCTTGGCCGCCAAGGCGCCCTGTGCGTACAGGAGGTTCTCAGTGATGTTCACGGTCATCGGGCACCCCCGGACGGTGGCCGTTGCGCGATGCAGGTGAGATAACAGCTTGCGGGGCAATGCCCGCGTGGGAAGGGTACAGCTTGGGTCGGTTGATCCATTGTCTTGCCCTCTGGTTGATTGAGGAGCCACCCACCTGTGAGGGTGGGCGGGCACACGACAAGGTCTGCAATACCGATCAACTACTCCAAAACCGGCAGGGCCGAAGCCCTCCCTGCCGGGCCCGCCCATGAGGACGAACGACGGCACGCGAGGGCTATAACGGCACTCACGGGAATAGTTGAATTCGGGATTGCAGTCCCGGCTGCGCCTGGTTTGCGCGAGCGGGACAGAGTTTAGGGGTGGCAAGCGGCGGCGGCAAGTTGCGGTTTGTGGCAGTGCTTGGGGCATCCGCCGAGTCCAAAACGCCGAGAGCCGGGTTCCGGACTCGAATCTCCGAGTTCCGAACTGCAAACGCCGGGCAAAAAGCCTGACACGCTGGGTTCCGAGCCCCAACCGTCGAGTTCAGAACCTCAACGGTGGAGTTCAGAACCTCAATCGCCGAGTTCAGAACCTCGACTGTGCCCAAAAAAGCATCATGTGTTGCTGAAAAAAGCAGCAAGCGCGAGGCAAAAAGGGTCGCGCGTCGGGTTCAGAACCCCATGCTTGGCGTTCGGAACGCCGTGGGTCGAGGTCAAAGGTCCGACCTATTGCTGAAAAAAGCAGCAACGGCGAGGCAAAAAGCCTCGCGGTCGGGTCTTGGAGGGCCGAGCGCGAGGGTTGGAGGCCGGGGCTTGGAGGATTAATCCTCAATGGCCCCAAAAAAAAAAGCGTGCCGTCAGGCACGCCCATGGTGAACGGTCCGCCGGATTCCGCACGCTGTCTTGGCAGCGTGCGGACCGGCCGGATTGCGCTTCGCCTTCGCGCTTAGTTGTAGGTGTAGACCATGCTCTTGAGGCTGTTGTCGAGCATGCGGTAGTTGAACAGCACCGAGCGCGTGCCCGAGCTGGTCAGCGCCGGCACTTGTTGCGGGTTCGGCAGGTTGATGACCGCCGATGTCGTGCCCCGGGCCACATTGGTTGTGGCGCTGTAGGTGCCCTTCGTATCCACCGTCACAGCCGCACCGCCGATCTGTTGTGCAGACGGGTTCTGCGCCCAATCCAATGCCAGCGAAGACAGCACGCCGTTCGTGGCGGCATTCGACGGATTCAGCGCCGCGAGCGTCTGGTCGCCCGCCGTATTCCACGGCAGGTTCACGGCCTGGGTTGCCTGCACCAGGTCCGTCAGCAGCGTCTTGCTGTAGACGCGATCAGGCGTGGTCTGCGAGCCGTAAAACAGTTCGACCTGATACCGCGCACCCTTCACGACGGGGTTCGGATCCAACGTATCCGACGCCGGCTGCGCCCATACCGGATTGTTTGCACTGCCCGGCGGGGTGGCCAGCGTGGCGGCGGCGCTGCCGGTCAAGCCTGCGGTGCGGGCCAACCAGAAGTTCGGGCAGTTGTAGGTCGTTGTGGAGCTGCTGCAACGCGTGGTGCCAGGCACGGTACCGGTCTTGTTGCTCACATCCATGTACACCTGGGTGGGCTCGTTGCTGTCGCCGGTGGGGGCGATGTAGACGAGACCGCTCGTCGGCAAGCCCGGGCCCTTGATCCGCGCAAAGCTCAGGCTGCCGTTGCTGTTGACGCTGCCCGGGCCTTTGGCGTTGATCCAGAACTGGATGCCCGTCTGGAAGTGGCTGTAGCTGTTGCTATTGGCACTGGTACCTGCAAAGGTCGGGTTGACCTGCTCGATCCGGCGAACTTGCAAGCGGTCGATCACCTCCACCGGTTGTTGGTTGCCCACGACCCACCACTTGGACGGATGCGCGTTCGACGTGCCCGAGGCGATGTAGCGCACCATCAAGATGATGTTGCCCGGATTGCCGTTGGCGTCCACATACTTGGCGTTCAGCACGGCTTGATCCGGCAGCGGTGCCGACATCGGGGACACGGCAGTCGGTACCTGCGTGTTCGAGCCCGGATAGAAAGCCATGACTTCCGGCACGTTGAACTGGGCGCCCGTCATGGCGTCGCTGTTCAGCAGACTGAAGATCCACTGGCCGAACGCATAACCGTTGTGCAGGAACGCAATGCCGCCGGCATTGCTCGGGTCCGATGCAATGTTCTGGCAGGCCGGCGCCAGCGACGTCACCTTCGGGCCGCCTTGCGTAGCGGGCACGGTGAAGTCGGTCCCGAGCACGCGCTGCGAGGCCGGCAGTGCAAAGCAGGCCGTCAGCGCATTCGCCAGCGCTTGTGCGCCTTGCGGCAGGCTCGAAACATTCGGCGCCGGTGCGGGCAGCGTCGAGCCGCCGCCGGTGGCGGTGGCCAGCGGCACGGGCGTGCCATCGACCGTACCCAGTCGCAGTTGGCCGGTGGCCGGGTCCTTCGACACCGTCACCACGTCCAGGACTTGGTCGGCCGTGTTGCCGACGCCAGACGCGGTGGCAGCGGAAATGCTGGTGGCAAACGGGTCATAGTTGGCCGGCGCACCGATGGCGGAGAGCACCGACGACAGCTGCGCCACGACGTTCGCCGTGACGGCCTTGAGCGCATTTTCGTCCACCGTCTTTGCGTTGACCAGCGTCAGCGGATTTCCGTCCGAAGCCAGTTGCGCCAGGATGGCAGTCGTCAGCGGGGTGGCGTTGAGCGTGAGCGGCGTGCCGGCCGGTGGCGTGGTCGTGGTCACGCTGACCAGCGGCGCGCTATTGCCGGTCGGGTCGGTCACGACCACGAAGAACGGTGCCGTCTCGCCAGATTTGAGCGTGCAGGTGTACGTGCCGAGAGCGCTCGTGGTGATGGCAGTTTCAACGCACGGCGAATTGCCGGTGCTGTTGGTCACGACAACGTTGGCGTTGGCGAGTGCGCTACCTGTGGCCGCGGTGCCGGTCAGCGTTGCGGCTGCAGGCGTGGCGGTGTTGGTGCCGCCCGAAGCAGCGCTATCCGACCCGCCGCCACCGCAACCGGCAACCAGCGTGACGGCGGCCAATGCAATGGCCGTCGCAGCCGAACGCATTTGCCAGAGACTCTTGGCATACCTTGCTTTCATCAAAAACCCCCCTGTTTTGTTTTTTCAAGACGATGCGCAAATGGCCGCTTTCGATAAAGAAAGGCGTTTGCAGCAACGTCTGTATGTGCGCGGGCGCGTGCGCTCGCGCAAGCGGATGCTAAGGAAAAACGTGGGGGGAATCCATCCCTACATCGTGGGATAACCGTTTGGTTAGGTGACGATCGCGCTTATTTCATCTGCATGAAACAAGCAGCCTTCATTAGCTTGGCTGCTTTAACTTTGGCGGCAGCGATGGGCTGATTTACCTGGCCCCGCGAATCGCTTGAATCCGCTCCGCCTGCCATCCCGCCAACGCAGTGCGCGCCTGGGCTTCCTCTTCCTGAGACGCCTTCCGGGTTTGATAGGGCGACGAACTGGCGGACAAAATCGGCGCGGAATTGTGGATGTCGTCAGCAAGCCAGCTCAAGTAATCCCGACCTTCGTCGCGATACCGCTGAACCTCCGCCGCGGTCAGGCGAATCATGAAGCTGTAGCCGAAAGCGCCATGATTGCAATTGGCATCGAGATACAGCGCGCCATTCGCTTCAAATAAAAACCAGCTCTGCGGTTCGTGGTCCAGCACCTGCATTGGCGTCTCCCGAGGCGAGGGGGGTTTGTTTCGCGAATGGCGATCAACTGTCTGGCATTTGAGCGGCAAAGCCACTTACGCGGTGCCCATGGGAGCCGCTGGCGCGCCGGTCGGCACTTTATATCGGTTGTAGCCCCAGAGGTATTGCTGAGGGAAGCGCCTGACCATCTCTTCCATTTCTGCGTTGATCCAGGCGGCCTGGGCTTCAGCATCGTCGGGAAGCGGCCCGGTGAGGCGCTTCACGTGCATCCGCCAGCCACGCCCGCTGGGCAGGCGCTCGCCGGCAGCGATGACGAGGGCCGCGTTCGTCTGCTGGGCCAGCTTGCCCGGCAGCGTCATCGTGTACGCCGGCCGCCCAAAGAACGGTACCCAAACGCCGTCGCCCTTCGGCGCCTGATCGGGCAGAAGACCGACCGCATCGCCCTGGCGCAACGCGCGTACAAACGAGCGCACGCCTTGCGATGTTGCCGGCACTGTCGTCAAGTTCGACGTTGCGCGCACGGCGTCCAGCAGGCCGCGCAGCACGGCTTTGCGATGCGGGCGGAACATGATCGTCAACGGAATGCGTTGCGCCGCATAGCGTGCAGCCAGTTCAAAGCAACCCAGGTGGGGCGTCAGCATGATGAGCCCATTGCGTTCGGCCAGGGCCTCGTCGATGACGCTCCAGTCCTCGCAGATGACTTGCGCCATGCATGCATCGCTTTGAAACCAGACCCGCGGCAGTTCGCTCATCATTGCGCCGGTTTCGGCTGCTGCCTGCCGAGCAAAGCGGGGCGCGTCGAATCCGGCCTGAGCGGCATTGCGCTGAACGTGGCGGCGATATCCACCGGGTAAGGCATAGAGAAGCCGGCCGCCCGCACGCCCGATGCCGTGAATGACAGGCAGCGGCAACGAGGCGAACAGCTTCAACAGAACAGGTAGCGCGCGCTGGGCGAGCTGCGAACGGCGATGCACGGTGTTGCACTCCTGGAGTGGGTTGCCTGACATGCCGCCAAGCGTCTTTTCAAAGCCTCGGTTAGGGCGCTTGCTGATCGAGCGACCATCCGGGGTTGGGCACGTTCTTGCCTTCGCGATAGATCCAGTTCGCGCCGCACGTGCGGCAGATGAACGTGCTGACCGTGACGGCCGCAGCCTTTGAAACCTTGATGCGCTGGGTGTCTGTGATTTTCAGGAAGGCATGGCCTGGCGCACCAAGCTGATGGACTTCAATCGCAAGGCAAGCAGGGCAGAGTGTCATGCCGATTCCTCTTTCAAATAACGTGGATCTGATATGGCGCGGACGCCCTCTACACGCCGAAGACCGGTGCGCCGTACTTCAACAGCAATTGCTCGATCTGGCTCATGTCGTCGGTGCGCGGTGTTCGGTCTTCTGTCACGCGTGACGGTCCACCATAAACCGCGGCCACGTGCCTGCGTACGGTCAGCACATCATCGGCCGGTGGCGCGACGATGATTGCCTCACCCGGCACGTGGCGATAGCTGCCATCTTTCCAGCCATCGGGGGTCAGATGCAACTCTTCCCATTCTTCGCTAACGGACATGGTGATTTCCTTTGTTGATGGCTTGCGCGGTTCAGGTCTTGTTGTGATGAGGTGCCAGGCGTGCGATGGCGGCTCTGCCAGCAACACGGGCGGCATGCCTTGCAAGCGCTTCGGTGCCATGCACGTGATGGCGCATCGAGACGTTGGCGAGGATGCGTTCCGCACCATCCCTGTACTCGTTGATGAGGTAGGTGGCGAACCAGACGCCGGGTTCTTGTTCAATTGGGTACACGGATACCGTGTACGGGGAGTCGATTTTGTTCAATACACTGCCAAGGTTTCGGGCGAGAGCGGTTGGCAGGCTTGGAGCGCTTGAGCGAACCAATGCCTGAGGACAAGCGACGCCGCGATGGATAGGACCAACGCTTTCGGGCCATGCATGCAAAGGCACGGCGCAAGCGATTGGAAAACGAGGTGACCGTACTTGCGTATGTGGCGCGCCAGTACATGCACGCCACATGCGGAGCGGATAAACCGCCGGTCAGTTAGGTGATGGGCCGCGTGGCCCAAGAGGATTCGGGTGTACGCCCGACGGGTGACCAGCGTTTTGTATGTCTTCTTGCTGGGCAGCCAGCCCGATCGGTTCGAACAACGGGCGAAGGTTGCGCATGGTAACAGCTTCTCGTAACGCGTGCGCCGTCTTGCGCGACATGTCGGGGCGCACACGTTGTTTTTTCCCGTCTACCTCGACTGCCCGTCCACTGAGCGCCCACAACATGCTGTTCCGTGGCCGGAAAGATCGTCATACCGCCGTCCATGGATGGGAGTACAGTGGCACACCGACAACGGCGCGCCGGATCATGCTTCCGTTGTTACGAAAGCACGGTTGCCCGCACTTTTGATCGCCGCGCTCGGTGGTTCCTCCTGGGCTGATCACGCCCTGCACACTGTCATCCTCGCCTGTTCCGCACACGGACGCCTGCCTGCTGATGCTCCGACTCGCGATGTAAGTCATGGAGATCCGTGATGCTCGACCTTGTCGCGTTTACCAAGCCGGTGCTCGATGAAATTACCGGGCAGGATGTGCGGACCTGGAGCGCCGGCCCCGGCGTGCTGGCGGCAAACTGGCAGGTGCCTGAGCTGGGTAGCCGCATCTGGCGTGTGCGAACGCTGAACATCGCATTCACGCACGATGTCATGACTCAGTTGACGCACGCAGATCGGCAAGACCTCTGTCAGCTGCAGTGCGGGCTTGACCGCTTTCTGCGCGCGCGTCTGGGCATGCACGCGCAGGCGCATCCGGACGATCAGACGTTCGTGATCACCGTCGACCATCTCGGAGTGGATTCCTGACCCTCAGCCAATCGGTGGATGCACGTTGGCGAAGACGTCATCCCGTTTTTGTTGTCCTTTCCCCCCGAGCTTTTTTGATAGTGCGTTGGCGAGGGGTGCCGTGCATGACCACCCAGGAAACAACATGACTGTCGCGTCCGACAACACGAGCTTTCTTTGCACACTCCCCGGAGCGGCAAAAGGCATGGCGTATTCCATCACCGTCGGCTTTATCTGCGATGGGCAGCCGAGCTGTGTGCAGTTCACCAGTTTCGTGGGTAACGGAAGACGGTCCTTCAGGGTAGTAGCGAATACATCGGATCTGGCATCGGTGGCCACCAGTAGCGTTGAAGCCTTGTGCCGCCTCGCCATCGGGCAAGTGATCCGAGACAGCCTCCACGAAAAAACGGCACAAGGCGACCATGCCCTCGATATGAGTGTGCAGCCTTGGTTGGGAGATCTGAGACCGGCGGGATCCCGTGGCGTACAAAGGCCGCTTCGTCCGCATTTGCTTGTTCGCGAATAGTTCTATGGAGCCGGCATAAAGAGCGTACAGTGGGGCCACCCCTTTCAACGGAGATTGCTGTGGACGCCTATCCGATTTGCCGCTACAAGGGGTTCGATGTTTACCCCCTCATCTACCTGTTTGATGCCCCTCGTGAATGGCATGAGCGGCGTCCGGACCGGTCGTACAGTGCCTCCGTGTTGATCTGTGACGAAGGCGAGCTGCCAAGTACCGAACACGCTCGTATTTTCGCGTTGCCGGCCGACCATTGGGAGAGCATCGGCGTGGCCAAACGGGCAGCGACGAAGATGGCCGAAGCCATCATTGATGGCTTTGTCCCGGGGAAGTCGATCCAGTCGATGCCCAAGTAGTTTTGTAGTGGGGCGGGCGCGAGCGTGCACGGATTGCCTATCTGCTGCCTTACTCTACGCCGCCGCCAACGCTGGCACTTCCAGCTAGCGCGATCCACCAAAGAGCTGACTGACCACGCCGCGCAGCCAACGGTTGCCGGCTTCGTGGTGATACCGGGCATGCCAGTGTTGCCGCACGGCAAAGCCCTCCACCGGAAATGGACACGCGCGAACGGCCAGGTCATTGGCCTGTGCGAGCGTCTCGCCTATGTGGCGGGGCAGCGTGGTAATCAAGTCCGTCGTCTGCACAATCGCACCCAGCCCGAGAAACCCAGGTAGCTCCAGCACGACTTGGCGCTCGATGCGCTCGCGCGTCAGCGCCTGCTGGAGAAGCTGCGCCCCAGTGCCCGCGGTGACGGCGATGTGCCCCTCTGCGCAGTACTGCTTCACGCCAAACCGGGTGCGGATTCTGGGGTGGTGGCGGTTGGCCAGGCATACCCAGTCCTGCTCATACAGTTGCTGCTGGTAGATGCCGCCGCTCAGCCAGGGCACGTAGCCGATTGCAAGGTCGGCTTCGCCGGATTCGAGCGTGCGTTCCGTATTGCCGTCAATTCGGGCAGCTTCCAGCCGGACACCGGGCGCCTGCGCGCGTACATGCGCCAGAAGACGCGGCAGCAGCGTGATGTGGCTCGCGTCTGTCATGCAGATGCGAAAGCGCCGCTGCGCCGTTGCAGGGTCGAATGCAATCTCCCACGCAGTAAAACGCCTCAACGATTCGAGGATTTCCCGGCACGGCCCGATCAGGGCGTCGGCCTGCGGCGTCGGTGCCATGCCGCCCGGTGTGCGGATGAAGAGCGGGTCGCGCACGTAGTCCCGCAGACGGCCGAGCCAGATGCTGACGGTGGGCTGGCTCTGCCCGAGCTGTTCGGCCACGCGGCTGACGTTGCGCACGTCGTAGAGCAGGTCGAACAGCTGCAGCAGCTTCAGGTCGGGCAGATCGGCCAGCAACGCAGCACTATTGTCCATGGCAATAACGGTATTTGGATCATTGTATTGTCAGTATAAGTGCCGGCTCCTATCGTGCAACCACATGACAAGGAGACGCCATTGAAGATTGCGATTCTGGGCGCCGGCGCACTGGGCTGCGCCATCGGTGCCGCGCTCACGGAAGCTGGACATGAGACCTGGCTGATCAGCCGGTCACCGGCGCACATCAACGCCATGCGCGGCGAGGGCCTGCGAGTTGACGACGCGCAGGGTACGCGCCGCATCCCGGTGCTGGCAGCCACGGAAGCGGCAGAGGTTGGCGTAGCAGAACTGGTGATCGTGCTCGTCAAGTCCTTCCAGACCGATGCGGCCATGCGCGGCGCGACCGCCCTGGTCGGGCCCGATACGCTGGTGCTGTCGTTGCAGAACGGCCTGGGGCATGAAGCAATCCTGGCGGAGATCGTGGGCCGCGAACGGGTGCTGGCGGGCAAGACCTACGTGGGCGGGGTGTTGCGTGGCCCCGGTCACATTCAATCCGGCGTGGTTGGCAAGGCAACGTACATCGGCGAACTCGACGGACGCCTGACACAGCGTGTGCAGGCCATCGCAGACGCATTCAACGCAGCCGGGCTGGCGACCACCGTCAGCGACAACATTGTCGGCACCATGTGGGACAAGCTCCTGGTGAACGTTGCCACAGGCGCGCTGACCGGCATCACACGCCTGACCTACGGCCAGCTCTACGAAGAGGCGCTGCTCAAGGCCACCTCGCTTGCGGCGGTGGCCGAGGCGATCGCGGCGGCGCAGGCCGCGGGCGTGCGGCTATCGATGACGGAGCCGGAGCAGGCCTGGACGCTTGCCGCCGAGGGCCTTCCCGCGGCGTTCAAGACATCGATGCTGCAAAGCCTGGAGAAAGGGTCGATCACCGAGATCGAT
Source organism: Ralstonia sp. 1138 (assembly GCF_040544795.1). Lineage (NCBI taxonomy): Bacteria > Pseudomonadati > Pseudomonadota > Betaproteobacteria > Burkholderiales > Burkholderiaceae > Ralstonia > Ralstonia sp. 1138. The sequence continues at coordinate 553,398 of NZ_JBEPKQ010000001.1, read as the reverse complement.
TTCATCAACGGTTCGGTCGTGCGCTATGGGCAGCAGTACGGCGTGCCGACACCGGTCAACGCCACGCTGGTCGCTTGCATCAAGGGCATCGAGCGCGCGATGGCTGACCGTCAACGCGAGGAGACCACCGCATGAGCGCCCCCAAGGCCTATCTGGAACACGTTGCCATCTGGGTGAAGGACATCCACTGGCACATCCGATTCTTCGAGGACGTACTGGGCATGACCCTGCGCGAGATCGACGGCACGCCGCAAGCACCCCGGCAGTACTGGACCCTCGGCGGTCTGCAGTTCATCCACGCCCCGGAGTTCGAGGGGCCGGAGGGCCGGCTGGCTCACCTTGGCGTGATGTGCGAAGACCTTGAAGCGGCGCTGGCCCTGGCACAGGGTTTCGGCGTAAGCGAAATGCCGCAAGGCCGTAACTGGCTGCGCTTGCCGGACGGTCTGGCGGTCGAACTCATCCAGGCCAAGCCTGCGTCTTGCGTGGCGCAGGCGCTGTCGATCAACCCACGTGCACAAGCATGAACATGACCATCGTCGAAAAATATTGGGACGACGCCCACGAGGGCGACACGTGTGTGAGCCCCAGTTACACCGTCACGAAGGAACGCATCCTCGCTTACGCAGACCTCACCGGTGACCACACGCCGGTGCACGTGGATGAGGCCTATGCCAATGCCAGCCACTTCGGCTGCATCGTCGCGCATGGTTTGTTCGGGCTTTCGATTGCCGACGGCTTGAAAACGCAGAGCGACTACCGTTTCCTGCCCGGCATGTCGCTCGGCTGGACCTGGGATTTCCTGCTGCCGATCAAGGTGAACGACGTGCTGCACGTGAAGTTCCGTGTCGGGGAGATGCGGGCAAGCAAGAGCCGTCCGGGCTGGGGCATCGTCGTGCTGCCATCGGAGCTGATCAACCAGGACGGTCAGGTGGTGCAACGCGGCGAGCATCGTTTGATGGTGCCGCGCCGGCCGGGAGCGTTCTGATGCAGGCCCGTCCTCTGGAAGGTATTCGCGTTGTCGACTACAGCCACTTTCTCGCCGGTCCTTACGTCGGCCGATGCCTGGCCGCGCTCGGCGCTGAAGTGATCAAGGTCGAGCGCCCCGGCACCGGTGATGCCGGTCGCCAGCACGCCACCGTGCTCGACGAGCAGCAAAGCGGTTATTTCCTGCAGCTCAACATGGGCAAGCGCGGCGTGAGCGTCAACATGAAAGACCCGCGCGGCAAGGCATTCATGCAGCGGCTGTGCGATTCCGCAGACGTGTTCATCGAGAACTACCGGCCCGGCGCGCTGGACAAGCTCGGGCTGGGCTATGCCGAGCTGTCGGCGCGCAATCCGGGCCTCATCTATTGCTCGATCTCGGCCTACGGACATACCGGGCCGGATGCGCATCGCGCCGGTTTCGGACTGATTGCCGAAGCCAAGAGCGGCATCATGCAGATGGTCGGGACGCCCGGCGAGCGGCCGCCGCTGTTGCGCATCTCGCTCGGTGACATGTACACGGGCATCCACGCCGTTGCGGCCATCAACGCGGCCTTGCTAGGGCGCGTGAAGAGCGAGCGCGGACAGCACATCGACATGGCGCTGTACGACACGCTGGTGTCGATGCATGAATACGCGGTGCAGTGCTACACGCTGCAGGGCGTGCTGCCCGAGCAAACCGGCCACGACATGCCGACCTCGACGCTCTACGGCGTGTTCCGTGCGGCGGACGGTGACCTCGTCATTGCCGCGCAGGTGGACGACGCGTGGAAGCGCTTCGCTGCGCTGGTCGAAGCGCATGGCGGGCCAGCGGGCTTTGGCGCCGACACGCGCTTTCATGCGAGCGCCGGGCGCAACGCGCACCGCGCGGAAATCCTCGCTGTGGTCGAACCCTGGGTTGCTGCGCGTTCGGTGGCATCGGTGCTGGAACTGCTCGATGGCATCGATGTGCCATGCGCGAAGGTGCAGCGCATCGACGAGGTGCTGGCCGATCCGCAAATCAAGGCGCGAGGCATGGTGGTCGAGCAACAGCACCCACGCTACGGCACGTTGCGCCTGCCAAATCTGCCGTTCAAGTTCTCCGATTGCGATACCACCGTCCGTGACGTGGCGCCCGACCTGGGCGAGCACAACGCCGAAGTGGCGCGCGACCTGGGCTTCGACGCAGACGAGATCCACGCGATGCAGGCCGAAGGCGTTCTCTATTCGAAGCGAGTCAATGATGACTGACCACTATGCGGTGATCGGCAACCCGATCTCACACACCAAGTCGCCGCTCATTCACGGCCTCTTTGCGCAAGAGGCGAGGCAGGACATGCAATACACGGCCATCGAAGGTCCGGTCGAGCCGGATACCGCGTTTGCCGATGTCGTGCGCACGTTCGCCGCGGGTGGTGGCAAGGGCATGAACGTTACGGCGCCGTTCAAGCTCAAGGCGTTTGCAATGGCCGACGAGCGCAGTGAGCGCGCAGCGTTGGCCGGTGCCGTCAACGCAATGAAGTTTGAAGGCGGCCGCATCCTCGCCGACAACTTCGACGGCATTGGGCTCGTCCGCGACATCGAGATCAACCTGGGGCTGCCCATGTCCGGCAAGCGCGTGCTGATGCTGGGGGCGGGCGGGGCCGCGCGCGGCGCCCTGCTGCCGTTCCTGGAGGCCAAGCCGGCGGAGTTGGTCATCGCGAACCGCGATGTCGCAAAAGCGCAGGCGCTGGCCGCGCAAGTCGCCGGGCGCGCCGTGGTCGTCGCCTGCGGATATGCCGACCTGGAGGGAATGGGCCGCTTCGATCTGGTGGTCAATGCCACCTCGGCCAGTCTCACGGGTGATCTGCCGCCCGTTCCGCCAAGCATCTTCCGCCCCGACGGGATGGCCTACGAACTGGCGTATGGCAAGCGCCTGACGCCGTTCCTGCGGCTTGCCCGAAACGCGGGAGTGCGCAATCTCGCAGACGGTGTCGGCATGCTGGTCGAACAGGCTGCCGAAGCATTCGTCTGGTGGCGCGGCGTGCGTCCGGACACGCGCCCGGTGATCGATCGGCTGACCGTCCCGCTAGATTGAGTGAATCGACCACGGAGGCTCGAGTGAAACGCATCCTGATGCTTCACGGCATCAATCACAACATGTTTGGCAAGCGTGACCCCGTGCAGTACGGAACGATCACGCTGGCCGAGATCGACGCCAAGTTGCAGGCCCTGGGCGCCGAACTTTGCGTGCAGGTGGAGTCGTTCCAGACGAACAGCGAAGGGGCGATGTGCGAGCGCATTCACCGTGCGTTCGAAGACGGCCAGGACGCCGTGCTCATCAACGCCGGCGCGTGGACGCATTACAGCTACGGCATTCGCGATGCGCTGGCGATCCTGACGTGTCCGGTCGTCGAATTGCATATGTCCAATATCCACGCACGGGAGCCGTTCCGGCATCACTCGGTGTTTGCCGACATCGTGAGCGGGCAGATCTGCGGGTTTGGTGTGCAGAGCTATCTATTGGCCCTGCGCGCGGCGGTTTCGGCAATCGATCAGGCTTAGCCTCGGCCAAGGCTATGGATGAAGCGTCTCGCCCTTGTTCAGCATATCGACGAATTGAGCGATCTTCTTTGCGCGCGTTTCGGCCTCTTTCACGTTCTGGATCCTGAACAGAATCGCGTACCGGTTCTGGCCGTTTAGCGTGGCGAAGAATCGCTTGGCCTTCGGGTTGGCGTCGAGAGCCTGCTGCAGATCATCGGGCACCGTGGATGCACTGGGAGACGAATAGGCAGCCTCCCAGCGGCCGTCTTGCTTGGCAAGATCGACGGCGCGAAGACCCGCCGGGCGCATCCTTCCAGCGGCAATCAACGTTTCGGCCTTGGCGGTGTTGATCTTCGACCAGATGCTTTTGGCGGTTCTGGGTGTGAACCGCTGCAGCCAGTAGTGCTCGTTTTCTGCCTGCTTTTGCCCGTCGATCCATCCGTAGCACAGGGCGCTCTCAACGGCCTCTGCATAAGACACGGTGGCATCTTCGGCCGATCGCTTTGCGATGCGGAGCCAGACGCCGGCCGCCGTCTCGCCGTTGGCTTCGAGCCAGGCCTCCCAGGCTTGCTGGCTGGGGAACGTCAGTGTTGGATTGTGCATTGCGCTAGATCACCCGCCGTCGAATTCGTAGACCCGCTTACTCGCGCGTGAAACGGAGTACGCCTCTTCCCGTCGGATGCCCGGACATCAGAGGATTCGGCATCCATGCCGTGCGGACCTCGAGTGTGTCTCCGTCCAGCGTGTAGAACCGCTCCTGCTCCGTGCCGGTCCAGGCTTCATTCCAGCACGCGTCGACCTTCGTGATGAACCGATCGCCCTCGACGCGATACCGCCCCGTATAGGCCATCACCGTACGGAACAGCGCCAACAGTTTTTCGTCCGTATTGCCGGGCTCCCGCGCCTTTGCGGTCAGAAGCACCATCATGCGGCCATCAACGCCAAAGACCAGTGAACCCTTGGGATCCGGGCCCCAGGGCTGCGAGCGCTCCTTTGTGTCTTGAAGCTCGGTCTCGAAAGAGACCAACCGCCAACTGCCGTGCAGCTTTGTGTCGTGTTCAGGCATATCGTGTCCTGTCGTCGTCCGTTGAACAGCTCGCCCCGGGGTTGACTCGGGCTTTGCCAGCGTCAGGATTTGCATATTAGTACCCGCGCCATCCGAACGCGCCGCACACGCCGCGCCGGACATCGGCTATCGACCATCGGGGGGAGGGGCGCGCCATCCTTTAGAATCGCGGACTTTGCCCGTATTCCCATGTGGTTCAAAAACCTTCAGCTTCATCGTCTGCCGGCGCCTTGGGCCGTGACCCCCGACCAGCTTGAAAAGTGGCTGGCACCCCACGCGTTTCAACCGGGCAACAGCGTAGAGAAACAGACCTCCGGCTGGGCTTCGCCGCGCGAAGATGGCGCGCTCGTCTATTCGAACAACGGGCAGATGCTGCTGGTGTTCCGCGCCGAAAAGAAGCTGCTGCCGGCGTCCGTCATCAACCAGGTGACGAAGGCCCGGGCGCTGGAGCTGGAGGAACAGCAGGGTTTCAAGCCCGGCCGCAAGCAGCTGCGCGAACTCAAGGAGCAGGTGACCGACGAACTCCTGCCGCGCGCCTTCAGCATCCGCCGCGATACGCGGGTGTGGATCGATACGGCAAACGGCTGGCTCGTGATCGATGCGGCTTCCCAGGCGGTGGCCGACGACGTGCGCGGTCTGCTCGTGAAGTCGATCGATCAGTTGCCGCTCACCAATGTGCACGTCGCGCATTCGCCGGTGGCTGCCATGACGGAGTGGCTGCTCTCCGGTGAGGCGCCCGGCGGTTTTACCGTCGACCAGGACGCCGAGTTGCGCTCGACGGGCGAGGGCGGCGCCACGGTGCGATACGTTGGCCACGCGCTCGAAGCAGAAGACATGCGCCGTCACATCGAGGCGGGCAAGCAGTGCATGCGCCTCGCCATGACGTGGGACGACCGGGTCTCGTTCGTGCTGACGCCGTCGCTCCTCATCAAGCGTGTGACGCCGCTCGACGTGATCAAGGAAGCCGAAGACCCCACCGCACAGAACGACGACGAACGCTTCGACTCCGATGTCGCGCTCATGACGGGCGAGTTGGCGCGGATGCTCTCTGACCTGGTCGACAGTCTGGGCGGCGATCAGCTTGATGCCATGCAACAGGCCAAAGCGGCCTGAACTGCGCCAGTGCGCCGGTATCCGTCAGGCTGGGGTAACGGCGATTGCGTGCGGACCGGCCCATTTCCGCTGCTTTTCTCTGCGGGTGGTAGCGCGATCACCCCCTAGGGAGGGGGCTGCAGCGCCTGATGCACAGCGGCTTTCCCACGTAAAATCCGGAACGCGCGCCGCCATGGCCGGCGCCCAGTTTTGATATCCGGATGTACGTCGATCTCCTGACCCTTTATCTCCTTGCCGTCGGAATTCTGCTCGCCAGCGCGGGAATGCTGTTCTGGGAGCATCGAACCAACCCCCGGCGCAGCAAGGCGTTGCGCCTTCTGGCCGCCGGGTTTACGACGCTCGCGTTCGGCTGCACGGCCGTGCTGTTCCGCCGCGCGCTGCCGGGTGCGACGGGCGCTGCACTCTGCAACCTCATCATGCTGTGCGGCTATTTGCTGGTGCTGTCCGGCGTTGCGGCGCTGAGCGGGCGGCAGCATCGCGGCGCCGCCGCAGGCGTGCTGATCGGCATGGCCCTGGTCTGGGTGGTGTGGGGCGCGCAGTGGCAAGACGTGCTCTGGAACCACGTCAGCGCCATTCCGATCGCGTTGGTCAGCGCGATGACGGCCCGCGAAATGTGGCGATGCGACGCGCTGAAGCCGCTGCGCCCGCGCCAGCTTGTCGTGGCGGTGACGGCCCTGCATGCGGTGCTCTACCTTGCGCGTGCGCTTGCGCTGCCGGGGCTCGTCTCGGCCTATGGGCCGGCCATGCAGGCGGCGGCCAGCAAGTTGACGATGATCGAGGGCGTCCTGTACGCGATGGTCTTGCCGATGACGCTGCTGAAGCTCATTCGCGACGAGGCCCACGGCCAGCTTCTGACCGAATCCCAGACCGACTATCTGACCCGCCTTGGCAATCGCCGCTGGTTCTTCGAGCAGGGCGCGCGGCTGATCGATGGCGTGGGCAGCCGCCCGGTCGCCACGCTTGTGTTCGACCTCGACCGTTTCAAGGCCATCAATGATCGCTACGGGCATCAGGCCGGCGATACCGTCCTCAAGGTGTTTGCGGAGATCGCGCAACACGTGCTCGGCCCCGACGTGATGCTCGCGCGCATCGGTGGTGAGGAATTCGCAGCGCTGCTGTCCGGCGACGATGCGCGCCACGCCAGGGCGCGCGGCGAGGCCGTGGCCCGGTGCTTTGCCGAGGCGGTTCAACGGCGCAGCGACGGCGCTGGAATCCTGGCGACGGTCAGCATCGGCATGGCGCAGTTTGATGCGGCCATGCCGTCGCTTGCGGATGCCCTGGCGGCGGCAGACAAGGCGCTGTATCGCGCCAAATCGCTAGGCGGCAATCGGCTTGAGGTCGCGCAGGCGGCGGGCCAGGTTGACGAGGCCGTGTTGTCATAACGTTGAGCGTTGCTCAGTCCGCGCGCCCGGCGCGCAGGTCGCTCTTGCGGATGAGCTGCAGGAGCGTCTCCGCAGGTTTGCTCAGGCGCCGTGCCGACAACGTGATGAATTCGATGGCCGGCAGCGGCGGTAAGACGTCGCCGTTGACTGGCGGCACCAGCCCGCCGCCCGCCAGGTTCTGCGCACGGACGGTAATCCCCAACCCGCCGCGCGCTGCGGCAATACATCCGGAATGACTGCTGCTGGTGCAGACGATGCGCCACAGCCAGCCCGTTGCGGCCAGCGTGTCCAACACGATCGAGCGCGTCACGCTCGGCTCGTTGACAAGGATGAGCGGCAGCGGCTGACTCACGTCGACCACGGTGCCGGGCCGGGCCAGCCATTCCAGCTGCCCGCGGAACAGCGGCACACCGCGTCGCCCGCCTTCGCGGCGCTTGCCGACAATCAGGTCGAGCGAGCCGTCTTCGATACCCTCGTACAGCTTGCTGGTCATGCCCATCGTGATCTCGAGTTCGACATCGGGATGCGTCGCCCGAAACGCTGCCAGCAGATTGGGCAGCGGCCCCTGCGCGAGATCTTCCGACGAACCGAGCCGGACACGGCCCTGCAGGCGGGGCGCACTGAACTGCAGCTCGGCGCGCGCCAAGGATTCGAGAATCAACTTCGCGTGGACGAGCAGCGCCTCGCCGTCCGGTGTGAGCGACACCGAATGGGTGTCGCGCACAAACAATCGCCGGTTCACGCTGTGTTCCAGCCGGCGGATGTGATCGCTGACCGACGATTGCGACAGGTCGAGCTGCCGCCCGGCCTCCGTAAAGCTATGGGCCGCGGCCACGGTGGCGAAGGTTTGGATCCAGACGGGATTGAGCATGGGCGCATTGTCATCGGAGATTCGGATAACAGTCAACGTCTCTAGAGGGGTTCCCGATTGGCCCGCCGTCGGTAGCATTGCGGGTGGATGTCCGGCGCTTTCCGGACAGGCATTCCAGGATTCACATGCAGACCGCCTCAACTCCCGCCGTCCCACCGGGCGCTTCGCAAAACGCCATGCTGTGGATCGTCTTCGCCGGCTTTTTCATGCAGGCGCTGGACACAACCATCGTCAATACCGCGCTGCCGTCGATGGCGCGCAGCCTCGGCGAAAAGCCGCTCGACCTGAAATCGGTGGTGGTGGCCTACACGCTCACCATGGCGAAGCTGACGCCGGCATCAGGGTGGCTGGCAGACAAGTTCGGCACGCGGCGCGTGTATTTCACCGCGATCCTGATTTTTGTTCTCGGCTCGGTGTTCTGCGCGACGGCACATACGTTGCCGCAGTTGGTGATCGCACGTGTGCTGCAGGGAATCGGTGGCTCGATGCTGTTGCCGATCGGCCGGCTGGCCGTGTTGCGCAATATCCCCGGCGAGCAGTACATCGCGGCATTGGCGTTCGTGTCGGTGGCGGGGCAGGTGGGCCCACTGCTGGGGCCGGCTCTGGGCGGCTGGCTTGTGCAGGATGTCTCGTGGCACTGGATTTTCCTGATCAACGTGCCCGTGGGTTTCGTCGGTTTGTTTGCGGTACGCCGCTATCTGCCGCACGACGCCGTGCGTGCCGTGGCGCCATTCGACTGGCTGGGCTGCGGGCTGCTGTCGCTGTGCATGGTGGCGTTCTCGCTGGCGCTCGAAAACGGCGCGCAGAGCCCGTGGAGCGCGGTGCTGATCGCTGTGAGCGTGGTCAGCGCGCTGCTCTATATTCCGCACGCGAAGCGGCGTGCGGCACCGCTGTTCCAGCTTGCGCTGTTTCGCGAACCGAACTTCAGCGTTGGGCTCGTCGGCAACCTGTTCTGCCGGATTGGTTCGGGCGCCGTGCCCTTCCTGCTGCCGCTGCTGTTCCAGTTGCAGCTTGGCTACTCGCCGCTCCATTCGGGGTTGCTGCTATTGCCGATCGCCATTGCCGGCATGCTCGCCAAGCGCTGGGTCGTTCCCCTTGTGAACCGTTTTGGATATGACGTGTTCCTGCAGGTCAACACGTGGGTGGTTGGCATCTCGATTGCCTCGTTTGCGGCCATGTCGCCGGGCTGGCCGCTGGCGCTGTCGATCGTGCAACTGTCGGTGTTCGGCTGGGCGAATTCGATGCAGTTCGCGGCCATGAACAGCATCACGCTCAAAGGCTTGTCGCATCAGGATGCCGGCAGCGGCAACAGCCTGTTTTCGATGGTGCAGATGCTGGCCATCGGCCTGGGCGTATCGATTGGTGGCGGGCTTGTCAGCCTGTTCTCGGTCAAGCTGGGCGTGGCAGCACCGGCGTATCGGCTGGCCTTCTTCACCATGGGCGTGGTGACCGCGTTTTCTGCGCTGATTTTCCGCAAGCTCGATGCCAACTCCAAGCCGGCGCGTGCCAAGAATGTCGAGGCCGAAGCTGTGCAGGCGCGCTGACCCCTGCACGCCATAGCAGACCGGCGGATAGCCTATCCGCGCATGCGCAACAGATCGGCGTAAGAGACCAATTTGCGTTTTCCTGGTCCCAGCGTCTTGCGCTTTGACGCGGAGCGGGCGGGCTTGCTGCGCTCGAATTTGGCAGCCGCACGTGCATCTTCCTTGGCATGCACGGTGGCCGACTTGCTTTCCGCCTTGATGCGTTCCGCTTCCAGCCGTGCAGCCACGCGCTCTTCGCGGGCGATTTCCTGTGCGGCCGAGAGGATTTCCGCCTTGAGCAGATCACGTCGCTGTTTGGCGGCAACGCGGGCGGCCTGCAGTTGTTCCTTCCGCTGTCGGAGCCAGTCCTTTCGGTTGACCGGCGCGGGGCGTGCCTCTGCCGGCACACTGAGCCGCAAGGCGCGGCTCACGGCGACTTTCTCGGCGTGGATCTGGCGGCGCGGATCGTGTTTCGCATCACTCATGGTGCGTGACGCTCCCTGGCGGCACCGCTGTGCCGCCGTGCACCGGCAGGGGATGGCGGGTCATGGCGTTCATTCCGACAACCGTACCATAGGGCTTCGGATTACGCAGGAATGATGCCCGGTCCGCAGGCCTACGGCGGCCATGTCGTGCCCGCCCCAACGCTTCCCGTCACTTCACAGGTGTCAAGATCGGCGCGCCCTTGGTCTTGATGAGCACCACCACGAACTTGGCCGGCTGCGTCGCGCTGGCATTGCGCCCCACGGTGTGGATGTCGTTGGGACCTTCATGGAACGTATCGCCCGGCTTGAGGGTGACCTCCTTGTCGCCCTTGACGCCCATGACGATGCTGCCCTCCAGCACGTAGACAAACGCGTGGGCGTCGTGCCGATGCACGGGGTCGACCGCGCCGGGCGGGTAGTCCACCACGATCATTTCCACTTCCTTGCCCGGGTATTCGGGCGGCGTATCGGTGCGCAACGGCGTAACGCTCGCCTGCGGTGCAGCCATCGCCGGCGCCGCAGCCAGCAGAAGCGGCAGCATCAACGTTGCCGCACGCGACACGATGGTTTTCATGGCTTGGAACGGCATGGCGTTACTCCGCATGATTCCCGGCCAGCCATTGCTGGAAACCGGTTCGGCCGATGCGTGCCTCGCCCAGTGGCACGAGCGACAGTTCCTCGACCTGCCCGCCGACGTATCGCGCGTTCCGGTCTTTCACGACGGGGCGTGCGTCGCCGACGGACTCCAGATAGCGCGCGACGGTTTCCGCAAAGGGCGCGCGGTCCGGGCCGGCAATGTCGATCGTGCCGTTCAGCGGGGCGCCCAGCACCACCTCCGCGAGGATGGCCACGACGTCGTCCACGGCAATCGGCTGGAACAGGCCGTCACCGATGCGTACCGTGCCGTCGTTGGTGCTGAGATCCGCAATGCCGCCGATGAACTCCATGAACTGCGTGGCCCGCACGATGGTGTACGGCACGCCGGACGCTTCCACCGCTTCTTCCTGGGCGACCTTGGCGACGAAGTACGGGTTTTCGGGCATGCGGTCGGTGCCGACAATCGACAGTGTCACGTGGTGGCGCACGCCGGCGGCCACTTCTGCCTTGCCAAGGTTGCGAGCGGAGGTGCGGAAGAAATCGAGTACCGCCTGCGGCTCCCATGACGGCGGGTTGGTGACGTCTACGACCACGTCTGCGCTGACCAGTGCGTTGCTCAGGCCTTCGCCCGTGATGGTGTTGACGCCCGTGCGCGGGGAGGCGGCAACCGCCGTATGGCCGGCTTCGGCAAGCCGCTTGACAAGACGCGAGCCGATCAAGCCCGAACCACCGATAACGACGATCTTCATGACAGAGTCTCCTGAGGACGTGGATGAATGTGAATGCGCATAGCGCTTGGATGGAGACAGTGTGGAAGAATCATGCCCCAGGAGTAAGGGCCAAGAAATATCGATTCGACTAGGCCAAGTTCAGTTGCCGGAAAGATTGCCATGACCGTAAAAGCCCCCGCCTTGAGCATCGAGATCGATCGGCAGAAACCGGTGCCGATCTATCTGCAGATCTGCGAACGGTTTCGTACCGCCATCGCGGCGGGGCACTTGCGCCCTGGCGATCGCGTGCCCGCGCTACGCGGCCTTGCCATGCAATTGAATACCGCGCGGGGCACGGTGGAGCTGGCTTACACGATCCTCGTGGACGAGGGGTATCTGCTCATGCGCGGGGCGGCGGGGACGTTCGTGTCGCCTTCGCTGCCGGAAGCGGCCACGCGCGGGCAACGTGGGCCAGGCCGGCAAGACCGGCAGGGTGCGCCGACGGCGGAGAGCGCCCCGCGCGGCAGCCAGCCGATGCGGCGCGAACTCCCCATTGCCGTCGACATGAGCGGCGAGCCGAGGCCGCTGCAACCGGGGCTGCCCGCGCTCGACGTGTTTCCGCGCAAGCTCTGGAACCGGCTGGTGTCACGCCGTGCGCGCAGCGGCGACCGCGCGATGCTTGCCTACCCGAATCCCATGGGCTATCCGGCGCTGCGCGAACACATCGCCACGTATCTCGCCCTCTCGCGCGGCGTCACGTGCTTGCCGGAACAGGTGTTCGTGACCAGCGGCTACCGCGCAACCCTTGAGCTTGTCTTGCGCAGCCTGGCGAGCCCGAACGACCGCATGTGGTTTGAAGACCCCGGCTACCTGCTTGCGCGCGGCTTCCTGACCGAAACAGGCGTGCAGCTCGTTCCGGTGCCGGTGGATGAAGACGGCATCGATGTTGCGCGCGGCATGGAGCTTGACCCGCAGGCGCGCTTTGCGCTGGTCACACCGTCGCACCAGGCGCCGCTCGGCTACACGCTGTCGCTTGCGCGGCGCATGGCGTTGCTGGATTGGGCCGAGAAGGCATCGCGCTGGATCATCGAAGACGATTACGACAGCGAATTCCGCTATGTCGGTCGCCCCTTGCCGGCACTCAAGAGCCTCGACAAGAGCGACCGCGTGATCTACTGCGGCACGTTCAGCAAGGTGATGTTTCCGGGCTTGCGGCTGGCCTACGCCGTGGTGCCCGAGCGCGCCGTTGAACGCGTCGAGCGTGTGGCCGGCAGCATGAATGCCGGATCCCCCGCGTTGCTGCAGGCCGCCCTGGCCGACTTCATCGAGCAGGGGCATTTCGCCAGGCACATCAAGCGCATGCGCACGCTGTACGGCGAACGGCGCACGCTGATTGCCGATGCGTTGAAGCAGGCGTTTGGCGACCGGATGATCGTCGACATGCCTCACGGCGGCATCCAGTTTCCAGTGCGCTTCACCGTCGGTCCCGATGGCCCGGTCGACGACGTTGCCGTTGCCATGCGCGCTCGCGACGCGGGCCTTGCCGTCGGTGCGCTGTCGTGGTGGTATGCCAATGCGCGTTTGCGGCACACGCCGCGCGGCTTGGTCATGGGTTTTGCCAACGTGGCCGACGCGAAGGATGCCGGGCGCCTCGCGCGAGCGCTGCGGGCCTGTCTGGACGCCTCGCCAGGCGCAGCGGGTTCTGACTCGGCCAAGCGGCGTCCCGGCCGTTGAGCGACGGCACTGGAGGCGCCCGCGCGCGTGTCGGGCGCCTCGTTTTTCCGCCGCCGGCAATACCGTATGTGCGTGAATACGCAACCAAATTGCATCGCCGTTGGCGCAAAATAGCGGTTTGGGCGTTTTTGCGCCCCCTTGCACTCATGGAGACGGTATGAACAACGTTGTCGAATCGGCCATTTCGATCGAGAAGCGCCCGAACCCTGTTCCGGCGGAAGAGCGCGCGCGCCTGCTGGAAAACCCCGCTTTCGGCCGCGTATTCACGGATCACATGGCCACCATCCGTTACACCGAGGGCAAGGGCTGGCACGACGCCAAAATCGGCGCGCATGGCCCGATCCAGTGCGATCCGTCCACGCTGGTGCTGCACTACGCGCAGGAAATTTTCGAAGGCATGAAGGCTTATCGCCTGCCGGACGGCGGTGGTGCGCTGTTCCGCCCGGAAGCCAATGCGCGCCGGTTCCAGAACTCGGCCAAGCGCCTGGCGATGCCCGCGCTGCCGGAAGACCTCTTCCTGCAGGCCGTGCGCGAGCTGGTCAAGCTGGACCGCGATTGGATTCCGTCGGGCCAGGGCTCGGCGCTGTACCTGCGCCCGTTCATGATCGCCACCGAAGTCGTCCTGGGCGTGAAGCCGTCGGCCGAATACCTGTTCTGCGTGATTGCTTGCCCGGTGGGCGCGTATTTCAAGGGCGATGCATCGTCGGGCGTCACCATCTGGGTGTCGGACAACTACACGCGCGCCGCGCCCGGCGGCACGGGCGATGCCAAGTGCGGCGGCAACTACGCTGCCAGCCTGGTCGCCCAGGCCGAAGCCACCCGCGAGGGCTGCGACCAGGTCGTCTTCCTCGACGCGGTGGAGCGCAAGTGGATTGAAGAGCTGGGTGGCATGAACGTGTTCTTCGTCTTCGAAGACGGTTCGCTGCAGACGCCGCCGCTCACCGGCACGATCCTGCCCGGCATCACGCGCGATTCGCTGATCACGCTGGCGCGCGGCATGGGCCTCACCGTGCGTGAAGAGCCTTACTCCATCGACCAATGGCAGGCCGACGCGCAAAGCGGCCGCCTGCGCGAAGCCTTTGCCTGCGGCACCGCAGCGGTCGTTACGCCCATCGGCAAGGTCAAGGGCCACAAGCACAACTTCACCATTGGCGATGGCAAGGCAGGTGAACTGACGAGCAAGCTGAAGGCGGCGCTGGTGGATTTGCAGAACGGCCGCGCACCGGACCCGCACGGCTGGCTCGACCGCCTGTTCTGAGCCGGGGATGGCCGAATCGCTTTCCGCGCCGTCCGTTGACGGGACCGAAGCCTGGATCACCACGCCCGATGGCCGGCTTTACGCCCGGCAATGGGGCGGTCCGGTCGACGATGCCGCCAAACCGCCGATCGTGCTGCTGCACGATTCGCTTGGCTGCGTCGCGCTGTGGCGCGATTTTCCGCAGCGGCTGGCGCAGTCGACCGGGCATGCCGTCATCGCTTATGACCGGCTCGGCTTTGGCCAATCCGACGCCTATCCGGGCCAGTTGGATCCGAGCTTCATTCAGCAGGAAGCGTACGGCGGCTTTGCCGCGCTGACGGACCAGCTTGGCGTGGACCGCTTCATCGTCTTCGGCCACAGCGTCGGCGGCGGCATGGCGGTGTCGATTGCCGCAGCGTATCCGGGCCGCTGCGCGGGCTTGATCACCGAGTCGGCGCAGGCGTTTGTGGAAGAGCAAACGCGCGAAGGCATCCGTATCGCCCAGGCGCAGTTTGCAGAGCCCGGCCAGATGGGCCGGCTCGAGCGGTACCACGGCAGCAAGGCGCAATGGGTGCTGGACGCGTGGGTGAACACGTGGCTGTCTCCAGCATTTGCGCAGTGGTGCCTGGACGATGCGCTGCTTGCCGTGCGCAGCCCAGTGCTGGCGCTGCACGGCACCGAAGACGAATACGGCTCTACCGCACAGCCGGAGCGCATCGTCACGCTGGCCGGTGCGCCCGCCACGCTCAAGCTGGTACAGCGCTGCGGGCACGTGCCGCATCGGGAGCAGGAAGCGGCGGTGCTCGCCGCGGTCAACGCCTTCCTGAGCGCCTCCGCCTGATCTTGGGCGTTCGCCCAGTGCCCGAAGTGCAGGGCATCGGCATTCGCACCGAGCCTCCGTTCAGGTGCGTCGCACCAAAATCGAACGACCGTTTTTAAATCGTTCGTTTCAATCACCTGCTTTTTTCCCGCCTTCAGAGGGCTGCCCGGCGGCCCTTTTGTTTGGAGTTTCGCGCCTAGTTTCCGGCGTTGGTCTCTTCTCCTGCTGCGCCTATAACGCAGATGTCGGGCACGACCCCGGCGGCGCACGCATGTGCGTACACAAGCCAAGCCACCCAGCGGGGCAAAACAGGAGGAAGACACATGGCAACACCCGGCATGGTCGCGTCCGTGGAATGGACCGACGGCAAGCGCTATCTCTGGATGCTCGGCGCGCTGACCATCACGCTGCCTATCGTGGCGGCCGTTTCGGCGCTCGCGACCGGTTGGCATCCGCTCTGGTGGGCGGGGCCGTTCATCGTGTTCACGATCATCCCGCTGCTCGATTTCCTGATCGGCGACGACCGCGACAACCCGCCCGAAGACGTCGTCCCCACGCTGGAAAAACAGCGCTACTACCGCCGCATCGTCTACCTGGCGACCACCGTGCTCTACGTGAGCTTTGCGGTGGCGATGTGGGTGCTGCGCACGTATGACCTCGTCTGGTACGACTACATTGCGTTCGCGTTTTCGGTGGGCGTGGTGACGGGCATCTCGATCAATACCGCCCATGAGCTTGGCCACAAGACCGACGGCTTCGAGCGCTGGCTCGCGAAGATCACGCTTGCGCCCGTGGCGTATGGCCACTTCTTCGTGGAGCACAACCGCGGCCACCACGTGCGCGTGGCTACGCCGGCCGACCCGGCCAGCGCGCGCTATGGCGAATCGTTCTGGGAATTTCTGCCGCGTACGGTGGTGGGCAGCGTCAAATCGGCGTGGGCATTGGAGAAACGCCGGCTGGAGCAGCAGGGCCACTCGGTGTGGTCGTGGCGCAACGACGTGCTCAACGCCTGGGCAATGACGGTGGTGCTGTGGGGCGTGTGCATCGCGTTTGTCGGGCCCAAGGCGGTGCCGTTCCTGATCATCCAGGCCATCTACGGCGCGTCGTTGCTGGAGGTGGTGAACTACCTGGAGCACTACGGCCTGTGCCGCCAGCAATTGCCCAGCGGCCGCTACGAGCGCTGCACGCCGCAGCATTCGTGGAACAGCAACCACGTGGTGACGAACCTGTTCCTGTATCAACTGCAGCGGCATGCCGATCACCACGCCAACCCGACGCGGTCATTCCAGGCGCTGCGGCACTTCGAGCATTCGCCGCAACTGCCGGCCGGCTATGCCGCGATGATCCTGATCGCCTATGTGCCGCCGCTGTGGTTCCGCGTGATGAACCCGCGCGTGGTGGCGCACTACAACGGCAACATGTCGCTGGCGAACATCAAGCCGTCGATCCGCGACAAGGTGCTCGCGCAGTATCCGGCGCGCGCTTGATTGCCCAACCGGCCTGAGGTATGCCGCGGCTGGCGAGCCGTCGCCAGCCGATGCGACGGCGTTGGCGCAGAATGTCGAAGCGAAGACTGCCCACGCCTGCCATGAACGCCATCACGCCCGTCGCATTGCTTGAACCCGCCCCCGTCAGCCTGCGCTCCAGCGAAGGGCTCGGCTGGGACGGCTTTGCCGCCACGCTGCTCAGCATCCGTCCCGGGACGTACCGGGTGCCCGCCATGGCGCATCACCGGATCAGCGTGCATGTCGGCCCACCCGTGCGGGCGAATTGCGTATGCGATGGCCGGCGCACTTCACGCATCCAGGCGCATGGCGATGCGGACGTCATTCCCGCCGGCGTGCCGGGCATGTGGACGGACGATGCCGACTGTCGGTTTCTGCGCATTGCCCTCAGCGACACGTTTGTACGCAGCATCGGCGAACAGGTCGGTGTGCAGGCCGACATCACGCCGCGTCTGCAATGGCGCGATGCGCGCGTGCATCGTCTTGCCGCTGCGCTTGGGGCCGAGCTGGAGGCGGAAGACACCTCCAACGCGTTGTATGCAGAAAGCCTGTGCACGGCATTGGTCGTTCGCCTGTTGAACAGCAGCCGGGATCTGGAAGGCGGGATGGCTCACAGCGCCGGCACGCTGGCACCCCGCGTGGCCGCACGGGTGATCGATTACATCGAAGCCCATCTGCACCAGCGCCTGACGCTGGCTGAACTGGCGGCACAGGCTGGCTTGAGCGTGCCGCATTTCAACGCGCTGTTTCGTGCAACGCTGGGCGTGCCGGCGCATCGCTACGTCGTGCAGCGCCGCGTGGAGCGCGCGAAAGCACTGCTGCTGGAAGGCCCCCGCAGTGCGTCGCAGATCGCGCTTGAAGTCGGCTTTGCCCACCAGAGCCACCTGACGCAGTGGATGCAGCGGCTGCTCGGCGTGACGCCACGTGAGGTCATCCGAGCCGGCAAGGCGTCGGCCGCCGCTGCCGACACGCCCGCCGCGTAGTCCATCCACCGAATCTGCCAAATTCCTCCGTTCCTGCAAGTCGGGTTTGCGGTGGCGCCCTAAGCTCGTGCCTCCCACTTGAGAGGAGCGCGAACATGTTTGTCATCTTTGGGGCATCGGGCAAGGTCGGTCATGCGACTGCCACGGCGCTGCGCAACGCGGGCCAGCCCGTGCGCGCTGTGGTGCGCCATGCCCGGCAAGGCGAGGCGTTGGCCAAGATCGGCTGTGAAACTGCGACTGCCGATCTGACGGATCCCGCCTCGGTTGCTTCGGCCATCAAGGGTGCCGCGGCCGTGCAGATTCTGTGTCCGGTGCCGGTGCGCGATGCGGACCCAGCGTCGACCATGGAACGCGTGATCGACGTGGCGGCCGGTGCGCTGCGCGCGAACACGCCCTCGGCTGTCCTGGTCCTGTCGGACTACGGCGCCGAGTTGGACCGGGGCACCGGCCTGACGCGGCTGTTTCATCTGCTGGAAGCGCGGCTGAAGCCGCTGGCGACGCACCTGACGCTGCTGCGTTCAGCCGAGCACATGCAGAACTGGGCTGCGATGCTGCCCGTCATGCTCGCAACCGGGCGGCTGCCAAGCCTGCATCAACCGCTTGATCGCGCCTTCGCGACCGTCGCTACGCAGGACGTCGGTGCGCTGGCGGCCGAGTTGTTGCTGCAGGCGCCGTCGACAAAGACGCCTCGTATCGTCAGCGTGGAAGGCCCGCGCCGCGTCAGCCTGATCGACGTGGCACGCGCGTTCAGCGCCGTTGTCGGCCGCGAGATTGTTGCCGAAGCCGTGCCTCGCACCGCGTGGGCACCGATGCTGCAACGCGCCGGTCTGAGCGCAAACCATGTGCAGCTCATCACCGAGTTGTACGACGCGGTGAATGCCGGACAGATCGATGTCGAGAAAGGTGTTTCAGAGCAGCGCTTCGGCAAGACCGAGCTGCACGATGTGTGTGCGTCGATGCTCGCGGCGCATGTGAAGTCAAGGTAGCGGCACGCAGCCCGCAGCCCTCACCTGCAAATGCGAATGCCTCTTATGCGGATTTTTATCTGCGGCGCCCGGTTATTCCGCACGGCGCGCAACCGCCTCACTATGATCTCGGGATTGCTCCGGAGGTCATCATGGTGGCTGCACATGTTGCGCGCGCGATTGGAACAGCGGTTGTGTTCTCGGCATGTGCGCTGCCGGCGCACGCGGTGTTGCCTGACGAGATCCAGGTCTATACCGGGGATATCAACGCGCCGGGCGAGATCGGGCTGGAGCTGCATGTCAATACCACGCCCAGCGGTCTCAGCACGCCGAGCTATCCAGGCGAAGTCACGACCCCGCACGGCTGGCGTGCCACGGCGGAATTCTCGTATGGCCTGACGCCTTCGCTGGAGCTAGGTCTGTACGTGCCGACCACGCTCACGCGCGAGAACACGTTCTACGTGACGGGCCCGAAGGTGCGGGTGAAATGGATGCCCGTGCGGCCCGTTGACGGCGTCGGGCAGTTTGCCGGCATCAACGTCGAACTCGCCCACGTGGCGGGCCGCTTTGAGGCATCCCAAAACGCGGCAGAACTGCGGCCCATCTATGGGTATCAGAACGACCGCTGGCTTTGGGCGGTCAACCCGGTGCTCGATTGGAACCTCTCGGGGGAGGGGCGCAGCGGTGTGCCGGAGGCCGCGCCCAGTTTCAAGATTGCGCGTACGGTTGCGGCAGGCGTGCGCGCCGGCACGGAGTATTACGCGGGGCTGGGCCCCATCAACCACATCGCGCCATTGCATGAACAGCAGCACACGGTGTTTCTGGCGTTCGATGTGGACCGCAAGCCGTTCGTCTTCAACTTTGGCATCGGCCGCGGCCTGACCCGCGCCTCAGACCGCTGGACGCTGAAGTGGATTTTCGAGATTCCGCTGAGCTGATCGCTGGCCGCTGGGCCGGGCACCGCCTATGCTTGGCGGCAGCCGGTTGCGCCCGGTCCGTCAAGGAGGCTGCCATGACGATCGATGTACGTTGCGTTGCTCTCGCAGTGCTGTTATCAGCCTTCTCCGCATGCGGGGCACACGCCGAAGACGACCTCCAGAACCGGGGTCACGACCCGTTCTTCCAGATTTCCTCCGGCGTTGCCAACTGCCCCGAGCCTGCCGGCCCGCGCATCAGCGAAGCCGAGTGGAAGCGTGATTCGCACCATCGCATCGAGCACGGCAACCATTGCTGGGTCGAAGGCCGGTGCCGCTTGCCCAACGCGTTTTCTTACGACGACGAAATTGCCGAGACGGCCAAGCGGCGCCTGCAATGGATGTCCATCCACGTGCCGGGATGGAAGCAGAACACCACGCTGTGGGTGACGATATGGCAGCGCTGGATGCTCGTGCAGGGCTGCGTGGCGCCGGGCTACACGTTGGCGCCGTTCATGACCGCGCTGCGCGAGGTGCCCGACGTGGAACGCTTCATCGACGAGACAACGGCACATCCGGAGCGCGGTGTGCCGTATGCGTTGTTTCGCCGCGGCGCGGTAGTGCCGGGCGGCGCAAAAACGCCCGCATCACCGCTTAAACCGTAGGCGGGCCGCCCAGCTTTCAGGCGAACCACCCCAGCGCCAATGCCGCCACCGCGGGCACCGTCTGCACGAAGAGAATCCGTTTGTTGACCGTGATGGCTCCCCAGATGCCGGCCACCGCCACGCAGATCAACCCGAACAGCGCAAACGCAGCGTTGATGGCCGGGTCCGGCGCGACCAGCCCAATGACCAGCGCCGCTACCAGAAAACCGTTGTACAAACCTTGGTTGGACGCCATCGCGGCGGTTTCGGCCGCTTTTTCCGGGGTGATGCGGAAGACCTTGGGGCCGCGCGTCTTCCACAGCACCATCTCGAGTACGACGATGTAGACGTGGATCAGCAGCACGAGCAGATAGACGAGCAGGGCGAGGGTTTTGATCATGGCGGTCATCAAAAGTGAACGTGCCGCCATGATAGAGATTTTGTGCCGCGTGCCTGCACCCGGATGGTGGGGTATCAGCGCGGCAGCGGCGCGCAATCCCCTTTGCCCGCGAGGCGCCGGCTGCAAATTTCATCGGCGAGGACTATCCTGTGCGCTTTCGTTCCAGGCAGAGGAGCCATCGCATGACAGCATCGCAAGGATCCATGATTTCGTTCAAGCGCCCGGATGGGCAGGAACTCCAGGGCTATCTGGCCAAACCGGCCAAGGCGGAGGGCGCCCCGGGTATCGTCGTCATCCAGGAGTGGTGGGGCCTGAACGACCAGATTCGCGGCGTGGCCGACCGCCTCGCGCGCGCGGGTTACGTGGCGCTGGTGCCCGACCTCTATCGCGGCACCATGACGGTGGAAGAGGAAGAAGCGCACCACCTGATGACCAACCTCAACTTTGGCGACGCGGCCACGCAGGATGTGCGCGGCGCCGTGCAATATCTCAAGCAGACCTGCGCCCGCGTGGGCGTGACGGGCTACTGCATGGGCGGCGCGCTGACGCTCCTGACGCTGAGCAACGTGCCGGAGGCGGACGCCGGCGTGGTGTGGTACGGCTATCCTCCGCTCGAATACATCGACGCCTCGAAGATCAAGGTGCCGGTGCAGGGCCACTGGGGCACGCAGGACACCGCCTTCAAGATCGAAGGCGTCGATGCGTTGGAAAAGAAGCTCGTCGATGCCGGCGTCGATGTCGACTTCCATCGTTATCTCGCGCATCACGCATTCGCCAATGAAACGGCCGTGGGCGAAAACCGCATCGCCATCACGCAATACGACCCGGTGTGGGCGCAACACGCCTGGGACCGCGCGTTGACGTTCTTCGGCCGCACGCTCTGGTAAGCCCACACAGGACGGCGGGTTTGGCGGTAGGGCGCGATCACGAAATGCTGCAATTTCGCATGTGGGCTGCGCCGGTGCCGCCGCTATAATTCACGGCGCTGCCGCACCAACGGTAGCTGGGTTTCGCAGCCTATCTTTTCCCGTATGGCCGGACGGCCGCCTTGTGCGGCTTTTTCACGTCCGCGCTCGCGCACGCTTGTACTTTGGCGGGCCGGGCAGGGAGACCGAAAGGTCTGCCGGCGTCCTACGGGCCGGTCTGCGAACCCTGTCGTCGGGCCCGCCACCCTCGTTCGCAGCGAAACGTCGGGCCTTTTGCAATCCGTAGGAGGCTCCATGACTGTTGTGTTCAGCGGGCGTCGCCCCGCGTCTTTTCCCTCTCCACCTTGGCTGTGTCCCGTTCCGTTGCGACCCGGGACCCGCCAATGACACTCACCAAACGCCGCGTCTATCTTGACGGTGCGCTGGAAGCGCGAGCCTTCCTCTGTCGAACGCAGGCCTACGTGCGCGAGTTCGGGCAGCATCGGCCACGCCTCTTGCGGCAGCAACTGATGGAGTACACGGGCGGCGCCTATCC
The DNA here is from genome assembly GCF_040544795.1 of Ralstonia sp. 1138. Lineage (NCBI taxonomy): Bacteria > Pseudomonadati > Pseudomonadota > Betaproteobacteria > Burkholderiales > Burkholderiaceae > Ralstonia > Ralstonia sp. 1138. The sequence continues at coordinate 531,505 of NZ_JBEPKQ010000001.1, read as the reverse complement.
GCCCGCATTTGCGCGCGGGTTTGTCGACATGATCGGCGCGTACCTGTCGTTGGCATTGGAGCGCAGCGATATCGATCCGGCCACGTGGGAATTGATGGCAGAGGTTGAGCGGCTGCCTTAGAAGCCCAGCGGCAGCCCCGCAATCAGCCGCCCAGAATGCGCCGCGCCGCGCGATCCCCCCACCACGCCGCTTCTTCAAAAACCGAATAGCCGGACAGGTCCGCATGCGCGTAGTGGATCGGCCCGGCGCTTTCACGCAAGCGCGCAATGCCGGGTCGGGAGAGAAAACCGGGTGTGGGAATCGCCATCGCATGGCCGCGTAGCGTCAGGTCGGCCCGGCGGATTTGCGTGCGCAGGCGGATGCCGTACACGGTATCCAGATCGGCCAGCGCGCGATCGAGCAGCGCTTGCGGCGATGCCTTCAGCAGCCATTCACGCGCGGCTTTCGGCGTCATGTCCGACAGCGCCACGTAGGCGGTGAACACGCTCTGCGCGGGTGGCCCGACGCGAATGTCCTGGTGATTGGCCACCACATAGCCCAGCCCCGTGCCGCGATAGACCACGTTGTCCCACGCCAGCGGCGTGTCGTCGTGTTCGGGCGGAAAGCCCTCGATGAGCAGGTTGGCGAGCAGCCACGGCGCGGTTTCGGGCAACTCGGCGGCTGGCACGTCAAAGCCGTCGACGATGTGTTTGGCAACGTGCAACGGCATCGCGCTGACCACGTGATCGGCCAGCAGCCGAACGACGCGGCCATCCGCTTGCAGCACATCGGCGAAGACGCGGGCGCCGGCCTCGGTTGTGGTGCCGATGCGCGCGGCGCTGCCCGGCAGCAGGCGGCCGGGTTCATTCAAGCCTGCGGCTTCGAACAGCCGCTCCGCCATCCAGTCCAGGCCTTCCGGCCACGTAAGCACGGTGCCTTGTTCGGCATTGCTGGCCATGCCGCCGCGGCTGGCGAAATAAGCAATACCGGCCCAGGCGGAAACATGATCGGCGGTGACGCCGTAATCGTCGCGGCAGCAGTAGTCGGCATACCAGTGCAGCGTGGCGGCGCGGTAGCCCTCGCGGTGCAGCCAGTCGCGGAAGGTGAGTGCGTCGAGCGCGCGCCATGCCGGGTCTGCGGATGAGAGCGCCGTCGGCACGGCAAAGACGCGGCGGCCGTCGGTGCCGGCGGTCTGGCGCAGCCGGTCGATGTGGGCGAAGAACCGCGTGTGCTCGGCGCGTTCGGCTTCGGTAATGCCCTCGTGCGGTACAAAGCCGTCTTGCCAGCGGTTGCCCAGCCACAGGCGCTCATCGGGCGCGTGAACGAGCACGCGTTCGTCGTACGTCGGGCGCAGCGCAAACGGGTCGCGCTCGATCACGCCAAAGTCGGCCAGCATCTCGCGCACGTGCGTCGATTCCATCGACGGCAGCGGCAGGTAATGCGCCCCGGTCGGAAAGCGTTGCGCCCCGAAGGCGCCGCCAGCGGCGTTGCCATAGCGCTCCGGGCCTTCCACGACCACCACGTCGCGCCGGCCGCCTTTTGCCAGACGCCACGCGCAGCTCAATCCGCCGATGCCGCTGCCGCAGATGGCGACGCCCACGCGCCGCGTTTCCGACGGTGCCGGCAGCGTGCGCAGGTCGCGCAGTCGATGGCCGGCCGCCTGGCCGGGCATGCGCACGTTGGGCGTGATTTCGGTCAAGGCGCGAAAGCCTGCCCACGAACCGGCACCCGCCGCAGCCACACCGGCCGCAGCTGCACCCACAAGAAAGCTGCGTCGCGTTGCCATCAGCGCAGCACGCCGTGCCAGTCTTCTTCGAAATACCGCACCAGGGACTGGTTGTTCAGCCGGTTGGGCTCCACCTGCGGGCGCGGCATGTCGGGCGCGAAGCTGAACATCTGGTGCGTGGTGTCGGCGTCCAGGAAGCGCGTCGGCACCCGGTACGACGTCGGCGGTTTGAAGTCCGCGCGGCCCGGTGCGGCCAGGATGAAGCCCCATTCGCCAAACGACGGCACCAGCGCGTGATAGGGCCACGTGCGATAGCCGGCTTCCTTCAGCGTCGCATCCACACACCAGTACGAACGCGGCGCGAAATAGGGCGACGTCGCTTGGATGACGACCAGGCCCGTATCCGCCACATGGCGCGACAGCAATCGGTAGAACGGCACCGAATACAGCTTGCCGATGCTGAAGTTGGACGGGTCCGGAAAATCGACGATGGCCACGTCGAACATGTCGGTGGCGGTCTGCATCCATTGCGCTGCATCGGCGTTGACCACCGTCACGCGCGGGTCGCTGAACGCATGCTGATTCAGCGCGACCAGTGCCTCGGCGTGCGAGAACAGGTTCGTCATGCGCGGGTCCAGGTCGACCAGCGTCACGTGTTCGATTTGCGGGTACTTCAGGATCTGCCGCAACGCGAGGCCGTCGCCGCCGCCCAGCACCAGCACGCGCCGCGCACCGCGCACCGATTCCAATGCGGGCAGCACAAGCGCTTCGTGATAGCGGTATTCGTCGCGTGAGGAAAACTGCAGGTTGCCGTTGATGTACAGGCGCAGGTCGTCTTTCCAGCGTGTCACCACCAGCCGTTGATACGGCGAGGAAATCGCGTGGATGATCTCGTCGCCAAAGAGCGCGCGTTCCGACCAATGCGTGAGCTTGTCCGATGCGCCAAAGCCCGCAAGCAATGCCGCTGCCACTGCGCCGGCCCGCCACGCCATCGCCGTGCGCATGCGGGCCGTGAGCGCCAGCTCGGCGCGAAAGTGCCACAGCGTCCAGACCGCAATCGCCGTATTGAACAGGCCGAAGAGGAAGCCGGTCCGCACCAGCCCCAGGCGCGGCGCCAGCACCAGCGGAAACAGCAGCGACACCGCCAGCGCACCGAGGTAGTCGAACGTCAGCACGCGGCTGACGAGATCGGAAAACTTGGCCTGCCGGCGATGCAGCATGCGCATCACCAGCGGGATCTCCATGCCGACCAGCACGCCGATCACCGTGACCAGCGCGTACAGCACCAGCCGGAACGGCGCCGATTCCAGCGCAAACAACGCAAACAGCGCCGCTGCAGACACGCCGCCAAACAGGCCGACCAGCAATTCCAGGTCGACAAAGCGGGCGAGCAGCGCGTCGTCCGCCACGTAGCGCGAGAGCCATGAGCCGATGCCCATGGCAAACAGATAGGCGCCGATGATGGAAGAGAACTGCAGGATGGAATCGCCCAGCAGATACGAAGCCAATGCCCCGGCAATCAATTCGTACGCCAGCCCGCACGAGGCCACCACGAAGACGGCGAGGACCAGCAGGGCATTGCCGCGGCCGGCTGGCTGCGTGGGTTCGTATGTGGCGTCAGGCTGCGGCGTCGACATGCTGCGAAGGGGGAAAATGAAGGGGCGTTAACAAACGGCGGATGCGAAGGCGAGCGCGATTGTGCCGCCTTTTTTCCCGGCCCGCGAGCCGGTTGGTGCAGGGCCGCATCGGGGGGTACGCAAGCGGCGCATCAGCCGCTATAGTGGCGCCACCTATGTACTGCACGGCCCCTTCCCATGCCTGACATGACCGCTTCCGTGATCGCCTATGCTTCGCACCTGCTGGCGGGCGCCGTGGTGTTTTCCGGCTTCTTCTTCGTCTACCTGCGCCTGACGCCGTATGACGAGTTCAAGCTGATCCGCGAAGGCAATATCGCCGCGGCGCTGTCGCTGGCCGGGGCGCTGCTCGGTTTCGTGCTGACCATCGCGTCGAGCATCACGCATGCCGATGGCCTGGTGCCGTTCCTGTTCTGGGCGGTGATGGCGTCGGTGGTGCAGCTGATCGTCTTCCTGGTGCTCACGCGGTTGATGCCGGATTACCGGCTGCAGATCGAGCACAACAACATTGCCGCCGGTATGCTGTTTGGCGTGAGTGCGCTGGCCGTTGGCGTGATCAACGCAGCGTGCCTGTCGTGACCTTGTCCTGATTGTTCCTGCCCCGCGAATCATCGCGAAGGAGTTTGCTGTGAGCCTGTCCAGTTTCATCAAGAAGCAGTTCATCGACATCCTGCAATGGACGGAAAGCGAAGACGGCGTGCTCGCCTGGCGCTATCCGATGCAGGACATGGAAATCCAGAACGGCGGCACCCTGGTCGTGCGCGACTCGCAGATGGCGATGTTCGTCAACGAAGGCCAGATCGCTGACGTGTTCAGCGCCGGCACCTTCAAGCTGACCACGCAGACGCTGCCCGTTCTCACGTATCTGAAGAACTGGGACAAGCTGTTCGAGTCCCCCTTCAAGTCCGACGTCTACTACTTCAGCACGCGCCAGCAACTCGGCCGCCGCTGGGGCACGCCGCAGCCCGTGACGGTGCGCGACAAGGATTTCGGCATGATCCGCCTGCGCGCGTTTGGCGTGTACGCCTACCACGTGGCCGATCCGAAGCTGTTCTATCAGCAGGTGAGCGGCACGCGCGACATCTACACCGTGGATGAAGTCGAGGCGCAACTCGCCCCCGTCATCATGGGTGCGATGGCGACGGCGTTTGGCGAATCCGGCGTGCCGTTCCTGGACCTGGCCGCTAACCAGATGCTGATGTCGAACAAGGTGCGCGAGGCGCTGCTGCCGCAGTTCACGCAATACGGTCTGGCGCTCGACAGCTTCCAGGTGTCCAGCGTCACGCTGCCGGACGAACTGCAGGCCGCGCTGGACCGCCGGATCAGCATGGACATGACCGGCGACATGCAGCGCTTCACGCAATACCAGACGGCCGAATCGCTGCCGCTGGCCGCACGCAACGAAGGCGGCATCGCGGGCACGGGCGCCGGCCTGGCAGCCGGCCTGGCGATGGGCCAGGCGATGGCCGACAGCCTGCGCTCGGCGGTGCAGGGTGGCGCTGGCGGGGCCGCTGCTCCTGCAGCGCAACCTGCCACGGCGGCACCGGCTGCACCCGCAGCGGACGACCCCACCGCGCGCCTGGCCAAGCTCAAGGAACTGCTCGACAAGGGCCTCATCACGCAAGCTGACTTTGACGCCGGCAAGGCTGCTGTGCTGAAGGCGTTGACCGGAGGCTGAGCCCCGGCCCCGCTGATCGGATGACCGGGCGGCATCGCAAGCCGCCCGTTTTTCTGCGCAATCTTTCGCGCAATCGAACGACCTGACCATGTTTCATGCCAACTGCCCGGCGTGTGGCGCGCCGGTGGAACTGAAGTCTGCCGCGGCCGTCATGGCGGTGTGCAGCTTCTGCAAAAGCACGCTCCTGCGCGACGGCGAGACGCTTTCCGATATCGGCAAGATGTCTGCCGTGCTCGAGGACTACGCACGCGTGCAGATCGGCACCACCGGGCGCTACAGGAACAAGGCCTTCACAGTCGTGGGTCGCATCCAGTTGCGCTACGACGCGGGTTTCTGGAACGAGTGGTATGTGCTGTTCGACGACGGCACCGATGGCTGGCTGGCCGAAGCGTCCGGGCAGGTCACCATGACGTTCGCGCGCGGCACGCCCGCCAATGCGGTCGCCTTCGAGGCGCTGCGCCCGGGGCAGCTGTACGACGCCGAGGGCAAGCAATACGTGTTGTCCGACGTACGCGAAGCCGATTGCACCGGGGGCCAGGGCGAATTGCCGTTCCGCGTGGGCGAAGGCTGGCATGCGCGCGTGGCCGATGGCCGCAGAGAAGACGCTTTCATCACGCTGGACTACTCCGACGGTACGGCGCCAACGCTCTACGTGGGTGAAGCCACCACGCTCGACGTGCTCAAGTGCCAGCTGCTGCGCACCGACGCCGAGATCAAGGAAACCGCCGGCCGCGTCCCGGGCAAGCTCACGAATCTCGATTGCCCGCAGTGCGGCACGTCGATCCCGTTCAGCCCCGGCGTGACCGGCCATGTGCTGTGCCCCGGCTGCGGCGCGGCCATCGATGCGGCCACGCCGCGCGGCGACATCATTGCGCGTGCGCGGTCGGTGCCGCAGGTCGCCACGACGCTCGAGCTGGGCGACAAGGCGCTCATCGACGGCCTGCAGTGGCAGGTGATCGGCGTGATGCGTCGCACGGTCGTCGACGGTGGCGGCGAATGGTTCGAATATCTGCTGTACACGCCCAAGCGCGGTTTCAGCTGGATGGTCGAAACTGATGACGGCTGGTTCCGCGCCAACGTGCTCGACCGCTGGCCCACCCAGAAAGACGGCCGCAGTGCGGTGCTCGACGGCAAGGTCTATGAGCGCGACGAGGATTACACCTCGCGCGTGACCTACGCCGCAGGGGCCTTCAACTGGCGTGTCCAATCGGGCGACCAGACGCGCGTAGTCGAATACACCGCAGGCGAGGAAAGCCTGGCTGCGGAGAGCGACGCGCATGAGCTGACGTGGTCCAGGAGCACGCCGGTCAGCGCCGCGCAGATCAAGGCGTGGTTTGGCAAGGTGGTCGCCGAGCCCGTCAAGGCATCGTCGTCGAACTACATGACGGTGGCGGTGGTCGCCTGCGTGCTGCTTGGTTTGCTGAACCTCGTGCCGTTTTTCATGGCGCCTGGCTCGGTGTTCGGGATCACGTTTTTCGCGGCGCTGCTGTTGCTGGTGCCGGCGTGGCTGGTCGCCAAGATTGGGGGCGGGGAATGAAGAACTGGTTCGTTCTCTATGCCGTGGCCGTGGTGATCGGCGCGACGTATATGGACTGGAAGGCCGGCTTTGCCGCGCCGCGCACGCCGTCTTACGGCAGCAGCACGGGCGGATCGTCCTACTGGGGCGGCTCTTCTGGCGGTAGCGGCTATGGCGGCGGTTTCAGCGGGGGCCACAAGTGACGCGCACCGACGCGGCACTTTCTGTGGATGAGGCCCCCGCCGCTGTGGGCGAGCATCTTCTGCTCGATCTTTACGGCGTGGCGCCCGCGCTGCTGCGCGATGCGGCGGCGCTGGAAACCGCGCTGCGCGATGCGGCCGACGCGCTGGGCGCGACCATCCTGCACGCGCATCTGCATCGCTTCGATTCCGTGCGCACGGGTTTGCCCGTTGGCGAGCAGGGCGGCGTGACAGGCGTGCTGCTGCTCGCTGAATCGCATCTTTCGATTCACACCTGGCCCGAGCACGGCTTTGCCGCCATCGACGCGTTCATGTGCGGCACCGGCACGACGCATGCCGCGCGCGCAGTGTTCGAGCGCGCGTTGACGCCGCAACGTGTTGATGTGCGCATCGCCCGTCGCGGGACAGCACCCGCGTCAAACTGAGTTACACCGGCTGGCCGTCGAATATCACGCGATTGCGCCCCAGCCGTTTGGCCGCCAGCAGGGCGGCATCGGCACGCATGATGAGGTCTGTGGGCGTGCACAGGTTGTGTCCCGGCTCGCAGCTCGCCAGGCCGACGCTGATGGTGCAGCGGATGTTGGCCGCTGGCGTGGCGATCTCCAGCGATTCCACTGCGCTGCGTAGCCGTTCCGCAATGCCGGTGGCCTGCAGTGTGGTCGTATCCGGCAGCACCACCAGGAATTCCTCGCCGCCGTAGCGGCCGACCGCATCGACTGGGCGCGAATTCACGCGCAGCGTGCGTGCGATCTCAACCAGCACCGCATCGCCTGCGGGGTGGCCGTAGGTATCGTTCACGCTCTTGAAGTGGTCCACATCCACCACCAGCAAGGAAAGCGGCTGCCCGTGCCGCATCGCGTGGCCGCACTCGCGCGTGAGCAGCTCCATCGCAGCGCGCCGGTTCCAGATGCCGAGCATCGGGTCGGTCAGGCTTTCGTGGCGCGCCACCTGCAGCTCGGTCAGGATGGAGCGCTGCGTTTCACTCAGTTCACGCTCGCGAAAACCCGATTCCACCCAACAGGCCAAGTCGTCGAGCAGCTCCCGCTCGGCCTGTTCAAACGGCCGCGGCTTCTGGTCGATCACGCAGAGCGTGCCGACGGCGTAGCCCGCGAGGTTCTTGACCGGCCGCCCAGCATAGAAGCGGATGTGCGGCACACCGGTGACGAGCGGGTTGTCGGCAAAGCGCGGGTCGGCCTTGGTGTCGGGAATGACGAGCATCTGCTCCTCGGCCACGGCATGGCCGCAGAACGAGATGTCGCGCCCGGTCTCGCGCACGTTCAACCCGATGCACGATTTGAACCATTGACGCTGGGCGTCGATAAGCGACACGAGCACGATCGGTGCGTCGAACACGCGCTTGGTCGTGCGCGTGACGCGGTCGAACAACTCCTCGTCGGGTGTGGAGAGCAACAGCATGTCTTGCAGCGAGGCAAGACGTTCGGGTTCGTTCGTCGGAATGGGAGCGGGTTTCATGCGCAAAGGGGCGCCGGTCGGGCCGGCGCGCTTGAAACGGGCAATGGAAAAGGAAGAAGGATAGGCCACGCGTCGCAAGCTGCGGGCCCATGACAGATCACTTAGCGGCCCACCATATTCTCCGGCCGCACCCACGCATCGAACTGCTCCGGCGTGACATAGCCGAGCGCCAGGGCGGCCTCGCGCAGGCTGGTGCCTTCCTTGTGCGCCTTCTTGGCGATCTGCGCCGATTTGTCGTAGCCGATATGCGGGTTGAGCGCCGTCACCAGCATCAGCGAGCGCTGCACCAGCTCGTCGATACGGTCGCGGTTGGGCTCGATCCCCACGGCGCAGTGATCGTTGAAGCTGCGCATGCCGTCGGCCAGCAGGCGCACGCTGTGCAGGAAGTTGTACGCGATCATCGGGCGGAACACGTTCAGCTCGAAGTTGCCCGACGCGCCGCCCACGTTCACGGCGACATCGTTGCCGAAGACCTGCGCGCACAGCATCGTCACCGCTTCGCTCTGCGTGGGGTTGACCTTGCCGGGCATGATCGACGAGCCGGGCTCGTTTTCGGGGATGGAGATTTCACCCAGGCCGCTGCGCGGGCCGCTCGCCAGCCAGCGGATGTCGTTGGCGATCTTGGTCAGGCTGGCCGCCAGCGTTTTCAGCGCGCCGTGCGCATGCACCAGGCCATCGGCCGACGCCATGGTCTCGAACTTGTTGGGCGAGGTGACGAAGGGCAGGCCGGTTAGTTGCGCCAGCTCCTCGGCCACCTGCTCGGCGTAACCGGCCGGTGCGTTGAGACCGGTGCCGACCGCCGTGCCGCCCAGCGCGAGTTCGCACAGGTGCGGCAGGGCGGCGTTCAGATGCGTTTCGTTGTGCTGCAGCTGGGCCACGTAGCCGGAGAACTCCTGACCCAGCGTGAGCGGCGTCGCGTCCTGCAGGTGCGTGCGGCCGATCTTGATGATGTCGTTGAAGTCGGCGGCCTTCTTGGCCAGCGTTTCGCGCAGCGTGCGCAGCGAGGGCAGCAGATGGCGCGTGATGGCCGTCACGGCGGCGACGTGCATTGCGGTCGGGAACACATCGTTGGACGACTGGCTGCGGTTCACGTCATCGTTCGGATGCACGAGGCGGGCTTCGCCACGCTCCCCGCCGAGCAGCTCGCTGGCGCGGTTGGCGAGCACCTCGTTCATGTTCATGTTGGTCTGCGTGCCCGAGCCCGTTTGCCAGACCACCAGCGGAAATTCGTTCGGGTGCTTGCCCGCGATGACCTCGTCGGCGGCATTGACGATGGCGTTGGCCTTGTCCGCGGAGAGCAGCCCCAGGCGCTGGTTGACGACGGCGCTGGCACGTTTGATGCGGGCGAGCGCGTCGATCAGCTCGCGCGGCATTCGGTCGCCGGCAATGTCGAAGTTCTGCAGCGAGCGTTGCGTTTGTGCGCCCCACAGGTGGTCGGCAGGGACTTCAATGGGGCCAAAGGTGTCGCGTTCGGTACGGGTCGTCATGGCAGAGGAATGGCACGGGGTGACTGGGATGAACGCTCCAGTATAGGCAGAGCGCGGTGTCCTTGTCGGTGGTAGGGGCGGTATGGCGGCACGTTACGCAATCCGGCGCGCCGGGTACACGGTTTGCGGGCACAGGCGAGGCACGCCACAATGACGGCTGCGTCGCATCCCGCTGCTTCTGCCCCGCCCCATGCCCACCACGCCCTCCGCCTCCGTCGACCCATCGCTGAAACCGCTGCTCTGGCTGGTGGCGATGGGTCTGTTCATGCAGACCCTCGATTCCACCATCGTCAACACCGCCTTGCCGGCCATGGCCCGCAGCCTGTCGGAAAGCCCGCTGAAGATGCAGTCGGTCATCATCGCCTACACGCTGACGACCGCCATGCTGATGCCGGCCTCGGGCTGGCTGGCCGATCGCTTCGGCACGCGAAAGATGTTCTTCGCCGCCATCTTCCTGTTCACGATTGGCTCGTTGCTGTGCGCGGAATCGCGCAGCCTGACCATGCTGATTGCCTCGCGCGTGGTGCAAGGCGTGGGCGGCGCCCTGCTGATGCCGGTGGGGCGGTTGACCGTGCTGCGCGTGGTGCCGCGCGAGCAGTTCCTGCCGGCCATGAGCTTCGTCACCATCCCGGGGCTCATCGGTCCGCTGATCGGCCCGACGCTGGGAGGCTGGCTGGTGGAGGCCGTGTCGTGGCACTGGATCTTCCTGATCAACATTCCCGTGGGGGTGATCGGCGCGCTCGTCACGCTCAAGGTGATGCCCGATGTGCACGCTGAAGACGACAGCCGCTTCGACTGGTCGGGCTATCTGATGCTGGCCTTCGGCATGGCGGCGGTGTCGTTCTCGCTCGACGGCCTGTCGGAGCTGGGCTTCCAGCACGCGACGGTGCTGGTGCTGCTGATCTTTGGTCTGGCCGCGCTCACGGCTTACTGGCTGCACGCGGGACGCGTGGCGGGGCCGCTGTTTCCGCGCACGCTGTTCGGCATTCCGAGCTTTTCCATTGGTGTGCTCGGCAACCTGTTTGCACGTATCGGCAGCGGCGGGATGCCGTTCCTCATTCCGCTGCTGCTGCAGGTGAGCCTGGGGTACACGCCGCTGCAGGCCGGGCTCATGATGGTGCCGGTGGCCGCAGCCGGCATGGCCGCCAAGCCTTTGGGCACGTGGGCCATCAAGCGCTACGGATATCGCCGCATGCTGTCCGTCAACACGGTCATGGTCGGCCTGATGATGGCGAGCTTTGCCGTGATGACGCCCAACGTGCCGGTGTGGCTGCGTATCGTGCAGTTGGCGATCTTCGGCACCTTCAACTCGATGCAGTTCACGGCCATGAACACGCTCACGCTGAAGGACCTGACCGGCCCGCTGGCCAGCGCGGGCAACAGCATGCTGTCGATGGTGATGATGCTGTCGATGAGCCTTGGCGTGGCCGCAGCCGGCGCGTTGCTGACGGGCTTTACCGACTTTACCGCTGGGCCGGAAGGGCGCGACACGCTCGCTGCGTTCCACAAAACGTTTGTCTGCGTGGGCGTCATGACCTGCGCGGCCGCGTGGATCTTCGCGCAGCTCTCGCGCTTCGAGTCAACGCACGTCGTCAAGCGGCCCGAGATGGAAGTGCATTGAACGCGCCTGCCGCCGCGCCGGCTGACTACTTTTTCCAGTAGCCGCGCATCTTCTTGCTCAGGTCGACCTTCGCAGCGGCGCGCGCTTCAGCGGCAGGGTCCGCACCCGGCTCCGGTTCCGGCCACGCGCACGCTTCGAACAACGGCAGCAGCGCAGGCGGAATGAAGCGCGTGCGCGACGCGTAGATGTGCCGGTCGCCGTTCGGGGTTTGCTGCGTGACGTAGAAGCGCTGCGGCACCAGGATGTCCAGATGCTCGCGCGCCCGCGTCATCGCCACGTAAAGCAACCGGCGTTCTTCTTCCAGCTCTTCATGCGAACCGGCGCCCAGATCGGCCGGCATGCAGCCGTCCACGGCGTTCAGCACATACACCGCCTTCCACTCCTGGCCTTTCGATGAATGGATCGTCGAGAGGATCAGGTAGTCCTCATCGCGGTACGGGTCGCCCGATTCATCGCTGGTCAGCTCGGGCGGGTCGAGCGTCATCTCGGTCAGGAACCGCTCGCGCGTGGCATACGTGGCGGCCATGCGGGCGAGCTGGTCCAGATCGCCCTGGCGCACGGCCGCATCGTCGTGCAGGCGCTCCATGTGGGGTGCGTACCAGGCGCCGACGGCTTCGAGTTCAGCGGCCCATTCCAGGCTGTCTTTGGGCGTGCGCAGGGTTTGCATGAGCGCCATCAGCGCAGACCAGTCGCCGGCCAGCCGTGCCGGCGGGTCGTAGGCGAGCAGCGCGGCAATCGGGTCCGCCGCTTCCGCCATGGCGTCGAGCACGCGTGCCGCCGTGGCCGGGCCAGCGCCCGGCAGCAACTGGATCACGCGAAACCCGGCAATGCGGTTGCGCGGGTTCTCGGCCCAGCGCAGCACCGACAGCACATCCTTTACATGCGCAGCCTCCAGAAACTTCAGGCCGCCGTATTTCACGAACGGGATGTTGCGGCGCGTGAGTTCGATCTCGAGCGGCGCGCTGTGGCTCGCGGTGCGAAACAGCACCGCCTGCGATTTCAGCGTCAGTCCGCCTTCTCGATGATGCAGCACTCGCTCGGCCACGCAACGCGCCTGCTCGGCCTCGTCACGCACCGAAATCAAACGCGGACGATGCGTCGATGCGCGGTCCGTCCACAACGTCTTGGCAAAGCGTTCCGTGGCAAAACGCATCATGCCATTGGAGGCATCCAGAATCGGTTGCGTCGAACGGTAATTGCGCTCCAGCAGCACCGTGTGCGCCGGCCGCGAAAAGTGGCGCGGAAAATCGAGGATGTTGCGCACCGTCGCCGCGCGGAATGCGTAGATCGATTGCGCGTCGTCGCCCACCACGGTCACACCGCGGCCGTCCGGGCGCAACGCACGCAGGATGGACGACTGCAGCCGGTTCGTGTCCTGGTATTCGTCGACGAGGATGTGGTCGAAGCGCGCGCCGATCTCGGCGGCCAGGTCTGCGTCGGACACCATCGCGTGCCAGTAGAGCAGCAGGTCGTCGTAGTCGAGCACGTGCTGCGCCTGCTTGGCCTCGACATACGCATCGAACAGCGTGCGCAATTGCGTCTCCCACATCGCGCACCACGGAAAGTGGTGCTTGAGCACGGCGTTCAGCGGGCTCTCGGCGTTGATGGCGCGCGAGTAGATCGCGATGCAGGTCTGCTTGAGCGGGAAGCGGCGTTCCTTGGTCGACAGGTTCAGTTCATGGCGCACGACGTTGAGCAGATCGGCCGAGTCGCTGCGGTCGTGGATGGTGAAATCGGGTGCGAGGCCGACGCGCTCGGCGTATTCGCGCAGCAGGCGCGCGCCGATGCCGTGAAAGGTACCGGCCCAGGGCAGCGTGGTCTTGTACGACGTGCCTGCGGAATTGAGCGCGTTGTTCGATCGCTCGCCCTGCATGGCCCGCGCGAGCAGGTGGCCGGCGCGGTTCGACAGCTCGCTCGCCGCGCGGCGGGAAAACGTCAGCAGCAGAATGCGTTGCGGATCGGCACCGTTGGCCACCAGGTGCGCCACGCGCCAGCCCAGGGTGTGCGTCTTGCCGGACCCAGCACCGGCCAGCACGAGCAGCGGGCCGGTTTCCGCCGCGTCCGCCCCGGAAATACCGAACTCGACCGCCTGGCGCTGCTGGTCGTTCAGCTGGGCCAGGTAACCGGGCGTGGCCGGCACAGTGGCGGTGTCTGGGGTGGGGGAAGCGGCAAGCACGGCAGGGCGTCACAAAAAATAACTGTATGAATATACAGCACTGTGATGCCTGCCTGTGGAAAGTGAGGGTGGTAAGCGGAAGGCTGACGGCGGTGGCCGATCAGATCCCGTCCCGCAGCTTTTTCGCGAAGTCCTGCGGCGATGCCCGCCGGTTGACCGCATCCACCAGATCCGCCAGGAACCAAGGCAGCACGAGCTGCGTGCCCGGATCGCTCAGGCCGACGCGGAGCCTCTCCGTCGCTGCAGGTTCGGCCGGTTCCGCTGGTTTGGCCTGCTGGGCGGCCTTGGGAGGCTGGCTGTGGGCGAGCATCCCTTGCAGGTCCTGATCGGTGAAGGTGAACGTTGACGTGGTCAGGGCCGAGGCGGTCATCGCTGCGGACATCAGCATCGTGGCCACGACGAGGTGTTTGAAGGTGTTGGCAGGCATCGCGGCCTCCAGGACAAAGCGGTTGGATGAGGGGCGACCGGCGTGCAGCGCGGCGGCCGCAGCCATGATCCACCCTCCGATTCTGGCGGCGGCTTAGGGTTCCGTTTCGCTCAGGAAAACCTAAATATCGCGTGCAATCCGATCAGTTGGCCTGCGGTTGCAGGGCGATCACCGCCATCCCCGCCAACGCAATGGCCGCGCCGCCGATGTCCCAGCGGGTGAGCGTCACGCCGTCGACCAGACGCAGCCACACCAGTGCCACGGCGATATACACGCCGCCGTATGCGGCATAGGTGCGGCCGGCCGCGGTCGGGTGCAATGTCAGCAACCACGCAAACAGCGCCAGCGAGACGGCTGCCGGCAGCAACAGCCAGATCGGCTTGCCTTGCCGCAGCACGAGCCACGGCAGATAACAACCGACGATTTCCGCGACGGCGGTGACGGCAAACAGCACGGCAATACGAAGCAGTTCCAAAACGGGCCCCGGAGCGATCAAGACGTAGACGGCGCCGATTGTGGCATGTGGGGCCGTGCTGCCGCGATGGGCACCTGGTCTCAGGCGGGCGAGGCGTCGTGCGCCTGCAGCAGCGCATCGATTTCGGCTTGCGTGCCCGCATACGCGCCGGCGCGCGTGGCGGTGAGCGCTGCTGCCGCAGCGGCTTGGCGCAGATGCGCCTGCGGTGGCGCCCCGGGCGACTGCAGCTGGCTCGCGAGCCAAGCGCCCATCGCGGCGTCGCCACAGCCGACGGTGTCCGCCACCGGCACGGCAAAGGCCGGTTGGGCGATACGCGCATCGTCTTGCCCGCCGTGCGCCGCTGCCAGCCATTCCATGCCCTCGGCGCCGAGCGTGAGGAGGATGTCGGCCTGCGGCGCGAGGGTGCGCAGCGTGGTCAGCGGATCGGCATCACCGGGAAACAGGTGGCGCAAGTCTTCATCCGACACCTTGATGACCGATGCGATGGCAGCCATGCGCAGCAGCAGCGGAGCGTAGTGCGGAGCGTTCATCGCCGTGCGCCAGTTCGGGTCGAAGGTGATGCGGGTGCCTTGCGCGGCCAGCGTTTCGGCCAGCGCCACGAGGCGGCTGCCCAACGGCTCGCGCGCCAGGCTGATGCAGCCAAAGTGGGCGATCTCCACGGCGGTTTGCCAGCCGGCGGGCAGGGCTTGCGCATCGAAATGCAGGTCGGCGCTATCGTCGCCGACGAAGAAGTAGTGCGGCGGCTGGGTCGACGTGACCATCGCCAGCAACGGCGAGCGATCCACGCGCTGCAGATAGCGCAGGTCGAGCCCGGCGGCCTGGGAATCGGCGAAGAGCGCGTCGCCGAATACGTCGTTGCTGATGGCGCCCGCGTAACCCGTGGGCACGCCCAGACGCGCCGCCACGCGCGCCACGTTCCAGCATGCGCCGCCTGGCCGGGCGAGCCATTGGCCGTTGCCTTGGTGCAGGAAATCGGTCAGCGCTTCGCCAAAGACGACGAGGCGGGGCAAGGGCAGGGCGTCGGTCATGCAGGCAAGGGGAGATCGGTGGTTTGGGCAGAAGGCGTGGCCGGCAGCGGCGAAGCGCGCCGATACAGCGCACGGAATGTCGACAGCCGTTCGGCAAGGCGCGCGTGGCGTGCGGCATCGGGCCGATACGTGGCTTGCACCGGTGGCTTGGCGCAGACGGCCGCTTCGATGCCGCCGTCGGCCATCCAGCCCAGGCGCGCGGCACCGAGCGCACCGCCGGCCTCGCTGCCGACATGGGTTGTCAATTCGGTATTGAGCGTGTCCGCCAGCAATTGCGCCCAGAACGGGCTGCGCGAGCCGCCGCCCACAAACGAGAGCGAGGCCACCTGCGTGCCGGCTGCGCGCAAGGCGTCCAGGCCATCCGCCATGCCAAAGGCGACGCCTTCGAGCACGGCGTAACCGAGCGCGGCGCGGTCGCTGGCATGCGTGAGGTTGTGGAAATGCCCTTGCGCAAACGCATCGTTGTGCGGCGTGCGCTCGCCGCTGAGGTAGGGCAGGAAGAACGGCGCTGACTGGCGTTCGGATTCGGCCAGCGCAGCGATTTCAGGCAGCAGCGTGGCTTCCGGCACGCTCGTCAGCCGGCAGAACCAGCGCAGGCAGCTCGCCGCGGACAGCATCACGCTCATCTGGTGCCAGCGCCCCGGCAGCGCGTGGCAGAACGCGTGCACGGCTTGAGCTGGGTTTGGGCGGAAGCGGTCATTGACGACAAAGATCACGCCCGACGTGCCGAGCGACAGAAAGCCATCGCCCGGTTGGGTCGCGCCGATGCCCACGGCGCTGGCCGCGCCATCGCCACCGCCGCCAGCGACGACGACGCCGCGCGCCAGGCCCCATGCATCGGCCACCTCGGGCAGCAAGGTGCCGCTGGGCGCGCTGCCTTCCACCAGGCGCGGCATCTGGCTGCGTGACAAGCCTGTCGCGGCGAGCAGTTCGTCAGACCACGTGCGTCGTGCCACGTCGAGCCACAGCGTGCCGCCCGCATCCGAGGGGTCGGACGCGCGTTCGCCGGTCAGGCGTAGGCGCAGGTAGTCCTTGGGCAGCAGCACGCAATCGATGGCGCTGAACACGTCGGGTTCATGGCGCGCGCTCCACAGCAGCTTCGGCGCGGTAAAACCCGGCATCGCCAGGTTGCCCGCAACGGCGTGCAGGCCAGGCACGCGGCGGGTGAGTTCAAGGCATTCGGCGGTGCTGCGGGTGTCGTTCCACAGCATGGCAGGGCGCAGCACGCGGTTGCGCGCGTCGAGCAGCACCGCGCCGTGCATCTGGCCCGACAGGCCGATGGCGCGGGTGGCGGCGAAGGCTTCCGGTGCCGCATCGCGCAGTTTGCCGATGGCGGCGCTGGTGGCCTGCCACCAGTCTTCCGGCGTCTGCTCGGCCCAGCCCGGATGCGGCCGCGATACGGTAAGCGGCTCGCCGGCCGTGCCGACGATGGTGCCCGCCGCGTCCAGCAACAGCACTTTGACTTCCGAGGTTCCGAGATCGATGCCGAGGTACATGAGGGCCGCCGGGTCCGGTTGCTTGAACCGTGGATTGTCGCGCGAATCCGCCGTTGCGTTTGCTGATGACTAGCCGGCAGTGGCGGCTTGTTCGACTGCCAGCCACGCCCGCGCACGCGCGATGGCGTTGCGGACAAGACCGGTGAGCGCTTCCGTGCCCGCAAGGCTGCCCCACAGTGCAGTGTTCCGGCAGTACACGGCAACCGGGTCGTCGGCCTCGAGCATGGCATGTGCGGCAACCGGATCGAACTGGCCATCCTGGTAGGCATACGGCAGCGTGCCCGCTTGCCAGCGCTCCAGGAAGACGAAGAACAGCGCCGGCAGCATCGCCGTGGCAAGGGGCACATGCCCGCGCGCAAAGGATTCTGCCAGCGTGGGCGTAATGAACCCGGGGATTTTCGAAAAGCCGTCCGCCGCCACGCGCTGGTTGGTGTCACGGATGTGCGGATTGGCAAAACGGTCGAGCACAGTGTCGCGGTAGGCGGCCAGGTCGATGGGGCTGGGCTGGTTGGCCGTGAGACACGGGATGACATCGTCGGTCACGTAGGCGCTCGCCATGCGGTGGATGGACGGCACGGCCACGCTTTCATCGATGGTGTGCAGCCCCAGGAGCGTGCCGGCCCACGCGATGCAGCTATGGCTGGCGTTGAGCACGCGGATCTTCGCTTCCTCGTACGGCAGCACCGAGGCGACGAACTCCACGCCCACGCGTTCCAGCGCGGGCCGCCCGGCGCGGAAGTCGTCTTCCACCACCCATTGCGCAAAGGTCTCGGCCATCACGGGGCAGCGGTCTGGCCAGCCGGTTTGTGCGGCCACGCGTTGGCGCAAGGCGTCGGTGGGGCGCGGCGTGATGCGGTCGACCATCGTGTTGGGCGTGCTGGCGTGTGCGTCGAGCCAAGCGAGGAGCTCCCTGTCACCGGGCTCGCCGCGCAGTGTGAGGAACTGACGCAGGCCGCTGCGGAAACGCTCGCCGTTGTGGCGCAGGTTGTCGCAATTGAGCAGCGTGAGGGGAGCGCCGCCGTGCTGCAAACGCAGGCGCAGCAGGCGCGTCAGTGCGCCGTAGAGCGTGCTGGCACCGCCGCGCAGGTCGGCGGCGATGTCCGGCTGCGTGGCGTCGAGCTGGTGCTGCTGGTCGAGGTAGTAGCCGCCTTCCGTCACGGTGAACGAGATCACGCGCGTGTCGGGTGCTGCGCCGATCTCGCACAGTGCCGCCAGTTCGGCATCCCACGGCACGACCGCGTCGATGGACTGGATGCGCGTGTATTGACGATGACCGGCGGTGTCGACTGTCTCCAGTGTGTAGGCGCCGTGCTGGGCGGCGAGGTCATGCAGCAGCGTGCCGGCATCGTCGCGGATGTTGGCCAGCGCCAGGCGCCACGATGTGTCGCCGGTCTCGCGAAGGCGATGCAGATACCACGCCTGGTGCGCGCGGTGGAAGGAGCCGGCACCCAGGTGCAGCCAGGTGGAAGAAGCGTTGGGGGAAGACATGGTCGGGGCGTGCAACGTTGGGCGGTGTGAACCTCAGGCGGCCTGTTGGGACTGTTGGGACTGTTGGGCCTGCAGGCGCGGCAGCGCGCGGCCTTCGGCGTCGAACAGATGGCAGTGCGCGGCGTCGGCAGACAACGTGATGGCGCTGCCGTGCGCGAGCCGGGTCGATTCCGGCACGCGCAGCACCAGGCCGTCGGGTGCGGCTTCGCAGTCGGCATGCAGATACGCCACGTCGCCCAGGGACTCGATATGCGTGACGGTGCCCCGCAGGCTGCCGGCCGCGTCGAGATGCAGATGCTCCGGCCGGATGCCGAGCGTGACGGCATCCCCCGCACGCAGTTCACCCGGCGACACGGCCACCGGCTGTTGGCCCCCCGCGAGCGCCACGGAGACGCCCGATGCATCGGCACGATCGACGACGCCACGCAGGAAGTTCATCTTGGGCGAGCCGATGAAGCCGGCCACAAACTGGCTGGCCGGATGGTGATACAGCGTCTGCGGAGAGCCGACCTGCTCGATGCGTCCGTCACGCAGCACGACGATCTTGTCGGCCAGCGTCATGGCTTCCACCTGATCGTGCGTGACGTAGATCATGGTGGTCTTCAGTGCGTCGTGCAGGCGGGCAAACTCGAGGCGCATCTTCACGCGCAGCGCGGCATCGAGGTTGGAGAGCGGCTCGTCAAACAGGAAGACCTTGGGCTCGCGGGTGATGGCGCGACCGATGGCCACGCGCTGGCGTTGGCCGCCGGAGAGCTGGCGCGGTTTGCGATCGAGCAGCGCATCGATGTGCAGGACTTCGGCGGCGCGACGTACGGCAGCGTCGATGGCGTCGCGCTTCATGCCCGAGAGCTTCAGCCCGAAGGCCATGTTGTCGTACACGCTCATGTGCGGGTACAGCGCGTACGACTGGAACACCATCGCAATGCCGCGCTTGGCGGGTACCACGTCGTTCACGCGCGTGTCACCGATCAGCAGGTCGCCGGCATCGATGCCCTCCAGGCCTGCAATCGTGCGCAGCAATGTCGACTTGCCGCAGCCCGATGGGCCGACGAAGACGACAAATTCGCCATCGGCAATGTCGAGGTTGATGTCGTGCAGGACGGTGTTCTGCTCGTAACGCTTCTGCAGATTGCGCAGGGTCAGGCTGGCCATGGCGAGGTCTCCTTGGGCGTGTTCTGTGTGCGGATCAGGCGGGCGTGGCAAGCGTCGACGTCAGCGCGTCGGCCAGGGCCCGCGTGTCGGTAAAGACGTGGCGCGCGCCGGCAGCCAGCAGGCGCTGCGTGGCGACTGCCGGCATATGCGCCACGCCGGCAAAGCCGAATACGGTCAGGCCGGCGGCTCGGGCGGCGCGCACGCCGGTGTCGCTGTCTTCAATGACGAGGCATTGCGCGGGGCTGGCGCCCAGGCCCGCGCAGGCGGCGAGGTACACATCCGGTGCTGGCTTGGGCCGCGGTGTTTCATAGGCGCTATAGATGTGCGGGCCGAACACATCGAGCAGGCCCGCTCTGCGCAGGCTTGCTTCAATGCGCGGCCGGCTGCTGTTGCTGGCCACGGCCTTGGGCTGCGGCAGCGCGGCCAGCAGGTTGGCAATGCCGGGCACCGGCTGCGATTGCGTGGCGCAGTCGTGTTCGACATCGGCCAGCACGCCGGCCAGTTGCGTGTCGGACAGATGAAAGCCGATGCTGCTCTGCAGCTCCGTCAGCAGCGCCATCGTGTTCATGCCCAGGCGCGGCTCGAGCACTTCTTCCAGCGCGGGGGGCGAAAGGTGCGGTATGTGCGGACCCAGCGTGCGGATCAGCGCGCGCAGCGCCACCGATTCGCTGTCGATCAGCACGCCGTCGCAATCACAGATCAGGTAGGCCGGGGCGCGCTCGTTGGTGTGCTGTGTCATTTCACCGCCCCGAACGTCAGCCCACGCACCAGTTGCCGTTGTGCCAGCCAACCCAACACGAGGATCGGCGCAATCGCCAGTACAGACGCTGCCGACAGCTTCGCCCAGAACAGCCCCTCGGGGTTGGAGTACGACGCGATGAACACGGTGAGCGGCGCGGCATCGATGCTCGTCAGGTTCAGGCTCCAGAAGGCTTCGTTCCACGACAGGATCAGCAGGAGCAGTGCGGTGGAGGCGAGCCCCGGCAGCATCGTCGGCAGCAGCACGTAGACGAGTTCCTGCCAGAGGTTGGCGCCGTCCATGCGCGCGGCCTCGAGAATCTCGCGCGGCACATCGTTGCAGTAGGTGAAGACCATCCACACGGCAATCGGCAGGTTGGCGAGCGTGTAGACGATGACGAGCGCGGTGATGGAGTCCAGCAGGCCCGCCGTCTTCGCCAGCAGGTACACCGGCAGCAGCACGCCCACGGCCGGCATCATCTTGGTCGACAGCATCCACAGCAGCACCTGCTGCGTGCGCTTGTTCGGGAAGAACGCCATCGCATAGCCCGCCGGAATGGCAATCGCCAGGGCCAGCAGCGTGGAGATGATCGACACCGCCAGCGAGTTGCCGAGAAAGCTCGGGTAGTGCGCGCGCTCCAGCACCTCGCGGAAGCTGTCGAGCGTCGGCGTGAACAGGAGCGTGGGCGTATAGGCCGCCTGCTCGGTCTTGAAGGCGGTCAGCGCTGCCCAGGCGATAGGGAAGAACAGCGCCAGGGCAATCGCCCACGCCAGCACACCGGCCAGCCGCGTGCGCCAGGTTGAGGTGAGGGTGCTCATTGCTCGTGCACTCCCTTCAGGTTGCGGGCCAGCATGCGGACGAGGAAGAACGCCACCACGTTTGCCAGCACCACGGCCACGATGCCGCCGGCCGACGCAATGCCGATGTCGAACTGCTGCAGGCCGAGGCTGTAGACGAAGTAGGCGAGGTTGGTCGTGGCTGTGCCGGGGCCGCCCGCGGTGGTGGTGTGGATCTCGGCAAAGATCGACAGCAGGAAGATCGTCTCGATCATCACCACCACGGCAATCGCGCGCTTCAGGTGCGGCAGCACGATGTGCCAGAAGATGCGCACGGGGCTCGCACCGTCGAGCTGCGCGGCTTCCTTCTGCTCGGGGTCGAGCGATTGCAGCGCCGTCAGCAGGATCAGGAAGGCAAAGGGCGTCCACTGCCACGCCACGATGATGATCACGGAGAGCATCGGGTGCGTGGCCAGCCAGTCCACCGGCTCGGCGCCGAACAGTCGCGCCACCCAGGCGGCCAGGCCGTACACGGGGTGCAGCATCATGTTCTTCCAGATGAGCGCGGCCACCGTCGGCATGACGAAGAACGGGCTGATGACAAGGATGCGTGCCACACCGCGCCCCGCAAACGGCTGGTCGAACAGCACCGCCAGCAGCGTGCCCGCCACGACGCTGATCACCAGCACCGAGCCGATCAGCACCAGCGTGTTGCCGATGGCCGGCCAGAAGGCAGGGTCTTCGATCAGGAAGCGATAGTTGTCGAGCCCCGCCAGGCCGGTCTGATCGGGGTTGAGCAGGTTGTAGCGGCTGACGGAGAAATACAGCGTCATCGCCAGCGGCACCGTCATCCACAACAGCAGCACCAGCACCGACGGCGACACCAGCAGCGTGGGCAGCCAGCGCCGCGCGCCGTTTTGTGGTTGTACGGGCTGTGCGGGTGACGGCGTGCCGCCCATGCCGTTCACGCGCGACTCCAATACATGTTCCATGACACCTCCGGGCGCAGCAGCGGCTGCATCACTTCAGATAGCCGCCTTGGCGCATCGCACGCTGTGCCTGCGATTGCGAGACACGCAGCGCGTCGTCCACCGTCGTCTTGCCCGTGAGCGCGCCGGCAATCGCCTGGCCCACCACCGTGCCGAGCGACTGGAACTCCGGAATCGTCACGAACTGCACGCCGGTGTAGGGCACTTTCTGTGCGGACGGATCGTTCGGGTTGGCCGTTTCGATGGCGTGGCGCACGAAGGCCGAGAACGGCGCGGCTTTCTGGTAAGCGGGGTCGTCATACGTCGATGCGCGCGTGCCCGGCGGCACCTCGCCCCAGCCCTGCGCCTTGGCCACGGCGCGGATGTAGTCCTTCGATGTCGCCCAGGCCGCGAACGTCTTGGCAGCCTCCGGCGATTTCGACGACTTCGGCACCGCGAGCGCCCAGATCCACAGCCAGTGCGAGCCCTTGGGCGTGCTGGCGATGGGCGCATTCGCAAAGCCCACCTTGTCGGCCACCTTGGAATCCTTCGCGCTGCTGACCATGCCGGCCGCGACGGTGGCGTCGATCCACATGCCGCACTTGCCGCCCGAGAACAGCACCAGGTTTTCGTTGAAGCCGTTGCTGCTTGCACCGGGCGGGCCGTATTTCTTCAGCAGGTCGACATACGTGTTGACTGCCTGTTTCCACTGGGGCGTGTCGATCGTCGGCTGCCATTTCTCGTCGAACCAGCGGCCGCCGAACGTGTTGACCATGGTGGACACCAGCGCCATGTTTTCGCCCCAGCCCGCACGACCGCGCAGGCAGATGCCGTACACGCCCTTGGCCGGGTCGTGGAGCTTGGCGGCGAACTGGGCGATGTCGTCATACGTCGGCTGCTCGGGCATCTTCAGGCCCGCCGCGCTGAACAGATCGCGCCGGTAGTACGTCATCGAGCTTTCGGCATAGAAGGGCACGGCGAAGAGCTTGCCGCCCTGCGAGAGACCATCGCGCACCGTCGGCAGCAGGTCGGCCGCGTCGTAGCTGGCGGGCATGTCCAGCGGCGCGAGCCAGCCCTTCTTGGCCCACAGCGGCGCTTCATAGCCGCCGATCGTCATCAGGTCGAACTGGCCGCTGCCGGTCGCGATGTCGGTGGTCACGCGCTGGCGCAGCACGCCTTCTTCCAGCGTGACCCAGCGCAGTTTGATATCGGGATGCGCCTGCTCGAACTGGGTCGACAGTTTCTGCAGCACGATCATGTCGGGGTTGTTGATCGTCGCGATCGTGAGCGTGGTGGGCGCGGCGTGCACGGAAATGGCGGTGAAGGCCGGGAGGGCAGCGAAGGCGGTCAGCTTGAGTAGCCGGGATGGGCGGGCCATCCCGCGCAGAAGCGTGCGGAACATGCAGTCGTCTCCTTTCTTGGAATGTGGCGATGCGGGCGCACCACCAGGACTTGCTTCGGGATTTGAGCAATTGTCCGTGTTGTGAGCAAATAATCGGATGCGATGTTGCGGTTGTCAAGCAAATGCTCGTTGAAAGGGCAAAAGCACGCTACGATGCATCCCATATCGCCGAGGTACTAGAGGAGGCGCTGCGTGTCCAAGCAGCAAGAGAAGCGAGACCAGGCCGCGCGTGCCGCGTGGCTTTACTACGTGGGCAACCACACGCAACACGACATCGCCGAGCAGTTGGGCGTATCGCGCCAGATCGCCCAGCGGCTGGTCGCCTATGCGGTGGAGCACGGGCTGGTGAAGGTGCGCGTGACGCACCCGGTGTCGACGTGTCTGGAGTTGGCCGAGAGCCTGCGCAGCCGTTTCCGGCTGGAGACCTGCCACGTGGTGCCCACCCATGCCGACGACGCCGACGCCGCCCAGCGCATGATTGCCGTGGCCGCTGCGGAAATCATGGAACGCCATCTGCTGGCCGACGCGCCGCGCGTGGTGAATGTCGGCTCAGGCCGCACGCTACGCGCCGCGATCGACCAACTGCCCGACCTCGACCGGCCGCAGCACCGCATCGTCTCGATGGTCGGGGCGATTGCGGCGGATGGGTCGTCCAACCGCTACGACGTTGCACTCGCCGCCGCGGAAAAAACCCGCAGCCGCTACTACCTGCTGCCCGCGCCGCTCGTTGCCGACAGCGCCGAAGACACGCGCCAGTGGTGTCACCACCGGCTCTACGGCGTGGTGGCCGATCTGGCGGCGCAGGCGGATGTCACCTTCATCGGGGTCGGCACGATCGGGCCGGGTTGCCCATTGCAGGTCGACGGCTTCATCAGCGCGAAGGATGTGGACGATCTGCTCGCCCATGGCGCGGCGGGCGAGCTGATCGGCCGACCGATCGATGCCCAGGGCCGCTTGCTCGATGTGCCGTTGCAGAGCCGCATTACCAGCTTGCCGCTCAAGCCGATGCCGTCTCGCCCCGTCATCGCCGTTGCCGGCAGCGTAGCGAAGGCGGGCGCGATTGGGGCGGCGTTGCGAGGCGGCTGGCTGACCGGTCTGGTGACCGACGAAGCCTGCGCGCAACGCATCCTGGCTGCATTGGACTGAACCCACCACACCGAGGACGCGATGCTCGAACTCCGCCCGACCTGCGAACACTGCAACACCGCACTGCCGCCCGACGCGACCCACGCGCGCATCTGTTCATTCGAATGCACGTTCTGTGCGACGTGTGCGGACGGCGTGTTCGGCAATGTCTGCCCGAACTGCGGCGGCGGTTTTACGGCGCGGCCGATCCGCCCGTCGAAGGATTGGAAGAACGGCAACTTCCTGGGCAAGTATCCGGCCAGTACGACGGTCAAGCATCGCCGGGCGGACTTGGCCGCGCATGCCGAACTGGCGGCGGCCGTTGGATCGACGCCGCCGGAAAAGCGCTGACCGGACTGCGAAAACGCGCGCGGCCTAACGCGGCTCGGGTGCCGGCAACACCGGTGTGACCTTGTACCCGCGTGCCGCCAGCAGCGCCGGAATCCCTTTCGGCCCGATCATGTGCAGCGCCCCCACGGCGCCAAATATGCGCTGGCCGCTGTTGTGCACGCGCGCAATGTTCTCAGCCATGGCGCGGTTGCGGTTCGTCACCAGGCGCTGGAAGGCGCGTTTGTCCGACGCCGTCTTCAGGCAATCGCACCACTGCGGGTAGTGCTCGAGCGTGCTGAGGTCGCTGTCGGCCCAGGCATTGGCGAGCGTGAGCGTCTGCGTGCGCGCCTCGCCGGATTCAATCGCGTCGAGCACGGTATCGAACTGCTGCGCAACCTCGTTCTTCGGCACGATCTCGTTGAGCACGCGCACCTGCTGCGCCAGCGTTTCGAGCGGCACGATCGGCAGGTGCACGCTCTTGGCGTAGGTGGTGAGAAACAGGTCGATGCCGAAATCCGGATAGAGTCCGTCCGTGCGCACCCCCAGCACCGCCAGCGAGGCCAGTTGCATGGTCGGCTGGAACTTGCGGATCTGTGTGAGGGCCGTGTCGGGCAGGCACGCCGCGGACAGCAGTTTGTTGAAGCGTTCGCCGCGACGGCCGGTCAGGAGCCGGCGGTCTTCTGCGCTGTTGTGTGCGGTCAGCGGCTTGCGGTCGGCGTCCTTGTCGAGCAGGTCGAGTTCGAGCGCGATGCTGTCGACTTGCTGAAGCGCGCTGCGCACGGTGGGGCCGGGCAGCATCCAGTCGGCCCGCGCAACGTGGATCGTGCCGTAAAGCCACGAGGTGTGACCATTCTTTTCGATGCGCCAGAGCAGGCCGTGATCGGTCGCGCGTTGGGCGGCGGCGGCCCAGCCGTCCTTGGGGATGAAGCTGGAGGCGGGTGGCGGACAGTTCGGAGCCGATGCCGATGCCGGTGCCGGTGCCTGTGCCGGCGTGGCGTCTTGCGCGACAGCCGTGCCGGCGCCCGCCAATAGGAAAAACGCGGCCGCGAGCGCGCGCCACGTGGTGTGATTGCGTGCCATTTGGCTGCTCCCCGAATATTGTTGTGTCGTCTGTCCAGTGTAGCGGGCGCAAGCCATTGCGTGCCGCGGGATGATCCCCCCAGCCGCGCTATTCGCTCAGCTTCGGTGGCACGGCATGCGCGCCACGCGTCTCACGAAACCACAGCGCCAGGCTTTCGTCTTCCAGGGCGTAGGCGCCGCGGGATTCCTTCCAGATCAGGTTCTTGTCGCGCAGGGCGTCCAGCGCGGCCTGCACCGTGGCGGTAGAAAACTCGCTGTGACCCAGCTTGGCCGCATACGCCTTCATCGACTCTTCCGAAAACGGCGAATAGCCTTGCCCGCGTTCGATCAGCACCGCCAGCACGGCGCGCTGGATTTCCGTCAGCGCGCTGTAATCGCTTTCGATCTCGCCCCAGATGCGGTCCCGAAAACCCTGCGCGCCGCGCTTGAGCAGCTCGCCCAGGCTGGCGGCTTCACCCAGCTCCAGGGCGATCTCGCTGACGATGCCCTTGAGCATCTCCGGTCGGTGCCCGACCAGTTGGAAGGCGGCAAACATGTCGTCTTCCTTGAACTGGTTGTTCGGCGCCAGGTGCTGGTTGACCCACGCCGTGTACGCCGACACATAGGGCCGCCCCAGCAGCGGGAAGTTGGTCACGCGCGAGCCGAAAAACGGCTGCGTGCGATTGAGCAGGAGGTTGGCGAGCTTGTCGCGGTTCGACCCTGTAAAGACGAGGAAGAGGCGCGGTTCGACCACGCCCTGGTTCATCTGGTCGCGCGCGGCCTTGAGCGCGAACATGGCGTTGGTGCCGGCCTCGGTGGACAGCGCGTGCTGCGCCTCGTCGATGATCAGCACGACGGGCCGCTGCACCGCCTTGTAGAGCACATCGAGCGCGTCGGCCAGGGTGATGCCCGGCGGGAGCCCGATCTTGCCGAGGTTGAACGTGAACGTACGCAACACGTCGACCTTCTCCATGCCGGCCTGCTTGGCGAGCTTCGCGATCGGGCCGTCGAACTGGGCCAGCTTCGATTTGATGGCGTCGGCGATCAGCAGGCCGGGGTCGCGGGCGCGGTCGGCCCATAAGTCCACGTAGATGGCGATCCACTTGCGGCGCTCGACCTCCGGCACCAGGTCTTCGCGCAGGAACGTGCTTTTGCCGGTGCGCCGGGGCGCCGCCAGGAACAGGCCGGAGCGCGCATCGGCCAGGCCCTTGCCTTCCAGGCTGTCGCACAGCGTGTTGGCAAGGTCCTGGCGGTGGAAGTTGAAGCGGCCGGTATCAGTGTCTGAATCCATGGAAAGCCCTGTTTTAGACTCGATTATGGAAATCGGTATAAATTATAGTCGATTCAATAATTAAGGCTAATTCCGCCTGAATTGCCAGCGGGATTGCAGTCAGCTCCGCCGAGATTTGCAATTGCGCGGCACTGTGCCGCAGGCAATTCGGGGAACTGTGTGCAGCGCTATACTCCACACATTCTGACGTTGCCTATCCATGCTCCATCGCCGCTGGCTCTTCCTCGTCTGGCTTGCGATCGTACTGAACGTACTGTCGCCGGTGCTCGCCTCCGCACGCGCGGCGGCCACGGGCACGCTCGACGTCGAGCTGTGTAGCGCAACGGCCCCGCATGGCAGCACCGTGCAGGTGGCCATCGAACTGCAAGGCGATGGCTCCGCCGACGGTTCGGGCGCCCACCACAGCGTGGCGCACTGTCTGTATTGCCCGGGGTTTGCTGCCGGGCTGGCGCTGGCCTCGGTTCCGGCGCTGGATGTTCCTTCCGCCCATTTCGTCTATCGCGTGCGGCAGCCGGCCACCCCGGCACCCGTGTACGCGCGCAGTGCGTTGCGCGTGGCCGAGTCGCGCGCGCCTCCCGTATCTCCGTCGTTGTCGATCTGACGCGCCTGCGGACGTAACGCCGTGGCGCCTTTGCGTTCGGCCCCGCTTGGGCCGACGCCATCGCAATCCGGAGACCTTTCCGATGTCATTCCACAAGCGCACCGGGGCCGCTGCCCCTAAGCGCACGCTGGTGTGCCGTGCTGCGCTCGCGCTGAGCGCAGCGGCACCGTTGTCTGCTTTTGCCGCCGACGATGCGGCCTCCGTGCCCCTGCCTGTCACACAGGAACTCGCGCCCACCGTGGTGCGGGCCAACGCCAACCCTGCGCCATTCGCCCGCAATACGCCGGCGGTCGTGCAGAGCGTCACGGCCGAACAGCTCGCCGACCGCAACGTCGTCACCACCGAAGACGCCGTCAAATATCAGCCCAACGTGATGGTGCGCCGCCGCTTCATTGGCGACCGCAACTCCATCTTCGCCGGCCGCGATTTCAACGAGATTCAAAGCGCACGCGGCCTGCTGTATGCCGACGGCATCCTGCTTTCGAACCTGCTTGGGTCAAGCTACAGCTTCCCGCCGCGCTGGTCGATGGTCGGGCCGGACGACCTGGCGCGCGTCGATATTCTGTATGGGCCGTTCTCTGCGCTGCTGCCGGGCAACTCGATGGGCACGACCATTGCGATGACGTTGCGCCGTCCCGAAAAATTCGAGGCCGCGGCGCAGACGCAGATCATGAGCCAGCACTACAACGATGCCTACGGCTTTTCGCGCAACGTCACCGGCAACCACGAGAGTGCGTCGCTGGGCGACCGAATCGGCAAGTTCTGGTATGCGCTGTCGGTCGACCGGCTGGAGAACGACAGCCAGCCGATGCAATACGCCACGCCCAACTCGAGGTTCACTGCGGGCGGCACGCCCGTGCCGGTCACGGGTGCGCGGCAGGATCTTGGCCCCAACGGCCAGCCGCGCGTGATTCTCGGCCCCCAGATGCTTGAGCGCACGCAGCAGCTGCAAGAGACGCTGCGATTCGGCTACGTGTTCAGCGACAGCCTGGAAGCATCGCTCACGCTGGGCCATTGGGAAAACCATTTCAACGACCAGGCGCTCAGCTTCCTGCGCGATGCGGCCGGCAACACCGTCACGGGCGGCAATGTGCTCATCAACGGCACGCCGTACACGATCGCCCCGAACACCTTCGCCCCGCAAAACGGCGACCAGGAAAACTGGCTCTACGGCCTGGGCGTGAAGGGCAAGATCGGCGGCTGGAAGATCGACACCAATGCGTCGGCCTACAACGTTTCGCGCGACATCCTGCGCGCGTCGAACACGGCGGCCGGCAATGGACCCGGCACGGTGTTCTACGGCGACGGCACCGGCTGGTCCAACTTCGACATCAAGGCGACGTCGCCCACGGTGTCCGGCCATACCTTCACGACTGGTTACTACTACGACCAATACCACCTGCGCAACCAGACCTTCAACGCAACGAACTGGTCGGCGGAAACGCTATCCACGTTGAAGTCCAGTTACCAAGGCGACACGCAAACGCAGGCCGTGTTCCTGCAGGACGCGTGGGCGTTTGCGCCGCGCTGGCTCGCCACGCTGGGCCTGCGCTACGAAAGCTGGCGCGCCTACAACGGCCAGCTCGGCAACGGCACGAGCACGTTGGGCTACGCCAGCCGCACCGAAGACGCGTTTTCGCCCAAGGCGGCCATTCAATGGCAGGCCACGCAAGACACGCTGCTGCGCTTGTCGTACGGCCGTGCAGTGCGCTTTCCGACGGTGGCGGAGCTGTTCCAGGGCACGATCAGCGGCAACACGATCGTCAACAACGACCCGAATCTCAAGCCTGAGCGCGCCAATGATTTCGACTTCACCGTCGAGCAGGCCGTGCCCTACGGTGTGCTGCGGACCAGCCTGTTCCAGAGCGACGTGCGCGACAGTATCTACACGCAGACCAACATTACCGTCACGCCCAACGTGACGAATGTGCAGAACGTCGATCGCGTGCGCACGCGCGGCATCGAACTGGCGTACTCGGGACAGGACGTTTTGCAGGGCGCGGGCCTGCGTGGCGTGGACGTCGAAGCCAACGTCGCCTTCACGCAATCGAAGACGCTGGCCGACGCCGCCAACCCGACCTACGTCGACAAGACCTGGCCGCGCATGCCGCGTGTGCGCGCCAATCTCTTTGCGAGTTGGCATGCCACGCCCGACTGGACGGTCGGCGCGGGTGTGCGTTACTCCGGCCGCCAATACGGCACGCTCGACAACACCGATGTGCTGCCGAATGTCTACGGCGGCACCAGCAGCTTCTTCACCGTGGACCTCAAGGCCAGCTACCGTATCGACAAGCACGTCACGCTGGCGCTGGGTGTCGACAACCTGACCGACCGGCGGTATTTCGTGTACCACCCGTATCCGTCGCGCACCTTCTATGGACAACTGAAATGGCGCCTGTAATGCAGTCGATTCCTCGATTCCTTGCCGGTGCGCTGCTGGCCTTGGCGGCCACGGTGGCGGCCGCGCATGAAGGCCATGACCACGGCGCCATGGCAGGCAAGGCTGCCGCCAAACCGCAGCTCGCCACGACGGCCGCGTTCGACAAGGCAGGGCGGCTGTGGGTGACGTGGGCGGAAGGGCAGCACGTGGTGGTCGCTTCGTCCGACGATCTCGGCAAGACGCTGTCCGCGCCGCAGCGCGTGAACCCGCAACCCGAGCCGATCTATACCGACGGCGAGAACCGCCCGAAGGTCATCGCCAGCCCGGACGGTGCGCTGTATGTGAGCTGGTCGCGCCCGCTCGATGCGCCGTACACGGGCTTCGTGCGTTTCTCGCGCTCGCTCGACGGCGGCAAGACGTGGAGCGCGCCAGTCACCGTCCACCACGATCGCCAGCCAATCACGCACCGCTTCGATTCGATTGCCGTCGACAGCGCCGGCCGCATCTTCGTCACGTGGATCGACAAGCGCGACCTGTTGCGCGCGCAGGCAGCCAAGCAGCCGTATGACGGCGCGGCGGTGTACTACACCGTTTCGACCGACCGCGGCGCCACCTTTGCGCCCGAGCGCAAGATCATCGACCAGACCTGCGAATGCTGCCGCATTGCGCTCGCGCCTGATGCCGACGGCCACATGCTCGCCCTGTGGCGCAACGTGTTTGCCGGGCAGATTCGCGATCACGCGTTGGCAACATTACCGATTGGTAATGCGCCGCTTGCCGTCACGCGCGCGACGTTCTCGGAGTGGCGCGTCGATGCGTGTCCGCACCATGGCCCCGCGTTGGCCGTGACGGCCGATGGCGTGCGGCACATGGCGTGGTTCTCTGTGCTACAGGACAAGCCGGGCCTGTTCTACAGCCGGCTCTCGGCCAACGGCAAGCCGATCGGCGACGCTTGGGGTTTTGCCGGTTCGCCACAAGCCGGCGCGCAGGCATCGCACCCCGCATTGCTCGCCGCGGACGGCGCGCTGTGGCTGGTCTGGAAGCAATTTGCCGACGACCGCATGCAGATCCTGCTGCGCAAATCCACGGACGGTGGCGCACACTGGACAGCGCCCGCCAGCGCGGCAAGCACCAATGGCGGCAGCGACCACCCGCAACTGCTCACGCGCGACGGCCATGTCTACCTGTCGTGGCGCACGCAGGCCGAGGGCTACCGGCTGATCGATATCGGCAATGTCAGCCCGTCCAATCCATCATTGGAGGCATCGAAATGAAGGGGCGATGGAAATCGTTTGCGACGGGCGTGGCGCTGGCCGCAGCCGCTTTTGCAGCGCAGGCCGCGGGCGCCCTGCAATTTCAGCCGCTGCATGCGCGCGATGTGCCGGCACTGCTGCAGACGCCACAGGCGCGCCCGCTCATCGTCGAAATCTGGTCATTGGATTGCAGCTACTGCCGCGAGAACATTGCCCGCATCGCGCAATGGCGGCGCACCGCCAAGAAGAACGTCGATGTGGTGATGGTGTCGATGGACGGCCCCGAGCAGGCCGAGATGCTGAACCGCGCCCTGGCGCCGCTGGCCCGCGACGGGAAAATCGACATTGCCCGCGTGCCGCAATACGCCAATGCCGAAGACATGCCGGAACGACTGCGTGCCGCGCTCGACCCCGGCTGGCAGGGCGAGATGCCGCGCACGATCATCCTGCGCCCGGACGGCAAACGTCATGCATCGAGCGGCTTGCTGACGCCCCAACTATTGGAAACAGCGCTCAGGGATTAATCAGAAAACGACACGGACCCCCCTCGTTGTTGGGGTATGGCGGGGGGCGTGCACTTTTTATAATGGCCTCGCTTTGTGAATTCCGGCGCATTGCTCGTTCACAAAGCACACCCGACCATCTTTCGTCGTCAAAGGCTGAAGATGTTAAGCCCGCTCGCCCCCCGGCCCGCGGGCTTTTTCTTTGCCCGGTCGATACTGAATCTGTACTGCCCGGGACTGTGCGGTGGCGGGGGCGGATGATAACGCGCTCTCAGCGCGCTGTCGCGTGCGAAGAAGAGGGGTATGCCGTGGATGGGCGTTC
Source organism: Ralstonia sp. 1138 (assembly GCF_040544795.1). Taxonomy (NCBI): domain Bacteria; kingdom Pseudomonadati; phylum Pseudomonadota; class Betaproteobacteria; order Burkholderiales; family Burkholderiaceae; genus Ralstonia; species Ralstonia sp. 1138. The sequence continues at coordinate 499,199 of NZ_JBEPKQ010000001.1, read as the reverse complement.
CGCGTCGTTGGAAGCGGCTCCCAGGCCGACGGCCACGGCGGCCAGTAAGACCGCAAGACCGCGCGCGATGTAGAACACCGCTTGCGCCCCCGCTATTTCCGATTCGGCAGATGGGGTCTCGGCAATGTGGGCGTGCCAGGCACTGCGCGTGACACGGTAGGGCAGCGGATCGCGATGGGCCCGCGGCGGGGGCGTGCGGCGTGTCGGATGAGGCTGCATGTGCGACATGGCGGTTCTCCTCATGCTCAAGCGTGCGACCAGGCGCGCCAGAACAGCAGCGCCGTCATCGAAAAACCGAAAGTGGAAATCAACGCCCGTACCACCGGCACCGGCAAACGCTTGCCAACATGCGCGCCGAGATAACCGCCCAGCGCCGCGGCCACCAGCATGACCAGCGTCTGCGGCCACCACACCATGTTTGCCAGCGCAAAACAGAGCACCGCCACGAGGTTGGTCGCGCCCACCAGCAGTGTGCGTGATGCGTTCAGTGCTTTGATGTCGTCGTGGCCGAAGAGGGCCCAGACGGCCATCATCATGATCCCGACCGCGCCGCCAAAGTAGCCGCCATAGATGGCCAGCGCGCCTTGCGCGATCAGCAGCGTGGTGCGGCCGATCTGCACGCGCCGGCGCAGCCACGCCCCGGCCTGCTTGCCGAAGGTGAACGCCAGCGAGCCAATCAGCAGCAGCCACGGCACGATGAAATCGAACGCGCGAGACGACGTGTTCATCAGCAGCAGCGCGCCGAGCAGTCCGCCCACCAGGCTGATCGCGACCATGGCGCGCATCGAGACATGCCCGAAGCCGCGATAGTCCGCGCGATACGCCCAGGCCGACGTGGCCGCGCCCGGCAGCAGCGCGACCGTGCTCGACGCATTGGCAAAGACCGACGGCACACCCGCGAACATGAGCGCGGGCAGGGTGACAAACGAGCCGCCGCCCGCCAGCGCATTCATCATGCCGGCGAGCAGGCCCGCGCCAAAAAGCAGCGGCGTGGCGGATTCCATTGGGGGCGATGTCTGAGGTGTTCTGTTTTTAGGTGCCTCAGTTTCGGACACTGGCGACCCCGCCGCAATGTGCGATACATTGACCTAGCCTCAGCGTAGGACTGAGGCTGACGCCAATTTTGAGACGCATCGTGCGCTTTGACCTCACAGACCTCCGACTCTTTCTCCACACCGCTGAAGCCGGCAGCATCACTGCGGGCGCCGAGCGCGCGCATCTGACATTGGCGTCGGCCAGCGCGCGCATCCGCGGGATGGAAGACACACTGGGCGTGCCGCTGCTCACACGCAACCGGCGCGGCGTGGAAACGACCGCGGCCGGCCGCACGCTCGTCCACCACGCCCGCGTCGTGCTCCAACAGATGGACCGCATGCGCGGTGAGCTGGGCGAATACGCGCGTGGCTTGAAGGGCTACGTGCGGCTGCTTTCCAACACGGCCGCCATGACGGAGTTCCTGCCGGAAACGCTCAGCGCTTTTCTGGCCGCGCATCCGGAAGTGGACATCGACCTGGAAGAGCTGGTGAGCCACGAGATTGTCGAAGCGATTGCGCAGGGGCGCGCCGACATCGGGATCGTCAACGACGCGGTCGACTTGTCGGGGCTGGAGACCTTTCCGTTCCGCCACGACCGCCTCGTGCTGGTGACCGCCCGCGACCATCCGCTGGCCGAGCGCCGCGAGGTGGCCTTCGTTGAAACCTTGCAGGAAGATTTTGTCGGCCTGACCGGCGACAACGCATTGCAGGCCTATCTGGCGGGGCACGCGGCCCGCGCCGGCCATCGGCTCAAATACCGCGTGCGGTTGCGCAGCTTCGATGCCGTCTGCCGCATGGTGGAACGCAACGTTGGCGTGGGGGTGATTCCCGAGCATGCGGCGATCCGGCTGCAGCGCTCCATGGGCATCCGCCGTGTGCGCCTGACCGACGCCTGGGCGACGCGCCTTCTGCGGATCTGCGTGCGCCATTTCGACGACTTGCCCGTCTTCGCACGCCAGCTGATCGAGCATTTGCGCGAGGCCTGAGCGGGGTGCGTGTCCGTCATTTGGCGGAGAGATGCTGTTTGAACTCGCACGGCTGAAAACGCGTCGGTACACTGCAAGCAGTTGCGGGCCGTCCAGCCACTGACGTGCGGCGCCGCACCAACCCTCCGCTCATGGAGCACATCATGGCGTCTGCCGGTGTTCCCCCAGGTGTTCCGCCGATCGGCCTGCTGCACGCGGCGCGTGCGCTGCGCATCTATCGGCGCCACGAGATCAATGCGCTGGCGTGGATCGCGCTGGGCGTGTGCCTGCGCAGCCCGGCGCCCATGGTGGCCATCAGCGTTGCGCTGCTGATCGTGTGCGCGTGGTCGCTCACGCGGCACATCCAATATATGAAGCCGCTGTATGAGCTGCCGGTGTTCAGCCGATTGCTCGCACACAGCGGCATGGCATTCGCGGCCATCAACGCGGCGCTGCTGGCGGTGGAACTTGCCACGGGTGCCGGACGCGGCGCATGGTTCGACGCCGACGGCTGGCTTGCCCCCGCGTGGCCGCAGATTTTGCCGGACATGGCCGGCACGATCGAGCTGATGCTCGTCAGCGCGCAATGGATCGTCGTGCTGGGCGTGGTGATAGCCGCAACGGCCTGGGCGTGGCTGAGCCTGGGCGGGGGCCGCTCGTTGCGCTTTCCGCCGCGCTCGCAATGAGTGCATGGCTCGGGACAATCCGGGCTGGTCTGGCGAAGAAATTCCTCCTATAAGTGGCGATGTCGGTTGCAGGTGCGTTTCTGTAGCGCCCGGACTGTAGCGCCCGGACGAGGCGTGCTGTTGGAGCGCGCATCCCACGCTCCGAACCTCAGGAGACAGGCATGACATCGCTGGATGCCTTCCTGCGGTGCCGCGACTTTCTGCTCGCGCACCGTGAGGATTACGACACCGCCGTGCGCGATTTTGCGTGGCCCGAGCTGGACCGCTTCAATTGGGCGCTCGATTATTTCGACACCATGGCGCGCGGCAACGACGCCATCGCCCTCTGGGTCGTCGACGATCAGGGCAACGAGACGCGCCTGTCGTTCGCGCAGATGGCCGAGCGCTCGGCGCGCGTGGCCAACCATTTGCGGGCACTGGGCGTCCAGCGCGGTGACCGCATCCTGCTCATGCTCGGCAACGTGCCCGGCCTCTGGGACGTGATGCTCGCCAGCATCAAGATCGGCGCGGTGATCATCCCGGCCACGACGCTGCTCACCGCCGAAGACCTGCGCGAACGCATTGCCATGGGCGAGGTGAGCCACGTCGTGGTGGGCGCGACGGATTGCGCCAAGCTCGACGCGGTATCGGGCACCTTCACGCGCATCGCGGTCGGCACGGACAAGGCGCCGGCGGGCTGGCACCGCTTTGAAGACGCCTACGATGCCCCGGCCGAATTCACGCCGGATGCGCCCACGCAGGCGAGCGATCCGCTGCTGCTGTATTTCACGTCCGGCACCACGTCCAAACCCAAACTCGTGATGCATACGCAGGCGAGCTATCCGGTCGGGCATCTGTCCACGCTGTACTGGATCGGCCTGCGCCCGGGCGATGTGCACTGGAATATCAGCTCGCCCGGCTGGGCCAAGCACGCGTGGAGCTGCTTCTTCGCGCCGTGGAATGCCGGCGCCACCGTCTTCATCTACAACTACGCGCGCTTCGAACCCAAGGCGGCGCTCGACGTGCTCTGCCGGGCCAAGGTGACGACACTATGCGCGCCGCCCACGGTGTGGCGCATGTTGATCCAGGAAGACCTGGCCGCGTGGAAGCCCGCGCTGCGCGAACTCGTGGGCGCCGGCGAGCCGCTCAACCCGGAGGTGATCGAACGGGTGCGCGCCGCGTGGGGCATCACCATCCGCGACGGCTATGGCCAGACCGAAACCACCTGCCAGATCGGCAACAGCCCGGGGCAGCCCGTCAAGCCGGGCTCGATGGGGCGCCCGCTGCCGGGCTACCGCATCACGCTGCGCGACCCCGACGGCCACGAGGCGGAAGAGGGGGAGATCTGCATCGAATTGAATGCACGGCCGACCGGCCTGATGGAAGGCTACGCCGGCAACGCCGACAAAACCGCCGAAGCGATGCGCGGCGGCGTGTATCACACCTCCGACATTGCGGCGCGCGATGCCAGCGGCTACCTGACCTACGTCGGCCGCGCCGATGACGTGTTCAAGGCATCGGATTACCGGGTCAGCCCGTTCGAGCTGGAAAGCGTGCTGATCGAACACCCGGCCATCGCCGAAGCCGCCGTTGTGCCGAGCCCCGACCCGCTGCGCCTGGCCGTGCCGAAAGCCTTCCTGGTGCTGCGCGCGGGGCATGAAGCCGGGCCGGAACTGGCGCGCGACATCCTCCGCTTTTGCCGCAGCCGATTGGCTTCATACAAGCGCGTGCGCCGTATCGAATTTGCCGACCTGCCCAAAACCATCTCGGGCAAGATCCGGCGCGTCGAACTGCGCATGCGAGAAGCCGCGCGCAGCGAGAACACCGCTGGCGTACGCAACCTGCTGGAATATTGGGAAGAGGATTTCCCGACCGACTGATATGGGATGCGCGTGTTGGGTTTTTGCGTTTTGGCACCCACGGAACGTGCGGCCCCCCGACCGCACGTTCCGGTGCGCCAGCGCTGAGGGACGTCAGCGCGACGAGCGAGGGACCAGGCGCAGTTGACGCACGCGATCCAGGTCGTAAGCGGGGACGCCGCCGTGCGGCAGCGATGCCCGTGAGGCGGCCAGGTCGCGACCACGCACGATGACCGGCGCGAGCGAGCCAGCGCGGATCAGGTCCGACGCAGCCAGCTCGATCCAGTCGCGGTAATTTCGATAGACCTCTTCGGCCGTGATCTTCTGATGTGCGCAATCGCAGAGCGACAGGGCTTCGGATGTGACGAAACAGCTCACGACCTTGCCGTCGACGATGGCTTGGAAGAACAGGTCGCCTACGGACCTGAAGGTCTTGCCGGTGAATGAAATGTTCATGATGCTCCCCCCATTGACCAGGCGCGCCGGATGAGTGGCGTGCCCCACATGCCGCTTTCGCGGCGTAGTGGCCACATGCAGGAGCGTGATTTCCGAATGGAGGGATGACGATGCTCCAGATGCTGAATCCATCCGGATGCGGTTGACCCAGTAAAGCGGGTCGGACTATCCCTCGGTGCCGTTATGCCGGTCTGTCAATTCGGTGTTTGACTGCGATTCGCTCTCGCGCTGCGACCTTCCCCGTACAGAATTTGCTTATGTTTTTATGGTTACCACAACCGGTGCAGCAGCCCGAGACCTACGGCGATCGAGATGGCCAGCATCCAGAGAAACACGGTAGAGGCGCGCGTTGGGAGGCGCGTTTGAAAAAGGCGCCGACGCGTAGGAATCACCTGCCAATTGGCAGTGTGGCGTTCCCACCCCAGGCGAGCAGTGAAGCCCGATGTTCCCCGTTTCATTGTTCCCATGGCTCGCTCCCGAAAGCTCGTCGATGCCGCGTATTTAGTTTTATTTAATTCTGCTTTTCTTCGATTGCATTCTAGGACACTCTATGCAGACCGCCAGCGCCTCTTGGCATGATTCTTATCCTCCATTTGGCTCATAAACGGGAGGTTTAGGACATATTGGGGGTGCGAATATGAAGTGATATTCATCACTTCCCAAGACGATTAATCGACGCGCAAACGCTTACGTTTCAAACGCCTTGTCGATCGTGCTTCGCAACCTGCCTGCAAGGTACCGCCGATACAGTCATGCGCCTTCGTTGGGGCATGTTGCAAGTCTGCACAGAAGCGGGGCGCCCAGCGTAAAACAGCAAGAATGCAACGCCGCTGCGGTACAGTGCCGCCGGGCCGGCAAGGCATGAGAGAACGTGCAGGACATCAACATGACGCAAGCAAGACACGCCCGGAACATCAGGGCGTTCGCAGGGTTCGGGCGTTTGGGGAGCGCCGCCCTGGTGGCATCGACAACATGGGTGGTAACGACCACCGCGCTCGCTGCCCCGCCAAGCCTGGCAACGCGCCGTGCCGCCGTGGAGTCGACCTTGGCGCATGCGGCCAGTTGCCAGCATCTGGGCGATTACTACTGGGAAATTGGCGACGCCGGCGGCGTGCTGATGCGCGGGCAGCAGGGCCAGCGCATCGGTGCCAACAAGACGGTTCGGCTGGCATCGGCATCCAAATGGGTGTTTGGCGCCTACGTGGTCGAACGGGCCAAGGGCAAACCCACACCTGCCGAAATCGATGCACTCACCATGCGCTCCGGCTACGACGGGCTCAATCCGCTGCTGTGCAATCGTAACGACACGGTGCAGAGCTGCTTTGAGCGCGGTCGCAACGCGACTTTCACACCCGGGCACGTCGGGCGTTTCAGTTACAACGGCGGCCATGACCAGAAGCTGCTGATCGATCTCGGCCTGGGCCGCGCTGACGCCGAGGCGCTCAACAACGACCTCGACCGCCAGCTTGCCAATACCCCGGGCCTGCGCGACGGTGGCCAGCCGCTCGGCATCCGCTACCTCGCGCCCGAGCCGGCCGGCGGGATGATCGCCACGCCGTCAGGGTATGGGCAGTTCTTGCGCCGCCTCATTCGCGGCGAATACCAGCTCGGCAAGATGCTCGGCCAGCATGCCGTTTGCACGGAGCCCGGCACCTGCCCGACGGCGGTCAGCACGCCGGCTGCCCAGCCGTGGCACTACGCGCTCAACTACTGGATCGAGGATCAGCCCGGCGGCGACGGCGCGTTCAGCTCGGCCGGTGCGTTCGGCTTCTATCCGTGGATCACCGCCGACAAACGCTACTACGGCATGCTCGTACGCGAGACGCTCGGCCCCCGCGCCTATGTGCGCAGCGCGGCATGCGGCGCACTGATCCGCCGCGCCTTTGCGGACGGCAAACCGCAGCACCCTGCGGAAGGCGCCGGCAGCGCCGATTTCGCCGACTGACAGACCCCGTAGGTCAAGCGGGCAAGCCATCGCCTAACGTGGTTGAAGGTGGCGCCGCATCCTGTCGGCATTCTCGAGCGCCTTCGGCACGCCGGTTGCGACGCACGGGCCACCTACCTACATGGAGATGGCCCATGGTCCGGCACCCCCTGCGCGGCAGCGAACGCACCATTCCTCAAGACGCCCGCATCCTCGGCGATGCGCACCCCGCGGAGCAGATCCGCGCGCTCGTGCAGTTGCGCCGTCCGAATGAGGCGGATCTGGATGCGCGCCTGTCCGGATTTGCACACGCGCATGCAGCGGGAACGCCACCGCCCACGCCCCTCACGCGCGAACAATGGGCTGCCCAGTTTGGCGCCACCACAGACGACATCGACGCCGTCCGCAACTTCGCCCGCGAACACGGTTTGCAAGTCGTCGACGTGAGCGTGGCCGCCGCCACCGTCACGCTCGAAGGCGCCGTCGAACAGTTCTGCAAGGCATTCGATACGCATCTGCATCGCGTGGCACATGGCGATTGCGAATACCGTGGGCGTTCCGGCCCGCTGCGCTTGCCGGAGTCGTTGCAGGACGTGGTCGTTGCCGTGCTGGGGCTCGACTCGCGTCCGCAGGCGGAGCCGCATTTCCGTTTCCTGCCGCTGCCCACGGGAACGACTGAGCCCGGAGGCCTCCGCCCCGCGCGTGCAGCGCCCACGGCGTCGTACACGCCGGTGCAGCTCGCGCAGCTCTACGGTTTTCCGCAGGGCGATGGCGCGGGCCAGTGCATTGCGTTGATTGAACTTGGCGGCGGCTATCGGGAAGACGATCTGCGGGCGTACTTCCAGGAGCTGGGCGTGCCGATGCCGACGGTGACAGCCGTGCCGGTCGGGCAGGGCGCCAATCGGCCCACGGGCGACCCGGGCGGCCCGGACGGCGAAGTCATGCTCGACCTCGAGGTGGCAGGCGCTGCGGCACCGGGCGCCACGCTGGCCGTGTACTTCACCGTCAATACCGATGCCGGCTTCGTGCAGGCCATCAACGCTGCCATTCATGACACCAAGCTGCGGCCATCGGTGGTGTCCATCAGTTGGGGCGCACCCGAAAGCGCCTGGACGCCCCAGGCCATGCAAGCCGTGAACGCCGCACTGCAAAGCGCGGCGACGATGGGCGTGACGGTGTGTGTGGCCTCGGGCGACAGCGGCTCCAGCGACGGCTTGCCTGATCGCACGGACCACGTCGACTTTCCTGCCTCCAGCCCGTACGCGCTCGCCTGCGGCGGCACCAGCGTGCGCGCCAGCGGAAACCGCATCGCCGAGGAAACAGTGTGGAACGACGGCGCGCAGGGCGGTGCGGGCGGCGGCGGGGTGAGCGCCGTCTTTGCGCTGCCCAGCTGGCAGCAAGGCCTTGCGGCGCAGCAGACGCGGGGCGCGAGTGTGCCGCTGCCGCGGCGCGGCGTGCCCGATGTATCGGCCGATGCCGACCCGCTGACGGGCTACGTCGTCCGGGTGAATGGCGAGACCGGTGTCGTGGGTGGCACCAGCGCGGCCGCGCCGCTGTGGGCTGCGCTCATCGCGCGCATCAATGCCATCAAGGGGCGGCCGGTGGGTTATCTGCATGCGCGGCTGTATCAGAACCCCGGCGCATTCAACGACATCAAGCAGGGCAACAACGGCACCTTTGCCGCGGCGCCCGGTTGGGACGCCTGCACCGGCCTGGGCAGCCCCAAGGGCGACGCGATCGCGAACCTTTTCTAGCAGCGAGGCACGCATGACCACCACCGACCAGCCGTTCTTCGACCCCACCGCCTACGGCAACGGCCCCGACGACAGCGTGACCGATACCAGCGAGGGCATGGCGATCACGCACCACACCGTGCGCATCGGCGGACGCGACATCGCCTACACCGCGCATGCCGGCCACCTCGTCACGGTCGACCCGAGCAGTTCGCAGCCGGTGGCCAAGATGTTCCATGTGGCCTTTGTGGCCGATGCACCGGAAGGCGGCGCGCAGGCGCGGCCGGTCACGTTCTTCTATAACGGCGGGCCGGGGTCTTCGGCGGTGTTTGTGCTGCTCGGCTCGTTTGCGCCGCGCCGCATCGTGACGTCGATGCCGTCGTTCACGCCGCCCGCGCCGTATCGCATGGAAGACAATCCCGACAGCCTGCTCGATCGCTCCGACCTGGTTTTCATCAACCCGGTCGGCACCGGTTATTCGACCGCCATCGCGCCCAAGCGCAACCTCGATTTCTGGGGCGTGGACCAGGATGCGCGCAGCATCGCGCAGTTCATCAAGCGCTGGCTGACGGCCAATGATCGATGGAATTCACCCAAGTTTCTGTTTGGCGAGTCGTACGGCACGGCGCGTTCCTGCGTGCTCTCGTATGTGCTGCACGAAGACGGGGTCGACCTGAACGGCATCACGCTGCAGTCGTCCATCCTCGACTACACGCAGGCGGGCAATCCGGTGGGGCTTTTGCCGACGTGCGCGGCGGACGCGTGGTTCCACAAGCGTGCCACCTCGCCCAAAGGCGGGCCGCTGCCCGCGGACGTGGGCGACTTTGCCGAAGCCGCCGCCGTATTTGCCAGTACCGATTACGAAAAAGCCCTTGCCAAGCCCGCGCATGCCGATCCCGCCGTGCTGAAAGCGTTGGCGGCCTACACCGGCATTGATGCGGCAACGCTGCAGGGCTGGCGGCTGGATGTGGCGGCGTATGACGGCGCGGGCACGTCGCTGTTCCTGACCACGCTGCTGGCAGACAAGGGCTTGTCGCTGGGTGCGTACGACGGCCGCGTCACGGGCATCCACACCGGCATTGCGGCCAGTGTCGATCCCAACTCGGGTGGCAACGATCCGACCATGACGGCGGTGTCTGGCGTCTACACGGCCATGTGGAATACCTACCTGAACGACGACCTGAAGTTCACGTCCAACTCCGCCTTCACGGACTTGAACGACCAGGCCTTCCGCCATTGGGATTTCCGGCACACCGACCCGACCGGCGCGCAGAAGGGGCTCGATGCCAATGGCAACGTCGCCCTTTACACCGCCGGCGACCTGGCCGCCACGATGAGCCTGAACGTGGATCTGAAAGTCTTCTCCGCCAACGGCTACTACGACTTCGTCACGCCGTTCTACCAGACCATGCTGGATCTGAAGGCGATGCCGTTGCTGGATGCCGATGTGCGTAAGAACCTGTCGGCGGGGTTCTATCCGTCGGGGCACATGGTGTATTTGGATGGCGGCTCGCGCACGGCATTGAAGGCCGACCTCGCGCGCCTGTATGACGCGGCCACGGCCGACCACCAGGCCGTCGCGCGCATCCGCATGCTGCAGGCGCGCAAGGCCTGAGCGCCGGTTTGCTGATCAATACCCGCGGTAATACGGGTGGTAGTAATGCGGGCGGTCGTAATAGCCGCCCGCTGGCACCACCACGCAGGCGCTCAGCGCAGAGGTGGCGGCAGCAGCAAGGACGAGCAGGGCGATGGTGCGTTTCATGATGAGGCTCCGTGGTGATGGTGATCGTTGATCTGGCCTCACTGTATGGAAATGCCTCGCAACCGCGCTTTACCGTTTGTAAGAAAAACTGTGACGCCCAGGCCGGTAATCGGTTGTCCCGCCCGCATTGGCAACGCGCGGATCTGGGCCGCCGTAATTTGCCGTTACCTTTGCGGCGGGACTGTGGAGCACCGCGCGCCTGCTCGGGCACTGTCAGTGCAGCGCCACAATGTTCCACGAACTTATCGTCACACTATTGACAGATCGTCGAGATAGGCGGGAAATACACCAAACGGCAAACGTTGTGCTTCAAGTTTGGACGCGCGGCGCCGATAGCCGTTTATATAGAGACAGATGTCAGGGCGCCTCGGCCCAGTCGAGGCAGCAAGCCCTGCGGGGACCATGCGATGCGCGCTACCCAACGGTGCGCATCGGCAACATATCGGGGGGATGCATCATGACGAATTTTCTGGAATCCACCATCGCCTGGGCTGCACCGTGCCTGATCGCCACCGCGATCGTTGTGCCGGTCATGTGGAGCAAGCTGCGGGCGCGCCGTGTGCTCGAAGCCATGCATCACGCACGCGAAAACCGCGACGAGTAATCGGCCGATCAGCCTTGCGGGGCGATCGCACCTTGTTGTCACGGCAGTAGAAAACGAAAACGGGCGCCAGCAGCGATGCGGCGCCCGTTTGGCATTGTGCGAGGCAGGATTGCGGCGCGTCCCGTTGCGCCGCCATCCTGTTCGCTCAGGCTGCCACGGCCTGGCTCACAACGTCGCGCATGGCGGCGTGTGCGGCTTCCAGGGCCTGTGCGCGAGCGTCCGGGCCCATCGCCAGGCGCTCGGCGCGCACGAATTGCACATCGGTGATGCCGAAGAAGCCGAACACGGTCTTCAGATAGGCCTCCTGGAAGTCCATGGCGGCGGCCGGGCCGGCGGAGTACATACCGCCGCGCGTCGATGCCACGATCACCTTCTTGCCGCCGGCCAGGCCAACCGGGCCGGTTTCCGTGTACTTGAACGTACGGCCGGCTTGCGCCACGCGGTCGATCCACGCCTTGAGCTGGCTCGGCACCGAGAAGTTGTACATCGGCGCGCCGACCACGATCACGTCGCTGGCCAGCAGTTCATTCACGAGCGTTTCCGAGCGGGCATGCTCGGCGCGGGTGGCGTCGTCAAAATCGTCGGCACCCGTGGCGCGGAAGCCGGCAGCAATGGCGCCGTCCAGGTGAGGAATCGCTTCAACGGACAGGTCGCGGTGGACGACGGTGGCGCTCGGGTTTTCGCGGCGCAGCTCGTCGACAATGGCAGCGCTCAGGAGGCGCGAAGCCGAGGCGTCACCGAGGATGCTGGAATCGATGTGAAGGACTTGCATGGTGTCTCTCCAAGAAAAAGGTGGGTTGCTGCAAAGATAGTGCGATGCAGCGAGTTCCAGTAGTGGGTCGAATCGACACACATCGTTCTATGAGTGAGACAATGCGCCGGTCCTTTGGAGAACGGCCATGGAAGACCTGAACGACCTCGTCCTGTTTGCCAGCGTGGTGACCCACGGCAGTTTTTCCGGCGCCGCCCGGGCGCTGGGGATTCCGAAATCGCGTGTGAGCCGGCGCGTGGCCGATCTGGAAACGCGCCTGGGGGTGCGGCTGCTGCAACGCTCGACGCGGGCGGTGCATGTGACGGACGTGGGCTCGGCGTTCTATACGCATTGCGAATCGATGACGCAGGCCGCGCGCGCCGCCTTCGAAGTGGCCGAGCACGCGAGCGAAAAGCCTTCGGGCCGGCTGCGCGTGAGCTGTCCGGTGGGCGTGGCGCATGTGTTCATCGCGCCCGTGCTGTCCAAATTCCTGCGCGCGCAGCCCGATGTGAGGCTGGAGCTGGACGTGACGAACCGCCGTGTCGACGTGATCGGTGACGGCTACGACGTGGCGCTGCGCGTGCGCTCGACGCTGGACGATTCCAACCTCGTCGTCCGTAGCTTTGGCGTGAGCGACCAGGTGCTTGTGGCCAGCCCGTCGTTTGTTGCCGAGCATGGCCCGTTCGAGACGCCCGAATCGATGCGCGGCGTGATGGGCGTGGGCGTGGAGGGTGCGGCTGGCGAGCGGACGCGCTGGCGCCTGACCGCGCCCGAAGGCGGCGCGGTCGATATCGAATACACCCCCGCGCTGGTGACGGATGACCTGTACCTGATGGGCCAGACCGCGCTGGCTGGCATTGGCGTGGCGCAACTGCCGTTCAACCTCTGCGCGGAGCCCGTGCGCGACGGTCGGCTGGTCGTGCTGCTGCCGGAATACCGCTTGCCGGTGCACCAGTTTCACGCGGTGTTTCCGTCACGCCGGGGGCTGGTGCCGGCCGTGCGCGCGTTCATCGAATTCCTGGCCGAGGAGCTGCCCGGCATCACCGCGAATGTCAGCCGCTGTTATGAAGACATCGTTCGGAAACCAGATCGTTGACTCTGCAACGAATCTGAATCGGCAGTATCATCAACGGCTTCGCTTCTCCCATTGGCGTGCGTGCTCCGAGCGGCATGCGCGCACTCTCCCATGTCCTCCCGCCCCAGCATTGAACCGCCCAAGCCAGACACGCCGACTGCGCCAATCGCGTCGGCACCCAGCGCGGCATCCAGCCCGCTGGACGCGCACCCGGTTGCCGACATTCCGGTGATGGCGGTGATGGGCGGGCTGATGCTCGCCATCTTGCTGGGCGCGCTGGAACAGACGATCGTTGCCGTGGCGCTGCCCGTGATCGCGGGCGAATTCAACGGCTTTGCGCTGATGGCGTGGCTGGTGTCGGCGTATCTGGTGGCGTCCACGGTCGTCACGCCCATCTACGGCAAGTTGAGCGACCTCTTCGGCCGCCGCGCCATGCTGACGACGGCCATCGTGCTGTTCGTGCTGGCGTCGGTGGCGTGTGCGTTGGCGACCAGCATGCCGATGCTGCTGGTTGCGCGCGTGCTGCAAGGCCTGGGCGGCGGCGGCTTGATCTCGGTGTCGCAGGCCACGATTGCCGATGTGGTGCCGCTGCGCGAGCGCGGCCGCTACCAGGGCTACGTGAGCGGCATGTGGGCCATGGCCAGCCTCGCCGGCCCGGTGATCGGCGGCTACCTGACGCATTACCTGTCGTGGCGCTGGATTTTCTGGATCAACCTGCCGCTGGGTATCGTCGCGCTGCTTGTCGTGCGCCGCACGCTGCGGCATCTGCCGGTGGCGCATCAGCGTCGCCCGATCGACGTGCCGGGCGTGGTGCTGTTTGCCGCGGGCCTGACCGCGTTGTTGTTGATGATTACCCGCGTGGGGCAGGGCACGCCGCTCACGCAGCCCGACAACCTCGGCCTGCTGGCGGGCGCGGTGGTGTTGCTGGGCGCGTTCGTCTGGCAGGAAAACCGTGCCGTCGAGCCGATCATTCCGCTGTCGATGTTCCGTGTGCGCACGGTCACGATCTGCTGCCTGGCGCTGTTCCTGTGCTTCTTCCAGTTGATTGCCACGTCGGTGCTGATGCCGCTGCGCTTTCAGATGGTGGCCGGTGCCAGCCCCGACGCTGCCGCGCTGCGCCTCGTGCCGCTGACGCTGTCGATTCCGCTTGGCGCCTTCATTGCCGGCCGATGGATGACACACAGCGGCCGCTACAAGCCGTTGATGCTGATTGGCGCAAGCGTGGTGCCCTTTGCCGTCGCATCGCTGGGTTTGCTCGACCCGCACAGCGTGCTGGCGCTCACCTTGGCAATGATCGTGCTCGGCCTGGCGATCGGTGTGCAGTTCCCGACTGGCCTGGTCGCCACGCAAAACGCGGTGCCGCCGCAGACGGTGGGCCTGGCCACGGCGCTGACCGCCTTCTCGCGCCTGTTGGGTGGCGCGGTGGGCGTGGCGGTGCTGACCTCCGTGCTGATTGCGCTGCTGCGTCAGGCTGCGCCCGGTGCGCAGGTGGCGGCCGGCGGCGACGTGCTGATGGACCTGTTCCACGCGGCTCTGGCAAGCAATGGCGCCGACGCCCAGGCGTTGCAACGCGCGGGCGAAAGCGCGTTCCGGCATCTGTTTTTCTTTGCCGCTGCGGTGTCGGTGATTTCGCCGCTGCTGATCGTGCGGCTGGAAGAGAAGGCGCTGCGCGGCAAGGTGTCGCTTGCCGAAGCCATCGAGTAAAAGCTAAGCGGGCTAGCTCGCGGCAGGCGCCAGCGCGCGCCGACGCGCGCGGCGCGCCACGCTGCCGTCATGCAACGCCCAGCGCAGCGTCGGCGCCACGGTGCGCATGGCCGCCGAGGCAAACGCCGCCTGCAGCGGCGGCCGCTTCAGATCGAGCATCTGGATGGCCCACGGTGGCAACAGCTGGATGCCCGCGTCCAGAAAGAGGCGGACCGCTGGACGCAACCCCGGGCGCGGCGCCTGCCACGTCATCAAGACGTCCACCACCGTGCGCGTGCGATCGCTGGCCACCAGCTCGGCGCGCATCGCGTTCAGATAGGTCTGGACCGCCGCCCGCGATTTCGGCACGTCCCGCGCGCCGAGCATCTCGGCCACCAGCGCGGTCTCTTCAAAATAGCGATCCTGCTGCGCGCCGCTCAGGGTGCGATCCACGTAGCGCAGATAGCCCGCCAGGAAGCTCGACATTTCGGCCACGTGTACCCAGGTGAGCAGGTCGGGGTCGTTGGCGGAATACGGCCGGCCATCGGGCGCGATGCCTTGCACGCGGTCGTGGATGGTCTTCACGCGGTCGATGAGCGCCAGCGCATCTTGCCGGCTGCCATACGTGGTGCCGGCGACGAACTGTGCGGTGCGGCCCAGGCGCCCTTGCAGGTCTTCACGGAAATTGGAGTGGTCCCACACGCCGGCCAGGGCGCGCGGGTGCAGCGCCTGCAACAACAGCGCACTGATGCCGCCGGCCATCATCGCCGGAAAATCGGCGTGCACCTTCCAGCAGACTGCATCCGGGCCGAACAGGCCGGGGTCGCCTGGCGGCGAGGCAATGTCGAGGGTGAGGCTGCCGGTGGCCCGCGTCAGGCCGCGGACCTGATTGGCGATGCGTTCGCGAATGGCGTCGAGTGGCGAGGGCATGGTGCCGAAAGTGCCGGGAAGCACGAGGCAAAGAAGCGTTCATTTTACCGAGCCGCATCGGCGCATGCCTTGGCAGCCGTGATGACAGAACGCCGCATGGCCCATGTGCCGGCGCAGGACCATTTGTTGCGACGGCATGTCCATCCGCGCCTCCTAGAATGAAGAACGATTCCACGAGAACGCCATGCCTATGACCCCCCGTCGACTTACCGCCCGGTCTGGCTCGCTTGCCCTGATTGCCTTGATGGCAGGCCTGTGCCTGAGCCTCCCCGCGCGTGCGGCAGACAACGCGCAAGCGCTGCGTGATAAATATCAGACCGTGGCGCCCCAGTTGGCCGATAACGTTTTCCATCGCCCGTTGGTGCTGGAATCCACCGAAGCACCCGAACGGCTCAAGAGCGACATCTACAGCGTGCTCGACTACCCGTTCGCCACCGTCAAGAGCGCGCTGGGCGATCCGGAGCACGGCGCTGCCAACTGGTGCGACGTCCTCATCCTGCATCTGAATATCAAGTACTGCCACGCCACGCAGGGCACGGATGGCAGCGTGCTGAACGTGAACCTCGGCCGCAAGGTGGAAGACTCGCTTTCCAGCAGCTATCGCCTCGAGTTCGGTTATCACCCCGTTGTCAGCAATGCGGATTACTTCCGCGTGGAACTCAGCGCAGCTTCCGGCCCGCTCAGCACGCGGGACTACCACATCATGCTGGAGGCCATCCCCGCGCCGGGCGCCGGCAACCACACCTTCCTGCACCTGACCTACGCATACGGTTACGGTACGGCGGGCCGCCTGGCGATGCGCACATACCTTGCCACCGTGGGCAGCGGCAAGGTGGGTTTTACCAAGACGGCGGAATCCTCATCGGGTGGGGAGCCCGAATATGTGGGCGGCGTGCGCGGCCTGCTCGAGCGCAACACGATGCGCTATTACCTTGCCATCGACGCTTATCTGAAGTCGCTGTCGGCGCCGGCGGACAAGCGCTTGCAGCAGCGGCTGAATACCTGGTTCAGCGCCACCGAGCAGTACCCGCGCCAATTGCATGAAATCGAACGGCAGGACTATCTGCAGATGAAGCATCACGAAGTCGAGCGCCAGCAGACAGCGCAGTGACGCTCTTGCTTGGTAAGTCAGGCCGGGCGGTAGACCTTGGCGAAGCGCTGCGCCTGCACGACGCCGTAGTCGCCGGGGGCGTATTGAAGCACCCAGTCACCGGCCTGGCCGTGGAGCACATCGCCGGCTTCGGAGCGGGCCATCGAGAATGCTTCATGCATCTGCTTGGCCAGCACCACGCTCGGCCGGTTGCGGTAGCCGCCAGCCTGACCATGCGCAAGCGATGCATCGGCGGGAGCGTACTTTGCATCGAAACGCTCGCGCGAAACCACCCAGCGGTCGCCGGTTGAACCGGTGATCAGCGCGTCGCCAGGGGCGTAGCGATTCGGGCCTTCCAGGCTCATCAGCTCGCCGGCTTCGGCGGCAAAGTCGACGTGGACAATCTCATCCTTGACGAAGGGGCGGGCGGCGGGGTCCGTGCGGAGGTCGACGTGTTGCAGGGCGGGCATGAGGTGACGCAAAAGGCGATGAAAGCCCGGGTGGGCGAAAGGTCGTAAGCGTAGCGCAAATGGCGTATCGGCCCCGAGATCATGTTCCGACGTGGCGCACCGCGCGTTGTAGGACCATGTAAGCAACGCCGATGGAGCGATGGCCCGATCCCGCGCACAATACCGCAGCTCAATCTTGCGGGGTGCGCATGCTCATCGATTGGTCCCTCATCGCCACGCGCGAGGCTGACGCGCTGCACGACACGGTCGTCGACATGGAAGGCTGGGCGATGCCCTTGGACGCCGCTGCGCAGTCTGCCGACTACTTCCTGCTGGGCGCTGAACCGCCGTGCTGCGGCGGTTGCGTGTCGCGCAACCCGGCCACCAGCGTCGAAGTCCTTGCAGCGCAGCCGATGCCGGTGGGGGACGTGACGCGCGTCCGCGGCCGGTTGATGCGTTTGCAGGACGACCCCGCGGGCTGGCGCTATCAATTGGTGGATGCGTCGACCGCGCCGGGGCAACCTGTTGCCGGATCACCGCGCGTCGGCCGCCGCGTGTTCCTGGCCGCAGGTGCCGCGATGGGCTTGGCGGCGTGTGCACCGGGCCGCTTTGCCAACTACACGGATGCGCCGTCAGACGCGTCTTCCAGGTGGACGCCGCCACCCGGCGCGCTCACCATCGACATGCATTCCCATGCCGGGCGCGTCATCATCTCCCGCGACCCCAAGATCGGCGCCAATCGGCCGTTTTTGCCGGCGGCCGAGCCGATGCGCGCTGGAGGCATGAATGTCATCTGCCTGGCCATCGTGACCGACACCACGGTCGTGCACGTGGGCGCTGGCGGCAACCGTTTCGAGGCATTCCGCGCGCCGGAGCCAGGCGAGCTGTATCAACTGGGCATGACGGAATTTGCCCGCGCGCGGCGGCTGATCGAACGCGAGCAACTGCATGTGGTGACCGACGCCGCATCGCTGGCCGCCATGGGCACACAAGGGCCGAGCGTCATCATCGCGTCGGAAGGTGCGGACTTTCTGGAGGGCCGCATCGAACGCGTGGACGAGGCCTACACGCAGCACCGTCTGCGGCACCTGCAGCTGACGCATTACCGCGTGAATGAACTGGGCGATATCCAGACCGAGCCGCCCGTGCATGGCGGCCTGACCGATTTCGGCGCAGACGTGGTGCGCCGCTGCAATGCGCTGGGCATTGTGGTGGACGTAGCGCACGGCACGTATGACCTCGTCAAGCGTGCAGCGGCGACGACGACCAAACCGCTGGTGCTGTCGCATACGGCGTTGTCAGGGTCGCCCAGGCCGCGCAGCCGGTTGATTTCCGCCGACCATGCACGCGCGGTGGCGGACACCGGCGGCGTGATTGGCGTGTGGCCCAATGCGGCGGATTTTCCCAGCCTCGATGCCATGGCGCTGGGCATCAAGCGCATGGCCGATGTGGTCGGCGTGGCGCACGTGGGGCTGGGCACTGACATGTTGGGTTTCATCCGGCCGCCGGTGTTTGCCAGCTATACGCAGTTGCCGGCGCTGGCCACGGCATTGCTGAAGGCGGGATTCACTTCAGTGGAAGTTGGCCAGATCCTGGGCGGAAACTACCGGCGCGTGTTCGAGGCGACGGTGGGTTGATCGGCGCCCGCAAGGCGGCAAAAACCTTGCGGGCCCGATCACCGCACTTCCCCGTGTGCCGTGCTTGTCAGCGGTGTATCAGCGGTCGTACTCGACCGACGTGGTGAAGTTCAGATCCAGCGGGTCTGCCCACGACATGTTGGTGAACGACATGTCCTGCGTGCCCGTCCAGCCCGTCACCGCCGGGAAGGCCGTCCCCTGGTCACCCGCCACGTTCAGCGTGAGCGTGGTCCCGGGCGCAGCCGGCGAGGCGCGGCCCACGCCGTTGACGAACACCGTCGGCTGGCCCGACATCGTGGAACGGATCTGCACGTTGACGCGCTTCACGAACGGCACGCCGGCCTTGGTCGTCCACGTGACGGGCAGGGTGGGGCCGCCTGCAAACGTCGACGCCGTGCCCGGGGTGAGGATGTCGCGCGTGGCCTGCGAGATGTCCTGCCACGTGTACTGGCGCAGCGCATCCGGCGAGGGCGACGGCGTGCGCAGGCGCACCGTGTAGGTCTTCGACGGCTGGCTCGTCACGCCCCCCTGATAGATGGCGATCGTGTAGGCGCTGAACGGCGTGATGGTCGCCAGCTCCGTTGCCGTCAGTTGCGGCTTGGCCCAGGCCGTGTTGTTGCGTGGTGCATCGCCTGGCCACGTGAAGCTGCCCTGGTTGGCCGGGTCTTGCGCCACGCCTGCCAGGCGGAAGTTATTGCGGCAGGCGCTTTGCCTGGTCAGCGCGGCAAGCTGCGCCGGGGTCTGGCTTGCGCCGATCTGGGCGCGGATGTTCAGCGTGTCGCACGTGCCGGAAGACGGCTGCAGGAACACGCCATTGCGCAGCCCCGGGCCGGTCACGATCGCAAAATCGACCGGCGTGCCGGCGGCGTCGACGATGCCGACCTGCATGTTGATCGAATCGACAAACGCATTGGTGCCCGTCATTGCGGTGGCGCTGTTCAACCAGTCCCACTTCTGCGCGTTGGCGTTGACCTTGGTGAACACGGCGCGCTGGTTGCCGACGATGCGCCAGCCGTTGTCGCCGCTGGCGCGCGAGGCGGGCTGCACCGCCACCTGCACGTGCTGCTGCATGCCGTCGCGGAGGCCGTCAGCGCGGGTCCAGGCGAGCTTGACCCACAGCGTGTCACCGCTGCTGGATGCCACGCGGATGATCTCCGGCAGGCTGAAGCTGGCGTTGTTCATCGCGTCATCGGCAAACAGGCCGGGCGTGCCGCCACCCAATGCGGGGCCGAATTCCTTGTCGGCAGTCAGGCCGTTGTTCAGGTAGGCCGACGGCACGCCGTTGATGAGCGCGCCGCTGGCTACGTCGTCCACGAAGATCTGGCCGCAGACGGGGACGCTCCCGCCAATGCGCGTCGCGCCCGTGGAGCCGGCAAAGCACTGGTTGAGCGCCGTCTGCAACGCGGCCAGATCGGAAGCGTTTGGCAGGTTCGAGACGGGGTTGCCATTGATGGTCGCTACGCTTGGCAGGCTGGCCTTGTCGCTGGGCTGGGGCGCCACGCCGGGAGAGAGCTGCAACTGCGCAGGCGTATCGCTCGACGCGCCGGCCACGGAGCTGATCTGCACGCTGCCGTCCGGCAGCACGTTCACTTTCACCTGATCGAGCAGGCGATCAAGCCCCGGGGCGCCGGCCGTCAACGGACCGGAGATCAGATCCACCCCCGTGTTGCCGGTAGCGGCCAGCAGGTCGGCCAGCGCGGCGGCGTAGGCGGCGACGGTGCTGGAGACGGTCTGCGCGGTCACCTTGCTTTGCAGCAGGCCCGTGTTGCCGAGGAGCTTGCTTGGGTTGTCGCCGACGATGGTGGCGGCGATGGCGTTGGTGATGGGCGTGATGTTGATCGTCTGCGTGCCGGCGCTGGCAGACAGCGCGATCAGCGTGGCTTGCGAGTCGGCAACGTTGCCGGCCGCCGACAGCACGAACGGCGCGGCAAGACCGGTGACCGTGCATTGGAAAGCGCCCGTGGTGGCGTTGGCCGGGCAGTCGACCGACTTGCCGGTCGCGTCCATCAGCGTGACCGTGGCGCCTTGCATGGCTGCACCCGTGGCGGCGACGCCGCTGACGGTCTGCGCTGCGGGGACATTGGTGCCGGGCGCTGTGCTGGCGCCGCTGCCGGAATCGCCGCCGCCGCAGGCCGATACGGCAAGCGTGGCCAGTGCGATTGCAATGGGGGTAAGTTTCATGGAGTCCTCCCTGGATCGTGGGTGCGCCGTGCGTGCGACGCCGTTATTCCGTTATTCGGCACGGAGATTCTCGAAGCGCGCCCCAAGCGTCCGCATCATTCATTTGGAGGAAAGTGCTGCCAAATGAACGATGTTGATCGACGCACGCACGTGCTACGTTTGCGCACATAACATGTCCGCTGCCACTTCGCTTGCATGGGGTGAGCACGGCGGGCGCCAAGGCCAGACAGCCATCCTTCGGGGGAGGGACGCGTGCTCAAAGACCAGCTCATTGGTGATCTGTATGAAGCTGCGGTGACGCAGGACGGTTTCCTGGACGTGTTTCACGACGTCACCGAGGCATTGGGCGCCAACGTGTTCCACATGTTCAGCTGGGACCCCGTTCGGAACGCGCCCCATCTTTCGACTTACTCCCCAGGAAGGGGGTGGGACGACATTATTGCCCGCTACGACCAGTACTACGGCGCGCTTGATCCACGACGCGAGTACGTCGCACGTAGTGCGCTCGGTGAATTTGCCTTCTGCCAGGACTACGTGTCGGATGCCTATGTCGAGCGCAGCGAGTTCTACCAGGACTATCAGCTGCCGTCTGGATTTCGCTACCTGATGGGCGTGCGGCTGGCGCGTCCTGGCGGCAGCGACATCCTGCTGGGCATGCTGCGGGCCAACGGCCGTGCACCGTTTTCGGATGAGGAGCGTGCCACGGCGGCCGGCATGACCGGCCACCTGCAGCGCACCATCAACCTCTGGCAGGACACGCGCGTGCTGCATCGCGATGCAGCCCTCGGCGCAGAACTGATGGAGCAGCTTGGCCTGGCCGTGTTCGCACTCGGTCGGGATCAGCGTGTGCTGTTTGCCAACGCACAGGCCGAGGCGTTGCTGCGCGCATCGACTTGCCTGCGCCTGGAGCACGGCCGGCTGACTGCCGCGTTTGCTGCCGACAACGATGGCCTGCAAGCCGCGCTGGCGCGGGTGGCGAAGTCACGCAAGGGCGAGAGCCTTGCCGTGCGGCCGGCGCTCGGGGCGCCGCACGAAGTCTTCCTCGGTATTTCGCAATTGCCGGCCAACGCTGCGCATGCCGCATTTGGCGATGCCGCCATGCTCGTGACAGTGCGCCGCAAGGGCGATGCCGCACCGGTAACGGCCGTGCAGTTGCGTCAGGCGTTCGGTTTGTCAGCGGCAGAAGCGGCGGTGGGC
Source organism: Ralstonia sp. 1138 (assembly GCF_040544795.1). Taxonomy (NCBI): domain Bacteria; kingdom Pseudomonadati; phylum Pseudomonadota; class Betaproteobacteria; order Burkholderiales; family Burkholderiaceae; genus Ralstonia; species Ralstonia sp. 1138. Next base: position 477,204 of record NZ_JBEPKQ010000001.1, on the reverse strand, counting down.
GAAGCGCTGATCGCCGGCAAGACGCCTGACGAATACGCGGCCAACGCCAACGTCGCCATGTCGACCGTGCGTTCGCAGCTACGGGCCATCTTTGAAAAGACCTGCACGCGCTCGCAGGCGGAGGCGGTGGGCGCCATGCTGTGGGTGCTGTCGCAGCGCAGGCCGCAAGGCTAGACGGCTGTCAGGAAAATACCGGACGGAAGAAGCTGCGCTCGTAGCTGACGATGCAGCCGGTGTCTTCTGCGTACTGGAAGGCCGCCATGCAATCGGGGTCGGTCTTGGCGCGCTCGCGATAGACCTCGTAGGTCGCCAGACTGGGGAACGAGAACAAGGCCAGCGCGACGTTGTTCGCTCCTTCCGATGGGAGAAAGTAGCCGTGGTGCTGGCCGCCGAATTTTTCGACGAGCGGAATCCACATCTTTCCGTAGGCTTCGAATTCGGCAAGCCGTGCCGGGTTGATGATGTAGCGGAGGTAGCAGGTGATCATGGCGCGTGTGGTGAGGTCGGAAGCGCACCAGCCTAAACGTCCGCCCGCAGTCCGGTCAATGCCGTGTGCGGGCGGCGTGTTCAGTCTCAGTAGTAGCGCAACTCCGTCGCCTTGCCGTGGAACACCTTGTACGAGTAGATCGTGTAGCCGACGATGGTCGGCAGCACAATCGCCACGCCCACCAGCATGAATTCAAGCGATTCCGGTGCGCTGGCGGCCTGCCAGATGTCGAGCCGATCCACCACCAGATACGGGAAGAGGCTGTAGGCGAGGCCGTTGAAGGCCAGCAGGAAGATGGCGCCGGTACCGACGAATGGCGCCCAGACCAGGTGTTCATCGCCCTTGGCAATCTGCTGCGGCAGGCGGCGCAGTACCCAGTCGATCAGCAGGAACAGCACGATGGTCACCAGCGGCACGGGCGCCAGCAGGATGATGTTCGGCAGCGCAAACCACTTGTCGAACACGCGTGTGCTGACCCACGGCGTCGCCAGCGACACGGCGGCCACGCCGAGCGCGGTGAACCACAGGCTGCCGCGTGCCCACTGCACCGCGCGCAGCTGCAGCGCGCCTTCCGTCTTCATGATGAGCCACGTGGCGCCCAGCAGCAGATAGCCGGCAATCAGGCCGCCCGCCGTGCAGATCGCAAAGATGACGTTGGCGGCGTCGTACTGAAAGCCGGTGATGTATAGGCCGAGCATCAGGCCCTGCGCAGCGGTGGCGATGACGGAGCCTGCATAGAACGCGCGGTTCCACCACGGCTTGTGGTGGGCGCGCGCCTTGACCCGAAAGTCGAATGCCACGCCACGCAGGATGAGGCCGAACAGCATCAGCGCCACCGGCAGATACAGCGCGCCCAGGATCTCGCCATGGGCGGCCGGAAACGCCACCAGCAACAGCCCGACACCGAGCACGAGCCACGTTTCGTTGGCGTCCCAGAACGGGCCGATGGAGGCGATCATGGTGTCCTTCTCGGCGTCGTCTGCGCGGCGCAGCAGGATGCCGACACCGAGGTCGTAGCCGTCGAGGACAACGTAAGCCAGCACGGCGATCCCCATCAGGGCCATGAAGACCACCGGCAGCCAGCCGGCGGGTTGGGTGAGGTCGGGGATGGCGTTCATGCTTGGCTCCGGGCGGGTTGGGCAAAGACCGGGTTGGGTGTTTCGATGACGGGCGTGCCGGTGGCATCGGGGTCGGTGGGGTCGATCACGCCACCGGCCTTGCGGGCCAGATAGAACACCACGCCGATGTAGGCGGCGATAAGGAACGCATACAGCGCCAGGTACATCGCTAGCGTGCTCCCGATCATCGCGGCCGGCACAGACGACGCTGCCTGCGCGGTGGTCAGCACGCCATACACGAGCCAGGGTTGGCGACCGATTTCGGTGACATACCAGCCGGCCACCACCGCGAGCCATCCGGAAAACGTCATCGCCACCAGAACGCGTGCGAGCCAGCGTGGCAGTTCACCGTTGCGGCGCAGGCGCCAGGCGCTTGTCCACGAGACGGCCAACATCAGCAGGCCCACGCCCACCATCAGGCGAAACGCGAAGAACACCGGGAGCACGGGCGGATGCCGATCGAATTGGTCCAGCCCGCGCACCTCGCCGTCCAGTGAATGCGTGAGATACAGCGATGCCGCCTTCGGCACTGCGATTTCGTAGCGATTGCTGCGGGTTGCTTCGTCCGGAATGCCGAACAGCACGGCGGGCACGCCGCGTTCGGTTTGCCAGATGCCTTCCATCGCGGCCAGCTTGGCGGGTTGATGCTCCATCGTGTTGAGGCCGTGTGCATCGCCGGCGGCAATCTGCAGTGGGATCAGCACGGCCGCCAGCACCACGCCGGTCTTGAGCGTGGCGCGCACATCGGCAGCGCGATCGTTGCGCAGCCACCGATACGCCGACAGCCCCGCGAGCAGGAACGCGACCGTGAGGCCCGACGCCAGCAGCATGTGGGTGAATCGATACGGAAACGACGGATTGAAGATGATCGCGAGCCAGCTTGCCGGATGGGCGCGGCCGTCGATCATTTCGTAGCCGGCCGGCGTTTGCATCCACGAGTTGAGCGCGATGATCCAGAACACGGAGATCGTCGTGCCCAGCGCCACGAGAAACGTCGCGAACGTATGAATGCGTTCGCTCACGCGGCCGGTACCGAACAGCATGATGCCGAGGAAACTCGCCTCCAGGAAGAAGGCGGTCAGCACCTCGTACGCCAGCAGCGGGCCCGCGATATTGCCGACCGTATTCATATAGCCGGGCCAGTTGGTGCCGAACTGGAAACTCATCGTGACGCCAGACACCACGCCCAGCGCGAAGGTCAGCGCAAAGACCTTCACCCACAGGCGGTACGCAGCCATCCAGACGGCATCGCCGGTCTTGCGAAAGCGCAGCTTGAAGAACAGCAGCACCCACGCCAGCGCAATGCTGATGGTGGGAAAGAGGATATGGAACGTGATGTTGGCGCCGAATTGCACGCGCGCAAGGACAACGGGATCGAGTGACATGGGCTTTCTCGGGGGCTACTTGGACTTGCCGCCAACCACGACGGCAAGCTTGTTCTTCATTTCCAGCAACTTATGCACCTTGGCGCCCATCTTCATGAGTTGCTGCAGGGATTCGGCATCGAGCTTCTGCACGTCGTCGAACCAGTTCGTCATGAGCGTGATGAGCTGGTACATCTCCTTCATGCGCGCCTGGGCGTGGCGGTCGTCGGGGTCGGTCGGGGATTCGAGCATCACGTCGCGCAGCAGCGAGAGCGTGGGGTCGATCTCACGTTTGCGGCGCTCCTCGGCCAGCGTGCGGAAGATGGTCCAGATGTCGTCCGGGGCGGAAAAATATTCCCGCCGGTCACCCGGCTTGTGCGAGAGGCGGACCAGCTTCCAGGACTCCAGCTCCTTCAGCCCGATGCTCACGTTCGAGCGCGAGAAGCCCAGCGCCTCGGCGATCTCGTCCGCGTTGATCGGCTCGCGCGCGGCGTAGAGCAGCGCGTAGATCTGCCCGACAGTGCGGTTGATGCCCCAGCGGCTGCCCATCTCACCGAAATGCAGGACGAAGCGCTGTTTCAAGGGAGAGAGTTGCATTGTTTTGATCTTTCTCAATTTTCAGGAATTTCTGAAATTTTAGGCGTCCTGTTGCGCTGCGCAATGTGACGCGCTGTCGCGGGCGCGCAGACATTGCCGAACGGCGTTCCGTGCCGCGCACATGTGAGGTGCTCTCACATGAAAACGTATGGCGTGTTGTTATCGCGATTTGCCCCCCATTAAGACGGCCAGAATTAACGCAAATGAGGGATTAACGGAGCAGGTGGGCTGAGGTAATCGGCTTCGATTTACGGTAACGGCTTACTGGATATGAGGTAGACGCCCGAGATCATTTTCATCATGTAATAACTGCTTGGGCAAATGACGATGCTAAGAAAACAGCATTCAAAAAAAATGGGGTTATCTCGGTCTTAATAACGCGGCTTTCATGCCGATAACCGTTGCGAAGCAAATCATCAAAGGAGATTCCCCATGCGTGTCAATGAACCTGTTACCCAGCGCGAATACGAGTTCCCGGACAACGCCACGCTCATGTCGACCACCGACACGCAGAGCTACATCGCCTATGCGAATGCGGCGTTTGTGGAGGTGAGCGGTTTTTCCCGCGAAGAGATTGAAGGCAAGCCGCATAACATCGTGCGCCACCCGGATATGCCACCCGAGGCATTTGCCGATATGTGGGCCACGCTCAAGGAGGGGCAACCCTGGACGGCGCTGGTCAAGAACCGCCGCAAGAATGGCGACCATTATTGGGTGCGCGCCAACGCGACGCCTGTGGTGCGCAACGGCCGGACCAGCGGTTATATGTCGGTGCGCACCAAACCCACGCGCGAGGAAATCGCGGCGGCCGAGGCGCTCTACAAGGATTTCCGCACCGGCCAGGCGGGCAGCCGCAAGTTTCACAAGGGGCTGATCGTGAGAACCGGGCTGATGGCGTGGCGTTCGGTCTTTCAGGTCATGCCGGTGCGCTGGCGCATTCGGCTCACTTTTCTCACATTGCTGCCCGCGCTGGTGGCGCTGGCGTGGGGCTTCGGCATGTCCGGCGCGGCGCTCGGTGGTTTTGCAGGTGCGTTGCTCGTGGCCCTGGCGCTGGCGTCGTGGTCGTTGAAGGTTCAGATCGCCACGCCGCTCGAAAAGCTGCAGGAGCTGGCGCTGAGTGTGGCCTCGGGCGAGAGCCGGAAGGTCGCCATTGCCGACCGGGTGGACGAGATCGGCATGACGCTGCGCACGATCAGCCAGCTTGGCCTGATGTTCCGCTGGTTGATCGACGATGTGGCGGAGCAGGTCTTCAACGTGCAATCGGCCAGTCAGGAAATCGCCAAGGGCAACGGCGACATCAACATTCGCACCGAGCAGGCTGCCGCCAGCCTGGAAGAAACCTCCAGCTCGATGACGCAGATGACCGCCACCGTGGCCAGCAACGCCGAGACCGCGGGCCAGGCCAACACGTTGTCCGGGGAGGCCACGCAGGCAGCCGTCAATGGCGGTCGCGCCATGGAGCAGGTGGTGGCGACCATGAGCGCCATTTCGCAGAGCGCCAAGCAGATCGCCGACATCATCGGCGTGATCGACAGCATCGCCTTTCAAACGAACATCCTGGCGCTCAATGCTGCGGTGGAAGCCGCGCGCGCTGGCGAACAGGGACGGGGTTTTGCTGTGGTGGCCGGCGAGGTGCGTGCGCTTGCGCAGCGCAGTGCCGGCGCCGCCAAGGAGATCAAGGAGCTGATCGGCACCAGCGTCGACAAGGTGGAATCGGGCTCGCGGCTGGTGGACGACGCCGGCAAGACCATGGACGACATCGTCGAACAGGTCAAAAAGGTCTCGGCCATGATTGCCGACATCAGCCTGGCGACGGCGCAGCAGACCGAGGGCATCACGCAGGTCAGCCAGGCGGTCAACCATCTGGATCAGGTCACGCAGGAAAACGCCACCCTGGTCGGCCAGAGCGCGGCTGCGGCCGAAGGCCTGCGCATTCAGGCCACGCGGCTGGTGGAGGCGGTGAACGTGTTCCGTTGAGCCGGAGGCAATTGCAAAAACCCCGTCGAACGCACATCGCGATTGTGCTGTCTTCGCCTACTATGCCTATGCAGTAACGTCCCTCAAAACGCACATTCTCTGGAGCGCAAACATGGCCTCACATGGTTTGATTGCCTGGTTGATCATCGGCGCGGTGGCGGGCTGGCTGGCCGGCATCCTGGTGAAGGGCGGCGGGTTCGGCATCTTCGTCGACATCGTGGTCGGCATCGTCGGCGCGTTTATCGGCGGATGGCTGGCAGGGGTGCTGGGCATCTCGCTGGGCGGCGGGTGGATCGGCTCGATCATCACGGCGGTGATCGGCGCGGTGATCCTGCTGTTCATCATCCGGCTGATCAAGCGCGCGTAGCGCAAGCCGGCACCAGAGCCGCGAACGGCGGCGGATGCGCATGTCATCCAACCGCCGGGTTTCAACATGCACCGCATCACCTAGACTGGTTGAACCAAAGGGCAGCCCCGCCGCGCCACAAGCGCCGGCGGGGCCGGTACACGCTAACCCGGCGAGGCCACCATGTCTGACCAGTTCACCACCGCACCGCAAGAACTCTACGAAGGGTTCGAAATTCACGTTGTGCCAAGCCCGACTCGGGCCAACTCCACGCGCTACACCTACACCGGCTACGTGTGCCACCCCGGCGCCGATCCGCACCTGCCCGGTCATGTCGTGCCCTTTCATGCCGATGGCGACGACACCTTCCGCAGCCCCGAAGAGGCCATGGAGGAAGCCGTGCACGTGGCGCGCAGCATTGTCGACGGCTCGCATCCGGATCTGTCGGTGCTGTCGATCGTGACGCACGGCTACTGACGCCGAAGCCTGATCGGCAGCGTCCCTTCCCGTCAGTCTTGCTTGTGATGTGCCGGTCGCGTGGCGGCGGCCGACGCATTTGCTGTGCCGCACCATCCCGAATCGCGCTCGCACCGAAACCGTGCGGGGCGGTGCCCGCGCATGAGGCAAGCGGCCCGCCCGATTCCTGGGCAATGTCCCGCAAACCGCGATAGCTCAAGGCTTTGCCTCCTTGGCATACCTGTTGCATAGCACCATGGCGCGGGTCAAAGGCGATTCGCGCGCTTCGTGGTGAACGCCCTGGTGCTCAGGGCGACTTGGACAACGGCGTCCCAGACCCCGGCTACTGCAGCCGGGCTCTCGGACGCCTTTCTTTTTTTTCGGCCCCTGATTGATGGGATTCAACATGACCGGCAAAGCGACCCGAATCGACCTGTTCAGCCTGCGCACGCCGCAGATGCGCGCCTTCCATCTGACGTGGCTCGCGTTCTTCGTGTGTTTCTACGCGTGGTTTGCCTGCGCGCCGCTCATGCCGGTGCTCAAGGGCGAATTCCATCTCACGCCCGGCCAGATCGCCAACATCAACATCGCCGCGGTGGCGGTGACGATCCTGGTGCGGCTGATCGTCGGCCCGCTGTGCGACCGCTTCGGGCCGCGCAAGACCTACACCGGCTTGCTGCTGCTGGGGGCCATCCCCGTGCTGGGCGTGGCACTGGCGCAAAGCTACGAGACCTTCCTGTTCTTCCGCCTGGCCATCGGCGCGATTGGTGCGAGCTTCGTCATCACGCAGTACCACACGTCGGTCATGTTCGCGCCGAACGTGGTGGGCACGGCCAACGCGGCGGCGGCCGGCTGGGGCAACGCAGGCGGCGGTGTGGCACAAGGCACGATGCCGCTGCTGCTGACCGCCATCGTGATGATGGGCGTCACGCAGAGCATGGGCTGGCGCATCGCCATGGTGGTGCCGGGTGTGGCGATGCTGATCGTTGCGGCGCTGTATTGGCGCTATACGCAGGATTGCCCGGAAGGCAACTTCAGCGCGTTGCGCGCCGCCGGCAAGACCATCGAGGGCGGCAAGAAGGGGGGCTGGGGCAGCTTCGTCACGGCCGCCGGCAACTACCGCGTGTGGCTGCTGTTCGTCACCTACGGTGCATGTTTTGGCGTGGAGATCTTCATCCACAACATCGCCGCCACTTACTACGTCGATCACTTTGGCCTGTCGCTCTCGGCTGCCGGCATGGCTGCGGCCAGCTTCGGCCTGCTCGCGCTGTTTGCCCGCGCGCTGGGCGGCATCGTGTCGGACCGCGTCGCAGCCAAGCGCGGCCTGGATGCACGCACACAACTGCTGTGCCTGCTGATGCTCGGCGAGGGCCTCGGCCTGTTCGGTTTTGCCCATGCAGGCAGCGTGCCGGTGGCGATTCTAGCGATGCTCGGCTTCGGCCTGTTCACGCATATGGCGTGCGGTGCCACGTATGCGCTGGTGCCCTTTATCGATCGCCGTGCGTTGGGCGGTGTGGCCGGCATCATCGGCGCGGGCGGCAACGCGGGCGCGGTGGCGGCGGGCTTCCTGCTCAAGGGCATGGCCGATACGCAGGCCACGCTGTCCATCCTCGGGGTGCTGGTGGCGCTGTCGGCCATCTGCGCCATTGCCGTGCGTTTCTCGGCAGAGCACAAGGCCCGCGAACAAGCGCTGTACGACAACACGCTGGCCGCCGCCGGCAACGCCTGAAAGAGGACATCACCATGACCATGAAGATCGTCGTCATCGGCCACGGAATGGTGGGCCACAAGTTTCTGGAAAGCCTGCTGCATGCGCCCGGCCATCACCTCCAGGTGACGGTGCTGTGCGAAGAGCCGCGCCCCGCCTACGACCGCGTGCACCTGTCGGAATTCTTCACGGGCAAGACGGCGGAAGATCTCTCTCTCGTGGCGCCGGGCTTCTTTGATCGCGATGACGTGGTGCTCAAGCTCAACGCCCGCGCCACGGCCATCGACACCATGGCCAAAACCGTGACGGCTTCCACCGGCGAAGTGCTGCCGTACGACAAGCTCGTCATCGCGTCGGGCTCGTCGCCGTTTGTGCCGCCGGTGCCGGGCCGCGACCGCAAGGACTGCTTCGTCTATCGCACCATCGAAGACCTGGAAGCCATGGCCGAATGCGGCCGGCGTGCCAAGACCGGCGTTGTCATCGGCGGCGGCCTGCTGGGGCTGGAATGCGCCAAGGCGCTGCGCGACATGAACCTGCAAACGCACGTGGTCGAGTTTGCCGGCCGCCTGATGGCGATGCAGGTGGACGACGGCGGCGGCCGCATGCTGCGCAGGAAGATCGAAGACCTGGGCGTGACCGTCCACACGCAGAAGAACACGTCGGAGATCGTCGACGGCGAAACGGCGACGCATCGCCTGAACTTTGCCGACGGCACGCACCTGGAGGCCGACATGGTCGTCTTCTCGGCCGGCATCCGCCCGCGCGACGAGCTGGCGCGCGCTTGCGGGCTGGAAGTGGGCGAGCGCGGCGGCATCGTGATCGACTCCGAGTGCCGCACCTCCGCGCCGGATGTTTACGCGATTGGCGAATGCGCGCTGTGGGGCGGCAAGGTTTACGGCCTGGTTGCGCCCGGCTACGAGATGGCGCGCATTACCGCCAAGCAGATCCTGGCGGCGGACGACGCGTCGGAGTTCAGCGGTGCCGACATGAGCACCAAGCTCAAGCTGATGGGCGTGGACGTCGCCAGCCTGGGCGATGCGCAAGGTGCGACGCCGGGCAGCCGCAGCGTGCTGTTCACGGATGAGCGCAAGCAGATCTACAAGAAGCTCGTGCTGTCGGAAGACGGCAAATACTTGCTGGGCGGCGTGCTGGTGGGCGATGCATCGGAATACGGCACGCTGCTGCAGATGATGCTCAACCGCATCGAGCTGCCCGAAGCACCGGAATTCCTGATCCTGCCGCAGGCCGATGGCAATGCGCGCCCGGCGCTGGGCGTGGATGCGCTGCCCGACAGCGCGCAGATCTGCTCGTGCAACGATGTATCGAAGGGCGCGTTGTGCCAGGCCGTGTGTGCCGGCGCCACGTCCGTGGGTGCGCTCAAGGACGCGACCAAGGCCGGCACCTCGTGCGGCGGCTGCGTGCCGCTCATGACGCAGGTGATGAAGGCCGAGATGAAGAAGCAGGGCCTGGCCGTCAACAACCACATCTGCGAGCACTTTCCGTATTCGCGCCAGGAGCTGTATCACCTCGTGCGCGTGGGCCGCGTCCAGTCCTTTGAAGCGCTGCTGGAAGCGCACGGCAGCGGCATGGGCTGCGACATCTGCAAGCCGGCTGTGGCGAGCATCCTCGCTTCGTGCTGGAACGACTTCGTGCTGAAGAAAGAGCACGCCAGCCTGCAGGATTCCAACGACTACTTCCTCGCCAACATCCAGAAGGACGGAACGTATTCTGTGGTGCCGCGCATGCCCGGCGGCGAGGTCACGGCAGACGGCTTGATCGCCGTAGGCCAGGTCGCCAAGAAATACGGCCTGTACACCAAGATCACCGGCGGCCAGCGTGTCGACCTCTTCGGTGCACGCCTGGAGCAACTGCCGTTGATCTGGGAAGAATTGATCGCGGCCGGCTTCGAGTCGGGTCACGCGTATGGCAAATCGCTGCGTACGGTGAAGTCGTGCGTGGGGTCCACATGGTGCCGCTATGGCGTGGGCGATTCGGTGGGTTTTGCGATTGCGCTGGAGAACCGCTACAAGGGCCTGCGCTCGCCGCACAAGATCAAGTTTGGCGTGTCGGGCTGCACGCGTGAATGCGCGGAGGCGCAAGGCAAGGACGTCGGCATCATCGCTACGGAGAAGGGCTGGAACCTGTATGTGTGCGGCAACGGCGGCATGAAGCCCCGCCATGCCGAACTGCTGGCGGCCGACCTCGATCAGGAAACGCTCATCAAGTATGTCGACCGCTTCCTGATGTTCTACGTGCGCACGGCCGACCGCCTGCAACGCACCAGCACATGGCGCGACAACCTCGAAGGCGGTCTCGATTATCTGAAGGATGTGGTCGTCAACGACAAGCTCGGCATTGTGGCCGAACTCGAAGCCGAGATGCAGCACGTGGTCGACACCTACCAGGACGAATGGAAGACCGCCGTGACCAACCCCGACGTGCGCAAGCGCTTCCGCCACTTCGTCAACAGCGAAGCGAAGGATGCGAATGTCGTTTTCGTTGAAGAGCGCGGCCAGATCCGCCCCGCCACGGTCGAGGAGCGTGCCAAGACACGGCCCGTGCGCATTCCCGTTGTGGCTGAAGCCGCTTGAGCCCGAGAGAAGAGGAGAACGCCATGCAAGCATCCCGTTGGACGCCCATCTGTGCCGTGGACGACATCGTTCCCAACACCGGCGTCTGCGCGCTGGTGGACGGTGACCAAGTTGCCGTGTTCCGTGTGGCCGGCAACACGTCGCAAGGCGTGTACGCCATCGGCAACTACGATCCGAATTCCCATGCTGCCGTGCTCTCGCGCGGGCTCATCGGCAATCTCGGCGAGCGCATTGTCGTGGCCTCGCCGATCTACAAGCAGCATTTCGACCTGACCACCGGCGAGTGCTTGGAAGCGCCGGCCAACTCCGTGCACGCGTACGCGACCAAGGTCGAGAACGGCACCATCTGGGTGGGAGTGTGAGCATGACGTCGGCGCGCCCCAAGCTGGTCGTGATTGGCAACGGCATGGCCGGCATGCGCACGGTCGAAGAGTTGCTCAAGCTCGCGCCGGACCTGTACGACATCACCGTGTTTGGCGAAGAGCCGCACGGCAACTACAACCGCATCCTGCTCTCGCCTGTGCTCGCCGGCGAAAAGCAGGTTGACGACATCATGCTCAACACGCGTGAGTGGTACGCGCAGAACCACATCACGCTGCATGCGGGCGATCCGGTCGTCGCCATCGACCGCCCGCGCCGCACGCTGCGCTCGCGAGACGGCGTGGAGATGCGCTACGACCGCCTGCTGATCGCCACCGGCTCGCGGCCGTTCATCCTGCCGGTGCCGGGGCATCTGCTGCCGGGCGTGATCGCCTTCCGCGACATCCAGGATGTAGAGACGATGCTGGAGGCGGCGCGCAACCATCGGCATGCCGTCGTCATCGGCGGCGGCCTGCTCGGGCTCGAAGCCGCCAATGGTCTGATGCGGCAAGGCATGGACGTGACGGTCGTGCACCTGCCCGACACGCTGATGGAGCGTCAGCTGGACAAGCCCGCCGCACAACTGCTGCAGAAGGCGCTGGAAGCCAAGGGCCTGCGCTTCCTGCTGGGTGCGCACACGGCGGAGCTGCTGGGCACCGACCGCGTGACCGCCGTGCGCTTCAAGGATGGCACCGAGATCCCCGCGGATCTCGTCGTCATGACGGCCGGCGTACGCCCGAACATCGAGCTTGCCAAGGCCGCCGGCCTGCATTGCGAACGCGCCATCATCGTCGACGATACGCTGCAGACCTACGATCCGCGCATCTACGCCGTGGGCGAATGCGTACAGCACCGCAGCGCAACGTTCGGGCTCGTCGCGCCCATCTGGGACCAGGCCCGCGTGTGCGCCGCGCACCTGGCCGGCGCAGGACACCGCCGCTATGTCCAGCAGGCGACGGCCACCAAGTTGAAGGTCACCGGCGTGGACTTGTATTCGGCAGGCGATTTCATCGGCGGCGACGGCACCGAAGACATCGTGCTGCGCGACCCACGCCGCGGCGTCTACAAGCGCCTGGTGCTGAAGGAAGACCGTATCGTCGGCGCAGTCCTGTACGGCGATGTAGCCGACGGCCCGTGGTACTTCGACCTGATCCAACGCGAGGTGCCCATCACGTCGATCCGCCAGCGCCTGTTGTTTGGCCGCGCGCTCTGCGAAGCCGAAGCTGCGTAATGAGCACCGGCAAGACGCGAAACCGACGACACCCTGTGCATGCCGTCGGTGTGGCCTTTGACTTATCTGCCCTAGAGGGCGCCTTGAATTTATGTAAGCGGGCGGAAAAAGGAAGGAGGCTTGTTTGAGCGAAGCGAGTTTGCTTCCTTCCCCGCCCGGTTACAGAAATTCAAGGGGAAGGCGCCATCTCGGGCGCGCCTTTCTTTGCTGACTTTCTTTGGCAAGACAAAGAAAGTAAGTCGCCCCCGGCAGGGGGTGAAACAAGGGATGCACGACAAACGCACAGCAATACGGAAATGACGATGACCACCATCCCCATCCACCCAGCAACGAACGCCGTGCGCACCACCTGCCCCTACTGCGGCGTCGGCTGCGGCGTGCTAGCGACCCCGCAGGCGGATGGCAGCGTCAGCATTCAAGGCGATCCGACCCACCCCGCCAACGCAGGGCGCCTGTGCGTGAAGGGCGCCGCGCTGGGGGAAACCGTCAGCCTCGAAGGCCGCCTCCTGTATCCCGCCATCCGCGAACGTTCGCATGACCTCGACGCCTCCATTGCCCCGCTGCAGCGCGTGACATGGGATACCGCCCTAGACACCGTCGCCCAGGGTTTCCGCCGCATCATCGACGAACACGGCCCCGATGCGGTCGCGCTCTACGTCTCCGGCCAGTTGCTGACCGAGGATTACTACGTCGCCAACAAACTGATGAAGGGCTTTATCGGCACCGCCAACATCGATACGAACTCTCGGCTATGCATGTCGTCGGCCGTGGCGGGCCACAAGCGCGCGTTTGGCGAAGACCTCGTGCCCGTCTGCTATGACGATCTGGAAATGGCGGACCTCATCGTGCTGGTCGGCTCCAACACGGCGTGGTGCCACCCGATCCTGTTCCAGCGCATCGTGCGTGCCAAGGAAGCACGGCCCGAGATGAAAGTGGTGGTGGTCGACCCGCGTCACACGGCCACGTGCGAGCTGGCCGATCTGCATCTGCCCATCAAGCCCGGCACCGATGTGCGGCTGTTCAACGGCCTGCTGTCGTTCCTCTCGCGGCGCGGCGTAGTGGACAGGAACTTCGTCACGCTGCATACCAACGGCCCGGACGCAGCACTGGAAGCCGCCGGCACCGAGAGCGAGGACGTTGAGGCGGTCGCCAAGGCCTGCAAGCTCAAACTCGACGATCTGCTGACCTTCTACAGCTGGTTTGCCGACACCGAGCGCACCATCACCGCGTTCTCGATGGGCGTCAATCAGTCGACGGCGGGCACGGACAAGGTCAACAGCATCATCAACTGCCACTTGCTCACGGGCCGTATCGGCCGCGCGGGCATGGGGCCGTTTTCGATTACCGGCCAGCCGAATGCCATGGGCGGCCGCGAGGTGGGCGGGCTGGCGAACATGCTGGCCGCGCACATGGAGCTGAACGAGCCGTCGCATCGCGATCTCGTGCAGACGTTCTGGGGCGCGCCGCGCATGGCCGACAAGGCGGGCCTCAAGGCGGTCGACCTGTTCAACGCCATCGAAGACGGGCGCGTCAAGGCCGTGTGGATCATCGGCACCAACCCCGTGGTCAGCCTGCCGGATGCGGACCAGGCGCGCCGTGCGCTCGCCAAGTGCGAACTCGTCGTCGCTTCCGACATCGTCGAAGCCACCGACACGACCCTGCTGGCCGACATCCTGCTGCCGGCGCTCGGCTGGGGCGAAAAAGACGGCACGGTGACGAACTCCGAGCGCCGCATCTCGCGTCAGCGCGCCTTCCTGCCCGCACCCGGCGAGGCACGCGCCGACTGGGACATCCTTGCCGACGTCGCCCGCCGCATGGGCTACGACGGCTTCGACTTCAAGCGCGTGCGCGATGTGTTCGACGAACACGCGCGTCTGTCCGCCTATGCCAACGGCGCGAGCGGCATTCGCCGCGCCTTCCACCTCGGCGGCCTGGCGGGGCTCGATGCCGATGCATACGACAGCATGTCGCCGGTGCAGTGGCCCATCACAGCGTTGGGCCACAGCGAAGCGCGCCTCTTCAGCGATGGCCGCTTCGCCCACGCCGATGGCCGCGCGCGCTTCGTGCCGACGCCGGCCCGCGCGCCCGCGCATGCGGCCGACAGCGAATATCCGCTCATCCTCAACACGGGCCGCGTGCGCGACCAATGGCACACCATGACGCGCACCGGCCGCGCGCCCAAGCTGGCGGATCATGTGCCCGAACCGTTCGTCGATCTGCACCCGCACGATGCGCTGCTGGCCGGCGTGCGCGAGGGCGGCTTGGCGCGCGTGTCCTCGCGCTGGGGCAGCGTGGTGGCGCGTGTGCGCATGACGGGTGGCATCGCGCGCGGCAGCGTGTTCGTGCCGATCCACTGGAACGGCCAGTTTGCTTCCGATGCGCGCGTGGGGGCCGTCGTCAACCCGGTAGTCGACCCCGTGTCCGGCGAGCCCGAGTTCAAGCACACGCCGGTGATGGTCGAGCCGTTCGATGTGGCATGGCACGGTTTCGTGCTGTCACGCCGCGCCCTCGACACCGACGATGCAACGTGGTGGACGCGCATTCAAGGCAAGCAATTCGTGCGCTATGAGCTGGCCGGTCGCCAGCAACTGGGTGCCGTACACGATTGGGCGCGCGCGCTGCTCGGCGTAACGGATCCGCACGCCGACTGGCTCGAATACGAAGACGCCACCGCGCGTGTCTACCGCGCCGTGCACGTCGTGGACGACCGCATCGAAGCCTGCGTGTTTCTTTCACCGCGCCCGGACCTGCCGTCGCGCAACTGGCTGGCCGGCCTGTTCGCGCAAGAACGGCTGGAAGACGTCGATCGGGCGGGCGTGCTGCTCGGCCAGCCGATCGAAGCGGGCGTCGACGTCGGTCCCACCGTCTGCTCATGCTTTGGCGTGGGCCGCAACACCATCTGCGATGCCATCCGCACGCAGGGCCTGCAATCCACCGGCGAGATCACGGCCTGCCTGAAGGCGGGCGGCAATTGCGGCTCGTGCGTGCCGGAGCTGAAGCGGTTGCTGGTGGAGGCGCGCGTGCAGCAGGCGGCATGACTTTTAAGTCACGCGACGCAAAATTCCACTTTTATGCCCGGGTAATATTGACATCCAATTAAACCCGGGTAGAATGCGCTCCTGTTGAAACTTCAGCAGGAGCGTTTCTCATGGATGCCACAGCAATCCACGCGTGCACGGCGTTTGCCGGCACGCAGCGCCTGGCCGCCGGGCCCGTCCGCGACGTCGCCCGAGCCGTCAAGATCCACGTCGATGCACACCCCGAATCGCAGGTGCTGGTGTTCGACCGCACCACCGCGCAGCCCGTGGAATTCGACTTGCGCGGCACGGTGGAAGACGTGCTTGCGCGCCTCGATCCAACCGCTCCGTCTGCCACGCAACCGGCCGAGTCCGATAGTCGCCCGCGTGGTCCTGGCCGCCCCAAGCTGGGCGTGATTGCGCGCGAGGTCACCTTGCTGCCGCGCCACTGGGACTGGCTGGCCGCGCAGCCGGGCGGGGCATCGGTTACGCTGCGCAAGCTCGTGGAGGATGCGCGCCGCGCTGCCGAAGGCGCCGACCGCCGCCGGACTGCGCAAGAGGCGGCGTACCGCTTCATGTCGGCGATGGCCGGCAACGCCGCGGGCTTTGAAGAGGCCACGCGCGCCCTGTTTGCCGCAGATGCCGCGGCGTTCGAATCCCTCACACACTCCTGGCCCGCCGACGTGCGCGACTTTGCACGCGAGCTGGCGAGCCGGGCCTTCAATCCTCAACAGGAGGCTGCATGACAGCGCCTGCTGCTCGCCCGTTGTGGCGAACATTCATCGCATTCCTCGGCCCGCTGATCCTGGCCAACATCCTGCAATCGTTGTCGGGCACGCTCAACAACGTCTATGTGGGGCACATGCTGGGCGTGAAGGCACTCGCCGCGGTGTCGGCGTTCTTCCCGATCCTGTTCTTCTTCATCGCTTTCATCATCGGACTCGGCTCCGGCGCGGCGGTGCTGATCGGGCAGGCGTGGGGCGCCAAGAAGCCCGAGGCAGTCAAGACGGTGGCCGGGACAACGTTGTCCGTCGGCTTCATCGTCGGGCTGGCGGTGGCACTGCTGGGCGGCCCCTTCGCCAACGCGCTGCTGGGATGGCTCGGCACGCCGGCCGACATCCTGCAAGACGCCACGCTCTACGCCAGCGTCATGCTCTATGCCATGCCGGGCCTGTTCGTCTACCTGCTGGCCACGGCGATGATGCGCGGCGTGGGCGACACACGCACGCCGCTGCGCACGCTTGCGCTGTCGACGGCGATCGGGCTGGTGCTGACGCCGACCTTCATTCGCGGCTGGTTCGGCTTGCCGCAGCTGGGCGTGGCAAGCGGCGCCGCGGCGACCATCATCTCGTTCACGGTCGCGCTGGTGTGGCTCGCCTTCTTCCTGCGCCGTCACAACCATCCGCTCGCGCCCGATGCCGTGCTGGCGCGGCATTTGTGGGTCGATCTGGGTGTGCTCAAAACCGTGCTGAAAATCGGCGTGCCGACGGGCGTGCAGCTTGTGGTGATCTCGATCGCCGAACTGGCGCTGCTGTCCTTCGTCAACGGCTTCGGTTCCGACGCGACGGCCGCCTACGGCGCCGGTACGCAGATCATCAGCTACGTGCAGTTTCCGGCCATGTCGATCGCGATCACGGCGTCGATTCTCGGCGCGCAGGCCATCGGCTCGGGCAATACGGAGCGCCTGGACGCCATTACGCGCACGGGCTTGTGGCTGAACGTGGCCATTACCGGCGTGCTGGTGGTGATGGCGCTGCTGTTCTCGCGCGCGGTCATCGGCTGGTTCACAACCAGTGCGGAAGTGATGAGCCTTGCGCAGAGCCTGCTGCACATCTCGCTGTGGAGTTCGGTCATCTTCGGCATGGCGGGTGTCTTCTCGGGCGTGATGCGCTCAAGCGGCACGGTGATGGCCCCAACGGCAATTTCCATCCTCGCCATTGCGGCGGTGGAAGTGCCGGTGGCCTGGGTGCTGAGCCGCTATATCGGCACCGACGGCATCTGGGCTGCATACCCGGCCGCCTTCCTCGCCATGTTCGTGATGCAGGGGCTGTATTACGCCTTCGTGTGGCGCCGCCGCGCGCAGCGCTTCGGTATCCGCCGCATGGTCTGACGACACCGCCGCCAGCTGCCAAAGGGGCGGCGGGCGGCGGGCGGTGGAGCGCGTGCGGGACTTACGCCGCGTTCTCGCGCAAGACTTTCTTGTTGATCTTGCCCACGCTCGTCTTCGGGATCTCCGCCACGAAGGCGATACGGTCCAGTTCCGGCACGGCGTATTTGCTGATGCGTTTGGCGTCGGCGTGTGCCAGAAGGGAATCGCGAATGGCCTCGGCCTTCAGGCGCGCCCCGGGCTTGCCAACGACAAACGCCATCGGGCGTTCGCCCCATTTGGCGTCCCGCACGCCGATGACGGCGCTCTCCTGCACGCCCGGCACCTGGGCGATCAGGCTTTCCACTTCAATGGACGACACCCACTCGCCGCCGGTCTTGATCACGTCCTTGATGCGGTCGACGATCTGCACGAAACCATCGGGCGTCATGACGGCGATGTCCTGCGTGTGCAGGTAGCCGCCGTCCCACAGTTCTTCCGATGCTTCCGGCTTGTTGAAATAGCCCTGCGTGAGGTACGGCGTACGCAGCACGATCTCGCCCTGGTGCTTGCCGTCGTGCGGCACATCGCGCAGGTGCTCGTCGACGATGCGCAATTCGGCCAGCGGCACCGGGCGCCCCGTCGCGCAGCGCATGCGGATCTCATCGTGCCGGTCTGCGGGCTTGCGCCCCGGCGGCAGTTGCGCAAGCGCCACCACAGGGCCGGTTTCGGACATGCCATAACCGGCAAACACGTCAATGCCACGATCAAGTGCCGCTTCGCAGAGTGCCGGAGACAGTGCCGAGCCGCCGATCAGCACCTTCCATCCGGACAGGTCATGCATGCCGCCTTCCGCCGCTTGCAGCAGCATCTGGAGCAGCGTCGGCACGCAATGCGAGAAGGTCACGCGCTCCGTGTCGTGCAGCTTGAGGAGGAGGTCGGCTGCGTAACGACCCGGCAGCACGATCTTCAGGCCGAGCATGACGGCGATGTACGGCATGCCCCAGGCCAGCACGTGGAACATCGGCGTGATGGGCATGTAGACATCATCGCGGTGCAGGCGCTGGCCATCGCGCGGTGCGCACAGTGTCGTGGCAGTTGCCATGGTGTGGAGCACGATGTCGCGGTGGCTGTAGCTCACGCCTTTCGGGTCGCCGGTCGTGCCGGTCGTATAGAACGTTGCGGCGCGCGTGCGTTCATCGAAGTCGGCAAATGCGAAGTCGGGCGAGGCATGGGCGAGCAGCGCTTCATATTCGCCTGCCACCGGCAGCGTGGTGTGCGGCATGGGGGCGTTGTCGGCAAGCACCACAACGTGACGCACGCTCGTCAGCTCGGGCCAGATGTCTTCCAGCAGCGGCACGAAGTCGGCGTGCGCGAGCACGACTTCAGCCCGCGCATCGTTGAGTGTGTAGAGAATCTGCTGGGCGGAGAGCCGCACGTTCACGGTGAACAGCGTGGCGCCCATCATTGGCACACCGAAATAGCACTCAAGGTAGCGGTGGCTGTCCCAGTCCATGACGGCTACGGTCGAGCCGTGCTGAACCGTCAGGGTGCTGAGTGCCGATGCGAGCCGGCCGATGCGTTCGCGAAACGTGCGATAGCTGTAGCGCAGCGCACCGCGATACGTGATTTCCTGTTCGCCATAAAGGCATTGCGCGTTGGTCAACAAGTGCTTGACGAGCAGTGGATAGGTATACGCCGACGGTGTCGGGGTGATGAGGTTCTCATGCATGTTCTGAAGGGCCTTGTTCTGTATGCAGGTTCAAGTGGGCGTAGCGATTCAGGCAGCGTCTTCCACCTGGATGACGATGTGGCCGTCGGTCTCCTGAATCGCGTAGGTCTTCAGGCACAGGCCGCCGGCGCCGGGCATGCAGCCGGTGGCGAGATCGAAGCGCAGGCCGTGCGCAGGGCACTGCAAGACGTTGCCGTCCAAGCGTCCAGAGGCCAGCGACGCGCCGTTGTGCGGGCAACTGTTGTCGACGGCACGAAGCTGGCCTTCGACGTTGAACACGACAATGCTGCGGCGGTTGACGAAGACGAGCTTGCGCTGACCGGCGCCCAGGTCGCTGGCCGACGCCACGGTGACATTGCGCGTCATGATGTGCAGTGCAGGTGCGACGGCGATAGCGCGTTTTGCATGGCGCGCACGAGCGTCGTTGCAGGATGCGCGCCGGAGATCGCCACGTCGGAGTTGAAGATGAAATGCGGCACTCCGGAAACGGTCACGCCGCGGCCGACTGGCTTGCATATGCTGGGTGGCCACGCGTCGAGCGACATCGCGGGGGAGATGCTGTTCTCGATCTCCAGCCGTTGCAGCACGTCTTCGTGACCGATGTCTGCGCCTTCCACAAAATAGGCGCTGAAGATGCGTTCGATCAGTTGGGCCGGCTGTCCGCCCGCATCGATGCGGCGGTATTTCCGAACCACGCAGTGCGCGCGCTCGGTATTGGGCAGGACGTTGATGCGTGTGAAATCGAAGTCAATGCCGGCGGCTTGCCCCGCGCGTTGCACCTGGGCACGCCGCATCGAAACGGCAGTGGGGCTGCCCAGGCGGCTGAGATAGAACGCCTGGTAAGGCAGTCCGTCCTCCGGGGTATCCGGCAGCAGCGGATAGGGGCGCCACCGCACCTTGGTTTTCACCTCCGGATGCAGCGTTGCGAACGTACGCAGTGCGCTCGCCAGATGGCGCGTACCGATCCAGCACCATGGGCAAATGAAGTCGAAGAACACATCGACAGTGAGCGTGGCGCGCCGGCCGCTCACGCCGGCAGGACTTGCCTGCCTGGGCGAGTCAAACGAGTTCATGGATCAGCGCTTCCGCCATGGGCCACGGGCCGAAGCCTGCGGCGGGATTCAGATGTTCCACCTCTCCGAGATCGACCAGGCGGCTGCCCCAGTCTGCGGCCATGCCGGCCACGCGTTCGAACGAGGCCAGCGGATCGTTCCGGCTGGCCGCAACGATGCTTGGAAACGGCAGCGGATTGCGCGGGCATGGCAGCCAGCCGTTCTCCTGAAGTACTTCGCGCGTGGGGTAGCCAGAAGGCAGCGGCGTGTCGAGATCGGCCGGCGTGGCCAGCAGGGCGCCGTGGATCTTGCGCGTGTGCCGCCGCGCCCAATGCACGGTGATCATCACGCCGGCGCTATGCGCGACCAGAATCACCGGCCCATCGATGGCGTTGATGGCCTTGTCCAAGGCGGCGACCCGTGCCGCGCAGCTCAACTTGTCGACCTCCAGCGGCGGGACCGACACAGCCTTGTGGCCTGCCGCCCGGAGCTTGGCTTCGAGCAATGTCTGCCAGTGTTCGGCCACGTGGTCGCGCAGGCCAGGCACGAAAAGGAGGGTGGAAGGGGTGTTGGACAACGTCATGATGAAGCGCCATGCAGAAAAAACGAGGAGGTCGCCCTCCTCGAATGCCGACCGGGGAGAGGGCGGAGCCCGCCTCCCGAGGTTTGGCCGCTCAGAACTTGTGGCGGATACCGACAGCCGCGCCGAGCATGCTGGTCTTGCCGGCACCCAGGCCGTAGCCGGTGGCGTTGAGGTCTACCGTGGACTGGTCGAGCGCCAGGCCAGCGTTGCGCGCATATGCCGTCGTCAGATACAGGTCGGTGCGCTTCGAAAGCGTGTAGTCGGCAATGAATGCGACCTGCCACGGGTTGGCCTGTGTCGACGGTGCGCTGTTGATGGTTTTGATCTTCTGATACGAGTATTCGAGCGAGAGCATCACGGCGTTCGTCGCCTGATAGTTGGCGCCGGCCCAGAAGTAGTCGTCGCGCAGTGCCACGCTGCCGTTGGCGTTCTTGTTCTGGCCCCAGCGGTAACCGCCCATGACCTTGAGCGTATCGCCCAGCAGATAGCTGCCTGCCAGCGCTGCCTTGCGCACCGTGCCGGAGCTGAACGCGCCGCCACCCAGGGGGGTGCTCGGGTTGTACTCGTCATACGCGAGCGTGGCGCCCAGCGGCCCGGCCGAATAGGCCATCCCTGCGCCATAGCCGCTGTCGCGTCGCGCCTGGCCCGGCACTTCGCCGTTGCCGCCGCCCGTTGGGTTGGCGCTCGGGGCGCCGGTGCCGAACGACCAATGGGCCTGCGCAGTCACCGGGCCGAAGTTGCCGGTGTACATGGCCGTGTTGTCGGAGCGGAAATTCACGCCGGTCTGCACGGCCGCCGGTTCGTACTGCGTGGAATACGCCATCGGCTCGAAGTTGGCCAGCAGCTGGAACAGCGTCGTGTACTGGCGGCCGAAGGTGAACTGCCCGATCGAACTGCTCTTGAGGCCAACGTAGGCCTGACGCCCGAACAACCGGCCGCCTTGCTGCGATTGGCCCGTGTCGCTGGCAAAGCCGCTTTCGAGCACGAACAGCGCGCTCAGGCCGCCGCCCAGATCCTCCACGCCGCGCAGGCCCCACCGCGAGCCGGACAGCCCGCCGCTTTGCATGGAAACGCGATTGCCTGAGCTGCCCGGCGTGGCGCCCGGCAGGTTCGTCGCATATTCGATGTTGGTGTCGATAACGCCGTACAGCGTGACGCCGGATTGCGCGCAGGCTGCGCCGGCACAGGCCAGCAGCGCCGCGGGGGCGATGTGCTTCGTCTTCATGTTGCAGGGTCTCCTCTTGGTGTTGTCGCCGACGGGTCCGATGTGTCCCGACGGTCGTTAGAACGGCTTCCCGCCGATGATGCCGGCACGCTCCATCTTGCGATGGCACGGCGCGTAATCCATGACGGCGTAATGCTGCGTGGCGGAGTTGTCCCAGATCGCCACGCTGTTCGGTTTCCAGCGCCAGCGCACCTGGTATTCAGGAATGTAGGCCTGGCTGATGAGGTAGCGCAGCAGCTCCGACGCGCCGCCGGTGGCGTCCTGTCCGAAGCGCACGCGCGCGGGTGTGTGGTAGTTCGTGAAGTGCGTCGTGAAGCCGTTCACGTACAGCACCTTTTCGTCGGTCTCGGGGTGCGTGCGCACCACGGGGTGTTCCGGATCGGGATATTGCGCCTTGAGCGCGAGGCGCTTTTCGATCGGCATGACCGCGCCAAAGCTGGCCTCGATGCTGTGGCGCGCACGCAAGCCGGCGATGTCGCGCTTGACGTCTTCAGGCAGGTTTTCGTAGGCCAGCACCATGTTGGCCCACATGGTGTCGCCGCCAACGGGCGGACATTCCACGCAGCGCAGCACAGCGCCGAACTGCGGCGCCTCGCGCCAGGTGGTGTCGGCGTGCCAGCAGTTTTCGTAGCGGTCGTTCGGGTGATCGGGCGTCTTGTAGATGCGCACGAGGCCCGGGTGTTCGGGGTCGCTGCCGGCCACGGGGTGGTCTTCCAGATCGCCGAAGCGGCGGGCAAATGCGACGTGCTGCGCGCGGCTCAGGTCCTGGTCGCGCAGGAAGATCACGCGGTGCTTGAGCAGCGCGGCGCGGATCTCGCTGAACAGGCCGTCGTCTTCGATGGCGTCGCGCAATTGCACGCCGGTTAGCTCGGCACCCAGGGCGTTGGTCAGTTGTTCAATGCGCATGACGGCCCCTCAGATGACGAAGACGGACGACCCCGTCGTCTTGCGCGATTCCAGATCGCGGTGCGCCTGCACGGCGTCTTCCAACGCATAGCGCTGGTGGATTTCGATCTTGATGCGACCGGCGGCTACATGGTCGAACAACTCGCCGGCAAGCTCGGCTTTCTCGGCCGGATCGGCGATGTAATCGGCCAGGGCCGGACGCGTCAGGTAAAGCGATCCCTTCATCGCCAGCAGCTGTGGGTTGAACGGCGGGATCGGGCCCGACGCCGTGCCGACGCACACCATCAGGCCGCGTCGCTTGAGCGAATCGAGCGAGGCATCGAAGGTGGCCTTGCCCACGCTGTCGAACACCACGTTCACCCCCACGCCATCGGTGAGTTCGCGCACGCGTTTTGCAACGTCTTCGTGCGCGTAGTTGATGACGTGGTCGCAGCCGTGCGCGCGAGCGATGTCCGCCTTGGCTTCGCTCGATACCGTGCCGATCACCGTCAGCCCGAGCAGCTTGGCCCACTGCGAGACGATGAGCCCCACGCCGCCGGCGGCCGCATGCAGCAGGACCGTGTTGCCCTTCGCAAACGGGTAGATGCGGCGCAGCAGGTAGGCCGACGTCAGGCCGCGCATGGTCATGGCGGCGGCGGTTTCGCAGGCAATGGCGGCAGGCAGCTTGATGAGCGGAGCGGCCGGAATGAGGCGTTCGGTGCTGTATGCGCCAAGCGTGTTGATGAAGCCCGTGTAGGTCACACGATCGCCCACGGCGACATTGGCGACGCCATCGCCGACGGCCTCAACAATGCCTGCCGCCTCAACGCCCATGCCGGCGGGGCGGGGTACGGGATAGAGCCCCGAGCGGAAGTAGGTGTCGGCAAAGTTCAGGCCGACGGCTTCGTGGCGCAGACGGACCTGCCCCGGGCCGGGTTGGCCGACCTCGACGCTCTCGCAGCGCAAGACCTCGGGGCCGCCGGTTTCATGAAAGCGGATTGCGGTTGCCATGGGTATCTCCTGGATTACTTTTTCGGATGTTCGGGGTGCGCGCCGCCCGCGCGGCTCGCTCAGGAGACGCGGTCAAAGCGGACAGGGGTGGGTGCCTTGAAGGCGGCGCGCGGTTAGCGGAGCAAGGCCGTCATGCGGAAGCCACGGCGGCGGGTGCGGCGGAAGGTGCCGCGTCGATCGACACGTTGGCCACGCGCTGGAGTTCAGCTTCGTAGCTGCGTGCGGCCAGCAGGAAGCAGCCTGCAGCCACCACGCCGAAGACCGGCATGACGGCCAGGGCGGTCTGCAGGCCCCATGCATCGGACATGGCGCCGCCCACAAACGGCCCGATCGCCAGGCCGAACAGGTTCTGGAACAGCGACAGCACCGCGGCGCCGGTCGAGCGCACGCCGGGGTGGACCACGTCGAATACCACGCTCGAAGCCGGCGCAACCGTGCACGTCATCAGGAAGCCGCCGAAGGCGATCATGAGGAACTGCTGGTTGGCGGGCATGGCGGTACCGAACGCCGTCATGAAGACGAGCAGCGTGACGACGGCCAGCACTGCCACCGCAATCAGCCGGTTGCGCTGGCGGCGTGCTGCCACCACATCGGCCACCACGCCCCACACGAAGGCGCCCAGCGCGCCGCATAGCACCACCAGCGCGGCTTGCATGGCGGCGCGGTCCGGCGGCGTGCCGTGGTAGCGATTCAGGTAGCTCGGCAGCCATGACCAGATGGTCGACACGACGATCAACTGGAAGGCAGCGCCCAGGCACGTCCACCAAAGCGTGCGCGAACTGGTCAGCGCGCCGGCCACGCGCTGCAGGAGCGTGCCTGCGGACTGCCGCACGTGCCCGTTGCCAGGCGCGATCGCCACCGTTTTGTAATCCGGCACGAACACATACAGCAACGCCAGCACCAGCCCCGGTACGCCCACCACGCCGAACGCCGCTTGCCAGCCCCAACGCGCTGCGATCACGCCGCCGAGCAGCACGCCCAACACCGAACCGACGGACGCCGCCGCAAAGAAGGCACCCATCAACGTGGCGCGCAGGCGTTTGGGGAACAGGCTGGCAATGAGCGCCGCGCCCACCGAGCCGTAGCCCGTCTCACCCACGCCAACAATGGCTCGCGCGGTGAAGAGCTGTGCGTAATTGCGCGTGAACATGCAAGAGATCGTTGCGAGGCTCCATACAGTGGCCATCACGACGATGCTCTTGACGCGGCTGAAGCGGTCCGCCATCAGCGCCACCGGCAATCCACCCACCGCCACCACGATCGAGATGACCGAGACGAGCGCGCCAAGCTGCTTATCGGACAGCGCCCAGGCGGTTTTCAGATGCGGAAACAGCGACACGATGACTTGCCGGTCGATGTAATCGAACAGCATCAGTGCAAAGGTCATCGCAAACGCAAACCACGCCTGGGGGCGGCTGACGAGGTAGTCGTCGTGGTCTGCGCGCGGGTCGGCGGCATGCAGATTCATGGTTGTCTCCGAGTGGCGGCGCTTGCGTTGAGCGCCGCCTGTGTTGGCCCGGTGATGCTGCGGCGTTCAGTTTAAGCCGCGCGCAGCGGCAGGTTCTTCACGTTGGGGGCACGGTTGGGAGACATGCCGTTCTTCGCCAGCGTTTCTTCCACGCTGTCATATTGCACGCCAATGCGGTAGATGGCACGGGCCTCCTTGCCGCTGGCAACCTCGCGGCCCAGTTCACGGGCCACGCGCACGCACTGCTCAATCTGCTGCACGGACGTCATGCGCTTGCCGTGCTGGTCGATGATCGTGTCTTCAATGCCGCAGCGCGGATGCAGGCCCATTGCCATGGCCATCATGTTGAAGGGCAGCACGTTCTTGAGCAGCGACTCGGCCGTCAGCGTGCAGCCATCCGGGGCGCGGTGGATGAAGTTGAAGAAGTTGAACGGATTGGGGCCGTCGAAGCCGCCGCCAATGCCGATCCACGTCAGGTTGAGCGGGCCCTTGTAGACGCCCTTGCGGACGACGCGCTCCAGCGTTTCCAGCGCGTGGATGCCGGTCAGCTGAAAGTGCGGTTGCACGCCGGCGGCCTGCAGGCGGCGCAGGTGCTCCTCCAGCCAGGCGGGGCCGGCGGGCACGGTCATCTCCGCATAGGCGGCGGCCAGCGCGGGGTTGGCCAGCGACGTGCCTTCCAGGTAGGCCGGATACAGCAGCTCCATGATGTTCATCTGCGTGGTGTTGACGGCCACGGTCACCTGGTCGGGCGCGGGCGTCAGGTCGGCCAGCATGTGGCGGGTGTCGTCGGACAGCCACTTGGCGGCTTGCCCTTCGTCTTCCGGCGCAAACGAAATCGAGCCGCCGACCTGGATGATCATGTCGGGCACCGCCGCGCGCACGCCGGCAATCAGCTCGTTGAATTTCGACAGCCGCTTGGAGCCCTTGCCGTCCAGCTCGCGCACGTGCAGGTGCAGGACCGTCGCGCCGGCGTTGTAGCAATCGACGGCCTTCTGCACCTGTTCTTCCATCGTCACCGGAATGTCTTCGGGAAAATCTTCCGGCATCCATTCCGGGCCGTACGGCGCCACGGTAATGACAACCTTGTCCTGGTTTTCGGGGTGCAGCGAATCATCGAGGAATTGCATGTGGGGGCTCCTGTAGGGGATGTCTCGGCTGGACTTCACTATAGGGAAGCGGTAGCTTTGAATTTCTCATTTGGCGCCAAGTTTTTCTCTTTACGCGCCATTCCGCGTAAACACCAACACGGCTCGGAGCGCCCTGAAATCGATGGAAACGATGGTGCGTGCCCGCTCGCTCAACGGCTACTTCCAGGTCGTGCGTCGGCTCGGTTTCAACCCGCAGGAAGCACTTCGGCAGCTTGGGCTGGACCCGGCCAAGCTGGCCGATCCGGAGCAGCCCGTGCCGGTGGTGGCGACATGCCAGTTGATGGAGATCACTGCCGCGAGTGCCCCGTGCCCGACGCTTGGCCTGCAGATGGCCGGGGCGCGCCAGGAACTGGATTTCGGTGTGCTGGGGCTGCTGCTGGCGCATAAGCGCACGCTGCGCGAGGCGCTGCAGGCCATCATCCAGTACCGCCACCTGTTGAACGACGCGCTGGCGATCTACCTGGAATCCGACGGCGACATGGTGGTGATTCGCGAAGAGGTCATCACCGAGACGCCGGTGCCGCTGCGGCAGGCCAACGAGCTGGCCGTCGGCGTGCTCGCCCGGACGTGCAGTGCGCTGCTCGGCGTGCATTGGAAGCCGCGCAGCATTCACTTCTCACATACCGCCCCCGCCGACCTCAGCCTGCACAGGCGCGTGTTCGGCTGCCCCATCGTGTTCGGCAGCGACTTCAACGGCATCGTCTGTGCGGCTGCCGATCTGGAAACGCCCAACCCCGCTGCCGATCCGGCGCTTGTGCGCTATGCCGAGAGCCTTGCGGAGCCGCTCAATGTATCGGCGCAGGAGGCGGTGGTGCAGGACGTGCGTCGCGCGATCTATCTGCTGCTGCCGTTGGAGCGTGCGTCGGTGGAGCAGGTGGCGGATCACCTTCACCTGAGCGTGCGCACGTTGCAGCGGCAGCTGGAATTGGCCGGCATGACGTTCTCTGACTTGGTGGAGGAGGTGCGGCACAACCTTGCCGTTCGCTACATGGCCAACCCCAGCTACCGGATCGGTCGGGTGGCAGCGCTGCTCGGCTATACGCGGCAGGCGTCGTTCACGCGCTGGTTCATCGCCCACTTTGGCATGACGCCGCGCGCGTGGCGCGATGCGCAGCGCGGTGATCGGGTTGGCGACGCGGCTCAGGCGGGCTCCAGCCCGGCCGACGGGTCATCCGCACGCGGCTGACGCGCCAGCCGCACCGCGGGCGATTGCAGGATGCACAGCAGCTGCAGCGCAAGGCCCGCCATCGCCACCAGCAGGCACGCCCCGACACCGGCATGTGCCGCAAGCCACGCGGCCATGGCCGCACCGACCGGCCGAGCACCATACGACATCACGTTGACTGCGGATACGCGCGCCAGCAGCGCGGGCGGCGTCACCGTCTGCCGCAGCGTGGTCGTGCTCACCACCCAAAGAATCGGCCCACAACCGAGCAGGAAGAAGCCGGCCTGAGCCAGCGCAGGCCACGGCTGCCACAGCGTGGCCGCAAGCAGCACACCGCCCGCCAGTCCGCATACGGGGCCTGTCGCCACCACATGGCCGAAACGCCAGCGCGCGAGAATCCGCGCTGCCAGCAGCGCACCAATCACCATGCCCGCGCCGTACATGCCGAGCGTCAGCCCGATCGCCTGCGCAGAGAGATTCAACCGATGCGCCGCATACGGAACGAAGATGGCCGACACCATGAAGAAGGACATGGTGAAGACGAGCTGGGTGATGAATACCGGCCGCAGCAGCGGATGCTGAAACACGAAGCGCGCGCCTTCCGCAATGTCTTGCAGCGGATGCGCTGTGCGCGGTGCCACAGGCTCCCGAGCGGTCACGCCGGCCAACATTGCCGACGCCATGGCCGACAACGCCGCCGCCAGCACGAACGCCGCCATCGCGCCGGTCCAGCCGATCAACGCACCGCCGATGGCGGGGCCGCACGCAAATGCAACGGTGCGCGCCAATTCGATGCGGCCGTTTGCGCGTGCGAGCATCGCGGCCGGCACGAGCGACGGCACCAGCGCCGGGGCTGCCACGCTGAACACCGCCGTGCCGCACACCGCCACAAAGCCGAGCACGCCCAGCGCCGTCAGGTTCAACCGCCCGGCCATCAGCAGCCCCGCCACAGCAAACAACGCCAGTGCGCGCACCGCCTCCGCGCCGGCCATCAACGCGCGCTTGGGCCAACGGTCCGCCAGCATGCCGATGGGAATGGCAAACAGTACGAACGGCAGCGTGAGCGCCACTTGCAGCCAGCTTGCCGTGCTGGCGTCGGCATGCAGGGTGAGCACCGCAACCATTGGCATGGCCGCCAGCGCAATCTGCTCGGCCGACTGGGCGGCCAGGTTGGAACCGGCGAGCCGGTTGAAGCCTGGCGGCAGGCAGTCGACAGCATGGACATGGGGATCGGACATCGCACACTCCTGAAAACGTTCGCTCAGGTTAGGGGCGGCGATGTCTGGATGCGCTCCGCTTTTTGCGGGCAAATTCGGAGCGCGGCCGTGGCTACAGGATGGGCGCGAACAGCTTGGCCACGTGCATGATTACGCGGCGCAGCGGGTGTGCGTGTTCGTATTCGTCACGGCCCACGCGGGCGGCTTCGGCAAAATCGGCTTCGAGCATCTGCGCGACGTCGTTGGCGAAGCGCGCGTCGGCGGTCATGATCATCAGCTCGAAGTTCAAGCGGAACGAGCGATTGTCGAGGTTGGCACTGCCCACGGCGGCGGCCTCGTCGTCGATCAGCACGACCTTCTGGTGCAGGAAGCCGGGCAGGTAACGGTAGATCTTCACACCGGCGCGGATCGCCTGATACGCGTACAGCGAGGACGCCAGGAAGACCATGTGGTGGTCCGGCCGCGACGGGATCAGGATGCGCACGTCCACGCCGCGCAGGACGGCCAGGCGCAGCGCGGCAAACACGGCTTCGTCCGGAATGAAGTACGGCGACGTGATCCACAGCCGCTTGCGCGCCGACTGAATGGCTTCCATGAAGAACAGCGAGCAGGTTTCCTGCTTGTCGGCCGGGCCGCTGGCGACCACCTGGCAGACCATGTCTTCTTCCGGCCGTAATTCGGGCACGATCAGCTGCGGCACTTCGCGGGCGGCCCAGTACCAGTCTTCGGCAAAGGTGAGCTGCAGGTCCATCACCGCGGCACCGACGATCTCGATATGCGTATCGCGCCACGGTGCAAGCGGTGGCTTCTCGCCCATGTATTCGTTGCCGACGTTGTGGCCGCCCACGTAGGCACGCTCGCCGTCCACCACGACGAGCTTGCGGTGGTTGCGGAAGTTGAGCTGGAAGCGGTTGACGAACCCGGCGTGGGTGGAGAACGGCTTGGCGTGCACGCCGCCTTCGACGAGCCGATGCACATAGTGGCGGGGCAGTGCGTGGCAGCCGATGCTGTCGAAGAGAAAGTACACGCGCACCCCGGCCCGCGCGCGTTCGAGCAGCAGTTCGGCGAGTCGGCGGCCGAGCGTGTCGTCGTGCACGATGAAGAACTGCACGATCAGCACCCGGCGCGCCTGTGCAATGGCCGCAAAGATGGCATCGAAGGTTTCCGCCCCGTTGACGAGCAGCCGTACGCGGTTGCGCGCCAGGCACGGTGTGCCGGTCAGGCGCGGCAAGGCCTGCATGCAGGTGTGCTGCGGCGCGACCACGCTCGATTCATGGTCGCGCAGGCGGCGCCAGTCGTCGGACAGGGTGATCTCTCGCAAGCGGGCGTTGTGGAAGCGGCGTGCATCCACGTAACCGGCAAAGGTGCTGCGCCCGAAGATCAGATAGGGGATCAGCGTGAATTCCGGCAGCGTGACCAGCGAAATGGCCCACGCGATGGCGCCCTGCGACGTGCGCACGGTCAGCACGGCATGCATGGCGGCGAGCACGCCCACGCAGTGCACAAGAAAGAGGAAGGCGGCAAATGCCGTGGTGTTGGTCAGCATCGAACGCAGCAGGAAGAGGCGCACCGTGGGCCATTTTGACACGCCCCAGGTGGCGTCGGACAAACACGGATATTGCCGTGGCTGCCAACTCGCGTAGTCTGGCGGGGCGGTCGGCCCAGGCACGCCGCATGCTGGTGTGAAGTCGACGTCCTGTCGCCACGCCGTCTCCAACACGATATCGAACATGCAACGGCACCCGAGGAATCTTTGGATCGCGTATCTGCGCGCCTGGTTTGCCTATCTGGCCATCGCACTGCTGACCGGCTGCGCCAGCCTGCCCGAGCACGTCGATCGGCCTGTCACGACGGCGCTGCCGAACGCCGAGTCGGCCACGTCGCTGGGGCGGCTGGTGCAGACGAATGCGCCGTCGGCGGACGTGTCCGGGTTCCGGCTGATCCCGTCGGGCGAAGAGGCGTACGCCACGTTGCTGACGCTGGCTGACCGCGCCGAGCGCACGCTGGACTTGCAGTACTTCATCATCGCCAGCGACAACAGTGTGCGCGAACTGATGCGCCACGTGCTGGCCGCTGCCGAGCGCGGCGTGCGCGTGCGCATGCTGGTCGACGATCTGCACAGCGACGGGCGTGATCTGGCGTTCCTCAAGTTCTCGTCGCACAAGAACATCGACGTACGCCTGTTCAACCCGTTTCCGGGCGGCCGCATGTCGAACGTCACGCGGTACCTGAGCGGCGCCGCCGAGTTCCGTCGCGTCAACCGGCGCATGCACAACAAGGCCTTCATTGCTGATAACGCGCTGGCCGTGACGGGCGGGCGCAATCTGGGCGCCGAATATTTCACGCAGAACGAGACCACGAATTTTGTCGATCTGGACGTGCTGGCGGCCGGGCCGGCGGTGCGGCAACTGTCGTCGGCGTTCGATGCGTACTGGAACAGCGAATTTGCCTATCCGGTGCAGGCGCTGGCGCCCGAGCCGAGCACGGCGCATCCGCCCGTGCAGAAAGACGGCAACTATCCCGCACCCGTGACGACGCCGAACCGGCCGGAAGGGCCGCCCCAGCATATCGACGTGCCGACCCGGCCGATCGACATGGGTTCGGGCTCCGGGTCCGGCAAGGCCTCGCCTGACAAGACAATCTCGCAGCTCGAGCAGCGCCGCAACCAGACCGATCTCGCCAGCCCTGCGCCGGAGCAGCCTCTGCCGCTCAAGCCGGCCCCCCGCGACTGGTTCCTCGCTGACCAGATCGCCCGGGGCCGGCTGCGCCTGGAGTGGGCGCCCGCGCAGGTCATCGTGGATCGTCCGGCCAAGGTGTCGGGCGACAAGGTGGAACCCGGCGGCGAGCGCCTTGCCCAGACGCTTCTGCGTCTGATCGACGAGGCCAAGCGCGAGGTGGTGCTGATCTCGCCGTATTTCGTGCCCGGCAAGGGCGGCCTCGAAGTGGCGAAGCGTTTGCAGGATCGTGGTGTGCGGCTGCGTGTGCTGACCAACTCCCTGGCGGCAACCGACGCGCCCATCGTGCATGTGGGCTATGCCAAATATCGCGGCGAGCTGGTCGACGACGGCGTTGAACTGTACGAGCTGCGACCGACGCTCGGCGATCGCCCCAAGGTAATCGGCACGTTCCGTTCGTCGCAGGCGAGCCTGCATGTGAAATCGATCGTGGTGGACCGCAGCACGCTGTTTGTCGGCTCCATGAACATCGACCCGCGCTCCATCGGGTTGAATACCGAAACGGGGCTGATCATCCGCAGCCCGGTGTTGGCGGAAGCGGTGGCCAAGCTGTTCGACGACTCGGTGCGCGACAGCGCCTATCGGGTGACCAAGGAAGACGGCCGGCTGCGCTGGACCACACGCCAAAACGGCAAGGACGTAGTGGTCGATCACGAGCCCGAAGTGGGCCTGGGCCGCCGGACGTGGATCCAGTTGCTGGCGCCGTTTACGCCGGAAGAACTGCTGTAGGGCCCCAAAAAGAAAAACGCCGCGAAGGGCGGCGTTTTGCAGCGCAGGCCAGGGGTTGCCTGGCCGTTGCTTCATTACATCTTCTGCTTGGTGTTGTCAGCAGCGTTTTCGAGCTTCTGGCCACCCGTCTGGATGTCCTTGCCCATGCCTGCCATCGTGTTGCAGCCAGCCAGAACGGCGCAGCCCAGGGCCAGCAGTGCGATCAGTTTCTTCATCTCGATCCCCTTGTGAGCCGTGCGGTATCCCGCACGATGTTCGCGTGATTGCCACCAAGGCGGTGGCGTAACCCGCATTTTAGTGCCACCCCGCGCACGTGGGGTCCGTCCCCCGCATCTTTTTTATCGCCTTGCGTATCACTTGCGGCGCATTCCGGACATTCGGGGCGCTGCCCTCTATTTCTCCTGTCCGCTGCCGTTAGCACCTTTGGGAGTGAACAGGGTGCCCGAAGAGCGGCGCTGGAAGACCGTCTCAGCGCTGCACGGCCCAACCATGCAGGGGAAAAAGACATGTGGAAGTGGATGGACACAAGCATTCGCACGCGGCTGACGTTTCTGGTCGCGGTATTTGCGGTGATGATTGCCGTGGTCGGCTTCGCGGGTATCACCACCGGCCGGGCTACCAACGACGATTTGCGCGCGGTGTACCTGGAAGACGCCAAGGGCTTGGACCTGCTGGCGAAAGACACCATCAACCTGCTGTGGGCGCGCATTCACCTGACCAATTTCGATTCGGTCTCGTCGCCGGAAGAACTCAAGAAGCTGCTGGCCGATGCGCACACCATGGTCAACTCGGCCAACGATGCCTGGGCCCAGTTCATGAAGCTGCCGATTCCGGATGCCGACCGCGCGCAGCTGCAAGCCGCCGACGCCGCCCGCACCAAGTTCGTCAAGACCGCGCTGGAGCCGGCCATTGCCGCCCTGGAGCGCAGCGACCTCACCACGTACCGTGAGCTGAACACGAACCTGGTGCCGAAGCTCTTCGTCGATTACGACACGGCGCTGGGGCCGCTGGTCGGAGCGCGCTTCAAGTACGGTCAGCAGCGCTTCGACCATTCCCAATCGCGCTATGCGATGAGCATCTGGATTTCCGGTGGCTTGCTGGCCGCCGCGCTGGTGCTGTCGATCGTGGCGCGCGGCGTGCTCAGCCGCACGGTGGTGCGCCCGCTGGAACGTGCCATTCAGGTCTTCGAGCGCATGGCCTCGGGCGATCTCGCCACGCGTGTGGAAGGCCAGACCGCCGCCGGCCGCCGCGACGAAACCGCGCGTCTCATGCATGCCGTGTCGTCCATGCAAACGAGCCTGCAGCAGATCATCGGGCAGGTGCGCACGGGCTCGGATTCGATCGCCAGCGCCACCAAGCAGATTGCCGCCGGCAATGCTGACCTCTCGCAGCGCACCGAACAGCAGGCCTCGTCTCTGGAAGAAACAGCATCGAGCATGGAGGAGCTGACCAGCATCGTGAAGCAGAACGCCGACAACGCGCGTCAGGCGAGCACGCTGGCGGTCAACGCGTCGGACATCGCCGTCAAGGGCGGGGAAGTCGTGGGCCGCGTGGTGGACACGATGGCCGGCATCAACGAAAGCAGCCGCAAGATCGCCGACATCATCGGTGTGATCGAGGGCATTGCCTTCCAGACCAACATCCTTGCGCTGAATGCGGCAGTGGAAGCCGCCCGCGCTGGCGAGCAGGGCCGCGGTTTTGCCGTTGTTGCGGGCGAGGTTCGCAGCCTCGCGCAGCGCAGCGCCACGGCCGCCAAGGAGATCAAGGAACTGATCGGCGATTCAGTGGGCCGCGTGCAGAACGGTTCGACCCTGGTGGCCGAAGCCGGTACGGTCATCGAGGAGGTGGTCGTGGCCGTGCGCCGCGTGACCGACATCATGGGCGAGATCAGTGCCGCGTCGGAAGAGCAGAGCAGCGGCATCGAGCAGGTCAACCAGGCCGTCACGCAGATGGATCAGGTGACGCAGCAGAACGCCGCGCTGGTCGAGCAGGCGGCGGCCGCTGCGGAGTCGCTGGAAGAGCAGGCCGAGGCGCTGCGCAGCGCGGTGGCGGTCTTCCGCGTCGAGCACGCATAAACCGGTCGGCACACCCAGGCGCCATCAGGCACCAGCAGCAGCGCCCTTCCGCTTTGCAGGCGGGAGGGCGTTTTCCTTTACGGCATCAGATCGCGTGCGCGCTCGGCAATCACGTCTTGTGTGTCGTCGATCCAGCGCGCCGGGAAAGGTTGCGAGAGCAAATAGCCCTGGATGACGTCGCACCGGCAGGCGCGCAATGCGTCGAGCTGCGCAGCGGTCTCCACGCGCGTAGCGGTGACGGGCACGCCCGCACCATGCGCGGCCGTCACCAGGCGTTGCAGCATGGTCTGATCGCTCGTGTTGGTCACGGCGTTGACGACGGCCTGATCGAGCTTGACCTGATCCGGGCGGAACGTTGCCAGGCAATCCAGGCTGTGCGCAGTGGCCCCAAAGTCTTCCACTGCGACGCGTGCGCCGCAGGCGTGCAGCGCCTCCACCGCCTTTTGCGCGGCGCCGTTGGCACGGTGCAGCGTATGTTCCGAAATCTCGAAGACGAGACGCGTGGTCGGCACCGCGTGGCGCGCGGCAATGTCGCGCACCACATCGCTCAATTGCGGATCAAGCAGCTGCGCAACCGACAAATTGACGGCCGCATGCACGCCCGGCTGATGCCGGCTGTTGCGCCCCGCGCGCTGCGATTCTTCGCGCAGCAGCCCGGCCAGCATTTGTGCGGCGTTATCGAGCACCCAGTGGCCCACCTGGCGGATGTCGCCGGTCTGCTCCAGGATCGGCAGAAAAGCGGCTGGTGCCACGCCGCCCAATTCCGGAGAGATCCAGCGCAGCAAGAATTCGTAGCCGACGATCCGTCCGTCGGTCAGGCTCAGTTGGGGCTGCAGGTTCAGGCTGAACTGGCGGCGCGCGAGCGCATGGCGCAGTTGTGCTGCCAGGCGAGGATGTTCGGCGATGGCGTCGTATCCGTCGCTGTGGCCTGCATCGCCCCCATCTCCCGCATCTCCCGCATCGCCAGTGCCGCTGGCCGTGCGTGGTGGCATGGCCGCCGGGGCATACAGCGCAGGGCTTTGTTCGGCACCGTGCTGCACACCGTAGAGCGCGCGGTCGGCCTGTTCAATGAGCCGCGCCGCATCGCTGGGCATGCTTTCGAACAGCGTCATGCCGATGCTGCACGAGCAGACCAGCTCGTAACCGTGCGTGATGAAGGGCCGTGTGAGCGCAGCAGAAATACGCCGGGCGAGATCGTGCACATCCTGCACTGAGGCGAAATCTGCGCAGGCAACGGCAAATGTTTCGGGGCCGATGCGCCCGACGATGGGGGCGATGCCATTGGCGGCCGGCACGCTCAGCGCTTCGAGGCGCGATGCGCATTCAACGATGACGTCTCGCGCCGCCAGCGGCCCGAGGGTGTTGGTCGCCTCGGCAAAATGGTCGAAGCCGATCAGCAGCAGCGCGCCGATTGCGTCCGCGCGTGCGGGTTGCGGCATGGCAGCCAGCAGTTGGACGAATCGCTCGCGGTCCGGCAATCCGGAGATGGGATCCAGACGCGATGGCGCGGCAGACCTTGCGCGGCTCATAAATGGGGATCGTCCTGCAAATGCCTTTAAAACGGAAATGCGTGCGCTTGATGCGCTGTCAATTGTATAGCTTTGTCACAAGCAAGCCTGCGGCATCATAAGCGGAAAGTCGGCCATGGTGGCCGTTTCCCGGCATGTTTTCGTGTGCATCAGGCACACTCTTTTAACGTTTAGCAGCAATTAATTCTGATCAAAGCGATACGAATATCAGTTCTGTCTGCACGTTACACCATGCGCTGACCGCCCCAAAGCAACTGTTCATAGATGAAGCACTGCAGCAGCATTTTTTGCGCCGCCAGCAGTTCGACGAATTCCACGCCGTATTGATAGACGTTGGGCAGGTCGGCCGGTTTTTCACTGCGCACCAGGGCGGCCGCCACCAGCTCGGAGTGGTAGTCGCGCGTTTTGACGCGAAAGCGTAGGCGCGCGGGGGCTCCGCTGACTTCCAGCCGATGCGCCGAGCGGAACGACGCGCCGGTCGTGCTGATGTCGGAGATGTGGATCATGCGCGGCGGATCGCCGCTCACCAGCATCTTGCCGACCACATTGGCGCGCACGCGCAGCGATTTGCGCAACGTGCGGTTCTTGATCCGGCGCGGCGGCGACAGCACGACGTATTCGAACGGAATGCGGCTTACCGCCATGACCGTGCATTCGAACGTGGCAATGCCTTCGCCCGAGAAGGCGTGAATCTCCACCAATTCATCCTTGACCGGCATGACCGTGCGGCCGCCGTCAATGGGCATGGTGATGAGCAGATGCCGCTGCGGGCTGTACCCCATGACGCGCGCGGCACCTTTGGTCTGCCCGGCGCCTGCGGTCAGGCGGACGGTCAGCATGCCGCCCGGGCGCAGGCCCAGCAGCTCCATCGCGATCGTGCGTTCGCCGTCAGGGTCGTCGGCCATGTCGGGGAACATCGTGTTCGGGAACTGCGTATTGGCAAACGCCGGCGCAGGCGCGGGCGTGCCGTCCGCCTGACGGTGCGGGCGGTGCAGCGTGCACAG
Source organism: Ralstonia sp. 1138 (assembly GCF_040544795.1). NCBI lineage: Bacteria > Pseudomonadati > Pseudomonadota > Betaproteobacteria > Burkholderiales > Burkholderiaceae > Ralstonia > Ralstonia sp. 1138. Next base: position 440,308 of record NZ_JBEPKQ010000001.1, on the reverse strand, counting down.
CAGGTCGATTTCCTCCGGCGAGTGGATGACGTCGCCCTTCGGGACGAGCAACTGCCCGTCGGCGTCAAGCATCGGCCACGGCAGGGGAATCGCAAGCGGAATGTCGAGAGGTTGAAGTTCGAGCATGGCAATGGGGAGCCCACACCCGCGCGGGGCCCCACGTTTCTATACGGCCAAATGTTGCACAACTTTAAGCGCACTTATTGTGCAGAGGCTGGCACGCGAGTTGCGGCCCGGCAGCCATGATCGAACACAATGTCGGTTCCAAAGTGAACGGGGTCAGCGCACGCATGGCGTCTCGGCGGCATTTCTGGGCAGCGGTGGAGCAGTTTGCGCGCTATATCGTGATCGGCGGCGGCGCAACGCTGGCGCACTATGTGATCCTGTTCGGGCTGGTGCAGGTGGGCGTCTCGCCGTGGCGGGCGTCGGTGGCGGGCAGCGTGATCGGCGCCACGCTCAACTACTTCATCAGCCGGCAGGCCGTCTTCAACAGCACGCGCGGGCATATCGGGGCGATGGTGCGGTTTGGCCTGGTGGCCTTTCTCGCGCTTGGCTGCAACGCCACCATCATGGCCATCGGCCTGGGGCTCGGGCTGTATTACCTGATCGCCCAGGTGTTCGCCTCGGCCATCACGGCCGTTTTCAACTTCCTCGTCCACCGGCACTGGACGTTCCGCGACGCCGACACCGTCGGTGCGCCAACGGAGCCGCAACCGGACATCGTGCTGGAGCCGCCCCCGCGCAAAGGGCCGTGAGCGGCCCGGCGACGTTAATGCCGGCTTGCCACGCTCTGCAGGCCCGCGGTCGGTTCCGCGACGAACGTGACTTCGCCGATGCCGTCCGTTGGCGGGATGGGGTTGTCGTCGCGCAGGCGTTCCACGACGAGCCGCACGTCAATGACATCGGCCACGCCGGACGCTTCCAGCGAAACAAGTGCCGCCAACTGCGCAATCGCAAACGTATCCGCGAGGAGCGGCGTGTCGTCGTGGAGATCGCCCGCCACGCGTGCCGGCCCGGGTTGGCCGCCGGTGCGGGGCGGATGCTGCGCCGTCTCGCGTGCGCGATAGGCGAAATAGGCATCGGCAAAGTGCACGCGGTGCGCATCGAAGACGCGCACGGCGGCGGTGAGCGCATCGTCGACCCACGCTGGATCGACCGGTTTCGAGCCCGGTTCGGTACTTTCGGGCAGGCCAGCAAGCTTCAGCGCGTAACGATGCGTGTGCGTGCCGGGGGCGACAAAGCTCAATTCCATACAACCTCCCACAACCGCGTGCGGATGTGCCGCGGCTCGCCGTGTCTGACTTCGCCCCCCGAAGCGATATTGAAGAATAGTAACGGAGCTGCCCGGTTGCGCGTTTCGTCCTTCCGGATGAAGTCCGGGGCTTTGTCTCCACCTCCAGACATTCACATTGTGGAAAGCGCCGCACGCCGCGGCGGCAAACGGTTGCGCGGTGGCCGCGGCAGCCAGACCTAGCCGAACGGCTAGCTCCATCGCGGGTGCGACCCGTGTAGAGTTGTCGCCTGTCCGGCGACGCTGGACGGGTGTCGACAATGGACGTCGACCAACGCAGACGGGAATGACGCGGGGCGCGTTTCCTTCGCGTCATTTCGCGTACGAGGGGACCCAAAGCGCGTGTGCGGTCCATGTCCCCTCGCGGGAAGGGATTGCCCCGTTAACTCGCGGCTTCTATAGTCCGCCTCGATTCGTGCGCTTGCAACGCACCAAGGTCTGTTTGCCGGCTGCCAGCCGGGCTACGCAGACCACGAGACCGGTTACGGGGATCACGCCAGCAACCACCGCAGGGGCCCAGCGCAAAGCATTGCGTGATGGAGCATCTGCGGCGCAACGGCCATCACACCAGCACACCCCCGGGACTGCCGCATTCGCGAAACAGCATCGCCATGCTTGAGGACCACCACTTGTATAAGGCTGCGATCGAACATTCGCCGATAGGAATCGGCCTGTGCGCGCCGGAGGGTCGCTTCCTCGACGTGAACCGTGCGCTGTGCGCGCTGACCGGTCACGAAGCACAGGCGCTGCGCACGCGCGATCTGTTCGACCTTTGCCACCCCGATCACACTGAACGTACGCGACATGGTGTCGAGTCGCTGCTCGCCGGCCAGCGCGATGCGCTCTCGATGGAAACGCGCCTGGTGCGCCAGGACGGTACCACCGTGTGGGTGCAGACCGACGTGGCGGTGGCGCGCGATGCTGGCAGCCAGCACCTCGTTGTGCAGATGCAGGACGTGACTGCGCGGCGCCTGGCGCTGGAATCGCTGCGCGCGTCGGAGCAACGACTGGCCTATGTGCTCGACGGCGCGGGGCTCGGTACATTCGACTGGTCCACGCGCGCACGGCATGTGTCGTTCAACCGCCGGACGGCCGACATGCTCGGCTACGAGCCGACGGATCTGCCCAACGATCCGGATGCGTGGTACGCCATGGTGCATCCGCAGGACGCCGCCTTGAGCGCGCGACGCATCTATCGCCATATGCGCGGCGATGCCGACAGCTTTGAAATTGAGCAGCGCATGCGCGCGCGCCATGGCCAATGGATCTGGGTGGCCGCGCGTGGGCGCGTGACCGAGCGCGATGCCCGGGGCGTGGCCACCCGCGTGAGCGGCACGCTGCTCGACGTGACGCAGCGGCGCGCGGCGCTCGATCAGGCGCATCACCTCGCGCTGCATGATCCGCTGACGGACTTGCCGAACGCACGTCTGCTTCGCGATCGCCTGTTCGTCGCCATTCAGGCGGCGCGTCGCGCGCGCGGGCAGGTCGCCGTGGTGTTCATTGACCTCGATCGCTTCAAGCCGGTCAACGACGAGTATGGCCATGCCGTGGGCGACCTCGTCCTGAAGGCCACGGCCATGCGCTTGCGCAGCGGGCTGCGCGCTTCCGACACGGTGGCGCGGCTGGGCGGCGATGAATTCGTCGCCGTTCTCACGCACTGCGCCACACGCGAGGATGTCACGCAAACCGTGGAGCGCCTGATCGAACAATTGCAGACGCCGTTCCGGGTGGAAGGCCATGTGCTGTCGATGGGCGTGAGTGCGGGCGTGGCGTTGTACCCGACCGACGGGCATGACGCGCAGACGCTCATCCGCAATGCCGACGCCGCGATGTATGAAGTCAAACGTGCCGGTGGCAATGGCCTCGGCTTCCATGCCTCGCTCAACTACGAGCGGCTGATGGGCATGCGATCGCGCAATCGCGATCTCGACGGCGAAGCCGACGCGCGCTGATCCAACACCGCGCGCCAAAACAAAACGGCCCGCCGCAAGGGCGGGCCCGTCTTCCTCAACTCGGGCGCTGGGCGCTTTGTTCATCCGTGATGTCCTTCGCCGCACTCCATCTGGGGCTCGTCGGACGTCGGATTTGCGATGTCGTCCCCGCGAAGGCCGGGGAGGGCGGCGCTTGAATGACACTGGATCCCCGCCTTCGCGGGAGCGACGGCAGGTCAGATCGCGCTGCGGCGGCCGGTGTTTGGCGGGGCGCTTGGCGTCAGCAACGCATCCTCGCCCGTAAAGCGGCCGAAGGTGTTTCACCGAAGAGCTTCTTGTAGTCGCAGGAGAACTGGCTGAAGTTGACGAAGCCCCAGGCCGCCGCAATGTCGCCAATGGCGTGCCTGCCGTTGTCTTCGCATAGCGCGCGCCGCACGCCGTTCAGGCGCAGCGCGCGCAGGTACGCCATGGGGCTGATGCCCAGCACATCTTCGAAGCAGTATTGCAGCGTGCGCCGGCTGACATGTACGGCTTCGCACAGCATCGGCACAGTGACCGGGCATTGCTGCTGTGCCATCGCATACTCGCACGCGTTGTTGACGATGCGGACCCGGCGCTGGAAGTTCGCGCTGGCCTCAGCCTCGATCTTGCCGCTGTCCAGCAGTGCCAGCAGCGACACCAGCACCGCTTCCTGGCGCAACTGCAGCGCCGCGTTGCCGGTTGCGTCTTGCATGCCGCCGGCCAACTGCAGCAGGTCGCCGATATGGCGGCGGCAGATGTCCAGCGCATCGTGCTCGACATTCAGCAATTCGGCCTGGCCGAGTTTGCTCCAATCCACTTCACAGCCCAGACGGTCGGCGGTGGCCACCAGCGCGTCGCGCTGTACCACGATGCCGTAGATCGCATGCCGGTCGGGTGTGACCAGTTCGAACTCGCCGCCGCCCGGACGCATCATCACCGCATCGGCGCCGACCTGGCGGCCGTTGATGCGCATGCCCGCCGCGTAGGCTTCGATGCCGAACCAGAGTGCGTCCGACCATACCCGACAGGACTGGCGGATGGCGCGGCTGGTGCTTTCACGGAAGATCTGCACGCCCGCGCTCTGCCATTCGTCCAGCACGCCTTCAAAGGCGCCGCAGGCGATCTGGTCGTAGCGCTGCTCCCAGTTGGTCAGGTTGTGGGCGTGTTCATCGACATCGTGCGCGATGACGGTGCGCAGTGCCCGTTTCGGGTGCGGCTGTGCCAGGCTTGCGCGCGCGGAGGAGTCGGTTGTTGCAGTTTGGAGCAGTTGGGCCTTCGACATGTGAATGACTCCCGTTCGTGCGCTGCGGCTAGGCCCATGACAGGGTTGCCGAATTTCGATAACGCCGCCAAGACCACCGTGTCTATATTTCTGCCGATGGCGCGGCGCTTGTTGTTTTTCATGCAAGCGCTGTGCCCGCAAGCTTTGAAATTGCGCCAACAGGAGAGCCCCATGGATGCCAGCTCATCCGGCCAGGACCACGTCTTGAAGCCGGTCTTGAATACCCTGCAGCTGTGGGGAATCGCAGTCGGCCTGGTGATTTCGGGCGAATACTTCGGCTGGAGTTACGGTTGGGCAAGCGCCGGCACGCTCGGCTTCACGATCACCGCGTTGTTCATCGCGGCGATGTACACCACGTTCATCTTCAGCTTCACTGAGCTGACGACATCGATTCCTCATGCAGGCGGCCCGTTCGCTTACAGCAAGCGCGCGTTCGGTCCGGTGGGTGGCTATCTCGCCGGAGCGGCCACGCTGATCGAATTCGTGTTTGCGCCGCCGGCGATTGCCTTGGCAATCGGCGCCTACCTCAACGTGCAGTTTCCCGCCCTTGATATCAAGCTGGCGGCGCTGGGCGCCTACCTGGTGTTCATGACGCTAAACATCGTCGGTGTGCAGATCGCCGCCACGTTCGAGCTGTGCGTGACGCTGCTGGCCATCTTCGAGCTGCTGGTGTTCATGGGGGTGGTCTCGCCCGGATTCTCGATGGCGAATTTCACCAAGGGTGGCTGGTCGGGCAGCGACAGCTTCAGTCTGGCGGCGGTACCCGGCATGTTCGCCGCGATCCCGTTTGCGATCTGGTTCTTTCTCGCCATCGAAGGCGTGGCGATGGCGGCGGAGGAGGCCAAGGATCCGAAGCGGTCGATCCCTATCGCTTACATCACCGGAATCCTGACGTTGGTCGTGCTGGCCGTTGGCGTGATGCTGTTCGCCGGTGGCGCGGGCGACTGGACCAAGCTCGCCAATATCAACGACCCGCTGCCGCAGGCCATGAAGCTGATCGTCGGGGCCAATAGCAACTGGCTGCACATGCTGGTGTGGCTGGGCCTGTTCGGGCTGGTGGCGTCGTTTCACGGCATCATCCTAGGCTACTCGCGCCAGATCTTCGCCCTGGCCCGCGAAGGCTACCTGCCGACGTATTTTGCTCGGGTGCATCCGCGCTTCAAGACGCCGCACCGCGCCATCATTGCCGGCGGCATCATCGGTATCGCTGCCATCTACAGCGACGAGCTGATCACCATCGGCGGCCAGACGCTGACGGCCAACATCGTCACCATGTCGGTGTTTGGCGCCATCCTGATGTACATCCTCTCGATGCTGAGCCTGTTCAAGCTGCGCCGTGCCGAGGCCGGCCTGGTGCGTCCGTTCCGTGCGCCGTTGTACCCGTACTTCCCGGCCTTCGCGCTGTTCGGTGCGCTGGTGTGCATGGCCACGATGATCTACTACAACCCGCTGATCTTCGGCATCTTCCTGGCCTTGCTGGCGCTGGGCTATGCCTGGTTCGTGGCGACCGCGCGCCGCCGTGCCGAGAGCGATGCGGCGGTGGGCGCGGTCTCCGGCCGCTGAATGGTTTCTTCCCAGACTGACGCAATCCACCCACTCGACGAGAGCGACCATCATGAACAACAGCGACAAGATGCCTGCCGTGCAAGACATTCACGACATGCCGCAAGCCGGTGCCGATGGGATGCCGCGCCGCGGCTTCCTGGGCGGACTGCTGGCGGCCGTAGCCGGCGGCGCGCTGGCACCGGCCATGGGCCATGCCGCCGCAAAGAAGGCGACCACCGAGACGGCCATCGGCCTGGACCGTGCCAAATGGGCACCGCGCAACCACCAGATGGTGGCGCAGATGATCGCCGCGCACGGCAACACAGCACCCGGCTACAAGGCCAGCAAGCGCCCCTACGCCGTGTTTGACTGGGACAACACCAGCATCATGAACGACTGCGAGGAAGCGCTGTTGATGTATCAGATCAACAAGCTTGCCTTCAAGCTCACGCCGCCCGAGTTTGCCGCCATCATCCGCCAGAACGTGCCGCCGGGCCCGTTCAGCAAGGACTTCAAAAACGCCGCGGGCAACGTGGTCGACCTCGACTCGATCTGCGCCGACCTGGACGCCGACTACGCCTTCCTGCACGCCAACTACAAGGGCATGGCCGGCAGCAAACCGCTGGAGGAGATCACCGCCACGGCCGAGTTCCAGGACTTCCGCGCCAAGCTCTACTACCTGTATGAGGCGGTCAACGACACCCACGGGGTGAGCGTCGGCTACCCCTGGGTGATCTACTTCTTCGCCAACATGAGTGAGGCTGAGGTCAGCGCGTTGGCCGAGGCCTCCAACGATGCCGCACTGGGTGCAGCATTGAGCAAGGTCAAGTACACCAGCCCGGCTGACCGTCCGGGCAAGGCCGGGGTGGTCAGCGTTACACATTTCCATGGCATCCGGCTGTGCACGGAGATCGGTGGCATGATGGATACGCTGCGCAGCAACGGCATCGATGTCTATGTCTGCACCGCGTCACTGGAAGATGTGGTGGCGGTGTTCGCCACCCATCCCAAGTATGGCTACAACGTGCCGCGCGAGAACATCATCGGCCTGCGCCTGGAGCGTAACGGCGGGGTCTACCGCAACGCCTACTTGAAGGACTGGCCGCTGACCTGGGGCCCGGGCAAATCCGTCGCCATCAAGAAGGAACTCGTGGTGAAGAAGGGCTACGGCCCGCTGTTCGTGGCCGGCGACAGCGATGGCGATTACGACATGCTGCGCGACTTCCCCGAGACGCAATACGGTTTGATCGTCAATCGCATGAAGAGCGGCAAGATCGGCGAGCTGTCCAAACTGGCGGCTGAGCAGATTCCTTCGTCCAAGCCGCGCTTCCTGTTGCAGGGGCGTCAGGAGTCGACCGGTAACTGGTTGCCGGTGGAAACCAGCATCAAGTACGGCAAGACGGCACCGCAATTGCTGACCACCTGAGGGTGCACGGTCCGGCGGCCAGCCTGCCGGACCGCGTTGAAGACGACGGAGAACGAGCATGTCGGGACACAGGTTCAAGCACCGCGTTGGCAGCGCCAGTTACGCTTTCCGCGACCTGAAGGAGCTAATGGCCAAAGCGTCGCCCGCGCGTTCGGGCGACATGCTGGCTGGCGTGGCCGCGGTCAACGCGGAAGAGCGTGCGGTGGCACAGATGACGCTGGCCGAGTTGCCGCTGAAGACCTTCATCGAGGAGCCGCTGGTCCCCTATGAAGACGACGAGATCACGCGCCTCATCATCGACACTCATGACCGCGCCGCCTTCGCGCCCATCTCGCACCTGACGGTCGGCGATTTTCGCAACTGGCTACTGGCCGACGATACCGATAGCGCTGTGCTGGCCGCCATCGCGCCCGGCATCACGCCGGAGATGGCGGCGGCTGTCTCCAAGATCATGCGCAACCAGGACCTGATCCTGGTGGGCAAGAAATGCCGCGTGGTCACCGCCTTTCGGAACACCATCGGTCTGCCGGGGCGGCTGTCCACGCGATTGCAGCCCAACCACCCGACCGACGACGCCAGCGGCATCGCCGCCAGCATGCTCGATGGCCTGCTGTACGGCAACGGCGATGCGGTTATCGGCATCAATCCGGCCACCGACAACGTGCCGCAGGTGATGAAGCTGGTGGGTATGATGGCCGACGTCATCGCCCGCTACGAGATTCCCACGCAGTCGTGCGTGCTGACCCACGTCACCAATACCATCGCCGCCATCGAGCGCGGCGCGCCGGTGGACCTGGTCTTCCAGTCCATCGCCGGCACCGAGGCCGCCAACCGCGGCTTCGGCATCGACCTCGCCATTCTGGGCGAGGCGCGCGAGGCGACACTGTCGCTCAAGCGCGGCACCGTCGGCGACAACGTCATGTATTTCGAAACCGGCCAGGGCAGCGCACTGTCGGCCAACGCCCACCATGGCATGGACCAGCAGACCTGCGAGGCACGCGCCTACGCGGTGGCGCGGCAGTTCAAGCCCTTGCTGGTGAACACCGTGGTTGGCTTTATCGGCCCCGAATACCTCTACGACGGCAAGCAAATCGTCCGCGCCGGGCTGGAAGACCATTTCTGCGCCAAGCTGCTGGGCTTGCCCATGGGCTGCGACGTCTGCTACACCAACCATGCAGAGGCCGACCAGAACGACATGGACGTGTTGCTGACATTGCTGGGCGTGGCCGGCTGTACCTTCGTCATGGGCATCCCCGGCTCAGACGACATCATGCTCAACTACCAGACCACGTCGTTTCACGATGCGCTGTACGCGCGCCGTGTGCTGGGCTCGCGTCCGGCGCCCGAGTTTGAGACGTGGTTGCGCAACATGCAGATCTTCAACACCGTAGGGGGGGAGGGGCAGTTCCGCCTGCATGCCAGCACACCGCCCGGTTTTCGCGACGCGTTGCTGCGGTTGCACTGAGTCATGGACGAGATTGAAAAGCGCGGCAAGCCTGGCCAGTCCGACCCGGCCGCCAAACCGGTAACCGACAATCCATGGGAGGCGCTGCGCCGCTTTACCGCCGCGCGCATCGCCTTGGGGCGTGCTGGCGTGAGCTTGCCCACGCAGCCGCAACTGGCCTTCCAGCTCGCGCACGCACAGGCGCGCGACGCCGTCCATCTTGCGTTGGATGTGGATGCGCTGAAGGTGCAGTTGCAGGAGCATGGCATTTGCGCGGCAGATGCGGTGATGGAGGTGCACAGCGCCGCCCCTGACCGGCTCACCTACCTGCAGCGGCCCGATCTTGGGCGGCGCCTATCCGACGCATCGCGTGCGCAGATGCTCGCCGCGCCATTCGCGGCTGCGGCACAGGCACGTCCTTATGACGTCGCCTTCGTCATCGCCGACGGCCTGTCGTCATTGGCAGTCGGGCAGAACGCTGCGCCGTTCCTCGCTGAGCTCCACCGGCGCATCGCCCCGGAAGGCGGGAAGATCGCGCCGCCGGTCATCGTGCGTCAGGGGCGCGTGGCCGTGGCAGACGAAGTGGGCGAGCTGCTGGGTGCGAAGCTGGTGGTGATTCTGATCGGCGAGCGCCCGGGCCTGAGTTCGCCTGACAGCATGGGGCTGTATCTGACGTGGATGCCTGCGCGCGGCCTGACCGATGCCAGCCGCAACTGCATCTCGAATGTCCGTCCGCAAGGCTTGCGTTATGAGGAGGCCGCTTACAAGCTGCACTACCTGATGTCCGAGGCACATCGCCGCGGTTTATCGGGCGTGGCGCTGAAGGATGAGACGCAGAGCGAGAGCGGGGAGCAGCTCGATCTGCGCGGGAATTTTCTCCTCGGGAACGACTGAGCACGGCGACTCCCGCCGTGGTTCAACCCCAGTCGTGGATGCTACGGCTGCCCCGTATGGGAAATGGCTGCCGGCGTCAGGCGTGGCTTGGCCACCTGTCCGACGAGGCCGCAAACCTGTATGCCGACCCGCGCGGGATTGCCCCGATCAAGGTCAGCATACGGTGATCGTTTTGAACGAATTTTGAACAGATTTTGAACAGTTGCCGTCGCCAAGCCGTTTGCGGGAATCAGAACGTGTACCGCAAGTACAGCTCGTTCAGATCCGTGCCCGGGTTCGGGCGCTTGATCGACGCGTTCGACAGGTGTTCGAAGCGATAGCCCATCTGGAATTGCTGCTTGCTGCCGAAGGCCACGCCCACGCCGATCATGTCCGAGAACTGGAAGGCCGTGCTGAAGTTGTGCTCATCCGACGTGCGGGTGTGCGAGAGCAGGCGCGGGCCAATGCCAGCTTCAATGAACGGCACCCAGGAGCCGCCGCGCTTTTCGATGCGGAACAGCGGTGTCACGCCAAATTCGGTCAGGTTCTGGCGATTGGTGCCCTTGGTCGAACGCCATTGGCCCAGCGCCACTTCCCAATCCAGGTTCACGAACCAGCCTTGCGGGTTGCCCCAGTGGAAGCCCGAATCGAAATCCAGATCGACGCCGTACTTCTCGATGCCGTGGCTGTTGTCACGGCCGTAGATGACGCGCACGGAAGGGTCTGCCTGCGCAGGCAGGGCGGCGAACAGCGTGGCGGCGCCCAGGGCGGTGGCCAGCAACTTGGCGGAGCGGGGAAGCGCGGATCGGATCATCAGAGAGGGCAGAATCAATTGAACGGCGCGCGTGAATCGGGGCAACTGCGTCGGCAACCACGCGCGCGGCGGACATGGTGGCAGGCAAACGGACGGTCGGGATCGCACCGGGGCGGGCTTGCAAGGCACCGGACCACGCAATTTGCGCGCCTGCTGCTGCACCCGCCGGCCCACATGATCGGGACGGTCCGGAACAAATTCCGACGATTATAGGGGGAACTATCCGACTGCGTGCGTGCTTACGCACAAGGGGACATTGCCGGCGGCGAAATGTCGTCGGCCACCAGCAATGCCAGAAGGGTTATTCGGCGGCGGGGGCGGAAGCCGGCTGCAGCGCCGCCTGGCCGACCACCGGCACTTCGCCGTGCCAGCCGCCGCCTAGCGCCTTCACCAGCAGCACCGCTGCCGAATACTGCTTGCCCTGCAGCGTGAGCAGCGTGCGCTCGGCACTGTAGGCCGTGGCTTGTGCCGTGATGACTTCCAGGAAGCTCACCGTGCCGGCGCGATACCGGTTCAGGTTGAGCTGGGCGGCTTCCTGCGCGGCCTTGACGGCGTCGGCCTGCACCGCGAATTCCTGGGTTTGCCAGCGCAGCGCGGCAAGGTTGTCTTCGACATCCTGGAACGCGCCGAGCACGGTCTGGCGGTACGTTGCGACCGACGCATCGTAAGCAGCGCCGGCCTTGTCGACGGCAGCGGCACGTGCGCCGCCATCGAACAGCGTGGCCGCCAGCGTCGGGCCGATCGACCAGACGCGGCTGGGCAGCGTTGCCAGGCGCGACAGCGTGTTGGCCGCCAAACCGGCCGATGCCCCCAGCGTGAGCGTGGGGAAGTACGCGGCCTTGGCCACGCCGATCTGCGCGTTGGCGGCAGCCATGCGGCGCTCGGCGGCGGCAATGTCGGGGCGCCGCTCCAGCACAGCCGATGGCACTTCCAGCGGAATGGCGGGCAGCGCCGGCAAGTCGGCCACGCTGGCAGAGGTGGCCGGAGCCAGCGAGAACTCCGCCGGCGGTTTGCCGATCAGCACCGCGATGGCGTGCTCAAGCTGTGCGCGAGTGACTTCCGTATCCAGCAGCAGCGCTTGCGACTGCTTGAGCTGCGTCTGCGCGGTCAGCACATCCGAGCGCTGCGCCACGCCCACGGCGTACTGGTTTTGCGTGAGCTTCAGGAAGCGTTCGTAGTCAGCAACGGTGCGCTGCAGGACGGCCTTCTGGGTATCCGTGACACGCAATTGAAAATAGTTCTGCGCAAGCGTGGCTTGGGCCGACAGCAAAGCGGACGATAAATCGCCTGCACTGGCTTGCGCGCTGGCCTTGTTCGACTCAACCGTCCGGCGGATGCGGCCCCACAGGTCCAGCTCCCAGCTGGCGTTGAGCGACAGGCTCTGCGAATTGAGCAGACTCGGGTTGCCAGTCGACAGGCTGCCGTCCGGATTGACCGACGTGCGCACGGATCGGCTGCGCGTGGCCGACGCACTCGCCCCGAGCGTCGGGAAGAACGAAGCCTGCGCCGATTGCACCAGCGCCTGGGCCTGGCGGTACTGCGCCTCGGCCACCAGGATGTTCTGGTTGGCGGCCGCGACTTGTTCCTCCAGCGCGTTCAGCTGCGGGTCGTTGAAGATCTCCCACCACTTGCCGCGGGCGATGGCGTCGCTCGGGTCGGCGATTTTCCAGTCGCCGGCTTCCTTGTATTGCTGCGGCACCTCGGCATCGGGCCGCTTGTAGTCAGGCCCGACCGCGCAGGCAGAGACGAGTGCGCACGCGGCCAGCGCGAGCAACGAGGTGCGAAGGGCTTGGGTGCCTCTTGTCATGTTCAGCTTCCTTGCGAATCCAGTGCGGGCAGCGGTGCGTCTTTGCTGCGGCCGGCGCGACGCAGGCGCAGCCGGTCGAGCGCCAGGTAGACCACCGGCGTGGTGTAGAGCGTGAGGATCTGGCTGACCAGCAGACCGCCGACGATGGAGATGCCCAGCGGCGTGCGCAACTCCGCGCCGTCGCCGTGGCCGAGCGCCAGGGGCAGGGCGCCCAGCAGCGCGGCCATCGTCGTCATCAGGATCGGCCGGAAGCGCAGCACGCAGGCGTGGAAGATCGCATCTGCGGGGCTCATGCCCTGGCTGCGCTCCGCCTCCAGCGCGAAGTCGATCATCATGATCGCGTTCTTCTTGACGATACCAATGAGCAGAATCACGCCGATCAACGCGATGATCGAAAAATCCGTGTCGGTGATGATCAGGGCCAGCAGCGCCCCTACACCGGCCGAAGGCAGCGTCGACAGAATCGTGATCGGGTGCACATAGCTCTCGTACAGCACACCCAGCACGATGTAGATGGTGATGAGCGCAAACAGGATCAGCACCGGCTGGCTGGAGAGCGAATCCTGGAACGCCTTGGCAGTGCCCTGGAAACTGCCGTGCACGGAGGACGGCACGCCGATGCGGTTCATCGCATCCTGGATGTCCTGCGTGGCACCCGACAGCGACGCCCCCGGCGCCAGGTTGAACGAGATCGTGCTCGCCGCAAACTGCCCCTGGTGATTGACGGCCAGCGCCGTGTTGCTGGGCTCGTAATGCGAGAAGGTCGACAGGGGTACCTGCGCACCTGTCGACGTGATGATGTAGATGTCGCGCAGGCCGTCGGGGTTCTGCCAGTACTGCGGCGCGGCTTCCATCACAACGCGGTATTGGTTGAGCGGGTTGTAGATGGTCGATACCTGGCGCTGCCCGAACGCGTTGTTCAGGGCGTTGTCGATGTCGCTCGGGTTGATGCCGAGCGATTTGGCCTTGTCGCGGTCGATGACGAGCGATGTCTGCAGGCCCTTGTCCTGCGTATCGGTGTTGACGTCGGTCAGCGACTTCACCTGCGTGAGCGCCTGCTTGATCTTCGGATCCCACGCGCGCAGCTCGTTCAGGTCATCGGCCTGCAGCGTGTATTGGTACTGCGCGTTGCTGGCCCGACCGCCCACCCGGATGTCCTGTACCGATTGCAGGAACAGGCTCGCGCCCGGCTCACGTGCAAGCTTGCCGCGCAATCGGTTGATGATCTGGTCGGCAGACATCTTGCGCTCGGCCAGCGGCTTGAGCTGAATGAACATCTGCCCGGTATTGCGCTGGCTGCCCCCCGTAAAGCCCACCACGTTCTCCACCGCCGGGTCTTGCCGAACGATGGTGATGAAGTCGGTCAACTTGGTGCGCATCGCCTGGAAGGAGATCGACTGGTCCGCCTGGATGAAGCCGATCACCCGGCCGGTATCCTGCTGCGGGAAGAACCCCTTCGGCACGATGATGTACAGGTAGACGTTCAGGCACACCGTGGCCAACAGGATCAGCAGCGTGAGCCAGCTGTGCCGCAGCGCCCACGCCAGCGAGTTGCGGTAGAGGTCGAGCAGGAAGGTGAAGAAGCCTTCGGTCTTGCGATGGAACCAGCCGTGTTCTTCCTCGGCGGCGGGCTTGAGCAAGCGTGCGCACATCATCGGCGTAGTCGTCAGCGATACCACCAGCGACACCAGGATGGCGACCGACAGCGTCACCGCAAACTCACGGAACAGCCGGCCGACGATACCGCCCATCATCAGCAGCGGGATGAAGACGGCAATCAGCGAAAAACTCATCGACACCACGGTGAAACCGACCTCGCGCGCGCCCTTGAGCGCAGCCTGCATGGGCCGCATGCCGTTTTCGATGTGGCGCGAGACGTTTTCCAGCACGACGATGGCATCGTCCACGACAAAGCCGGTCGCCACGGTCAGCGCCATCAGCGAGAGGTTGTCGAGGCTGTAGCCGCACAGGTACATCACCCCGAATGTGCCGATGAGCGAGACCGGCACCGCCACGCTCGGAATGAGCGTCGCCCGCACGTTGCGCAAGAACAGGAACACCACCATGATCACCAACGCGATCGACAGCACCAGCGTGCGCTCCACATCCTTGAGCGAGGCGCGGATGGTGGGGGTGCGGTCCATCATCACATCGAGGTTGATCTGCGCGGGAATGGTGTTGCGCAGGTACGGCAGGATGTCGTTGATGCGGTCGACCGTGTCGATGATGTTGGCGCCCGGCTGCCGGCTGATGATGAGCAGCACCGAAGGCTTGCCGTTGGCCGAGCCGTAGTTGCGGATGTCCTGCACGCTGTCAGTCACCTCGGCCACGTCGGCCAGCCGCACCGGCGAGCCATTGCGCCACGCGATGATGAGCGATTGGTATTCGACGGCCTTCTTGGCCTGGTCGTTGGCGTAGATGGTCCAGACGCGGTCGCCGGATTCCATCATGCCCTTGGGCTTGTTCGCGTTTGTGCTGGTGATGACGGTGCGCACGGTCTCCATCGAGATGCCGTACCTGTTCAGCGCCATGGGGTTCAGCTCGACCCGCACCGCCGGCAGCGATGCACCGCCGATGGTGACCTGGCCCACGCCGTTGATCTGCGACAGCTTCTGCGCAAGGATGGTCGAGGCCGCGTCGTACAGCTCGCCGCGCGACTTGGTGTCGGACGTCAGCCCCACGATCATGATCGGCGCGTCGGCAGGGTTCACCTTGCGATACGTCGGGTTGCTCGGCAGGCCGGAGGGCAGCAGGCTGCGCGACGCATTGATGGCGGCCTGCACGTCGCGCGCCGCGCCGTCGATGTCGCGCGACAGGTCGAACTGCAACGTGATGCGCGACGAACCGAGCGAGCTGGACGAGGTCATCTCGGTAATGCCCGCAATGCGGCCGAGCGAACGTTCCAGCGGCGTGGCCACGGTGGCCGCCATGGTCTCTGGGCTGGCGCCCGGCAGCGATGCGCTGACCGAGATGGTCGGGAAGTCCACCTGCGGCAGCGGCGACACGGGCAGCAGGCGGAACGCCGCGATACCGGCCAGCGCCACGCCGATGGTCAGCAGCGCCGTGGCAACCGGCCGCGCGATGAAAGTGGCGGACAGGTTCATCGCGGTCCGCCAGATTGGTTGGCGCCGGCCGCGCCATGGCGTCGGGCGGCGCGGCGCGCGCGCCAGTCACGCAGGCGTGCGCCAAGGTTGTCGAAGGCCAGATAGATGACCGGCGTGGTGAACAGCGTCAGCACCTGGCTGACCAGCAGGCCGCCCACCATCGTGATGCCGAGCGGCTGGCGCAGTTCGGAGCCCACGCCGGTGCCGAGCATGAGGGGCAGGGCGCCCAGCAGCGCGGCCATGGTGGTCATCAGAATCGGGCGGAAGCGCAGCAGACACGCCTGGTAGATGGCATCGCGCGGGGCCATGCCTTGCTCGCGCTCGGCCTCCAAGGCGAAGTCGATCATCATGATCGCGTTCTTCTTGACGATGCCGATCAGCAGGATGATCCCGATGATGGCAATGATGCCCATGTCCTTGCCCGACACCAGCAACGACAGCAGGGCGCCCACGCCGGCCGACGGCAGCGTCGACAGGATCGTCACGGGGTGAATCGTGCTTTCGTACAGCACGCCCAGCACGATATACATCGTGATGATGGCCGCAAGGATCAGCCACAGCTGGTTCGACAGCGACGCGCGGAACGCCAGCGCCGCGCCCTGGAAACTCGTCTGCATGCTGGCCGGCAAGCCGATTTCCTCTTCGACCGCATTGATGGTGTCGACCGCGGCGCCCAGCGATGCGCGCGGCGCCAGGTTGAACGAAATGGTCGCGGCCGGGAACTGGCCCTGATGGTTCACCACGAGCGAGCCGGGCTGCTCCACCACCGTGGCAAACGCGCCCAACGGAATCTGCTGGCCGCTGCTCGATGCCACGTGCAGGTCATACAGCGATTGCGGCCCCAGTTGCATCTTCGGGTCGGTTTCGAGCACCACGCGGTACTGGTTCGATTGCGTGAAGATGGTCGACACCAGGCGTTGGCCATAGGCGCTGTACAACGCGCTGTCGACAGCCGCCATCGTGATGCCGTACACCGCCGCCTTGTCGCGATCGACCTGCACGTAGGCGCGCAAGCCGTTGTCCTGCAGATCGCTCGCCACATCGCGCAGCTCGTGGGTCTGCTGCAGGCGTTCAACGAGTTTCGGCACCCACTTCGAGAGGTTGTTCGGGTCCGGGTCTTCCACGGTGAACTGGTACTGCGTGCGGCTGACGCGGTCTTCAATCGTCAGATCCTGCACCGGCTGCATGTACAGCTGGATACCCGCCACCTTGGCCAGTTCGGGTTGCAGGCGCTGGATGATCTCGGTGGCGTCGGCGTCGCGCTCATCCTTCGGCTTGAGGTTGATCAGCATGCGGCCGCTGTTGAGCGTGGTGTTCACCCCATCCACGCCGATGAACGACGACAGGCTCTCCACTGCCGGGTCCTTGAGCACCACCTCGGCCAGCTTCTGCTGACGCTCGGCCATGGCCGAGAACGAGATCGACTGCGACGCATCCGAAATGCCCTGGATCACGCCTGTGTCCTGCACCGGGAAGAAGCCTTTGGGTACCACCACATACAGCAGCCCCGTCAGCACCAGCGTGCCGATGGCCACCAGCAGCGTCGTCTTCTGCCGGTCAAGCACCCATTGCAGCATGCGGCCGTATCGCGCGATGACGTTGTCGAAAAACGCGCCGGCCGCGTGATAGAAGCGCGATTGCTCGGCTTCGGGAATGTGCTTGAGCAGGCGTGCGCACATCATCGGCGTGAGCGTGAGCGACACCACGGCCGAGATCAGGATCGATACCGCCAGCGTGATGGCAAACTCGCGGAACAGCCGCCCCACTACATCGCCCATGAACAGCAGCGGAATCAGCACCGCGATGAGCGAGAAGGTGAGCGAGATGATGGTGAAGCCGATCTGCTTGGAGCCCTTGAGCGCGGCTTCCATCGGCGGGTCGCCGTCTTCGATGTAGCGGGCGATGTTTTCGATCATGACGATGGCATCGTCCACCACGAAACCCGTGGCGATGGTCAGCGCCATCAGCGTGAGGTTGTTGATCGAAAAACCTGCCAGGTACATCACACCAAACGTACCGACGAGCGACAGCGGCACCGCCACCGCCGGAATGACCGTGGCCGGCACGTTGCGCAGGAACAGGAAGATCACCATCACGACGAGCGCCACGGCGAGCATCAGCTCGAACTGCACATCCGATACCGAGGCGCGGATGGTCGTGGTGCGGTCGGTCAGCAGCGACACTTCCACGTTGCCGGGCAGCGTCTCCTTGAGCTGCGGCAGCAGAGCCTTGGCGCGGTTCACCACTTCGATCACGTTGGCGCCCGGCTGGCGCTGCACGTTCAGGATGATGGCGGGTGTGGTGTTGGACCACGCGGCCAGCTTGCTGTTTTCGGCGCCGTCAACGATCTGTGCCACGTCGGTCAGGCGGATGGGCGCGCCGTTCTTGTAGGCGACGATCATCTTGCCGTACTCGGCGGCCGACTTGAGCTGGTCGTTCGCGTCGATGGTGGAGGCGCGCGCCGGGCCGTCGAAGCTGCCCTTGGCGCCATTCACGTTGGCGGTGCCGATGGCGGTACGGATGTCGTCAATCGACAACCCCAGCGCCGCCAGCGCCGACGTGTTCGCCTGAATGCGCACAGCCGGCCGCTGCCCGCCGCTGATGCTGACCAGACCGATGCCCGGCAACTGCGACAGCTTCTGCGCGATGCGCGTGTCGACCAAGTCTTCCAGCTTGGGCAGCGGCATCGTGTTGGAGGTGATCGCCAGCGTGAGGATCGGCGCGTCGGCCGGATTCACCTTGCTGTAGATCGGCGGCATCGGCAGGTCGTTCGGCAGCAGGTTGCCGGCCGCGTTGATGGCCGCCTGCACTTCCTGCTCGGCAATGTCGAGCGAGAGCGACAGATCGAACTGCAGCGTGATGACCGAGGCGCCGCCCGAGCTGGACGACGTCATCTGCTTGAGGCCCGGCATCTGCCCGAACTGGCGTTCGAGCGGCGCGGTGATGGACGACGTCATCACGTCGGGGCTGGCACCCGGATACAGCGTCGTGACCTGGATGGTCGGGTAGTCGACTTCGGGCAGCGCAGAGAGCGGCAGCATCCGATAAGCCACCAGGCCCGAGAGCAGGATGGCGACCATCAACAGCGTGGTCGCCACGGGCCGGAGGATGAAGATTCGGGAGGGATTCATGCCAGCTCGGAACAGAAGACTTCGTCAGGCGCGTGCACGCAATGCACGACTCAGGGCTTACGGTTTGGCGGCCGGGGCACTCGCGGCCGGCGTGGAAGCGCCACCCTGGCCGCGGCGATGTCGCCCGCCCTGGTGACCCTGGCCCGCTGCGGGGGCACTGGCAGGGCCGGCACCCGGCTGGATCACCTCCACCGGCGAACCGTCGCGCAGCTTGTCGGCACCATCGATCACCACGCGTTCGCCGGGCTGCAGGCCTTGCGCCACCGACACGCGCTCGCCTTCGGTCACGCCCAGCTTGACCACGCGCAGCGCCACCTTGTTGTCGTCGCCGACCACGTAGACGAAGGTGCCCTGCGTGCCGCGCTGGATGGCGGCGCCTGGCACGATCACCACGTCGCGCAGCGTATCCACCTGCATGCGCACGTTCACGAACTGATTGGGGAACAGCATCGCGTTCTGGTTCGGGAACTGCGCACGCAGCTTGACCGTACCGGTGGTGTTGTCGATGGTGTTGTCCACCGTCATGAGCACGCCGCGCGCGAGCTGCGTGGTCTGGCTGCGGTCCCATGCCTCCACCGGCAGCTTGTCGCCGGACTGCAGGCGCGGCATGACCTTGGGCAGGCTGTCTTCGGGAATCGAATAGATGACCGTGATCGGGTCGATCTGCGTGATGACGACGATGCCGTTGGTATCCGACGCATGCACGATGTTGCCCGGATCGACCTGGCGCAGGCCAACCCGGCCAGCCACCGGCGCCGTGATGCGCGTGTAGGAGAGCTGCACGCGCGCGTTGTCGACGTTGCCCTGGTCCAGCTTGACCGTGCCGTCGTATTGGCGCACGAGCGCGGCCTGCGTATCCACCTGCTGCTTGGAGATCGAATCCTGCGAAAGCAGCGTCTGATAGCGCTGCAGGTCGAGCTTCGCGTTCTGCAGCAGCGCCTGATCGCGCGCAAGCTGGCCCTCGGCCTGGGCGAGCTGCGCCTGATAGGTGCGCGGGTCGACCTCGGCCAGCAGGTCGCCGGCCTTGACGGTCTGTCCCTCGGTAAACGCCAGGCGCACGAGTTGGCCGTCCACGCGTGTTTTGACCGTCACGTTGTTGACAGGCGTGACATTGCCCAGCGCCGACAGCACCACGTTGATGTCGCCCTTGACGGCCGTGCCGACCATGACCGGCATCGGCTTGTTGGCCATGGCGGCACCGCGTCCGCCAGCGCCGCCCCGGCTACCGGGCCCGCCCGCGTTGCGGTACTTGGCGTGATAGACCGCATAACCGATCAGCACCAGGAGAATGATCACCACCCAGATGCCCCAGCGGCGGCGCTTGCCACCCTCGCGCGGGGGCGGCAGCAGCGTCGGAGACACCTCGTGGGGCGTCTCTTTCCCGTCGTGTGTACGGCGACCGGCGTCGTCAAACTGGCCGGGCTTCTGGTCCTTGGGATCGGACATGTTGGCGTTCCTGTTCTTAGCAATATGGGGACGAGCGCACATGATAGCGGGCGCCCGTGCCAGTCAGACCGCAGCTTAAAGGCAACGTCTTTGCGCTGAATTAGTCGCGCAGCGGGTTCTATTACGTCAGATTACAAACCCGTTGCGGTGTTACCGGGAGAAACAATATGGTGAAAGTGCGCCGGATTCGTGACGGCCACAGTCGCTATCATGAGCACACCTTCCTGCGTGTACCAGACACTCCACCAGACAGATGAGCGGCACCAAGATCCTGGTCGTCGATGACGACGTCGAACTGCGCGACCTCCTGCGCGAATACCTGACCCAGCAGGGCTTTGCCGTTTCCGTGCTGCACGACGGCGATGGGCTTGCAGCCCGGCTTGAGCGCGAGCGCCCCGCGCTGGTCGTCCTCGACCTGATGATGCCCAAGGTGGACGGGCTGTCCGCCCTGCGAGACCTGCGCGCCCGCAATGACGACGTGCCCGTCATCCTGCTCACTGCCCGCAGCGACGAGATCGACCGCATCATCGGCCTGGAAATCGGCGCCGACGACTACCTCGGCAAGCCGTTTTCCCCCCGCGAGCTGCTGGCCCGTATCAACGCCGTGCTGCGCCGCCGCCTGGCCGTGCCGGCCTCCGCACCGGAGGACCGCGACAGCTTCAGCTTCGGCCCGTTCAAGCTCAACTTCCGCATGCGCACGCTGTTTCGCGGCGACCGCGCCCTGTCCATCAGCGATACCGAATTCGCGCTGCTGAAACTGCTGATCGGGCATGCGATGCAGGTGCTCACGCGCGAGCACATCGTCGAGCTGATGTACGGCCCGGGCAGCGGCGTGTCCGACCGCGGCATCGACGTACAGATCTGGCGCCTGCGTCGCGTGCTGGAAGAAGACGCCCAGCGCCCGCGCTATATCCAGACAGTACGCGGCCGCGGCTACACCTTCGTGCCGGACGAGCGGGAAGAGGTCAATGACGTTCAATAAGATCCGCCCCAGATTCGACACGCTGTTCGGCCGGTTGGCCGTGCTGATCGTGGTGGTGCTCGTGCTCAGCCATTTTTCGTGGCTGGGCGTGCTGCGTGCGGAGCGGCGCGAGCGGCAGTTCCAGGCGTCGGTAGACCAGATGGCGTTCCAGTTGCAGGCGTTTCAGGCAGCCATGGATGGTCATCTGCGCGTGAAGCTGCCTGACCTCGTGACCGAAACCGCCGAGCCCCCGGCGGGCGACGCTTCGTCGGCGTCCGATAAATCTGCGGAGCTGGTGCGCCAGCTTGCGCGCCGCTTGCCTTCCGACACGCAGTTGCGGCTCGAAGCGGGCCCCACGCCGCGCGTGTTTGTGCGCTTTCCGCAGCGCAACAAGTGGATCGCCATGCCGCTGGTGTGGGTGCATGCGCCGCCCACCATCTCGGCCGTGGTTCCCGGCGTGATGGTGGTGCTGGCGATTGCGATTGCGTTTTCGCTCTTCGCGGCGTGGCAGATCCAGCGCCCCGTGCGCGAGCTGGCCGATGCAGCCGGTGCGCTGGCCCGCCGTCGATACGTCCCCCCGCTCAAGGAGCGCGGCCCCTACGAGCTTCGCCAGCTGACCGAGCAGTTCAACCATATGGCGGCGGACCTGTCAGCCGCCGACGAAGAGCGCAACACCATGCTTGCCGGCATTGCGCATGACCTGAAGACGCCGCTGTCACGCCTGCGCCTGCGCGCCGAAATGCTGGCCGACCAGAAAGCCGGCGCCGGTATCGAACGCGATGTCGAGTCCATGTCCGCCATCGTCGAGCAGTTTCTTGCCTATGCCCAAAGCGGCGACAGCGAGGCGCGCGAGGTGTCGGTCGACCGCCATCTGCGCGGTCTGGTGCAGCCGTTTGCCGAGCAGGGCAAGCACGTCGCGCTCGATCTGCATGCGGGGGACCGCTTCCGCCTCAAGCCGACGCATCTGGAGCGCATCGTCGTCAATCTGCTCGACAACGCGTTCGCGTATGGCGCGGAGCCCGTCAACGTGCGCACCGCCGTGGACGATGCCGGCTACACGCTGACGGTGGAAGATCACGGCGCCGGCATCCCCGCGGCCGACTTTGACCGCGTCATGCGGCCCTTTGTGCGCCTGGACCCGGCACGGGGCGGCAACGCGCACTGCGGGCTGGGCCTGGCGATCGTCGATCGGCTGGTGCGTCATCTTGGCGGCGACCTCGTGGTCGGACCGACAGCGGCGGATGCGTCCGCGCCCGGTTTTCGCATCACCATGCGGTTTCCGGCGTCGACTGCGGCGGCTTGATCGCCCGATCGTCCATTCCTCCAATCGCCCGACTGACATATGGGCACGCGGTTGCGTAAGCTATCCTAGGCGAGGCAAGCACGCTTGTTGCGTGCGCTCACCAGAACTCCGGGAGGAAACGCATGAATCGCGCTGTCTGTCTCGTCAAGGATGCTGGCCAGGCCCGCATGACCGCTGCCGTTGCCGCATGTGTGCTGGCGATGGGTCTGGCGGGTTGCTCGTCGCCGATGCCTCCGTGGGAGCCGCCGCGCACCATCATCCAACCCGCGCCGCCGCCCCCGCCGGCCCCCGCACCTGCACCAGCACCCCCACCTACCACGACGCTGCCGCCTTCACCTGCCATGCAGCCGGTGCCGACGCCGCCGCCGACCTACACCGCACCGCCTGCTGCTGACACCGAACCGCCGCGCGCAACGCCCGGCATGGCGAATCCGGCATCCACGTATTGTCTGCAGCGCGGCGGTCAGCTTGAATTTTCCACGCGGGCGAATGGCGCCGAGGTGGGCACCTGCGTGAGCCCCGGCGGGGATGAATGCGAGGAATGGGCGTTCCTGCGCGGCAGTTGCACGTGGTAAGCGCCGGCAGTCTCTGCAGGCAAAGAAAGGGCCGCAGAAGTTGCGGCCCTTTTGTTTTGGAAGATGCGACCGGTTTGGCGACGCTTACCGCCGCGCCACCACCACCTTGTCGGCGGATTCCGCCACCAGCCGCATCGGCACACCGGCGGCTTGCAGGTTCTGCCATGTCGTGCGGCGCATGAAGGCGTAGGCCGGCGGCCCGTCGGTCCAGCGCCGGATCCATTCGTCGGTGGTGGCGACGACCTTGCTCGGTTCAAGCCCGGCGCCCATTTCGAGTTCGTCAAAGCCTGACACCAGTGTCATCGGCCGCCCGAGGTAATAGATGGCCGTCTGGTCCAGCCACTCGACCGAGTAAAAGGGCGTTTCGGGAGGAATCGGGCCCGTCGCATTCAGCGTCTTTTCGATGAGATCGCGGGCAGACAATGCATCGCGGAAGATCTCGCTGGCGTTGAGCACGCGGTCCCAGCAGAGCAGGGCGGAGATCGACAGCACGATCACGGCGACGGTGCGCCGCTGCCAGCGCAAGGCTGCGAGCGCGGCCAACGTGCCGACAGCCAGCATGGCCATCACTTCGCGCAGTGCCGGCATGGCCAGCGCCACCTGTTCGGCGGGCATCTTCGCGCCGGCCTTGGCGCCGATCGTCGGCACGGCAAACCACAGCCCAATGGCGATCAGCAGATTGATGCCGAGCGACCACGCAACGGCGCGCGTCGGCATTTTTTCCAGCGCCAGCGCCAGCACAATGGCCAGCGCGGGGAAGGCGGGCACGATGTAGCCGGGCAGCTTCGAACTGGAGGCCGAGAAGAACAGAAAGATCATCCCCGCCCAGGCAATCGACCAGCGCATCAGGTCAAACTGCCGCGTGCCGACAAAGAGATCAGCCACGCGGCCCAGGCGCCGGCCGATGGCCGCAAACAGCAGCGGCGTCCACGGCAGCAACCCGGCCGCGCCCACCGCGATGAAGTACCACCACTTGCCGCTGCGATGGTGCTCGTTGGTGAGGAAGCGCTGGAAATGTTCGTGGATGAAGAAGAAGTTGAAGAACTCGGGGTTGCGCTGCTGCACGATCACGAACCACGGCACCGTGGCGATCAGGTACAGCGCCAGGCCCGGCAGCCAATGCATGCGGCGGATCAGCGCCCAGTCGCGTGTCATCAGCAGGTAGGCCACGCCGATCAAGCCCGGGACGACCAGCCCGATCAACCCCTTGGTAAGCGTCGCGCCGGCCAGCGCCAGCCAGACCACCAGCATCCAGGCGAGCCGTCCGCCACGCGATGCGCCCGACCGCTGCGCCAGTGCAAAGCCGCACGCACCGACGGTCAGGAAAAAGCCCACGCCCATGTCGAGCGTGATGACCTGGCCGAACAGCAGATACAGCAGCGACGAGGCCAAAATCGCCGCGCCCGTCGCCGCCGTGCGCCCACCGCGATAGACGGCCAGCGTCCATGCCGTCATCAGGATCCCGCCCAGACCGAACAGCACCGGCCACAGGCGTGCACCCCAGGCGTTGACGCCGAATGCCTCGAACGTGGCGGCGGTCGTCCAGTACTGCAGGGGCGGCTTTTCGAAATATTTGAGATCGTTCAGACGCGGTGTCACCCAGTCGCCGGAGGCCACCATCTCGCGGGGGATTTCCGCATAGCGGCCTTCATCGGGCCGGAACAGGGTGGAGCGCTGGAAGAGGTCGTCCGTCCACAGCGCGAGGAACACGCCGATGAGCGCGACAACGATCAACGCCATCCACGGCGAGCGGCGGGAAGAAACAAGGCGGGATTCCATGCTGGGATGAACTTCGCGGGCACGGTCGGAAAGGGTAGGATTCTAGTCGATGCCGGATTAGCGGATGGTTAGCCTGGCCAAATGTCTATGATCCTTCCCGGTACTGCGCATGAGCAAGGCCAAGCTCGACACCTACCTCAACGACCGTCTCGACTGGAATTTGCTGCGCACGTTCCTTGCCATCGCGCGGGAACGCAGCATCAGCCGTGCCGCCACGCGCCTTCACCTGACGCAGCCGGCGGTAAGCCAGGCGCTCAAGCGGCTTGAAGATCAGCTCGGCCTGCAATTGATCGACCGCCAGGCCAATCCCATTGAGGTCACGCGGGCGGGCGAGGAGGTCCGGCTGATTGCCGAGGAGGTCTACGGCACCATTTCGCGCCTGTCGCAAGCCAGTGGCGAAGGCGGGCACGAGATTGCCGGCATGGTGCGCGTGGCCATCGTCAGCGGGCTGGACTTTCCGGAGTACGACGCGTTTCTCGGCCGCTTCCACCGCGATTACCCGCGCATTGAACTCGAATGCCAGGAGATGCGCAGCGCCGACGTGGTGCGCAGCCTGGAATTGCGCACGGCCACGCTGGGTCTATCGCCCAAGCGTGCGCTGCCGAAGAAGATCGAACACCGGTTGTTCCTCCGTCAGCGCTATGCCCTGTTCTGCGGGCAATATCACCCGCTGTTCGGTCGCGCCGACGTGCAGATCGCCGATTTGGCCGGCGAGAAGTTTGTCTCGTTCACGGGCGACAAGATCGGCGATCCGCTCTCGATGCTCACGTTCTTTCGCGACGAGATGGGCCTGACCGGCCCCGTGGTCGGCTCGTCTTCGAGCATGTGGGAAGTGCGGCGGCTGATCGTGGCGGGCTTTGGCATCGGTTGCCTGCCCGAGCACGTGGCGCAGGACGACGTCGAACAGGGCCGCCTGCAGCGCTTGCCGCCCGAAGCCGGCGTGGCCGACGTCGACATGCACCTGCTATGGATGGCCGACCGCAAGTTCAGCGCGGCGGAAGCGGCGTTTCTGGAAGCGCTGCATCGCTTTATCGATGCGCGCTATCCGGAGACCGCGTCGGGGACGATGGGCGGTCAATAACCGCGCGTGACGTCGACCACGTTGGCGAGCGCCTCGCCCCTGAGCAGGCGCCGCACGTTTTGTGCGACCTGCAAGCCAATGGTGTCGGCGCTTGCGACGGACGCCATGTGCGGCGTGACGATCAGGTTGGGTGCGCGCCAGAGCAGATCGTTCGCGGGCAGTGGCTCGTTCGGAAACACATCGACGATGGCGCCGCCGAGGTGGCCGGTTTGCAATGCGTCGAGCAGATCCGCTGCGACCAAATGCTCGCCGCGCCCGACGTGAATGAGCTTGGCACCCGGCTTGAGCCGCCCGAATGTGGCGGCGTTCAGCAAGCCGCGGGTGGCGTCAGTGAGCGGCAAGAGGCAGATCAGGATATCGGTGCCGTCCAGGAACATCGGCAGGCCGGCTTGCCCGCAGTACACGCCGATACCGGGCAAATCACGCGACTGGCGCGCCCAGCCCCGCACGCTGAAGCCGAGGCGATGCAGTTCTCCGGCGACATGCGAACCGATTTCTCCCAGGCCCATCACGCCCACGGTGCAGGCTGACGGAGGCTGCTGTTCGGGCCGGAACCATGTGGCGCTGCGCTGGTTGGCCAGCACGCGGTCCAACTGCCGGTGGAAATGCAGCACGCCCCACGTAACGAATTCCGCCATGCCGCGTGCGTGCTGCGGGTCGACCACGCGGCAGAGCGGCACCGCCGGCAATGTCGGGTCGATGAGGATGTTGTCGACACCCGCGGCGATGCTGTGCACGAGTCGCACGCGCGGCATGGCGGCGATGGCGCCTTCGGGCGGGTTCCAGCAGACGGCGATCTCGGCGTCCCGCGCGGCGGGCTCGCCGTACATGCGCACGTCGAACTCGGGCGCGGCGCGCAGGATGGACGGCACCAGGTGCGACATGTCGTAGTCGCGGCTGATGAGGGCGAGGGTCGTCATGCGCATCAGCTCCGGTAATCGGAGCGGGACGTATCGATCAGCCGCAGCGCGGCGAGCCATGCGCGGCGCGCAATGACGGGCGACTCTTCCCGATTGAACTGCGCGGCGGTGCGCTGGCGCACGTCTTCGGGCGGCATGCGCAGCGGCGTGCCGCCGGCCAGTGCCTGAATCTGCGCCTGGCAGGCGCGCTCGAGAAAGTAGATTTCGTGAAACGCATCTGCTGCCGTGTGGCCGCCGGCGAGCAGGCCATGGTTGCGCAGGATCATCGCCTTGTGCTGGCCGAAGTCGTGCACGAGGCGTTCGCGCTCGCCCAGGTCCAGCGCGATGCCTTCGTAGTCGTGATACGCGAGCTTGCCGTAGAACTTCAGCGCATGCTGGCTGATCGGCAGCAAGCCATGCTCTTGTGCCGACACCGCAATGCCCGCGGCCGTATGCGTATGGACCACGAAATGCAGATCGCTGCGCGCTGCATGGATGGCGGAGTGGATCGTGAAGCCGGCCGCATTGACGGCGTAGTGCTCCCGGTCCGCATCGGCGCGTTCGTCGATGACGTTGCCCTCCAGATCGATCTTGACGAGATCCGATGCGCGCATCTCGCCGAACAGCACGCCGTAGCGGTTGATGAGGAAGGTCGGGCGGCCGTCTTCATCGGGCAGCCGTGCGGTGATGTGCGTGTCGATCATGTCCGTCATGCGGAAATGATCGACGAGCCGATACAGCGCAGCCAGATCGGTACGAACCTGCCATTCGGTTTCAGAGAAGGTCGCGGGGCGGCGCGTGTGCAGCGAAACGGGTTGGGCTTCCATGGGAATACGGAGGGAGGTAGACATCAGTTTGTGGCGAGCGCCGTGGTTTCTTCAGGCTGTTTGCCGTCGCGATACCGCCCCAGGCCGATGATGCCGATCAACGAGATCGCGGAGAGCACCGTAAAGAACAGCGCCAGCGGCAGCCATTCGCCCTTGTAGCGTTCGGCCAGCATCGTGCCGATCAGCGGGGTGGTGCCGCCGGCGATCATGGTGCACACCTGATAGGCGATCGAGATGCCCGAGTAGCGCACGCGCGTCGGGAAGGCGGGCGTCATGAAGCCTGCGATGACGGCATACACGGCCGACAGCGTGACCACCGCCAGCGTGATGCCTGCCACCATCGCCACCGGATTCTGCGTGCTCACCAGCAGGAACATCGGATACGGCGTGAGCATCGAAATGGACGCCGCCCACGTCAGGAAGCGCGTGTCTCCGTAGCGTTGCGCCAGCAGCGCCGACACCGGCTGCGACAGCAGCTGCAGGATCGTCACGACGAACAGGCAGTCGAGAATCAGTGCCTTCGACATGCCGAGGTACGTCGTTACGTACGAAATCATGAACGTGTTGGTGAAGAAGAACCCAGCGGAGCCGATGGTGGTGGCCATGGCCGCCAGCACGATCGGGCGCCACGCGGTGCGCAACACTTCGCCCACGGGGTTCTTGAGCACCTCGTTGTTCTGCTTCATGCGCTCGAACTCGGGCGATTCCTTCACGCCCATGCGGATCGCCACACCGACAAGCAGCAACACGAAGCTGGCCAGGAACGGCAGGCGCCAGCCCCACGTGATGAAGCTCTCATGATCGAGCGACGACACCAGCCGGAACGACAGCAGCGACAGGATCAACCCGACCGGGCTGCCCATCTGCGGGAACGACGCGAAAAACACGCGCTTGGCCTTCGGCGCATGCTCGCTTGCCATGAGCACCGCGCCGCCCCATTCGCCGCCCACCGCAATGCCCTGCAGCACGCGCAGCAACACCAGCAGGATCGGCGCCCAGATGCCGATGGTCGCGTAGCCCGGAAGCAGGCCGATGCCGGTCGTGGCGATGCCCATCAGGAACATCGTCACCAGCAGCATCTTTTTCCGGCCGATGCGGTCGCCCAGATGCCCGAACACTGCGCCGGACAACGGCCGTGCGATGAAGCCGACAAAGAACGTGGCGAACGACGCCATCGTGCTCAGGAAATGGTTGCTGCTTGGAAAGAACACTTCGCCCAGCACGAGCGCGGCGGCCGTGGCGTAGGTGTAGTAGTCGTAGAACTCGACGGCGGTGCCGATGAAGGCGGCGGTGGCCGCGCGCACGGGCTGGTGCGTCGCGGTGGATGGTTGCGGCGTTGACATGGGGCGTCCTCCTCTTTTGGGCGTGGCCCCGCCAGCGCGCCGCCGATGTTCAGGCATCGGTCTGTGTCGCGGAAGCGGGGTGTCGGTCGTCAGCCGACGCCGCCATTTATGCGCATCGACGTGGGCGGCGGCAAATTCGCATTTTTGATTCCCCCGTATTAGCCGGGCTTATGTCCTGGGATTGGGAGCTGCACGCCTTGATCGCGCCATTGCGGTGCGTATGAGCGACGCGGGCAATGGGTGGATGCACGCTTCGGGCCAGCAGTATTTGCCTGATTTATAGGCCGAATAAACATTCGCAATTTGACGCGCATTTTGCGATTGCCAGATAAAGGCGGCTGGATGCGCCGAGCCGGTCGGCGCGCATGCAAAAGGAATGGAGACATGTTGAAGGTCAACGGGGCGCGGCTGTGGTCGAGCCTGATGGAAATGGCGGCGGTCGGTGCCACGCCAAAAGGCGGTGTGCGGCGCCTGGCGCTCACGGAAGAAGACGCGGCCGGCCGCGCGCTGTTCGTGCGCTGGTGCAAAGACGCGGGCATGACGCTGAGCACCGATCGCGTCGGCAATCTGTTTGCGCGTCGTGCCGGCAAATCGGCGCAAGCCCGCCCCGTGGCGAGCGGCAGTCATCTCGACACGCAACCCGAAGGCGGGCGCTTCGACGGCGTCTACGGTGTGCTGGCCGCGCTGGAAGTCGTGCGCACGCTCAACGATGCGGACATCGAAACCGACAAGCCCATCGAGATTGTCGTGTGGACCAACGAGGAGGGCGCACGCTTTACGCCCGCCATGTTGGGTTCAGCCGCATTTGCAGGCGTCATGCCGCTGGAACAGGCTTTGGCCTCGCGTGATGCGCAGGGCATCTCCGTGGCCGAAGCGCTGGCGGCAACGGGCTACGCGGGCGAACGTGCCATCCCCGGTGCACCGTTCGACGCCTACTTCGAGGCGCATATCGAACAAGGGCCGATCCTGGAAGAGAACGGCGTGCCGATTGGCGTGGTGACGGGCGGGCAGGCGATCCGCTGGCTCGATGTGCATGTGCAGGGCCAGGCCGCCCATGCGGGCACCACGCCCATGCGTTTCCGGCGCGACGCGATGTTCGCAGCGGCGGAGATGGCGACCGCGCTGGAAGCGCTGGTCGACAGTTTTGCGCCGCATGGACTCGTGACGATTGGCGAACTCGGCATCCGCAATGCCTCGCGCAACACCATCGCCGCCGATCTCACGTTCACGGTGGATTTGCGTCACCACGAAGACGCGCGCATTGCCGAGATGGAGGCCGCGCTGCGTGAACGCTTTGCCGACATTGCAGAGCGCCGCGGCTTGGCCGTGCAGATTGACCAGCACTGGGTCAGCCCGGCCACGCCGTTCGACCCCGCTTGCGTGAAGGCGGTGGCCGATGCGGTGGGGGCCCTCGACTACCCGCATCAGCGCATCGTGAGCGGCGCGGGGCACGACGCCATCCACATTGCCAAGCATTGCCCGACAGCGATGATCTTCATCCCGTGCGTCAACGGTCTGAGCCATAACGAAGCGGAAGACGCGCTTCCCGAAGATGTGACGCGCGGCGCCGATGTGCTGCTGCATGCCATGCTGGCCCGGGCGCGGTGAGCGAAATGGCGTGATAACGATATGACGGCATAGCGCTTTGCCCGACCCGTCAGTAGGGTCGAATCGTTGCAACTTGTTGCGGTAGCATTGCGTTTGCCGGCAATCCTGCCGGTTCAGTACGTCTTCAGGGCGGGGTGAAATTCCCCACCGGCGGTATGCGGACCGTGCGTCCGTGAGCCCGCGAGCGCCTTGCATGCGCCTGCATGCAGGGGTCAGCAGATCCGGTGAGATGCCGGGGCCGACGGTCAGAGTCCGGATGGAAGAAGATGTGCGGAACAACACGCGCGAGCTGCAGGAGCGCGCCTGGCTTTGTGCCGGGCTGCGCCGCTGCATGGCTCGCGCGTGTTTGTCTGCTTGCCCTGGAACGTCTTGTCGCCAATCTTGCGAGGAGCGTTTCCATGTTGTCCACTCAGCAATCCCCTGCAGTTCACCCGCCCGCATTGTCTGCTGCGAATGTGGCGTTTGACGCCATCGAAGCCCGCTTCGATCCGGCCGACATGCCCGCGCGCATGGCCGCCGCGCTCGACGCGGTGCGGCTTGGCGTGCCCGTTGTCGTGCTCGACGATGCCGACCGCGAAAACGAGGCCGACCTCATCGTCGCCGCCGACAAGCTCACGCAGGCCAGCATGGCCATGCTGATTCGCGAATGCAGCGGCATCGTCTGCCTGTGCCTGACGGCGGAGAAGAGCGCGTCGCTCGGCTTGCGCCCGATGGTGGAAGACAACCGCAGCCAGTACGGCACGGCGTTCACGGTGTCGATCGAAGCCCGCACCGGCGTGAGCACCGGCGTATCGGCGGCGGATCGCATCACGACCATCCGCGCGGCGATCGCGCCGGATGCCGATACGCAATCGGTCGTCAGCCCGGGGCACGTATTCCCGCTGGTGGCAAAGGAGGGTGGGGTGCTGACGCGGCGCGGTCATACCGAGGGCTCGGTCGACCTGGCACGCCTGGCAGGCTTGCCGCCGGCCGCCGTGCTATGCGAACTGATGCTGCCCGACGGCACCATGGCGCGCCGTGACGACGCGGTGTGCTTCGCCGATCAGCACAACCTGCCGGTGCTGACCATTGAAGACATCGTTCAATATCGGGAGCAGATGGAGCGCGCGGTCAGCTTTGTCTGACGACCAGCCGGCCGCGCGAGAGAGGTGACGCTGGTTACCGCTTGAGCGCGGCGGCTTCCTTGGCGAGCGCCGTGATGCCTGCCCAGTCGCCGGCCGCGACCTTGTCCTTGGGCACCATCCACGAGCCGCCCACGCACACCACGTTGGGAAGTGCGAGATAGTCTGGCGCGCTTTGCGGCGTGATCCCGCCGGTGGGGCAGAAACGCACATCGCCAAACGGCCCGTAGATCGACTTGAGCATCGGGATGCCGCCAGCCGCTTCGGCCGGGAAGAACTTCAGCGTGGTCAGGCTGAACTCCAGTGCCAGGATCAGCTCGGACGGCGTGGCGATGCCCGGCAGCCAGTCCAGTTCAGCTTTCGCCTGTGCCACGGCCAGCATCGGCGTAATGCCCGGCGACACCGCGAACACTGCACCCGCATCCTTCGCTTGCTGGAAATGCTCCGGCCGCGTGAGCGTGCCGGCGCCGACGATGGCATCGCTGCCCAGGTCCTTCACCACCGCACGGATCACGTCGAGCGCCACCGGCGTGCGCATCGTGATCTCGAACGTGCGGATACCGCCCTCGTACAGCGCGCGGCACACCTTGACGCCCTCATCGACAGATTGGAACTGCAGCACCGGGATGACCGGGCCGGCCTTGACGACGGAATCGATACCCACAACGTTCTCCTAGATCAACTTCAACGGAACAAGCTTAAACGACGGTCGCCAGCGCCAGCGTGAGCAGCAGCGCGACGATCGAGATGATGGTTTCCAGCACCGTCCACGTCTTGAAGGTTTGCGGCACGGTCAGGTTGAAGTACTCCTTCACCAGCCAGAAGCCGCCGTCGTTCACGTGCGACAGGATCAGCGAGCCTGCGCCGGTGGCCAGCACCATCAGCTCCGGCTTGACGGCGGCGCCCGAGGCGGCTGCGATCGGCGCGACGATACCGCAGGCGGTCGTCATGGCCACCGTGGCCGAACCCGTGGCGATGCGGATCAGCACGGCCACCACCCAGCCCAGCAGCAGCGGCGACAGATGGGCATCGGTGGCGACGGCCACGATGGCCTTCGACACGCCCGAATCACGCAGGATCTGGCCGAAGCCGCCGCCTGCGCCCACCACCAGCGTGATCGTGGCGATCGGGGCCAGACACTCGTTGGTGAACTTGAGAATGGTGTCGCGATTGAAGCCGCGTGCCTTGCCGAACGTGTAGAAGCTCACGATGGCGGCAATCAGCAGGGCCATCACGGAGTTGCCGGCCAGCTTCAGGATGTCGTTTGCCAGTGTCTTGGGCGGCACGATCAGGTCGGCCCAGCTGCCGATCAGCATCAGCACCACCGGCAGCAGGATCGTGAACAGCGTCACGCCAAAGCCCGGCAGCTCGCGCTTCTGGTCGGCTTCAACAAACTGCGCAGCCAGCGGGTTGTTCTCGTCCGGCTTGACGTAGCGCGAGACCAGCATCGCCCACAGCGGACCGGCCAGGATGGCAGTCGGCAGGCCGACGATCAGCGCATACATGATGGTCTTGCCGATGTCGGCCTGATACGCCGTCACGGCCAGCAGCGCGGCCGGGTGCGGCGGGATCAGACCATGCACCACCGACAGACCGGCCACCATCGGAAGGCCCACCAGCAGGATCGGCGTGCCCGTGCGCTTGGCCACGTTGAAGGCAATCGGGATCAGCAGCACGAAGCCGACTTCGAAGAACACCGGCAAGCCGATGATGAACGCCACGACC
The DNA here is from genome assembly GCF_040544795.1 of Ralstonia sp. 1138. Classification (NCBI taxonomy): domain Bacteria; kingdom Pseudomonadati; phylum Pseudomonadota; class Betaproteobacteria; order Burkholderiales; family Burkholderiaceae; genus Ralstonia; species Ralstonia sp. 1138. Next base: position 406,971 of record NZ_JBEPKQ010000001.1, on the reverse strand, counting down.
ATCATGGCCCAGTGCGCGTTCTTCTCGCCAAAGGCACTGATGAGCGTTTTGGCGATGCGCTCGGCCCCGCCTGATTCCGCCATCATCTTGCCGAGCATCGTCCCGAGGCCCACCACCAGGGCGATGTGGCCCAGCGTGTTGCCCACCCCGGTTTCGAATGCCTTGACGATATTGCCCATCGGCATGCCAACCACCACGCCCAGCACGAGCGAGACGACGATCAGCGTGACGAACGGGTTCAGTTTCTGGACAGCGATCAGGTAGATCAGTGCGACCACCGCCAGCGCGGCGGTCAGCAATAGCGAGTTGCCTTGCATCGGGACCATCGGGTTTCCTCCTCAGGGATATTCACGGCTCTTGTTGTCTGGGCGCCCCGTCGTGCAGCGCGCCCTTATGAAAATGCGGATTACGGCTTCTTGTAGGCCACGCAATCGACTTCGACCTTGCAGTCGATGACCATGCTCGACACCACGCAGGCGCGCGCGGGCGGGTTGGCGCCGAAGTACTCCTTGAACACCTTGTTGAACGACTGGAAGTCGCGCGGATCATCCAGCCACACGCCGCAGCGCACGACGTGCTCGGGCCCGTAGCCGGCTTCGGCCAGGATGGCCAGCACATTCTTGATGGTCTGGTGCGATTGCTCGACGATGCCGTTGCCGACCACCTCGCCGTTCACCATGGGCGTCTGGCCCGACACAAACAGCCAGCCGTCTGCGCCCGCCGCACGGGCAAAGGGGAGGTGCTGGCCCCCGGTGCCGGTGCCGCCTTCAACGCCAATTCGGGTAATCGTCATCGCTACGTTCCTTCTTTCAAACTTGCAAACAAAACTTGGATTCAGTGGACCTCGGCGGCCGCCGTTGCCGGCGCACGCAGGCCGCGCTTGAGGAAGCGACCCGCGCCGGGTGTCCGCACAGCGGGCTGCGTGGCGCCTCCCTCATACGACAGACGGCCGTTGACCCACACGGCCGCAATGCCTGTCGCCGGTTGCTGCGGGTCGGTAAAGGTGGCGACATCGCGCACCGTTTCCGGATCGAACAGCACGAGATCGGCCCAGTAGCCTTCGCGCACGAGGCCGCGTTCGCTCAGCCCGAAGCGCTCGGCCGACTGGCCCGTCATCTTGCGGACGGCGGCTGCAAGCGAGAGCAGCTTGCGCTCCCGGCTGTAGTAACCGAGCACGCGCGGGAAGGCGCCCCACAGGCGCGGATGCGGTTTCGGATCGTTCGGCAGGCCGTCAGAGCCGATGACGGTGGCGGGGTGCGTGATGATGCGGTCCAGGTCCTGCGCCGACATGTTGTGGTACACGGCGCCCGCCGGCTGCAGGCGCCGCGCGGCGTCCATCAGGTCGGTGCCCCACGCCGCAGCAATCTCCTTGAGCGTCTGCCCGGCCATGCTGGGTTCGGGCTCCGACCACGTGATGAAGATGTCGAATTCGTCCGTCACCTGCTTGAGGTCCAGCGTGGACGAGCTTGCGGTGTACGGATAGCAGTCGCAGCCCACCGGCTGATAGCGCTGCGCACCTTCGATGGATTCCAGCACCTCGCCCGCGCGGCCCCAATTGGCAGCGCCTGCGCACTTCAGGTGCGAGATCACGATCGGCACGCGCGCATGTTTGCCAACGCGATACGCCTCGTCCATCGCATCGAGAATCGCCGCAAATTCGGTACGCAGATGCGTCGTGTAGATCGCGCCGGCCTCGGCCAGCGGCTCCGCCAGGCCCATCACTTCTTCGGTGGTCGACGCAAAGGCGTTGGCGTAGGCCAGGCCGGTCGACAGGCCGAGCGCGCCGTGGTCGAGCGCCTCGCGCAGCTGCGCGCGCATGCCTTCAACCTCGTTAGCGGTGGCGGGGCGGTCGAGGCGGTCCAGATGGTTGTTGCGCAGCGCCGTGTGCCCGACCAGCGCGGCGACGTTCACAGCCGGTTGCGCGCGCTCGACGGCGTCCACGTACGACGCGAAGGTCGGATACGCAAACGCGCTGGCAGGCCCCAGCAGGTTCATCGGGTCGGGCGGCTCGCCCTTGAGCGTGGCCGGCGACGCGCTGATGCCGCAGTTGCCCACGATGACGGTCGTGATGCCTTGCGACACCTTGCACAGCATGTCGGGCGTGCGAATCACGTTCGTGTCGTCGTGCGTATGCACGTCGATGAAGCCAGGAGCAAGGACGCGGCCCTCGCCGGCGATTTCCTCATCCCCCAGCCACGCGGTGGAGTCGGATGTGGCGATGGCGGCGATGCGGCCGTCGGTGATGGCCACGTCGAACAGCGTGGCCTCGGGTTCGTGGCCGCTGCCGTCCACAATGCGGACCTGACGGATGACGGTGTCGTACTGCTGCATGTCAATCTCCGAGCGGCTGGCGATTGCCGCCGCCGCGATGCGCATCGAGCACGTACTTGATGCGCCGTAAAAGCTCCTTGCTGCGATCGGACTGCTGCAGCGCGACCTCGGTCGCCAGCAGGTCGATCATCATCATCATGGCGTAGCGCGATGACGACGGCTTGAAGATGAAATCGGTTTCCATGGCCTGGATCGGCAGCAAGACATCGGCCAGCGTCGCCAGGGGCGAGCCCATGGCCGTGATGGCGACGATCCGGGCGCCGTACTCGCGCGCGATGGTCACGCTGTCGATCACCTCCGGCACGTGGCCGGTCACGGAAAACACGACCACCACGTCGTCCGGGCTGAGCGTGGCCGCGACCATCCGCTGCAGCATCGAATCATGATAGGTGGTGACCGGCCGTCCCAGGCGGGCGAGCCGGTAGCGCATTTCGTCGGCCATGGTGGTCGAGCCGCCGCCCATGCCGAACACGGCAATCATGCGCGCCGCCACCAGTGCGATAGCGGCAGTGCGGAAGGCCTCGGGCTGCACCAGCGCGCGGTTGGCCTCCAGCACATTGCTGATGTCGGCCAGGATGCCGTCTGCGCTGGAGGGCGGGCGGTCCGCACCGCCATCCAGAAAGCGCTGGCCGACTGCGGCTGCCTGCGCTAGCTTGAGCTTGAGTTCGCGCACGTCGCGGCAACCCATCGCCTTGGCAAAACGGGTGACGCTGGCCTCACTCACGCCGGCGCGTTCGGCGAGTGTCTGGATGCTGCCGGCGGCGGCTTCTGCAATGTCGCTCAGGACGGTCTGCGCGACCTTTTGCTCCGCGGGGCGCAGTTCAGCGGCACGCTGGGAGAGTCGGGTCACGATGTCCATCGGTTCACGCATCGGGTCGGGCTTAGGGTCTCGCATTCTGGCCCCCGGTAGTCGTCCGGATAGCGGCTTTGAGAGTGCTTTGGTACTTTGTAACAGGCTGGCCCGGAGAATAGTTTCGCCGCTATCATTGTGTCAACCCGATGTTTACCCCCAAAGGAACACGAGTCCATTCCCATGAGTGATACAAAGTACCAAGGAGGCGCCAACGCCGTCGTCAACCCGCTCGACAAGGGCTTGGGTGCGTTGGAAGCCGCATGCACGCCGGAGCAGATCGCTGCCCAGCGGTGGAACGTATTGAACGAAGACCTGAACCTGCCCGCGGCGGTGCTCTCGCAGTCGCGCGTGGAGCACAACCTCGCATGGATGCAGCGCTTCGTGAGCGAATACGGCGCCAAGCTTGCGCCGCATGGCAAGACGACGATGGCGCCGCGCCTGTTCCAACGTCAGCTGGCCGGCGGTGCGTGGGGCATCACGCTGGCAACGGCGCACCAGACGCGCATTGCGTATGCCCACGGCGTGCGTCGCGTGCTGATGGCCAACCAGCTGGTCGGCAAGCGCAACATGGCGATCCTGGCCGAGTTGCTGGCCGATCCGACGTTCGAGTTCTTCTGCCTGGTGGATGCGGCGGATCAGGTCGATCAGCTTGCCGCCTTCTTCGGCAAGGCGGGGCGCCCGATCCAGGTGCTGATCGAACTGGGCGTGCAGGGTGGCCGTACGGGCGTGCGCGACGACGCGCAACTGCAATCGGTGCTCGATGCGCTCACGCGGGCCGATGGCGCCGTCAAGCTTGCCGGCGTGGAAGTTTATGAAGGCGTGATCAAGGAAGAGGCGGATATCCGCACGTTCCTGCAGCGCGCGGTAAAGGTGATGGGTGACCTTGCAAAGGACGGGCGCCTCCAGCGCACGCCGGCCGTGCTGACGGGCGCCGGTTCAGCCTGGTACGACGTCGTGGCCGAAGAGTTCGCCAAGGCCAATATCGGCCAGCCGCTGGATGTGGTGCTGCGCCCCGGCTGCTATCTGACGCACGACGTGGGCATCTACCGCGCCGCGCAGGCCCGTATCGACGCCAACAACCCGATCGCGCACAAGATGCGTTCGAGCCTGCTGCCCGCCCTGCAACTGTGGGCCTATGTGCAATCCGTGCCCGAGGGCGAGCGCGCCATCATTGCGCTGGGCAAGCGCGATGCTGCATTCGACGCCGGTCTGCCGCTGCCGGTGTTGCATTTCCGGCCGGGCGACAAGACGCCGTCGGCCACGCTGGCGCACTGGGAAATCACCGGCATGATGGATCAGCATGCCTACCTGAAGATCGCCCCGGGTGACGACATCAAGGTCGGCGACATGATCGCCTTCGACATCTCGCACCCGTGCCTCACCTTCGACAAGTGGCGCCAGATTTCTGTCGTTGACGACGCCTACAACGTGGTCGACGTTGTGCAGACCTACTTCTGAGCGGGGCGCCCATGGCAGACATCCTCGCCTATGGCGAAGCGCTGATCGAGTTCAATCAGGCGGATCCCGGCAGCACGTCGTGGAATTTCGGCTTCGGCGGCGATACGTCGAACTTCTGCATTGCCGCGGCACGGCAGGGCGCACGCACGGGTTATATCAGCGCGGTGGGCGCCGACCGCTTCGGCCAGGCGCTGCGTGCGCTGTGGCAGGACGAAGGCGTCGACCATACCTACGTGCACACCGATGCGCAGGCGCCCACCGGCCTGTACTTCGTTTCGCACGACGCGCGTGGTCACCATTTCGACTACCTGCGTGCAGGCTCGGCTGCGAGCCGCTTCCAAACCGCGCAACTGCCGCTGCAGGCGATTGCGTCTGCCAAGGCGTTTCACCTGTCGGGGATCAGCCTGGCGATCAGCGACACCGCGTGCGACGCGGGTTTGGCAGCGATGGCGCATGCGCGCGCTGCGGGTGTGCTGGTGTCGTTTGACACCAACCTGCGCTTGCGCCTGTGGCCGCTCGCACGTGCCCGCGCCGTGATGCAGGAAGCGATGCGCACGTGCGATCTGTGCCTGCCGAGTTGGGACGATGTGACCGTGCTGCTCGATTGTCATGACCGTGACGGCATTGTCGATACGCTGCTCGGCTGGGGCGTGAAGCTGGTAGCGCTCAAGATGGGTGCGGAAGGCTGCTACGTGGCCACACCGGAGTCCCGTACGCTGGTGCCGCGTCATACCGTCAATGCCGTCGATGCGACCGGGGCTGGGGACTGCTTTGGTGGTGCGTTTGTGGCGCGGATTGTTGCCGGGGATTCGCCTGCAGAGGCGGCGCGGTATGCCAATGTGGCGGCTGCGATTTCTACGACGGGGTATAGCGCTGTGGCGCCGATTCCGCGGGCGGAGGTTGTGCGGGCGGCGTTGGCGTCCATGCAGACTGCCTGAATGGATATTGTTGGTGCCCAGTTGTGTTCTTGTTGGGTAAAGAAAAACGCCACCGCGTATTTGCGGTGGCGTTTTTGCTTGCGCATCGTGTGCTTACTTTCCAGGCACCAGGTGCACGCGCGACTCGGTTGCGGCTTCCACAGCCTTGCGCGAATACAGCAGCGGGAAGTACTCGCCCTTGAGCCATAGCGGTGCCAGGTCGCGGTAGTGCGGGCTGTCGGGGTTGCCGGACTGACCGGGCAGGTTGACGGCGCGGGAGTTGTCCCAGTTGCCGACGTCCACCACCGTGCGGAACGACGGGCCGTTTGTCTGCAGGAAATCGCTCGCGCGATACGTCGACTGGTTGGGTGTGTAGGGGCTGCCGCCTTCAGGCGTGGGGCCGACGTTGAGTTTGGCGCGCGTGGCCTCGTCGACGATGGCGGCGAACGGGTGGGCGTTCAGGTTGTGGTGCAGCTGGCCCCAGTTCCACGCTTGCGGGTTCGGGCCCTGGCGCTTGACCATATCGGCCCACGCATTCTTCAGGCTGTCGAGCAGCACGGCATCACGCTTGGCGGCGGCTTGTTGCGGGTCTTCGCCGAACTTGCGTTCGCTGCCTTGCGGGTGCTCTAGCGTGTCGAGCATGACTGCCGTGTCAGGCGCTGCCATGGCTTCGGCGCCGGCCTTGGACAACACGGCGTTCTTGAATGCGCGGCCAAGGTGGTGCGTAAACCAGACCTCATGCAGCGCGGCTTGCGGAGAGTCCGCCAGCATCGTCGCGTTCCAGCCCTTGAGCAGGTTGAGCGCGGCCTGCGTGTCGGCGTCGTTGGACGACAGCGGCGCCAGCAGGGCCATCAGCCTGCGCGCCGGGATCGACACCATGTCGTTCTGCAGGCGCATCGAATCTTCGATCGACACCTTGTCGAGCCTAGCCAGCACTTCGTCAATGCGTGCGTGGCGCGAACCGTTGGTCCACTCAAAGCCGAGTTTGCGCTCGCGGTACGGATAATCCGCCGGCAGGTTCATCTCGTTGGACGAGGTAAAGTAGCCCGACTTCGGGTTGTAGCTGCTGGGCAGTTGATCGCCGCGCCAGAAGCCGGCCCATTCGAAGCGGCCGTCGCCGGGCACGGGCAGCAGGCCGTCCCAGTTGGGGCGGATCGGGGCGAGGCCGCCAGGCACCCAGCCGATGTTGCCCTTCGTGTCGGCATAGACCTGGTTTTCGGTGGGGGCGCCCCAGTTCATCATTGACTGCTTGAACTGCGCGAAGGTGCGTGCGCGCATGTAGCCGACCGAGCCGAAATACGGCGACATGCCCGGCGACAGCCACGCGGAGCGCACCGCATAGGCGCGATGTTTCTCGGCGTCGACGTAGATGACCGGGCCGTGGCGCGTGAAGGTGAGGTCGACGGGGCGGGAGTCACCGCCGCGCACCTTCACGGTTTCGTGCAGCACGGTGAAGGGCTCCCAGCCGCCGTTGTAGCGGTATTCGCTGTTGTTGGCCGGGTTCAGCTCGTAGACGTAGAGGTCTTCCTGGTCGATGTTGAAGATGGTGAGGCCGAACGCGACGTGGCCGTTATGCCCGATCGACACGGCCGGCAGCGAGGGCTCTCCGGCGCCGATGATGTCGAGCGTGGGTGTGCTGATGTGGGCGATGTAGCGCAGGCTCGGTGCCGAATACGCGCGGTGCGGGTCATTGGCCATCACGGCGCGGCCGGTGGTGGATTTGCCCGGTGCGATCACCCAGTTGTTGCTGCCTTCCATCGTCTCTTCGAGGTTGGCCGCGGCAGCGACGCGCGTGCTGTCGACGTCTACACCCTTGAGCGATTCCGGCGTGAGTTTCACGCCTTGCGTGGCCAGGGTGAACACCTTCAGCAGATCCTTCGGCAGGCATGGGTCCAGGCCTTCGGGCAACTGGGTTTGCCAGGCGGGCTGCAGGCCGAAGCGGACGGTGTCGTCGGCGAGGTTGGCCTTGCAGGCCACGTTGGCGCGTGCAACTTCCGATTGCAGATTGCGCGTCAGGCCGTGGCTGCGAATGCGCACCACGTCTTCCGGTGCCCAATGCGCGGGCGCGTAGTTCAGCTTGCGGAATTCGAACGGCATCTGCTCCGGATGCCGGGCCAGCCAGTCGACATATGCATTGATGCCGGCGACGAAGCGCGTGGCAATGCGCTGCGCGTCGGGGCTGTAGCGGTTCCATTCGACCTGCATGTCACCGCGATAGAGGAACAGCCGCGTGGCGCGATCCTGTTCCACATAGGCCGGCCCGAACACTTCCGACAGTTGGCCCAGACCCCGGCGGCGCCACAGGTCAATCTGGAAAAGGCGGTCTCGCGCAGCATTGAAGCCTTGCGCGAAGAAGCCGTCGTCTTCGCTCTTGGCATAGATGTGCGGCACGCCCCAGCGGTCGATCAGGATGTCGGCGGGCTTGGATAGGCCCGGTACGACGATGGTCTGCGTGGTGGCTTGGGGCGCGTCTTTGGCCAGGGCCTGCGCGGACATGCCGAGCGCAACGGCCGACAGCAGAACAGGAAGCGAACGGATGGGCATGGCGATGCAGTCTCCTCTCTGAGCCCGGCATGCCAGCGCAGTCCACACGGACAGGGAAGGATTCGGGCGTTCTTATGGATACGGCAGACAACCGCGAGCGCGGCTGATGGGAAGGGCAAGCTGGCCGATCGGTTGAGCGGGTGCTGGCAACTGCTAGGGGAGAGATGCCCACCGATCGGCACAGGCTATCGAGTATGCGGATGCGCAACGAACTGCGCCAATGACTTTTGTTCGGTCAACCATTCCGTCAAGGCATGGCTACCGGTGTGTCATGCCAGCGTTTCAGGCCCCGTCTTGCGATGCACATTGGCGGCCAGCACGTGGCCCAGTTCGCCTGGGAAGATCGGCTTGGTGATGACGGATTGGTAGCCGGCTTCCTTCGCTGCCTTGAGGCGGATCGGGTCGGCAAATGCCGTCACCGCGATGGCGGGCAGGTCGGTCAAGCCGCGTTCGCGCACGGCCCGCACGAGCTGCATGCCGTCCATACCCGGCATGGCGAGGTCACTGACCAGCGCGTCGAAGGGGTAGGCGTTGGCCGCCGCCTCCTCCAGGGCATCGAGCGCTGCGGCGCCGCTGGGTACGGTGACAACCTCGGCGCCATAGCGCTCCAGCATCAGTGCGATCACGCCGAGCGATTCGGGGTTGTCGTCCACCGCCAGCACGCGGATGCCGTCCAGCGTCGGCATGCCCGTCCCCGCGACGAGGCCCGGCGTGCGGTTGGCCTGTTCGCCCGGTTGCGCGGCATGCAGCGGCAGCGACACGGCCATGGTGGTGCCGCGGTCTGCGCCGCTGCTGGCGGCGGTGATGCGGCCGTGATGCAGCTCGACGAGCTGCTTGGCAATCGCGAGCCCCAGGCCAAGCCCGCCGTGGCGGCGCGTGCTGGACAGGTCCGCCTGCTGGAAGCGGTCAAAGATATGCGGCAGGAAGGCCGGCTCGATGCCGATGCCGGTGTCGCGCACCGTGGCGACGACACCTTCGGGCGCCGGATGCACCGAAAGCCGGATGTGTCCGCCTTCGGGCGTGAACTTGACGGCGTTGGCCAGCAGGTTCCAGAACACCTGCTTCAGGCGCCCGGCATCGCCTTGCAGCATCGGCACGGGCAGGAATTCGGTATCGATGGTGATGTTCTTCTGGCGGGCCATCGGCTCGATGGTCTCGCGCGCGCGCTCCAGCACGTCGGCCAGGTCCACGGGGCCGATCTCCAGCGGAACCTTGCCCGAGAGGATGGCCGACATGTCGAGCAGATCGTCGATCAGGTGAACCTGCGTGCGCGCGCTGCGCTCGATGGCTTCAATGCCGCGCTTGAACATCGCCTCATCGTAGGCGCGCATGTTCAGCAACTGGGCCCAGCCCAGTACTGCGTTGAGCGGCGTGCGCAGTTCGTGGCTGACGGTTGCCAGGAAGTCGTCTTTCAGGCGGCTGGCGCGCTCGGCTTCTTCGCGTGCGCGGGATTCGGCCTCGAGGAGTTGCGTGCGGCGGGCCTCGGCCTGGCGGCGCTCGCTGATGTCGATCACGGCGTTGGTCAGGCCGATGATCTCGCCGGTGTCGTCGCGCAGCGGCATGACTACCACGTCGTAGACCACGCGCTGCGTGTGGCGCCGCCGGAAGGCGAACTCCACGCGCGTGGGCGTACCCGTTGCGATGACGCGCTGGCCGGCTTCGGTCAGGCGCGATGCGGCCCGGCGGCCGAACACTTCGCGCACCGTCCGTCCCAGCAGCTGTTCGGGTGGCAGGCCGAAGACGGGGTTGTGCACCCACGTGAAGTGCATTGTGTTGTCGACGTCGTACAGCGAAATGGGCGAAGCCTGCAGCGCGGCCAGCAGGCGCTGCTGCGACAGGCGTTGCTGGGTTTCAGCCCGCGCGCGTCGCTCAGCCCCCGCGCGGGCGCGGCGCAACTGCTCGCACAACGCGCAGATGAGCAGCGCACCGACCCCAAACACCGTCAGCTGGACCGATGTCAGCGGCACCGCGGCAGGCCAGCTTTGCAAGGCGGCCAGGCCCATGAACAGCCCTGCGTAACAGACGATGGCGAGGATGCCCGGCCAGAAGCCGCCGTACCACGCGGCAATCGTCACCACGGGAAACGCCAGATAAAACGGCAGATGGATGCCCATTGCCGATTCGAGCAGCACCCGCCCAATGGTTCCGACCGCGGCCGCGCCGATCGCCACCAGCCATGCCGAAGGGCGAATGGCCGGTGCAGCGTTGAACCCGCTGGCGCTGAAGGGACCGGGGTCCGCCAGCCGGGCGGGGCCGGCAGCACGCGTATCCGACGGGCGGGGCGAGGAGGGCGGAATGGACGTCACAGTCGGTTGCAGCACCGGGCAGAGAGCAGAGCAGCCAAAGGTGACTCAGGATACGAACTGGTCGCCATCGGTGCCATCGGGGTTTCGCTGACACGCTTGCAAGACGGCGCCCGATTCTTGCTCAGGCCAGCAGTGGCGCGGTCTGCCGGGTTTATCCCCCTGAAGAGGGGTGTCCGGCGGGTTCCGGGTGCGGATCGCGCATGCGGTCGCGCCGCGTCAGCGCGGGGAACAGCCGCATCCAGGCGGCCACCACCAACAGCGTGCCCAGGCCGCCAATCACCACCGAGGCCACGGGCCCCAGCAACCCGGCCAGCATGCCCGATTCGAATTCGCCCAACTGGTTGGACGCACCCACGAACACGGAGTTGACGGCACTCACGCGCCCGCGCATGGCATCGGGCGTATCGAGCTGCACCAGCGACGTGCGGATCACCACACTGATCATGTCCGATGCGCCTAGCACCACCAGCGCCAGCATCGACAGCGGCAGCCAGCGCGACACCCCGAACACCAGCGTCGCCAGTCCGAACACGGCCACGGCGGCGAACATCACCCGGCCGACCTGCCGATCCAGCGGACGGTGTGCGAGGAAGAGCGCCATACCCAGCGCCCCCACCGCCGGCGCCGAGCGCAGCAGCCCCAGCCCCCACGCGCCCGTTCCGAGAATGTCGCGCGCATAGATCGGCAACAGCGCCGTCGCACCGCCCAGCAGCACGGCAAACAGGTCGAGCGAGATGGCACCCAGCACCACCGGCCGCCCCTTGATGAACGCGATGCCAGCAAACAGCGATGCGAGGCTCACCGGCGTGCTGACCGGCACGGCGCGCTCCATCCGCACCAGCGCCAGCAATACGTGCGCGAGCAGAAAGAGCCCGGCTGCCGTGGCATACACCACGGGCGCCCCGGCCACGTACAGAAAACCGCCGAGCGCCGGCCCCAGGATGACGCCGGTCTGCCCGGCAGAGCTGGACAGCGCCACGGCGCGCGGCAACGCCTGCGGCGGCACCAGCGTCGGCAACAATGCTTGCAGCGTCGGCGTCTCGAACGCGCGCATCGCGCCAATCACGACCACGCACAGGAAGATGGGCTGCACGCCGGCATGCCCGTTCGCTGCCATGACGGCCAGCGCAAGCGCCACCAACGCCTCGATGGCCTGACAGGCGCGCACGACGTACCGCCGGTCGTAGCGGTCCGCAATATGGCCGGAGGCCAGCACCAGCACCACCGACGGCAGAAACTGCGCCAGCCCGACCAGCCCCAGCACATAGGCGCTGCGCGTCAGGTCGTAGATCTGCCAGCCGACGGCCACCCCGAACATCTGATACGCGAACGTGGTGGACAGTCTGGCGAACCAGAACAGCCGGAAGGCGGGGTAGGAAAACGGCGCATGCGACAGCGTTTGCGCAGAGGCGGAAGAGGAAGCGGGGGAAAGACCGGCGTCGCCAGACACGTTGAATGTGCGCCGGAGCCCGGCGATCAATGAAGGAAGCGGAAAGGAGGCGTGAAGCGACCGTCATCGTAACGGAAGTCCGCCTTCTGTAGCCGCCCGCACGGGTACGCGGCTTGCGGAACTGCCGGTACATCGTTACAGGAGATTTCATCATGGCCACGCATCGCACCCGGTCGAAGCCGTCGCAGGCCAAATCGGAGGCCAAGTCAAAGCCCCACCGCTGGTCGCACCATGTGATGGAAACCAGCGACGCGCTGGATATCGAGCCTGACATCTTCAAGTCGCGCAGCCCCGCGCGGATTGCGGCCTCGCTCAAGGCATCCGCCGAGCACAGCCGGCGGCGCAAGGGGACGGCATTCCAGTCGGCCATGTCAATGCTGACGTTCTATATCAATCGGGCGGGGCACAACCTCAGCGCCGGGCGGCGCCGGATTCTCGAACGAGCCAAGGATGCACTGCGTGCCGACTTTGGCCGCCCGGCGCAGCGCGCGGCCAAGGCCCGGCAATGAGGCAGTGCGGTGTTGCTCAGATGGTCAGCATGACGCTGAGCAGCTGCCGGGCGACGGCCTTGTAGTTGGCTTCGTCGCCCTGCGGCGAATAGGTAGAGAGCGTCTTGCCCCGGTATTTGACGGTCACGATGCCGTTGCGGGTCGAATAGGTGGCCTCGATGCTTCGGCCGCCGCGTTCGATATGAAACGGGATGGTCTCGGCGATCAGGCGCGCGGTGTCGTGCGAAGCCGGCGGTGCCGGCGGCACGGCCGACAGCGGCGAGTATGAGGCGGATGCTTGTTGTTCGGGATGGCGCATGGCGCCTCCTCTTTGGGGGACACGGGTATCCACCGCAACGCAGGTTCCGTACCAGCCCGGTTTGACGTGGCCGCATCGTACGGCCGCCCGAAAAATGGCACATCGCCAAGCATCAAAGGCGCGGGATCGGCGAGGGTTTGACGTCACGCGTCGGTCTGTTGACGAGATTTGTCAGATTTGTAAACGCAATTAACCGCCAAGAATTTTCAGCCCCGTGCAAATCTGGGCTATCAAGGTGCGGGGGCAGGTGCCATTCTGGTAAGTGCCATGGCGCGCGCATCGAACCATCCGCATGCACATCGCGCCTTGCAGCACCCTGCCGACGTTCCAACCATGCCAACAAGGAGGCGATATGGGTTCCCATACCTACAAGATGATCGAGCTGGTCGGTTCTTCACCCGACTCGAGCGATGCCGCGATTCGCAACGCCATCGCGCGTGCGGGCGAAACGCTCAAGCATCTGGACTGGTTTGAAGTGCTGGAAACACGCGGCCACCTGGTCGACGGCAGGATCGCGCACTGGCAGGTGACGATCAAAGTGGGGATGCGGCTCGAGACGCTGGAGAGCGAAAAGCCCGCCGGCAAGAAGAAGGGCAAATAACGGGCAAGGAAAAAGGCGGCCAGGATTGCTCCGACCGCCTTTTTCGTGGGACTGCGCAGCAGCGTTATTGCGTCTGCGTGAAGTCCAGCGCGTTGGTCAGGTCGCCCATCGGCTTGTTGCCGTTGGAGATGAGCGCGGCGTCACGTTGCTTGATACCCGGCAGCGTCGGCAGGTCGAAGCGGTGCGTGATCAGGCGCAGGACCGAAGCCGTGTCGTACTGGGTGTGGTCAACGAAACCCTTCTTGGCGAACGGCGAGACGATGATCGCCGGGATACGCGTGCCCGGGCCCCAGCGGTCGGCCTTCGGCACCGTGGCGTGGTCGTAGAAGCCGCCGTTTTCGTCATACGTCACGACGATCACCATGTTCTTCCACTGCGGGCTCTTCTGCAGCTGGGCGATCACGTTGGCGATGTGCGCGTCGCCGTCGGTCACGTTGGCATAGCCCGGGTGCTGGTTCAGGTTGCCTTGCGGCTTGTAGAACGTGACGGCGGGCAGCTTGCCTGCGGCGGCGTCTTGCAGGAACGCGGCGTCGTAGTCGCGCAGGTGGGCGGCACGCTCGGCGGCGCCGGTGCTCGTGGCCGGGTCGAAGCGGCTGAAGTAGTTGAACGGCTGGTGGTGCGGCTGGAACTGGATCGAACCGCTGTAGATCACGCTGCGCGTAGCGTTCGGGGCGTCGGCGATGGCCGCGTTCCAGGCGCCGGCGTACCAGGCCCAGTCCACGCCGCGGGCGGTCAGCAGGTCACCGATGTTGGTGGTCGACTGCTTCGGCAGGGTGGTGGCCTTGGTCGGATCGGCGTAAGCCGCGTTGCCGCTGGCCACGGCGTTGCCCGAAGGCTGGTACGGCGGCTGCATCGTGTTGACGGCGTAGGAATTGCCGTTGCTGTCGACCGGCGTCAGGTTGCCGTCCTTCGTGGCGTTGCCATCGTCGCCCGCGCCTGCGTATGACGTCGGCGCACCGGCCATCACCGAGCTTGCGGCCGGGATGAGCGTCGGGCTGCCGTCTGCATTCGTCTTGACGTTGGCGATGCTATTGACCGCCGGCGACGTCTTGGCATTCGGGTAGATCGGTGCGCACGCGCAGATCAGGTATTGGTGGTTCAGGAACGAACCGCCGAACGCGCCCATGAAGAAGTTGTCCGCCAGCGTGTATTGCTTGGCGATGTTCCACATGGCCATCTTGCTGCCGTCGTAGTAGCCCATCGTCAGGCCACCGGCATCGGCAAAGGCGGCGAACTTGTCGTTCTTGCCACCGTTGATCTGCATCTGGTTCTGATAGAAGCGGTGCCACAGGTCGCGCGTGATGACGTTCTGGCCGACCACCGTGCCCGTGCTGCCGAAGCCCGATGCGCTGTCGATCTGGAACATCTGGTTCGGCATGTTGGCCGTGGACGCCTGTGTGATCTGCACGCTTTGGCCGCCTGCGGTCACGCCACCCCAAGTGGGCGGCAGCGTCGGCAGCACCGAGCCGTCGAAGTCCTTCTGCGCAACGGCGGTACCGGTCGAAGTCGGGTTCACACCGGGGATGCCGTTGGCGCCCGGGAACAGGCCGTACAGGTTGTCGAAGCCGCGGTTTTCTGCGTAGATCACCACGATCGTTTTGACGTTGTTGGTCAGCGCCATGCGCTTGGCCACGCCGTCGCGAATCGTCTTGCCGAAGTCGCCGCCGTTGGCCACGGCATCGGCAATCAGCGCGATCGCCTGCTCGATTTCAGCCTGCAGCGCGGCCTTGGTGCCGGCATCGGTTTCCTTGTTGTGGTCTTCCAGCAGCTTGTCGATGGTCACGCCCAGGCGTGCGGCGAGTGCCGTCTTGGCAGCGTTGATGTCGCCGCCGTTGCTGTCCATCAGGGCTGCCAGCTCGGTCGAGATGGCGCTGACGACGGCGTTGGCACCGGCCGGTGCGCGGAACACCAGCGGCTGCGTGATGGCCGTGTGGGCGCCGGTGTCCGGGTCATTGCGGAACGCGTCCGTGCCGATTTCCACCGTGATCGCGCCCGAGCCCGGCAGCGTGTATGCGCCGTTCTTGTCGGTGCGCGTGCTGGCCTCACCGGCATCGCATTTGCCATTGTTGTTGGCGTCGATACAGACCTTGGCATTCTCGAAGTAGCTGCCCGTCACCACGCCCGAGGTGGACGCGGAGGCACTGCTGTTCGAATCGCTGCCACCACAGGCAGACATGCTGGCCGCGACCAACGCGGTCAGCGGCAGAAGACGAAGCGCTCGGCTCATGATTTCCCTGGATTGTTGTGTGGGGGACGAAAGCGAGCCGGAGTCTGTGCTTCGTGTGTGACAAGTTGATGATGAAAACGCAGGCGTGGAGCGCATTTCGCTCCAGTTCAGGGCGAGCACCATCGTCAGGATGAGCAGGGGCACCACCGAACGTTTGAAGACATTTGCCACCATGGGACCTCTCCAAGGGCTGACGTGACATGCATTTGACGACATCAAAGTGTCATGGGCGCCATGCTAAGTTGCAAGGCTCCCAAAATTGCGTCCGTCGAAAATGCCTTGTTTCCTGCCCGCTGCAACGTTTCGCATGATCGCTGTTTCGGCGCTTGCCGGGACGGTCGTCGGGTTGAGTGGCTGCGGGCGAGGGGAGCCGGCGGCAGCCCATGCCGCGACCATGGCGGCGTCTACACCGGCCGCTGCGGCGCCAGCAGCGGCACCCGCAGCAGCAACGGCCGGCAAGCCGGCGGCGGCACCGGCCTACGAAAAAGCCTTCTACACGATGATGGCAACGCGCCGCCCGTCGGTGCCGGCGATGACGGCGCTGGGCAAGGCGTTGTTCTTCGATCCCGCCCTGTCGGCCTCCGGCAAGCAGGCCTGCGCGAGCTGCCATAGCCCCACGCACGGCTATGGCCCGCCGAACGATCTGTCGGTGCAGCTCGGTGGTACGGGCATGAACAAAACGGGCGTGCGTGCCGCGCCGTCATTGCGCTATCTCCAGAACGTTCCTGCATTCACCGAGCATTTCTACGAGAACGATGGCAACGACTCGGAAGACCAGGGCCCGACTGGCGGCTACACCTGGGACGGCCGTGTGTCGTCCACGCACGACCAGGCGCGCATCCCGCTGCTGTCGGGGCACGAGATGGCCAATGGCACGCAGGCCGCCGTGGTGGCCAAGTTGCGCAATGGCCGCCACGCGCAGACGTTCCGCCAGGTATTCGGCAACGACATCCTCGACAACGAAGACACGGCCTTCCGCGCGGCGCTGATGGCGCTCGAAGTCTTCCAGCAGACGCCGTCCGAGTTCTATCCGTACGACAGCAAGTACGACGCGTTTTTGCGCAAGCAGGTGAAGCTGTCGCCGCAGGAGATGCGCGGCCTGCAGCTGTTTGCCGATCCGGCCAAGGGCAACTGCGCCTCGTGCCACGTGAGCGCGATCAAGCAGGGCGGGGCGTTCCCGGCCTTCACCGATTTCGGCCATATTGCCGTGGGCGTTCCGCGCAATCGCACGCTGGCCGCGAATGCCGATCCGAAGTTCTTCGACCTGGGCCTGTGCGGCCCCGACCGGACCGATCTGAAAGACCGCGCCGACTATTGCGGGCGGTTCCGCACGCCGTCGCTGCGCAACGTGGCGCTGCGCAAGACCTTCTTCCACAACGGTGCCATCCATTCGCTGGAAGACGCGGTGCGCTTCTACGCCCAGCGCGACACCCAGCCGCAGAAGTGGTATCCGCGCAAGGCGGACGGCACGGTCGACAAGTTCGATGACCTGCCGCCCCAATACCGGGCCAACGTCAACATGGATCCCCCGTTTGGCGGCAAGCCCGGCGACAAGCCCGTGCTGTCCGAGGCCGACGTGCGTGACATCGTGGCCTTCCTCAAGACGCTCACCGACGGCTATCGCCCCGTGCGGACGGCGCAATCCGGCGCCCAGGGCGGCAGCCGCGTTGCACAGCGCTGATCGGCCCGGCCGGAGCCGCCCGGCCCGTTTGTTGCAACACTTTGCGCAGGATTTGCGCAAGGCCGCACGTGCGCTGCGGTTATCATCGGCGGATCGTCTTTCTGCTGTCTTCTACTTCCCGCTATGACCTGGCTTGCTGACCCGTCCATCTGGATCGGCCTGTTTACCCTGGTGGTGCTCGAGATCGTTCTCGGCATCGACAACCTCGTTTTCATTGCCATCCTCGTCAACAAGCTGCCGCCGGCCCTGCGCGACCGCGCCCGGATGATCGGGCTGGGCCTTGCCCTGGTGATGCGCATGGTGCTGCTGGCCACCATGTCGTGGCTGATCGGGCTGACCAAGCCGCTGCTCACGCTGGGGCCGGTGGATCTGTCGGGCCGATCGATCATCCTGTTGCTCGGCGGTTTCTTCCTGCTGTTCAAGGCCACGTCGGAGCTGCACGAGCGTCTGGATGGCCAGCCGCAGGACGAGAGCCACGGCAGCGGTCACGGCAAGTTCTGGAATGTGATCGCGCAGGTGGTGATTCTCGATGCAGTGTTCTCCATCGACTCTGTCATCACCGCCGTGGGCATGGTCAACGACCTGCCGGTGATGATGGCGGCCGTGGTGATCGCGATGGGCGCCATGCTGTTTGCTTCGCGCCCGCTGACGGAGTTCGTCAACGCGCATCGCACGGTGGTGGTGCTGTGCCTGAGCTTCCTGCTGATGATCGGCTTCTCACTCGTTGCCGAGGGCCTGGGCTTTCATATTCCGAAGGGCTATCTGTACGCCGCCATCGGCTTCTCGATCCTGATCGAGTTCTTCAACCAGGTGGCCCAGCGCAATACCGTGCGTTACGAGCGCCGCCGCCCGCTGCGCGAGCGCACCGCCGATGCTGTGCTGAGCCTCCTGGGCGAGCGTCGCGGCGCGCCGGCGGAGTCCGAATCGCACGAGGCGGTTTCGCACGAGGCCGGCCAGACCGCGTCCGAGACCGTGTTCCGCCCGGAAGAGCGCAGCATGGTCAGCGGCGTGCTCGACCTGGCTGAGCGCTCGGTGCGTTCCATCATGACGCCGCGCCACGATATTTCGTGGGTGGATCTGGACGCCGATGCGGCCGTCACGCGCAAGCTGCTGCTGGCCGTGCCGCACAACCAGTTTCCGGTATGCCGCGGCGGGCTGGATGATCTCGTGGGTGTGGCACGTGCCAAAGACCTGATGGGCGACCTCGACACGCGCGGCGCCATCGACGTAGACCGCAGCGTCAAGCCCGCGCTCAAGGTGTCCGACAACATCGGCATCCTGCGCCTGATGGATCAGCTCAAGCGTGCGCGCGGGCGCATGCTGGTGGTGACGGATCCGCTGGACGTGGTGCAGGGCGTGGTGACACCCATCGACGTGCTCGAAGCCATTGCGGGTGAATTCCCCGATGAAGACGAACGCCCCGGCGTGGTGGAAGTCAGCGATGGCTGCTGGGAGGTCGCTGGCGAGGCCGACCTGCGCCAGCTCGAAGATGTACTGCATGTCGACTGGCTGCTCGACGAAGGCGGCGGCGCCACGAGCCTCGGCGGTTATCTCTTCAACCAGTGGGACCGCCTGCCCGAAGTGGGCGACACGCTGGTGCGCCACGACCTGCGTTTCGTGATCCTTGAAGCAGGGAGCCGCCGCATCGTGCGCGTGCGCATCGAGCGCATGGAAGATGTGACGGCTCCAGAGGCTGAAGCCTAAGACGTCGCCGATGAGGCCGGCCTTGGTGCGCGCGCCAATCCAAGGCTCAGCACACCCGCCAGCACGCACGCAATGCCGCCGATCTGGCGCGTGCTGACGGCCTCGCCGAGCAGCGCGGCGGCAAATACGACGGCTGCCACTGGCGCCAGCGCAGTGAATAACGAAGCCTCCGCACCGCTCACACGCGCAGCCCCGGCGTACCACAGCACAAAACCACCGACGGTCGGCACGATGGCGTAGTACGCCACCGCCATCAGCGCGTGCGTTGTCTGCGCCGATGCGTGCAACTGCCACGGCGCTTCCCACAGCGCGGGCGCCAGCGCCGTCAGCAAACCGAACGCACTCATCAATGCCGACAGCGCCAGCGGCGGTACCGGCGTGCGCAGCCGCTTGTTGAGCAGGATGAAGAGCCCCTCGCACACCACGGCGCCCATCACCAGCAGGTTGCCGAGGAGCGGATGTGCCGCGTCGCCGCGCGGTTGCAGGGCGATGGTCAGCACGCCGGCGGTTGCCAGCCCAATCGCCCCCAGCACCGCGCGGCCGGGACGTTCGCCCAGCAGCACGATCGCAATAAGCGCCGACATGACCGGCAGCGTCCCGATGATGACGCCCGCGTCTGCGGCAGACGTGTGCCGCAGGCCCGAAATGAGCAGCGTCGTATAGCCCACGCTGCCAGCGGCCGCCTGCAGGAAGAGCAGCACCCAGTCGCGGCGTGCAAGCACGGGCCAGCGCGAACGGGTCATGCGCATGATGACGAGGAACATCGGCAGTGCCATCGCAAAGCGCAGCGCCGTCGCCGTAAAGGGCGGCAAGCCCGCCGCGATGATCTTGCTGGCCGCTACGGTGCTGCCCACCAGCACCATCGCGAGGGCAAGGTAGAGACAACCTTCAAGTCGTCCGGACAGTTTGGGCATATCGCATCCTGCGTGTGTGTGGAGGTCGCAGGATGGGCGCACGCGATGCGCGCGTCTTGAACGAAATTGCAGCGGGGCGGGAAAGACGCGCCTAGCGCGCCGCCGCCACCATGCCTGGCGACACGCCGTACTTGCGCACGAACTGCCGCGTCATGTGGCTTTGATCGGCAAAGCCGCAAGCGGCCGCCACGTCCGCCAACGGCTCGCCTTGGGCGATCAGCCGGCGCGCCAGGGCCACGCGACGCTGCACCTGATAGGCGTGGGGCGTGAGGCCCGTGACGCGGGCAAAGCCGCGCAATACCTGGAAGCGGCTCAGGCCGGTTTCGCGCGCGAGGTCGAGCAGGGAGATGGCCGCGGCCGGGTCATCGTCGATGCGCGTGCGCGCGAGCCGGATGGCGTCGGGTGCGGCGTCGCCCTGTTTGCCGGTCGGCCGGTTGGCGGGATGCAGCGCGTCCGCCAGTACCGACAGCAGCAGTTGCTCGCGCAGCAGCGCGTCGTTTTGGGCGGCGGGCGTCGTCATCTGCGCGAACAGCAGGCGCACGCGCGGTGCGAGCGTGGCGTCGCGGATGACAGGGCGGTCAAACTCGGCGTCGCCGTAGTGGCCGGGGTGCAGATCCGACGCCATGTCGGCGACCACGCCAGGATCAAGGTAAAGCATGCGCCACGCGCGGCCGGCATCGCCGATGGGTGTGCCATCGTGCACTTCAAGCGGATTGACCGTGATGACGTCGCCCGCGCCGGCTTCCACGGTGCCGCGTCCGCTGAACGACTTCTGCGCCCCGCGATCGACGATGCCGATGCCGAACTGGCCATGCGTGTGGCGCGGAAAAGCGTGGCCGGAATCGGCGGCGACGGCTTCCACGCCGCGCATGGCGCAGCGGTGCATCGAGAACGCGAGGTTGGCCGGCCGGTTGGACAAGGGCGGTTCCTTGTGAGGGAATGCGCGAATCTGTGCTCTATGGAGGTGCAGCGTGGCAGCAGCATACGCTTTCTTCGCATTTCGCTCATTTTTTGCGCACGGGCGATTGGTATGCTGCGGTTTTCTGCGGCAATGTGCCCGGTAAGATGGCGCCGTGCCTGCCGCTGACCAGGCCGGGAGCCGCGCCAGCCGGCGGCGCCCCGCAGCCCTGACTGATCCATGCGCCCGTCTTTCGGTATCACCTCCAAGCTGTTCGTTGCGTTGTTCATGCTGAGCATCGTCGTTGCGCTCGCCATGGGTGCGGCGGTGCGCTGGCGGTTTGACGCCAACTTTCTCGACTACGTGAACGCACGCGAGGCTGAGCGCATGGCCTCGCTGGCACAAGGCGTCGAGGCTGCCTACACGCAGCACGGCAGCTGGGATTTCCTGCGCGACGATCGCATGGCGTGGTTCCGCCTGCTGCGCCGCGAGGGCGCGCGGGCACGCGCCAACGGCATGGGCGGCGACCGTTTCGACCTGCCACCGGGCCATCGCTTCGATCCGATCCCGCCCGGCATGAGCAAAGACGCACCGCCTCCACCGGGGCCGCCCACCGCAGGCCGCATGCCGCCGCACCCGCCCGGCGAGCCGCCGATCCCACACTCGCCGATCTGGCTGCTGGATGCCCAGCGCAACGTCATCATTGGCGACGGGCCGCCACTGGGGCCGAATGCACGTTGGCAGGAACTCCACCACAACGGCCAGACCGTCGGCTGGTTGGCCATGCCGCCGCGGGTGCGCGTGCCCGAGGGCGCGGATCAGGCCTTCCAGGCGCAGCAGTTGCGCGCGACGTGGATCATCGCCGGGTTGTCGGTCCTGCTGGCGGCGCTGGTGGCGGTGCTGCTCGCACGCGGCCTGCTCGCGCCGATGCGCCGGCTGACGGATGCCGCGCGCCGCATGGCCGACGGCGACTACGCCACCCGCGTCGACGTCCACTCGCGCGATGAACTCGGCGAGCTGGCGGCGGATTTCAACCACCTTGCCGCGTCGCTGGAGGCCAACCAGAAGATGCGTCGTCAGCTCACGGCGGATATCTCCCACGAGCTGCGCACGCCGCTGGCCGTGCTGCGCGGCGAACTCGAAGCACTGGAAGACGGCGTGCGCCCGTTGACCGCTACGTCGCTCGCGTCATTGCAGGCCGAGGTATCGACACTCAGCAAGCTCATCGACGACTTGTATGAACTTTCGCTCGCCGACGTGGGCGCACTGGCGTTCCACATGGAGCCGCTCGACCTGGCCGACACCGTGTGCAGCGCCGTGCAAGGCTTCACGCCGCGCCTGATGGAAAAGCGCATCGCGCTGCAGCTAGACGTGCCGGCAGCGCCGTCGCATGCCACGATGGTTAACGGCGACCCGCAGCGCCTGCGGCAGGTCATACAGAACCTGCTGGAAAACACGCTGCGCTATACCGACGCCGGCGGCACGCTGCGCGTGCATGTCCATCAGGATGGCGGTTGGCAGCAGATCGACGTGCAGGACAGCGCGCCGGGCGTGCCCGAGGCCATGCTGCCGCGCATCTTCGACCGCTTGTTCCGTGTGGATGCTTCCCGCAGCCGGGCGCAGGGCGGGGCCGGCCTGGGCCTGAGCCTGTGCCAGACCATCGTCGCCGCGCACGGCGGCACCATTGAAGCCAGACATTCGCCGTTGGGCGGGCTGTGGATTGCCATCCGCCTGCCTGTTCTTGATGTGCTTGATCCGCTAGCCGACCATGATTCTGATCATTGAAGACGAACCCAAGCTGGCTGCATTGATGACCGACTATCTGCGCGCCGCTCACTACGAGACCGAGTGGCTGGCCGATGGCACGCACGCGACGCAGCGCGTTCGCGAGACGGCGCCCGAACTCGTGCTGCTGGACCTGATGCTGCCCGGCAAGGACGGCCTGGAAATCTGCCGCGAGGTGCGTGCCTTCAGCGAGGTGCCCATCGTCATGGTGACGGCGCGCGTGGAAGAAATCGACCGCCTGCTCGGCCTCGAACTGGGCGCCGACGACTACGTCTGCAAGCCCTTCAGCCCGCGCGAACTCGTGGCGCGCATCAAGACCATCCTGCGCCGTGTGCAGCGCGGCGGCGGCGTGCCGGAAAGCGCGCTGCAGATCGACAGTGCCGCCTATGCCGCAACGCTGCGCGGCCAGCGCCTTGACCTCACACCGGTGGAGTTCCGCCTGCTGGCGGCGCTGGCCGCTGCGCCCGGGCGGATTCTGTCGCGCTCCAATCTGCTCGAGCAGATCTACGACGACCACCGCATCGTGACCGACCGCACGGTCGATACCCACATCAAGAACCTGCGTCGCAAGATGGAGCAGGTGAGTCCGGGCACCGAGCTGATCCATTCCGTCTATGGCGTGGGTTACCGGCTCGACGCCTGAGGTTCAAGAAAACTCCACGGTTCGCCCACTTTTCATGCAGGGTCGATGGCTACAGTAGGCGTATGGCTGGCGTGTCCGGCCGACGTTCTTATCAGGAGCTTCATCATGACCGCTGTGATTTCCCGCCGCCTGGCCGCTGCTGCTGCCGGGCTCATTTTCTCGTGTGCCGCGGTGGCCCAGACTGCCGCTCCGGGCGCGGCGCCGCTCTCGCCGATGCCGCCGATGCCGCAACATGGCCCGGGCATGATGGGGCGAGGGCCCGGGCCTGCGTTCGGCCCAGCCGGTCCGCATGGCATGGGGCCGCATCATGGCGGCGCGCCTTTCCTGCGCGGGCTGGCCCTGAGCGAAGAGCAGCGCGACAAGATCTTTGCCATCGAATATGCGCAGATGCCGGAAGCGCGCGAACAGCGCAAGGCCATCGAGCACGCCCGGCGCGATCTGCATCAGATGGTGGCTTCCGGCCAGTATGACGAAGCGCGTGCCCGTAGCCTGACCGAAACGCTGGGTCGCGCCGTGGCCCGTGAAGCGCAACTGCGTGCGCAGGCCGGTGCCAAGGTCATGCAGGTGCTCACGCCTGAACAACGCAAGCAGATCGCCGATCGCGAGGCCCAGCGTGTGGCCGAACTCCCGCCGGGGCATGACGAAGGTGCGCCGCCGCCGGGACTGGCAGCGATGTAATGTAAAGCGCGATCCGCGATCGGCGTGGGAATCGGTTCACGGCCTGCAAGCGGCCTGTGAACAGATTCCTAGCGGTAAACCACCACCGGCACGTGCGCGTAGGTCAGAACCTTGCGCGTCTCGTTGCCGATCAGCAGTCGGCCCATCAGGCTGCGGTGCCCGTGCGATGCCATGAAGATGACGTCGCACGCGTGCCGCTTGGCCGCGTCAAGAATGCCGAGGTAAGGCTCGGAAAACTGCGAGACATCGCTGTCGAACTGCACGCCTTCTTCGCGCGCCCGCGCGGCAATGCGCTCGATGCAGTCCTTGGCATGGCCCTGCACCGTTTCCATGTAGTGCGCATGCGGACACTCGCCCACACCGGCGGAATACGCCATGTTGGGGAACTCTTCAATGCACGTGTAGGCGGTCAGGCGGCAACCGGTGGCGCGCGCCAGCTTCAGCGCGCCGTCGATGGCCTTGCGGCACTGCTCGGAGCCGTCGGTCGGCAGGAGGATATGGGTAAACATGGCGGTCTCCATGGGGAACCCGCTTCAACGTTACTGCGCCGGCCCATGCGCCTCTATCGTGGAAAACGCTAGTGCAGCACAGCATTTCGGCCGATATGACCGCCGTACGATCGCACCATCGCGATGCACGGTCGTTCGGATATTGACGTGGCAGATTGCGGCTTACCCGCGTTGCCACGCCTGCCGGTAGCGCGACGGCGACGCGCCAAGCTGCAGCGCAAATCGCCGGCTGAAATGGCTCGGGCTGGCAAAGCCGCATTGCTCTGCAATCGCTGCCAGCGCAAGGCCGGTCGTGCGCAGCAGCGTTTGCGCACGCGCCATGCGCTGCTGCAGCACCCATTCATGCGGCGCCACCCCGAACGACATGCGAAACATCCGCGCGAAATGAAATTCCGACAGGTTCGCCTCGGCCGCCAGTTGTCCGAGCGACAGCGGCAGATGCAGTTCGGCATCGATGCGTGCGGCAATGCGCCGGCACACGTGCGGTGCCAATCCGCCGCGCACGGCCAGCGCCCGCGTGCGCCCCTGCGTATGCACTAGATACGACAGCGTGTCGTTGGCCAGGGCGTTGGCGCGCATGCGGTCGTCCAGGTCGGCCCAATCGAGCTGGGCGATGTTCGCGCAGGCTTGGGCGAGAAGCGCGTCTTCAATAAAGGTGCGGTCGTGCAGCGTGAACAGACGGGGCTCTGCGTCGAGCAGACGCACGGCGTGCCCGGCCAACGCGTCCGGCGTGAAATACAGATGAACGAAACGCATCGGCTGCTCGATCACCCAGCTCGACTGGTGTTCGGCCGGCAGCATGCAGACGCGCCCCGGCGCACCGAACAGGTGCGGCAGATCCTGGCGATGCGTGGTGTACCCGCCCTGCAGATAGACCGAAAGCGTGTGGTGCTCGGGCTGGATGTAGCGCGCCTCGTCGTGCTCGTTGCGCCAGATGGCGGCGGTCACGCCATCGCCCAGATGCGCGACGCGCTCCAGCGACGCGTGCGAGCCGCGTGCAAGCGTGCCGAAGACGCTCGCGTCTGCAGTGACGCGAGGATCAGTTGGTTGGGTCGATGGGGAAGAGGGGGCGCGGCGCACGCGTCGATGTTACCAACGATGGCACCGCGATGCGACGCAGCGCGTTGGAGCGCTATCCGCTGCAGAGCTGGCGCGCGACTTCGCCCGCCAGGCCGACGCCATCCACGCGTTGCCAACCGGCGTCGTTGGCGATCTGTCTTTCGCTGACGGTCAGCGCGCCCTGATACAGCTTGGCCTGCGAAACGGAAAACTGCCGGCTGCGGCAATCGACGGTGTACAGGAAATCGGCCATGTCGCCCCGGAACGCGCCGAACATGCGCTGCAGCGAACGCATGCCCGCGCGGTTGGACGCTTCCACGCGCACCCAGGCGCTGACCGGGCCGCTGGGCATGCGCTGGATGCTGCCGACGTCGAGCGACGCGTGGCTGTCCGGCTGGTCGGGCAGCGGGATCCAGCGTTCGGCGCCGGCCACCGGCATGGACAGCGCTGCCAGCGCCGCCAACATGCCAGCCATGACGCGGCGCGCGAACACGAGCGGTGTCATCTGGCCTTGCCGCCCGGTACGGGGATGGCCACCGAGTCGGAATGGCTGCAGGCCATCATCACGCCGGCTTTGTCGACGTCGATCATCACGGTGCCGGGCTTGTCGGCGGTGCTGGGCGTGGCCGCCAGGCTGCCCGACAGGCGCTGCATGATCGCGTGACAGGTGGGGGCGTTGGAAGCCACCGTGGTGGCCTTGGCCGGCTTGGCGGCCGGAATGGGCGTGGGTGCAGCAACAGCAACCGGTGGCGGACTGGAAGCAGTCGCCGGCGCTGGCGTCGTGGAAGCGTGCGCGCGCGGCAGCGCGACGAGTGCGGCCAGGACGCTCACGGCAATCAGCAACCGTGTCGTGCGCCGCGAAAGCGGTCGAGTAGTGGGGGGAGACAGAGATGGCATGACAGTCCAGACGCGGGCATCCAAATTGCGCCTGCAACGTCACGGGACAGGCGCGCTCTTTCGACCAATAACGGCACGCCGCGTCCGAACTTGACGTGGCAATCTGCCTCACAGGTCACTCAAGCGTGATTTGATGTGCACAGAATGCTTCATGTGACCGACATAATCGCACCGCTCGGAACATTCTTATCAATGTAGCGACCAACCAATATGCCGGGGAGATTTTTCCGGCGTCGCCGGTATCGTGAAACGGGCTGCACATCAGGCTCGCGCATGCAGGCGATGGAAGCAGACGGGACAAGCAGCAGTGGGGTTCTTGCAGTGCCAAAAACAAATGGGTCGGCGGAAATGAAAATGGGATGGAATACCCGGCCTTTTCCGCCCTTTGTTTTTCCGAGGGGGCCACTATGATTTACAACATGGCGATGCAACGCGTGACTGCGTCGATTGCCCCATGGGTCGGTTCTCCTCTCTGGAACAGATCGACACGGTCCAGAGATTTCAACCCGCGCCTCGTCAACTGAGCGCGGGTTTTTTCTTGGGCCGTGCAAACGTAGGGCGGCCACCACATGCGCGGCAGGGGTATCGCAAGCAACACCCTTCAGTTTTCCACCAGCGCGCCGTTGTGGTTAGGGTCGAGACACGTGTAGTCTCGCGACTCGCTTTCCCATTGCCGTCGCTGTTGCCGTTATCGCTCACGCCATCGCATTGTCCATGACCCAGTTCCTTCCGGCCCAGGCCGGAGCCTCTCCTGCAGACGTTGCGCCCAGCCCCGAGGCCGCGCAACGTCCGGTGGCGGTCATGGCCGGGGCGATGGCCGACGGGCGCAATACCGATTTCGAGGCGCTGTCCCGGCTGTCATCCGACGCGGTCCTGCTGACCGTGGATGGGCGCGTGGTGCAGGCCAACCCCGCCGCTGCGCGCTTGTTGGGCGCCCAGGACCCCACGCAGCTGGCAGGCCTGCAACTCGCCGGCCTGATTCATCCCGATGACGTGGCCCAGACGGTGCCGCGCCTGGCCGGTATGGTCAGCAGCGGCGTATCTTCTCAGCCCGTCGAGCACCGTCTCGTGCGCGCCGACTACACGCATGTTCTGGTTGCCAGCGAAGCCGCCGCGTGCGAGCACGAGGGCCAGCCCGCCGTCATGCTCGTGCTGCGTGAAGCCGTGTCGCGCCATGCGTTGGAGCGACACGCCGTTCAGGCCCGCGCCGAGGCGCTGCATGCGCGCCGCCTGCTCGCTTCGGAGAATGCCGTGCTTGCGCAACTTGCCTCCAATGCGACGCTGTCGACCGTGCTGCGCCACCTGTGCCTGTACGTCGAGCAGGTCTATCCGAATGCCATGTCGGCGGTGCTGTTGCTGGATGCCGCCTCTCAGACGCTGCGCGTGGCCGCGGCCCCCACGCTGCCTGCGGCCTACGCCGCCACACTGGAAAACAACCCTGTCGGCCCCGATGCCGGTGCCTGCGGTTGCGCCGTGTACCTGGGCGACACCGTTCTTATCGACAACATTGCGACCGACCCGCGCTGGCAGCATGAGCGCACGGCAGCATTGTCGGCCGGCTTTGCTTCTGCCTGGGCGTTGCCGATCCGTTCATCGCGCGGGGACAAGCTTGGCGTGCTCGCGTTGTTCTATCGACAGCCGAGCATGCCCGCGGAAGAAGAACAGCATTTCCTTGACGACGTCACGCACCTGGCAGGCGTCGCCATTCAGAAAGACAACGTTGAGCGTGGTCTGGCCGAAAGCGAAGAGCGCTATCGGCTGGCGATTTCGAACCTGCACGAAGGCGTCGTCATCATGTCGCCGGACGGTGTGGTGCAGGCAGCCAACGCCAGCGCCGAGCGCATCCTGCGTGTGCGTCCCGGGCAGCTGGTCGGCCGCAACCGACTCGACCCGATTCAACGGGTGGTCGATGAAGACGGCAAGGAAGTCGGCCTGACCATGATGCCGTCCGCTCACGTGCTGCGCACCGGCGAGCCCATCTTCGGCCGCGTGTATGGGCTGTTGCTCAAGACGGGCGAACTGATGTGGGTGCGGCAGAACATCATTCCCATCCGTCGTCACGCCGAGCCGACGCCCAGCAGCGTGATGCTGTCGTTTGCCGACATCACCGACATCAAGCGCGCCGAGCAGCGCCTGCGCCATCTGGCCGCGCACGACGCGCTCACGGGGCTGACCAACCGCAGCTTCTTCATCTCGCACCTCGAAAGCGCCATTGAAGGCGCGCGTGACGAGAGCCGCGAACTGGCGCTGTTCTTCCTCGACCTCGACCGCTTCAAGAGCGTGAACGACACCGCGGGCCATGCCTGCGGCGACACGCTGCTGCAAAGCGCCGCCGCGCGCCTGACCGACTGCATCGGCCCTGGCGACGTGATCGCGCGTCTGGGTGGCGACGAGTTCGTCATCCTGATCGACCAGCGTGTCGAAGGAAAGCGCATTGCGTTGCTGGCAGAGCGTTTGCTGCAGGCCATGCGCGAGCCGTTCGACACCGTCAACGGGCGCTATTACCTGGGCGTGTCGATTGGCGTGGCGCTGTATCCGCACGACGGCATTTCGGGTTCCGATCTGCTCCGTTCGGCCGACGCCGCCATGTACCGCGCCAAGCAGAACGGCCGCAACCGCGCGCAGTTCTACACGGCTGAACTGAACGCCCGGCTGCAACGCCGCTACATGCTGGAAAACGCGCTGCGTGACGCGCGCGAGAACAACGAACTGCAGCTCGTCTATCAGCCCAAGTACGACCTGGCCAGCCATCGCATCGTCGGCGCCGAGGCCCTGCTGCGCTGGAACAGCGCCAAGCTTGGCGCGATCTCGCCGGTGGAGTTCATCCCGGTGGCGGAAGAGACGGGCCTGATCGTGCCGATTGGCGCGTGGGTCCTGCGCCGTGCGTGCGAACAGGCCGTGATCTGGTACGAGGCGCTGGGCTACGACTTCCGCATGGCGGTCAACCTGTCGGCGCGCCAGTTCCAGGCCGGCGACGTGGTGCCGATGATCGAGCAGACGCTGGCCGACACCGGCCTGCCGCCCACCGCGCTCGAAGTCGAAATTACCGAAAGCCTGCTGATGGGCGGTGCGGACGAAGTGCGCCCCATGTTCGATGCGCTCACCGCGCAGGGCATCCGGATCTCCATCGACGATTTCGGCACCGGCTATTCATCGCTGTCGTATCTCCAGCGCTTCCCGATCAGCAACGTGAAGATCGACCGTTCGTTCATCACAGGCATTCCGGGCGATCCGGATTCCGTGGCGCTGACGGAGGCCATCGTCGCCATGGCCCGCGCCCTGGGCATGACGGTCACCGCCGAAGGCGTGGAAGATGCCGACCAGGTGGAGTTTCTCGCCAAGGCGGGCTGCCAGGAAATCCAGGGTTACTACATCGGCAAGCCGGTCACGGCCGAAGGTTTCGACCGCTTGCTGCGGGCGCACCTGTCGGTGGTGGATGCCGGCGTGCGCGCCGCGCTGGGCTGACGGCCTGGCCGGAAACGCGCCTTTCCCACCGTTCACACCGGCGTTTCTGCCGTTCGTCGCAATCCGCTCCCGCGTGCGGGAGCCGGCACCTAAGCTGGCGTCATTCCAACAGGGAGACCGCCATGCTCGAGTCGATTACCTCCATCGTGTCGCATACGCCCGCCTGGGTGTTCGTGGTGTTTGCCGTGCTGATCGGCATCGGGGTGCGTCAGATGCAGTCGCGCATCGTGTCGCGCCGCCGCCTGATCGTGCTGCCGCTCGTGGTGGCCGCGTACTCGCTCTATGGCGTGTCGATGGCAAGCCACGGCGGCGCGCTGGCGCTGACGATGTGGCTGGTGGCTGTTCTGCTGGCATTCCTGCTGACGTACATGTCTCCGCCCGACGGTGCCGTGTCTGAAACCGCCGACACCGTGCGCGTGCCCGGAAGCTGGGTGCCGATGGTGGTGATCGTCGGCTTGTTCTCTGCCCGCTACGCCTACAACGTGATGCTGGCGATGCACCCGGAAGTCTCGCACTCCGGCAGCTTCATGGCGCTGTTCAGCGCGCTGTTCGGCTTCCTGGGCGGGCTGCTGCTCTCGCGCTCGGTGCTGCTGCATGTGCGTACGCCGCGCCTGGCGGCGGCTTGAGCCAGCGCATCGGCGTTAACACGTTAACATCCTGCATGTTGCAATCTCCATCCAAGACGGGACGACATGCTGGAACTCGACGGCACCATCTGGCTGCGCGCCGGTGAAGACAACTGGGGCGGGCGTGGCCGGATCGAACTGTTGGCTGCCATCGGGCAGACCGGCTCCATCACGGCAGGCGCCAAAGCCGTGGGTCTTTCCTACAAGGCCGCGTGGGACGCCATCGACACCATGAACAACCTGGCCGGCGAGCCACTGGTGGTGCGCACCACGGGCGGCAAGGGCGGTGGCGGCAGCGTGCTGACGCCGCGCGCGCAACGGCTGATCGAGAGTTTTCGCGCCCTGGAAGCCGAGCACCGCCGCTTTGTCGAGCGCCTGGATGCCGCCGCGCAAGCCGCCAGTGAAGACGTCCACCTGCTGCGCCGCCTGATGCTGCGCACGAGCGCGCGCAATACGCTGTTCGGCACGGTCGAATCGGTCGCACCGGGCGCTGTCAACGATGTGGTGACGCTGCGCCTGCCCGGCGGTCAGCCTGTCGCCGCCACCATCACGCAGGAGAGCACGCGCGCGCTTGGGCTGGCACCGGGCGTGCAGGCCGTTGCACTCATCAAGGCGCCTGCCGTGATGCTGATGCGCGGCGCCGGCGAGTGGCGCGTCTCGGCAGAGAACCAATTGCCGTGCGTGGTCACGGAAATCCGCGATGGTGCGGTGCAGGCCGAAGTGCGGCTGCGCCTGCTGGATGCGAGTGCCGCGTCGGCGGGGGAAACCGTGCTGGTGGCCATGCTCTCGCGCACGGCGGTGGAAACGCTGGCACTGGCCGCAGGCGTGGAAGCCGTGGCCGTGTTTGAAGCGTCGAGCGTGATTCTGGGATTGGCCTGAAGCGCCCATGACGCCCAAGACCCTGCTGATCGTCTACCACTCGATGACGGGCGGCACGCGCCAGATGGCCGAGGCCGCGCAGAGCGGCGCCGCAGAAGAGGGCGGTGTGACTGTGCGTTTGCTGCACGCCGCGCAGGCCGGTCCCGACGATGTGCTTGCCGCAGACGGCTATCTTTTCGCAACACCCGAAAACCTCGCTGCCATCAGCGGTCAGCTCAAGGATTTCTTCGATCGCTGCTACTACCCCGCGCTCGATCACATCAACGGCCGTCCATACGCGTGCCTGATCTGCGCGGGCAGCGATGGCCAGAACGCGGTGCGTCAGATTGAACGCATTGCCACCGGCTGGCGGCTCAAGCCCGTGGCCGAGCCGATCATCGTCTGCACGCACGCGCAAACGCCGGAGGCCATCCTCGCGCCAAAACAACTTGGCGCAGATGACTTGGAGCACTGCCGTTCCCTTGGGCAGGCCATGGCGACCGGGCTCGCGTTGGGCGTGTTCTGACGCTAGCGGTTGACCACCGCCGTCAGATGCGGATACGGCGAGAGCGGTGGCGCATCGGGCGCCCGCACGGCATCGGCCACGACACGGCCGTCGCGCAGCTCGAATACGTGGTCGCCGAACATCTCTACATCGGCCGGGTCGTGCGTAATCATCAGCATCGGCACCTGCAGCCGCGCTTGCAGGGCAGACAGCTCGGAGCGCATGCGCGTGCGCAACGCCGGGTCCAGCGCGGCAAAGGGCTCGTCGAGCAGCAGCATGGACGGCTCGGCAATCAGCGCGCGGGCCAGTGCCACACGCTGGCGCTGGCCGCCGGAAATCTGCGTCGGAAAATTGGCGGCGACGGCGCCCAGCTCGAACGTGTCGATCCACTGCTGAACCCGCGGGTCGTGCGTGCGGCGCGGCGGGTTGAACCAACCGCGCTTGAGCCCGAAGGCAATGTTCTGGGCCACCGTCAGGTGATTGAAGAGCGCGTAATCCTGGAATAGATAGCCGACGCGGCGTTCCTGCGCACTGAGGTTGATGCCGTCGGCATGGTCGAACAGCGTGCGGCCGTTCAGCACGATGCGGCCGCGCTCTGGTGTCATCAGCCCGGCAATGGCGCGCAGCGTGAGGCTCTTGCCGGCGCCTGACGGGCCGTACAGCACCACGCGCCGGCTGTCGGAGCGCACGGCAATGTCGAGCGAGAACACCCGCGCCGCGCTGGCCAGCGTTTTCTGCACGACGAGGTCGATCATGCCGCCGCTCATGCCAGCTGCTCCTGCAGGTTCGGCGCGCGCCCCCGCAGCAGGCGGCTGGCCACCACCAGCACCACGATGCAGGTGAGCGAGGTGATCAGCACCAGCGTGTTGGCCGTGGCGTCGTCGCCGGCCTGCACGGCTTCGTAGATGGCGACGGACAGCGTCTGCGTGCGGCCCGGCAGGTTGCCGGCAATCATCAGCGTGGCGCCAAATTCGCCCAAGGCCCGCGCAAAGGCCAGCAGCACGCCGGCGGCAATGCCGCGCGCGGCCAACGGCAGCGTGACGCGAAAGAACACGGCGGTCTCGGGCAGGCCCAGCACGCGCGCCGCGTTTTCCAGCTGATGATCGACGCCTTCAAAGGCGGCGCGTGCCGACTTCATGACCAGCGGGAACGCCACAACGGTGGAGGCAATCACCGCGCCCTGCCACGTAAAGACGAGCTGGATGCCCAGGCTGTCCAGCCATCCGCCGATCGGGCCGCGCCGGCCCAGCAGCACCAGCAGGTAATAGCCGAGCACCGTCGGCGGCAGCACCAGGGGCAGCGTCAGGACTGAATCGATGACGTCGCGCAGGCGGCTGCGCGTGCGCGCGAGTGCGTACGCCGCACCGACGCCCAGCACGAGGTTAAGAACCGTCGCCCAGCCGGCCACCTTCAGTGAAAGCAGCAGAGGCGTCCAGATGGAAGCAGACATGCGGATGCGTTGCGAAGGTGCCGTCGGCCGGCCGGGTGATGCCCGCGAAGGGCCGGGTGACGCGTTGGGTGCCGGCGACAGATTGGGTGAATTATCCGCAATATAGGGTTGGATATAACGCCCGGTCAATCCTGACACAGTGATGTCCGGCATGCGGCAAGGGGCATGCATGGGGCGACTTGCAGCCATTGTCAGAAGCGAGGTTCGCTGCATTGCGACATAAGCCGCGTCGATGGTGGGGCACTAAAAAGTTTTGTTGGACAACGTTGCCATCGGCTTGCAACAATGCGCCAAAACGTAGGCCGGACGTCGCTTTTCACGATCCGCGCCCGCGGTGCACAGGGTCACCGCACAGCAAATGTCATCCCCCGGGGGGGAAACAGCCTTGGCCATGGCCGGACGCATTCCGGCAGCCAAGCGGGTGTTTCCAACATGACCGGAGGACGGCAATGGCCGCCGCACATCGCTCAGATGGTTTGCAGGCAGTACGTTTTCCCCGCGCTGAAGACCTGGCGCTGCTGATGGACGCGCGCCCCGCGCTCAACGAGGTGGACGCGCCGTCCGGTGGTTCCGCCCACGCGAGCGCTTCCGTCCAGATCGACCTGAATGCCCTGTCCGCCAGGGCCGAGGCCGCGCCCTTGACGGCACCCTTGACGGCATCATTACCCGGCCACGCCGATTCCCTGGCTGCGCGCACAGCCGCAGACGACGCGGCCAATGGCGATCGCTTTTTCCTGCCGCTGCCGCCGGGCACCGACGTTGTTCCCGTGGACGAGCACGCGCTGCTGTTCGAGCCGGTGCCTGCACAGCCTGGCCGACTGCGTCTGGCGGCCGAGTTGCAAGCCGCACGCGGCGTCGCCGAGCGCGCGCGCATTGTGTCGGGGCTGATGGGGCTGATGGGCTTTTCGTCGTTGACCTACGCGCTGGCCGAACGCCACGAAAACGCGCCGCCGACGGTCGCCATGCTCAAGAACTACGTGGCACCGCGCTTTCTGCAGCGTTACTGCGAAGAGCGCCTGTTCGCCGTCGACCCGCGTCTGCCTGCGGTGTTTGCGACCGGCATGCCGCTGGTATGGGATCTGGCATCGCTTGCGCGGGGTCACGCGCGCATGGATCCAGCGTTGCGCGTGCTGCTGCAGACAATGGACGAGCACGGGCTGCGCAGCGGCGTGATGTTCAGCCTGGGCGCCGGCAAGGGCACGAGCCACGCGATCGTCAGCCTCAGCGCGCCGCATGCGGGGCGGGAGTGGATCAGCGACAGCGTGCTGGGCCAGTCGATCCTCTTCGGCATGGCGCTGCACCAGGTCTGGCGGGCGCCGCTGCAAACGTTCACGCGCAATACGCGGGCCTGCGGCGAAGATGCGCCGCTCACCGTCATGCAAAGCCGTGTGCTGACGTGCCTGGCTGCGGGCATGAGCGACAAGGAAATCGCCATCAAGCTGCACACCACGGCGCACAACGTGGATTACCACCTGCGGCTGATTCGCCGCCGCTACGGTGCGACCAACCGTGCCCAGCTCGCTTACATTGCGGGCCGCCTGAACCTGATCTGATCCGATCGGGAAGGACGCAAGGACGATGTGGGCGTTGCCGCGCGGCGTTCAGCGCGACATTCAGCGCGGCAGCGCCACGCAGCGCAGGCAGGATGTGCCGTCGGCGCGGTTGCACGCAAGGATCATGACCTGCCGACCGGTTTGGCCCGTGCACGCGCTGCCGGTCAGCACCCGCGGCTGGGCCGGCGCTGATGCGGCACGCGGCGCCCTCGGGGCCGGCGTACCGCCGCCGGCGGGTACCACCGGAATCGGCTCGATGCGCCCACCGGCTGCGTCGGGCACGATGGCAGGCACGTCGCCCGCGTTGGCGACGACCTTCTGCACATAGCCATGGCGGAAGCCGGTCTCGAAATTGCCGCTGTAGTAGCACGACAGCGCCGCCCGCAACGCCTGTTGCTGATCGCCGTAGCGCGGCAATGAACGCGCAAAGCATTCAGCGAGGATGGTGCCGCCTGCGCGCAGGTTGCGGCAGGCGTCGAAGGCGGTTTCCAGCGTCTCGCCAAACCGGGCGAGGTTGTAGCGGTTCACCTGCCCGAGTCCGACGCTGAAGTTGTAGCCCTGGCGTTCCAGCGAACGTGCCGTTGCCACGGCTTCTTCCAGCGTGGCAGGCTGGCGCACCAGACGGCCGCCCACCACGCCGATCGCATACGGGTTGTAGGCCGATTCCGTGCGCACCAGCGCTTCGAGCGTGAGGCGGTCCACGCGCGGCGCGCAGGTGGCTGCCAGCGTGGCGAAGGCACGCGCGTCAATGCGCGGCCCCGCCACGGCCGACGTGGCCGTCATGCAGGCGCCCAACGTCATGGCGGCAGCGATGAAAGCGCGGGCTCGCATGGTCGCCACCTTTATCGGTAAGACAGCACGAGCCCGTGCACCAGCACCGACCAGCCGTCGAGCATCACGAACAGCAGCAGCTTGAACGGCACCGAGATGGTGGTCGGCGCGATCATCTGCATGCCCAACGCCAGCAGCAGGTTGGCCACCACCAGGTCGACCACCACGAAGATGATGTAGAGCACAAAGCCCACCTGGAACGCCTTGATCAGCTCGGTAAGGGTGAAGCTCGGTACAAGCACGGTCAGGTCATCGTTCTTGAGGCCGGCGGCGCGCTCCTTGGGCCAGATGCTCGTGGCGGATTTGACGAAGAAATTGCGCTCCGATTCCAGCGTATGCGCCTCCAGGAATTTCTTCACCGGCGGCTGCGCGGCATCAAGGATGGCGATCACGTCATCCACGCTCATCTGGCTGCTCAGGTTGAAGTTGCGCCCGCGCAGGTTGTCGACCATCTCCATGCCGACGGGCGCCATGATGAACACCGTCAGGATCAGCGCGATGCCGTTGAGCACGATGTTGGGCGGGACTTGCTGAATGCCCAGCGCCGAGCGCAGCAGGCCAAACACCACCACCAGCTTGGTGTAGCTCGTGACCATGAGCGCGGCAAAGGGCGCGATGCCCAGTGCCGCCACCACGGCAATCATCGCTACGGGATTGGGCAGGTTTCCCATGTGCGTGTCGAGTGTATCGATGCGTTGTTCTGGTTGGGGGGGGGGCGCGAGGCGGGCGTTATGCCTGTCCGGGCGCTGGCTGGCCTATGAAGCGCGATACGCGCACACCGAGCCGGTTGCCGACCGCGATCAGGTGGCCTTCTCCGACCGGCATGCCGTTGGCGAGGATGCGGATGACGGCCTGGTTGAGCGGCTGCGCCAGCTCCATCACAGTGCCGGGCCGCAACGCGCGCAGCTCGGCCAACGACAGGCGCCGCTCTTCCAGCTCGAAGGTCGTGACCAGTTCGATGTCATCCAGGCTGTCGGTGGGAAGCGGCCGCGCGGCGGGTTCCGGCGCGGATGCTGCGGTGGTGGTGGCGGGGCTGTCGGTTGTCATCGGTCTTTCCTCCACGTTTTCCACGACGATGCGGTTGCCTTGCACTTGCCCGAACACACGCAGGTGCAGCCGTCCGCGCACGCGGGCCACGCAGCGCAGCGCGTCGCCGGCGGGCAGCCATTTTTCGATGCGGACGATGTCGCCCAGCGCAATGCCGGCAAAGTCGCGGCGCGACAGAAAGGTGGCGCCCAGCTCGAAGCGCAGCGGCACCTGCGTACCCATGAAGGCCGCCAGCGGGATGGGATCGGCAGCGAGTTCCGCCGGGCACAGTTCGGCCAACGCCTGCGGCGCATCGAACAGCAGCCCCGCGCGTCCCTGCCACGATGCGGCACGGTCTTCGGCCGGTTCGCCATCGCGGCGCGAGATGATCATGTGCAGCACGTCGGGCCGGTCCAGGCGTACGTCAGGCGAGGCGGCCTCCGGCAGCCACGCGAGGGGGCGTCCGGTGCGTTGTTCGATGGCACGTGTGAGCGGCGCCAGCGCATCGGCCAGCACGGCGCAGCGCAGGGCTTGCGGTACGTGCGCATCCGCGGCGTCGGCCAGCCACGCGCGCTCGGCGGCGGCATCGAGCAGCAGCCAGCCCGGCGCATCGCCCAGCGTGAACCGGTAGGCTTGTGCCGCAGCGTGCAGGGCATGGGCTTCGCAACGCGCTTCGTAGGGCGTGTCCCCTACGGAAAACGGTAGTGCCGCGCGCGCCAGATACAGGCGCGACAGCGTGCGCGCCAATGTCGGGTCGACGGCCGAAAGCATGCGGGCGTCCAGCGTATTCATGTCATGAACATGCGCCCGGCCATGTAGGCGAGCTGCACGCGGTTCTGCGCACCGTACTTTTTCTTGAGCTGACGCAGGTGATAGTCGACGTTGTGCGGCGACATGTTCAGCTGCTCGGCAATCGCCTTGTCCGACAGGCCGCTGGTGATGAATTCCAGAATCTGGCGTTGCACCTGCGTGAGCGCCCGCGCGTGCGTGTCTTCATGCAGCGGCTTGGCGTGCTGCATGAGAAATTCATGCAGTCCCAGCCCCACGGCATAGGCCTGGCCGACCACGTTGTCGGCAATCCAGCCCTTGGCGTTGTTGCCCGATCCGAAGCAGATGACGCTGTGTTCCAGGCTGCGGGGGCTCACGACACCAAAGCTGATGCCGCTGCGCAGGCCGCAGCGCTCCGCGTCTTGCAGCAGACGGTGCAAACGGTCCGCCTCCGCCGGTGCGGTGGGCGTGGCGCCCAGGTCGGCCAGATCCCATACGAGTGGCCATTCGTAGCGCAGCGCGAAGGCCAGACGCGGGTCGACTTCAAAGTAGCGTTCGTCGACGTAGCGCTTCGGCCAGTTGGGCGGCGAATAGGCGCGAAAGTACAGCACCCGCGTAATCGATTCGCCAATGCGCGTCAGCCGGTAGTAGCAGAGCCAGTCGAAGCCGATGCTGCGCAAGACGGCGCGCAGCAGCAATTGCCGTTCCTGCGCACCGTGCGCGGCCCGCAGATCCTGCGCGGTTTCAGAGAACGACTCGGCGCGCGCCATTGCGCCCAGCCGGATCGATTCCGCATCGACCACGATGTGTTCTTCGCCAAACAGGATCGGCGCGCGGACATCGCCGGCACCCACATTCGAAGCAGTCAACCGTGGCCTCTCGCGTGGCAAGTGAATGCACTCACTGTAGTGGCGCGCACACGCCGCGATGAACTACCGAAAAGCGTAGTCGACCCCGAAACTTCGTCAGAGATTTGCCGCGCGACTACGAGTTTCAGCGTTGAGCGGACAGGCCCCTCACTTCTACACTTTTCGCAAGGGAAGCGGGTGCCGAACGGTGTCTGGCTTCTACGGACATTCGTGGGCCATTGGCCCGCACGGCCCCAAACAGGCACAAAGGCGCTCCATGGCAAAGCCTCGGAATCTTGCTGCAGCGTTGGACGTTCCGCTTACCGGCATGCGCTGGGCGCGGCTGGTGAACTACGACATTGCGATTGCCGTGTTTGTGGTGGCGGTGGTCGCGCTGTTCGTGCTGCCGCTGCCGACCGTGGTCTTGGACGGTCTCATCTCGCTGAATCTGGCGGCCAGCATCGTGCTGCTGTGCGTATCGATCTATCTGCCGTCGGCGCTGGCGTTCTCGTCGTTTCCGGCGGTGCTGCTGTTTACGACGCTGTTCCGGCTTTCGCTGAACATCGCGTCGTGCAAGCTGATCCTGCTGCAGGCCAATGCGGGCCATGTGATCGACACTTTCGGCAAGCTCGTGGTCGGCAACAACTTCGTGGTAGGCGGTGTCGTGTTCCTGGTGATCGCGGTGGTGCAGTTCATCGTGATCGCAAAGGGCTCGGAGCGCGTGGCCGAGGTCGGCGCGCGGTTTTCGCTCGACGCGATGCCCGGCAAGCAGATGAGCATCGATGCGGACCTGCGCGCCGGCATCATCACGTCGGATGAGGCCAAGCGCCGCCGCGAGGCGCTGGAGCAGGAGTCGCAGCTGCACGGCGCGATGGACGGCGCGATGAAGTTCGTCAAGGGCGACGCCATTGCCGGCATCATCATCGCGATCATCAACATCCTGGCCGGCATTGCCGTGGGCGCGTTGATGCACGGCATGTCCATCGGCGATGCGCTGCACCGTTACGCGATCCTGACGGTGGGCGACGGCATGGCCTCGCAGATTCCGTCGCTGCTGGTGTCGATTGCCGCCGGCATCGTCACCACGCGCGTGGCGACGCGGGACCGTGAAGCACGCCACCTTGGCCAGCAGATCGGCGCGCAGATCACGGCCCACCCGCGCGGCATGCTGATGGCCAGCGGCGTGCTGCTGGCGTTCCTGCTGGTGCCCGGGTTTCCGAAGTGGTCCTTCCTGCTGCTGGCCATCGGCACTGCGGCCGCAGCGTTTCTCCGGATGCGCCAGCGCCGTCAGGCGCCGCCGCTCGACCTGCTGGTGCTCGGCCCCGATGCACGGCGATTGACCGAGCCCGAAGCAGGCTCGCCGGCAGAGGGCATTGCGGCGCCCATCGCCGTGCGCCTGTCGGAAGACCTGCGCGGCGAGATCGACCTCGTCGCCCTGCAGACCCGCCTGGCCGAAGCGAAATCGCGCGTGCAGCGCAGGCTCGGCGCGGTGTTCCCGCGCGTGCAACTGAACTGGGACGCGACCTTGCCGGCCCAGGGCTACGCGCTGCTCGTGCAGGACGTGCTGGCCGCCGAGGGCACGCTGCCCGAGCGCGATGCGATTTCGGATAACGCCATGCGCGCCGAAGACCGTCTGGCCGCCGAAGTCGAATCGCTCATCGAACGCAACGCCGCGTCGCTCATCGGCATTCAGGAAACGCAGAACCTGATCCAGATCATGCGCCGCGAACACGGCGAGCTGGTGGCCGAACTCACGCGCCTGGTGCCCCCGCAGCGCATTACCGAAGTGCTGCGCCGGCTCGTGCAGGAAGGCGTGTCGATCCGCAACCTGCGCGCCATCTTCGAGAGCCTGATCACGTGGTCGCCCAAAGAGCCCGAAGACGTGATCGGCCTGGTGGAGCTGGTGCGCGTGGACTTGCACCGCCAGATCACCGAGCAGTTTTGCGGCACTAGCCGCGTGCTCGATGTGGTGCTGTTCGAGCAGTCCTTGCAGGAGCGCATCGAGCAGGCCGTGGTGCACACCAAGCAGGGCAGCGTGCTGAGCCTCACGCGCGACGCCAAACAGGCGATTACCGACCAGGTGGTGAAGATCCTGGGTGGCACACGCCCGCTGGAGAAAGATCGCCATGGGCGCCCGCTGGCGGTGATGGTGTCGCTCAACTGCCGGCGCTACGTCAAGACGATGCTGCAGCCGGTGTTTGGCGATCTGCCGGTGCTGTCGTACCAGGAGATCGACGAAGCCATCGAACTCAACACCGTGGGCTGGGTGACGAACCCCGCGTGAATACGCAGAACGCACGGAACTGACGGAACGCAGGAACACGCAAGGAGACAGGCCCATGAACATGAGCGCCACCATTCTCGAAGCCACACGCCAGGGCTTGCTGCTGGTGCTGCTGGTCTCGTTGCCGGTGGTGGCGGTGGCAACGGTATCGGCGTTGCTGATTGCCATCGCGCAGGCAGTGACGCAGATCCAGGATCAGAGCATCGGCCTGTCGGTGCGGCTGATTGCGGTGATGGTGACCATCGTGGTGCTGGCGGGGTGGGGCGGACGCGAGGTGCTGCGTTTTGCCCGCATGGCACTCGATCAGGTGTTTTACGGCGGTGTGGCGCCTTTCTAGCGGGGGGATCGCGAGATGGCGCCGAACGAACAACAACATAACCGAGCGAGAACACGCGTGAACAAACGCTATCGATTCCTGCAGTGGAGTGCATCAGCGGCGTGCCTGTGGCTGCTGACGACGGCGGCCGTGGTGGAGGCGGCCGAGCTGCGCTGGCGCAACCGGTCGTACACGCTGGTGGCCGAAGGCAAGAAGGTGGGCGATTTCATCCGCGAGCTGGCGGCATCCCAGGGCGTGACGGCGGTCGTCGACCCGAAGGTGGAAGGCACCATCAACGGCAAGTTCTCGGGCCCGCCGGCCAGCACGCTCAACACCGTGTGCGCCACCTACGGGCTCACCTGGTACTACGACGGCTCGCTCATCTACGTGGACCGCGCCGACGATTCACAGACGCAGGTCTTCCCGATCCCGAAGGGCAGCGGCCCTGAGCTTGCGCAGATCCTGCGCGCCATGCAGATCACCGATCAGCGCTTTCCGCTCGTCGTCAGCGACAAGGAAAACACGGTCTACGCGTCTGGCCCGAAGCGCTATGTGGAACTCGTGCGGCAGGCCATTGCGTCGATTGCCGATCCGTCACGCGGTGCGGATCGCGCCGAGATTCGCGCATTCCCGCTCAAGTACGCATGGGCGGGCGATGTGGAGATCAACCGGTCCGGCAAGCCCGTGACCATTCCTGGCATCGCGACCATGATGCGCCGCCTGCTGGGGGCGCCCAACCCGGCAGCCAGCAGCCCCGGCACGTCGCCCACCCGCGCCATGCGGCTGACGGGGCCGACACGGCAGATGAAGCTCAGCTCCGGCGACAGCATCAACGTGCCGCGCATCGAGATCCCGCTGGCCGGCGCGCAAGGCGATTCCGGTTACGGCGCGCAGGCGGCTGCCGCATCCGGCAGCGGTACGCCACCCGACCTGCCCCGCATCGAGGCCGACGCCGGCATCAACGCCGTGCTGATTCGCGACGTGCCCGAGCACATGGCGCAGTACGAACGCCTGATCGCCTCGCTCGATACCAAGCCGCGGCTGGTGGAGATCAACCTCACGATCATAGACATCAGCACCGATTCGCTCGACAGCCTCGGCGTGGACTGGCGCCTGCACACCAAGCACGGCGATTTCCAATCCGGCAACGGAAACAACCCGCCGCTCACCTTCAACGTGGGCACCACCGAAGACGGCCAGACCGGCACCACCACGCCGGTTGGCATGGCGCTCACCGCGTCGATCGGCGGCAGCCTGCGGAACTACCTGCTGGCGCGCATCAACGCACTTACGCAGAGCGGCAACGCGCAACTGCAGGCCAAGCCGAAGGTGCTGGCGCTGGACAACACCGAGGCCATCCTTGAGAACCTCATCCACTTCTACGTGCCGGTGTCGGGCTTTCAGGATGCATCGCTGTACGGCATCACGACGGGCACGAGCGTGAAGGTCACGCCGCTCATCGTCAACGAGGCCGGCCAGATGAGCGTGATGATGTCGATCGACATCGACGACGGCAACCTGACCAACGACCGCGTCTCGCAACTGCCGGTGGTGCAGGAGCGCTCGATCGTGACCAAGGCGATGATCGAAGAGGGCAAGAGCCTGCTGATTGCCGGCTTCAACTCCGACAGCCTGAACAACACCAAGTCGGGCATTCCGTTCCTGTCGGACGTGCCCTTCATCGGCAACCTGTTCAAGTACACCAACAAGACCGGTCAGCACATGGAGCGCTTCTATCTGCTGACCCCGCGCGTCCTGACCACGGCCAGCACCAACCCGAACGACGTGCCCGCCGTGTCGATCCCGGGTGTTGGCATGCCGGTGCCGGGTGCGACCGATTGGAAACCGGGCCCGCTGCCCAACACGCCGGCGCCCAACTCGCCGCCGGCCAGTGTCGGTGCCTTGCCCACGCCGCCTGTTTCGCGACTGCATGAACCCGCCAGCCACACCACCCTCGCCGCACGCGGATAAATCGCCCTGGAAGCTCTGCTTCCTGAGCGGTCCGCTGTACGGCAGATCGATGCCGCTGCGGATGGGCGCCAACGTGGTCGGCTCGGCGCCCACCTGCGAAATCATCGTGCCCGACAGCAGCGTCGCCGCGCGGGAGCTGATGTTCGAGGTGGGCGGCATCGCGGTGTCTGCGCGGCGCCTGGACGACGCCGAGCCGACGCTCAACGGCCAGCCGTTCGGCCAGACGCGTCGCAGCGTGGTGCCGGGCGATGTGATTGCCATGGGCGACATCCGCGTCGGCATCGAGAAGGTCGGGACGATCCGCATGCCGGCCGCTGCGGTGGAAGGCGCGGGCGCCGCGGTGCTGGCAGAGCGCGTGCCGTCATGGCTGCCGCTGGCCGCGGCGGTGTGGCTGTCGCGCGTGTCGACCAAGGCCGGGCGCGGGCGGACGTGGCTGGTGGCCGGCATCGGCCTGTGGCTTGCGGTTCTGCTGGCCGGCGGTGTGGTGGCGTTTGCCGGGCACGACGGCTGGTCGCTCTGGGGCCGCGACCCTGCGGCGCGAGCGGCGCAGGTGCGGCACGCCCTGGGCGACCCGCCGGAGATCGTGGTGACGCCCGCGTCGGATGGCACGTCGCGCGTTTCCGGCTACGTGCCGACCGAGGCCGACCACCAGGCGCTGCTGAGCCGCGCGCGCGGGTTGTCCGATGTGTCGATCGGCGAGGTGTACGTGGTGAGCGACCTGCTGGCCGCCGCGCAGCAGTACTTCAGCGCGGGCGGCACCAGCGGCACCGCCGCGCTGAACGTGGCTTACGACGGACATGGCCGCATCGTGGTGAGCGGCACGGCCGATCGTGCCCAGGCATGGCAGCGCATCCGCAATTACGCGCGCGACGCCAAGCCCGCTGTCGAAGTGGTCGACCACGTGGCGTGGGATGGCCCGCCGCCGCCGAACATCGTGGCGGAAACGCCGCGCGCCGACGGCCTGCCCGCCATCGTCAGCACGTACGAAGACGAAGACGGCACGCGCTTTGTGCAGACGCGCGACGGCCAGTTGTATTTCGAGGGCGCCCGGCTCAAGGGCGGCCTCCAGGTGAAGAGCATCGCTTCAGATGGTGTGGTGCTCGACCGCGGCGGGCAATCGGTCACCTGGCCGATCCAGCCGCAAACACCGTAGCGCAGAGGGTCCCCTTTCTCCTATGCGCCCGGTGTGTCGTACGGAGGTGGCCGGCAGATGCGAGGTCGGCTTCCGCCGCAAGCAGTTGGCAGTGAAGTTGGTCGTTCCTTTTGACCTTTTTGACCCTTTTGACCTTTTTGACTGACATCCAGGAGAGCACCATGGGCACACCCGCTACCGGCGTCGACGGCGCCATCGGCAGCATCAACCAGTCCGGCGAAGACCAGCTGAAGATCGCCACGGCCGTGCAGGCCGCCGCAGCCAAGGGCGCCGCCGCCAGCGGCATCATCGGCGCGGCCCAATCGCTGAGCAACACGGCAGCTTCGGCCGCCGGTGCCGTCCGCGACGGCGCGCGAGCTAGCTGAGGCGCAACCCAGCGGCGGCGGGCGCGGCCTGCCGCCGCTTCATCGAACTCAGGAGGGCACGATGTCGATCGAAGCAAATGCGATTGCGGCCGTTGCCGCAACTCAAGCCGCACAGGCCCAAGCCGGCGGTGCTGCCGGCGCCAGCCAGGCCGCGCAGGTGAACCCCGCCGCGTATGCGGCCCAGGGGCCAGGGCAGGTCGAGCAGGGCATCGGCGCTCCAGCAACGCAGGCTGCAATGCCCGCGGATGCGCAGCAGTTCGGCAGCATGATGCGCCCCCTTGCGACCACCGCCGCGCAGCCGGCGACGCTACCGGCGCAGCCGATTCCGATGGCCGCCCACGCAACGCCATCGCCCGTGCCGGATGTGTCGTTCTCATTCACGCGGGGGCCCGGCGCGGACGGTGCGATGGG
Source organism: Ralstonia sp. 1138 (assembly GCF_040544795.1). NCBI lineage: Bacteria > Pseudomonadati > Pseudomonadota > Betaproteobacteria > Burkholderiales > Burkholderiaceae > Ralstonia > Ralstonia sp. 1138. The sequence continues at coordinate 362,279 of NZ_JBEPKQ010000001.1, read as the reverse complement.
CCAGTGGCGCGACTACGGGCACGACCTCAACGAGCGCTACACCAGCATCAACAGCAAGCGGCAGGAAATGCTCGATTCGCTCGACAGCATGGACGTGACCATGACGATGGTGAAGCTGGCCGACTTCAGCTACTTCGCCTCGATGACGCTGGCCGAGTACCAGATGGACATGAGCTTTGCGCAGGCCGCCAACGGCGTGAGCCACTCGCTGCTGAAAAACCAGGAAGGCTGACATGAACCGATTGCTGGGTGTGCTGATGGCGCTTGCCTGCCTCTTCGGCCTGGCCGGGTGCGAGCAGGAGCTGTACACCGGCCTGTCGGAGGTCGAGGTCAACGAGATGGTGGCCGCGCTGTCCTCAGCCGGCATCAGCGGACAGAAGCTCGTGCAGGACGGCCAGGGCCAGGAGGGCCGCACCTGGACGCTCACTGTCGACCAGGCCGACATGGGCCCCTCGCTGGCGGTGCTGCGTGCGCAGGGCCTGCCGCGCCCGCGCCTCGCGTCGCTCGGCCAGGTGTTCCAGAAGCAGGGGCTGGTGGCCACGCCGGCCGAAGAGCGGGTGCGCTACATCTACGGCGTATCGCAGGAGCTGTCGCGCACGCTGCTGGATGTGGATGGCGTGATGCTCGCGCACGTGCACGTCGTCATTCCCGAGAACGATCCGCTGGCCGACAAGGCCAAGCCCGCATCAGCCGCCGTGTACATCCGCTACCGGCCCGGCGTGAACCTCACCGCCATGGCGCCGATGGTGAAAGACCTCGTCGCGCACAGCATCGAGGGGCTGAGCTACGACAACGTATCGCTGTTCCTGCAGGGCGCGCAGCCGGTGCCGGTGGATGTGCGAAAAGGCGCCGCGCTGCTCGGTACCTTCAGCACGCGCAATCCGCTGGTGTGGCTGCTGGGCCTGCTGATTGTCGCGGCACTGGTGGTGACCGGGCTCGTGGCCTGGCGACGCGGCGTATTCGACAACCTGGCCGGACGAGGGCCGGAGCGCGCGTCATGACCCTCGATGCGCGCCTCGCGGGGCTGGTCGCCACGTTCAACCTGCGCCCGGATCGCTACATCGACGCATCGTGGCTGCCGGCGGACTGGCCGCTCCCGCTGCGCGACCCGGCCCGCTACGGCGAGGCCGGCCGCGCCGTGCTGGCGCGGGCGCTGCTGCAGGCGCATCAGTTGCAAGGGCAATGGGACTACGACTTTGCTGCCGTGGAAAAGCGCATCGCCCTGTTGCCCGCCGACGCGCTGGAGCGCATGGCCGTGTGCTGTGGCCTGTGCCTGCACCGCCAGTGGCTGCGCGAAGGCGACGTCCCGCGCAAGACGCGCCAGGCCATCGATCTGGCGCTGGGCGCACCGCTGGTGGCCTTTGCACTGGAGCGCATGCCCGCCTTCGAGGCCGTCGCCGAGACCCTGCATGCGCAGCGTCAGCACCCGCGCCTCGTGGTGGAAACGCTGCGTGCCCGCGGGCGTCGGCTGTTGACCGATTTTCTGGTGCCGTTCGGCCCGGCCGTCATCCGTCGGCTGGCGTTGAAATTTCCGCGCAACGCCGCCGATGCCGATCGGCCGCCGTATTTGCTGGGCCGCACGCAACGCGCAGAACTGGGCGAACTGCTGCGGCTGAGCTTGATTCCTGAACAGGTGCCGGCATGGGACTGGCTTTTCTGATTACCACCGACAAGCTGCAGATCCTGAGCGAGCGCAAGGTGCTCAAACAACACGAGTACGCCGCGCTACTTGATGCGACGAGCATCCTCGGCAACGCGCAGGACGAGCGCGAGCGCCTGCTGGAAGACGCCGAGGCGCAGCGCGAGCAGCAGCTCAAGGCCGGCTACGACGCTGGCTATGAAAAAGGCGAACGCGAAGCCGCCACGCGCCTGTACGCCGATGCGCTCGCCAACGCGCGCGCGCTGGCGGCCATGAAACAGTTGATGGCCGAACTCGTCACACGCACCGTGCGCGAGCTGGTGGCCGACCTGCCGCGCGAGGCCATCTATGCCAAGGCCTTTGCACGCATCGAAACGCTGGTCGAACACGAGCCGGTGCTGACGGTGCGCATCGCCCCGCAGCAGGTGGCGGACTTGGAGCGCGTGTTGGAGACCATGACCGACGGCACCCGCCGCGTGCGCGTGGTGCCCGACGCCAGCCTGTCGGAAGAGGCGCTGGTGGTGGAGACCGCATCCGGCGTGGTTGAGGCGGGCATCGACACGCAACTGGCAGCGCTGCACGCCGCGCTGGTCGGGGACGAAACATGACCGAACCCGCCGTCAGTCACATCATCGACGCGGGCGATCTGGAACGCAGCCTGCGCGACGTGCTGGAACGTCCCGACGGCGTGGGCACTGGCGTGCAGATGCGCGGGCGCATTCATCGCGCGGTGGGGCTCATGCTCAATGCATCGGGCATCCAGGCGCGGTTGGGCGAGGTGTGCGAACTGCGGACGCCGGGCGAGCGCAGCGTGTATGCGGAAGTGGTCGGCTTCGAGCGGCAGTCCACGTTGCTGACGCCGCTGGGCAGCGTGCACGGTTTGTCGGCCGCCACGGAGGTGATTCCGTCCGGCAGTGCGCACCGCTTTGGCGTGGGCGATGCGCTGCTCGGCCGCGTGCTCGACGGGCTCGGCGCGCCCATGGATGACGGCGGGCCGCTTTTTACCAACGAGCGTGTTTCCACGCATGCAGAGCCGCCCAGCCCCCTGTCACGCCGCCGCATCGACGCACCGCTTTCCACCGGCGTGCGCGCCATCGACGCCATGCTGACGGTGGGGATTGGCCAGCGGCTGGGCATCTTCGCGCCATCGGGCGTGGGCAAGAGCACACTGCTCGGCATGATTGCGCGCGGCGCGCAGAGCGACGTCAACGTCATCGCGCTGATTGGCGAACGCGGGCGCGAAGTGCGTGAATTCCTGGAGCTGTGTCTGCCCGAGGCGACCCGGCGCAAGACGGTGTTGGTGGTGTCCACGTCCGACCGCCCAGCCATGGAGCGCGTGAAGTGCGCGCTGGTCGCGACCGCCGTGGCGGAGTACTTCCGAGACCGCGGCAAGAACGTGCTGCTGCTGGTCGATTCGCTCACGCGCTTTGCGCGGGCGCAGCGCGAGGTGGGCCTGGCCAGCGGCGAGCCGCCCACGCGGCGCAGTTTTCCGCCGTCGACATTCTCGGTGTTGCCGCAATTGCTGGAGCGCGCGGGCGCCGGTGCGCATGGCGTCATCACCGCGTTCTACACAGTGCTGGTCGAAGGCGATGAAGAGAGCGACCCGATCGCCGAAGAAGTGCGCTCCATCGTCGATGGGCACATCGTGCTCTCACGCAAGCAGGCGCTGGCAGGGCGCTATCCGGCCATCGACCTGCTGGCGAGTATCAGCCGCGTGATGCCGCAGGTGACCACGCCCGCGCACCGCGCCGCCGCGCAACGCGTGCGCGAACTGCTGGCCAAATACCACGAGATCGAACTGCTCGTGCAGATCGGCGAATACCGCGAGGGCAGCGATGCCCTCGGCGATACCGCATTGCGCGCGCATGCCGCACTGTCGCGCTTCTTTGAGCAGGACGCCGACGTGCGTGTGAAGCTGGAGCGCACCGTGGCCGATCTCGAAGCCGTGGTGGAGGCGCTATGAGCGACGTGCTGCGCCAACTCGCCCGCGTGCGCGAGGCGCGCAAGCTCGGTGCCGTGGCGCGGGCTCAGAAGCAGGCTGCCCTGGTGGCGCAGGCTGCCGCACAGAACGCGGCGGCACAGCAGGGGCTGCAGCAGACGGTATCGGCCCGTTCCGCGCACGACGCCGCCATCGAGCAGGCCGTGCGCGAAGATGCGCGCAGTGCCGTCGCGCTGCTATGCGGGGCCAACGCTGCGCGGCTGGCGCTGGATCGCGCCATCGTCGAAGCGCATGTCGAATCGCAGCAGACCGGCACGGCGCTGGCAGCCGAACAGATGGCGCAGGCACGCGCCCAGCGGCATGTCGCGCGCGCCAACGCCAAATGCGAAGCCGTCGACCGCGCGGAACAGCGCGTGGTGGCCGCCCAGCGCCGCGCGGCGGAATGGCAGGAAGAAGACGCCGCGCTTGAGGCGCAGCTCGCGCGCCAGTTTGGCCGCCACACGACCCCCGCCTGAGCCGATGCAGGGATTCGATCCGCATTCCATGGAAGGCCTGTTCCGCCAGGCGTTGCTGGTGCTGCCGCGCTTGCTGCCCGTCATGTTCATCGTGCCCGTGTTCAGCGGGCGCGTGGTGACGGGCATGGTGCGCAGCGGGTTCATCGCCATCCTGGCCGTGTTCGTGGCGCCGTCCATGGCAGGCGCGGCGATGAACGTGCAGGGCGGCGGCCTGTGGATGGCCCTTGCGCTCAAGGAGGCGCTGATTGGCGTGCTGCTGGGCATGGCGTTTGGCGCACTGCTCTGGGCGATCGAGAACATCGGCCACCTGATCGACTTCCAGACGGGCTCGGGCAACGCCTCCTTCTTCGACCCCGTGGCGGGGCACGAGAGCGGCCCCACCGCCAGCTTCCTCGGCTTCATGGCCGTCACGTTGTTCGTCACGGGCGGCGGCCTGCACGTGATGCTCGGCGCGTTCTTCGAGTCGTACAAGCTCTGGCCGATCGAACGCATGCTGCCCAGCGCGTCGGTCGCGCTGGAGCAGTTTGCCGTGCACGAGGCCGACAGCGTGCTCGGCTGGACGCTCAAGCTGGCCGCACCGGTCATCATCGTGCTGGTGGTGGCGGAACTGGGCATCGGATTGATCAACCGCTCGGTGCCGCAGTTGAACGTGTTCCTGTTCGCCCAGCCCGTGAAGAGCCTGCTGGCCGTGCTGATGATGGTGCTGTTTCTCGGCTTTGTCTTTGAATCGCTGCGCACTTTCCTGGCCGGCAACGGCGAGATGGTCTGGCTGTTGCGCGCATTGCTGCACAGCCCCGGCACATGAGCGAGAAACAGCACAAGCCGACACAGCGCCGGCTGGAAGACGCGCGGCGCGAAGGCGAGGTCGTCCGCAGCGCCGACGTGACGAGCGCGCTTGTCTTCATTGGGATGCTCATGTTGCTGTGGCAGGGCGGGCCATGGCTGCTCGAACGCATGCGGGGTCTGCTGATACAGAACGTCAACGCGGTGGCGCAGGCGCGCGACCCGACGGCAGCGGTGCGGCAGGCACTCGTATCGGCGGGGGCGGAGTGGATCTTGTTGAGCGCAGCCGTATTGGTGCTGGTGACCGTGCTCGCCGTGCTGGGTGCGTTTGCCCAGGTGGGTGGGATGTTCGCGCCCAAACGCTTGACGCCGAAAATGTCGCGGCTCAATCCTGGCGAGGGCATCCAGCGGATGTTTTCCGTGCGCAACCTGATCGGGCTGGCCATCATGCTGTTCAAGGTGGCCTGCCTGGCGCTGACGCTGTTCGTGGTGATTCGCGGGTCGTTGGCGCTGCCCCTGCAGGCGGGCTACGGGCGGCCGGCGGCGATTCTGGCGGTCGTCGCGCATCTCGTTCTTCTGCTGTTCGGCTGGGCGGCAGTGGTGTATGTGCTGATGGCCGCGCTGGACTACTGGCACGTGCGCTTCGAGTTCTTCAAGAAAAACCGCATGTCCACCGAAGAACTGCGCCGCGAGCACCGCGAACTGCAGGGCGATCCGCACATCGTGGGGCGCCGTCGCCAGCTTGCATTGGAAGTGCAATACAGCGCATTGGAAGATCGCATGCGCATTGCGACTGCCATCGTCTTCAGCGCGCGGCATGCCGTGGCGCTGTATTACCCCGGCGACGGCACGCTGCCGATGGTGATCGCCAAGGGCAGCGGCGAGGCTGTCCAGCGCATCCGGCAGATGGCCGAATACCACCTCGTACCGACCGCCGCCAATGCAGGCCTGGCGGAGCGGCTGCACGACACCGTGCCGATGGATACCACCATTGACCGCACGCTGTTCCGCGATGTGGCCGCGCTGCTGCGCTGGGCCGAAGGTGCAGACGCAGTCGGCAATCCGTACGTGTCGTCCACCTCCTGAAAGCGTAGAGACGGCGCGAACGAGCACGAAAAAAGCGGACGCCCGACTGCTGCGTCCGCCGATCCGTGCCCGCTTTCCGGGCTATCCGATGCGCACGATGTCACCCGGGACGACGAGATCCGGGTCCAGCCCCGTTGCGCCTTGCGTGTACGGATTGCCATCCAGCGCCGCCCAGTCGAACTGGCTGTTCATGGGCGGCAGTTTGTCGAGTGCGGCGGCCGTACGCGCGTCGGATGCCGGGGCCGTGGTGCCCAGCAGCTTGGCGGCATCCGCGGCGCTCAGTTGCCAGAGCGTGTCGCCCGGGCCAACGATGGCGTACTGCGGCGAGGTCGCCGTGCCCACCGATGGCAACGCGTGCGGGGCGTTGGCGCGAAGTACATCGCCGCTCACGCCCTGCATGTCGGGCAGCGGGAACGCGGTAATGGGCTGGCTGTTCTGGTCCTGCCCGTTGTTATTGCCGTTGCCGTTGCCCTGGACTTGCGCCACGGCCGGTTTGGCCGCCTGGTTCGGCACGAACAGCTCGATGCCGAAGCGCGTGACGGCCGCCACACCCAGGATCACGCCGCCGGGCAGCATGGCATTGCTGGGCAACCGCTGGCCGAGCTTGGGCATCAGGTCCCCGGCAATGCGCAGTGCGCCCGCACCGAAGGCCAGGTCCAGGGCTGCCTTGGTCGCGCCTATGGCGGGGCTGTTCGTATGCATGAGGGCGTCGTTCATGGCGAGCGGCACCGAACCGACCGTATATAGCGACATCGTGAAGGCCTGTGCGCGGTTCAGCCACGGGCTCGTGTTGGTCGCCTTGTCGTTGAACGTGGCGCCCAGGCGCCCGGCAAAGTTGCGGCTCGACAGCGCAAGGTTGGCGCTGAGGAACAGCGCGTTGCTCCAGAACGCCGGTGTGTTCAGGTGCGCGCCGTGGGTGGCAAACCAGTAAGCCGTGTTGCCGTTGTTCAGCGCCAGCGTGAGCAGCTGCAGCGTGTCGTTCGCGCGGCCCATGGGGCTCTTGGGCGAGAGCAGTTTGGCCGGTGCGCTCGTCAATGCCTGCAGCCACTGCACGTTGCGATCGGTCTGGGCGTCGGGGTTGTCCTTCTTGCTGAGCGCATCGGTCAGTGCATCCGGGTTGGCCTGGAAGTGGTCCAGCGCCTCGCCGATGGCCGCACGGTCTGTCTTGGACAGGCCCCAGCGGCCGGCCCGGTCACGCACGTTGGCCTTGAGCCACGCCAGCGCCGAGGCAGAGTCTTCCGTGCCGAGCTTGCCCAGCTGCTCGTTGATCGCGCGTGTCTTGTTGGCACGCAGCGCCGCGATGCTGCCCCGATACATGAACGAGACCGGGCTCGTGATCGTCGGATCGAACACCGCATGCGTGGCAGCGCTTCCGGTAAGCGTGGCCGAACTCGCCGCCGTGGAGAACGCCCCGGTGAGCGAGCCCGCGAAGATCCAGCGGATCCACGGTTTGCGCTTGGGCTCGCCGGCGTTGGCGGCGCTGTCAGGGTCGGTCGGTGGCGTGCCGTTGCCGTCGTTGCCGGCTTCGCTGGTTTTTGCGGTGATCGGCTCGGTGGTCTTGCTGCCGGTGGGCTCCGTGGTGGACGCGGGGTCTTTGGGCTGTGGGCCCTCGGGACCCCTCGGTCCATTCGGCCCGTTCGGTCCTGCTGCATTCGCAGTCGTCGGCGGGGGCACGTCGGGCTTCTTGCCCGCGGCCAGGTTGATCATCTGCACGACGGTCTGGTAGGTATTGGTGTCGTGCCCGCCCACGGTCGGGTCGGCCCGGCCGGTCACGCCATCCACGGCGCCTGCGTTGGCACTCGCCTCCAGCGCGTCCATGTGCTGTTGGTGCGTGCTCAGCAGATCCGTGCGGCCGGCGGCTTTCAACGCCGACGCGGCAAGGCCGTGTGCGCCCCAGTTGGAGTTCGATGCGCTCACGTAGTGGTCGGCCGGCACCACGGAGCGTGGGTCGACCACGGTGCCGTCGGGCAGGGTTACCTGCGGGGCCGTGCGGCGCGTGTTGCCCATGCCGGCCTCATGCCCGCGCGAGCCCACACCGATGGTCGTCACGCCGTCGGTCTTCCAGCCGGTGGCGACCACCTCGTCCAGCGGCACGGTCTGGTCGGTGACGTCGTTGCCGTTCTGGTCGATGTAACGGCCATCGGCGTTGCGCCCGTGCACGTTGATGGAGACGATCGTGTCCGGCGACTCCTGATGGATCAGATCCTGCGCGGTGGTGCGTGCCTGCTCGCCCGGTGCCGCGTCGAACGGCACGATACTGTAGTCGTTGACGGCGGCGCCGCGTGCCTGAAGCGCCGCATCGAGTGCCGGTACCGCCTCGTGCGGCACCACATACACAACCTGCTTGCCGGCTGCCTGCATGTCGTGCCCGAACACGGCGGCGCCGGCGATGCCGTCGGTGTCCACAGCACCATGCGCATTGCGCGCGCCGGCCAACACCAGGATGCGATTGCTGTCCTGCAGGGCAGCGGCGGCGTTGTCGACCCCCTTCGGGTTTTCAATGCGCGCCATGTCGGGGTTGAACATCGCCATCACGGCGTTGCTGATGGGCGTCGGCTCCATGCGCGGGTTCGGCGGGATGGTGCCGTCCAGCGTCTTGCCCGGGCCGAATCTACGCACGCGCTGCACGGGCACGTTGAGGCGCTCCATCAGGTTCTGCACCGATTGGCTCACGGGCCCCGTCTTGCCGGAAGTCACGACGTACGGATCGGTGGAGTACGCCGCGCTGGGCGTGTGCCATTCACTCTTGCCGATTTCGTTGAGCAGCGCCTTGGCCTGGTACTCCATCGGATCGATCACGGGAATATCCATCCCGCGCTTCTGCAGCGACGTTACGAGGAAATCCTTCATCGCCGGATAGTGCGTGCAGCACAGCCACAGCGATGTGGTGTTCGGATCGAGTTCCTCCACGTACTTGTCCGAGGCGGCCTGCAGCTCTGCCTTCACTGCCGGGTCATCGCTCTTGTGCTTGAGGTCGTTGACGAAATCCGCAAACTTGTGGGCAGCCACGGCCTGCGGGGTGATCTCACCATCGGTCAGTTCGGCAACCTTGTTCTGATATGCGCCGCTCTTGACGGTGCCGGCGGTAGCGATGACGGCAGGGCGGTCGCCGCCGTGTTCCACCATCGCGCGCGAGGTCACGTCAATCAGGTTGATGACGGGCACGTCCACGTTGTCCAGCGCTTTCGGGAACGCCGTGCACGCGGTGTTGCACGCCATCGCCACCATGGCCGCCTTCAGGCGCTGCGCGGTCTGCAGGCCGTTGCCGACCAAGCGAATGAGCGTCTCGGGGCTCTTGGGGCCGTACGGCGCGTTGGCATGGTCCACCACCGGCACCATCTGCAGGTCTTCACCGGTTTCGGCCTTGATGATGGCCAGCATGTTCTTGGCCGCGATCAGCCCGCCGTTGCTGGAGTCGAAGGCCGCAACGGTAAAGGGTTCGTTGGGCGTGGCTTCGTCAAACGTCTTGCCATCGGGCATGTGGTTCATGGCGTTGCGCAACAGCACGAGCATGCCCTGGTGCACCTGCGAGGCGAAGCCGTCGACGCTGGCTTCGCCCTTGCGGCTCACGCCGTCCACCGCGCCGGCTTCCACCGAAGCCTTGATGGCCGCGTGCAGTTGCTCGGGCTTGGGCATGAGGTCCAGTCGGCCCATGTTGCGCAGCATGTTCGCCAGGATGGCCTGCGCGCCAAAGTTGGAGTTCCACGCCGTGACAGGAAAGTCCACCGGCACCGTCGATGCGAAATCCACCGTGCTGCCGTCAGCCAGTTTGACGGGCGGGATCTTGCTGCGCAGGCTGCCCATGCCGGCCTCATTGCCGCCGTCGCCCACGCCCACCGTAACGATGCCCTTGCGTTTGTTGGCTTCCAGAATGATCTGGTCTTTCGGTGCATTGACATCGGCGACCGAGATGCCGCGCATGTTCAGGTAATCGCCGTCGGCATTGCGCGCGGGCAGCTCGATGGCGACCACGGCTTCGGGCTGCACCCGGTCGAGCAGTTCGTTGGCCGCATCGCGTGCGGGTTGGCCGCGCTTGGCATCGAACAGTTCAAGCTTGACCAGGTGGCCGCCTTCATACGTGTCGAGCACCGCCTTGAGCACGGGCATGTTGGCCGAGTCAGTGGCGACGGTGATGTCGTAGCCGGCTTGCGCAAGGACGGCAGCCTTCTCGCCGGTGCCAACGGGGCCGTCTGTCTCGGGCAGCTTGCGGCCCGTCGTCGGGTCGCGCCCCACCGTAAAGCCGGTCACCATCAGGATGCGCTTGCCCATCAGCGCGGCGGCAGCGTCTTCTGTCCCGCCCTTGACGAAGAAATTGCGGATGCCGCGGTCGATGAACATGGCCTGGATGCGGTCCACCGGCGACATGATGCGATCCGCCGTGCGCCCGAATACCGACGACTTGCCGCGATAGAGCTGCATGCGCTGGCGCCAGCTCATGCGTACCGGGTCTTTGATGTTGGCGGTGTCGTGCGCGAACTCGGCCTTGCTCAGGATGAGCTTGCGCTGCTCGTCGCTCATCTCTCGCAGGGCGGCAGCTAGGCGCCGCACGCCAATGCCACGCGGGTGGCGGCCGGTGGTGGTCCCGCTGGTGCGGTAGTTCTCTGCGTCCAGCAGCAGATCGGCATGCTGCGACAAAGCGTTCTGCGTGCCGGCGTCCAGCGCCTTTTGCGTGTCGGTAAAGCTCGTCAGCGTGACCTCCGGGTTGGCCAGGTCGTCCAGGGCACGCGGCAGCGGCCGGGAGGGGCGGGCAGGTGTCGTGTTGGTCGGGCTGCCTTCGTCCCCGGGCGGGCTGGTTTTGCCGGGTTCGGTGGTCGGTTCGCCTGCGGTCTTGGGCTTGCCTGCGGCGGGGTCGACCGGGTCGGTGGCGGGCTTGCCGGTCGTGCCGTCCTTGCCTTCCGTGCCGGGCGTGGTGGTGCCCGGCTCGTTGGTCTTGCCGCCGGCTTGCGTGATGACCGGCTCGGTGGTCAGATCGGTTGTGGGGCGGCCGGCACTGGCCGGGTCGTTGGCGGCCACCGTGGTCGGTTCGGGCGCCATCTCGGTCGGCTTGTAGCGGTCGGCGTTGTTCTTCAGTGCATTGAGCAGGCCGACGCGTTCGGTGCCCTGCGACAGGCCAACACGCTCCAGCATGCGCGTTGCCCCTACCTGCCCGAGGCCGAGGCCCAGGAACATGATGGATTCGGCCTTCTGCTCGCCCGACATCCGGTCGCCGTACATCAGCAGGTCCTTGACCTGCGCGCCGGTCATGACGATGCCGCCGCCACCGGCCACCAAATCGGAAGCCGAGCGGGTGAGCGTGAACATCTTTGAGGCCGCCGCCGCTTCCGACAGCGCGGACACACCTTTGCCCGCCAAGCTGTACTCACCCGCTGCGGATGTGACGATGGCGAGCCAGTCGTTAAATGCCTCGGGGTTGGTGGGCGACCACGAGCGGCCGTGGTCAGCCAGCGTATGGAGATGGTCGACGGATTCGCCAACGATCCAGCCTGTGCCCACGGCCACCATGGCGCCGCCCACGATCGATGCGCCGCCAAACGTGCCCACCGACAGGATCACGCCGCCCACCGCCGTCGCCACACCGGCCACGATATCGACAACGTGCCGGATCTTCTGTCCCGTGGTGGTGATGTGCGCGCTGAAGTGGTCGACGTCGGGAACGCCGTTGCTGTCGAGCCCGACCTTGCCTGCGAGGTTTTTGGGTAGGTAGATCGTGCCGCCGTCGGACAGCGCGTTGTTATGGCGGTAGTCGTCGAGGTTGTCGTAGGTCCAGCCGCGGTCATCGACGTAATGCTTCGTGCCGTTCTTGTCCGTGACTTCAAACAGCGCGGTGGGCATGACCCCCGCGCTCTTGTCGACATAGGCGATCGGGATGGCCTTCACGCTCGGGTTGTCGCCGCCGGCGTCGTGTATCGCCTTGTTGACCTCGTTGATGATCTTGGTGCCGTTGGCGCTGGTGTACCAGGCGGCGTTGGTGTCGCCGCTGGCCTGTGCACCCGAGTTGTCGGCCTGAATCATCAGCGCCGCGCCGATGTAGTTCTTGCGCTGCGTATCGGCGTCAGGGCCGGTGAAGGCCTGCGTCTTGTCGTTGTAGAGCGGGTTGTCCTTGCCGAACGTGGCTTTGGACATCTGCCCGAAGATGTTCTTGAGGCCGCCGTTCTGGTCGGCCTGGAACGTCTTGTAGTCCGCTTCCGCCTGCTTCTGCTGGACCTTCTCGTTGCCGCGGTCGAAGGCGCGTTGCAGCATGTCGGCGTTGGGCAAGTCCTTGCCGTGCTGCTGGATCAGCGCGTTCGTGACGGTGGCGCCATTGCCGTCGCCCACGGCGTTCTGCACCGGCACCCACGACGGCATGCTGCCCCCCGAGCCGGAGGTCTGCATGCTGTAGAGGAACGATTTGGCGTTGGAGTTGGTGGTCAGCCAGTTGGCCACCTGCTGGGCATGGTCGGTGCTCGGCTGATCGCTGGCAAAGCGTGGCGAATCGGCCACGGCGGCCGTCAGGCTCAAGCCCCCGTAAAAATCCGACCCGTGCGGGATCAGGCCGGAGGTATCGCCCGAATTGCTCTGAAACCAGTGGCCGTTGTCGTTGAAGCGGTCTTCAACGGTGGTCAGCAGGTTGCCCGCCACTTCGGGCGGCGCCACCTTGGCGAGGTCTTTCATCCATTTGCCGACGGCGTCGTACTTGACCGTGCTGTCGGCCATCTTCTTGCCGCTGTCGGTGTCTTTCGGATCGTACTTGTAGACCTGGGTGAGGTCGGTGATCTGCTTGTTGAAGTAGTCGCTGTGCGCGTTGAAGAACGGTGCGCCGGCCACTTCGTACAGATGCGCGCGCGCTTCGGGGTCGGCGCTGGTGACCGACACGTCGTTCATGTTGGTCGACAGGATCTTCAGCGCGCCCTCGGCATCGCCCGCCTTCATCTTGGCGGCGACCTGGTCCTTGGTGTAGTTCACGCGCACGTCGTAGCTGGCCGCGCCGATCTGCTCGTAGATCTGCTCGGCGTTCTTGTCGCTGGCATGCGGTCGCGCAAGCTGCACGCACGCAAACTGCACCGGGTCGTTGGTGGCGAGTGCCTTGTCCTGCGCCGACAGCGTCGGGTCGTTCGGGTTGATGTGGTTGATCTGGTACTGGACCGCGTCGGCCGTGGCGATGTTCCTGGCAAATGCGAGGCTGCCGTCGTCCCAGTCGGGATGGGCTTTTGCCAGCGCATCGGCGGCGTCGTTGGCGGCCTTCAGGTTGTCGCCCGAGCCGAAGTTCTCGTACGTGGAAAGCTCATTGCCGAGCGCGGTCTTGAAATCCTGGATGGCCTTGTTCAGGTTGGCCTGCGCCGTGTTGATCGAGTCCTGCTTGTCTTCAGCGATCGTGCGGTTGGTGACCTTGATGCTCTGCGCGTCCTGCAGCTTGTCCTGCGCGTCGAGCACGCCGTCGCGGGCTTCCGAGGCGGTGCGCTGGCTCGGGTCTTGCTTCTCCACCGCGTCTTTTGCGTCGTCGACGATCTTGTCGAGCCATTTGGCGTCCGGGTCGCGCTTCTTGATGGCGGCGGCTGCGTCTTCGATGGCCTTCTTTTCGCTGCCCGCGCGCGCTTCGTCGGCCTGCCGCCGCAACTCGTTCTGCACCGAGTTGATGACGTCCGAGAGCGGCTTGTCGAGCGTGGCCTGCGCGGCCTTCGAGTCGTCGCCGTTGTTGATGTAGTTGTTGACCGCCGTGTTGGCCGTCTGGATTGCGGCGTCGGTCCTGGTCTTGGCGTCGGCGGCGGCCTGTTTCTGTTCGGGCGTGGGCGGAGGCGGCGGAGGGGGCGGCGGACGGTAGTAGACGATGCGGCCGTTGATCTCGTCGATGGCGGGCATGGTGTTCTCCAGCGGCGCCCCATGCGGGGTGGGCCTGATTGAAAGCAATCGGGTGATAGGGGCATTCTGGACGCCGGTTGCCGACGCAGCTATTGGCGAATTACGTAGTGCAGCGTGGCCGTGGAAGCGCTTGCGTTGTAGAAACTACGAAGTCCCGTGGCAGTTTTGATGGGGCTTGCGTAAAAACCACCGAACAGGCGCGCAGGGGCGTGCGCCGCAGCACGAAAATCCGTAACCTGGGCGCGCTGCATGGGCCGATGGCGCTGCGGGTGCGACGCAGGCGAGCCGCATACAACAATACGAGGGGCAGGGCATGAACCTACGTTTCTTGGAAACCTTTGTCTGGGTGGCGCGGCTGCGCAGTTTTCGCCTCACCGCAGACAAGCTGTTCACCACGCAGGCCTCCATTTCGGCGCGGATCGCCGCGCTGGAAGAAGAGCTGGGCGTACGCCTGTTCGACCGCGACACCCGCGGCGTGCAGCTCACGCCCGACGGCCACAAGGTGCTGGAATACGCAGACCGCATGGTGAGCACGCTGCACCAATTGCAGGCGGCGGTGGCGCAGCGCCCGGGCTTTGAAGGGCGCGTGCGAGTGGGGGCGATGGACAGCGTCATCCACACGTGGCTCTCGCCGCTCATCGCGCGCACCGCCGAGATGTTCCCTGCGCTGGAAATCGAACTCGTGGCCGACAGCGCCATGCACCTCGTCGAGCAATTGCAGAAGGGTGCGCTCGACATTGCCTTCCAGACCGATCTGCTGCGCGCCGAAAGCGTGCGCAACGTGCAGCTCGCGCAGTACCCGATTCACTGGGTGGTGGCCACCAATTCGCGGCTGGCCCATCCGTATGGCAGCCTGGGCGAACTGGCGCGCGAACGGCTCATCACCTTCGTGCGCAACTCGCGGCCGCATCAGGACATGCTCAACCTGCTGCACCTGAGCGGCGTGGAATCACCGCGCGTGAACTGCGTCAACTCGGTGGCCGCCATGACGCGCCTGGTGGGCGACGGCTTTGGCGTGGGCGCGTTGCCCACCGTTCTGGTGCGCGACCGCATCGAGAGCGGCGCCTTGACGGTGCTGGAAGTGGAGCCGGCGTTGCCCACCTTGCCAATCATCGCGTCGTGGCGCGCGGGGGCGGGGCTGGAGGTGCACGAGGCTATCGTCGGCCTGGCGCGCACGATGGCGCGGGAATTCTGCCTGTCGGTCGGCCCGCGCTACGCCATCGCCGAAGAAGTCGAGCGCAACTCGGAAGCGGCCTGAGCCGCCTGAACTACGCAACGTGCCGTGGCGGCAGCGTCAGAAGATCGAGCGCCCGGTCAGCGTCGTCAGCCATTCCAGCGCCTGCAGCCCGGCCAGCGAGTTGCCGCTGACGTCCAGCCCCGGCGACCACACGCACACGCCAAATTCGCCGGGCAGCACGGCAACGATGCCGCCGCCCACGCCGCTCTTGGCGGGCAGGCCGACGCGATAGACAAAGTCGCCTGCTGCGTCGTAGGTGCCGCAGGTCAGCATCAGTGCGGAGAGGCGCTTGGCGGGGCTGGCCTCGACGATGCGCTCGCCGCTCCACGGCACGACGCCGCCGTTGGCGAGAAACAGCACCGCGCGTGCGAGGTCCGTGCAGTCCATCTCGATGGCGCACTGGCGGCAGTACGCATCGATGACGGTTTCTACCGGCATGTGCAGGTTGCCGAAGCTCTTCATGAAGTGCGCCATTGCGCGATTGCGGTCGGCGTGGGCCAGTTCGGATTCGGCCACCCGCCGCACGTAGTCGATGCGCGGGTTGTCGACCAGCCGCCGCATGAACTGCACCAGCGCGGTCTCGGCCTGCACGAAGCGCCGGCACAGCACGTCGGTCACGACCAGCGCACCGGCATTGATGAACGGGTTGCGCGGGATGCCGTTCTCGTATTCGAGCTGCACCAGCGAGTTGAATGCGTTGCCGGAAGGTTCGCGGCCAACGCGCTGCCAGAGCGCTTCGCCCTCGAGCTGGAAGGCCAGCGTGCAGGCGAACAGCTTGGACACGCTCTGGATCGAGAACGGCACATCGGACTTGCCCACCGTGTAGACATCGCCGCCGAGCGTGACGAGGGCCATGCCGAAATCCGTCGCGCTGGCGCCGGCCAGCTCGGGGATGTAATCGGCAACCCGCCCCCGGCCGAGGACCGGCTGGATGTCGCGGTGGATAGTGTCCAGGATCGCTTGGTAGTCCATGTCAGGCCAGGAGGGCAAACGGTGGGGCGAGGATTCTACACGCGGTGCTGCAGTCGCCTCGGCAATCATCTTTTCCTATCGCCCGCAATCCGAAACTTTCGTTGGACCGCGTTTCATCACGCTTTCACAATTTGTCGCACGAACAACCGAACCACCCTTTTGGGAAGCACTTGCATGACGACGGCAGTGGAGACAGCCCAGGCGAAGAGAATGCCGGAACAACCGGCGCCCGCACCCGCCCGCACGGGTGCCCGCGTGGCCTACGCAAATCCGTATTCCGCCCGGCTGGCGGCGCGCTCGGGCGTGCTGCGGGGCCATACCAGCGGTCTGTGCGATGGCTACGTGCAGGCCAACATCGTGATGCTGCGCGATACGTGGGCCAACGAGTTCCTGCGTTTCTGCCAGCTCAACCCGAAACCGTGCCCGCTGCTGGACGTGACCGAGCCCGGCGTGCCGGTATTCCGCCATCTGGGCCAGGACGTTGACGTGCGCCGCGACGTGCCGCGCTATCGCGTCTACCGCAACGGTGAGCTGGCCGACGAGCCGGCCGACGTTGAAGCGCTGTGGACGGACGACATGGTCGCCTTCGCCATCGGCTGCTCGTTCTCGTTCGAGCATGCGTTGATGGAGGCCGGCGTGCCGCTGCGCCATATCGCCCTGTCGCGCAACGTGGCGATGTATCGCACGTCGATCGAGACGGTCGGCACGTCGCGCCTGGCGGGCAAGCTGGTGGTGTCGATGCGGCCGATGACGGTGCCCGACGCCATCCGCGCGATTGAAATCACCTCGCGCATGCCGCGTGCGCACGGGGCGCCGGTGCACTTTGGCGATCCGGCGGCCATCGGCATTGCAGATATCTCCCAGCCCGATTGGGGCGATGCGGTGCCCGTGCAGCCGGGCGAGGTGCCGGTGTTCTGGGCCTGCGGTGTGACACCCCAGGCCGTGGTGCAACAGGCGCGGCCTGAGCTGTGCATCACGCATGCGCCGGGGCACATGCTGATCACCGACCTGCGCACCGCAGCGCTCGCCTGAACACGCGCTCGCAGGGCCGGAAGAAAGACAGACAAGACGGACGGGTATCGGGGTTCCAACTGGCGCACGCAGAGGCGCTCGTCTATAGCAATAAGCGATCAACGCATCGAGACAGCATCAGTAACAAGGAGGAAACACCATGACAACCGAAGCCACGGTTGCGCGAGCGCCCACCGAGCCGGACGCCTCAGCCGCAGCCAATTCCGGCGGCCTGTTCCGCTGGTACGGAGAGATCTCCGCGCAGGAGCGGCGCACGTTCTGGAGTTGCAAGGTCGGCTACGCGCTCGACGCGATGGACACGCAGATCCTCAGCTTCGTCATCCCCACGTTGATCGGCGTGTGGGGGCTGTCCAAGGCCGATGCGGGGTTGATCGGCACCTGCACGTTGCTGGCATCGGCGGCAGGCGGCTGGGTGGCCGGCATCCTGTCGGACCGCATCGGGCGCGTGCGCGCGCTGCAGATCACGATCCTCTGGTTTGCGGTGTTCACCTTCCTCTGCGGCCTCGCGCAGAACTACGAGCAACTGCTGATTGCTCGCACGCTGATGGGCTTCGGCTTTGGCGGCGAGTGGACGGCCGGCGCCGTGCTGATCGGCGAGGCCATTCGCGCGCAGGACCGCGGCAAGGCCGTCGGCATGGTGCAGGCCGGTTGGGCGCTGGGCTGGGGCGCGTCGGCATTGCTGTATGCGTGGTTCTTCAGCGTGATGCCGCCTGAAACCGCATGGCGCGCGTTGTTCCTCGTTGGGATCGTGCCGGCGGTGTTCGTGTTCTTCCTGCGCCGGCTGGTGAAAGAGCCGGAGGTGTTTCAGGAAGCAAAGTCGCAGGCCGCCGAACGTACAAGCTTCTTCGCCATCTTCTCGCCACGGCTGTTGAGCACCACGCTGCGCGCCGCCGTGCTGACCACCGGCGCACAAGGCGGCTACTACGCCATCACCACCTGGCTGCCAACGTTCCTGAAGACCGAACGTCATCTCACCGTGCTGGGCACCGGCGGCTATCTGGCCGTGGTGATCATCGGGTCGTACATCGGCTACCTCACCAGCGCCGTGCTGACCGACCGCCTGGGCCGCAAACGCAATTTCATCCTCTTTGCGGTGGGCTCGATGGTGGTGGCGCTGGCCTACACGCACCTGGAAGTTACCGACAGCATGATGCTGCTGCTCGGCCTGCCGCTTGGCTTCTTTGCGTCGGGCATCTTTGCCGGCATGGGCGCCTTCCTGACCGAGCTGTTCCCGACGTCGGTGCGCGGCTCGGGCCAGGGCTTTTGCTACAACGTCGGCCGGGCGGTTGGCGCGTGCTTTCCGTTCCTGATCGGGCAGGTGAGTGCGCATTCTTCGCTCGGCCATGCCATCGGCATCTTCGCAGCAGGCGCCTACGGCCTGCTGATTGTGGCGGCGCTCACGTTGCCCGAAACACGCGGTCGCGAACTCGAATCGATTTAACTTCTGTGCTTCCCCCAACAATGCACAGCGCGCGGCGTTTGGAAGGCGCCGCGCATTTTTTTTTGCTGATCAATCGACATACCCCTCGAATGGGTGGGAATGATTCTCGCTTTTTGTGTTTTCATTTGCGTTGCAATTGCGCATGCTTCGGTTTTCAAGACAAACCGGACATGAAACGCTGATTCACTGCCCGGTCATTCGATTTCAGGCAATCAATCGGCTGCAATGCAAGCGCCAGTGCGGTTCCGCGCCCAGCGGACAGTTTCAGCAACGCACGCGTGTATTCGTCACTTTTTCTCCGCGGCTTCCCATTCATTACCGTCACCCCTAAAGAAGGGGTAATCCTAGTCAGCCTTTCTGTTTAAAAAAACGAGGGGTGGCGGCAATGGCGCGTTCATTGAGAAAATTGCGGCCTGCACGACGCACGATATCCCCGCCCCCACGGTCGCACGACAACAAGAAGGAGGCACGGACGAGGCGTCAATCGATTCCCTTCGTCAGTCCTGTGTGCGGTGTGCGCGTCTGCGACGCGTAGGCGGCGCTTCTTCTATCCGGTTATGAAAATTCTCTCCGTCTTCGGCACGCGGCCCGAAGCGATCAAGATGGCGCCGCTCGTCAAGGCGCTGGCTGAGCAGTCGGCCATGGAATCCGTCGTGTGCGTGACGGGGCAGCACAAGCAGATGCTGCAGCAGGTGCTGGACCTGTTCGACATCGTTCCGCAGATCGACCTGGAACTGATGACGCAGAACCAGACGCTGAACGGACTGAGCGCGCGCCTGCTCACCGCCTTTGACGACGTGCTGGAAACGGTGCGGCCCGATCGCATCCTCGTACACGGCGATACGACCACCGCAATGATGTCGGCCATGGCGGCGTTCCACCGCCGCATTCCCATCGGCCATGTGGAAGCCGGCCTGCGCACGGGCGACCTCTACCAGCCGTGGCCGGAAGAGATGAACCGCCGCACCATCGACGTGTGTGCCGATCTGCTGTTCGCGCCGACCGATTCGTCGCGCCGCAACCTGCAGGCGGAAAACCTGGGCGGCCGCATCCTGGTGACGGGCAACACCGTGATCGATGCGCTGCTGCAGACCACGCAGCGCATCCTGAAGGACGACGCCTTCCGCGCCGAGCTGGATGCGCACTTCCCGTTCCTGAAGGACGACCGCAAGGTGCTACTGGTGACGGGCCACCGCCGGGAGAACTTCGGCTCGGGCTTCTCCAATATCTGCGAGGCACTGGCCCAGTTGGCGCGCCGCGACGATATCCAGATCGTCTACCCCATCCACCTGAACCCGAACGTGCGCGGGCCCGTGCAGGCCGCGCTGGCAGGCCTGCCGAACGTGCATCTGATCGAGCCGCTGGACTACGCCCGCTTCGTGCGCTTGATGCAGCGCGCCCACGTGATCCTGACGGACTCGGGCGGCGTGCAGGAAGAAGCGCCGTCGCTGGGCAAGCCGGTGCTTGTCATGCGCAACGTGACGGAGCGCCCGGAAGCCGTGCAGGCCGGCACGGTGCGCCTGGTCGGCACGGAGGTGGACAGCATCGTCGGTGCCGTCAGCCACCTGTACGACAACGACGACGCCTGGCGCGCGTTCTCGCAGCGCCTGAACCCATACGGCGACGGGCTCGCCTCGCAGCGCATCGTGGCCGCCTTGGGCGGTGCGCATGTCCAGGAGTTCCTGGGCGAAGAACTTCAAGCGGCCTGACGGCCGAAGGCAACGAAGACCATGTCCACGCTTGCGATCGATATCCTGCTGGTGCTTGCGTTCTGCATCATCACGCTGCTCGTCGTCTACACCGCGCGGCACTACCTGTTCACGCTGAACCGGCTGTTCGGCCGCCAGCGTCAGCCGTATCTCGACATCGAACAGGGCGCGTGGCCGAGCGTGGTGGTCTGTGTGGCGGCGCACAACGAAGAGCGCGTGATTGCCGACTGCCTCAACGCGCTGCTGCTGGTGGATTACCCGCGCGACAAGCTGACCATCATGCCGGTCAACGATCGCTCCAAGGACCGCACGCGCGAGATCATCGACGAGATTGCGGCGCGCAACCCCGGGCGCTTCCAGTTGTTCCACCGCACCGAAGGCCGGCCTGGCAAGGCGGCGGCGCTGCGTGACGCCACGCAATTGATCGACGCCGAGATCATGATCGTGTTCGACGCCGACTACCTCCCGGCGCGCGGCCTCATCAAGCAACTCGTGGCGCCGTTCTTCGACCCGGAAGTGGGCGCCATCATGGGCCGCGTGGTGCCGGTGAATGCCGGCGCGAACCTGCTCACCCGCCTGCTCGACCTGGAGCGCTCCGGCGGCTACCAGGTCGACCAGACCGCGCGCATGAACCTCGGCCTGGTGCCGCAATACGGCGGCACCGTGGGCGGCATCCGCCGCCGCGCGCTGGACGACATCGGCGGCTGGAACATCGACACGCTGGCCGAAGACACCGACGTGACGTTCCGCCTGCTGCAGCACGGCTGGAAGACGGTCTACCAGAACCGCTCCGAGTGCTACGAAGAGGTGCCCGAAGTGTGGCCGGTGCGGCTCAAGCAGATCAGCCGCTGGTCGCGCGGGCACAACCAGGTGATGGTGAACAACATCCGCAAGCTGCTCGCCAACGATCGCATCAGCCGGTTGGAACGGCTGGACGGCGCGTTGCTGCTGCTGATCTTCGTCATGCCGATGGTGCAGCTGGCCGGCTGGGTGGTGGCCGTCATCCTGTTCTATGCGGCAGCGCAGTCGATCGTCTCGGGCTGGGTGCTGCTCGCGGCGCTGCTGTGCTACGGCGGGCTGGGCACGAATGCGGCGTTCTTCGAGATCGCGGCGGCCACCTACCTGGACGGGCATCGCAACCGCATCCGCCTGCTGCCGCTGAACCTGTTCGGCTTCCTGGTCAGCATGATGACGATCTCGCGCGCCGGCGTGACGCAGGTGATCGACGCCGTGAAGAAGCGCGAGCTGGTGTGGGACAAGACCGAGCGCTTCCGCACGGAAGCCGCGGGCGTGGTCAACATCATGGCCGGCGAGGTGCCGGTGCCCACGGGCACGGAGGCCACATGATCGGGAGCATGCTGCTGCTGAGCGGTTCGGTTGCGGGCCTGCTGGTGCTGCCGTTCCTGCCGGCGTTGTCGGAGTGGCTGCGCCCCACCGATTCCGCGCCGCTGCCGATGCGGCGTGACCAGCCGAACAATCTCACTTTCTTTGCCAACAGCTTCCGCCGCCGGCTGCAGGAGCAGTACGGCGTGGATATCGAAGCCATGCGCGCCGAAGGTGCCGCCTACCAGGTGCCCGTGAGCGCAGAACTGAGCGTGGCGCGCGACCCGCGCGGCCGCCCCGCGGTCGAGCAGTCGGGGCTGGCGCGCATGCTCGACAAGGTCAACCACATCGTCGTGTTTCGCGGCAATGCGTGGCTGGGCCCGCGCAGCCGCGTGCGCGCCGATTTGTATGTCGAGCAGGATGTCGAAGTCGAGCGTGATACCCGCCTGCGCGCCTGCCTGGCCGAAGGCGATATCGAGCTGGGCGAGAACGTGGTGGTGCAGCGCTGGGTGCATGGCCGCAATGTGCGGCTGCTGCCGAATGTGCGCGTCGAAGGCCGCGTCACGGCGGAGGAGCGCATCGAGATGGCCGCCCCGGCGCGCTTCGAGCGGGCGGGCGCCGGTGAGGTGATGTTTGGCGACGTTCGCAGCGCAGCGCAGCCGGTCGGTTTGCCGAAGCCGGCCACGGAGCGGCGCGTGCTCGACGGCGATGCCACGCTCGCGGCCAACGAGGCAACCGATTGCGACTACGTGGTGCGCGGCGATTGCCGCGTCGCGGGCGGCATGGCGCTCCAGGGCAGCATCAAGACGCACGGGCACCTGCGCACGGGTGATGGCGTGCGCATCGCGGGCACGCTGTCGGCGCGCAAGAACCTGGAAATCGGTGCGGGCAGCGCGGTGCTGGGCCCACTCATCGGCTTTGAAGACATCGTGCTCGGGCCGAACTGCCGCATCGGCCGCCCCGATGCACCGACCACGCTCGTCTGCAACCGCCTGTTCGTCTCGCCGGGGTGCGTCGTGCACGGCGTGATTACCGCGCACGAGTTTGCGCGTGTGGAAGGGTAAGGAGGCACGCATGGTCACGTTCTGGCGCGCTTGCGTTCGCCGCTGTGGCGCGGTGCTGGCCGGGCTTGCCCTGTCGACTGCCGCTGTGCACGGTGCCACGATGTTTGAAGACTTCACCACGCCCGACGGCGCCATGACCGTCTTCGCCCAAGGCGATTACGTGGAGCCCTACGTTGCGATCGAAGCCTTGCTGGTCGCCCACCGCCTCGGTGTCGACGTGCAGGCGCCGGCGGTGGGGCTGGCCAATTGGCTGCTGCCGTATCAACAGGCCAATGGCACGTTCCCGCGCATCTGCCGCAGCGGCGCCGACGGCTGGCGAGCATGCGGCCACGCCGATGCCGACGACTCGCAAGCCGTGTTCTGGTGCCTGCTCGTCAACGAGATCCTGCACGGCCCGCCGCAACTGCTCGCCAGCTGCAGCCTGTCGCTGGCGCACCTCGCTACGCTGTGGGACCCGAAGCGCACCACGTTCCAGGCGTTTGCCGATCGACCCGAAGCCTACTTTGCCGACAACGTGGAAGTGGCCGGCGCGCTCAAGCGCCTGCGTGCCGACCCCAAGGCTGCGTTGCACTACACGCTGGAACTGGCCGCGCTGCCGTCGCACAAGCAGATGATGGACGGCCTCGCCCATGCCTACGGTTACCAACTGAACGGCGCGCTCGATCCTGCACGCGTGAGCCTGCCGCCCACGCCGTACGGCTTCTACCCGACGGCGGTTGCGCCGGTGTATCCGTGGGTGCATGACCTGGAGACCGGCGCCGCTGCCCGGCGCAAGTGGGCGGTGTGGATGTTCCGCCATGGGCAGACGTGGCTGTCGGGCAAGGCGGACCCGTTCCCCTGGGGCCTGATCGCCTGGGCTGCCTACACGCTGGGCGATGCGCCGACCGCGCAGAAGTGGCTGCAGGCCGCGCCGCAATGGCGCGCAGCCGGCCGCTGGAACTTGATGGAAGAGGGCGCGCTGATCGGGCTCTCGCATGCACTGGCTGTTTCCCAATGAGCACACCTTCCAAGCGCATCGACTGGCGCAAGCACCTGACCAGTCTGCTGATCCTGATCGCCTTTGCGGCCTGTGCGCTGCTGCTGGCGCGCAACCTCAGTGCTGGCCCGGGCCGCCCGCAGACCGACGACATCGTGCTGGTGGTGCCCGACAACCTCGGGCAAGACAACCGCATCTACGTGCAGGCCTGGGAAGACGCGGCGCTGGAAGAGGGCGTGCGCCTGCGCACCATGTCGGCATCGGATTTCGTGCGCCACGGGTTGAATGGGGAGCGCCTGTTTGCCGGCGTGATCCTGCCGGACACCGTGCACCGTTCGATGACGACCGCGCTGGTCAACCAGATCAGCCAGTTCGTGCAGGACGGCGGCGCGCTGATGCAGGTGTATGACGCCGGCATCCTCAATGAAAAGGGCTTCTACGAGGATGGCGCCTCGCGCCTGTCGACACTGGCCGGCGTGCAATACGGTTTCTATTCGACGCTGGGCGAAAAGATGGCCAGCCAGGCGACCGTCTACGGCCAGCCCGATGCGATGGTCGACCTGCATATCCCGCCGGGGCGCTGGATCGTGTCGAATGGGCGCGCCGTGCTGTCGGGCTACGGGCAGGACATGCTGCAGTACCCGACCCTGCGCACCCACGGCGACTACGCCGGCAAGGTGCTGCTGCGCTCCGAAGACAGCTCGATCATTGCCGGCGAGCGCACCGTGGGCAAAGGCCACGTGCTGTTCGTCAACCTGCCGCTGACGTATCTGAAGCTGCGCACCGACGGCGTGCTGATGCACGGCTTCCTGAGCTACTTTGCCGGCCACGTATTGGAGCAGCCGCGCCTGTCGCCGGCGCCGCAGGGCGTGGGTGGCCTGGTGCTGAACTGGCACTGCGATGCGCGCATCTGCATTGACGCCACCGACAAGCTGATCGAAGACGGCGTCTTCAAGCGCGGCCCGTTCAGCTTCCATATCACCGCCGGCCCCGACCAGCGCCAGTTTGGCGACGGGCTGGGCGTGAACCTGGCCCACAACCCGGCGTTTGCGGAGGTCGTGCACGGCCTGATGAAGCAAGGGCACGAGGTGGGCAGCCACGGCGGCTGGATTCACGACTGGTTCGGCCTGAACGTGACGGAAGACAACCAGGCCACCATGGAGACCTATCTGCAGAAGAACGCAGACGCCATCGAGGCGCTGACCGGCAAGCCGCAGACCGAATATTCGGCCCCGACCGGCAACCAGCCCGAGTGGGCAACGCGCTGGCTGGACGAGCACAACGTCAAGGGCTACTACTTCACCGGCAACATCGGCCAGGGGCCCACGCGCACGTATCGCAACGGCCGGCGCGACGCGCACATCTGGTCGTTCCCGGTGCAGACGTACGGGCAGTACGCGACCATTGAAGAAGCCGACATGGCGCACATTCCGGAAGCGGAGATTGCGGCGTGGCTGACGTCGCTGGTGAAGTTCACCACCGACTCCGGCGAGATCCGCCTGATCTACTTCCACCCGCCGGGTGCGGTGCGCTACCTGCATGCCATTGACGCCCTGATGGAAGCCGCCGATGCGCAAGAGGCGCGCAAGCGCTTCCGCTGGCACACCATCACGCAGATGGCCGATTTTGCCGAGCGCCGCGAGAAGACCGTGTGGCAGACCACATCGGAGCGCGGCGACGTGCGTGTGACGGCAGAGAACCCGGACACCCTGAACGAGCTGACGTGGCTGTTTGCGGCCGACCGTTATGCCGAGCCGCGCGTCGAGGCGGGCCAGGCCAGTGTGGTCCGGGAAGGCAACAACTGGCGCGTGGTGGCGGGCGCCGGCAGCAAGCTGACGATTGCAGCCAAGCTGAAGACCGGCACCTGAGCACAAGACACAAGATACAAGACACAAGACACAAGACGACAAGCAGAGAGGGCCGCCGCCACGCATCAAAAAAAGGCCGGCGCCCGCATCGACAACAGACGGGGAAATACAGCGTGGATCGAACTCCCATTGCGTGGATGGTGGCGGCTGCCATCTGCGGCATGACAGCGCCCACGGCATGGGCACAGGCCGCCGCGGCCAAGCCCGCCGAAGACGCGCAACCGACACAAGCGGTCGAAGCCATGCAACCGGCCGAGCCGGCCACACCGCAAGAGGCCGCAACGGACCCGGAGCAACCGGCCGCACCGGAAGGCGCCGCGCCGCCGGCAGACGCAACGGCGTTGGCCGCAACGCCCGTGCCGACGCCCGGCGCCACCGCGCCCACCGTGCCAGAGCCGTTGCCTGAACCCTACGCCCCGGAGCGCGCCGCCATCGAGGCCGTGCTCGACACCGGCCATATGAGCGATGGCTTTGGCGGTGCCACTGCCGTGGCCCTGCGCGGCATGATGGTCACCTCGTACGGCATCTGGCAGGCCGAGCTGGACCGGCAGAGCCGCTTTGGTTTTGCGGGCCAGTACGGCGCGCTCTCGCTCACGCGCGATCTCTCGGAGGATTACTACGTCCTCGTCGGCGCGGGCACGGGCAACAGCGAGCTGTTCTCGAAGTGGCGTGTGGATGTGGCGGGCTATCGCAAGTTCGGCCCCGACCGCCGTTTCGTGGCCGGCATCGGCGCCTACTACGCGCAAGGTCAGGACAGCGTGCGCAATGACCAGGGGCTGGTGCTCAGCACGCTGGCGTATTTCCCGTCGGTGGTGCTGGAGGGCGGTCTGCGTTTCAACCGGGCCAATCCGGGCATGGTGTTCGGCCCGAGCCAATACATTGCGGCCACGATCGGCAACGACGAAAAGCGCGCGCTCGTCCTGCGCGTCGAACACGCCCGCGAGGCCTACCAGGTGCTGACCACCGGCACCGAGCGCGCGGACTACAACAGCATGAGCTACGCCATCCAGTGGCGCGAGCGTGTCGCGCGTGACCTGCTGCTCATCATCGGCGCGCAGTACTACCGCAACCCCTTCTACAACCGCACCTACGGTGAAATCGGCTTCCGCTGGAGCTTCCGATGAACGCCAAGCCCGTCGATGAAGGGCCCACCGACGACCTGCCCACCAAGCGCCGGCTGCGCGGGCATGAGCCCAAGCGCGTGATCGGCTATCGCGGCGATCGCATCGTCATGCACCGCGCGATGCGGCGCCTGTCGTTTCCGCTCTCGCGCTGGATCGATGTGCTCGGGATCCCGCTGGCGCTCACCGCCGGCTACTGCGCGCTGTGGCCGACCATTGCCAGGCTGTGGGAACGCATCATCGGGTTCTGGAGCGTCGCCCTGGAGGGGCAGGTGCGCTTGGCGGCCGTGAAGGCGCTGGTGCCGGGGTTCGGGGCGATTCCGTATCCGCACAGCGACGCCGCATTGCCCACCGCTGTGCAATGGCTGGTAGGGATGATCGTCACGCTCCCGTTGCTGTTCGGTACGCGTTTCATCGGCGGCCGCGCGTTGCCGCTGGCGTACTGGCTGCGCTTTATTGGCGTGGTGCAGGCGAGTGCCCAGTTCTACTTCTTCATGTGGCCCGCGAGCTTTCCGTATGACGGCGGGGGCTCCATCGGCTCGCTCACGCAGGCGTCGGTCGTGGTGGTGCTGATCACGCCGTGGCTTTATGCGCTGATCTACAACGTGCTGGACTTCGGCCTGATCCGCAAACTGGTGCTGTCCGTCATGGGCATGGCGTATCTCACGGTGTTCATTCCGTTTCAGTACACGCTCGCATCGGTGGTGCTGCTCAAAGGGTCGATGCTGTGGTATCCGCAGATCTTTCTGCTGTGGGCGGTGTTCCTGCAGTTCGGCACGCTGGTCGGCTTCTATGCATGGGCGATGAGCTGGAACGCGCGTGGGGCGGGTGGGCGGCGTCTCTCGTAGGCGGACCGCCAGCCCGCGAGGTGCCGTCGCGCGTCGCTGCTGAGGGCTTTGTCGTACGACGCCAACGGGATACGGGGCCTATACGCGGGAGCGCGACCCTGGAACGGTCGCTCACGAGCGTCGATGGCTCGAACGTGACCCTCCAACAGTCGAGGTCGACCCTCCGAGGGCCGAACGCGAGCCTCAAACAGTCGTCTTCCACAGTCAGAGGTCGAAATTTTCGAGCCCCGACAGCCTGCTTCCAGCCTCCGACCGTCGCGCATGAGCCTCAGAGGGGCAACGTCGACGGTTTGAGGGTGGCGAGTCGCGCTCGGACTGTGGAAATCGAATGTTTAGGGCTGATGCAGGCACCGGAAACTGCGGCGCTCGGCCGTCTGCGGGCCAACGGCGGTGGGTTAAGGGTCAGGTCTGCTTCGGCAAGGCTCGGTCGGCGCTCGCTGCGGACCGGAATGCGCGGTGCGCGCACGGCCCTTGCGCGTCAGAGCCTGATACACGGAATCGGAACTTGGACGATGCCTGCGCCGCTATAATCTGCCCGCTGCCGCACCAACGGCAGCCTGGTTTAGCGACCTGAAACACCAAGGCGGACGATTGCTGCATGCAGTCGCACTGCTGCTTCCGTTCGCGCCTACTTTGGCGGGCCGGATGGTGAGACCTTCGGGTCTACCGGTTTCCTTGGGACCGGGTCGCTAACACCATCGTCAGGCCCGCCACCCTCGTTTAGCGCCGAGATGGTGAGGCTCCTTTAATCCCAAGGAGGCTCCTATGCCGATTTCCGAAGCGACGCGCCCTGCGTCCTATCCATCTCCACCCCCAGCGTCACCTAGTCCAGCGCCCACGTCGCCCGACGCAGGCCGGCTCACCAAGAACCGCGTCTATCTGAACGGCGCACTGGCAGCACAGGCCTATCTCAAGCGCACACGCACCGCCATGTGCACGCACGGCCAATGCAGGCCGGGCATGCTGCTCGAACAGTTGCAACTGTTCTCCGCACAGGCATTCCCGCCGCCGTTCGTGAAGGGTTTTGTGGACGCGATTGATGCGTATGTATCGATGTCGCTCGGGGGCCGCGATGTCGATCCGCAGACGTGGGACGTGTTAGCCGCCATAGAGCGGCGGGGCTACAGCCAATAACAAAAGGTTGACGCATTCCCGCGACGGGCGGGAATGTCGCGCAGCGCAGCGCGAAGGTGGCATGGCTGCAGGCCGCAGGTAGTCCACGGCAAAAAAAACGCGGCCGAAGCCGCGCAGATCTCGCTTTCCAGAGAGAGAGGAGAAGTCTTTACTGCTGTGCCACCGTTGCGGGCGCGGCCACGCTGGCCACATTAGCCGCGTTGGCCGGAGCGGCCGGCGGCAGATCACCCCAGCCGCCGCCCAGCGCCTTGATGAGCCCCACCGTGGAGTTCACGCGGCTGCCGGCCAGTTGCACGCCGATGCGTTCGGCGGACAGCATGTTGCGCTCGGCATCGATCACGTCCAGGTAGTTGACCGAGCCCGCGTTGTAGCGCGTGCGGGACAACTGCGCGGCACGCGTGGAGGCGCGCACGGCGTCGTCCTGGGCCTTGGCCTGATCGGCCAGCAGGCGCAGTTCCGAGAGGTTGTCTTCCACCTCACGGAAGGCGACGAGCACGCTTTCGCGGTAGTTGGCAACGTTCTCTTCGTACGCGGCACGTGCCTGCTTCACGCCGGCGCTGCGGGCGCCACCGTCAAAGATCGGCAGCGACAGCGCAGTGCCGACCAGCGGCCCGAGAATCCACGTGCGGCTGCCCCATTTCAGCAGATCGCCGATGTCGTGCGACTCGTAGCCAAAGCCGCCCGTGAGCTGCAGTTGCGGGAAGAACGCCGCACGCGCCACGCCGATCCGCGCGTTGGCCGCAGCCATCGAGCGCTCGGCAGCGGCCACGTCGGGACGGCGTTCCAGCAGGGCGGAAGGCAGGCCTGCCGGCACACGCACATCCAGCGTGGTGAGCGGTTGTGCATCCATGTTGAAATCGGCCGGCGCCTTGCCTAGCAGCGTCGCCAGGGCGTGCTCCAGCACCGCGCGACGACGTTGTACGCCGATGCGGTCAGAGCGTGCCGTGGCCAGTTCGGCATCGGCGCGGGCAACGTCCAGTTCGCCGATGTCGCCGGTGTTGAAGCGGCGCTGCACGAGCTTGAGCGCTTCTTCACGGCCGACCAGCGTGCGGGACAGCAAGGCTTCTTCCGCATCCAGCGTGCGCAGGCTGAAATACGTCTGCGCCACGTCGGCCTGCAAGGTCAGCCGTGCGGCACGGTACAGCGCTTCGACGCGCTCGGCGTCGGCACCGGCGGCATCGATGTTGTTGCGCACGCGGCCGAACAGGTCCACCTCATACGCCACGGTGGACTGCGCGCGCCAGTACGTCTGCGGCTGCACGGGCGCGCCGACCGGCAAGCCGGCCGATGCCGCCGACGCCCGCTGGCGCGTCGGGCCGAAGCCCACGTCCAGTTCCGGGAACAGCGATGCACGGTTGGCCTGCACGAAGGCGCGCGCCTGCGTCACGCGGGCGGCGGCCGCGGCCAGCGTGGGGCTGGCTTCAGCGGCCTGCGCTTCGAGCTTGTCGAGCGCCGGGTCGTTGAAGATCTTCCACCATGCGCCGTCGGCAGGCAGGGCGGGCTCGGCGGTCTTCCACTTGCCTTGCTCGTTTGCGGCCAGCGGTGCATCGGTCGCCTGTGCTGGCTGCGCTGCTTCCTTGAAGGCGTTGGGCGTGCCAACGTCCGGCTTCTCGTAGGTCGGGGCGAGCGAGCAGGCCGCCAGGAACAGCGCGGCGGCCAGCGCCAGCGGAGTCCAGCGGCCCGCGCGCATGGCCGGACCCGTTTGTTGTTGTGTCGACGCGTTCATAACGATGTCTTGATGAGTGTTGACCTTAGTGCTGGGTCGACGGCACAGGCAGCGCGCCGTCCAGGTCCAGATCACGATCGGGTGCATCTTCCGAGCGCTGGCCGCGGCGTGCCGCCAGCGTGCGCAGCAGCACGTAGAACACCGGCGTGAGGAACAGGCCGAACAGCGTCACACCCAGCATCCCCGCGAACACGGCCACGCCCATGGCATGACGCATTTCCGCACCGGCGCCGGTCGACACCACCAGGGGCACCACGCCCATGATGAAAGCGATCGACGTCATCAGGATCGGGCGCAGACGCAGGCGGCAGGCCTCGATGGCGGCTTCCACGATGGTGCGTCCCTGCAGCTCCAGCTCGCGCGCAAACTCCACGATCAGGATGGCGTTCTTACACGCCAGCCCCACCAGCACCACCAGACCGATCTGCGTGAAGATGTTGTTGTCTCCATGCGAGACCCACACGCCCAGCATGGCGGCGAACAGGCTCATCGGCACGATCAGGATCACGGCCAGCGGCAGCGTCAGGCTTTCGTACTGCGCAGCCAGCACCAGGAACACCAGCAGCACGCAGATCGGGAAGATCCACACGGCCGAATTGCCGGCCAGGATCTGCTGATACGTCAGATCCGTCCACTCGAAGCGCACGCCCTTGGGCAGCGTTTCATGCGCGATGCGCTCCACAGCCGCCTGTGCCTGGCCCGACGAGAAGCCCAGGGCCGGGCCGCCGTTGATGTCGGCAGCGGTGTAGCCGTTGTAGCGCACGACCATATCCGGCCCGAAGCCTTGCGACACACGCAGCAGCGATGACAGCGGGACCATCTCGCCGGCGGTGTTGCGTGTCTTCAACTGCAGGATGTCTTCTGCATGGGCGCGGAACGGCGCGTCTGCCTGCACCTTGACCTGATACGTGCGGCCGAAGCGGTTGAAGTCGTTCACGTACAGCGAGCCGAGATACACCTGCATGGTGTCGAACACGTCCGTGACCGGCACGCCCAGCTGCTTGGCCTTCACGCGGTCCAGGTCGGCATTCAGCTGCGGCACGTTGATCTGGTAGCTCGAGAACGACGGCCCCAGCTCAGGCGTCTGGCGTGCCTTGGCCATGAAGGCCTGCGTGGCGGCAAAGAGCTGTTCGTAGCCGACCGAACCACGGTCTTCGATCTGCATCTTGAAGCCACCCACCGTGCCCAGGCCCTGCACCGGCGGCGGCGGGAAGACGGCAATGAAGGCGTCCTTGATCGCACCGTACTGCTGGTTCAGTTGTCCGGCGATGGCGCCGCCCGACAGGTTGGCGCCCTTGCGCTCGTCAAACGGCTTGAGCGTGACGAACACGATGCCGGCGCTCGGGCTGTTGGTGAAGCCGTTGATCGACAGGCCCGGGAACGCCACGGCACTTTCCACGCCGGGGTGCTTGAGGGCGATGTCGGACATGCGGCGGATCACGTCTTCCGTGCGGTCAAGCGAGGCACCGTCCGGCAGCTGCGCGAAGCTCACGAGGTACTGCTTGTCCTGCATCGGCACGAAGCCGCCCGGCACCTTGTTGAACAGCAGCGCGGTCGCACCGATCAGGGCCAGGTAGATGCCCAGCATGACTGCCTTGCGGCCGATCACGCGCGAGGTGCTGCGGCCATACGATTCCGATGCGGCACCGAACACGCGGTTGAACGGACGGAAGATCCAGCCCAGGCCCTTGTCCATCGCACGCGCCAGCCAATCCTTCGGTGCATCGTGGCTCTTGAGCAGCAGGGCAGCCAGCGCCGGCGACAGCGTGAGCGAGTTGAAGGCCGAGATGACGGTCGAGATGGAGATCGTCAGCGCGAACTGCTTGTAGAACTGACCGGTCAGGCCCGTCATGAAGGCCAGCGGCACGAACACGGCAATCAGCGTCAGGGCAATGGCGATGATCGGGCCGCTCACTTCGCGCATGGCCTTGTACGTGGCCTCGCGTGGCGATAAGCCTTCGGCAATGTTCCGCTCGACGTTTTCCACCACCACGATGGCATCGTCCACCACGATCCCGATCGCCAGCACCAGCCCGAACAGCGACAGCGCGTTGATCGAGAAGCCGAACATCAGCATCAGGCCGAACGTACCGACGATCGACACCGGCACCGCCAGCAGCGGAATGATCGACGCACGCCACGTCTGCAGGAACAGGATCACCACGAGCACCACAAGCGCCACCGCTTCCAGCAGCGTGTGCGTGACGGCTTCGATACTGGAGCGGACGAACTGCGTCGGGTCATAGACGATGCGGTAGTCGACGCCTTCGGGAAAGTCTTCCTTCAGCTCGGCCATCGTCTTGCGCACGTCATCCGAAATCTGCAGCGCGTTGGAGCCCGGCGCCTGGAAGATCGGAATCGCCACTGCCTGCTTGTTGTCCAGCAGCGAGCGCAGGCCGTATTCCGACGCAGCCAGCTCGATGCGGGCCACGTCACGCAGGTAGGTGACGGCGCCGTTGGGCGAACTCTTGAGGATGATGTCGCCGAATTCCTGCTCGGTCTTCAAGCGGCCCTGTGCGTTGACGGACAGCTGCAGGTCCGTACCCGGCACCGACGGCGAGCCCCCGATCACGCCTGCCGCCACCTGCACGTTCTGGTCGCGGATGGCCTTGACCACTTCGTTGGCCGTCAGGCCGCGCTCGGCCACCTTGTTCGGGTCGAGCCACACGCGCATCGAGTAGTCACCCGAACCGAACAGCTGCACCTGGCCCACGCCGCTGATCCGTGCAAGGCGGTCCTTCACGTTCAGCACGGCGTAGTTGCGCAGGTACGTCATGTCGTAGCGATCGTTGGGCGACAGCAAGTGCACCACCATCGTCAGGTCGGGGCTACTCTTGATGGTCGTCACGCCCAGGCGCTGCACCACGTCGGGCAGACGCGGCAGCGCCTGCGACACGCGGTTCTGCACGAGCTGCTGCGCCTTGTCCGGGTCGGTGCCCAGCTTGAAGGTGACCGTCGTGGTCATGTTGCCGTCGCTGTTGGCTTGCGACTGCATGTACAGCATGTTTTCGACGCCGTTGATCTGTTCTTCGAGCGGCGAGGCGACGGTCTCGGCAATCACCTTCGGGTTGGCGCCCGGGAACTGCGCGCGCACCACCACCGAAGGCGGCACGACCTCGGGATACTCCGAGATCGGCAATCGCCAGATCGAGATGATCCCGATCAGCAGGATCAGCGTGGATAACACGCCCGCAAAGATCGGGCGGTCCACGAAAAATTTAGAGAAGTTCATGGCTGTGAGCGATGAGGTTCAGTCGCGATTGAGCGCAATCGGGGCCATCAGGCGCGGTCGGCCGGAAGGCGTTGGGCGTTGGCTGCGGTCTTGGCGTTCGCGGGCTTGGTTTCCGCCTTGGCGGCAGGCGCAGCGGGTGCGACGGGTGTTTCGGCTTTGGCTTCGGCGGGCGCGGCCGGGGCGTCCGGCTGTGCACCCGGCAACACCACGCGCTTGGTGACGAGGCTATCCATGGTCACCGTGTTGGGTGCCACGGCGTCGCCCGGCCGCACGCGCTGGATGCCGTTCACGACGATGCGCTCGCCGGCCTTCAGGCCCGACTTGACCACGCGCAGGCCGTCGATGGAGGCGCCCAGCACGACCGGGCGATAGCTCGTCTTGTTGGCCGCATCCACCACGAGGACGAACTTCTTGTCCTGGTCGGTACCGATGGCCTTGTCGCTGATGAGGATGGCGTCGTGCGGCGCGCCGGTGCTCATGCGCACGCGGGCGTACAGGCCCGGCGTGAGGCGGCCGTCGGCGTTGTCCAGCGTGGCGCGCACGCGGATCGTGCCCGAGCGCACGTCCAGCCGGTTGTCGACGGACTGGATCACGCCTTCGCGCGTGTAGCCGTCTTCATTGGCCAGCCCGATGTAGACCGGCGTCTTGGCGCCCTGGGCGGCCTTCTCGGAGTAACGCAGGTAGCTTTGTTCATCCGCATCGAACGCCACGTACATCGGCGAGACCGACACCAGCGTGGTCAACACCGGCGCAGCGCCACCGGCCGAGACGACGTTGCCGACGGTGATTTCTGCGCGCGACACGCGGCCGGCGACCGGCGCCACGATGTGCGTGTACTCCAGGTTCAGCTTGGCGGCTTCCAGCGCGGCGGCGGCGCCTTGCAGGTTGGCTTGGGCCTCGCGTGCGGCGTTTTCCTTCTCTTCGAACTCGCGGCGCGCGATGGCGTTGTCGGCCACCAGCTTCTGCGCACGGTCCAGCTCCGACGTGGTATAGGCCACGCGCGATTTGGCGGCGGTCAGCGCGGCTTGCGTGCGGGCCACTTCGGCCGCGTAGGGGCGCGGGTCGATGGTGAACAGGGCGTCGCCCTTCTTGACGATGGTGCCGTCCTTGAAGTGGACGGCAGTGACGGTGCCGCTCACCAGCGGACGGACTTCAACGCGTTGAACGGCTTCGATGCGGCCGGAAAACTCATCCCATTCGGAAACGTTCTTGGCAAGGACCGGCGCCACATCCACCGGCGTGGCGGCAGGCGCGGCGGTCGGCTGCTGCGAAGCGCCGGCACTGGAGACCAGACCGTAGGTGCCCACAGCTGCAACGCCGAGCACGGCGGCAACCGAAATGGCGAGTGTGCGTTTGGACAGGCTCATGATGACTCTCTCGATTTTGTTGGGTAAGCAAAGAGAAAAAGACTGGATAAAAGCGCGTTGGCCGCAGCGTAGAAATACGCGGGCGGCCTCGCACTCCGTTTCTTGTTGTATGGGTTCAGCCAGGCGTCTCCCCGGTCGGGTCTATGGAAGTGCGGTCCTTCCGGTCCGCACGTGGACGGCGTTTGCGTGGTGCCGCGGTCTGGCGCGTCATGCCGAGGTGCCAGCGCAGGAAGCACGTCATCTCGTCTTGCGCCACGGCGCTCATGGCAATCGAGTCATGGCACGCTTCGTTCACGCGCACGACCTGCGTGACGACGCCCGCTTCAATGAGGCACGCGGCATAGCGCTCGGCTTCAGTGCGCAGCAGGTCTTGCGGCGCGGTGAGCAGCAGGGCGGGGGGCAGGCCCTGCAGGCGGCGCGATTCCACCGGTGCGGCGTAGGGGTGCACACGTTCGGTCGGGCGGGGCAGGTACTGCCGATAGCAATCGGCGCAGACTTCGGCCGAGTTGTCGGCGTTGGCCAGGTGGTCGGGGCGCACGCGGGCCATGGTCGGGTCGAGCATCGGCGCGATCAGGACCTGTGCACGCAGGTGCGGGCCGCCGCGGTCGCGCGCAATCATCGACAGCGCGGCCGACAGGTTGCCGCCGGCGTCATGCCCGGCCACCGCGATGCGGCGACGGTCAATACCCCATGCGGCGGCATGGTCGGCCATGCAGCACAGCGCGGCGTACACATCCTCCGGTGCAGCCGGAAACGGCGCGGCGGGCGCCAGCGAATAGCCGACTGTGACCACCACGGCCGGCAATGTGGCGGCCAGGTGGCGCGCCGGCGCATCGGCATCGTCGATTGAGCCGCGCACGAAACCACCGCCGTGCAGGTACAGCACGCCGGGGCGGCGCAGCGGTGCGGCGGCATCGTCGGCGTGCATTTCGGGGCGGAACACCCGCAGGCGGATGCGGCTGGCGTAGCCCTGGGTCCAATAATCTTCGGCCGTGACCTCGCGCGGCAGCGGCGCCGCGCCAGCCGTTTCGCCCGGCGCAGAAGCTTGCTCAGGCAGCGTCGATGCTGCGCCGCGCAAATTGTTATTCAGTGCAACATTGTTGGTGGCGGATGTTGCGTACGGTCGCGCTGGACGAACAGCGGCCGAGGCCGCATCGCTGGTCAGCGATCGATCCGAAACAACGAGGCGCGGTGGAGAAGAACCCATGATGTCAGGCGGGGCTTACCTTTGCGGATAACCCGGATATCGATGGGCTGAATGATGGTGATTAGACGAACGCAGATAAATGCCTATAATCAGACATCACTATTAGTTGCAGCCGAACAATCAATATTTACGGTTGTGCTACAAAGTGTCCTAGCTCGAGGCCGATCTTGTTGCACTGCGAAAACCCGTAGTCGCCGCCTTCCTGATCGCGCCTCATGCTCAGAACGCATGCGTGTTCTCGAGCATGAGCAGACCCCTTGATTCCACAGGTCCGGCGCATTGCCCGTTTTGATTCGGGCAGTGCGCCCGCCCCGTGGAGTCCGTCCCTAAGGAGCCGCAGATGGATCGCTTGCAGGCCATGCAGGTTTTCACGCGTGTCGTGGAAGCCAGCAGCTTCACCAAGGCTGCCGACAGCCTTCAGTTACCCCGCGCCACGGTGACGAACCTGGTGCAAAGCCTCGAGGCGCATCTCGGCGTGCGCCTGTTGCACCGGACCACGCGCCGGGTCAATGTCACCGCCGATGGCGCTGCGTACTACGAGCGCTGCGTGCGTCTGCTCGGCGATCTGGAAGAGACCGAGGCGGCGTTTTCGCAAAGCGCGTCGGGTGCGCGCGGCACGTTGCGCATCGATGTTCCTGCGTCGATTGGCAAACGGTTGCTCGTGCCGCGCATTCGCGATTTTCATGCGGCGTACCCCGATCTTCAGCTGGAGATCGGCATGAGCGACCGCACGGTCGACCTCGTGCAGGAGGGCGTGGATTGCGCCGTGCGCGGTGGCGAGTTGCAGGATTCC
The DNA here is from genome assembly GCF_040544795.1 of Ralstonia sp. 1138. NCBI lineage: Bacteria > Pseudomonadati > Pseudomonadota > Betaproteobacteria > Burkholderiales > Burkholderiaceae > Ralstonia > Ralstonia sp. 1138. The sequence continues at coordinate 325,431 of NZ_JBEPKQ010000001.1, read as the reverse complement.
AGCCTGGTCGCGCGCCGCATCGGCCAGCTGTCGATGGTCAATTGCGCGTCGCCGGAATACCTGGCCCGCTGCGGCACCCCCAAGACGCTGGAAGACCTGCAGGACCACACGGCGGTGAATTACTTCTCTGCGCGCAACGGCCGCCGCATGGACTGGGATTTCGTGATCGACGGGCAGAAGCAGATCCACAAGGTGCGCAGCATGGTGTCCGTCAACGATGCCGAATCGGCGGTCGCGTGCGGGCTGCATGGCCTGGGGCTGCTGCAGACGTCGCGCTTCCTGGTGTACGAGCACCTGATGTCGGGCGCGCTGGTGGAGGTGTTGCCGGATCATATTTCCGAGCCGGTGCCCATCTCGGTGGTGTATCCGCATAACCGGCACCTGTCGCCCAAGGTGCGGGTGTTCGTCGACTGGGTGGCGACGCTGTTTGCCGACCACCCGTGCCTGCAGCTCAAGGAAAATCCGCGGCTGCAGATTGTTAGCGCCGCCTGAACAGTTATTTCTGCAAAGTCGCATTTATCAGACGGGAGCAACGATCTATTCTGCCCTCCAAGCGCAACAACGAGCGCAAACGAACAAGGAATCGATCATGAACTCCCGTCTCTTCTCCGCCTTCTCCCGCCGCGCTATTTTGGCCATGGTGGCCACGGTGTCGGCTTCCGCCGCGCTGCTGTCGCAGCCCGCAACGGCTTCCATCCAGCCAAACTTCGATGCGCCTGCCGCAACGCAGGCTGGCCGCTTCGACCCCTATACGCAGGGCGCCGACCGCCAGGCCGATACCTACGGCTATCTTTCGTGGAAGAACGATCGCTTTGACCCGTACAGCCAAGGCGCTGATCGCCAGGCTGACACGTATGGCTACCTGTCGTGGAACGGTGATACCAGCTATCCGAACGGCGGCACAGCATCGCGCGCATAAACCGCGCAGCGACTGAATTTCTCCTCCTCCCTGTTTGCGGCGTGACTTCACCGGTCACGCCGCATTTTTATTGTTCGGGCGCTTGGTAAAACCCTTGCGGCGCCAACGTGCCAAGGCATCCATGTTGGGTTGGGAGTATCGTGGCGGGCATGCAGACCGTCGTCCTCACGTTCGATTCCAACCTGACGCCGCTTCTTCCGCTGGCGTTGCGCGGGCATCCTGTTGCGCGCGCGTGGGCAGAGGGCGCCACGCTCAAGCACGCCATCGAGGCGCTGGGCGTGCCGCATACCGAGGTGGGGCAGGTGCTGGTGGATGGCCGGCCCATGGCGCTGGAGGCCATGTTGCCGGCATGGGGCCACGTTGCCGTTGCCGCCGTGGAGCCTCTGTTGCCGGCGGCGCCGCTGCACTTTCTGTGCGACGCGCACCTGGGTGCCACCGCGCGCCTGCTGCGCATGGCCGGCTTTGATACCGCCTACGACAACAATTACGCCGACGCGGCCATCGAAGCGCTCGCCCACGAGGAAGACTGGATCGTGCTGTCGCGCGACCGCGAACTTCTCAAGCGACGCGGCATTCGGCGTGGCGCGTTCATCCGTGCGCGCGAGCCGCGGGCCCAGATGCGCGAGATCGTCACGCGCCTGCGGCTGGCCGACGTGGCGAAGCCGTTTTCACGCTGTCTCGAATGCAACGTGCCGCTGCGCATGCTGAGCGCGGAAGAGGCATCCGCCAGCGTGCCGCCCCGCGTGCGCGAGCGCCAGCGTCTCTTCAGCACATGCGATGTCTGCCGGCGTATCTATTGGCCCGGTTCGCACTGGGCGCGCATGAATGCCGTGCTGACCGACATGCTCTGGCCCGAGGCGGACGCGTCCCCCGATGCAGCAGACGCTGCCGAGCGGATGCCCCGCACCGGCAGCGCGGGCGCCTGACTTATTGCGACGGCGCGTTGCGCAGATCGGCCACGAACCGCTCGCGCCAGATGGTGAGATTGGCCGCGCGCAGTCGATCCATCATGTGGGCATAGCGCGCCTTGCGTTCTTCCAGCGGCATCGTCAATGCGCGGTTCAGCGCTTCGGCCATGCCGCGCGTGTCATATGGGTTGACGATGAGCGCGGCATCCAGCTCGCGCGCGGCGCCCGCAAAGCGCGACAGCACGAGCACGCCGGGGTCTTCGGGGTCTTGCGCGGCCACGTATTCCTTGGCGACGAGGTTCATGCCGTCACGCAGCGGCGTGACATAGCCGATCTGCGCGCTGCGGAAGAGCGCCATCAACACGCGCCGTTCGTACTGCTTGTTGATGTAGCGGATAGGCGTCCAGTCCAGCTCCGAATGCTTGCCGTTGATGCGGCCCGACTCCGCTTCGAGCCGTTGCCGGATCTGCTGATAGCTCTGCACGTCCTGGCGCGACGTGGGCGCGATCTGGATGAAGGTCACGTGCCGGCGATGGTCCGGGAAATCGTCCAGCAATTGCTCGAATGCGCGGAAGCGCTCGGGCAGGCCCTTCGAATAGTCGAGCCGGTCCACGCTCATGATGAGTTTCGTGGGTGGCTGGCCTTGGCCTTGCCCCTGGGGCGCAATGCGCTCGCCGCGCACACTCGTATGCCGCATGAACGGATTGCGCCGCGCCAGCGACGCTTTCGCCTGCTGGGCGATCTCGTCCGGATGCACGCCGATCGGGTAGACCTCCGCTCGCAGCGTGTGGCCATAGGCGTGCACGGGGCCGTTCTGTTCCTTCTGTTCGATGTAGCCGCGCGCTTCGCGCTCGATGTAGTCGTAGAAGGCGACGCGGTCGGTCTCGGTCTGGAAACCGACCAAGTCGTATGCACACAGCGCGCGCATGAGGTCTTCATGCGGCGGAATCGTCGTCAGGATTTCCGGCGACGGAAACGGGATGTGCAGGAAGAACCCGATGCGGTTGGTCAGCCCCAGCGCGCGGCACTCGGCGGCAAAGGGGATGAGGTGATAGTCGTGCACCCAGAGGATGTCGTCGGGCTGCACCAGCGCCTTGAGCTGATGCGCGAACTGCGCGTTGACGCGCCGGTAGCCATGGTACTCCTGGCGCTCGTAGCGCGAGAGATCCACGCGGTAATGGAAGATCGGCCACAGCGTTGCGTTGGCAAAGCCACGGTAGTACTGGTCGTAGTCCTTGCGGTTCAGGCCGACGGTGGCGTAGGTGATGTTGCCCTTGGTGACGATGTTGGGTTCGTGCGAAACGGTCGTCGCGGTTTCGCCGCTCCAGCCAAACCAGATGCCGCCGGTTTCGCGCAGCGCATCGAACACACCCACGGCCAGGCCACCGGCCGTTCCCTGGCCTTCAGCCACGGGTGCAACGCGGTTGGAAACCACAATGAGTCGGCTCATGCGGCACCTCGCTTGGCTGGGGCCGTGAGCGTTGCCAGCCAGGCCCGCAATGCTGCAGCGTCTGGCACGCGCCAGCGCGCCTGGCTCGGGCCTGCGCCCACTTTGATCGACCAGCCATCCAGCGCATTGACGGCATCGAAGGCGCTTTCATCGGTCAGGTCGTCGCCGGCAAACAGCACCGTGCGGCCCATGAACGGCGGCTCGGTCATCAGCGTGTGCACCACATCGCCCTTGCTGGCGCCGCGCGGCTTGAGCTCGACGACCATCTTGCCGGCCTGCAGGCGCACGTGATCGGCATAGCGGTGCGCCAGGCGATCCGCCAGCGTCAGCACAGCGTTCTCGGCTTCTGGCGCGTGGCGGTAGTGCAGGGCAAATGCAATGCCTTTGCTCTCCAGCACCACGCCGGGAAACTGCGTCGACAACTGCGTGAGTTCGGCGCGCAACTCGCGCTCCAGCCGGGCGAGCGCGTCGGCATCGGTGCTCAGGCGGACGAATCCGCCATCTGCATAGCGGCGTTCCGCGCCGTGCACACCGGCGATGACAAGGCCGGGCAGCGACAGGCGCGACTCCACGTCGTGCACCGTGCGCCCGCTGATGATCGCCAACGCGCCCCCGCTGGCGGCATGCAGCGCGGCCAGCGTTTCGCGCAGCGGCGCAGAGACATGCACCGCATCGGGCTGCGGCGCGATATCGACCAGCGTGCCGTCAAAGTCGAGGAGGAAGGCCGTTTGCCCCAGGTCGAGCGGGGGCAGCGGCGCCGCGTTGGCAGAAGACTGAGGAGAAACGTTCTTGGACAAACCGGTTCTTGTGAATGTGCTTGATACGCCTGTTCACGCAAGAACCGGGCCGGCCAAAGGGCGGCGGCGCCACACGTTGTCATTTCGCCATTTGCGGCACGCGCGGCAATGGCCGTGTTTGTAAAAACGGAAGCGGGATGCAAATCCTTCACACCGTCGCCGTCTATCGCCGCCCATCGGCGCACATCGCGCCTCAGCTGTGAAACCAGCCGTTGACCGTGAAGCGGCCATCCTCCATGCGGCCGGACGGCACGCTCACCGGCCGCAGCTCGTGCATGAGGAAGCTGGGGAACACGATCAGCCGATTCTGCACGGGCGCGATGTCGACGAAATCTGCGGTTTCGCGCCAGCGCCGGCCATCGGTGCGCGAGGCATACAAGCGCAGGTTGCCGCCTTCGAATGCGCGCGGCTCGCGATGAAAGTAGTAGATGAACGTGACGCGGCGCGTGCGCAACTGCGCGTGCGTGTTGTCGTTGTGGACTTTGAAGAATTCGCCGTGGCCCGTCACGGTGAGCTGCACTTCCAGCCGCTGCACTGGAAACGGCGCAATGCGCAGGCGCTCGAATATGTTGTCGGCATAGGCGAGCAGGCGTTCTTCGAACAGGGCGACGATGGTCGGCTCGTCGTAGCGCACGCGTGAGCGGCGGATGTCCAGCTCGACACCACCGCCTGCCGCATTGAGAACAGCAGACGGGCGATATGCCGCCGGGTTGGCGAGCGCGGCTTCGCGCACGAGTTCGAGTTCGTTGGGCGGCAGGAATTCGTCGCATGACGCCCACCACGGCGGGTGCACCAACTCCACCGGTAACAGGTCGGGCGATGCCATCGGCAAGTGCTGGGGTTCGAGCGTCAATTGAGCGACCCACGAAAGTTGAGGTTGACGTAGTGCAGCAGCAGCGAGGTCGAGATGTGCCCTTCGGGCAGCGCCTCGCGAAAATGCACCACACGCGGACCGGCATAGACGAGCGCATCGCCCAGACTTTGATAGACGAGTACTTCGGCATCGGGCAGCCCCAGGCGGATCGGCCATGAGGCTTCGAGCGTGGGTTCGGGCGTGTAGTCGACGGCGATGGTCAGGCTGTATTCGCATTGCGGCCGATCGACGTGGCGGTGCAGGACCGCGCCCTGCGTATAGGCCGCGAGGTACGCGTACGACGGTTTGACGGGAACGCCGACCACGTGCGAGATGAGCGGCGTGAGGCGCGCCTGCAGGGTCCGCAGCACCGGGTCGTTGTGAGCGCGGTACCGGCGCGGCACCTGCGGGTCGCCAAACCGGATGGCACCTGTGCGCACGCCGTGGCGAAGATAGCGACGCACGGCCGCCACTTCGTACGGATGCAGGGCATCGGTCACCACGCCATAGCTTTCGCGCGCGAACGACGCCCGCGCGGCATCGAGTGGCGGCTCGTGCGGCGCATCGACCTGCGCGGCCGATATCAGTACGCCGGCATCGACGAGCACGGTCTGCATGAACGGGTCCATCGACGGGGCGATGTCGCCGGGGCTCATCCGGCGCAGGCTGCTCCAGGCATTTGGGCTAATGGCGAAGGTGTGCTCGATGCGGCGGCCTGGGTCTTCAACATGCAGCAACCAGCCTTGCTCGGACTGCCCGAAGCGCAGCCGCGGGTTGATACGCAGCGGCTGATCCGACATGGCCCGCGCCCGGATGCGCTGCACCGCCGCGCGCGGTGCAAGCACATCCGGCTGATAGTCGAGCATGGGTGCGATCATGCTGGCCTCCGTTCACTTGACGGACAGCTCGGCCAGCACGATGGCGACCAGCAGCGGCCTGGCGTGCGCGCCGGCAGGGGCAACGATTTCCGCCGGGCGCAATGCGGGCACGACCACGGCGCGCCCCGTGGAAAGCGGCACCACGATCTGCCCACGGCGCGGGTCGACACCGGCCAGGCGCAGCGGGCCGCGCAGCATGCGCAGCGATGCATTGGCCGTGCCGGTGCTGCCGAGCGTTGCGACCAGCACCACGTCGTTGGCATGGGCGGGCTGGTTGGCCAGGTCGATGCGCGTGCTGGTACCCGGCTGCAACGCCAACACGGAAACGCGGATCCGGCCCACCTGGCGCGCGCGCGGTGCAAGCCGGCGGGCGGCGCCCGGCAAGGCGCGCTCCACAGGCCCCACAAGCAGCTTGTCGACCTGGGGCGTGTCGCGCAGCACCTGGATGCGCACGGGCGCCGGCGCCAGGGTTTCGCTGGCTTCGATCGAGCGCGTGTAGACGACCTGCGTTTCGAAGCGTGCGCCTGCCGCTGCCACTACGCCGGCCACCTGCTGCAGCACCGCCACGCTGGCGAACTGGTCGATGATGGATTCGAGCGCGCCAGGGTCCAGCACGCCGTTCCAGCGGCCCTCCGGGTCGGAAGGGCCGGGCTCCGGCGCGCCCGGGTCTGACGGGCCTGGATCGACCGGGCCCGGGTCTCCAGGGCTGCCAGGATCGACGGGCCCGGGGCCACCCGGATCCACCGGGCCAGGGTTGATCGGGCCGGTGGGCTCGCCTGGACCAACGGGGCCTGGGCCGCCCGGGTCTCCAGGATCGCCGGGGCCGACAGGACCGACAGGGCCCGGCTCGCCAGGATCGACGGGCTCCGGATTGCCCGGCTCACCCGGCTGCGGATCGCCCGGCCAGCCCGGGTCGACCGGTTGTGGATCGCCCGGGTCGATGGGCTCCGGAGGCGGCGGAACACCCGGGTCGCCGAGCGGGATCGGCGGGAAGATTGGCTGCGGTCCGTGCGGGAAGAACGGGTCGTCCGGCGGCAGTGACGGCGGCACGGGAATCGGAAACCATGGCGGCACGCCCGGCACGGGCACCGGTTGCGGATCGACGGGAATGGGGATGGGGATCGGCACCGGGCCCGGCCCGGGGTTGGGTGGGATCGGCGGAATGGATGGCGGAAAAAGGGGCGGCGGATTCAGCGGCGGCCACACCCAGGGCCCACCGCTCGGATCGTTCGCGACAGGCCCAACGGGCGATGGTGCGACCGGTCCGAAGATGCCCGGCTCGGACACGACCGGTGCGACCGGATGCGCTACCACGGGCCCCGCCGCCGGGTTGACATGCACCGGCACGCGGCTCGCACCGCCCAGCAGATGCGATGCGATGGCCGCGCCGAGCACATCGCTGGCGCGCTTGCCGAGCGTGTTCGTCAGCGCGGTGTGAATCGCGTTGCCGACGTTCGGGTCGGTGGTCTGCGTCTTGAGTTGTGCGACGAGGCTGGCGAGCAGTTCGCGCTCGCGCTCGGAGAGCACACCCGGATGCGTCGACAGGTCTGCGCCGAGGGCACGCAGCAGATCGGATGATCCGGAGTTGGAAGGCTGGTCGGGCATGGCGCGATCCTCCGGCAATGGCCGTGGTCGTGCCCATGCACCGTCCCACCCCACTGCAAGGCGTGCCGCTTCCTATTGCGTGCTACCGCGGCCCGATGGCCGGTGGAGCGGCTTGCGCAATGGCATCTAAGGTCACGGCACGCACTTCAGCAAGCGCAGGACAGCGCTTTCATGCGTCTATTTTTTTAACTCTCATTGAAAGCGCGAAACATGAAGCGAACGCTGAGTTTTTTCATGCAACGCGCCACGCGGGCAAGCCTCAGTTACAGCGATGCAGCCAGGCGCGTGCCCTGATCGATGGCGCGCTTGGCGTCCAGTTCGAGCGCCTCGTCTGCGCCGCCGATGACATGCACCTTTGCACCGCCGGCCTGCAACGGCTCAACCAGTTCGCGCAGCGGTTCTTGCCCTGCACACAGCACGATGGAATCGACCGGCAGCCATTCGGCGGCTTCGCGTTTTTCGCCGTAGCTCACGAGCAGGCCTTCGTCGCCGATGCGTTCGTAGTTGACGCCGCCCACCATGCGCACGCCCAGGTTCTTCAGGCTGGTGCGGTGGATCCAGCCGGTGGTCTTGCCCAGCCCGCCGCCGAGTTTGCCGGCGCGCCGCTGCAGCAGGACGATGTCGCGCGCGGGTGTTTGCGGTTCGGGGCGGATGCCATCCACGCCGCCGCGCACTTGGGTCGGGTCCCCCACGCCCCATTCGGCACGCCACGTCTGTAGATCGAGCGTGGGCGAATGGCCGTCGAGCGCGAGGAATTCCGCCACGTCAAAGCCGATGCCGCCAGCGCCAACAATCGCCACGCGCTTGCCGACCGGCTTGCGGTGGCGCAGCACATCGATGTACGACAGCACGCTCGGATGGTCTTGCCCCGGGATCTTCGGGTTGCGCGGCGACACGCCCGTCGCAATGATGATCTCGTCGTAGTTGGCCGCGAGCAGCTGCTGTGCATCCACACGCGTACCCAGGCGCAGCGTCACGCCCGTGGCTTCGACGCGGCGCGTGAAGTAGCGCAGCATCTCGTGAAATTCTTCCTTGCCCGGGATCGTCTTGGCCATGTTCAACTGGCCGCCGAGTTCCGGTGCTGCGTCGAACAGGTCCACGGCGTGCCCGCGCTCGGCCAGCGTAATGGCAGCGGACAGCCCCGCAGGCCCGGCGCCCACCACCGCAAAGCGGCGCTTGGCAGGCGTCGGTCGGATGACGAGTTCGGTCTCATGGCACGCGCGCGGGTTGACGAGGCAACTCGCAATCTTGGCCTTGAACGCGTGGTCCAGGCACGCCTGGTTGCAAGCGATGCAGGTGTTGATGTCCTGCGCGCGATTCGTGGCGGCCTTGCGAACGAAATCGGCATCGGCCAGCAGCGGTCGCGCCATCGACACCATGTCGGCGCACCCGTCAGCCAGCACGGCCTCGGCCACCTCGGGCGTGTTGATGCGGTTGGACGTTACGAGCGGAATGCCCACCTCGCCCTTCATCTTTTTCGTGACCCACGCAAACGCTGCGCGCGGCACGCTCGTCGCAATGGTCGGGATGCGCGCCTCGTGCCAGCCGATGCCCGTATTGATGATGGTCGCGCCCGCGCGCTCCACGGCCTTGGCGAGCTGCACGACCTCCTCCCACGAGCTGCCGTCCGGAATCAGGTCGATCATCGACAGGCGGTAGATGATGATGAAGTCCTTGCCGACTGCCTCGCGCGTGCGCTGCACGATTTCCACGGGCAGGCGCATGCGGTTGGCGTAGCTGCCGCCCCAGTCGTCCGTGCGCTTGTTGGTGTGCGTGACGAGAAACTGGTTGATGAAGTAGCCCTCGGAACCCATGATCTCGACGCCGTCGTAGCCGGCTTCGCGGGCCAGTTGCGCGCACCGGACGAAGGCGCGGATCTGGCGCTCGATACCGCGTGCGGACAACTCGCGCGGCGTGAAGGGGCTGATGGGCGAGCGCAACGCCGTGGGCGCCACCGCAAGCGGGTGATAGCCATAGCGGCCGGTATGCAGGATCTGCAGGGCGATCTTGCCGCCTTCCTCATGCACGGCGTTGGTGACCGTGCGATGGCGGCGGACTGCGCCACGGGTGGCCAGGCGCCCGGCAAACGGCTTCGTCCAACCGGCAATGTTGGGCGCGAATCCGCCCGTGACCATCAGCCCGACATCGCCGCGTGCGCGCTCGGCAAAGTAGGCGGCCAGCCGGTCGAAGTGGTTGCCGTCTTCCAGCCCGGTGTGCATCGACCCCATCAGCACGCGGTTCTTGAGCGTGGTGAAGCCAAGGTCGAGCGGCTGGAGCAGGTGGGGGTACGGCGAGGAGGAGTAGGACGAGGAGGGCGTGGAGGCGGGCATGTCCGGCGCAGGGCAGGCGCTGCGATGATGTGGAAACGCGCCGGACGGTAGCACCCAAGCGCCCGTTGGAACAACAGGGCGGGGCTCTAGATGTGTGGACTGCGCGTCAGGATTTTCCCGACTTTTTCGCGTCGTCTTCAGCCGGCTTGCCGAGCAGCGCTTTCAGCAGCTTGTTCTGGGGAACGGCCTTGCCGCTGCCCTGGCCGGGCTTGCCGGTGCGCTGGCTGTCGCGCTTGAGGTTATTGGCGATCTTGAGGCCCTTGAGTTTTTCGAGGTCGGTTTTCTTCACGATGAGGTCCGCAATGGGATACATGAGCTGCGTGTTACGCTCGGCAGGATACGCGAATTGCCTGCCCCCCGGTTCGCCCACTCCCCGTCTTTCTGTATTTCCGCTGCCGCAGTGACCGCATTCACGCCGCCCGCCACGCCCGTTCCGGACCTGTTCCAGCCCAGCCTGCAAGACTGGACCGAGCAGCCCGCCCAAGCCTTCGAACACTGGCTCGCCGCACGCGGCTATCGCGAATCGTCGGCGACGGTGTATCGCGCGATGTGGCGCAAGTGGCTGCGCTGGGCCGAGTCGCACCAACGCGCGTTGGCCGACTGGAGTGCCGCCGACATCGCAGCCTTTCTCGACGAATCGGGCCTGACCAAGCTGCATCGATATCGCTACGCGCGTTTGATCGAGCGCGTCTTTCATCAGATCGAGCAACAACGCACGGGCACACATAACCCCGCAAGCTCCGCGGTCCAGCAGAAGCTGGCCGAGGGCGAGAACGACCCGACCACATTCCTGTCGGCCGCTGAGCGCGCGGCGATCGAGGCTTCATTGGAGGTCGGCGCGCAGGCCAGCGAGGCCGCTGCGAATGCCAGCGCATTCAAGCTGGCGCGCGACCGCGCACTCGTCGCGGTTTGCCATGGAGCGGGGCTGAAGGTCGCGCAGGTGCAATCGCTGCTGCTCCGCCAAGTGGATGAGGCGCTGGAGACGATCACCGTCGAGCGCCCGCGCGGCCCGTCTTACCATGCCCCGGTGCTTGAAGCCGCGCGCCCCGCGCTGGCTGCGTGGCTGGCGGTGCGCGCACACGCCGAGGTGCCGGGCGAGCGCGTGTTCGTTGCCGACGCCAGCGGACGCGTGATGCACGCAGCGTCGGTCTACCGGCGCGTTGAGGCTTGGCTCGCTGCGCTGCCGGCGTTGTTGCACCGCAGCGAACGGCTCTCGCCGCAGACGCTGCGCAACGGCTACACGGCAGCGCTGTTCGACGCTGGCGCGGACCCTGCTGAGGTGGGGTACGCGCTGGGCCTGCGCGATGCGACCTCGGCATGGCGGTTGCGCGCGGCCTATGCTGAGTGGCAGGCGGCCGCCCATCCGGACCGCCAGCCGTAGTTCCGATTTTTGTGCAACACAGGCTGTAAACCGCCCGCAAGCGGTTGGCAGGCTTTGCTATGATCGCGCTGTTTTACGCGCTGCGAAGCGGGTCGGCGCAGCGTAGAACGACGATGCCCGGTTCAAACCGGCACGCTAGCTCTCTCCTTCCTCGATACCTCGCACCCCATGACAGAAACCATTCTGCTGACCGGCGCCACCGGCTACATCGCCTCGCACACCTGGGTTGAACTGCTGGATGCGGGCTACCAGGTGATCGGTCTCGACAATCTCTGCAACAGCAGCTCGACCGTGCTGTCGCGCATCGAGCAGATCACCGCCAAGACGCCGAAGTTCGTGCAAGGCGACGTACGTGACCGCCGCCTGCTCGACGACCTCTTTGCCAGCTCGCGCATCTCGGCGGTCATCCACTTCGCGGCGCTCAAGTCGGTCGGCGAATCGGTCCAAAAGCCGCTGGCCTACTACGACAACAACATGGGTGGCTTGGTGACGCTGTGTGCCGCCATGGCGCATGCGAATGTGCGCCAGCTGGTGTTCAGCTCGTCGGCAACGGTGTATGGCAACCCGCATACCGTGCCGATCACCGAATCGTTTCCGCTCTCGGCCACCAACCCGTACGGCCAGACCAAGGTGATGGGCGAGCAAGTGCTGCGCGATCTGGAGCTTTCCAATGCGGCGTGGCAGATCGCTTACCTGCGTTATTTCAATCCGGTGGGCGCGCATCACAGCGGCCTGATCGGCGAGGACCCGCGCGGCATTCCCAACAACCTGATGCCGTATGTGGCACAGGTGGCGGTGGGCAAGCGCGAGAAGCTGTCCATTTACGGCGGTGATTGGCCAACGCCTGACGGCACTGGCGTGCGCGACTACATCCACGTGGTGGACCTTGCGCGCGGGCACCTGTCGGCGCTCGACACACTGCGTCGCGATGGCCGCGGCTTTACCGTCAACCTCGGCACGGGCCGCGGGTATTCGGTTCTGGAAGTGGTGGAGGCCTACAAGCGCGCCAGCGGCAAGCCCGTCCCGTATCAGATCGTGGACCGCCGCCCCGGCGATATTGCAGCGTGCTATGCCGATCCGGCACTGGCGGCGTCGCTGCTGGGGTGGCGCGCGCAATACGGCATCGAGCGCATGTGTGAAGACTCGTGGCGCTGGCAGAGCATGAATCCGGACGGCTTTCAAACCCGTGGCTGATTCATCGAACGGCTCGAACCCACAGGAGACGCCCCGTCGTGGATGAGGCGTTGATCGCTGACCTGGTCAATACGCTGGCGCATGCGTTGTTGCCTGCATTGCTGCCATTTGTCGTGGCCTGCGGTGCGGGCAGCTTGCTATTGCGTTTGCTCGATGACTTGCGCAGCGCTACCGCGTCGCGCACGCGCGTGCCGCTGGTCATGACAGCGCTGTTTGCCGCGATCGGGCTGTGGGCCGTGCCGCTGCTGCCGCTGCTTGCCCGTTGGCCGCTGCACGAAGACACCGCCGTGCTTGTGATGACGCTGGCTTCGTTCTGCTGGAGCCTGGCCGTTGCGGCGCTGTGGTGCGTCCTCGGCGGCCGTGCGGGCATGGTGCGTGCGCTTTCGCTGGGTGTACTGCTGAGCGTGAGTGGGCCGGTGGCGGTGTTGCTGTTGGCCGGTGTAACGAGCTTCAGCACCACCGCATGGGAAGACGCAGGGCTGCTCGCTATCGTCATTGTCTTGTCGGCGGTGGCGTGCGCGGCGGCGCTGCAGTTTGCGCTGTCCGCGCGGTCAGGCGCGACGGGCGTGGCGGTGCGTCGCCCGGGCGTGAGCCTGTTTGTGAGCGTGCTGTTCGGCACCGCGTTGACGGCGGACGCGGTCTACACGGCGTCGCTTGCGGGTTCGTTTTCGACGTTCCCCGCCATGCCCGCCAATGCGCCGGCAGGGCTGCAGTTGCTGCTGGTGGTAGGGGCGGTTGCGACGGTGCTCGCGGCTTTGCTGCTGGGTTATCGGGATCGCGCCACGGGCGACACCGCGGCCGCCATCGCTGCCCGCGAAATTCGTCTGCGCAAGGAAACCGTTCAGGCACTCAACGACCTCGAGCAGAGCTACCGCCGCCGCGAAGCCGAACTCGTTGCGCGCCATCAACTGCTGTTGGACGGTGCAGACGTGGGCCTGTGGGAGTTCGACCTGGTGACCCGTGCCGCGCAGTTCTCCACGCGCTTTGCGGCCATGCTCGGCTACACGCTCAAGGAAATCGGCCCGAGCACCAGCGAATATCTCCGACTGGTGCATCCGGATGATCTGCCCATGGTGCTCAATCGCATCCAGGCGCATGTTGACGGCAACTCGCCGGCGTACGTGGCGGAATTCCGGATGCGGCACAAGGATGGCAACTATCGCCTGATGGCTGCGCACGGTGTCGCCGTGCGCGACGCCGGCGGCAACGCCGTGCGAATGGCCGGGTCGCATATCGAGATGGCCGTCAAGGTCATGAAGGTGGTCGAGGCAGAAGTTGCCGCGCCAGCTTCTTCAACCGTTGCGCAAGCGCCCGAAACGCTGCGTCGCCATGGCTTGTGGGAGTCGTGGTCGCCGATCGATTCTGCTGCGGCCGAGGCTGTCCCGGCTCAATCCGCGCCGACAGCTGCGCCTGCGCCGGCCAGCGGCGGCGCACTCCCAAGCATCAATCCCAACGCGTTGCGTTGAAGTCTCTTTCTCCTGCCTTTTACGGTCGACAGCGTCTTCCTGGGTACATGCCCTACTCAAGTTTTCCCTCCCCGCGTTCGATACCCCAAACAGAGCGCGTGTAATCGCGCCAGGGGAGCGCCGCGATGCACCTGTGCCTTGCGGACACAAGAAAACGCTTGGAGGGAAGGAAGATGAATCGACTCACGCTTCGTCAGAAGCTGTGGCTGCCGCTTGTCCTGAGTTGGCTGTGCCTGCTTGTCATCACATTGTGGAGTGCCTGGGGGGCGCGCACTGTGCGGATGGAGGAGCGGCAACGCGACCTCCAGAACGTCAGTGCGACGGCGTTCAGCGTCATCAAGGAATACGCCCAGCTGGCGCAGGAGGGCAAGATGACGGTGGACGAGGCCAAGGCCCAGTCCATCGCGCGCCTCAAAGACATGCGGTACGGCAGCGACGGCTATTTTTCGCTGTCGAGAACCGACACCGTGTCGGTCATGCATCCGATCAAGCCCGAGATGGTCGGCAAGAACATGTCTGGCGCAACCGATCCGGAAGGCAAGCATTTGTTCGTGGACATCGCGCAGACGGCCAAGGCTGGTGGCGGGTTCGTCCGCTATCTGTGGCCCAAACCCGGCAGCGACAAGGCCGAGCCGAAGCTGACCTACGTTTCGTACTACGAGCCGTGGGATTGGTCGATGACGACGGGGCTGTATATCGACGATGTGGATGCGGCGTTTCGCACGTCTTTGATCCAATCGCTGGGCTTGTTGTTTGGTATTGGCCTGCTGATGACCGTGGTGGTGGTGTCGGTCACGCGCGGCCTGCAACGTCAGCTGGGTGGTGAGCCGGCCTACGCCGCGGATATTGCTGCGCGCATTGCCAAAGGTGATCTGGCGTTGCGGGTGCAGACCCGTCCGGGCGATCGGGACAGCATGCTTTTCGCCATGTCTGAGATGCAGCAGCAACTGACCGGCACGATCAGCGACATCAAGAACTCGGCGGATTCCATTGCCAGTGCGACCAAGCAGATCGCCGCGGGCAATGCCGATCTGTCGCAGCGTACGGAGCAGCAGGCGTCTTCGCTGGAAGAAACGGCGTCGAGCATGGAAGAGCTGACCAGCATCGTGAAGCAGAACGCCGACAACGCGCGTCAGGCGAGCACGCTGGCCGTCAATGCCTCGGATATTGCGGTCAAGGGCGGCGAGGTGGTCGGTCGTGTGGTCGAGACCATGTCGGGCATCAACGAAAGCAGCAAGAAGATCGCCGACATCATCGGGGTGATCGAAGGCATCGCTTTCCAGACCAACATCCTCGCGTTGAACGCCGCTGTTGAAGCTGCCCGCGCTGGCGAGCAGGGTCGCGGCTTTGCCGTGGTGGCCGGCGAGGTGCGCAGCCTGGCGCAGCGCTCAGCGAGCGCGGCCAAGGAGATCAAGGAGCTGATCGGGGACTCCGTGGGGCGTGTGCAGAACGGGTCGGCGCTGGTGGAAGAGGCCGGTGTGGTGATCCAGGACGTCGTGACTGCCGTGAAGCGCGTGACGGACATCATGGGCGAGATTTCTGCGGCGTCTGAAGAGCAGAGCTCCGGCATCGAGCAGGTCAATCTGGCTGTGAACCAGATGGACGAAGTCACACAGCAGAATGCCGCGCTCGTGGAGCAGGCGGCGGCCGCTGCGCTGTCGCTGGAAGAGCAGGCGCAATTGCTGCGCACGGCGGTGGGGCGCTTCCAGACGTAACCGCGCGAATCTCTGCGAGGCAGAAATACAAAAGGCCGGCGAATTCGCCGGCCTTTCTCTTTGTGGTTTCCGGCGCGCCTCTTTGTGCGGGCTCGGAATGCTGCGCTGGAGGGCGCTGTTCAGGCGACCAGAAAATCCTCCATCTTCCGGCCCGCAGACAGTTCCTTGACCAGCCAGCCCGGACGCTTGCCACGACCCGTCCAGGTATTGCCATTGTTGTCGCGGTAACGCACCGGCACCTTGCGGCCGGCCTTTTTCGAGGCCACGGCACCCTTCGCACCAAAACCGAGGTCTTCGGCGGTCAGGCCGTATTCCACGATCTTGTGCTTGATTTCAGCGATCACCGTCGCTTGTTCATTTGCCCGGAGTTCATCGGCCTGGCGCTGCAGTTCAGAGATCTTCTGAACAATTTCCTTGTAAGTCGGCATTATGGATTCCTCAACTTTGCAATTGAAACATGGGCACGCTCCCCGTAGCCCAGGGCATTATAACGACTTTGCAGGTGAGAAATGAATTTCGTTAAGACCTCATGTCAATGGCGTGGATATTCTGCCGCACCGCGCTTTGCGCAAACCTGCATGGGGCCTGTGTTTGCGCGAGATGGCGAAGTCGTAAACATATGAACTATTACAAAGTCATTCGGCCGTATTGAAATCAACGCGCTGCGCAGCCAACGCAATCCCAACACAGCTTTTTCTTATGTGACTACTTCATTACTTCGGCAATCGCATCCGCGTGTCGCCGAAATATTTCCAAATATGAAGGTGAAAGGTTCCCGAAAGGTTCGGTTGAATGCATCAAAAAGGCGCATTTTCTGTGCCGCCTAATTCGATGTCACTTATTCAGGCGTACTGCGGCCCAAGTAAACCCTGGAAATCCTTGGCCGGCAGCGGACGTGCCAGCAGATAGCCCTGAACCTGATCGCACTGCAGATTCACCAGGGCCTGCATTTGCGCTTCGGTTTCGACGCCCTCGGCCACGACGGTCATGTCCAGCGAGTGCGCCATGGCGCAGATGGCGCGAATGATGGCCGCGGCCTCGGCCGGGTTGTCGTCGAGCGCCGAGACAAATGCGCGGTCGATCTTGATCTGCTGGGCGCGGAAGCGCTGCAGATAACTGAGGCTGGAATAACCGGTGCCGAAATCGTCGATGGCGACCTCAAAGCCGAGCGACTGAATCTGGCGGATGGCGGCAATGCTCTGGCCGGCATCGCGCATGGCCGCTGTCTCGGTAATCTCGAACATCAATCGATGCGCGGCCACCTGATAGCGGTGCAGGATCTGCGACAGGCGCTGCACGAGGTCGGGCTGCTGGAATTGCCGCGGCGAGAGGTTGACGGCGATGCGCTGCGGCGGCATGCCGATGGCATCCCAATGCATGATCTGGCGGCAGACTTCTTCGACCACCCAGTCGCCCAGTTCGACGATGGTGCCGGTGCGTTCGGCCAGCGGGATGAATTCCGCCGGCGACACCGGGCCCAGCTCCGGATGGTTCCAGCGCAGGAGCGCTTCAGCACCCGTCATGGCTTGCGTGCGCGCATCGTACTTCGGCTGGTAATACACCGAGAGTTGCCCGTTGAGCGCCGCGTGCGAAAGCGCGCGTTGAATCTGCAGCACACGGTGCGCAGTGGTGTTCAGGCGCGGCTCGAAGAAGCGGTAGGCGTTGCCGGTCGACTGCTTGCAGTCGAACATGGCCGTGTCGGCATGTTCGAGCAGCGCGTCAGCGGTGGCGCCGTTGTGCGGATGGACAACGACGCCAATGCTGGCGGTGGCGCGCAGTCGCCGGCCTTCCACTTCCACCGATTCGCGCAGGCGGAACAACAGCTTGTCGCCGATCGTCGCTGCGGCCTCGGGCAGCGCCAAGCCTTCCACGAGGATGCCGAATTCGTCACCGCCAAGGCGCGCGACGGTGTCTTCGCCGCGAATGGTCTGGCGCAGTCGCTCGGCAATGATTTGCAGCACGCGGTCGCCGGCGTTGCGGCCGTACTGGTCGTTGATCTGGCCGAAGTTGTCGAGGTCCAGGTAGAAGAGGGCAAATGGTCGGCCGCGCCGCGTGGACGACAGGATTGCGGCCTCGAGCGCCTCGCGCAGATGCAGGCGGTTCGGCAGGCCGGTCAGGGTGTCGTGCAGCTGGGGCCGGGGCGTCTGATTTGCCACGCGCGCCAGCGATGCTTCCAGATGCGCCTGCGCCGAGTCGATGCGGGTTTCAAGCATCATCAGCACCGCATGCAGGCCCAGCGCGACCAGCACGCCACCGGCGCTGAGCATGATGACTGGCACGGTCTGCGTCATCGAAGCGTCGGCTGGCCATGCCGCGGCACACGGCCACAATACGAGCGACAGCACGGCGGTGGTGGCCAGCACGGCGGCGGCGCGCGCGCGCAAACCGACAGCGGCGCGACGCTGCGCCGGCGGCATATGAAACGCCATGCACACCGCCAGACATACGCCGGCGCCAAGGACGAGCGTGCCGCCGCCCCAGCCCAGCAGCGTGCGGCGCAGGGACAAGGCGTCGTCATGCACCCAGGGGCGCGTCAGATACAGCTCCATCGTCAGCAGCCCGATGCCCAGCGCCACGGCGCCCATGGCAATGCTGCGTCGTTGCGGAACCTGTGCGCCGCTGGCAGGCGACGAGTCCGGCAACACAATGGAGAAGACCGCCAGCGATGCTGCCAGCGCCGTCATGAGCGTCGCCGCAATCGGCGCGGATATGGGTGTGCCGACCTGCCGATGCAGGCCAAGCTGGCCGAGCCAAAGCCCGGACCACAGCCCAATGCCAAGAATGGCCGCGCAGGCGATGCGCCAGTTGCGGCGTTTTGCGATCGTCGAGCCCCCCGGCAGACGTGTCGCAGCGTCAAGTGCGGCAAACGTGGTCAGCCCCGTGCTGACCCACGCAAACAGCAGCAGCGCAATATGGAAATCGTTATGCATGCGAGCGCATCCGGCGCGGCCCCCCGATCTACGACCGGCGCCTAGTCTGTGTTTTGCGGCGAGGATAGCGCAAAAGCCTGTCGTTTCAGGCCGCGAAAAAGCGCGTTTGTTGTGCGCTATTCACAGAATGTGTCGGGATCATTCGCCGCAACCGTCTCGTATCGAGCCGGCATGACGGCGCCACGCCTCTCTAGAGGGATCGGCAGAAATTGCGGAAACGTGACCCGGGTATACGCGGATGGCCCGACGCCCGTGATTGGGCGTCGGTGGTCAGGCGGGGTGGGGCGGGAAGTTGGCCGTGAGGTCAGGCATTCAGCCGGCCGCGTCGACGTGAAGCCGGCGTGGCGGCGCCCGCACGTTCCAGATCGACGCTGGGCAGCAGATGCAGCAAGCGCACAAGTTCAGACTGGCGATGTGTGCCGGTCTTGCGCAGGATGTCGCGGATGTGCACGCGCACCGTATGCAGCGAGAGGAATTCGCGCTCGGCAATTTCCTGCAGCGTTTCGCCCGCAGCCAGCCGGGCAGCGACGATGCATTCCTTGTTGGTCAGTCCGAAGAGCGATGCGAGCACGCCGGCGTCCATGACGGAGCGCGTCTCGGAGTTGCCGACCAGCACCAGCGCCAGCGGCGAAGCCCACGTTGAACGCATCGCATCGGAGGGGGCAAGCGGGGTGGCAATGAAAGGCACCGGACGCCCATCGCGCGCCAGATACATCCACGAACCAGCCGCGCCTTGCACGCCGAGCGACCCGGCGGCGCGTTCGATGAGGTTGCGCAGCGCCGCGTTGTGCGTGTGGTCGGCAGAGTGCAACATGCTGCCATCCAGCGACAAACGGTCGTCTTCTGCCGTCATCGTGCGCGCCCACGCGTTGGCGTATTTCACGCGCATGGTGCGTTCGATGACCATCACGCCAAAGTCGAGCGTATCCAGCCCGGCCATGCCGACCGCGGCAAGTTCGTTCAGCTCGAGATTGCGCTGCTGCATGCGCGCGGCCCGCTGCAGGTGGGGCAGTACGCGCTGCAGGCGCGACTCGCGCTCCATCGCACTCACTTCCGATGCATCGTCGTCGCGCGTGCGCAGTCGCATCGTGACGCGCATGTCGGGCGTGTCGATGAGGGTGACGGCCGCCGAAGCGTTGTCATCAGAAGCAGCGGCACTGATCAGCTGCGGATCTTGGCAGAAGGCGTTGCAGTGGCCCGGTTGCGGGCAGTGCTGGCACCAGCCCGACGAAACGCCATGACGCGGCGTGTCGGTGTGCTTGTCCCAGACGAAATAGTGAGCGCTTTCGGCGCCGGCGTAGACGGAGAGCAGGGCCAGGGCGATCGGCATCTGCGCAGGCTCAAGTACCGCCTCGTAAATGGTATCGACGAGTCGATGGAACTCTGCGTCATCCGATAGACGTTGCAGCATGATGGCCCCCGGTGCGTATTTGCGACAGCTCAGAGTGCAATCCCTTGCTGTCGGCGTGGTGCGGCGTGATGCCGCCGTCGCTGTAATGATTATTGTTGTTTTGCGCGACTTCTGTGGTAATCGGCAACTCTTTGGAAAAACTTAACATTCCGCTTCTGATGCTCCCAAATTCGGACGGTGCTGTATCCCCCTCCTAAGAGGGGAGTATGGGCGACTTTCAGCGCTGAAAATATAAATAATATAAAAAATTCCTACACATGTTCACGATGCCAGCGTGCGTCAGTTGAACTGATAGGTATAGGCAGCGTTGAACCGCAGGCTGCGGGAGCTGGAGTTGATCGGTTTGTCGCCCACGGGGCGCGCGATGGCCAGGTCCAGCGTGTAGTACTTCCGATCGGAGAAGCGCACGCCCAGCGCAATCGAACCGAGCTGGTCATGCACCAGCGTGCCGGCGTTCGAATAGACCTTTGCGGTGTCGTACAGCACGTAAGGCTGCACGGTCTTCAGATAATCCATCGAGACCTGGAACGCGCGGTTGATTTCCACCGAGGCGCCCCAGCCGCGGTCACCCGCCACTTCGCCGGCCGGATAGGCCAGGCCGAAGAAGCGTCCGCCAAAGCTGATCTGCTCCGACGATGGAAGCACCGCGCCGCTGTACTGCGCTGCCCCCGACACCACCACGCCAAAGCCCAGCGGCAAGTCGTGGGCTTCGCTGGCGGTGACGCGCGTGCGCAGGAAGCTCAGGTCGACGTTGTTGTTGGCGTTGGCCGAGGCGCCCTTGCCGGCGCCCAAGCTGTTGATGCCTTGGTACAAGCCCAACGACGCACGTCGGGTCTCGCCCGGGTTGACTTCGGTATAGAGAACCTCGGCACCGGCCACGCGGACTTTGGTATCCAACTCTGTCTGCGCAAAGCCCGGGTTTTGCGGTGTATAGCGCTGCTTGTCGTCGTTGCCGTAGAAGGTGCCCGTCAGCGTGAGGTTGCGGCTGTTCGACAGCAGTACCGGATAGCTCAATGACAAACCGAGCCGCTGCGTGTCCGTCAGATAGCGCGATTGATAACCCAGTTGTTCCAGCGGCAGATTCTCGGGCATGCCGCGATAGTGCGACCACGTCAGCTTCGCCAATAGTCCATCGGTGCCGATCGGCTGTGCCCACGTGGCGGAGTAGAACGTCTCGTGATCCGACCCGCGCGGTTGCAGGGTCGACACGGTGATCTGCTCGCCCAGCGGCGTCACGCTGTTCAGCGTGCCCGTGATGATGGCCCGCACACCCGGCGAGCGATATTCGACGCCCGTGCCGATGGTGTACGGCTGGCGCTTCACGTTCAACACCAGTTCGCTGGCGCCGTCGGTGGTGGTGGGCGGCTGCACGGTCGCGGTGATCTGCACACCGGGTTGCAGCGCCAGCACGCCGGTCACGCGCTCGAACGTTTCGCGGCGCAAGGGCTTTTCATCCATCAGGCGCTGCGAGATGTCGCGCAGGCGGCCTTCCAGCGGCCCGGGTGTCCCTTCGATCCGCATGCGCGCCACATAGCCTTCGACCACGGTAACGCGCACGACGCCGCCTTCAAACGTTTGTGCGGGCACAAAGGCAAACGACAGCGGGAAACCGCGGTCGGCATACAGCTTGGTGACCTCGTTGGCGGCCTGCAGGAGTTGCGCGACCGTGATGTCGTGTCCGGCCAGCGGTGCGAAATATGCGGCGACCTCAGGAAACGGCAGCGTCTTGACGCCTTCGATCTGGAACTTGGTCGGGGTGAGGTGCGTAGCGAGCAGATTCTCCAGCGCGGGATTCGGCCGCTGGACCTCGACCTGGATTTTCTGTTGGGGCGGACGGGATGTATCGACCTTGGGAAGCGTGTCGATCGGGTTGCCTTGGGTCGGGCTGCTCTGCGCCCAGCTCAGTGCCGGGCCGGTCAGTGCTACGCCTGTGGCCAGGGCCAACCGCATGGTGGTGGTCCGCACGCCTGTCTCCTCCGTGGTATTCGTTTGTGGTGTCGCGAAGCCGTGCAGCCGCGCGTTGGATCAAACGATAACCGCGAGACATGGTGCTTTACAACAAGACACATAGAGGGAGCGTTCACGCGACGCAACGGCCAAGGTTGATACCGATGGTGCGCAGGTGCGTGCCAGCGAGCCCAATGACCATGCCGCATTGCGCGGCATGGTCTGTTTGAAACGCGACAGCGGCGGGCCGGCGTGGTAGCCGGTCCGCCGCTGCGTGGACGCTCGATCAGTGGTGCGTGCCGCCCAGCACGCCGCCAACCGTACCCAGCAAGCCGCCCACCGCGCCAGTCACCGGCGACAGCGGCGTTGCTGCACCGGCCGACGTCAGGCCCGTGCCCACCGTGGTGACCACCGTGCCAACCGGTGCCGTGATTGCGCTGACCGGGCCCAGCGGATTGCCGGCGCCGCCTGCTGCACCACCCAGGCCGCCGAGCGCGCCGGTAATCGGGGCGAGCGGGCTGGAGCCACCCGTCGCGCCACCGAGGCCGCCGAGGCCACCCAGCAGACCGGTGACCGGAGCGAGCGGGCTGGAGCCGCCTGCGCCACCCAGGCCGCCGAGAGCACCAGTGATCGGCGCGAGCGGATTGCCGCCGCCTGTCGCGCCGCCGAGACCACCGAGCAAGCCCGTGATCGGAGCGAGCGGGTTGGTACCGCCAGTGCCACCCAGACCGCCCAGTGCGCCGGTAATCGGGGCGAGCGGGTTGCTGCCGCCAGTCGCGCCACCGAGACCGCCCAGCAGACCGGTGATCGGCGCCAGCGGGTTGCCGCCCGATGCCGTGGGCGAGTACACCACGCCGCCCAGCGCGGCGACCGTGTTGCCCGTGGCCGTGACCACACCACCCAGACCGCTGACCACCGGAACATTCGCCGCGGTGAGCGTGGTGCCGCCCTTGGCAACGGCCCCGCCAACCGTACCCAGCAGCGTGTTGACCGGCGAACCCAGGCCGGTGGCCGCGCCCAGCGTCTGCGTACCGCTGGTGACCTGCGAAGTCAGCGGCACGATGGCCGTGCTCAGTTGCTGCGTAAGTTGTTCCACGGGGCCGGTCGAGAGGGCCGTGCCCAGCGTGCCGCCGCCGTTGGCGACGGCTTGGCCGATCTGCGTGACCACGCCTGCCAGCGGTGTCGTCACCGGGGCCAGCGGTGCCAGCGGGCCGGTGCCCAGGTTGTTGACCAGCGTGCCGGCGCTCGTGACGGTGTTTCCGGCACCGGACACCACATTACCGAGGCTGGAAACCGTGGTGCCAACCGGATTGGCGTTGCGGCCGATGCTGCCCAGCCCGTTCTGCACGCCCGTGCCCAGCGCCGAAACCGTCGCGCCGGCGTTTTCGACGACGCCGCCCAAGCCGCTTTGCACACCGCTCAGTTGCGAGGGCAGCGGCGCCGTTTCGATCGTCTTGCCAAGACCGGTCACCGTCGAGCCGACGCTCGTGACAATGCCGCCCGTATTGTTGAGGACAGCGCCGGTCGGGGTCAGCGGCGCGGGTGCCGGGGTCGGAGTCGGGCTCGGGGAGGGCGACGGAGACGGCGAGGGGGAAGGCGACGGCGAGGGGGACGGGGACGGAGCCGGGGAAGGCGTCGGCGTCGAACCGCCACCGTTGTTATTCGAGCCGCCGCCGTTTGAACCGCCCAGCGAGCTGCCGAGGTCGCCGGAGCCGGAGCTGGCGCAACCACCCAAAACCAACAGGCTTGCCATGGTGGCGGCCAGGCACTTGATGTTCTTATTCATGATGGATCTCCCGTTTTAAAAGTCCGCTTTAGTCAGCAGGAAAATGTCTCACTCTCGCTGTGAGGTGGCCGGACTCTGCAAACGGTGTGCCATGTCTTGATTATTACGCAATGCGTAATGAGGTATCGGAATTTGCCCGCGTTATCCCAATAAAAATGAAGAAACTGTGGAAATTAACCAGAATGCGTGATTTACATACCCTACCAAAGTGGGGGTGAAACGTTTGCCTGCGGGGTTATGTTGGGAACGAATATGTTCCGTGTCACGTTACGCCGTAACGTCCAGAACACGGATTTTGATGGCGTAACACTATGTTTGGCGGGTGGGGTAACACCTGATGCATCGCCCACAAAACCAATAAACAGGCCGGTCTCCGAAATCCGAGTCATGTTTCTAATGCACCTGGCATGCCCTTTGCAGAATGTGGCCCGCAGTCCGCAGTACCGAGCTCAGACATCAAGACACATCATTCCAAGAAAGGGACGGACCATGACTCACATTCGACACTCCATTCGCGTTGCGCCGTTGGCCTGCGCTGTTGCCGCTCTCATGTTGGCGGCTTGTTCTTCGGGAGGCTCCGGCTCGGGCAGTTCGCCCAATCCGAGCCCGAACGATACGACGGGCGTGACGCCCATCGGCAAGGTCGCAAACGGCACGGGCAACACCGTTGTGGCGACCGGCCAGGCGGTCAGCAGCCTGGGTTCGACGCTTCAGAACGCAAACATTCCGGGCCTGTCCGATCAAGCCAAGGCTGGGCTGGGCGGCACGGTGGACAACGCCGGCAAGGCTGTCAGCGATCTCGGTCTGGGCATCCAGACCGGCATTGGCAAGATGGGCCAGAACCCCAATCCGATCGGCACGACGGTGGCCAGCACCGGCAATGTCGTGACGGATCTGGGTCAGGCCACGGTGAGCGCCGGCTCGCTGGTGCAGGGCCTCGGCCAGGGCTCGGGCGCGCCGCTGGCGCCGATCACCCAGCCTGTGGGCGGCGGCGTTCAGCAGGTCGGCCAGGCGCTGATTGGCGGCGGCACGCTGCTGGGCAGCGCGCTGTCCTCGGGCGCGGTTCAGCAAGTGACGCAGCAGCTGAGCACGGCCATCGTGCCGGTTACCACGCAAGTCAGCGGGGCGACGCAGATGGTGGGCGATGCCACCGGCTTGGGCGGGGTTCTGAACAACCTGTTGGGCACAGTAGGCGGCGGCGTCGCCGGCGCGGGCAACACCATCACCGGGACGGGCGTGCCGGTGGTCTCGAACCTGGGTCCGGTCGTGACGTCGGTCGGCACGACCGTCGCCGCAATCGGCGGTGTCACCACGGCCGGCGGCTCCGCCGGCAGCAACCCGCTGGGCGGCCTGCTTGGCGGCGTGGGCGGCAGCACCGGCGGCAGCAACCCGCTCGCCCCGCTGACCGGGTTGCTGGGCGGCGCCTCTGGCGGCTCGAATCCGCTGGCACCCGTGACCGGCCTTCTGGGCGGCGCAGCCGGCGGCAGCAACCCGCTGGCCCCTGTGACCAATCTGTTGGGCGGTGCGACGAGCGCAGCCGGCGGAGCCTCGGGCGGCAGCCCACTGGCTCCCATTACCAACTTGCTGGGCGGCGTTGGCAGCCTGGCGCACTGAGCAGTACCTGTCTGTGCTCTTGAAGGTGCGCGGGCGTGTTCCCGTCGCTCGCGCATCCTTTTTTTGTCTAGACAGAAATGGGGAGCGTTCAGACTGACCCCGAGGATTAATGGGAAACCCGTCCAAATAATCAGTTTGGTCTGAGGTTCATTAGGGGATTTCCATTAGCTTTCAGAGGGTTGGCGCGTCTTTAATAAAATTAAATAGAGACTTCACTCTAATTTGGGGCAAGTACCTCAGTTGAGTTATTTTGTTTGCGGCGCCGCACGCCTATAAAGTTGTTACGGGGTGTTACGTGACATACGTGACACGCCGGGAAAAAATAGATGCCCATGGGGTGGGTGTGCGGTGATCATCGGGCGTGTTCGGGACATTACGCTCGGTGAGGTTTGAATTTCGTTCCATTAGCGGAACGGCGCAGGCGGCAAGAAAATTTTGCTGTTTGTGTCATCGCAGTAAATCCCCATGCGTTTTATCCGGTATTAGCAAATATGAACTGGCTAAGGTTGGAGCGCCGAAAGCTGGTCGAGATCAACACATCCGCGGGCGAGTGCAAACAGGAGAGAGAATCATGAAAAACGCCGTTCTGAAGTTCCTTCGCGACGAACAAGGTGCCACTGCCGTTGAGTACGGCATGATCGCGGGCCTGATCGCAGCAGCGATCACGGTCATCGTCGGCAAACTGGGCACCCAGCTCAACACCGTGTTCACGAACATCTGCAAGGCCGTCAACAACAACACCGCGTGCTAGACCGCTGGTACGGCCAGGCAGATACCGCTGGCTGGGCGAGTGTCGTAGTTCTCGCAGTTCTGGCTATTACGTGGGACTTCCGCGCGCGGCGCGTGCCGAACTGGCTCGTCGCTGCCGGCGTGGTGCTGTCCATCGTGCTGATCAAGCTGGGCGGGGTCGAGGCACTTGCCTATGACTGGCAAGACTTCTGGCTTGGCGGGGTGATTGCATTCGCCTGTTTTCTGCCGCTCTACATGTTGGGCTGGATGGGCGCGGGCGACGTCAAGTTCTTCACGGTCGCCGGGTTGCTGGCCGGCTGGCACGGGCTCGTCGCAGTGTGGCTGGTCTCCAGTCTTATCGCGGGGCTGCATGGGCTCGCAATCTTGATGCTGCGCCAGTTTGATGTGTCATCGCCGTCGGCCTGGCTCGCGATGCGCATGTGCCCAGCGCTGGAGCGCTGGGACGCCGCACAGGCCGGACGCCGAGGTATTCCGTATGCAGCCTATATGGCGATCGGATTGCTGAGCCTGCCTTGGGTGCCCGCCACGATGCGGATGCCCTGGTTGCCGGGCATGTAGCCGGAAGATTCAAGCATTGAAGAAGAGCCGCAAAGCGGCCAGCCTATAAAAAGGAGTCGGCCATGCCGACATTGCGATGGGAACGGGAGGGTGCATACCTGCACCCAGATACGCGCAGGCCAGTAGCCAGCCGGCTTGCGCGACACAACAGCCGCGGTGCGGCTTCTGTTGAATTTGCCGTGGTCGTGCCGGTGCTGCTGGTGCTCATGCTGAGCATCGTGTACTACGGCGTGATCCTCGCCATGCAGCAGATGCTGACGCTGGCGGCTGAAGAGGGCGCGCGCGCCGCGCTGCGCTATCAGCCTTCCAATACCCAACGTGTCGCCGCGGCCTATGCGGCGGTTGCTTCGGTACTGCCTGCCTCGCTGAGCGCGCGGGTCCAGACCAATCAGAGCAGCACACCCCTGGTGAACTGCCAGAACGTGGCAGGCATGCAATGCCTGAGCGTGGTGCTGACCTTGCCCGTGACTTCCGGCAACACCCCCCTGCTGCCTGCGATACCCCTGCTGCCCGCACCCGCCACGCTGACGGGCTCGGCCGTCGTGCAGTTGGTCGCGGGTTCGTAAGCCCTTCCGGTTCGCTGATTCTCTTGATTGATCGCACCTGACATCGCACCCAAGATTGCCTAGACAGGCCGCCCAGATGACCAGCAAACATCTCCAGATTTTCGCCGCCGGACTCCTCCTGCTTGCCGCCATTCTTGGCGCCGTAGCGTGGAAGAGCGCGCATCGTGCGCCTGCGCCGGTGGCCGTGCAGCAAGACGGCAAGACCGTATATCCCGTGGTGATTACCGTGAAGCCGCTGGAAGCGGGCAAGGCCATCACCGCCGACCAGGTGGCCATCGAACGGTTGCCCATCAACCCGACGGATGCGTTTTCGGACGTCAGCAAGGTGGTGGGGCGCGAACCCGTCCTGCCGATTGGCGTGGGTGTGCCGTTGATCGCATCGCAACTCTCCGCCGGATTGGCTCAGCAGGTCGAGGCCGGCCAGCGCGCGGTGGCCATCAACGTGGACGAGGTGATCGGCGTGGGTAACCGCGTCATGCCTGGCGATTACGTCGACGTGTTTCTCGTGATGCGCAAGGACGGCCAGGAGATCGAAGACAGCCAGGCGCGCCTGCTGCTGCCGCACCTGCGCGTGCTGGCGTTCGGCCCGCTGGCCGTCAACGAAGGGCCGCAGAAGCAGCCGGAGAGCAACAACGTCACACGCAAGGTCGATCAAGCCAAGACGGCCGTGCTGGCCGTGCCGGTGGAGGCGGTCAGCCAATTGGCGATGGCCCATCAGAGCGGCCGTCTGCTGCTGGCGCTGCGCAACCCCGGCGACGACGCCGAACCGACCGTCAAGCCACAGGATGCCGCATTGCTGGCCGCCGCCAACCGCAACCCGATGGACGTTGCACAAGCCGGCGTGTCGATGGCCAGCCTGACGGGCTCGGCGCGCAGGCCCGTGGTTGTGCAGCCGCCGCTGCCTGCCGTTGCCGCAGCACGCACGACGGTGCGCAGCAGCACCGCCGGCACTGGTATCGAGATCATCCGCGCAGGAAAACGTGAGGAACAACATGACTGATGCCGCCATGGTTCGCGGTGGGATGGGCGTACTCGCGTTGGGCTGCGCTGCCTTCGTGTCGACCGCATGGGCCCAGACAGAACCGACCGGCCAGACGCTTCATCTGCTGACGGGAAGCCAGCGCGAGATTCGCCTGGGCAAGCCGCTGGAGCGCATTGCCATCGGCAACCCGGAGATTGCCGATGCGCTGTTGCTCAAGGGGCGCGGCACCGCCACGAGTGTTCTGATCATCGCCAAGAAGCCGGGCGCGGCCAACGTGATGGTCTGGACGCAAGGCGGCGTTGCGACGACCTACAACGTGCAGGTGGACGCCGCTGCGCCAGTGGCCGGGGACCCGACCGTGGTAGCGCAGGGCGATACCGCCGTCGTGTCGGGCCAGCCCAAGGATGTCTATGCGCTGAGCCGTGCGCGCCGCTCGGCCGCCGCGGCCAGTGGCGCCGAAAAGCCGAAAGAGGGCAACGTCATCGACACCACTTCGATGAACGTGCCGGGCACGGTGCAAGTCGACGTGCGGGTCGTGGAGTTCAGCAAGACGGTGCTCAAGGAAGCCGGGTTCACGTTCGGCCGTACGCGCGGCGGTTTCGATTTCCGCACCTTTGCGCCGTCGTCGCTTTCCAAGGTCACGTTCGGCTCCAACGGCTTGACGACCGAATCGACCATGCCCATCGGGTCGGCGTTCAACCTGCTGGTCTCGTCGGTCAGCAAGGGGCTCTTTGCCAACCTGAGCCTGATGGAATCGAACGGCATGGCGCGTGTGCTGGCCGAGCCAAGCCTCGTGGCCCTGTCGGGCCAGAGCGCCAACTTCCTGGCCGGCGGCGAGATTCCGATTCCCGTGCCGCAGGCCCTCGGGACCACCACCATCGAATACAAGCCGTTCGGCATCGGGCTGACGGTGTCGCCGACGATCCTGTCGGAAAACCGCATTGCCCTGAAGGTGGCACCAGAAGCGAGCGATCTCGATTTCAGCCGTGGCATCACGCTCAATGGCGCGACGGTGCCGGCCATCGTCACGCGCCGGGCCGATACAACGGTGGAACTGGGCGATGGCGAGAGCTTTGTCATCGGCGGCCTGGTCAGCCGGTCAACGCTGTCCAACATCGACAAGGTTCCGTTCCTGGGCGACGTGCCGATCATCGGGACGTTCTTCAAGCGGCTGAATTACAACCAGGAAGAGCGGGAACTCGTGATCATCGTTACGCCGCATCTGGTCAAGCCGATGGCACGCAATGCACCGATCGACAAGATGCTGCCGGGCCGAAGCGGCGGGCAG
Source organism: Ralstonia sp. 1138 (assembly GCF_040544795.1). Classification (NCBI taxonomy): domain Bacteria; kingdom Pseudomonadati; phylum Pseudomonadota; class Betaproteobacteria; order Burkholderiales; family Burkholderiaceae; genus Ralstonia; species Ralstonia sp. 1138. The sequence goes on along the minus strand of NZ_JBEPKQ010000001.1, from coordinate 296,103 downwards.
GATCGTGATGTCGCGGGCGAGCCGGTATGGCGGCCGTTTGCTCTGGGGGTGGCAGATCCGGCCACCATGCCCGGGTTCTCGAAGTAAGGGGCGGGCATGGATTACTTCCTTCTGCACGGCGGCGCGCGTGGCGGCATGCAGGTCGACGCCCAGTCGGCAGGCGTGCACCGCTGGCTGGCCGCGGCGATTCGGGAGCTGGGCGTGCTGGTGGCGGAGACGACGGGCCACGACGCGTTCATCGAGCAGATTGGCGCCGTGAACCCCGAGGTGGTGTTTGTGCGCTTTGCCTCGTCCCCCACGCTGATCGACGTACCCGACCAGGACCAGAAGCTGGGCGAGGGCACCGACGCAATCAACGAGGCCACGCAGCTTGTTGCGCAACTCACGCGTTTGTTTCCGGGCCTGCCGCTGGTGGCGGTGGGCTCGGCTGCCGATGGCCGCGCGATGCTCGCCGCCTTGCGCGCCGGCGTAAAGGATTTCGTCGATGTGGATGGCGCGCCGGCCGAAGCCGTGCGCGTGGTGCGTCGTTTGCTGGCGGAGCGCGCTTCGGCCGAGCCGACCCGCCGCGGGCGCGTGCTGGCCGTGTTGGGCGCGCGTCCTGGCGTGGGTGCCACCACGTTGGCCACCAACCTCGCCACCGTGGTGCGGCGCACCTCCGCCAGCGATGTGATGCTGCTCGACCTCGGCCAGCCGCTGCGTGATGGCGCGCTGTACCTGAACGTGCAGGCCAACTTCCATTTTGTTGAAGCCGTGCGCAACCTGCGCCGCTTCGACCAGGTGTTCGTGCAGACCGCGCTGTCGCGTCATCCGAACGGCCTGGCCGTCCTGCCGCTGCCCATTTCGCTTGCGGAGATGCGTGATATCTCGTTCTCCGAGGCGCTCGGACTGCTGAACCGCTTGCGCACGTTCTTCGATCTGCAGGTGGTTGACCTGGGCGGTTTCGGCAACATCGATTTCATCGCACAGATCATCAAGGCCGCTGATGACGTGATGCTCGTGACCGAGCAGAGTGTGGGCGCCATCGTCTCGGCCGCAGAGCTGATGCAGGAACTCAAGAAGCGCGAAATTGACCGCGACCACCTGCACCTGACCATTTCAAAGTTCGATACACGCTTGTCGTTGGACGCGGCACAGATTGCGGAGCGGTTGGAGATCCCCTCGGTGCTGACTGTGCCGAACCGCCGCGAAGCGCTGGTGATTGCGTCCAACCAGGGCGCGATGCTGGCCGAAACGCACCCTACCGACACCTACGTGCGCGCGCTTGCCCAGATCGCCCAGACGCTGGGTTATGCGCAGCAGAGCGAGCGCGCCTCAGGCGTCTCGAGTTGGGTGTCAGGCGTGGGTGCGCGACTGGGCGGGCGCTTTGGCGGACGTTCCAAGCGCAAGTCGGCAGACGCCACTGAACTGGACATCGGGACCACCGAACGGAACGCGACATGACACAACCCATCGAGTTCTCCAACCAGGCGGACGCCGGCAACGGCGTGTTTGCCGTTTCGCAGGCCTTCCAGGACATCAAGGAAGCCGCGCACGAACATCTGCTCACGCGCATCGAAGAGCTTGGCGCCGAGTTCGGCCGCTGGTCGCGCACGGCCATCCAACGGTTTGTCGATCTGGAGGTGGAAGGCTTTACGCGCATGCGCCGCATCCCCGTCAACGAAACGGAGATCCGGCAGATTGCCGAGGCGCTGACGAAGGAGCTGGCCGGCTTCGGCCCGATCGAAGACCTGCTCGCGGATCCGGCGGTGGAAGACATTCTCGTCAACGGTCATCTCGACGTTTATGTGTCGCGGCACGGCATTCTGGAGCGCATTCCGGTGCGTTTTGCCGACAACAACCACCTGCTGCGCATCGTGCGCCGCATCCTCGCGCCGATCGGGCGCAGGCTGGATGAATCGAACCCGATGGTCGATGCGCGCCTGCCCGACGGCGGCCGCATCAACGTGGTCATTCCGCCGCTGGCCCTTGAAGGGCCGGTCGTGTCGATCCGCAAGTTCCGGAAAGACCCGCTGAAGCCTGAAGATCTGCTCGGCCTGGGCACGATGAGCGAAGAGATCGGCGCGCTGATCGAATCCGCTGTGCGCGCGCGCTGCAACATCCTGGTCAGCGGCGGCACGAGTTCGGGCAAGACTTCATTGCTCAACGCGATGGCGTATCACATTCCAACGACCGAGCGGGTCATCACCATTGAAGACACGGCGGAGCTGTCGCTCAACCACCCGCACGTGGTGCGGCTGGAAAGCCGGCCGGGCGGCTTTGAGGGCACGGGCGTCGTCACGATTCGCGAGCTGCTGCGCAACAGCCTGCGCATGCGGCCCGATCGCATCATCGTGGGCGAAGTGCGCGGCGGCGAGGTGCTGGAAATGCTTCAGGCCATGAGCACCGGCCACGACGGCTCGATGGGCACCATTCACGCCAGCAGCCCGCGCGAATGCCTCTATCGGCTCGAGATGCTGGCCGGCTTTGCGGGCTTCCAGGGCAGCGAGGTGAGCCTGCGCCGGCAGATCACCAACGCCATCGATTTCATCGTGCAGATCGGGCGGCTGTCCAACGGCAAGCGCCGCATCCTGTCGATTACGGAAGTGACGGGGCTGGGGGACAACATCATCTCGACGCAGGAGCTGTATCGCTACGAACCCTACATCGGCCCGGACGGCGAAGAAGTCGACCGCTGGACGGCGCTGGGCCTGCAGCCGCATTCGCCCAAGCTCGCCCGCCTGCGCAACAGCGAAGGCGGTGGCATGGACGGCGGCATGACCGGGTTCGGCGGCGGAGGCCGTTTCCATGTCTAGCATGACGCTCTGGTTCGGTTGCCTGGCGCTGCTGCTGATGGGCGCGTCGCTCATGCTGTGGGCGGAGGCCGTGCGCCGTCGCGAGCGCGAGGCATCGCGCAGTTTCGTGCGTGCACAGACCGACCAGATCAACGCCCGCTACCAGCCGAATGTGGAGGCCACGCCGGCCAGCGTGCCCGATTCACTGCACCGCGTGTGGAACGACGCGCTGCGCCGCGCCGATATCGAACCGACGCGTCGCTTTTACATCTTGCTGATCGTGCCGGCCGTCGCGATTGCGCTGGTCGTATGGGCGTTGTCGAGCGTGGTGTCGGCGGTGACGGCGCTGGGGTTGTACGTGCTGATCGTCGCGTTCCTGTTCTGGAACCGCACGCGCAAGATGAACGAGCGCCTGCTGCAACAACTGCCGGGCTTCCTGGATGGCGTAGTGCGGCTGATGAGTATCGGCAGCGCCGTGCCGGCCGCGTTCCAGGCCGCAAGCGCCAATACCGAGCAACCGTTGCGCAACTGCCTGATCGCCATCACGCAGATGCAGCGTGCGGGCAAGGATCTGGACGCTGCCGTACTGACGGTCGGCCAGCAGTACCGCGTCAATGAGCTGATCCTGCTGTCGTCGGTGTTGCGCCTGTCGCTGCGCTACGGTGGCCGGGCAGACATTGTGATGGAGCGCACGGCGGCGTTCATGCGTGATCGGCAGCAGGCGCAGCGGGAGCTGTTTGCGCTGTCGGCCGAGACGCGCCTGTCGGCCTGGATCATCGGGCTGCTGCCCGTCGTGGTGGGGGGCGTGATCATCATGTTCAACGCCGCTTACATCATGTCGATGTGGCGCGACCCGTTTGGCGAAACGCTGATCCTGACGGCTTTCGGCATGGAAGTCATCGGTGCGGTCATGCTCGCCAGATTGGCGAAATCGGTCTAAGGGGGGGCGCATGGACGAGACGCTCATCACGCTCAGCCTGACCGCCGCCGCCGCGGGGGTGCTGGTGTTCGGCGGCCTGGCGCTGCGGGCGACGCTCACGCGTTATCGCAGTGCGCGCAAGCTCGACACGGCGTTGTCCGACATGAGGGCAACGGCCGGCAGTCCGGCCGCAACCGGGGCGGCGCCCGCCGTGCAGCCGGCGGCCAAGGCGCGTCCGCATGGCACGCGCGAAGCCCAGCAGCTCCAGCAGCAGATCGCCAAGGTTGGCCAGCGCTGGATCGACACCAGCCTGGGGCACCGCATCGTCACGGAAGAGGATCGCAAGCTGCTGGAGGAGTGCGGCTACTACGGCGAACACGCGCGCACCGTCTTTGGCGGCACGCGTATTGTCCTGCCGCCGGTGCTGGCGGTGGTCGGCGCGTTGAACGCCACGTCGGTCCTGTTTGTGTTCGTGTGGGGTTTTGTCGGCTTCGCGCTGGGATACCTCGGCCCCAAATGGCTGCTAGGCCGCCGCAAGGAGAGCCGTCGCCGCCGTGTGGATGACGAGTTGCCCGTGATGGTCGACATGCTGCGTCTGCTGCAAGGCGTGGGCCTGTCGATTGACCAAAGCCTTCAGGTGATCGCCAACGAGTTCCACAGCATGCTGCCCGTGCTGGCTGGCGAATTCGGGCGCGCCAATCAGCAGTTTGCGTCGGGCCGGCCGCGCGAGCAGACGTTGTTGCGTATCGCCCGACTGTTCGACAACGAAGATCTGAAAGGCCTGATTACGCTGCTCACCCAGGTCGACCGTTTTGGCGGCGCGGTGCAGGAACCGCTGCGCCAGTTTGGCGGGCGTCTGCAGGAAAACCGTCGTGCTCGCCTGAAGGAGCGTGTGGGCAAACTGACCGTCAAGATGACGATGATCATGGTCATGACGCTGCTGCCGGCGCTGCTGATCATCACAGCTGGGCCGGGCTTCATGAACGTCATGCGCAGCCTGCAACATACCGGGGGAAATTGAGATGGCACCGTTCCCGAACATCAAACATGCGTGGCTGGGCGCGCTGTCTATCCTGCCGCTGCTTCTGTCCGGCTGCGGCTCGATGGCCACATCCGACATGAGCCTGCGCACCGATGCCGATATCGAAATGGCACGTCAGCGCCAGAGCCAGGAGAAGGCCGAGATCACCAGTCCGGCGACGTATCTTTCGCTGATCCGCCGGATGCAGGAGCAAGGCCTGTATTACGCGTCGCTCGCGCATATCGATGCCTACCAGCAACGCTATGGCCGGGCGCCCGAAATCATGCTGCTGCGCGCCGACGCGCTGCGCGAAACCGACCAGCTCGCGGCGGCCGATGCCGAATACCGCGCGGTGGTGGGCGCCACCTCGGCCATGGGCGCAGGCACGCAAGGCGGATTGCTCAATGCTTCGGCCTGGCGCGGCCTGGGCATCGTCGCTGGGCGCCAGGGCAACTTTGCCGAAGCGGCGCGCCGGCTGCAGCTCGCTGCGCAAGCCAACCCGACCGATGCGAGCACGGCCAGCGATCTCGGCTACGCGCTGATGCGTGCCGGCGAGGTCGAGCAAGCCCGTGTGCCCTTGATGCAGGCGCAGCAGATGGCCGCCGGCAGCCCGAAGATCGCCGGCAACCTCGTGATCTGGCTGACCGTGAACGATCGCAAGGACGATGCTGCGTCGCTCGCGTCGCATGCACAACTGACGGCCTCCGCGCGCAAGGCCATTGATGAAGACGTGATGCGTGTTCGCGGCGCCTGGCGCGATCGCCGTATCGCGCGCGACGCCGCTTCGGTGGCCCCGCGTGCTGTCGCGGTCGGTCCGTCCGCCGCCAGCGTTGCCGTAACGGCTGTGCCCAATGCCGCCGCCAATGCCACTCCCCAATCCCGTCCGCTGGCGTTGCAGCGCGGCCGCTTGCTCGACACCTTGGAGACCGCGCAATGATTCACCGCATTCTGATGGCCGCCAGTGCTGCGGCATGGTTCATGACCAACCCGGCGGGAGCGCAGGGCTTTTCGGGCGGTAATCCGCAAAACCCCGCCCAGGCCGCCCCCAACGTGGGTAGCGACATGGGCGATGCCACGCGCGCCTTGCTCAAGGCGCAGCGCGAGGGCAAGTATGCCGGAGAGTTCGTCCCGCTGCGCGGTGAGCAGGCCGCACTGGCGTACCAGCGCTACCTGGATTCGTTCAGCCGGCCGATGCCTGGTCTTTCGCAGACGGCCCCGAGTGCGAAGTCGACAAGCTCGAGCCAGGCCACAACCGCACGTTGAACCTTCACAGAACATCGCTGTGACACGAGCCACCTCCCGCCTTCGTCGAGCCGCCAAGCTGCGCCGCCGCCTGCACGGCGCGGTGAGCGTGATGACGGCCACCTTTATCGCCACAGTCGGTCTGGCGGTGCTGGTGTCCATCGACATTGGCAACCTGTTCTATACGCAGCGGGCGTTGCAGCGCTCTGCCGACCTCGCCGCCATGGCAGCGGTGCAGCGACTGGATTTGCCGACCGCAGCCCAGCAGTCCGTCGTGCAGAACGGGCTGACGGTGGATGGCACCAACATCACGCTGGCCGTCGTGCCGGGCGTCTGGGATGCAAGCGCGGGCACTGCGCCGACGTACTTCACTGCCCAAGCTGCAGTGGATGGCAATACGAACGCCGCACAGGTGACGATCACCCGAAACGTGCCGTATTTCTTCATGGTCGGTCAGCGGAGGTTGCAGGCCACTGCGATTGCCAAGAACACGTCCATCGTGGCGTTCTCGCTCGGGTCCGGCTTGGCATCCGTCAATAACGGGCTGCTGAACCAACTGCTCGGATACTTGCTTCACACGAATCTGAATCTCGACGCCGCGTCCTATCAGGGGCTGGCCACCACCAACATCCGGCTCGCCGATCTGGCGGTCGCGCTGGGCGCGGGTTCGATGCAGCAGTTGCTGTCCCTGTCTCCCAGCCTGGGGAGCCTTTTCAATGCCGTCATCTCGGTCGCATCGCAGTCCGGGCTGGCTGGCGTATCTGTAGGCGGGGCGGGCGCCAGCAATGCACTGTCATTCGGCAACGACTTGAATGTGCCGATCAATATCGGCGATGGCGGCGCCTCGTCGCCGGGCTTGCTCCAGGTGCTGGCACTGGCAGGCAATGAACAGGCGGCACTCAATGCCACCGTCAACGTGCTCGATCTGCTGACGACGGCTGCACAGATTGCCAACAGCCAGTCGGCGGTGAATGTGGCGCCCGTTACGCTGAACCTTGTTGGGTTGGGGGCGGTCACGCTGTCGCTGAAAATCATCGAGCCGCCGGCCATCGCGGTGGGGCCTCCGGGACAGTTCTTGTCGGGGCCGAACGCTGGGCAGTGGAGGACGCAAGCGCGGACAGCGCAAGTGCGATTGGGCGTGGGAGTGGTAGTTGGCGCGCCAGGATTGCTCGCTGTGAGTGTGCCCATTGGCCTGCAGGTCGCAGCAGCCCAGGCCCACGCGAAGTCGAATAACTGCACTGTCCCTCGTACAAATTCAACAGCGACGATTTCTGCGCAACCCCAACCCGTATCCGTGTGTATCGCCACCAATGCAGATAAGGCGGTCAGTGGTCCAATGGATTGCTCAAAAGCAACTCCCGCGCCTTTGGTTGATTTGGGGCTGCTTGGGGCCGTGAGTATCAAAGCCAACGTATCGCCGACCGCAAACTCCAATTGGGGCGACGAAACCATTTCCGCAACGCAGATCGGCTTGAGTCCTCAAACGGATACCAGCGGTAACTCCCCGCCACGCGTGGCAACGCAGGGGGTCTTCAGTTCCATCTTGAACAGCAACCTGAATCAGCTCCAACTAACGGTGACGCTCCCGCTCGTAGGAACCATCCCGTTAGGTTCGGATCTTGCACCGCTCATAGCGCCGGTGCTGGCGTTGGTGGGGACGACCCTGGATGCCGTTCTCAGCCCGCTCCTTGGGGTCCTCGGCATCCAACTCGGCTACGCCGACATCAAACTCCTCTCCCTCGACTGCGACGCCGTCGAGCTGGTTTACTGACATGGAAGCGACGACATGAAAACCGATCGCTGGGCGTACGAAACGCTTGAGATTTTTGTCTGGGAAGGCCGTCACGACATTGCCGATCGTGTGGCGCGGTTCATGGCACCGTTCGGGGCGGAGGTGATCCGCGCGGGTGGGATCGATTTTCAGCCGGCAGAGCCTCGGCTGAAGCCCGCGGTGGCGGTGATCAGCGCGTCGGTGGTCGAAAGCGGCGGCTTTACGGTGCTCGACTGGCAGGCCGCCCAAGGCATGCCGGTGATCTGGGTGGCGGCGGATACGCAGCATGATTCCAGCCGCTTTCCGCCCGAATACACGTATGTGCTGGGGCCGGATTTTGGCGCGACCGAACTCCGCGCACAGATCAGCAAGGTCTTGCCGTCGATGTCGTCTGCGCAGGCTCAGGCGCAGGACCAGAGCGACCTCGTAGCCGCATCGCCGGCCATGCACGGGCTGCTGGAACAGGTCGAGACCTTTGCCGATTGCGACAGCAACGTCATGCTCTACGGCGAAACCGGTGCTGGCAAGGAGCGCATTGCGCGCCTGCTGCACGACAAGAACAGCGTCTACGGCAAAGGCCCGTTCGTGGCGGTCAACTGTGGTGCGATTCCCGATGGGCTGTTCGAATCGCAGTTCTTCGGCCATGCCAAGGGCGCGTTCACGGGCGCCATGTACGCGCACCGCGGCTACTTCGAACAGGCCAATGGCGGCACGCTGTTTCTCGATGAACTGGGCGACCTGCCGCTGTATCAGCAGGTGAAGCTGTTGCGTGTGCTCGAAGACAGCGAATGCACGCGGCTGGGGTCAACGGTGCCCGTCAAGCTGGATTTCCGCCTGGTGGCTGCCACCAACAAGAACTTGCGCGAGATGGTCGCCACGGGCAAATTCCGCGCCGATCTTTACTTCCGCCTCGCCGTGATCGAGCTGCGCATCCCCAGCCTTGAGCAGCGCGGCGCGGACGACAAGATCGCGCTGCTGCTCTCGTTCCTGCGGCATTTGCTGGGCGACAAGACCTTCGATGCCATGCCGCCGGTGCCCGAATGGGTGCGGGCGTCGGTCGCCCGGGCCTACTTTGCCGGCAATGTGCGCGAACTGCGCAACCTGGCCGAGCGCATTGGCATCACCCTGCGTCAGTTCGGCCGCTGGGACGAAGCGCGCATCCTGCCGCTGTTCGCCGGCCTGCAGCGCGACGCCTTCGAACGGGAGGGCGGTAATGGCAGCCATGGCGGCTATGGCGAGCGCAGCAGCGGTGGAAATGGGGGCACGGGTGGGGAAGAAGAGCGCCGCCGTATCCTCGCAGCGCTGGACGCCAACAACTGGCGCCGCCAGGACACTGCCGCCACGCTCGGCATCAGCCGCAAGGTGCTGTGGGAAAAGATGCGCAAATACCAGATCGCCGACGGCGAAACCGAGCTGCGCGAGCTGGAGTGACGCCATACAACACCCTACCGCGCGGCTGGCGCCCGGCGTGCCAATCGGGCGGCGGATCGCGTATAGTTTTCGGCTGCAACACCTGCGCAGAATCCACAGGGTCGAGATGAGAACAAAAAAACAGTCAGGGAAAGCGTCGCACCGCGCGTTTCAGAGGGGATTGGCCATCGCGGCCGCAGTCGCAGTCGTGGCCGGTACGGCCGCCTGCACATCAGCCGTGGCGCAAAGCCCCGCTGCGCCGCCCACCGCCATTGCACCGATTGCCGCCGCCGCGCCTGTGCCGGCATTGACTGCCACGGTTGGTCAGCCGGCTGCCACGGCGCCCGCCGCCAGTATGGCTGCCACGCCCGCCGGCGCAGCCCGCACCGACGGTCCGGCACCCGCCAGCGCCGTATTCGAGCTGCAACAGCGCATGCAGGCGCATGAATTGTCCGAGCTGCGCACCACCTATAACGGGGCCTACGGCGCCAGCCTGCTGTTTGCCCAGAGCGACCTGACGTACTACGTCACGCTTTTCCAGCAGAAAGACCTTTGGCGAGTCATCAAGACCGCCAATGAAGCCGCTGCCGAACGCCTGTACAGCGACTTCGCCCGGCAAACCCGCACGATGGCCGATCTGGAGCTGCAGCGGATTCGCCTGGAAGCCCAGAAGGAGCGTTCCGAGCGCCAGATTGCCGCCCAGCAGGAAAAGCTGCGTGGCCTGAAGACCGACCTGGATATCCAGCGTCAGCAGCAGGCCCAGGCCCAGGAACGACAGAAGGTCGCCCGCACGGAAGCCGAGGCGCTGGATATCGAACGCCGTGCCGCCCGCGCCCGCGTCGACGAATTGCAGCGTCAGATTCGCGAACTCGAAGCCCAGGTCAACGCGCCGTTCAATTCACAGCCGCGCCGCCGCTGATCCACCGCTTCACCTCGTCCCCAGATCGGGCGGCCTACGGGTCGCCCGATTCACTTTTAGGGGGCCGCATTCAAACATGGCGACTTTGTTTGATGCAGGCCAGGGCGGCGCGTACATTGGCGGACAACCCATTTTCGCAGTCGACCGCGCATGCGTTCCGCCTCCGAGTTACCCGCCAATGCCTCGCCCGCTGCGGCGGAGCCCATCCCCCAGCCCAAGGGCTTGCCGTGGCTGGGAAACCTGCTGCAACTCCCCAAAGACCGCCTGGCCCAGACGCTTCTGAAAACCAGCCGGCAGTTTCCCCAAGGTCTCTACCAGCTCGACTTTGCGGGGCGGCGCGTGCCGTTCGTCTATTCCGCCGATCTGGTGGCCGAACTCTGCGACGAAACGCGTTTTCGCAAACTGATCGGCCCGCCGCTCTCGTTCCTGCGGGCGGGGGCCGGCGATGGCCTCTTCACGGCGCATCAGGACGAGCCAAACTGGGGCAAGGCGCATCGCATTCTGCTGCCGGCTTTCAGCCAGCGTGCGATGAAGGGCTACTTCGACGTGATGCTCGAAGTCGCCAATGCGCTGGCCGACAAATGGGCGCGCCAGGGGCCAGACGCCGATATCCCCGTGGCCGACGACATGACGCGGCTCACGCTCGACACCATCTCGCTGGCGGGTTTCGGATACCGCTTCGATTCGTTCAACACGCCGGAGCTGCATCCGTTCCTGGCGGCCATGGTGGGCGTGCTGTCCGAAGCCATGGGCAAGCTCACGCGCCTGCCGCTCAAAGACCGCTTCATGCACGAGCACCATCGCCGGTTCGAGCAGGACGTGGCCGCCATGCATCAACTGGTGGACGAGGTGATCCGCGCGCGCCGTCAAGCAAAAGATGGCGGCATCGGCGCGAGCGACTTGCTCGGGCTGATGCTCAACGCGCGCGATCCCGTGTCGGACGAGCCGCTGGATGACACCAACATCCGCTTCCAGGTCATCACCTTCCTGATTGCCGGGCATGAAACCACCAGCGGCCTGCTGACCTTTGCGCTGTACATGCTGCTGCGCCATCCGGCCGTGCTGGCGCAGGCATATGCCGAGGTTGACCGCGTGCTGCCAGGCGATACCGTGCCGCAGTATGCGCACCTCGCACAGCTGGATGTGATCGAGCGCGTGCTCAAGGAAACGCTGCGCCTGTGGCCGACTGCCCCGAGCTTTGGCGTGGCGCCGTATGAAGACACGCGCATTGGCGGCCGCTACGCCATCCGCAAGGACCAGCGCGTGGTGACCGTGCTGCTGGCGCTGCATCGCGATCCGGCGGTGTGGGATCGCCCCGAAGTCTTCGATATCGACCGCTTCCTGCCAGAGAACGAAGCCAAGCTCCACCCGCACGCCTACAAGCCCTTCGGCAACGGCGAGCGCGCCTGCATCGGCCGCCAGTTTGCGCTGACCGAAGCCAAGCTGGCGCTGGCGGTGATCCTGCAGCGCTTTGCGCTGTCCGACCCGTACGACTACGGCTTCCAGATCAAGGAAACGCTGACGCTCAAACCGGACGGTTTCCGCCTGCGCGCGCGGCTGCGCAATGCGCGGGAGCGGCTGTCGATCGCCACGCCTGCGCACACCGAGGCCGTCACGCAAGACGCCGCCGAATCTGCACTTGCCGGCGGCGGTGAGCCGATGCACGTGCTGTATGGCGGCAGCCTGGGCACCTGCCAGGACATCGCCGAGCAGCTCGCGGCCACCGCATCGCGGGCCGGGTTCGACGCCAAGGTGGCCCCGCTCGACGCCATTGCCGACGCGCTGCCGCAGCAGGGCACGCTGATTGTGGTAGCCGCCACCTACAACGGCCGTGCGCCGGACAGCGCTCGCACCTTGGAAGCGCGGCTCGATGCCGCCGACGCGCTCACCCGGCAGGCAACCGGATTGCGCTATGCCGTTCTGGGTTGCGGCAACTCGCAATGGCCCGCGTTCCAGGCGTTCCCGAAGCGGGTGGAAGCGATGCTTGCCGCAGCCGGCGCACACGCCATCGTGCCGCGTGGCGAGGCGGACGGAAATGCCGGCTTCGATGCCGCCGTCGACGCCTGGACGCGCAGCCTGTGGAGTGCCCTCGGCGCCCGCCAAACCCACGCCGACGGCCCGTCCGTCCACGTCGACTACGTTGCGCCTGATGCCCTCCGCGCCGCCACGCTGCCGCCGGCCGCACGCGCAATGACGGTGCTCGCCAATGAGGAACTCGTCAGCGACGCCACCGGCCTGTGGGATTTCGCTCGGGAGGCGCCGCGCGGCCCGACGCGTCATCTCACGGTGCAGTTGCCCGACGACGTGACCTACGCCACTGGCGACCACCTCGCCGTCTACCCGCGCAATGCCGATGAGCGTGTCGACGCGGCCATCGCGCGGCTTGCGTTGGAGGGCGATGCGCTCGTCACGCTGACCGCACGCCATGCGCACGTGCGGCACCTGCCGTTGAACCAGCCGGTGTCCGTGCGCCAACTGCTGCGCGATTTTGTCGAGCTGCAGGACACCGCCACCGTGCGCGATATCACCGCGCTGCATGCAGCCACGCGCTGTCCGTTCACGCGCGGTCAGCTTGCCGTCTGGCTCGAAGGCGATGACGCGGCCGAGCGCTTCGACCGTGAGATTCAGGTCGCGCATGTCAGCGTGCTGGATCTGTTGATCCGCTTCCCCGCGATCGAGCTGACGCTGGAGGCGTTTCTCGCGCGGCTTGGGCCGATGCGCCCGCGCTTCTATTCCATCGCGTCGTCGGCGCGGGTGTCGCCGGGTGTGGCCGCGCTGACGGTGGGCACGGTGTCGGGGCCGGCGTGGTCTGGCGTCGGCACGTATCGCGGCACGGCATCGAACTACCTGGTGACGCTGCATGCGGGCGCGGAGATCGCCGCCGTTGTGCGCACGCCCAATCCGCCGTTCGCACCCGACGCAGACGCCAGCAAGCCGATGGTGCTGATCGGTGCCGGCACGGGCATCGCGCCGTTCCGGGGCTTCTTGGAGGAGCGTGCCGCGCAGCAGGCGGCAGGCGAGGCGGTGGCAACGTCGCTGCTGTGCTTCGGTTGTCGCCACCCCGAGCACGACTTTCTCTACCGAGACACTTTGCGGGCGTGGGAAGACGCAGGCGTGGTGCGCGTCTTTCCTGCGTATTCCTGCGTGGCGGAGCATCCGCATCGCTTCGTGCAGCATGCCCTGTGGGATGCGCGTGAAGCCGTGTGGGCGGCGTTCGATGCGGGCGCCACGTTGTATGTCTGTGGCGACGGCCGTGCGATGGCGCCAGCGGTGCGCGACACGCTCATCCGCATGCACCAAGCGCGCTACGGCAGCGATCTGTCGACCGCGTCGGACTGGTTGGCGGCGCAGATGCAATCCGGCCGCTACCGGCAGGACGTCTTCAACTGACGCTCCGATAAGGTTGCTGTTGGTGTTGTGGCGCTGCCGCATCGGCTGCCCGCTTGAGCCGGGGCCGGGATGCCACATGTTACGATTTGCCCCTTGGAGTACCGCGCTTTTGGCCCAGCGACGCCCTGTCAGGCGCGTCCGGCGCAGTGGCTCCACGAGGAGAAATGAGAATGTGGCGCCGAATCAAAGCGTCCTGGATGGCGATCTTTCTGGTCACCCTGCTGGGTGTCGGGTACTTGTGGATGTACCGTTTTGAGCCGCTGCTTTCCGGCGAGGCCGGCAGCGATGTGTTTGTGTGGGACCGCTGGACCCACCGCGTCTGTGCGCTGACGGACAACGGCGAAGCCACGGAATGGCGTTGCGATAACGCCATGGAAACCGACGGCTCCAGCAGCAACACCAATTCGGATGTCTCGATCCGCAAGCGCATGCGCGACGCCGTGCAGCGCATCAATCTGTAAATCCTGAATCCCACCCACGCCCGCCGTTCGTCGCGGGCGTTTTTCTTTTTCGGTTCTTCTTATCCCTGGCTGGGTTCAGCCGCGTCCACCAGTTCTGGCGACGGCACGGGCGGCAGCTTGCGCACCTGCGCAGTCTCCATGCGGCCTTGACGCTGGAACGGCCCCAGGTTTTGCGGCTGGCCCGATTCGAGTGCGCGCTCGATGGCGGCCAGTACGCGCACGTCGGCCAGGCCTTCCTCGCCGTTCGGCTCGGGCTCTCGGTTGTTGAGGATGCAATCGGAGAAATACTGCAGCTCGCCGCCGAACTGGTCGGTTGCGTCAAACGCTTGTTCGTGCGTCTTGCCGTCGATGGTGGCGCGGTATTTCAGCCCCACGCCAAACATGAACCCAGGCGAAACTTCCAGATCGCCTTTCGTGCCCAGAATGCGGTACTGGTCGATGCTGGCGCCGCTGTAGCTGACGACGAACTGGGCGACGCGGTGGTCGGGAAAGCGCAGTGTCACGCTGACGGTGTCGTCGAAGTTGAACGGGAGGTCCGGGTCGCGCACGCCACAGGCCGACACCTCGACCGGCTCTTCGCCAAAGAGATTGCGCACCGCGTTGATGGGGTACACGCCCATGTCGGACACGGGCCCGGCCCAATAGCCGTGGTTGGCGCGGTGGTTGGACGGCGCCACCGATTGGCTGAACACGGCCGAAAACGCGCGAATGCGGCCCAGCTTGCCGCCTCGCACCAGTTCAATGGCGGCCAGTGTGGCGGGCTCGAAGTGCAGCCGGTAGGCAATCATCAATTTCGCATTGCCGTTGCGGGCCGCTTCGATCATCGCTTCGCAATCGGCCTCGCTGGTGGCCATGGGCTTTTCAAGCAGCACGTGAATGCCGCGCTGCAGGGCGGGCAGGGCGTACTGCCGGTGCATGTCGTTGGGCAGCGCGAGGTAGATCGCGTCGATATCGCCCGAGGCGAGCAGCTGGTCGTAGTCCGCATAGCCGTGGACATGCTCGATGCCGTAGCGCTCAGCCAGCGCTGTGGCCTTGACCTCATCGCCGGTGACCAGCGCCGTGACCACGGAGTTGCCGCTTTGCGCTACGCCCGGCAGAAACGCCGCCTGGGAAATCCACCCCGCGCCGACCACGGCATAACGCACCGGGCTCTGGACGGTACGGGCTGGAGCGACTTGCGGCTCACGTTCAGCCTCATGAGAAGCGGTATTCATGACAATTCCTTTGCAATCGTTGCGCACGGCAGCATGCCGGGGCCGTTATGCGGTGTGCTCGGCCGTGCGGGTTCTGACTGATTAAGCAAAGGTGGTGCCCGGCGGGCGCAAAAGGCGTCACATCGAGCCCGCAGAGGTGCGCGGCCCTGCGCTCAGGCGTGCTCGGCGCGGCTGTCGGTCGGCGCTTCGTCGCGCTCGGTCATGCCGTAGTCGCGCACCACGTGGGCGATGCGCAGGCGGTAGTCGGCAAACGCGCGGTCGCGGCCGACGTGCTGCGCGCCGCGGTGCTGCTCCATGTTGCGCCAGGCCTTGACGGCCTCTTCATCGCGAAAGAACGACAGCGAGAGCATCTTGTCCGGATTGGTGATGCTCTGGAAGCGCTCCACCGAGATGAAGCCATCGACCTGCTCGAGCAGGGGCTTCAGCCGTGCAGCAAGGTTGAGATAGGTGTCGCGCTGGCCTTGTGCAGGCTCGACTTCAAAGATGACGGCGATCATGGCAAGTCTCCTGTGGGGTGTTTTCGTGATGCGTTCGTGGGTGCAACTTCAAGCTTGAAAGCGGGGAATGCGCGCATTGGGCGAGGGGCGGTATGTCACCTTGCCAAGGCCGGCGAGCCATCGGTCGACACCCGGCAGGCTCAGCAGATGCTGCACCGTTTCGCGCGCGATGGTGGTGGCCAATGCGTCGGCGGGGCAGCGGTGCGGGCCGCCGCCGAACGTCCACAAGCGCGGCGCTGCGCGGTCGATGTCGAAGCGTAGTGGGTCCGGGTTGGTTGTGCCATCCATGTTGGCGGCGGCCAGCACCACCAGGATCTTGTCGCCGGCGCGCAGCGGCTGGCCGAGCAGCGCGATATCGTGCGCGACGAAGCGGCGCGTGTTCTGCACCGGCGCATCGCAGCGCAGGACTTCACGCACAAAAGGCTCGATGGCGAGCGGCTGCGCGCGCAGCCGGGCAGTCAGCCCAGCGTGCCGCGACAGCGCAACGATGCAGTTGCCAAGCAGCCCGGCGCAGGCGTCGTAGGTTTGCCCGAGCAGGGCGGCGAGATTGGCGATGTCGGCGTCGTTGTCATCGTCACCGCCGGCGGACGGCGAGTCGGCAAAGCGCTGCTGCAAGCGGCCCACGGCGGCATCGGCCTGCGCGACGACCCCTGCGCTGGCGCCCGGGCCCAACGCGGCAAGGTAGGCGGCAATGTCAGCCTGGCAGGCAAGCGCATCGGCGTGATCGCCCAGCAGCGTTTGCGCCATCGTGGCGAGCGGCACACGAAAGTGGGCATCGGTATCCAGCGCGGCATCCAGGCTCGCTGCGTCGGGCAAAGTAGCGCGTGCTTGCCGCTGCGCGCGGCTGGCCAGCGCCGATACATCCAGCCGGCCCAACGCGGCCATCACCTTGGCTTTGCGCGTGCTGTGATCCGGCCCGTCGATCTGGCGCACGAGGCGGCCAAAAAATGCGCCCGTGGGCGTTGCCGCCACGGCCTGGGGCACCGGCTCTTCTGCAGGCCGTACGCGACACGCGGCGCTGCCCAGCACGGCATCGACGGCTTCGGCGCCGGCGGCCACCCACCAGCCGAGCGTGGCATCGAAGAAGAACGGACGCGTGGCGGCCAGTTCGGCGTAGTAGGGCGCGGGGTCGGCATGCACGATGGCTTGCAGCACGTCGGCGGGCGGGGCGGTGTCGAGGGCGGTCATCAGCGTGGGGCGGGAGTAAGATGGCTCCCATTCTCTGGACTGGCCGCCCGCCTGTCACGCGCCAACAGTTTGGTCTCCATCGAACCATGACCGCATCTTCCCCAGCCTCCGCATCGACAACCCAGCCGGACATCGGCCGCGTGGCCGCCACGATTGGCGATCCGACCCGCATCCGCATGCTGCTGCTGTTGATGGAAGGCCGCTCGCTCACCGCCAAGGAACTCGCCTACGGCGCCGGTGTGGAGCCCGCCACGGCCAGCGCGCACTTGCGCCGGCTCGAGGCCGATGCGCTTATCACCTCGTTGTCGAGCGGACGCTACAAGTACTTCGGGCTGCGCTCTCCGGCGGTGGCGGAGATGATCGAATCGCTGCTGGTGGTCGCACCTGAAAAACCGGCGGACCCGCGGCGCTCAGCCGTGCCCGAAAACCTGCGTGCCGCACGCCTGTGCTATGACCACCTGGCCGGGCAGCTCGGCACGGAGGTGTCGGAGAAATTGCTGTCGCGCGGCTGGCTGACGCAGCTCGATGAAACGCATGGCGCCTACGACGTCACGCCCGAAGGTGAGCAGGCGCTGGCCGCCATCGGCGTCGACGTGAATGCACTGCGCAATGGCCGACGCCGCTTTGCTTACGGCTGCATGGATTGGAGCGAACGTCGCCCGCATCTGGCAGGCGCGCTCGGGGCCGCCGTGGCGGAGCGCTGCATCGCGCTGGGGTGGCTGGCGCGGCAAAAGCATTCGCGGGCCCTCAACATGACCGAGGTTGGGCAGCGCGAATTGCATGCGTGGCTGCGCACGGCGTAGGGCTGTGCTGTTGTGCGTCAGTTGGCGCCGCGGATAGACTTGACGTAATCGCGCTGGAACACGCACATGCGCAGCGCGTTGTGATACGCGCCGTTGCTGAAGAACTCTTCGATCAGCTCGCCTTCGCGCTGGAAGCCGCATTTCTCGTACACGTGGATCGCGCGTTCGTTCACCACGTCGACAACGAGATACAGCTTGTGCAGATTCAGCACCATGAACGCATAGTCGACGGCCAGTCGCGTCGCGGTAGACGCATAGCCGTGACCTTGCCAGCCGGGCGCGATGATGATCTGGAATTCGCCGCGGCGGTGGATGTAGTTCAACTCCATCAACTCGACCAGACCCACGGCTTCGCCGGCATCGTTTTCGCAGATGAAGCGGCGCTCGCGCTGGTCGTGCACGTGGCGGTCGTAGAGTTGCGAGAGTTCAGTAAAGGTTTCGTACGGCTCTTCGAACCAATAACGCATGATCTTCGCGTCGTTGTTCAGCTCGTGCACGAAACGCAGGTCGTTGCGCTCGAGGGGGCGCAGGCAGAGGTCGCGGGATTTTTCGATCACCATGATGTTGTCCTTGTTGTGTTGAGGCGCCCGACATCGCGTCGACGCCCCTGCGTTCTCAGCAAGGACGTGTCGCTGCGGATGCGTGTTTGCGCTGCGGTTGCGCGCGTCGGCGCCGATCGAGATACAGCCACCACCCCGTTGCCGCAAACACCGGCAGCATCAATGCTCCAATCAACACTAGCACGACGCCGATCGGTCCGAAGTAGCGTCCATTGTGAAGCGGCAACATGCCTGCCAGCAAGCGTTGCATCGGCGGCTTGTCGGCGAAGGATTCGTTGCGGATGACGACGCCGGTGCTGGCGTCTAGCGTCAATCGGTTGAAGGCCCGGTCATGCGGTGCATCGGCCGGCAGCCAGTTGATATCGACCTTGCCCGTGCGGGCATCGTCAATACGCAGGGTGGCAGTTCCGTAGTTCGACGCGTTGGCCAGGAAAACGTTCCACGTGCGCTCCAATGCCGCACCTTCGAGCGGTTGTCGCGCGCCTTCCACCGGTTTTGCCTGGGCGACAACCGGCATGCCGGCCAAGCGCTGCAGGCCGTCGCGGTACCAGTCATACGCCCAATACAAGCCGCTGAAGGCGGCGAGCACATACAACGGCAACACCAGCGTGCCGATGACGGTGTGCACGTCCCACCAGCGGATGCGACCGGCGCGGCTCCATCGGATCACGAGCCAGCTTCGCCAGTTCGTGACGCGACGCGGCCAGCGCAGGTACAACCCCGACAGCGCCATCACGACGAGCCCCACCGTGCTGGCCCCGACGATCTGCTTGCCGATCTCATCAGCCAGCAGCGTTCGATGCAGCAGCTTGACGGTGGCAAAGAAGCGCTGTGCGCGCGCTTCCGGCAGCAGCGTGCCGGTGGCGGCATCGATGTAGCGCAGCTCCCCCCGGCCGCTGCCGCCGTGTTTGCCGGGCGGCCAGGCGTACCAGACGCGCCACGGCTGGGTGGGGTCGGATGCGGCGGTGATGAATGTGACGGGGCGATCCGGCATGGCAGCGCGCGCCTGCGCAGCCACCTGCGGCAGCGTGGATGCCGGGCCGCTGCGCGCCGGCAGGGTGAGCACGCCGGGATTGAGCGCGCGCAGCAGTTCGTCTTCGTAGGCCATCAGCGCGCCGGTGGCGCCAACGATGGCCAGCACCACGCTGGCTGACAACCCGATCAGCCAGTGCAAGCGGAAGAGCACCCGTCGCAGCATCGCGCGTTCGCCTGTTCGACGCTTACATCTTGTAGCGCACGCCCAGCAGCGCCATGCGCGGGGCGCCCGGCATGTTGTAGTTCTCCGCGCCGCCATGCGCCGACACGTAGTAGGCGCGGTTGAACAGGTTCTGCAGGTTCAGCGTGACATCAAGGTGCTTGCTGCGATAGCCGGCGCCGAGGTCGACGGTCATGTAGCCGGGCAGCGTCGTCAGGTTGTACTGCGATGCGTAACGCGCAGCTTCCGCACGCACGCCACCGGCTACGTAGAAGCCGTTCGGCAGATCGTGCTTGAGCCACACCGAGCCGCTATGCCGCGGCGTGAGCGACGGCTGGTTGCCGTTGACGGCCACGCCACCGCTGCGGTCGTTCGGGTTTTCCAGGCGGCCATTCAGATACGCATAGCTCGCCATCAGCGACCACGTCTTCACGATCTCGCCAGTGAACGACAGCTCGAGCCCGCGCGTGCGCTGGGTGCCGATGGGCACGCCCAGCAGCGTGACCGGATCCGCCGCCGTCAGGTTGGTCTGCTTCATGTCGAACAGCGCGGCCGTGACGCTCGCGCCGGCGGAGAGGTCGTACTTGGCACCGATCTCGTAGTTCGTGGTCGATTGCGGAGCCAGTGCGCCGCTGTTGGGGAAGAAGGTGAAGCTATCGGCCAGCGGCTGGAACGAGCGGCTGTACGACGCGTACAGCGAGAGCGGCTCGATCGGGTGATACACAACGCCGAAGCGCGGGCTGACCGGCTTGTCGGTGCGTGACAGATCGACATTGCGCGGGGTCAGGTCGTCGCGGCTCTGCTTGAGGATTTCGTAGCGCAGGCCGGCGAGCACCGTCCATTGCGGCGAAAACTTGATCAAGTCCTGCACGTACGCTGCATAGGTCTCGTTGTGCGAGAGGCCGTAGTTGGTCGGCACCGCGTTGCCCGGCACGGTCGGCAACACCTGCAGCGTGGGGTTGAACAGGTTGTAGGTCGTGGTGCCTGGCGCGGCGGCCACGCGGTCGCTCTTGTCCTGATAGCCCAGCTCGATGCCGTACAGCAGCGTGTGCTGGATGCCCCAGGTCTCGGCCTTCTGGGTCAGCTCGTTCTGCCACAGCGTGCCGCGGTCGTTGCGGTTGCGCTGGTTGACGGCGAGCGTGACAGTCGGGATCGGCCCATCGGTGACGCGGCTGACCGTCGTGTAGTTGTTGCGGCCGAGCGAGTATTCGTAGTTGCGCACCACGCTGTGGAACGACCACTTGTCGTTGAAACGGTGGTCCAGCGTGCCGGTCACGCTCTTGACGGTGGATTCCACATTGCCGGCACCCGCATCGGCCGAGCCGTAGCGCGTCTCGATGGGAACGTTCACCGGACGACCGCGATACGACGGCACGCCCTGGTCAGCGATGCGCTTGTCGTGCAGGTAATCGAACTGCACCGTCAGTTTGGTATCGGGCGCCAGGTTGAACAGGAACGACGGCGAGATTGCCTGACGGCGCAGGAAGTAGTCGTTGCGGAAGCCACCCGAATCTTCAACCGCACCGGTAATGCGCGCGCGGATGGCGTCGTCGTTGATGGACGTGTTCAGGTCGAACTCGGCGCGCTTCTGGCGCTCTGTGCCGACCACGACGCCCACTTCGGCCAGCGGCGTGGCCAGTGGTTTCTTCGTCACGCGGTTGATGATGCCGCCGGACGAACCGCGCCCGTACAGCACGGCAGCCGGACCCTTCAGCACTTCGATGCGGTCGATGTTGGACAGGTCGCGGAAGTAGAGCGAGTCGTCGCGCAGGCCGTCGACGTACTGGTCGTTGATCGACGAGAAACCGCGAATGGTCACCTGATCGCGCTGCGCATCGCCCAGCGAGGCCGACACGCCAGGCACGTTGCGCAGCGTGTCGTTGATCGACAGCGCGCCCTGGTCCTGAATCACCGCGCGCGGCACGACGTTCACCGACTGCGGAATCTCGCGCAGCGGCACGGGAATCTTCGTGGCGGTGTTCGCGATCGGCGTGTCGTAGCTCGTGCTGCTGCGTGTGCCCTTGACCGTGGACGTCGGCAACGTGCCCGCATCGGCTGCGGCAACGGTGTCGGCTGCCGTTGCCACATGGGCAAATGGCAGCGTTCCAAGGACGGCCAGAGACAGGCACAAACGTTTCGGCGGCATTGCAGTTCCCGTAAAGTGAAAAGTAGGGCGCGACTCCCTCCCCCGAGGTGCGGCGCCTTCAGAATGTGAAGGCGCAGATAATAATGAGAACAATTCCTATTTACAAGAGAGTTAAAGCGTGCTTTTGACGATGCGCAACGTTTGCTGGCCGCGTGTCCAGCAACTTTTTAATGCAATGTCCTAAGGTTTTGGGCACCAAGTTGCGGCGCCGTCGTCTGACTCGCCAGTTTTCTGCCATTTTTTCGACATGTCGCATTCATCACATCAGATGCCATTGAGCGCCGCTTTGGTCGGCTACGGTTATGCGGGCAAGCTCTTTCACGCTGCATTGATCGACGCCACGCCAGGGCTGCATTTGCAGGTCATCGGCTCCAACCGGCCGGAGGCGGTGCATGCGGATCGGCCGCAGGCCGTGGTCTGCGCGCCCGAAATGGCGGCAACGCACCCGGATGTCGACCTCGTCGTCATCGCCGCGCCAAATGACCGCCACGCGCCGTTGGCGGAAGCTGCGTTGCGCGCCGGCAAACATGTCGTCGTGGACAAGCCGTTTACCGTCACCCTGGCAGAGGCGCGGCATCTGGCGCGGGTGGCGCGGGAGACGGGGCGCATGCTGTCGGTGTTTCAGAACCGCCGCTGGGATAGCGATTTCCTCGCCGTTCAAGCCGCCATTGCGGGCGGCGCCATTGGCGAGGCTATGCACATCGAGGCGCATTTCGACCGCTATCGCCCGCAGGTACGTGCACGCTGGCGGGAGCAGGCGGGGCAGGGCACCGGCATCTGGTTTGATCTCGGTCCGCACCTGGTCGACCAGGCGCTGCAACTGCTGGGCCTGCCGGATGCGGTAAGCGCTTCGTTCGCACGGCAGCGGCCGGGCGCAGAGACGCCTGACTGGGCGCATGTCGTCCTGGAAATGGGCGAGCGCCGGGCCATCCTTCACGCGAGCATGCTGGTGGCAGGCGGCGCGCCGCGCTGGGTCGTCCACGGCACGCGCGGTTCGTTCATCAAGCGCCGGATGGATCAGCAGGAAGCGCAACTGCTGGCCGGCATGCAACCCGGCGCGCAAGGTTGGGGCGCCGACGACGACGCGGGCCTGCTCATCGACGGCGCAACATCCGCCGAAACCCCCGTCGCAACGCCTGCTGGCGATCAGGGCGCGTACTACGCCGCTGTGCGCGACGCCATCCTCGGCGAGCGCGTAAATCCTGTCCCGCCCGTGCAGGCCGTGGCCGTCATGGCCGTGCTCGAAGCCGCCGTGGCCGCCGCCGAAACCGGCACGGCCGTCGCGCCGGACCTGACCGATGCCGAACGCGCGGATTGGCGCGCCGCGCGGGAGACCGCCTCGTGAACGGCGTCGTGATCCTGTTGCTGGTGGCGGGCGGTCTGCTGGCGGTGGTGGCGCTGGTGCAGATGCTGGCCTCGCGCCTGACGTTGCCGGAATCGACGTTGCTGGCGCTGGCGGGCATCGGTATCGGTGGTGCCTATGTGATCTTGCGCAGCAGCGCGCCCGCCTTTGCCACCACGTTCTTCGCGCCGCTCGTCGATCCGAGTTGGCCGGCGGAGGCTTACCTGTGGTTGTTCCTGCCACCGCTGTTGTTTCAGGCGGCGCTGTCGGTCGATGTGCGCAGCATGGCGCCGGATGCCGCGCCGATTCTGATGTTGGCCATCGTGGCCGTGGTGGTCGCGACGGGCGTGATCGGACTCGCAGCGGCCGCCGTCACGCCGTTTGGCATCGTCACGTGCCTGCTGCTCGGCGCGATGATCGCCACGACCGATCCGTCCGCCGTGATTGCGGTGTTTCGCGATGTGGGCGCACCGGCGCGGCTGATCCGCCTGGTGGAAGGCGAGGCGCTGCTGAACGATGCGGCCGCCATTGCGATCATGGGCGTGCTGCTTGCCATGTTGACGGGGCACGGCGGCGATGCCTCCATCGGCGGCGGCTTGCGTGAGCTGGCCAGGGCGTTTGGTGGCGGCGTGGTGTTCGGTTTGATTGCGGGGCGCATCGCTGCATTCCTGCTGCCGGCGCTGCGCGGCATCGCCCAGGCCGAAGCCGCGTGGACGCTCGCGCTCCCGTATCCGCTGTATCTCGTGGCGGAAAACATGCTAGGCGTGTCGGGCGTGGTGTCGGTGGTGTGTGCGGGGCTGGTGATCGGCGCGCTGGGCCGCACGCGCCTGACGCCGCGCAACTGGTCGCATCTGCAATTGATTTGGGAGCAGATTGCGGCGCTGGCTGGGGCGGTCGTCTTTCTGTTGGCGGCGGTGCGCGTGCCGGAACTGCTGCACGGCGTGGTGTGGAAAGACGCGCTGTGGCTCGCGGTGATCGTGCTGGCGGCACTGGCGGCGCGCCTTGTCGTGCTGTTTGGCCTGCTGCCCGCGCTGGCGTGGCTCAAGCTCTCCGCGCCGGTCAGTCATGCGTACAAGCTCGCGATTGCGTGGGGCGGCCTGCGTGGCGCCGTCACGCTGGTGCTGGCCTTGGGGGTGGCTGAAAACCAGGCCGTGCACGAGGCCGATCGTCATTTCGTCACCATCCTCGCTACCGGCTTTGTGCTGGTGAGCGTGCTCTTCAACGGCGCGACCTTGCGCTGGGTGATGCGGCAGTTGGGGCTGGATCAGTTGTCGCCACAAGAGCAGGCGTTGCAAGGGCAGGCGCTGAACATGTCGACGGAAGAAGTGGAATCGACCATGCGCCGCATCGGTGGGCATTTTCATTTCACGTCGGGCGCGACCGATCAGGCGGCGGAGGTGTATCGGCGGGAGGTCGCGGCCGGCGCGCTGGAGCTGAACCTGGAAGAAGCGCTGTCCGAACGTGAGCGCCTGACCATCGGCCTCGTTTCGCTCGCCACGCGGGAGCGCGAACTGATTCCCGAGTACGGCAACGGCCTCGTCTCGATCCGCAACCTCGACGCCATGATGCGCAACACCGCCGACATGATCGACGCGGCCCGCACGGAGGGGCGGCTGGGTTACAAGCGCGCATCGCGGCGCATCCTGGCCAAGAATGCAGGCTACCGTTTTGCGGTGTGGCTGCACCGCGTGGCGCATATCGACCGGCCGCTGGCTAACGCGCTGGCCGATCGCTTTGAGTTGCTCATTTGCCGCCAGACGGTGCTCGAGCGCTTGCGCGCGTACAACCGCGCCTCGTTGCAACCGGTGCTCGGCGAACGCATGGCAGACCTGCTCGACGGCGTGTTGATCGCCCGGATCGAGGCTGCGGAAGAGGGCCTGGCCGAGCTGCGCGAGAAGTTTGGCGACTACAGCGCCGCGCTGGAAAAACGTCTGCTGGTGCTGTTCGCGCTGTACATCGGCCAGAGCAAGATCGACACGATGCTGGCCGAAACCGTGATCTCGAAAGAGGTCTACAAGCAGATCAGTGCGGTGATCCGACGTGCCTGGACGGCCGCGCTGCCGCGGCCGCCGCTGTCGACTGCGCTGCGTGCGGCGGACGCAGCGCAGTAGCGTGCATCAAAGCCGCTTGTCTTCGCGCTCGACGCTCGGGTGGCGGTGAATGTCGTGCGTGACGAAGCCCGTGTCGTTATCGGGCATCTCCAACCACTCCGGGTGCGAGAGCGATTCGCGAATGTCCGCGAGGCCCGAAGCCCAGTGGTCGCGCATGGTCGACGGCCCGAACTGGATGTCCTTGCCGGGGCCTTCGTGTTCCTTGGCCGCGTAGATGAGGTGGAAGACGTTGTAGCGCTTGGTGCAGGCCATTTCCTGCGCGTGCTTGTACCACTGCGTGCGCTCGAATTCCTTGGGCGGCAGATGATCGAGCAGCTTGCGCATCAGTCGGCGTGTGGATTGCGACCGCTCCATCCAGTCGGTAATGAGCCGCGTTCGGCTGGAATACTGCAAGTCCTTCTGCCGGCTGGCCACGCCGATCATCGTATTGGGCACGGGCCCCAGCGCGCTCCAGAGGTCCACCTGAAACACCAGCGTGTCGCGGCGTGGCTTGGAGCCCAGCACATACGACAGCGGCGTGTTGGAGACGACACCGCCGTCCCAGTAGTACTCGCCGTCGATCAGCACGGGCGGAAAGCCCGGCGGCAGCGCGCCTGATGCCATGAAGTGCTCGGCGGTCAGCCGGCGCTCGGTGTTGTCGAACGCTTCCAGGTTGCCGGTGCGGACATTCACTGCGCCCACCGATACGCGGATGCCCCCGTCGTTGATGCGGTCGAAATCGCACAGGCGTTCCAGCGTCGCTTTGAGCGGCGTTGTGTCGTAGTAGCTGGCTTCGAGCGGGTCGACCTCGTTGGCCGGCAGCGGTGCCGGAAAGCGCGGCGTGAAAAAGCCGCGCTGGCCTTCAAGCAGGGTGTCGGCGGCCTGCATGGCTGTCAGCCATTTGCGCAGATGCGCGTTGCCGTCAAACCAGGCGTTCTCCAGGATGTCGGGCAGCGGCGGCGAGAACGTCGGTTGCGTGATGATCTGCCAGAACTCGCGCAGCTTCTCTCGCCGATGCTTGGGCGCGTTGCCTGCAATGATGGCCGTATTCAGCGCCCCGATGGAGATGCCCGCAATCCAGTTCGGCACGATGCCGGCTTCGTCCAGCCCTTCGAATACGCCCGCCTGGTACGAGCCCAGCGCGCCGCCGCCTTGCAGCACCAGCGCGATGTTTTCGTATTCGGGAAGCACGATGCGCTGCGCTGTAGTGAGCGGCGCATCTGCGGGGCGTGACGACTCTGCCGGCGTGGGCCGCTTGCTTGCGGCCACGCGTAGTTTGGGTGCGGGCATATCTCCTCCAACCTCCTTGCGGGTGCTTAGATTTACTGCATGAACCAGCCGTGGCTCACCACGAACGATTGCCCGGTCAGCGCGGCACTCGGGAACGTGGCCAGGAAGCGCACCGTCTCGGCCACGTCTTCCACGGTGGTGAAGACGCCGTCCACGGTATCACCGAGCATGACCTTTTTCACGACATCCTCTTCGCTGATGCCGAGTTCCTTTGCTTGCTCGGGAATCTGCTTTTCGACCAGCGGCGTGCGCACAAAACCGGGGCACACCACATGCGAACGCACGTTATGCGCGGCACCTTCCTTGGCCAGCACCTTGTTCAGGCCAAGCAGAGCATGCTTGGCCGCCACGTAGGCCGACTTGAGCGGCGAGCCCTCGTGCGAGTGCACCGAGCCCATGTAGATCACCACGCCGCCGCGGTCGTCCTTGTACATGTGGCGCAGCGCTGCACGCGTGGTCAGGAACGCGCCATCGACGTGGATGGCCTGCATCTTCTTCCAGTCGGCAAACGAATAACTCACGAACGGGTTGACGATCTGGATGCCGGCGTTCGAGACGAGGATGTCGACCGAGCCGAGTTCTTCGGCCACGCGGTCGATGCCGCTGTCGACCGCTTGTTCGTCGGTCACGTCCATGCGCAGGCCGATAGCCTTGCCGCCGGCATCGGTGATCTCCTTGGCGACGGCCTTGGCGCCGTCTTCGTTCAGGTCAACGATGGCGATGGCCGCGCCCGAACCAGCGAGCGTGAGAGCGATCTGCTTGCCGATGCCGCTGGCGGCACCCGTGACGACGGCGACTTTGCCTTTCAAATCAGACATGTGTGTACTCCGAGGGTTGGCGGGAAAGGAATGGCGTTGGGCAGGCGTTACTTCGCCAGGTAATCGAACACGACTTCGCCCATGCCGAGGGTCAGGTCTGCAATGATGTGCCGCGCTTCGACAATCTCCAGCACGGGCAGTTCGGCCACGGGCGCCAGCGCATGGTGCGCCAGTTCCAGCGATGCGGGGCCGGTCCACGCACCTTTCATGTCGATGTCGATCATGTAGTTGCGCGACAGCTCGCAGATGCGCGCGGTTTTGCCGTCCACGTGCGGAATGATCTTCAACAGGAAGTTCGGGCGCTCCAGGCGGCGTTTCTGTTCGGCCAGATCCAGCTCGCGGTGCTTGTAGCCCATGGTGCCAGTTGCTACGCGCACGGGGCCGTAGTCGAGCGTGCCGATCAGCGTGTCCTTGTCGGTCACCAATCTGGGCGAGGCGAGCTTCTTCGGGAAGCCCCACATTTCACGGCCGCCGGCCAGGGGCGGATGGTCGTCCAGGTACATCGCCAGCGTGTACGTGCCCGGCTTGCCTTCGTAGGTGACGGGGATGACCTGGCCGCTTTCGGTGTAATCGCCAAAGCCGGTGGAATCGGCCATGCGGATGAACTCGTAGGCGACGAGCGGTTCGGGCACTTCCAGCGGCTCGGGCACCATGGCGCGCAGCTTGGCCGGATCGGTGCGGTACGTGATGATGAAGAATTCGCGATGGATGAAGCGGTACGGGCCGGGCGGGTACGCGGGGCTCGTCAACGGCATCGCGAAGGCGGTTTCGCGGACGGTCTTGATGTCCATGGCACTCCTTGTGCAGGTTGGGCTGCAGGTGGCGTTGGGAATCGGTACAGCGCAGGAGAACGGTAGGCGACAGCGCATCGTGTCGCGCTTCTGTGACGCCGCGACGTTCCGTTCCAGCGAAGTTCACGTTTGAGTGCCGGCCACGTGATTGATTGCATGCAATACGTCATTGCGCCGCATGCAGCTTGCGCCTGTCAGGCGTGCGAGAGGAATTCCCAGAGCGCCGGTTCGGCGGAGTACGCCACGTTGAAGCGCAACCACGGGCTCGGCTCGTCATGCGGCCGGAAGTATTGGCCCGGCGCGAGCCAGATGTTGTGCTCGATGGCCTGATTGGCGAGCGCCGCGGCATCTGCGTGGCCTGGCAAGCGCGCCCACAGGAAGAGACCGCGCCCCGGTGTATCGAACGGCTCGGCACCATGTTGGCGCATGAGGGTTTCGACACGTGTGTGGGCTTCGCCCAGCCGCGCAATCAGTCGCGCCACGTGTTCGGCATAGACGGGGCGGGTGACGAACGCATGCACGATGCGCTCCGTAATTTCAGAGGAGGTGAGCGCCACGGCCATCTTCGTGCGCGCCAGTTCGCGCGTGATGGCGGCGTCGGCCACCACATAGCCCGCGCGCAATGAGGGCGAGATCGTCTTGGAAAAGCCGCTCACGTAGAGCGTGCGGCGCAGGCCGTCGAGCGCAGCCAGCATCGGCGCGGCGGGGTCGGCCAGTTCGCGGTGCAAGTCGTCTTCGACGATCCAAAGGCCGTGTTGCTCTGCGAGTTGCAGCACGCGATAGGCGTTCTGCGCCGTCATCGAGGAGCCGGTGGGATTCTGCAGCACGGAGCTGGTGAAAAGGGCGCGCGGCCGGTCGGCGTCGTCGGCGCGCAGGATGTTTTCCAGCGCCACGGTGTCGAGTCCATCCGGCGTGCGCGGCACGCCGACCACGCGCAGGCCGGCCAGCTTGAGCACCTGGAGCACGTTGCAGTAGCCCGGATCATCCACCGCGACGACGTCGCCCGCTTTGAACAACGTGCGGACGATCAGGTCGAGCGCCTGCGTCGCGCCGCTGGTCAGCAGCACTTGCGAGCGTTCCACCGGCAGCCCGCGCAGCGCCAGCGACTGCGCAACGTAGTCGCCCAACGGCGCATAGCCCCACGGATGTCCGTAGCCCGCCACCCGCAACGCCGACACACGGCTCACCGCGCGCATGGCTTCCTGCACACCGCGCTCGTCCAGCCAGTCGTTCGGCAGCCAGCCGCAGCCTGGCTTGATGGCGATGGAGCGATCGGCAAAGACATCCGACAGCAGCCACGCCGCGTTGAGCGTCGGGGGCTCCCAGCGTGGGGCCACGGAAGCCGGTTGGGCCGGTGTACGAGCCGCCACCAGGTAGCCCGAACGCGGCCGCGCGACGATGGCGCCCAGCGCCGCCAGCCGGGTGTAGGCCTCCGCCACCGTAAAGGTGCTCACATCGTGGGCCTGCGCCAACTTGCGCACGGAGGGCAGCCGAGTGCCGGGCAGCAAGGTATGGCTGTCCACCGCCGCACGAATGCCTTGGACGATCTGGTCGACCAACGTACGCTGGGGATGAGAAGGATCGAGTTCGAGTTGCATGTTGCGATGCGGCACGAAGCGGGTGGTGGGCGCCTATACAGTTTCTTATAGAACCGCCATCTGTGCATGTCCGCGTTGCGTATGACTCTGTACAGTTTGCTTCAATTGCTGGCTTGCCAGTCCGTTCCCCTTCCGCTGTTTTTTCGGAGCCGCCGATGAAACCCGCACCGCACCCGCTGGAAACCACCGATCTGTCCTACTTCTGGATGCCGTTCACGGCCAACCGTCAGTACAAGGCTGCGCCGCGCCTGCTGACGTCGGCCCAGGGCATGTATTACCGCGACGCCGACGGCCGTGAAGTGCTCGACGGCACGGCGGGCCTCTGGTGCGTGAACGCCGGGCACAGCCGCAAGGAAATCGTCGAGGCCATCACCGCGCAGGCGAGCACGCTGGACTACGCGCCCACCTTCCAGATGGGCCACCCGATGGCCTTCCGTGCGGCAGAAAAAGTGGCCGAGATCATGCCGGAAGGTCTGAACCGCATCTTCTTCGTCAACTCGGGGTCGGAAGCGGTGGATACGGCGCTCAAGATTGCGCTGGCCTACCACCGCGCACGGGGCGAAGGACAGCGCACACGCCTGATTGGCCGCGAGCGCGGTTACCACGGTGTGGGTTTCGGCGGCATCTCGGTGGGCGGCATCTCGCCGAACCGCAAGGCGTTCTCGGCCAACCTGATTCCCGGCGTTGATCACCTGCCGCATACGCATGCGCCGGAGCACAACGCGTTTTCCAAGGGCCAACCGGCCTGGGGCGAGCATCTGGCCGACGAGCTGGAGCGACTTGTCACGCTGCATGACGCATCGACCATCGCCGCCGTCATCGTCGAGCCGCTGGCGGGTTCCACGGGTGTGCTGGTGCCGCCCAAGGGCTATCTGGAGCGTCTGCGCGCGCTGTGCGACAAGCACGGCATCCTGCTGATTTTCGATGAGGTCATTACCGGTTTTGGCCGCCTGGGCGCCGCAACGGCGGCAGAGTTCTTTGGCGTGACGCCCGACCTGCTGACGATGGCCAAGGGCATCAACAACGCCGCTGTGCCGATGGGCGCCGTGGCCGTGCGCCAGTCGGTGCACGACACCGTCGTCGACGCCGGTGCGCCGGGCGCGATCGAACTGTTCCACGGCTATACGTATTCAGCGCACCCGCTGGCCGCCGCCGCCGCGGTGGCAGCACTCGATCTGTATCGCAGCGAAGGGCTGTTCGAGCGTGCGCGTTCGCTGTCGCCGGCGTTCGAAGCGGCAGCGCATTCGGTCAAGGGCGCGCCGCACGTGAAGGACATCCGCAACCTGGGCCTCGTGGCCGGCATCGAACTGGAATCGCGCCCCGGCGCCGTGGGCGCGCGCGCTTACGAAGTCTTCCTGAAATGCCTGGAGCGCGGGGTGCTGGTGCGCTACACCGGCGACATCCTGGCGTTCTCGCCGCCGCTCATCATCGAAGAAGCGCAGATCGCGCGCATCTTCGACACCGTTCGTACCGTTCTGCAAGAGGTAGCCTGAAATGAACCGACCGATTGATCCTGCCGTGACGGATTCCGTCGTCAGCCATTACATCGGCGGGCAACGCCATGCCGGCAGCGGCACGCGCACCGCCGATGTGTTCAACCCCGCGACGGGCGCCGTGAGCGCGCAGGTGCTGCTGGGCGGCAAATCCGAGGTCGACGCCGCCGTGGCCGCTGCCCACGCAGCCGCCGCCGACTGGGCCGAGACCTCGCCGCTCAAGCGTTCGCGCGTTCTCTTCAAGTTCAAGGAACTGCTCGATCAAAACCAGGATGCCCTGGCGGCCGCCATCACGCGCGAGCACGGCAAGGTGTTCTCCGACGCCAAGGGCGAAGTCACGCGCGGCATTGAAGTGGTGGAATTTGCCTGCGGCATTCCGAACCTGCTCAAGACCGATTTCACCGACAACATCGGCGGCGGCATCGACAACTGGAACCTGCGCCAGCCGCTGGGCGTGGTGGCCGGCATCACGCCGTTCAACTTCCCGTTCATGGTGCCGATGTGGATGGCGCCCGTGGCGCTGGCGTGCGGCAACACGTTCATCCTCAAGCCGAGCGAACGTGACCCGACCCCCAGCCTGATGATTGCCGACCTGCTCAAGCAGGCGGGCCTGCCCGACGGCGTGTTCAACGTCGTGCAGGGCGGCAAGGATGCCGTCGATGCGCTGCTCGAGCATCCGGATGTGCAGGCCGTCTCGTTCGTCGGCAGCACGCCCATCGCCGAATACATCTACGCCGAGGGCACCAAGCGCGGCAAGCGCGTGCAAGCCTTGGGCGGTGCAAAGAATCACCTCGTCGTCATGCCGGATGCGGATCTCGACCAGGCCGTCGATGCGCTGATCGGCGCCGGCTACGGTTCGGCCGGCGAGCGTTGCATGGCGATTTCCGTGGCCGTGGCGGTGGGTGACGTGGCCGACAAGCTGGTCCCGCGCCTCGCCGAACGCGCCCGCGCACTCAAGATCGGCAACGGCATGCAGGCCGACAGCGAAATGGGTCCGCTTGTCACGGCTGCCCATAAGGCCAAGGTGGAAGGCTATATCGCCAAGGGCGTGGAAGAGGGTGCCGAGCTGGTGGTGGACGGCCGCGGCCACACGGTCGACGGCCACGCCGAAGGCTTCTTCACGGGCGGCACGTTGTTCGACCACGTCAAGCCCGAGATGACGATCTACAAGGAAGAGATCTTCGGGCCCGTGCTTTCGGTGGTGCGGGTGCACGATCTTGCCGAGGCGGTGAAGCTGATCAATGCCCACGAGTTCGGCAACGGCGTGTCGTGCTACACGACCGATGGCGGCGTGGCGCGTGCATTTGCGCGGCAGATCCAGGTGGGCATGGTCGGCATCAACGTGCCGATTCCGGTGCCGATGGCGTGGCACAGCTTTGGCGGCTGGAAACGCTCGCTGTTCGGAGACCACCATGCCTATGGCGAAGAAGGTGTGCGTTTCTACACGCGCTACAAGAGCGTGATGCAACGCTGGCCGGATTCGATCGCCAAGGGCGCTGAATTCGTGATGCCGACAGCCAAGTAAGCCGACGTATCGCTCATGAGAAAGGGAGGCAATGCCTCCCTTTATCGTTTGAACATGCCGAGGTGAAACCGGCGTGTCATATTGGTTTGATGTTGACGGCGATGAGTTCGCCATCGGGCCCGATCTCTACATCGAAGCTGACGCGCTGGCCCTCGTGGAATGTCTGCGAGCGCGAAAACTGGATCTCCGAATCCCGAATAAAACTCGGGGCAGCATGCATTTCTGCAGCTGCCCCGGCGGGCGGATCATATTGAACGGCGTTCTCTTCAATTCGGCTGGCCATTGCATGCTCCCAAAAGGGGTTCGTCAAACCAGGCCACCGCTTCCGGCGGCCATCCGACTGCTTGATGGCAAACACGTACTGAAACAACCTGCCTGGCGGAATATCCCGGCCAATACACGCGCGAGGAAACCTCGCGCGGCAAGCCAAAACCGGGCTACCGCGCCCGCGTGCTCCGTGTTACTGGGGCACGATGTTCGAAGCTTGCTTGCCCTTCGGGCCTTGCGTGACTTCGAACGACACCTTCTGACCTTCCTTCAGGCTTTTGAAGCCTGCGGCATTGATTGCGGAGAAATGAGCGAAAAGGTCTTCGCCGCCATCATCCGGGGTAATGAAGCCGAAACCCTTTGCGTCGTTGAACCACTTGACGGTACCAGTAGCCATGATTTTGAGTCGTGAAGTTGAGAAATCGATCGGCCGCCGGCCAAATACAAACACAGCAGGCAGACCCGGCCGAACCGGCCAAACGATCGTTTGGTGAATATATGCTTGGCGCGTCGCCCCGTCAAAGTCTGTTTTTTTAAGGTTTCCGTTTGGAGCGGCCGCAGCCGCTGTTTTCGGGGCTGCATCAGGGTTGGCGCGGTCTTGCCATCGGTGCAAACACCCGCGCAAAACCGGGCGTTTTCACCTAAGCTTTAGTGGCTTCTGCCGCACTCGGGGCCCGCAGCAAAACCGGTGCCGCAGAGGTGCACGAAAATTGCGTGCGCCCCCGTCGTTCCAGTCGCAGCCTACCCATGACGACAGCCGCAGCCAGTCACACCAAGAAAAATCCCGCGTTGATGGCCACCATGGTGGGCGCGATCGGCGTGGTCTTCGGGGACATCGGCACCAGCCCCCTGTATGCCCTGAAGGAATGCTTCAACCCCGAGCATGGGGTACCGTTTTCCGACCAGACCGTCTTCGGCATCCTGTCGATGCTGTTCTGGGCGATGACGCTGGTGGTGTCGGTCAAATACGTGTTGTTCGTCATGCGGGCGGACAACAACGGCGAAGGTGGCATCCTCGCGCTGACGGCGCTGGCCATGCGCGCAAGCAGCGGCAGCGCCCGGTTTACGCGCACGTTGATGCTGCTGGGCCTGCTGGGCGCCGCGATGTTCTACGGGGATGCCGTCATTACACCGGCCATTTCCGTGCTCTCCGCCATTGAGGGCATGGAGATCATGGCGCCCGCGCTGCAGACATGGGTCTTGCCGCTGGCGCTGATTGTGCTGATCGCCTTGTTCCTCATCCAAAAGCAGGGCACGCACGTGGTGGGGCGCCTGTTCGGGCCGATCATGGTGATCTGGTTCGTGCTGCTGGGGCTGATCGGGCTGGCCTCCGTGGTGAAGTCGCCGCAGATCTTGGTGGCCCTCAGCCCCCTGTACGCCATCGAATTCGGATTCCGGCATACCGTGCTGGCGTTCATCGTGTTCGGCTCGGTGTTTCTGGCACTGACCGGCGCCGAGGCGCTGTATGCCGACATGGGCCACTTCGGCGCCCGCCCCATCCGCTATGCGTGGTTCTACATTGCCATGCCGTGCCTGCTGCTGAATTACTTCGGCCAGGGCGCCTTGCTGCTGCGTGAGCCGAGCGCCGTGCAGAACCCGTTCTTCCTGTTGATGCCGAACTGGGCTGTTGGCCCGATGGTGGTGCTGGCCACGGCGGCTACCGTCATTGCGTCTCAGGCTGTCATCTCGGGCGCTTTTTCGATGACGGCGCAGGCGGTGCATCTGGGCTATGCGCCGCGCATGAAGATTCTCTACACGTCGGATGTGGAAATCGGCCAGATCTACGTGCCGGTGGTCAACTACATGCTCCTCGTGCTGGTGGTGGCCGTGGTGCTGGCTTTTGGCAAGTCCGACAACCTGGCGGCCGCCTACGGTATTGCGGTGACGACCACCATGGTGCTGACGACCGGGTTGGTGACGGTGGTCATGCGCAACGCCTGGAAGTGGCGCCTGTCACTGGTGGCCTGCATCGGCGCGGTGTTCCTGGCGGTGGATCTGTCGTTCTTCTCCGCCAACCTGCTCAAGATTGCCGCGGGTGGCTGGTTCCCGCTGCTGCTGGGCGGCTTGATCTTCTTCCTGATGGTGACGTGGCACACCGGCACGCAACTGCTGAAGGCGCGCAATGTCGAGGGCGGCATTCCGCTCGAGCCGTTCATGGAAGGGCTGCTGCGTCATCCACCGTATCGTGTGGACGGCACGGCCGTGTATCTCACGCCAAGCATCGAGTTTGTACCGTTGGCGTTGCTGCACAACCTCAAGCACAACCACGTGCTGCACAAGCGCGTGCTGTTCATCCACTTCCGCACGCTGGCCGTGCCGTATGTGGACCCCGCTAAGCGCCTCGTCATCAAAACCATTGGCGACGACATCCACACCGCAGTGGTGGATTTCGGCTTCAAGGAAACCCCCGCCGTGGACGAGATCGTGCGCAGCGTGGGTGAGCGTCTGGGCATCGTTTTTGAAGATATGGAAACATCCTTCTTCATTACGCGCGCCACGGTGGTGCCGTCGCCGCTGCCTGGGATGGCGATGTGGCGCGAGTCGCTGTTTGCCTGGATGCAGCACAACAGCGCCAAGCCGTCGGACTTCTTCCGGATTCCTGCCAACCGGCTGGTTGAGTTGGGGAGCAAGGTGGAGATTTAGCGGTCTTGCTGCCTTATAAGCCTTAAATAAGACGCAGTACGCGCGAAAAGCGCTCCCAACTTGTAGGTGCGTCTTGAATCCACCGGCGACGTACGTCGACCATGAGGTCAGCGAGAGTGCTTTGCTTTCGGGAGGCAAATTCCCACTGGCGCAAGGCTGTGCGAAGTGGGGCAGCTTTGCCCGTTGTGGCTGCTGCGCAATATCCCTCAAGGACCTGATGCAGTCCCTGGTAGTAAGGACGCATTTTCATCGGGCGCACGCGCTCAAGCCATGCGAGGAGGGTCCGGGTCTGCCCGTGGCGAGCGGCGTCGCACGCCAGCCACACCATCGCATCCGGGCTACGGGGCTCCTTGCCATGGGACATTTCAGATACCTGATTGGCAAGCCCATGTCGGCCATCGGTGCGCAGTGCAACAGCGAGGTTGTCCAGCGCCCACCATGGCGCGTCCGCACGCTGCCAATCGTGCATCCAATCAACGACCTCTTGAAACCGCTTGGCCTCCAGGTATGCGTAGCCGACCAAGGCCCAGCATTCAGCATTTGCGCGCATTTCGCGGCTGTATTGTGCGACTAGCGCGCTGACGTGCTGGAACATGCGGACCGCCGTTGCACAGTTGATCACGGCGATCTTGAAGCGCTGGTGATGATCGGCCTTCAGGTAGGGCTCAACCTTGTCCAGAAATGCCGGGTGGGCGACATCGAATTCCCTTTCCAGCCAATATCGGGCCGCTGCCTCTGACACTTCGCCGCAAAGGCTAGCCTGCTCTGTCGCCTGGAAGAGCAACTCGCGCCATGAACCGCGGGGCAATGCTTCGACGGCTTTGTCGAACGTGCCGGCGTCGTGCTCGGAGACGCGCACGATTTCCGCAAGCGGCGCGGCGGCGCCTTCTTTGTCGCCGGCGCGTACGGCGTACTGAATTTCGCGCAGGGCGACTGCCGGGCCGGGAACATTGGCTCGCAGAGTAACCAGCACCTGCTTGGCCGCATTCCAGTCGGACGCCAGCAGCAGGTCGGTCAGGGCAAGGCCGGCATAGACGTAGAACGGGTCCAATTCAAACGCGGTGCGCAAGGCCTCAATCGCGGAGGCTGTTTCTCCACGTTCACGTAACCCGTGACCTAGATAGCCATAACCAACGGCTACCGTGGAGTCGATGCGAACCATTTCACGCGCTGCCGCCAAACATTCGTCGTGCCGCTTGGCTGAGAACGTCCAGTCGGCCAGTTCTCGCCACATGTCGAACGAATTGACCTCGCTCTTGAGTAGTTGCTGTAACGCGGTGATCGCCTTGTCTGTGTCGCCATGCTGCCAGTGCAAGCGTGGACCACATCGGAGAATGGCCGTTGGTGTGTGTTGACCCCACGGTGTGCTGTGCACGGTCTCCAGTGCTTCAGCAAACCGACCATGCCGGTTCAGCGCGTTGATGCGTGCGATATAGGCGGGCTGATGCAGCGGGTTGATCGCCGTTGCCTTGTCCACGGCAGCAAGTGCGTCGTCTAAGGTGGCGGCGTGGTCGGCCTGCCGTATGAGGACGTCGATATTGTCCGGTCGTTGGCGGGCAAGTTCCGCAGTGAATTCCGCTACGTAATGCGCGCGCTCCATCTGTCGCGCGGCGTCAATGAAGAAGTCCCAGGCCTCCGTGTGCGCGGGCCAGCGGTGTAGTGCGGTTTCCACCTGCGCGAGGGCTTCATCTCGGCGATCCAGTTTCCATAGCAGCCGAGCCCGCAGCACATGACCTTCTGGGTTTTCCTGGCAGCGCGAACGTGGTGCGGCCACAAGTGCAAGCCCCGCCTCGAGTTGGCCGGGCTCGTTCATCGCCAGATGCACGGCCAGCCGCAGCGCCCATGTCCATGACGGTGATAGTTGCAACGCGCGCTGCACGGTTGTACGGGCCCGTGGAAAGTCGCCCCGGTTGGTCGCAAGCCGAGCTAATTCGTAATGCAAGCGCGGCATAAGCGGGAATCGGTCGATGGCACCATCGAGCAACGTCTGTGCGGCAGCAAACTGGGTGGTATCGATCAGTTGAACGGCGAGCGCGGCCCAGGTTTGCCACAGCTCGGGCCTGCGCGTGTGCAGCGCCCGGAGTTCACCTTCCAGTTCATCGTCGGGCAATGTGTGGCGTGCAAGCACCTGATAGGTGAAGATCGGGTCGCCCTGGGTCGATTGTTCTTGCAATTGACGCGCAATGAAGGCGAGGGCTTCTCTCCGGGCTTCATGGCTGTTGCACGTGGTAACAAGCCTGTGCAAGGCGTAGCCGTGATCGATGTTGAGTAGGAGTGCCTCCCGAAACTGCTGTTGTGCCTCGTGGACATCGCCGGCCGTCAAATAGAGGCCGCCCAGCATGGCGTAAGTCGATGCATGGCGCGGGGCGAGGGCCTGCGCCTCGCGAGCTACGCTCCACGCGTCTTCTAACTTGCGCTGGCTAGCCAAGTTGTTCGCCAGCTCACGTTGCATAAATGCGTAGTGAGGGTGAAGAGCCAGTGCTTGCCGAATGATCGTCTCGGATTCGGTGGGCGGTGCATCCGCCATCCATTCAAGGAGCGCTTCATACAGGGCAAGATAGGTGGGGTGTTGGGCGCACGCGTCCTTCAGAAACTGAACGGCGGCGGCTCGCCCCGACTGCTGGGCGCGGATGTCAGCCGCCATACGACGCAAGGGAATATGCAGCGGTTCCCGCTCGCAAGCGGCACTGACTGCAACCCAAGCATCGTCGATGCGGCCTTCATGGCGGGCAATCAGTGCTTCCACGCGAAGCTGTTCTGCGTGCCGTGCCTGCCCCGTGCGCCCGGTCAACAGGGCGCGCGCCTTTTCGGGTTGGGCGTAGGCAAGTGCTTTTTCCGCGTAGAAGAGACGAAGTGTTTCGTCGTTCGGACGCTGTTGCAGCGCATTTTCCAGCAAAGCGAACGCTTCGTTG
This sequence comes from Ralstonia sp. 1138, assembly GCF_040544795.1. Classification (NCBI taxonomy): domain Bacteria; kingdom Pseudomonadati; phylum Pseudomonadota; class Betaproteobacteria; order Burkholderiales; family Burkholderiaceae; genus Ralstonia; species Ralstonia sp. 1138. The sequence continues at coordinate 257,827 of NZ_JBEPKQ010000001.1, read as the reverse complement.
GTGCGGCCCAGCATATCGAATTGCCCGAAGGCGCTGATGGACGGTGCGGACGACTGGCCGCCCAACTGGTCAATGCGTGCTTGAAGGAAAGCCAAGCCTTGATCCATCTTCCCGAGGCCGAAGCATGCTTGGCAGTAGGTGATGGCCAGGTCTTCGGAATGCGGGTGTAGGCAAGCTGCGATGCGGTAGTGCACCAACGCATCGGCTTTGTCGCCCGACAGCCACAGCGCGTCGGCCATAGCGCGCCAAGCTTCGGACTCGTTGATGTTGACACGCAGCGCGCGTGAGGCGTAGTCGATCGCTTCCGGTATCTGCCGGGCGTCGTCGCTCAGCAAGCGAGAGAGCCGCGTCAGCAATGGCGGGTTCCACGGGTGTTTGGCAACGGCCGCTTGTGCTGCATCCAAAGCTTCCCGCCGCGTCCCGATGGTCGCCAGAAGTTGCTGCCGGTGCAGCAGCAGGCTGGGATGATCGCCGAAATGCTCGAGGGATTGGTCTGTCAGTGCCAGTGCGCGCGTGAGGTCACCATCGTAATGTGCGAGGGCACGCAGGCCGCGCAGGGTGAGCCAATGATCGGGCGCGCGGGACTGCTGTGCTTGTGCTGCCGCGTCCGCCGCTCCCCGGTTGTGGGCTTCCAACGCCCGAATGATGGTGTAGTAGCTGTCCCAGTCGGCTGCATCGGGCAGCGTGATTCCGTTCAGCCGGTGACGCTCTTTCGACGGGACCATCAACATGCCACGTGGGCCGCTGGCACGGTGTTCGCTAAACAGCGTAACTGCGTAGTGCTCTGCGTAAATGCGCTGCGAAGGATCGCGTATGAGCAATGTGCCCCGCAAGGCGTCATACCCGATGACGGCTTGCAAGTGCCCAGCATTGGTGAATTCGGTGGTCAGCGTAAAGGGCACGCCTGCGTCGATCAAGGCGCGCGTGACCGGCCAGTCGACCGTGAACTCCTGCACAAAGAAACCGTTGCGTTCAGCCCAGGCGCGTTCGCTTGAGGCCGGGGTGCCGTCGTAGCAGATTTGTTCTGCAATTTCGAGGTGCTCGGCGGCGTAGCCCCAGTAGTGGCTCAACGCACTCAGCGTGGCAGGCGCGCATGTGAGGTGGTGTTGGCGCACGAAGCCAACGTCGAGTTGGACGCGCTGGAGGTCGGTGCTCGATGCAGGCTCGGCCAGGCGGGCTCTAATGTCGACATAGAAGGGTTCGTTGAGCGCGCCGCAGCGATGGGCCGCCTCATCGAATAGCTTACGGGCAAGCAGGTTGTCGACCTCTTGTGCGTCAAGCCAGCGGCGCCAGCCCTTGTCGGCCAATGGTGTGTATGTCCGGCAGCGCGTAAGCGCGGCGGCGGCCTCGTCGAACTGCCGGTGTTCCGACAGCAGGCCGAACAGTTGAGCTTCCACGTCGGCGCTCTGCATGTTTGCCGAAGCGGTCTGCAACAGACGTATGGCTTCCGCGTCATTACCGGTAAGCGTATGCAGATGTGCAAGCCCCTGGATGGCTGCACGATGGCTTGGGTAGAGTCGGAGCGCTTCAAGGCAGGCCGCAATGGCTTCGTCGTATCGATCCTGCCGCTCGAATACATGGGCTTGCAGCACGTGGATCCAAGGGTCTTCCGATGCCAGCGACAGCGCCGCCGAAAACAAGCTAGTTGCCGTCTCCCAATCACGCAGCGCGCCGGCCAAGGTGGCACGCGATGCGTGCCATTCTGCGAGCACTGCCGGAGGTGCGTCGTCAGGAATGCATGCGGATTCCATCCATCGCCAGCCGCGATAGGGACCCTTGCGATCGGCTAGGATGCGCGCATAAACCACCATGGCTTCGGGGTGGTTAGGGTGCTTGCGCCATAAGCGCAGCCCGATGGCGTCCGACAACCGATTGCCGCCCAGATGCCGCACCATGCGCACGGCCAAGGACTGGGCCTCCGGGCGCGGGTCCGCTCGCAATGCATCGAGCAGAGGATATGCGGCATAGCTATTGCCGGTGTCTGCAAACGTGCTGATATGGTCGACCAGATCCAGCGGGGCAGCTTGATTCATGCGGGCGTTGAAGGTTTGCGAGCAATGATTCCGATTAGAGCACAGGGCTCGCAACGCTCAATATCCCCGCGAGAGAGGGGCCTTGCTCAGGCAAACCGCGTCACGCTATCCCCACGGCAGAACGCCAGCAACGCCAACTGCCCGGCCTGGGCGTGGCGGATCGCCAGCGAAGACGGCGCGGAGATCGTCGCCAGCAGCGGCACCTGCACTTGCACACACTTGCGCGCCAGCTCGTAGCTCGCACGGCTCGTCATGCCGATGAACCCGTCTGCGGGGCGGATGCCGAGTCGTGCCAGCCGGCCGATCAGCTTGTCGAGCGCGTTGTGGCGGCCCACGTCTTCCAGCACATGCAGCGGTGCGTTGCCAGCTGCGGGCACCCAGCCGGCGGCATGCAAGCCACCGGTAAGGGCGTTGGCCGGCTGATGCGCCGTCATCGCCTGCATGGCGTCCAGCACCTGCGCGTCGGCAAGAGACGCCAGCCATGCGGGCGGCGTCAGCGGCGCCGGTGCGTCTTCAAAGGTCTGCAGGCTTTCAATGCCGCAGAGGCCGCAACCGGTCGGGCCGGCCAGCGCGCGACGGCGTTCCTTCAGCCGGACGAAGCAATGCGAGGCGATTTCCGCATGCACCTCAAGCCCATGCGGATGCGTTTCCACGTCTGCGCCACGCCAATCGGCGCGACCGTCGATGATGCCTTCCGACAGCGCAAAGCCCAGCGCGAAATCTTCCAGATCCGTGGGCGACGCCATCATCACCGCATGCGTGATGCCGTTGAAGACGAGCGCCACCGGCGCTTCTTCGGCGACGGCGGTGGCGGTGTCGTCTTGTGCGCCGGCGCGCGTGCGTTTCGTCGCGGAGGTGGAAACGACGGGCAAGCCGGTGGGTTGTTGGGGAAGGGCAGTCATGCAGGGAAATCGGGCAGGGCGCGGCCGGCGTCGAGCAGCACAATGAGCCAGCGCGTGTCGTCCATGGCAACGCGCAACAGGCCTGCGTCGGCCAGCGGATGCAGCGCGCGCAGCACCGTGCTGGCGCGCTCACCCACGCGCTTGGTCAGCCAGGGCAGCGACACAGGCTTGCTGGCCTCGGTTTCGCGCAATGCGGCCAGCAGCGCCAGTTGCAGCGCAGACCACGCCGGCTCGGTTGGCATCAGGCTTCCGCCGTGTTGGCCGCGGTGGCGTCAGCGGTGCGTTCGACTTGGCTCGGAACCAGCATCACCGGAATCGACTTGGACGTCGGCGTGCGGGCCTGGTCGGCCACGGAAGACAGCGGCACCAGCGGATTGGTCTCGGGGTAATACGCCGCCAGGCACCCGCGCGGAATGTCATACGCCACGAGGCGGAAGCCGTCAGCGCGGCGCGTGGTGCCGTCTTCGGAGAGCGTCACCATGTCCACCCACTCGCCGTCTTTCATGCGAATGGTGTGCAGGTCTTCCTTGTTGATGAAGACAACACGGCGCTGCCCGAACACGCCACGGTAGCGGTCGTCCATGCCGTAGATGGTGGTGTTGTACTGGTCGTGCGAACGGACCGTGGCGAGCGTGAAGACGGTCGCATCGGCATGGCGCTCGCGGGCGCGGTGGACGGGCGTGTCGGTCGGCACGGCATGCGCGTGGAATTCCGCCTTGCCCGACGGCGTGTTCCAGACACGTTCGGATGCGGTGTTGCGCAGGCGGAAGCCGCCCGGCACGCGAATCTTCTCGTTGAAGCCGGCAAAGTCGTCGAACACGGCTTCAATGCGTTCGCGGATGCGGTCGTAGTCCTCGACCAGCCAGCGCCACGGGATCGTGCTCTCGGGCAGCGTCGCCTCGGCCAGGCGCGCCACGATGGCCGGCTCCGAGAGCAGATGCGGCGAGGCCGGCGGATTGATGCCTGCCGACATGTGCACCATGCTCATCGAATCTTCCACCGTCACGCCTTGCGTGCCGCCGGCTTGCTGGTCGACCTCGGTGCGGCCCAGGCACGGCAGGATCAACGCGGCCTTGCCGTGCACGATGTGGCTGCGGTTGAGCTTGGTGGTCACGTGTACGGTCAAGTCGCACTGGCGCAGGCCGGCCCACGTGGCGGCGGTGTCGGGCGTGGCCGCCGCAAAGTTGCCGCCCATGGCGAAGAACACGCGCGCGGCGCCTTGCTGCATCGCCTCGATGGCGCCGACGGTGTCGTAGCCATGTTCGCGCGGCACCTGGATGCCGAAGACGTGCTCAAGACGGTCGAGGAACGCAGGCGCGGGCTTCTCGTAAATGCCCATCGTCCGGTCGCCCTGCACGTTGCTGTGCCCGCGCACCGGGCACGCACCGGCGCCCGGGCGGCCGATATTGCCACGCAGGAGCAGCAGGTTGACGATCATCTGGATCGTCGCCACCGAATGCTTGTGTTGCGTGATGCCCATGCCCCAGCACGCGATGACGCTGCCGGCCTTGATGTAGGTGTCGCCGGCCTGGCGGATTTCGTGCTCGGGTAAGCCGGATTCCGCTTCGATCGTCGCCCACGACTCGGCGCGCACGTCAGCCGCAAAGGCGTCGTAGCCGCCGGTGTGCTGGACGATGAAGGTGTGGTCGATGATGGCGGGTTCGCCGCGGCTGCGCGCCACGTCGTCACGCTCGATCACGTGTTTGATGATGCCCTTGACCGTCGCCAGGTCGCCGCCGATGCGCACCTGGTGGTATTCGGTGCTGATGCGCGTGGAGCCCAGCGTCAGCATCTCGATCTTGCTTTGCGGATCGGCAAAGCGCTCCAGCCCGCGCTCGCGCAGCGGGTTGAACGAAACAATCTTGGCGCCGCGCTTCGATGCCTCGCGCAATTCGCCCAGCATGCGCGGGTGATTCGTCCCCGGGTTCTGGCCGAAGATGAAGATCGCGTCGGCCTTGGTGAAATCGTCGAGCGTGACGGTGCCCTTGCCGACGCCGATGCTGCTCCGCATGCCCGTGCCGGAAGGCTCGTGGCACATGTTGGAGCAGTCGGGGAAATTGTTCGTGCCATAGGCGCGCACGAACAACTGGTAGAGGAAGGCCGCCTCATTGCTGGTGCGGCCGGAGGTGTAGAAGATCGCCTGGTTCGGATCGGGCAGCGCACGCAGGTGCTGCGCGATGAGCGCGAAGGCGGCGTCCCAGTCGATCGGGACGTACTTGTCGCTGGCCGCGTCGTAGACCATCGGATGCGTCAGGCGCCCTTGGTCTTCCAGCGCGTAGTCCGACCACTCGGCGAGTTCGCGCACGGTGTGCTGTGCGAAGAACTCCGGCGTGGTGCGGCGGGAGGTCGCTTCTGCAGCCACGGCTTTGACGCCGTTTTCGCAGAACTCGAACGTGGATGCGTGGTCGCGGTCAGGCCATGCACAGCCCGGGCAGTCGAAGCCGTCAGGCTGGTTGGCCGACAGCATCGTCTTGGCGCCCTTGGCCGCGATGCCTTGCGACAGCAATTGATGCGCAACGCTTTTCAGCGCGCCCCAGCCACCGGCCGGGTGACGGTAAAACTCGATCTTCTGGTGCTTCATGGGTGGCGGGGCGGCGTTGGATCAGAGGTCAGGAGAACAGAACGGCAGCTTTTTGGAGTGTAATCCAAACCCCCCAGCCCAACGGCAGCCCCACGGCAGCCCAGGCCAGCACCACGGCCACGGCCGAACCCGGATGCGCCTTCCATTCCAGCGACGTTTCCGGCGCAGCCACCGACGGCGTCGGGCTCTTGCTTGCCGCAGCGTGACGCAGCGCGTCGAGTTGCGCTTCGGTCATGAAGTGCTTCGCGTTGACGGGGCGTACCAGCAGGTTGCAGATGAAGCCGAGGATCAGCAGGCCGGCCAGGATCATCATCGTGATGTCGTACACGGCTGCGCGTTCCACGCCATGGGCGATCTGGTATTCGCGCAGGTAGTTCACCAGCACGGGGCCCAGAATGCCCGCCGTCGACCACGCCGTGAGCAGGCGGCCGTGGATGGCGCCCACCATCTGCGTGCCGAACATGTCGGCCAGATAGGCCGGCACGGTCGCAAAACCGCCGCCGTACATCGACAGGATTACGCAAAAGGCCAGCGCGAACAGCGCGATATTGCCGGTGTGCGACGTCCACGGAATCGATGCATACAGCACGAAGCCGAGCACGAAGAAGATCGCATACGTCATCTTGCGGCCCAGGCGATCCGACAGCGATGCCCAGAAGAAACGGCCGCCAATGTTGAACAGGCTCAGCAGACCCGTGAAGCCCGCAGCGATGGCTGCGATCTGGCCTTTTTGCGCGGCCGTCAGGTCCATGAACGACGTCGTCACGCCCAGCAGCTTGCCGCCAAACACTTCCTGCAGCAGCGGCGAAGCCATGCCGAGCACGCCAATACCGGCCGACACGTTCAGGCACAGCACGGCCCAGATCAGCCAGAACTGCGGCGTCTTCAGGGCTTCATTTGCGTGGACGTGGCGTTGCGTGACCATCGTGTCCTTCGCCTTGGCGGGCGAGGGCGTCCAGCCGGCGGGCTTCCAGCCCGTGGGCGGCACGCGGTAACCGAGCGCGCCGGCCATCATGAAGACGAAGTAGATGCCAGCCAGCACGATAAACGTTTGCGATACGCCCACAGATTCGGGCGTCGCAAACAGCTTCATCAGGCGGTCAGCCAGCGGGGCGCCGATCATCGCGCCGCCACCGAAGCCCATGATGGCCATGCCCGTGGCCATGCCGCGCTTGTCCGGGAACCACTTGATGAGCGTCGACACGGGCGAGATGTAGCCCAGCCCCAGGCCGATGCCGCCGATCACGCCCGAGCCCACCCACAGCAGCCACAGCTGGTGCATTTGGATGCCGAGCGCGGAAATCAACAGCCCGCCGCACCAGCACACGGCCGAGACGACGCCGGCCTTGCGCGGGCCAACGCGCTCAAGCCAGCCGCCCCACATGGCAGCGGATGCGCCCAGGAACACGAAGAACAGCGTAAACATCCAGCCAAGGCTGGAGACGCGCCAGTCGCAGGTGGTGGTGAACAGCTCGGCGATCAGCGAGACGTCGGCGCCGCAGGTGAGTGGCTTGGTAATGCCCAGCGCGCGGCCAAGCGGCAGCCAGAAGACGGAGAAACCGTAGGCCATGCCGATGCACAAATGGATGGCCAGCGCGGCAGGCGGAACCAGCCAGCGGTTGAAGCCAACCGCGGCGACGGTGCGCTCGCGTGAAAAAAATGGATGCAGGACTGCTTCGGACATCGAATCCCCCCGGATAAGTTGAGCCCGTGTTGTGACGTACGTGGTGAAACGGTGCGGCCGCGCCGGTCATGGCCGGTGCGTGCCAGCCGGCTGCAGTGGGACTGCGCCGACGTTGCCCGCGAAAGATAGTGGGGCAGCGTGTTCTAGATCAATAGTTGTAGGCACCCGTTGTATTGCGAATTACGCAACTTACAACCGAATTGCTTAATTTATGTGACCAAAAACATAAACAAACCGGTGCCGGGATCGCCGCCATTGGCGTTCCGATGGCGAGCGCCAATACTGGATTGACGAATCCAGGCGCGCGCCATGTCGGCGGCAAGCAATCTTGGAGGTGGCGGATGGCAGTCGATACGCAACTTGAGGCCCACGCGCTGGGTGTGAGCGAATCCGTTGTCATGGGGGTGGCGGGCACGGCGCCCGCGTTCAGCATTGCCGCTACCACGGCCACGCTGATCGGCGCGGTGGGGGCCCTCACGCCGGCCAGCCTTCTGTATTGCGGACTGATCATGTTTGGCGTGACCTTTGCCTATCTGCACCTGAACCGCGTCAACCCGCATGCCGGTGCGGCGTATGCCTGGGTGGGCGCCATCTTCAATCGCACATTGGGGTTCTTTGCCGGGTGGGCACTGCTGGTGGCGTCGGGCGTGTTCATGGTGTCCGGCACGATTCCAGCCGCAACGGCCACGCTCACACTCGTGGCCCCGTCGCTGTCTGCGCAGCCCGCCGTGGTGGCGCTGATGGCCGCAGCGTGGCTGCTGGTGGTGACCGCCGTCATCATCAAGGGCATCAAGCTGACGAGCTATTCGCAGATCGCCATGACGGTGACGGAAACGCTCATCCTCGTCGGTCTGATCGTGCTGGCGGTGGTGAAATTCGGCGCGCATCCGGCCCATGCGCTGTCGTGGGCGTTGCTGTCACCCGCGGCATTTACACCGCAGCTGTTTGCGACCGGTGCGCTGACGGCCCTGTTCTTTTTCTGGGGTTGGGACGTGACGGTCAACCTGACGGAAGAAACGCGTGACGCCAATCGCGCGCCCGGTCGTGGCGCGTTATGGGCCATGGTGATTGTGCTGGCGCTCTTCATGGGTTTTGGCGCCGTGATTCTGCTCGTGCTGAGCGACGCGGAAATCGACCAGTCCAGCACCAACGTCATCTTTGCCGTGGCCGACAAGCTGCTGCCGCGTCCGTGGAGCTACGTGGCCGTGGTGGCCGTCATGCTGAGCACGGTCGGCACCCTCGAGACGTCCATCCTGCAATTCACCCGCACGCTGTATGCCAAGGGCCGCGACGGCATGTTGCATGCACGCTATGCCACGCTGCACCCGACCTGGCGCACGCCATGGGTGGCGACCGTCGTGATTGCCGCGATCGGGTTGGTGCTGCTGTTTGGTGCGTCGTTTTTCCCGAGCATCAACGCCATCATCAAGGATTCGGTCAATGCGATCGGGTTTCAGGTGGCGTTCTACTACGGGCTGGCGGGCTTCGCCTGCGCGTGGCACTACCGGCGCGAAGCCCTGCGCTCGATGTTCAATGCGGTGTTTCTGGTCGGCTGGCCGTTGGGCAGCGCGTTGTTCTTGTGGTTGATCGCCGCCTACAGCGTGCCGACGTTCGATCTGACGACAAACCTGGTCGGGCTGGGCGGCATCGCTGTGGGGGTGGTGCCGCTGCTGTTCAACCGGTGGTCTGCGCAGCGTGGGGCGCGGTTAGCCCGTCACCGATGAGGCCGGCCACGGGCAGCTGCTTGCGCGCTGGCGAAAATCATCGGCCAGCGTGCGGAGGCGGGCGAGAGCGGTTTGCATGTCCGCCGCCCGCTCGGGATAGGGGCCTACGCTCTGTGCGGTGCGCTCGATGCTGCGGGCAGCATCCGCGATCGGTTGATGGCCCAGCATGCGTGCGGAGCCGACGATGCGGTGTGCCGCTTCAACGATCTGCGCGTCGCCCCCGCTGTGGAGAGCGCTCTCCAGGTTGGCGAGATCCTGTTCCATCGTCTGGGAAAACAGATCGACGATAAAGCGCCATTGCCGGAGATCGGTGCCAAAGAGGTCGATGAGCGTGGCGACGACCTGCGGCGGGAACTGCGCGGTAATGCTGGCGTCGACGTTGGGCGTGGTCTGCATGGTGGCGGTGCGGGGATGAAGTCAGAGGTGCACTCTGCATGTCGGGCGCGCGCGCAACCATGAGATTGGTCCGATTTCTGATGCCGATCCAAAGCGAAACGGGCGCACCGCCGGTGAGGCGATGCGCCCGTTTTGCTTTTGACGCGAGTGTGCTTTAAGGCAGCATGGCAGCCGTCGGGCTGACGTCCGAATCGCGCGACGGCGGTCGGCGGTTCCGGTGCGCCCAGGTGAAGACCACCGGCAGCACCAGCAGCGTGAGGATCGTCGTCGTCACCATGCCGCCGACGATGACCAGCGCCAGCGGGCGCTGCGCTTCCGAGCCGATGCTGTGCGAGAGCGCCGCCGGCAACAGGCCCAGGCCGGCCAGCATGGCGGTCATGATCACCGGGCGCAGGCGCAGCGCGGCACCGTCGACGGTGGCTTCCCGCACGTTTTCGGATTGCGCCAGACGATTGACGTACGAGATCAGGATCACACCGTCCTGGATGGCGATGCCGAACAACGAGAGGAAGCCGATACCCGCCGAAATCGACAGCGTCTCATGTGCGATATGCAGCGCCAGCAGTCCGCCGATGGCGGCAAACGGCACATTGAGCACCACCATCAGCGCATCCTTGAAGTTGCCGAAGGTGCTGTACAGCAGCAGGAAGATCACGAGGATGGTCAACGGCACGATCACCATCAGCTTGCCTTGCGCGACCTTCATCTCGTTGAACTGGCCGTCCCACTTGACGGTGTAGCCCTCGGGCAGCTGCACGCTGCTGCCCACCACACGCTGTGCCTCGTCCACGGCACCGCCGAGGTCACGGCCGCGCACGCCGAACTTGATGGCGATGTAGCGCTTGCCTTCCTCGCGGTAGATGAAGAACGGGCCGTCCGTCATTTCCACCTTGGCGATCATCGACAGCGGAATGTGCTGGCCGTCGGGCGTATCGATCAACAGTTCGCGGATGGCGTCGTACGAGGCACGTGCCTGCTGATTCAGGCGCACCGCCAGGCCGAACGACTTTTCGCCCTCCAGGATCTGCGTGACCGGTGCGCCACCGATGGCGTATTGCACGAGGTTCTGCACGTCGCTCACGTTGATGTTGAAGCGTGCAGCTGCCTGGCGGTCGATCGAAACGTTCAGCGTCGGCTGGCCCAGCTCGCGGAAGATGCCCACGTCCACCAGGCCCGAGACCTTCTTGAGCTGCGCCTGGATTTCGTTGGCCTTGGCTTCGAGCATGTTGAGGTCGTTGCCGAACAGCTTGACCGAATTTTCGCCCTTCACGCCCGAAAGCGCTTCGTCCACGTTGTCCTGGATGTACTGCGAGAAGTTGTATTCGATGCCCGGGATCTTCTCCAGATGCTTGGATAGCCGTTCGACGAGTTGCCCCTTCGTCATGCCGGCAGGCCATTGGTCGGGCGGTGCGAAATACAGGCCGTACTCCTGGTTGAACACGCCCGTGGAATCCGTGCCGTCGTCCGGGCGGCCGATCTGCACCGAAACCTGCTTGATCTCGGGTTGCTTGACGAAGTACGCGCGCAGGTCGCTCGCCACGGACGCCGAGTAATCGAGGTCGACCGTATTGGGCAGCGTAATGCGGAGCCACAGGTTGTTTTCTTCCAGCGTCGGGAGGAACTCCGTGCCGAGGAACGTGGCGCTGTACAGCGTCAGCAAGAGCGCCGTGATGGCCGTGGCAAAGACGGCCATCGGCCGCGCGATCAGCTTGCGCAGCAGGGGCTTGTACCAGCGCAGGATCGCCGTGATGAACGCCGGCGAGTGCGGATGCAGCGTCTTGCCGAAGACGAACGACGTGGTGGCCGGCACGAACGTCAGGCTCAGCACGATCGACGCCATCAGGGCAAAGCCCATCGTGAACGCCATCGGCTTGAAGATGATGCCTTCCACGCCCCCGATGAAGAACAGCGGCGAATACGCCACGATGATGATGCCGGTGGAAAAGATCATCGCGCGCTGTACTTCGCTGGTCGCCTTGACGATGGCGTCATCCAGCTTCTCGGCGCCTTCTTCCAGGTGCCGCATGATGTTTTCCATCACGATCACGGCCGCATCGACAATCACCCCAAAGTCGATCGCCCCGAGCGAGATCAAATTGGCCGGCACATGGAAGTGCTCCATGCTGATGAACGACACGCACAGCGCCAGCGGAATCACCGCCGCCACGACAGCTGCCGCACGGAAGTTGCCCAGGAAGACGAACAGCACGGCGAGCACCAGCGAGATCCCGACCACCAGCGTGTGTTCGACCGTGCCCATGGTGATGTCGAGCAGCACCTGGCGGTCATAGAACGGCTTGATCTGAATGCTCTTGGGCAGGACGCCGTTGTTCAGCTCTGCCACCTTCTCGCGCACCTTGGCCAGCACCTCGGTGGCGTTGGCATCGCGCTTGAGGAGCACGATGCCTTCCACCACGTCGGGCTGATCGTTGTATTGCACCTGGCCCAGACGCTGCACGTTGCCGACTTCCACTTCGGCAATATCGCGCACGCGCACCGGCACGCCGTTATTGGCGTTGATCACCACGTTGCGGATGTCGTCCACTGTCTGCAGCAGACCCACGCCGCGCACGACGAACTGCTGCTCGCCGTCGCGCAGCAGATTGCCGCCCGTGTTGTTGTTGGCGTTGCCGATGGCCGTGATGAGCTGCGACAGCGTGATGCCGTACGACTGCAGCTTCGCGGGCGACGGCACGATGTGATACTCCTTCACCTTGCCGCCGAAGGAGCTGACATCGGCCACGCCCTGCACGTGCTTGAGCCCCTTGGAGATGTCGTAGTCCTGGTAGCTCTTGAGCGTGGTGAGGTCGACGCCATCGCCCACGAGGCGGAAGCGCATGATTTCACCGGTCGCGTCCGAGTCGGGGCTCAGCGACGGCTGCACGCCCGTCGGCAGGTTGGCACTCGCCAGATACTGCGAAAAGTTCTGCCGCGCCTTGAAGCTATCGGTGCCTTCCTTGAACTTGAGCGTCACCACCGACAGCCCGAACAGCGATACCGAGCGGAACGACTGCACGTCCGGCACGCCGGCCAGCGCGTTTTCGATCGGGATGGTGATCTGCTGTTCGACTTCGGTCGTGCTGCGGCCCGGCCATTGCGTGATGGCCTGCACCGACAGCGGTGCGACGCCCGGATACGCCTGCAGCGGCAGTTCTCGGAAGGAAAGCACGCCGGCCACCAGCAGCGCGATCGCCAGGAAGACGATCAGCAGCCGCCGCTTGAGAATGCCCGCGATGGGGTTGAAGCCCATGCCTACGCTCCTGCCTTGACGATCATCTCGTTGAGCAGCGCGGCGCCGCGCACCACCACCTGCGACGAAGCTTCAAGTCCGGCCGTCACGGCAAAGTTGCCGTCGGTGCCGGTGTCCTTGCCGTGCACTTCCACGCGCTTGAAGTGTGTGGCATCGCTCTGGACGATCACGAAGTAGCTGCCGTGGTCTTTCACCAGGGCGGACTTCGGCACCACCGTGGCCTGGCCGCTGCCGGTCTGGATGCGCGCCGTGGCGTACATCTCGGGGCGCAGCAGGCCGTCGGTGTTGGGCACGTCGCAGCGCACGGTCAACGTGTGCGTGGCCGGGTCGATGTTCGGGGCAATGAAGCTCACGCGGCCTGTGAACTCGCGGTCCGGATACGCCGACGTGTGCAGCGAGATCGGCTGGCCGATGCGCACGCTGGCAATGTCGTTCTCATACACATTGCCCGTGAACCACAGCACACGCGTATCGACGATGCTCATGAACGAGTCGCCCACGTTCAGGAAGGCGCCTGGGTCCATGTTGCGCTTGACGATCGTGCCCGAGATGGGCGCGCGCAGCGTCAGGTGTTCAGCGGGGGTGCCGCGCTTGGCAATCTGCGCGACATCGGCATCGGACATGCCCAGCACGTGCAGGCGGCCCGCGGCGGACTGTACCGTTGCGTCGGCATCGTCCTGCAGATCCTTCATGTTGGAACCCTTGAGCTGGCGCGCCGTATTCAGCGCCAGCAGGTATTCCTTCTGCGCGGAGATGAAATCCGGCGCGTACAGCTGGGCAATCGGCTGGCCCTCGCGCACCTGCGCACCTTCGAACAGGAGGATCTGGTCCAGCCGCCCGGCCACGCGCGCCGAGGCCAGCTTGGTGCGCTCGGCGTTGTAGGCGAGCTTGCCCGGCGTGGACAGTTCTACCGGCACGGACAGCTGACCGACCTGCGCGACCTTCACCTGCTGGGGGTCGAAGCCGCCGGCCGGAATTTCAACGGAGTCGGGCTTCGGGCGCGACGCGGCAGCCGGCGCAGAGGCCGGACCTGCTGCAGGTTTCGCGGTCTCGGCCGGCACGGCGGCAGGCCACTTGCGTCCGACCACCACGCCCACGGCCAGGGCCGCGGCCAGGGCGATGACTGCAACAACGGGAGAGAACTTCTTCATGATGTTATTGAGCTTGAACCGGCGAGCGGCCGGTGGCCGCGAGCAGCGCGTGATAGGCCTGCAAGGCCGTGGCCTGCGCCTGCGCGACCGCCAGTTCGGCGTTCTTGAGCGCGCCCTGGGCAGTGAGCAGGTCGTTGAAATCGGCGTTGTTGCTGGCGTAGTTGGTCATCGTGACGCGATACGCCGCCAGCGCCTGCGGCAGTTGCCGCTGCTTGTTGAAGTCGAGCTGCGCAAGTGTCTGCCGCAGCGTGTTGTAGGCGGTATCGACGGCCAATAACGTCTGCTGGCGCACCGACACGTCATTCGCCTCGGTGGCAATCTGGCTTTCCACCGCCTGGTTCACGCCGTACTTTTCCTTGGTCAGGAACCAGAACGGAATGATCACGTCCAGCTCGATCTGGTAGCTGTTCGGGCGCACGCCATACGGCGGGTTGTCGGTGGTGACGGTGGCGATGACCTGGAAGTCGGGCAGATAGGCCTTGCGCGCCAGCGTCACGCTTTTGCGCGCGGCGTCCATCAGCTCGGCCGATGCCTTGATCGACGGGTGCTCGCGCAGCGCCTGGTTTTCCAGCTCGGGCAGCGGTTCCTCCGGCAGGTGCACGGACTCGTCGTCAGCGCGCAGCACGAGCGGGAAGCTCGGCTCCTTGCCGATGAGCGTGTTCAGTGTCTGCAGCGTGGTGTCGTACTGGCGCTGTGCGGCGAAGAGGTCATTCTGCGCGCTGCTTTGCATGACCTGCGCGTTGAGGAAGTCGGCGTAGGCGGCGGCGTTGTTGGCGTAGCGCACCCGCGTGATCTGCTTGACCTGCTCCAGGCGCGTGATGGTCAGCTTCTGTACGTCGATCTGCTTCTGCAGCGCGATCGCCTGGTAGTACGTGGTGGAAAGCTGTGCGTAGAGCTGCAGGTACAGCGCATCGTTTTGCGCGTTCAGCGATTCCGCCTGGCGATCGGCAATCTCGGCGGCCAGCGCTTTCTTGCCCGGAAACGGGATCTGCTGCGTCAGGTTGTACTGGCTGCCGCCTGCGCGGTTGACCGCCAGCGGAAACCCCTTGGGGATGCTGTTCCAGATGTAGCCGAGCTGCGGGTTGTTGGGCGACGCAAGCTGCGGCGGTATCGACTTGGCAGAGAGGTAGTTATGGCGCGCCTGGATCAGCTGCGGGTTGCTGCCTTTCAGCTCCTGCAACAGTTCGACCAGGTTGAAGCCGGCGCCCGTCACGCCCGGCACGGAAGGCTTGATCGGCGGCATGGTGGCGACCGGCATGCTGGCCGCGGCCGGGCCCGTTGCCGGCGTGGCTGCCCAGGCAGCGGCAAGTGGCAGGCAGGCCGCCGCGCACAGCACGGCCCTCGCCCGTGAATGGAACGCACCCCGATGTTTCACTGCAGCAGACTCCCCTTGAGACGGGAGCGTTTTTACCGACGCGAACTTTCAAGCGCCTTTCACGACTCAGCGAGCCGTCAGGGCGCTAGAAAACGCGAAAAAACGCGCCCTGCGGCGGCAGTCTGCGACAGTTATATGACAAGACATGACGGCCGTCTCAGGCCGGTGCAAGCGGGCATGCCATGCCGACGCGGGTCGCAAGTGCATCGCGCATGGCCTGAAGGCTGGCGATCCGGGCGTCGATCGTGGCGAGTTTCTCGCGCAGCAACGCGGTGACGGCGGCATCGGTGTCGGGTTGCTGCCACACCTGGGCCATGCCTTCCTTAATTTCCGCCAGTGTGAAACCCAGCTGCTGGGCCGTGCGGACGTATTGCACCAGTTCCACGATTTCGGGCGGATAGGCACGGTAGCCGTTGCTCCGGCGCCGCGCACGAATCAGCCCGCGTGCCTCGTAAAAGCGCAGGCCATCGCGTGAGACGCCGGTGGCGGCGGCCAGGTCGCCGATGGACAGGTCACCGGCATGCGCATTGGAAATGGGAGCGGGCAGAGCGGCAGGCATGGTCGTTTGGAACGGGGGATACGGTCGGGGCTTGACCTTGGAGCGTACACCAAGCTTTACCGTGGCGGCTCCTTCACTTCACGTCTGGAGTTTCCCCATGGTTTCCGAATCGACCTTCCTGCGTATCGTGCGGGCCAGCGCCTGGTATGACCTGATCGTGACCGCACCGTTTGCCACGCCGTGGACATTTGCGCTGTTGCATCAGGCGCTCAGCGCATTGGCGCATGTGCTGGGCATCGGCAGCTTGCCTGCATTTGAGCCGACGCATCTGCTGATGGCCAATCTGATGGGATCGGTGGTGTGCGTGTGGTCGGTGCTGCGTCTCCGACAGACCAGTGTGGCGCTCGGCCGGTACGACGCCGTGGCGCGCTGGCTGTTTGCGGCGTGGCAGGCATACGCGCTGGCATCGGGCGCTACGCTGCTGGTGGTGCCGTTCCTGATCGCGGAGATTGGCTTCGGGCTGCTGCAATCGCTGCCCGTGGGCCGCGTGCCCGGGCGAGCAGGTGCGCGGGCAGCGTAACCGCTTGCGTGGTTTAGCGCGCGACCGGGGCGCTGGCCGGTGCCTCGGGCGGCAAGCCGGCCGGGATGTACGGGCCGCCGCCCAGCACCTGCATGCGCGACAGCACGCGCAGCTGGTTGTCGAGCTTGGCCGCGTCGACAAAGCGTTTGACGTCGTCACCGGCGCGGCGGGCCATCTCGGGCGTATCGACCCAGCCTGTCAGCGTGACCTTGCCGTCTGGGGTGGAGCGGATGCGGATCTGGCGTGTGCTGAGCGCGGTGTCCTGATCCAGCGCTGCCTTGACCTGGTACGAGAGCAGCGAATCGTCGAGCATGTGCGCGCCGGTGCTGTTCGGGCTATCGCCCCACGCGCAAGCCGTAAGCAATGCTGCGGCGCCAATTGCGGCCAATACACCGACCGAGGCTGCGACGGACAACTGAGGGAAGCGCATCGATGCTCCTGAAGAGAGGGCGACAAGCCGACATGATAAGCCCGCCGCCCACCCAATCTGCTTAACGCGTGCGGCGCTGCCAGAGCGTCTGCGCCGCCAGCCAACCCGGTCCCACCGTTGCCGCGAGCGCAATCAGCACGCCCCACACAAAATGAAATTCGATGGCCGATGCCGACAGATTGGCCCAGTAAGACACCGCCGCCACCACGTTGACGAAGAACAGCCCGGCAGCCGCCAGCCGCGGCACGACGCCGGCCAGCATCAGCGAAGGGAAAACCAGTTCGCCGAACGTGCCGAGCGCTGCTGCCAGTGCGGGGGGCAACAGCGGCACTTTGTATTCCTCGGTGAAGAGCAGCACCGTCGTGTCCCAGTCGTGCAGCTTGGTCAGGCCGGAGCGGAAGAACACGTAAAAGAGATACGCCCGTGCGATCAACAAAATGACCGAACACAGCGTGCTTTGCGGACCGGCAAGCCGATCGAACGACGCGCGCAGGCGCGTAAGCGGGGCAAACGTCGTGGTGAGGGTGTTCATGGCGTGTCTCCAGTAGACGCGGTTGTTGGGCAGGCAGACAGTGCGAGCAGCCCCGAGCGATAGAGGCCGGACAGGCATGCAGTCAGATCAAAATCCGGCCGCTCGGCCAGGGTGGTTTCGAGCGCGGCCTGAAGCGAGGTCCCAGCTTCGCAAGCGGCGAGGAAGGTGGCGGTCGGGGGATCGAGATCGAACACGTCAACGCGGTGCCCGCGCACGGCAATCGCGGCGGCTTCGCCCACGCCCAGGTCGATTGCATTGAGCGCAATGGTTTCGCCAGGCTGGTGCGCGCGCCAGATCGACACCACGGGCCACCGCGACGCCACCCACTGCGCCCCCTCGATCAGCCCCGCGCGGATGGTGTCCGCAGGCTGCGCGAGCAGCGTGGCGTCCGCCGTTTCAACGTGCGCGTCCGGGGCGTAATGCGCCCAATGCACGCCCCATTCCAGACGCGCGACATCGGCCAGATAGGGCACGCTGTGCGCCAATGGCGATTGCGCAATGACGTCCGGCAACGCATTCCCGTAGTGATGCAGATTCGGTGATGTGGATGCCTGCACGGCAAGCGTGTCGCGCACGAGTGCATCAAAGCAGTCCTCGCCGACGAGCGCGCGGCAGACGGGGTAGGCCCCCGCCAGCGCGTTGCGCAGAATGGCCAGACGCGCGTTGCGGTAGATGGCGATGCCGTGT
Organism: Ralstonia sp. 1138; assembly: GCF_040544795.1. NCBI lineage: Bacteria > Pseudomonadati > Pseudomonadota > Betaproteobacteria > Burkholderiales > Burkholderiaceae > Ralstonia > Ralstonia sp. 1138. The sequence goes on along the minus strand of NZ_JBEPKQ010000001.1, from coordinate 240,003 downwards.
GTTTCTTCGTTCGTTGCGGAGGCCGTCAGTGCGCCAATGAGGTGCGCTTCCCAGTCAGGCAGTCGCATGGCCTGGCTCCTGCATGACGGCGTTGGCGTGGCGATCGAGCGTCGCGTGGGCGCGAGCCACTTCGCCGAGCAACACCTCCACGGGCGGCAGTTCAGCGTCCCATTCGATCAGCGTCGGGCGCGGGCCGTGCTTGGCAATCCACGCGTCGTACAACGCCCAGACGGGCGCATGGACGGGCGCGCTATGCGTGTCGATCAGCATGCCGTCTTCCACGCTGAAGCCTGCCAGGTGAATCTCGCCGACCAGCGCAGGGTCGATATCGGCGAGGACCGATTCGACCGTCACGCCGTGGTTGACGCTGTTGACGTACAGATTGTTCAGGTCCAGCAAGATGCCGCAGCCCGTGCGCCGGGCGAGGGCGGTCAGGAATGCACCTTCCGAGACGGCGTCGTTGGCATCGACCAGCGTGCGGCAGTCGATGTACGCGGCAATGTTCTCGATCAGCAGCGGCCGCTTGAGGATGTCCTGTGCGCGCATGACGTTGGCGCACACGATCTCGAGCGATTCGCGGGAATAGGGCAGGGGCAGCAGATCGTTGACGACCTGTGCGCCGCTGCGGTTGAAGCACAGGTGCTCGGAAATGGCGACAGGCGCAACGGCGTCGGCCAGGGCAGCAATGGCGCGTACGTGTTCGACGTCCAAGCGATCTGCGTTACCGAGCCCCATGCCCACGCCGTGCAGGCTCACCGGCTGGTGCTCTCGCGCAGCCAGCAGCGCTGCACGTGCGGGGCCGCCATACAGATAGTTCTCGCTGTGCACCTCCGCCCACGGGAAGCGGGCTTCCCCGTGCAGCAGGGCGGGAAAGTGCGGTGCGCGCAGGCCTGCGCCGGCGCAGGTTGGCAGAGCGGTCTGCATGGCGGTCACCCGGCGTCGCGCGTTACTTGGACGCAGGCTGCATCGTGCCGCCCATCTGCGCGCAGGTGCCGGCCGGCACGTACTTCCACGACATCGGGTCTTTGTCGATCTTCGACTGGCCTGCGCAGGCGTGGGCGCTGCCGGGGCTGGCGCAATCGTTCTGGCCGGCCTTGGCGACGCCGTAGCACTTTTCCTTGCCGGCAGCGTCGGCGGCCTGCACCGGCGTCGACAATGCGCCCAGCGCGAGCAGGCTACCCAGAGCGGCGGCGATCATGGCGTGTTGTTTCATTTGTGTTCTCCTTGATTGAACAGGTGTCGTTGAACGGCTGGCAGGGCGAAATCCCTCGCCGTACGGTGCACTGCGGCATCGCGCAGATGTGTTCCGTGCACCTTCGTCGGCGCATGGCTGCGTTCCTGACACGGAGAACAGAAATTTTTTTGAGTTTTTTTTAGGACGGGAGGAAGCGCGGCAAACCGCCAAGAAAAAAGGCGACCCCGATGGGCCGCCTTCAGGCTGGACAGGAAAAATTTACCGGGCGTGCGAGGCGCGCGTGCGTGCCCCTTTCTTTGCGGCGGCGGAACGGCCCGCCGCGCCCTTGGTGGCGGCGCCTTTCTTGGCCGCCGCCGAGCGCTCGCTGGTCGAACGCTTCGAAGCCGCGCTATGCGCCTGCTTGGACAATGACGACTTGGATGCCGCCGAATGGCCTTCCTTCTTCAGCGTGCGTGTCGTGGTCTTGCTGCGCTTGGTCGTGGATTCCTTGCTGGCGCTGGCGTGGCTGCTTTTCTTGCTGCCGGCCTTGACGTCCTTTTCCGCCTTCTTTCGGGTGGCGGCTGACGCCTTGCCTTCCCCCGGCGGCTTAACGGCAACGCCAGAGCGGCGTGCCTTGGAGAGTCCAATCGCAATGGCCTGCTTGGTGTTTTTCGCACCGTGCTTGCCTTCGCGGATGTGATCCATCTCTTCCTTCACGAAGTTGCCTGCCTGTGTTGAGGCGGCCTTGCCGTGGCGCTTGTCGGCGCGCGCACGTTCTACGGTCTTGCGTTCCGGCATGATGACGTCCTCCGTTGGGTTGGAGCGCCGGCCGGCAATGCAGTGGATCAACTCACAGATCAGCGAACCGGCAGCGCTTACGCCCACAACCACGCAACCGGCGTACCTGCGCTGTCTGCGTGTCAGCCCACGCGGAAATGCTCGATGCTCTGTCCGGCGTTGACGGCGCGTTGCAGCCAGTCCGGCATGTCGCCCGAGCCGTCCCAGTGCTGGCCGTCTGCGCTCATGTAGACGGGGCCGATGGGCGCAGGCGGTGCGGGCGGCGGCGGTGGCGCGTCAAAGCAGCCATGCGTCTGCAGGTCTTCGACAGACAGGCCGTACATCTGCATCTGTTCCAGGATCCAGGCGATCGCGGTGTCGCGACCCGGCTCCGGCGGGTGACCTTCCTTCATCTTGTACGTATCTTTGGGGTTTCTGTCCGCTGGCTGCCAAAGGGAGAGAGAGGCAGGCGCAGGGCGCGCCGGCGCCAGCGGAAAACGCACAAGAATAACAGCAGTTGGGCCGCCCATTCGTGTTGCCGGTGGGGTGGCCCATTGCGCGTATTGCGTTATTTGGAAACGGCGGATTCGGTCCGCGCCCGCAGCCACCGATATGGCGACCACCCCAGATTCATGCCGGCCGCCGCCAGCAGGATCGCCGCGGCGCCCAGGAATTGCGCCAGTTGCAATCGATGTCCGAACGCAACAATGTCCACGGCGATCGCAACGATTGGATAAATAAACGACAGCGAGCCCGTCAGATGCGTCGGCAGCCGCTGGATGGCGCCGTAGAGCAGGATGTACATCAACCCGGTGTGCACCACGCCCACCGTGACCAGCATCACCCACGCATGGGCATCGGCTGGCGGATGCGACAGGTTGGCCAGCGGCGCCAGCATCAACACGCCGACGCACACCTGGATGAGCGCAATCAGATGCGGCGGCGTTCCGGCCAGCTTCTTGATCAGCAGCGCGGCCACCGCGTAGGCAAACGCCGCGCCCAGCGCCATCGCAATGCCCGTCAGGTAATCCGTCCCCGCGCTGGCGGCGGGGCCGACTTGGACAATCAACACCACGCCAATAAAGGCGAGGGCCAGCCATGTGAGCTTGGCCGCCGTCAGCTTTTCCGACAAGAACAGCGCGCCCAGCCCGACCAGCATGAAGGGCTGGGTGTTGTAGACCGCCGTGGCAATCGAGATGGACGCGCGCGGATACGCCGCAAACAACAGCAGCCAGTTGATGACGATGGCCACACCGCCCAGCGCGGCAATGCCGGCGCGCCGCCACGTGATCGCGCCGCGCAACAGCCCCAGCCCTGCGCATACCACCAGCAGCGTCAGCGCGCCGAACACGCAGCGCCAGAACACAACGTCGGCCACGGGCTGGCCGGAGCGGACGACAAACCAGCCGATCGTCCCGGAGATGATCATTGCGGCGGTCATCTCGACCGTGCCGCGCGTCTTATCGTTCATGCGAACCACCTTGAGCGTTGGATGCAAGAAGGATCGCACGCGGATGACCGGACTTCCATTGCTTTTCTAAGGCAAAATCCACGTTGCTTCTCATGAAATAAGGCGAAACGCCAGACCGGACCACGGAAGAAAAAATGAACGCGATTGACGCCCTGGACCAACGCATTCTTGACGTCCTGCTGACCGATTCCCGCATCTCGCTCAAGCAGCTGGCCGAGCAGGTGGGGCTGTCGTCCCCGAGCGTGTCGGAACGCCTGCGCCGGCTGGAAGAACGAGGCGTGATCCGCAATTACACCGTCGACATCGACCCGGCGGCGCTGGGCTACACGCTGCAGGCCATCGTGCGCGTGCGGCCCATGCCGGGCAAGCTGCATATCGTGCAGCAGCTGATCGAGGAGATTCCAGAGATCGGCGAATGCGACAAGGTCACCGGCGAGGATTGCTTCATCGCACGCCTGTACGTGCGCTCGATCGACCAGCTTGATGAGATTCTCGATCGCGTGGCCTATCACGCCGAAACCAATACCGCCATCGTCAAGGCGCATACGGTGAAGCGGCGCGCGCCGCCGTTTGCCCCCGCTGACTGACGTGCCGGCCGTTATGCGGCGACAGCAGGCTCCTGGATGGCTGCAAGAGCCATGGCCTGTCGCAGATCGGCAATCAGGTCTTCCGGTGCCTCCAGCCCGACATTGAGCCGCACCAGACGGCCACGGTAGTGGCGATTCGGCCGCGCCAGATCCGGATAAGGCATCACCAGGCTGTTCGTGCCGCCCCAGCTCATGCCGATCCGGAACATGCGCAGCGCATCGATGAACGCGTTGACCTGCTCGGCCGAGACGCTTTCCTGGAAGACCACCGAAAACACGCTCGTTGCGCCGGTAAAGTCGCGCTTCCAGAGTTCATGGCCCGGGCATGACGGCAGCGCCGGATGCAGCACGGTGGCAATGCAATCCTGCAGATGGAGCCAGCGCGCCACCGCCAGCGTGGAGGCTTGCAGGCGCTCCAGCCGCAGCCCCAGCGTTTGCAGGCCACGCAGCGCGAGGCTGCAATCGTCGGGCGAGGCGCCCATGCCCAGGTCGGCAAACGCGCTGCCCACGCGCTCGAACATCGCTTCTGAGTTGACGGAGACGGAGCCAAGCAACAGGTCGCTGTGGCCGCCTACGTACTTCGTCAGCGCCTGCATGCTGATATCCACGCCGTGCGCAAAGGCATCGAAATACACGCCCGCCGTATAGGTGTTGTCGAGCGCCACCGGCACGCCGCGCGCGTGCGCCGCCGCCACGATGGCCGGCACGTCCTGGATTTCCATCGTGACCGAGCCGGGGCTTTCGGTCCACACCAGCGCGGTATTTGGCCGGATGCGCCCCGCGATGGCCGCGCCGATGAGCGGGTCGTAGGTTTCGACTTCGATGCCCATGCGTTTGAGCAGGCCCTCAGCCATGCTGCGGTTGGGCCCGTACGCGCTGAACGGCACCAGCGCGTGGCTGCCCGCGCCGCAGCAGGCCAGGTAGACGAGCGCAATGGCAGCCTGCCCGCCCGGGACGATAAAGCTGTGGCGTGCGCGCTCCAGTTGCGCAATCCGCGCGCCGAGTTCGATGGCCGTCGGCGTGCCGTACAGGCCGTAGGTATAGCCGTGCTGCGCATGGCGCCAGTCGTCCACGACCTGCGCCGCGTTGTCGAACAGCACGGTTGAACCGCGGTAGACCGGTGTCACCAATGAACGAAAGCCGCCAGGGGCGAGTGTTTCCGGGCTGACGAGCTGGGATTGCCAATGCATTGGATGGCCTGTGCGAACGAAATGATGACGAAATCCTATGTCACGTCGGCAGAGCAATTTCCGCTATTCTGCCCAGCCAGACGCAAAAATTTCTCGCCCAAAGCCCGGCCATGGCCCCTCAGAAATCGCTCGAACTCGACGCCTTCGACATCGCCATCCTCAATGCTGTGCAGCGGTGCTACACCACGCCGCTGCGTGTGATCGGGGAGCAGGTCAATCTATCGACCGCCGCCGTGCAGCGGCGCATCAAGCGGATGGAGGAGGCGGGCATCATCGTCGGCAACGTGGCGGTGGTCGACCCCGAGCGGGTGGGCAAACCCATCACCGTGATCGTTGAGGTGCATGCCGAGCGCACCAATACCGCGGCGATGGCTGCGCTCAAGAAGGCACTCTCCGGCCCCGAGGTGCAGCAGTGCTATTACGTGACGGGCGAAGCCGATTTCGTCCTCATCCTGAACGTGGCCACGATGACCGAGTACGAAGCCCTCGCGCGACGCCTGTTCGACGACAACGACAACATCAAGTGGTACCACACGGCCGTGGTGCTCAATCGGGTGAAGGTCGGGCTCGAAGTGCCCCTGGGCTAGCGATGCGTGCCGTTCCACCGCCTGCGCAATGCGTCAATACGGGGATGAGGCTATAGTGCCGCAGCGCCGTGCCTGATAAGGTTCGCGCGCCATAACACGTACGCTGGCACGACCGGCGTCCATGAAGGTACCAAAGGAGCTCCTATGCAGAATCCCAGAACAGGCATGCGGTGGATCGCCGCCGCAATCGCATCGATCAGCATCACGACTGTCGCACACGCGGCGTCTGTCGCCCCCGTGGCCGCAGAGAACGGCATGGTCGTCTCGGCACAGCACCTGGCCAGCAAGGTCGGCGTGGAAGTGCTCAAGCGCGGCGGTAACGCGGTCGACGCTGCCGTGGCCGTGGGCTACGCCCTGGCCGTGGTCTATCCGGCTGCCGGCAACCTCGGTGGCGGCGGTTTCATGACCATCCAGCTGGCCGATGGCCGCAAGACCTTCCTCGACTTCCGTGAAGTCGCCCCGAAGGCCGCCACCGCCAACATGTACCTGGACAAGGACGGCAACGTCATCAAGGGCGCGTCCACCAAGGGCCATCTGGCCGTGGGCGTGCCGGGCACCGTGTCCGGCATGGAATACGCCCGCGAGAAGTACGGCACCATGCAACGCGCTGCACTGATCGCGCCGTCCATCGCGCTGGCCGAGAAGGGTTTCACCCTCGATCAGGGCGATGTCGACATGCTGCACACCTCCACCAAGGACTTCCAGGAAGACGCCGCATCGGGCGCGATCTTCCTGAACAAGGGCCAGCCGTTCCAGGTGGGTGAGAAGCTGGTGCAGCGCGATCTGGCCAAGACGCTGCGGGAGATCAGCAACAAGGGCACCGACGGCTTCTACAAGGGCTGGGTCGGGCAGGCCATTGCTGCATCGAGCAAGGCCGGTGGTGGCCTCATCACGCAAGAAGACCTCGTCAGCTACAAGACGCGCGAGCTGGCGCCGGTCGAGTGCGATTACCGCGGCTATCACGTGGTGTCGGCACCGCCCCCGAGTTCGGGCGGCGTGATCATCTGCGAAATGCTGAACATCCTGGAGGGCTATCCGCTGAAGGACCTGGGCTGGCATTCCGCGCAGGCGACGCATTACCAGATCGAAGCCATGCGCCACGCCTATGTGGATCGCAACAGCTACCTGGGCGATCCGGACTTCGTGAAGAACCCGCTGGACCGTCTGCTGAGCAAGGACTACGCGGCCAAGATCCGCGCGGTGATCGACCCGAAGAAGGCTGGCGTGTCGAAGGACATCAAGCCGGGCGTCGAGCCGCATGAAGGCAGCAACACGACGCACTACTCGATTGCCGACAAGTACGGCAACGCGGTGTCGGTCACGTACACGCTCAACGACTGGTTTGGTGCAAAGGTCACGGCCGCCAAGACGGGCGTGATCCTGAACGACGAGATGGACGACTTCACCGCCAAGGTCGGCGTGCCGAACCTGTACGGCCTGGTGCAGGGTGAAGCCAACTCGATCGCCCCGGGCAAGCGTCCGCTGTCGTCGATGAGCCCGACCATCGTCACCAAGGACGGCAAGCCCGTCATGGTGGTGGGCACGCCGGGCGGCAGCCGCATCATCACGGCCGTCATGCTGACCATGATCAACGCGATCGACTACGGCATGAACGTGCAGGAAGCCGTCGACATGCCGCGCTTCCATCAGCAATGGCTGCCGGATGTGACCAACGTCGAGCCGTATGCCCTGTCGGAAGATACGCGCAAGATCCTGACGTCGATGGGCCACAACCTCGGTGCGCCGCAGCCGGCCAACCATCTGGCGGCGATCATCGTGGGTGCGCCGTCGCTGGGCGGCAAGCCGGTCGGCAACAACCGCTTCTATGGCGCGAACGATCCGCGCCGCAACACGGGCCTGGCAGCCGGTTATTGATCGGCATTGCACTACCCGCAGTACGAAAAAAGCCCGCCGAAATTTGGCGGGCTTTTTGTTTGCGACGTTTTCCGGGTCAGGCCGCCGCGGTCAGCACCGGCAGATTGCCCTCGCCAAAGCCGTGGTGCCCGCGCCGTTGCACGATCTCGAAGAAGATTTCGCCCGGATGGCGCTTGATGAAGGTTTGCAGGAACAATTTGGGCACGCCGTCGACGATCTCGCCGTCGACGAGGATGCCGTATCGGCGCAAGGCGTCCAGATCCAATCCGTGGCCGGGCAGCCGCGCATCGACGGTGTCGTAGTAGTGCTCGGGTGGCTCGACGAAGGTGAGGCCGTTGGCGGCCAGCGCGGTCGCTGTGCGCAGGATGTCGTCAGTGGCCAGGGCGATGTGCTGCACGCCTTCGCCGGGGTGGTCGGGCAGGTAGGCGTGCATGAGGTGCGCGCGGTGCGTGCCTTCCTCATAGAGCGGGATGCGGATCGTGCCGCACGACGACACCATCACGCGTGAATCCGCCGCGACATGCCAGTTGGCGTGCAGCTCGTGGATTTCGCTGAAGCCGAGCTGGTTGCGATAGAAATCGATCCAATCCTGCAGGCGGCCGGGGCCGACGGTTTGCGTCAGGTGGTCGACGCGCGCCAGGCCGACGCCGGCGTGGTGCCAGTCCTCATACGCGGTGGCGGCATCCAGCGGCCGGAAGTCGATGTCGTAGATGGAGATGTCGCCCAGGCCGCCCCGAGTACCGTGCTTGCCGCGCCAGCGGTCGACAAAATACAGGTGCGTATCGCCCACGCCCTGGATGGCCGGTATTACCAGTTCGCTCGGGCCGATCGGCTCGGCCTCGGCCGGCCAGGCGCCCAGTTCGACGGCGCGGTCGTAGGCGTGCTGGGCATCGTCGACGCGAATACCGATGGCGCAGATGCCCACGCCATATTCCTCCGCCCAGCGGTGCGCGAAGGAATCGGCCTCGGCGTTGACGAGGAAGTTCATGTCGCCTTGCCGGTACAGCGTGACGTCCTTGCTCACATGCCGCGCGATGGCCTTGAAGCCGAGGGATGCGAATACCTGGCCGAGCGCGGCCGGTGTTTGCGTAGCGAATTCGATGAACTCCAAGCCGGCGGTCTTGAATGGCAGGTCGGCGTTGCGGCTCATGGTGAAACTCCTGTGGCTGAAGCAAAGAATGAGGACACCGCATTGTGTACCACGCACGTGGCAATGCCCAACCGCCAGTCGCTACGCGGCCGCCCTTTGTGGATTCGCCCGATGCTGCAGCTTTGGCAGCCAGAGGAACGCGATGACCACCAGCGCGCCGCCGGCAAGCATCATCGGCGCCACCATGGGCCAGGCGCCCAAGCTGTGCGATGCGTCGTCAAAGGCCGCTGCGGTCTGCCCCAGGCAGAAGGCCGCCAGCATCATGATGAAACCCGACCATGACACCGCGCGCCCGGCAAGATGCGGCAGCTCGCCCACTGCGCCTGCCTGGCCGCACGGCTGGTGAATGCCGTGGCCCATGCAATAGACGGCGTGCCCGAGCAGCAGCGGCCACGCGTGCCCGGGAAGCAGCCAGCAGCCCAAGCCCTGGATGCCCGCGCCGAGCAGGCTGAGCGTGGCGCCTTGCTGCACCGTCCGCACAAGGCTTTGGCGACGCAGCAGGCGCCGGCACCCGGTGGTGCTCAGGATGTAGACGAGCGAGCCGCCGGCCGGTATCCAGCCATACAGCTCGGGCGACAGGCCGAGGTACGCGATGTAGACCATCGGCGAGAGCAGCAGGAAGCAGAAGATGCCGGCATAGGTCGAGGCCGCCAGCAGTCCCCAGGCGCGAAAATCCGCGCTGGAGAAAATCTCCCGCACGCCGCCTGACTCGCTGCCGGTCTCCTGCCGGGTTTCGGCAAAGCCGTACCAGCACATCGCCCACAGCACGATTGCATAAAGGCTCATGCCCGCCAGCACCCAGCGCCAACCCGCGTGCTGTGCGACAAAGGCCCCGAGAACCGGGGCCACCAACGCCACGAAGCCCAATCCGGTAAGCCCCCGCGCCAAGACGTGTGGCCCCTCGCGTGCCGGATGCAGATCGCGTACGGCAGCGCGTGCGCACACCAGGATGGCCGCCATCGAGAAACCCTGCAGGGCACGTGCGGCGGTCAGCATGAAAGCGGTTGTCGCCAGTGCGCCTGCCAGCGCCGCTGCGGCGTAGCACGCAAGCCCGATCAGCAGCACCTGACGCCGGCCAAACCGGTCAGCCAGGCTGCCCATCGGCAACTGCCCAATGCCAAAGGCCAGCGCGAAGACCGTGAGGCTCGTGCTGGCCGATCCCAGCGTCTGGGCGATGGCGGGCAGGGTGGGGAGGTAACTGTCGGTCGCGACCGGCTGTGCCGATAGCAGCAACGGCAGCAGCAGGGCAAAGCTCAAAGGGCGACGCGTCATCGGTCAATAGGCGATGGCGGCGCTGCGCCGCAGTTCATCTGCGGTGGCGGTGCCGAAGCCGAAGAACTCCAGATACGCGGGAATCATCTCGAACAGCATGTCGGTGCCGACCTGGACGTCGCAACCCTTGTCGAGCGCGGCACGCAGCAGCGGCGTGTATTCGGACTTCATGACGACTTCGCCGACAAAGCAGCTCGGCGCGATGCGGGCCACATCGAAGGGCAGCGGATCGTCTTCCTTCATGCCGACCGGCGTGGCGTTGACGACCACATCGAAGCCGTCCGGATCATTCGAGCCGGTGCGCACCACCAGCGCGGGGTAATGCTCGCGCAAACGTCGGCCCAGCGATTCGGCTGATTCTGCGCGCGTGTCGTACAAGGCAAGCTCGCCGACACCCGCAGCCGCGAGCGAAGCCGCAATCGCCGAGCCGACACCACCGGCCCCCGAAAGCAGTACACGCGCGCCTTCCAGCTGACGCCCCTTGCGCTGCACGCCGCGCACGAAGCCGGCGCCGTCGAACTGGTCGCCCAGCAACGTGCCGTCGTCGCGCTTGAGCACAGCATTGCAGGCGCCGGCAATCCGCACGGCCGGCGTGACTTCATCGACCAGATCCACCGTCGTCACCTTGTGCGGCATGGTGATCAGCGCGCCGCGCAGGTTGGTGAAACGGCAGATCGATTCGAAGCTCTGCGCGTAGTCCTCCGCCTTGACCCCCATCGGCACCACAACGGCGTCGATGCCTTTCTGGTCGAACCAGGGGTTGTAAATCATCGGCGACTTGAACGTCTCGGTCGGGTAGCCGATGTGGGCGATGAGCGTGGTTTTTCCAGAAATCATGGTTCAGGGAAGGCGTGTTTCAGGCGACGAGGGCTCCGGCCCGTTGGCGGGCGTATTCTGCCTTGTCGACGGGTTGGGCGGCGGGCTGGCCCAGGTCATCCATGTGGATGCGGTAGGTCTCGCGTGCGCTCATGGCGGCTGCGGCGGCAACCACGGTCACGCCAAAGGCAATGGCGCCCACGGTCAGCCAGATGTTGGTGGAACCCGGCGGCGCGACGGCGGTAAAGATGGCCGGCAGCATGGCGGTGATGGCAGTGCCGATGTTCTGCGAAATCGCCATCGCCGACACACGGGTGCGCGTTGGGAACAGCTCCGGATAGAAGCTGGGGAACACCGCGTTATAGCCCTGGTACACCACGCCCCACATCAGAATCGACATGGCAAATGCGAGCGGCACGTTCTTGATGCTGATGGCGTACAGATAGGCAAACGCGAGCAGGCCGGCGAGCAGCGAACCGATCACGATGGGCGGCTTGCGGCCGACGCGGTCGGACAGATCGCCAACATACGGAATGATCAGCACGGCAACGATGTTGCCCACCACCGGAATCCAGAGGTAGATGTCTTTGGCGAAACCGATGCCGTAAGCCGGCTGCACCGCATAGGCCGCGCCGAAGATGGTCGCTACCACGGGAATGACGTTCATCAGGGCCATGCAGACCACGCGCAGCATGTTGGGCGTGCTGTGTTTGAAGGCGTCGATCACCGGCGAACGCGGGCGCGCCTGCTGCTCTTTTTCTGCCGTGAAGGCGGGCGTCTCATGCACCTCGCGGCGGATCACGTAGCCCGCGATGATGACCACGAAACTCAGCAGGAACGGAATGCGCCAGCCCCAGGTGTTGAACTGCTCGGCGGGCATGTAGTGCGCCAGCGGCAGGAACACGGCGGCCGCCAGGATCTGCCCGGCCTGCACGCCCTGCAGCGTAAAGCTCGCAAAGAACCCGCGCCGGCCAAACGGTGCATGCTCCAGGATCATCGAGCTGGCCCCGGAAATTTCACCGGCCACGGCAAAGCCCTGGATCAGCCGCATGATGACCAGAAGCGTGGGCGCCCACAGCCCAACCTGGTCGTAGGTCGGCAGCAGGCCCACGGCAATGGTCGAAAAACCCATCAGGAACATGCACCAGAGCAGCACGTTCTTGCGGCCGTGCGTGTCGCCCATGTGGCCCAGCACGAATGCGCCAATGGGCCGCGCGATGTAACCCACGCCGTACGTGGCCAGCGAGGCGATGATGGCCGTCTTGGGGTCGCCCTTGGGGAAGAAAATCTGCGGAAAAATCAGCGCCGCTGCGGTGGCGTAGATGAAGAAGTCGTAGTACTCGAGCGCCGAGCCGATCCAGCCGCTGGCGGCGGCTTTCTTCGACTGGTGCTTGCCCAGGGGCTCGTGGGCAGGGGCTGCGGTCATGGTTGTCTCCGGTTTTATCTGTGCGGCCTGTCGTGCAGTGGGTGCAATCAAGGGCCGTCTGTACACGCACCGCAGCGTAGTCCGCCGCCATGGCGGGGCACAAGCGACTGTCGGCTGAAAACGTTCGATAATCGCACAATATGGTGCGAATAACGCACGACTCAAGGGTTTCTCCGAGTTCGTCGGCCTGCCAGAGAAAGGGCGTTGTATGCGCGGGGCGCGTGTGGAACTACAGCACGCGCATGATGGAAAGCGCGGTGTCCTGCAGCACTTGCAGCACACGGTGCAAGGCCTGCTCGGAGGTCTCGTCGCCGACTTGCATGTTCACGCTCAACGCTGCAATCACGTTGCCGTGCCGGTCGCGCAACGGCACGGCCACGCCGCGTACGCCAATCTGCAACTGCTGCTCGACCACGGCGTAGTCCTGCCTGCCGGCTTTGCGAATTTCGTCGAATAGACGGTCCCGCTGCAGGATCGTGTAGGGCGTATAGGGCGTCAGCACACAGGTTTCCAGCCATGCCTTGACCTTCTGTTCGGGCTGCGCGGCCAGCATCATCACCCCGGCCGAGGCGAGCGGCGCCGGCACGCGCGCGCCCAGCACGAACCCTGTGCTCATGACGCGGCTGGTGCTGGTGCGCGAGATGAAGACGAGTTCCCAGTCGTCCAGCACGCTGAGGTACGCCACCTCGCCAACGGCAGCGGTCACCTGCTGCAGGAAAGGCTGCACGGTTCGTGGCAGCCGGGCCGAATCAAAGTACGACCAGCCCACCTTCAGCACGCGCGGTGTCAGGCTGAAGAGCGTCCCTTCGCTGGTGAGGTAGCCCAGATGCTCGAGCGTCAGCAGGTAGCGGCGCGCGGCGGTGCGGGTCAGGCCCGTCAGCTCGGCGGCCTGGGTGGGCGTCAGCCGCGGGTGCTCGTGATCGAACGCCTCCAGGATTGCGAGCCCTTTCTCCAATCCGGCGATCCAGTCGCGCCGGTTCAGCGGTTCCTTCGTCATGGCGATAACCCTAAAAACGAGCGATATGTGCGCACGATTGTACGATGATCGCACGCTGTTGCGCGAATGCCGCTTGTGAGCGGAAGGGCTCGGCACCTACGCTGCGGGCATTGCCAGACGCCCGACCCACGCATCGCCATGAATCCGCCCCGCGCAGCGCGCCATCCCAAATGCATCGCCACTGTGTGCCTGTCCGGCACGCTGCCTGAAAAACTGGAAGCGGCAGCCGCTGCCGGCTTTGACGGCATCGAGATGTTCGAGAACGATCTGCTGAACTTCGACGGGTCGCCGGCGCGCGTGCGGCAGATGGCGGCGGAGCTTGGGCTGGCGATCATGCTGTACCAGCCGTTCCGCGATTTCGAAGCCATGCCGCGTGAGTTCCTTGCCCGCAACCTTGCGCGTGCGGAACGCAAGTTCGACGTCATGGCCGAGCTGGGCGTCGAGATGGTGCTGGTCTGCAGCAACATCCAGGACATCGCCATGGACGATCCCGCGCGTGCGGCGGACGATCTGCGCCAGATGGCGGAAGCGGCCGCCCGGCGCGGGCTGCGCGTGGGTTACGAAGCGCTGGCCTGGGCCCGGCACACGCGGACTTGGCGCCAGGCCTGGCAGATCGTGAAGCAGGCCGATCATCCGGCGCTGGGGCTGATTCTCGACAGTTTTCACACGCTCTCGCTGGGCGACTCGCTGGAGGGCCTCAACGAGGTGCCGGCGGACAAGCTCTTTTTCGTGCAGTTTGCGGATGCCCCGAAGTTGTCGATGGACGTGCTGTCCTGGAGCCGACATCACCGCAATTTCCCGGGGCAGGGCGAGCTGGCGGTCACGGCATTTGCACGCGACCTGCTTGCCGCGGGCTATACCGGGCCGCTGTCGCTGGAAGTCTTCAATGACGAGTTTCGTGCGGCGCCTGCGCGCTTGACGGCGCTCGACGGCATGCGCTCGCTGCGGTGGCTGGAGTCCGAGGCCGGCGGTGCGCCATTGCCGGCCCCCGCTCGTTTTGGCGGCGTGGATTTCCTCGAGTTTGCTGTGGACGCCGCTGCCGGGCGGGAGCTTGAAACGCGGCTGCGTGCGCTCGGTTTTACCCTTGCGGGGCACCATCGCTCCAAGGCTGTCGACCTGTATCGGCAAGGCGGCGTCAACGTCATCCTGAATATGGAGCAGGACAGCGCGGCGTCGGAACATTTCGAGTTGCACGGGCCGTCTGTCTGCGCGATCGGCCTGAAGGTGGACGACGCCGAGCGCGCCATGACACGTGCGCGCGAGTTGTGCGCCCAGGAATGGCGCGGGCCGGTCGGGCCGAGGGAGCGCAGCATTCCGGCGCTGCGCGCCCCGGACGGCACGTTGCTTTATTTGATCGACGACCGCCAGGCCGATCGCAGCATCTACGAGAGCGATTTTGTCTTGCTGCCGCAGGTGCAGGACGAGGCAGCAGGGTGGGCATCGATCGACCACGTTGCCCAGGCGCTGCCGGCGCATCGGCTCGACAGCTTCGTGCTGTTCTACCGCGCCATCTTCGGCATGCAGGCTGAAGCGATGCAAGAGATTGCCGACCCGTACGGCCTTGTGAAGAGCCGCGCCATGGTGAGCCCCGATCGCAACGTGCGGATTCCGCTGAGCGTGTCGGAAAGCGGGCGTACGGCCACCGGCCGGTTCATTGCCGCCTACGCGGGCTCGGGCGTGCATCACATTGCCTTCCGCACCGAGCGGCTGTTCGAGACCATTGAAGCCATCGACCGCGGTGCCGCCCACCTGCAGCACGTGCCTGAGAACTATTACGACGACATCGCTGCCCGGCTCGGGCTCGACGATGCACTGGTCACGCGGCTGCACGACGACGGCCTGCTCTACGACCGCGACCCGCACGGCGATTTCCTGCACACCTACACCGAACCGTTTCGCGAGCGCTTCTTCTTCGAGCTGGTCCAGCGCAACGGCTACCTGGGCTACGGCGCCGCAAACGCCGCCGTGCGCATGGCGGTGCAGGCGCAACTGAGCCGCGAACACGCCAACGCGGGCGGCTGAACTCACACCGTTCATCCATCGATTGACCCATCACCCGCCAATGGCCAGTGCAGTCATGGGCGATTTCAACGCAGCAAAGGCAGCGCGGGCAGCCATCGCACATCCACGCCCGTCATATCGAAAAAAGGAGACAAGGGAGCCATGAACAAGACCATGATTGCCGCACTGGTGCTCGGAGCCACGAGCCTGCCGGCCGCGGCGCAAAGCGCGGGCGGTGTCACGCTCTACGGGCTGATCGACACCACGATCCGCTACAGCACGCACGAAAACGCGGCAGGCAACAGCAATCTGCAAATGATGGACGGCGTGCTGACCGGCAGCCGCTGGGGCCTGCGCGGCACTGAAGACCTGGGCGGCGGTACCAAGGCCATGTTCATCCTGGAATCGGGCTTCTTCCCCGATACGGGCGGCAGCCAGCAGGGCGGGCGTCTGTTTGGGCGCACCGCGGTGGTGGGCCTGGAGGGCGACTACGGCAAGCTGTACCTGGGCCGCCAATACACGCTGGCGCATGAAGTGCTGTCTTCGTATGAGGCGATGGCGTTCGCCAATAACTCCATCGTCGGCTATCAAGGCGGCAACTACACCGGCCTGCGCTACGACAACACGGTCAAATACATCAAGTCGTTCGGGGGTCTGCAGCTTGCCGGCGCATGGACGTTTGGCGAAGCAGCCGGCAGCTTCAGCAAGAGTTCGGCCGGCGCCGGCTCAATTGTCTACAGCATGGGGGCGGCTGAAGTGGGCGCGGTGTACCAGGTCACGCGCGATGTGTCGTCGGCGTTCTTCGGGGCGGTGCCGGCCGCGCAGGCCAGCAAGCAGACGGTCTGGGGTTTTGGCGGCAAACTCGATACGTCGATTGCCACGTGGTACCTCGGCTATACGAACAGCCGTCTCGACGTGGCCGACTACAAGAACCAGGCCGCCTATGTTGGTGCAAAGGTGCCGATCTCCGGCGCACTGAGCTTCATCGGCACCGTGCAGTACGACTGGATGAAACATCTTGATGCCAGCGGCAAGCGCCTGACCACCGCCGGCATGCTCGACTACGCCTTCAGCAAGCGCACCGATGTCTACGCCGAAGTGGACTACACTCGCCTGCAGGGCGCCTGGGTTGCCCTGAACAGCGCGGCCGCATTCAACAATTCGGGCAACACGTATGGCAACAACTCGCGGTTGGGCGTGATGCTGGGTGTGCGGCACAAGTTCTGATCGCTTGGTTCATTCCCGCAATGAAAAAAAGCCCGCCAGTGTTCCGGCGGGCTTTTTCGTTTGCTGCGATCAATGCAGCGGACAATCTCGCGCGATCACGTCGCCCACCATGGCAGCGGTGGCGCCAGACAGCGTCCAGCCCAGATGCCCGTGGCCCGTGTTGTAGAACACGCGCGCGTGCCGCCCACGGCCGACGCGCGGCATCATGTCCGGCATCATCGGGCGCAAGCCGGCCCATGGCACCACACGCGACGTGCCAATCGCAAAGTTGCGGCGCGTCCATGCCACCAGCGGTTCGATGCGGTCGGCGCGGATGTCGCGGTTGTAGCCATTGAACTCTGCCGTACCGGCCACGCGGAAGCGGCCTGCGCCCAGGCGGCTTGTCACGATCTTCGCGCTCTCGTCCAACAGGCTGACCCACGGTGCGCCTTGCACGCTGGCGTCGTCGTCCAGGTGGACCGTGATCGAATAGCCCTTGACCGGATACACGTTGATGCGATCGCCCACCAGTTGTGCGATATGCCGGCTGCCCACGCCCGCGCACACGACCATCGCATCGGCGGCAAGATCCTGTACGACATTCGCCGCACTGCTGGAAAGGCGGTCATCGAGGGTGGTTTGCAACAGCAGGCGGACGCCGCTTTCGGTGGTTTCCACATCGCTCACCTCCACGCCGTGCATGAACCGCACGCCGCGCTTCTCACACGCCTGCGCCAGGCCGCGCGTGAACTTGTGGATGTCGCCCGTGGCGTCGGATGCGGTGAAGTAGCCGCCGTAGTAGTTGCCGCGCAGCGTTGGCTCAATGGCGGCAATCTCCTCGGGGCTCACCGCGTGGCGCTCAAGCCCGCCGGCGACGAGCAGGGCGTTGGCCTTGCCTGCTGCCGCAAAGCTGGCCTTGTCGTGATAGACGTGCAGGATGCCGCGCTTCTGCAGGTCGAAATCGATCTGCTCCCGTTCGGCCATCGCAAACAGATGCTTGCGTGCCTCGATGGCCATGCGTGTGGTTTCGATGGTGTTGCGCCGGTAGTGCGCGATGTTGGCGACGAACTCGCCGATCCACGCGTATTTGTGCCACGACGGCTTGGGGTTGAGCAGCAGCGGGGCGTCGTTGCGCAGCATCCATTTAATGCCTTTGAGCAGCGTGCCGGTGCTGTTCCAGACTTCAGCGTTGCTGGCGGAAAGCTGGCCGCCGTTGGCGAACGAGGTTTCCATGGCCGGATACAGGTGGCGGTCGAGCACCGTGACCTGGTAGCCGAGTTGCGAGAGCGTGTAAGCGGTAGTGACGCCGGATATGCCGGCGCCGACGATGACGATGTGCGTCATGGCGGTCCCTATGGAGTGATGTCATGACCGGACGATCCGGTCGGCTCACCCCATCTGTCTTGGGACCTGAGAGCTTGGGCATCAGCAGCGCTGGCGCCTTCCCCTTCGGTGGGCGCACGCGTGTGCGCCTCTCTCCAGATTCGCAGTCGACGCCACAGTCCTTTTGCCTGAGAGTTTCCGGGGTGGTTGCTCCATCGGCGCCGGGCGTTGCGCGTATGCGCGTTGAGCCCGGTCTCTCCTGCGGCGTGTTGCAGCTGTCGTTGGTGTGTCAGCCGCGCCTGCGTGCTGCCGGTGTGGGCAGCGGGGGGAGTGTGTCACGGGCTGTGACGTTCGGCAAGTCGGGCTGTACCCGGGGCAACCGCAGGAACGGCCGGGGTGTCGTCCTTCAGGTCCACGCCGCTGCGGCCCAACGCCAACGCGCCATTGAGCAGGAACACCAGCCGGCTTGCTGCCCGGTCATAGGTCAGGCCTGCCGGCCGCACATTCGAGATGCAATTGCGCTCCGCATCGGAGCGGCCGACGCGCGGCCCGTAGGTCAGGTAAATGCCTAGGCTGTCAGGCGAACTCAGCCCCGGCCGCTCACCGATCAGCATCACCACTTGCCGCGCATCAAGTAGCGCACCGATCTCATCCCCCAGCGCAACGCGCGATTGTTCAGCGATGACGACGGGCCCGATGGACCAGCCGGCCGGCAGACGCTCACGCACGCTGCACAGCAGCGGCACGGCATGGCTCTGGGCTGCCAATGCGGAGAGCCCATCGGCAATCACGAAAACCACGTCGAAGGGTTGTGCTGGCCGCAACGCGCCGAGTCTTGCGCGGCTGGCATCGTCAAGACGGCGGCCCAGGTCGGGACGGCGCAGATATTCCGCGCGATCGGCAGCCGCGCTGTGCGCCTTCACCGCTGTGAAGCCCGCTTCCCCAAGTGCGGCCGCCACTGCTGCGCTATCGAGCGGGAGGTGCACGGCATCGCGCGCCTGGGCATGCGCCACGCCGAATGCCAGCACGGCGTCGGTCGTCTGGCTGTTGCCGGCGCGGCCCAGCGCGATACGGGCATCGGTAAAGGCGCGCAGGTGCGCCCACGGATTGGGCTGAACGAGGGTGTGTTTCGGCATGTTTGGCTTCCCCACGGCGTTCACAATGCGTGAGCCAACTGCAGCAGCGGTTGCCGCGCCGTGGCGTCTTGCAGGCGGCCGGCCGCATCGACGATGCCCATGCTTTGCAGCCACGCCTCGAACTCCGGTGCGGGCCGCAGGCCCAGCGTGTCGCGCAAGTAGAGCGCGTCATGAAACGACGTGCTCTGGTAGTTCAGCATGATGTCGTCGGCGCCCGGCACGCCCATGATGAAATGGATGCCGGCCACGCCAAACAGCGTCAGCAACGTATCCATGTCGTCCTGGTCTGCCTCTGCGTGGTTGGTGTAGCAGACGTCGCAGCCCATCGGCAGGCCCATCAGCTTGCCGCAGAAGTGGTCTTCCAATCCGGCGCGGATGATCTGCTTGCCGTCGTAGAGATACTCCGGCCCTATAAAGCCGACGACCGTATTCACCAGCAAGGGCGAGAACGCCCGCGCTACGGCATAGGCCCGCGCTTCCATCGTTTGCTGATCCACGCCGTGGTGGGCATTGGCCGACAGCGCACTGCCCTGACCGGTCTCGAAATACATCACGTTGTTGCCGACCGTGCCGCGCGAGAGGCTTTGCGCTGCGTCATGCGCTTCGCCCAGCAATGCGAGGCTGATGCCGAACCCCGCATTGGCTTGCTCGCTGCCGGCCACCGACTGGAACACCAAGTCGACCGGGGCGCCCTGGTCAATGGCGCGTATGGTGTTCGTCACGTGGGTCAGCACGCACGACTGCGTGGGAATGGCGTAGCGGTTGCGCAGCTCATCCACCAGTTGCAGCAGCGAAACGATGGCGCCGAGATTGTCGCCGGCGGGGTTGATGCCGATGGTCGCGTCGCCGCAGCCGTAGAGCAGGCCATCGATGATCGACGCAGCAATGCCTTTGGGATCATCCGTGGGGTGATTGGGCTGCAGCCGGACTGACAACCGGCCCGGCAAACCGATGGTGTTGCGAAAGCGCGTGACCACCCGGCACTTGCGGGCCACGGCGACCAGATCCTGGTTGCGCATCAGCTTGCTGACCGCGGCGGCCATTTCCGGCGTGATGCCAGGCGCGACGCTCGCCAATGTCGCGCTGTCGGTCTCGTGCAGGAGCAGCCAGTTGCGAAATTCGCCCACGGTGAGCGAGGCGATCGGCTGGAAGGCCTGCGCGTCATGCCGATCGAGAATCAGGCGCGTGACCTCGTCGTCTTCATACGGCACCAGCGCTTCGTTCAGGAAGACCGACAGCGGCACGTCCGCCAACGCCATCCGCGCGGCCATGCGCTCGCCCTCGCTAGCGGCGGCCAGGCCGGCCAGGTAATCCCCTGAGCGCGCGGGGCTGGCTTTGGCCAGAAGCGTCTTGAGATCGTTGAACACATGGCGCTGCGCGCCAATGGTGTGGGCAAAGTGCATGATGGGGTACGCGGCAGAGTCCAATGACGGTGACGGCGATGCCTATCCTGCCACTTTAGTTGCCTTCCAAGTCATGGCGGCAATGTTCTAATACGCGCTTCCCGAACATCGATATCCCGCCCCGATGACCGCTTCCGCCACACCGTCCCGTACACATCAAGCGGGCTCTGCCATGGAAGTGCTGGCGGTCTTTCTCAAGCTGGGGCTCACGAGCTTCGGTGGCCCTGTCGCGCATATCGGCTACTTCCGCCGCGAGTTCGTGGAGCGCCGTCGTTGGCTCGACGACGCCACATTCACCGACCTGGTCGGGCTCTGCCAGTTTCTGCCGGGGCCGGCCAGCAGCCAGGTGGGGTTTTCCGTCGGCTTGCTCCGGGCCGGATGGCGCGGCGGTTTGGCGGCATGGTGCGGCTTTACGCTGCCTTCCGTCCTGTTGCTGCTGGCTTTTGCCATGCTCGCGCCAAGCCTGGGCGGCCCGGTCGGCGCAGGCCTGATCCACGGTTTGAAGCTCGTTGCCGTTGCGGTAGTGGCGCAGGCCGTGTGGGACATGGCGCGCAAGCTCTGTCCCGACTGGCAACGCGCGGGCATTGCGGTGATCAGCATTGCCGTGCTTGGTGCGTTGACGACCGTCTACGCGCAACTGGTCGTGATTGCGCTGGGCGCCGTGCTGGGGCTGTTGCTGTGCCGATCGGCCCGTCCGGCGCCGGCTGGCTTGAAGGCAGGGCAGGGCGGCGCATTCCGCGTGTCTCACTTGGCCAGCATCGCGAGCCTCGTGCTGTTTTGCGCGCTGCTGTTCGGGCTCCCGGTTGCCGCGGACCTTTATCCGTGGATGCCCGCGAAGGTGTTCGATGCGTTCTATCGTTCGGGCGCGTTGGTTTTCGGGGGTGGTCATGTCGTGCTTCCGCTGCTGGAGCAGCAGACGGTCGCAACCGGTTGGGTCGCGTCGAACGATTTTCTGGCCGGCTACGGTGCCGCGCAGGCCGTGCCCGGGCCGCTATTCACCTTTGCTGCTTTCCTCGGTTGGACGATCGCACCGGGGCTCAATCACTGGGCTGGCGCCGCGCTCGCCACGGTGGGTATTTTTCTGCCGGGCCTGCTGTTGGTCGTCGCGGCATTGCCTTATTGGCAGGCATTGCGCGCGCGCCCGTCCATGGCAGCGCTGCTGGCGGGTGTGAATGCGGCCGTGGTGGGATTGCTGGCGTTTGCCCTTTATACGCCGGTCTGGACGAGCGCCGTGCGGTCATGGCGCGATGTTGCCGTCGCGGTGATCGGGTTCCTGCTGCTGACACGATGGAAAACGCCACCGCTGATCGTGGTGGCGTTGTGTGCGGCGGCGGGTGTTGCCGCTGCCATGCTGGGTTGAGTCGCACGCGGCGCAGGGCAGAGCGTCACTCCTCCATCAGCCGGACCCTGACCTTCTTGCCCTTCACCGTGCCGGCGTTGAGCTTGCGCAGCGCGTCGCGTGCGATGCCGCGCTCGACCGCGACGTAGGTCGAGAATTCCGTCACGTTGATCTTGCCGATCTGGTCGCCGCGAAAGCCAGCATCGCCGGTCAAGGCGCCGAGCACATCGCCGGGGCGGATCTTCTCCTTGCGCCCGCCCAGAATCTGCAGCGTTTCCATAGGCGGCAACAAAGGCGCATCGTTGCCGGTATCAAGCTCGTCGAGCTTGTGCCATTCGACCTCGCGGCCCATCGCCTCTTCGATATTGCCGACGCGCCCCATCTCGTCCATGCTGGCGAGGCTCAGCGCCCAGCCGTTCTCATCGGCGCGGCCTGTGCGGCCAATCCGATGCACATGCACTTCGGGATCGGGCGTCACGTCAACGTTGATCACCGCTTCAAGCTGGGCGATATCGAGCCCTCGCGCGGCAACGTCGGTCGCAACCAGCACCGAGCAACTGCGGTTCGCAAACTGGATCAATACCTGGTCGCGTTCGCGCTGCTCGAGTTCGCCATGCAGCGCAAGCGCGTGAATGCCCTGCGCGCGCAACACGTCGAGCAGGTCGCGGCATTGCTGCTTCGTGTTGCAGAACGCGAGCGTGCTGACGGGCCGATAGTGCTTGAGCAGCAGCCCGACCGCATGCAGCCGCTGGCTGTCGGCTACCTCGTAAAAGCGCTGGCGAATTTTGCTGTCGTCGTGGCGCTCTTGGAGTTTTACTTCTTTCGGGTTGCGCAGAATCCGCTGGCTCAGCTTCGCAATGCCTTCCGGGTACGTTGCCGAGAACAGCAGCGTTTGCCGGTCGGTCGGGCATTGGCGCACGACCGTCGCAATGTCATCGAAGAAGCCCATGTCGAGCATGCGGTCGGCTTCGTCCAGCACGAGCGTCTTCAGCGCACCGAGCGCGAGATTGCCGCGCTCCAGATGGTCCATGATGCGGCCCGGCGTGCCGACGATGACGTGCGCGCCGTGCTCCAAGCTTGCCGCCTGCGGGCGCATCGGTGTGCCGCCGCACAGCGTCAGCACCTTCACGTTTTCTTCGGCGCGCGCCAGGCGACGCACCTCCTGCGCAACCTGGTCGGCAAGCTCGCGCGTAGGGCACAGCACCATCGCCTGCACGTCGAAGCTGCGCGCGTCGAGCCGTGCAAGCAGGGCCAGCGCAAACGCTGCGGTTTTGCCGCTGCCCGTTTTTGCCTGCGCGATCAGGTCGTGACCGGCAAGAGCGATCGGCAGGCTTGCGGCCTGGATCGGCGTCATGTCGGTGTAGCCAAGCTGCGCAAGGTTGGCGAGCACGGCAGGGGGAAGCGCCAGGGTGCTGAAAGGCGCGGCGGTCGGTTCGATGGTCATGTCGTTGCGTTGGATCACTTGAGCGGCTTGCCTTCGATTTGCTTGTAGATGACCCGGCCGTCTTTGGTTTCGACGCGTTTGAGATAGTTGCGCGCGCCGCATAGCGCACAGCGGAAGAGCGGCCCTTGGCCCTCGTCTTTGATGACGACGTCGGAAAGCTGCCACTGCGTGCCGCAGCTCTGGTTGATGCAAGTGAACACGGTTTTCTCTAAATGGAGGTGTCGTTGTGCCTCAGCGCGAGGCAAGGGGAATCGGGCCGTAAGTGCGCCGATGCCAACCTGAATGCAAGAAGTGAATGAGACGCTGGCGCCGGTTGTACCACGGAAACGCCCCGCCTTGGGGCAAGTAGCGGCTCCGTCTCATCTGAACGGGATGTGGCAGGTCGATTTCTACTGCGCTGGCTTGCGGACGCCGCCCTGCGGGGCGGAAGCTGCTGCATAGAAGTTGTCGAGGCCTTCGATCTCGGCAGCGGTCAGGCGGCGGGCAAACGCACGCATGACGCCGTCGTCGTCGTTGGCGCGCGTGCCGGAGCGAAACGCATTGAGCTGCGCAGCGACCATGCCCTTGGGTTGCCCCGTCAGCGGCGGCAAGACGGGGCCGCCGCCGCGTCCGGAGGCGCCGTGGCAGTCTGCGCAGGCGGGCAGGGCACGCGCGTTGTCGCCGGACCAATGCAGGCTCGCGGCGGCCCCATCCGTGGGCAACGCTGCGGTGGCCGGCCGTGCTTGCGTCGCGTAGTACCGCGCGACTGCGGTGATATCGCTGTCCGACAACTCGCGCGCGACCGGTTGCATGACGGACGATTGCCGCGCGCCACTGCGGTAGTCGAGCAGTTGCTTGACGATGTACTCGGCCGGCAATCCCTCCAGTGCAGGAAACGGTTGCGGCGCCACGGACTTCGCACCGTGGCAGATTGCGCATGCGGGCGGCACGGCGCCACTGCCCTGCGTGACAAGGACCCGCCCACGCGCAGGGTCTTCTTGCGGCGCCTTTGCCAGCAGGGCGGACCACGCTGTCGGCTTGGGGATGAAATCGGTGGCGCGCCTGACCGCCGTCCCGGCTTCCGCCACGTTGCCTGGCGGTTTCGCACGGTTTTCCGCCTGGCTTGGTCTGCGGAATGACGGGATGCCCCGATCCGACAACATGTCATAAAAGACGGCGCCGATCGGCAACGCAATGCCGAGCAACGGCAGCAGCCATAAAACGACCGGCAGGCGGCGCGAGGGCGGGCGGTCTTCGGTCATACCAGCCCCTTCCCCGGGGATTTCAGATAGCGCGCGTTGATGGCGTCGGCAATCCAGTACGCGGTGGCACCGACCGTACCGGTGGGGTTGTAGTTGGAGTTTTGCGGGAAGAGGCTGGCCCCCGTCACGAACACGTTCGGCACATCCCAACATTGCCCGAAGCGGTTGACGACACTGGTGGCCGGATCGTCGCCGATCGCGGCGCCTCCGGTGAGGTGTGTCGACTGATAGCTCGTCGCCGTGTATGGCCGCTTGCGGGGGCCAGGCTCGGTTGCCACCACACCTTGCATGGCCTTGCCGATGGCGTTTCCACGGTCGGTGAGGAAGGCCGACATGCGGATGTCGTTGTCAGGAAAGTCGTAGGTGATGCGCAGCAACGGCAGGCCGTAGACGTCGCGGTACGTCGGGTCCAGGTCGAGATAGCCGCCGCGCGTCGGCATGGCCGAGCCGGTGATCGTGATCGAGGCGGAATGGTTGTAATAGCGCTTCACGGCACGCTTCCAGGCGCTGCCCCACTGCGGGGTGCCGTGCGGTGTCGGGTGGTATCCGATGGGCGCGCCGCTTACCACCTGGATCTGGATGTAGCCGCCGCCCACGAAGCCATGCGGCCCGTGGTCGAAGTTGTCGGCGCTGAAATCGTCGATCGTTACCGCCGCGGCACCGGCGCCCATGAAGGGGTTGAGCCACGTCTTCTCGTCGAAGAACAGGTTCACGCCGGACGTTGTCTGGTGCGTGTAATTGCGACCCACAACGCCCTGGCCCGTGGCGGCGTCGTAAGGCTTGCCGATGCCGGATAGAAGCAGCAGCCGCACGTTCTGAACGCTGAACGCGCACAGCACCACCATCTCTGCGGGCTGAAAGAACTGCTGGCCCGTCGCGTCGACATAGGTCACGCCCCGCGCATGCTTGCGCGCTTCGTCCAGCTCGACCTTCAGCACGTGGGCGTTCGTGCGCAGCTCAAACGTGTTGAGCTTGAGCGCGGCCGGCAGCACGCAGATTTGCGGGGACGCCTTCGCAAAATGTTCGCACCCAAAGTTGGAGCAAAAGCCGCAATACACGCATGCATTCATCGGCAGCCCCTCGGTGTTCACGTAGGGGCGCGTGCACAGCGCAGAGGGCTGGATATAGGGGTGGTATCCCATTGATGCTGCAGCCGTGCCAAACAATGCCGATGCAAACGGCACCTTCATCGGCGGATTCGGATATGGGCGCGAGCGCCACGGCTCGAAGGGGTTGCCACCCGGCTGCAACTGCCCCTTCAGGTTGCCGGCAAAACCCGACGCACCGATCAGGTAGTCGAAGCGGTCGTAATACGGTTCCAGCTCGTCGTAGGTGAGGGGCCAGTCCTGGGCGGTGAGGTTGGCGTCGAAGATGCGATCGCCATAGCGCTGGCGATAGTGGCTGCGCAGCTTGAGGTCGGTTGGGTCGAATCGGTAATAGGCGCCGGACCAGTGGTTGCCGGCGCCGCCCAGATGCGTGGCCGGATAGGCGAACTGCCAGCGGCGCATCGGCAAGGCCACCTGGTCGCTGCGGTTGCGGAAGGTGAAGGTCTCGGTCGACGTGTCCTGGTGCAGCGCATGCCGGCGCGTGTATTTCAGTTCGTCGTGGATTGCCGGCGCCTGGAAATCGGGTGACGGCCAGCGGGGCTGCCCACGCTCCATCACCACCACACGCGAGCCATGGGCCGCCAACTCCTTGCCGATGATGGCGCCGGTCCAGCCGCCGCCGATGATGACGGCATCCACGGGAGGCAATGTCTTCATTCGCCGCCTCCGTTGCCGGTACCCGTGCGGCTGCGGCACACCTCGTTGCTTGCCAGCGCCATGAACGCAATCGGTTGTGCCTCCGAGCGCGGTGGTGCTGACGCCATGTCGTGCGGGTGTGCCGTGGCAATCGAAACAGGTGCGCGCGTGTAGGGCTGGTTGTGGCGCTCGATGTCATTGGCAAAACTGGCCATCGCACCCGGAAAACCGACGAGCTTCCAGCCCACCATGTCGCGATTGCCGCCGTAGAGCGGGTCGGAGAAATAGCCCTCGACAGCGCCGTCCAACAGCATCTGGAAGAACACCGCGCTTGGCACGGCGTCCATCTCAAGCTTGCCGGCTTCAGCGTCGCTGAGCACCGCATCCTGCGTTGCTGCATCGAGCTGGGCGAATCGCTTTCCGCCATAACGGTTTGCACAGACGCGGTCCAATGCCGCCAGCCCGAGGCGGTAGCATTCCGCCGGTGTCAGCGCCAGCTGATAGCCCTGTTCCGGTGTGCCTGTCTGGAAGGGGCCATGGCGATAGAAGTTCGCGCCGTTGCCGAAACTGCCCGCCAGTTGTCGATCCAGAAACACCGTGACGCCAGCCTCTTTCGCACCGGGTCCGAGTTCGTCTGCCGGAATCAGCCGTGCAACGATCGCATCGACGGCCGCTTTTTCATCGGCATTGAAGAAAAGACTGACGGGTTCGGGTGCGCTTGCGCCTGCGGCGGCCGTGGGATGCGGCGCGCTCGTCATTCCAGGCGGGGGCGCCGATGTGCGCGCCGGCGGGCTTTGCGCCACGGCAAATACGGTGGTCGAGGCAGGCAGCGTCATCCCCAGGGCCTTGAGCAAACGGCGTCGGGCCGGCTTGAAGTCGTCGTGCATAGGACACTCCGTGTCTGGGGGCTTCGCGGTGGAGACGCAGCGCAAAAGCGCGCAGAAGAGCAAGCCGGGCAGCAAGAATCGTGACTGCGGGCCGAAGCCGGTGGCATGTCCGCTGCTTTCCAACACGGAAGACGACGGAGGCTCAGCATGGAACGCGTGAGGACAGTGCAGATGAACGCGGCAGCAGGGCTGCTGTTTCTGTTCGGACTGGGAAGCGGCTTGTCGTTCGCCCAGCCAGCCCAGACGCATTCGACGTCGCCGGATGGACGAGCCGTGGTCCAACGGAAGGCGACCAGGAATGTGCCTCGGCGTCCCGGTGCACAGGCTGCATCCGCGCCGAAAGCGTCTACCTCCGATGCCGCCGCTACGGCTGCAGGATCGCGAGGCTCCGGCGGCAGCGATGGGTTGCCGGGAACCGGTGCTGCCGCAGGTTCGGGCGGGTCGGCTGATATGCGGGGGGAGCCTGTGCGTCGGTAGCGACTGCAGCTATCAGGCCTTGGGGAGCCTGCGAGAGGGCGGGCAACGGCTCCCGTTTGTCTCGAAGATCGAGGGCACAGATGTCGTTTCTGTGAAACCACCTAGAGTCGGCCCTCTTGTCCCGGTTTGAGGTGCGTCAAGTCCGGGCCTTAGCCCCTGGCATCTAATGGATTGCATATTTCGCAATCGTTTGACGCCCCGACCATGCGCACCGCCCCCGTGCCGTCTCCGCCGACTGCAGAGCAGATCGACCTACCGTTTCACGCTGCGCTTGCCCGCGCCTCCAATTCGCTGTCGCTTGCATCGATGCAACTGGCGTTGCTCGACTGGGCGCTGCATCTGGCCGCCTCTCCCGGCAAGCAGCTGGATCTGTACCGCTTGGCGCTGACGCAAGCCCAACAACTCGAGGGTTACATCCGAGACTGCATGGCGGCCGGCCCTCAGAACGCGTGTCTTTGCGTCCAGCCGCCGGCCCGCGACCGCCGTTTCTCTGCCGACGAATGGCGCTTGTGGCCGTTCAACCTGCTGCATCAGGCTTTTCTGTTGACAGAACAATTGTGGGAGGCGGCCACGCGCGGCGTGTGGGGTGTCGCCAAGCATCACGAGGACGTGGTCGCCTTTGCTGCGCGACAGTGGCTCGACATGATGTCGCCGGGCAACCAATTGGCGACCAACCCGATTGTCCTGCGCCGGACCTTCGAGCAACACGGTGCCAATCTCGTGCGCGGCGCGCTCAATGCGCTTGACGATCTGGAGCGCTCCATGAGCGGCGCACCCGCTGCCGGTACCGAACGCTTTATGGTGGGCCGCGACGTGGCCATCACGCCCGGCAAGGTGGTCTTGCGCAACCGCCTGATCGAGCTGATCCAGTACACGCCAGCCACAAGCAAGGTCCAGGCCGTGCCCATCCTGATCGTGCCGGCCTGGATCATGAAGTACTACATCCTGGATCTGTCCCCGCAGAACTCGCTGATCCGCTATCTGGTCGAGCAGGGTCATACCGTGTTCTGCATCTCCTGGAAGAACCCCGACGAGGCCGATCGCGACCTTGACATGGATGACTACCTCAAGCTCGGCGTCTTTGCCGCGCTCGATGCTGTCAATGCCATCGTGCCGGGCCAGCGCGTACATGCGGCCGGCTACTGCCTCGGCGGCACGTTACTGGCCATCGCTGCGGCTGCCATGGCGCGCGATGGCGATGCGCGACTGGCTTCCATGACGCTCTTTGCCGCGCAGACAGACTTCTGCGAGCCGGGCGAACTGGGCCTGTTCATCGACGAGGCACAGGTCAGCCTGCTTGAAGCCCAGATGGAGCAGACCGGCTATCTGCGCGCCAGCCAGATGGCCGGGGCCTTCCAGATGCTGCGCTCGTACGACTTGTTGTGGTCGCGCCTCGTAGGCGAATACCTGCTCGGCGACCGCGCGCCCATGAATGACCTGATGGCCTGGAACGCCGATGCCACGCGCATGCCCGCGCGCATGCACAGCCAGTACCTGCGGCACCTGTTCCTGAACGACGACCTGAGCGAGGGCCGCTACCCTGTCAACGGCAAGCCGGTGGCGCTCAACGATATCGATTTGCCTATCTTCGTGGTGGGCACGCTGACCGACCACGTGGCGCCCTGGCGCTCCGTCTACAAGCTGCATCACCTGACCGAGGCTGAGCTGACGTTCGTGTTGACCAGCGGCGGCCATAACGCCGGCATCGTCAGCCCGCCGGCCAACTCGCATCGACGGTTCCAGATGCAGACACGCCATGCAGGCGAGACATCGGCGGCGCCGGATGACTGGCTGGCCTCGGCACCCGCCACAGACGGCTCTTGGTGGCCGGCGTGGCATGCATGGCTCGTTGCACATGCATCGGGCTCCGCAGTGGTGAAGCCGCCGAAGATGGGCGTTCCAGGATCGCTGCCATTGGCCGA
Organism: Ralstonia sp. 1138; assembly: GCF_040544795.1. Classification (NCBI taxonomy): domain Bacteria; kingdom Pseudomonadati; phylum Pseudomonadota; class Betaproteobacteria; order Burkholderiales; family Burkholderiaceae; genus Ralstonia; species Ralstonia sp. 1138. The sequence continues at coordinate 210,560 of NZ_JBEPKQ010000001.1, read as the reverse complement.
CGCGCCCGGCACCTACGTGCTGGAGAAATAGATGCGTGTGGAGAAACAACGCCTGCAAGACGGCAGGTACGCAGGCACGCGCACGGCGGCGATGGCGGCCGCCGCAGTGCTGACCCTGTCGGCTTGCATCTCGATGGCGCCGCCTTACGAGGCGCCCGCGTTGCCTGTAGCCCAGCACTACGACACCGACGACGGCAAGGACGGCCTGTCGGCCGCCGCCACGGGCTGGCGGGCGTACTTTTCGGACACGCGCCTGCAGGCCCTGATCGCCCAAGCGCTGGAGAACAACCGTGACTTGCGCACTGCCGTGCTGCGCGTGGAAGAGGCGCGTGCCGCGTTCGGCGTCCAGCGCTCGGAGTCTTTTCCGCACCTCGACGCGCAGGCCGGCATCAGCCGCGTGAGCATTCCGGCGGACGTCAGCCCATTCGGCATGCCGCTGCGCGCCACCCAGTACCAGGTGGGGGCCGGTATTTCGAGCTGGGAGATCGATTTCTGGGGGCGCGTGCGCAACCTCAACGACGCCGCACTGGAGAACTACGTAGCGTCCGACGCAGCGCGCCGCGCAGTTGCGCTTGGGTTGATCGCACAGGTGGCCGACAGCTACCTGGTCCTGCGCGAACTGGACGAGCGCTTCGCGCTGGCGCAGCAGACCGTCGATAGCCGCACCGAGACCCTGCGCATCTTTTCGCGCCGGGTGGCGGTCGGGGCGACTTCACGGTTGAACCAAACGCAGGTCGAGACACTACTGACCCAGGCGCAGGCGCTGCTGACGCAACTGCGGCAGGCGCGCGACGTTCAGGCGCATGGCCTCGCCGTGCTTGTCGGCAAGCCCCTCAACCTGCCACCGGTTGCCGAGCCGCTTGACGAACGCCACATGCTGGCCGAGCTGCGCGCCGGTCTGCCTTCCGATCTGCTGACGCAGCGCCCGGACATTGCAGCTGCGGAGCACCGGCTGCGGGCCGCGCACGCCAGCATCGGCGCGGCACGGGCGGCGTTCTTTCCCCGCGTCGCGCTGACGGGCGCTTACGGCACCGTCGGCCCCGAACTGGGCAATCTGTTCGCACCGGGCACACGCGCCTGGGTGTTTGCCCCGAGCATCAGCCTGCCGCTGTTTGAAGGTGGGAAGCTGCGCAGCAATCTCGACCTGGCAGAGGCCCGCCGAGATCTGGCCGTGGCCGCCTACGAAAAGACCGTGCAGGTCGCATTCCGGGACGTGTCCGACGCGCTCTCCGCACGCAGGTGGTTGGCCGAACAGCTCGACATTGCACAGGCCGCGTTGGCAGCGCAGACCGAACGGGCGCGGTTGTCGCAACTCCGTTTCGACGCTGGAGCATCAACGTTCCTGGAGGTGCTCGACGCCCAGCGCGATCTGCTGGCTGCGCAGCAGCAGCTGGTGCAACTGCGCCGGGCGCTTCTCTCCTGCCGCGTTGGCCTGTATGCGGCACTGGGCGGGGGCACGCAGGCCGTCGAATCCGCAACCGATCCGCAACCCCATCCTCTGAGCCTGACGCCGGCACCGCGCGTATCGGGCCGAACAACACCATGACGACGACTCCCCAACAACGATGGATTGCGCTGCTGGCGGCCGCCCTGGTGGTAGCCGGAGCGGCGTTCGCGTGGAAGGCTTTAAGGCAAGAGGGGCCCGGCAAGGGCTTTGTGAGCGGCAACGGCCGCATCGAAGCCACCGAAATCGACGTGGCAACCAAGCTCCCCGGCCGCGTGCAGGACATCCTGGTGGACGAGGGCGACTTCGTGATGGCAGGGCAGCCGCTTGCGCACATGCAAGTGCAGACGCTCGAGGCTCAGCGCGACGAGGCTCTCGCGCGGCAGCAGCAATCGGTCTCTGCCGTGGCGAGCGCACAGGCGCAGGTGGCCGTGCGAGAAGCCGATAGGCAAGCGGCTCTCGCGCAAATCGCCCTGCGTGAGAGCGACCTCGACGCCGCGCAGCGCCGCCTGGCGCGTTCCGAGACGCTGTCGCACGAAGGGGCATCGTCGATGCAGGAACTGGACGACGACCGCGCCCGCGTGCGCAGCGCCAAGGCCGCGCTGGTGGCGGCCCGCGCGCAAGCTGAGGCGGCGCAGGCTGCCGTATTGGCCGCGCGTACACAGGTGGCCGGCGCCGGCGCCACCGTCAAGGCGGCAGATGCCACCGTACTGCGCATCAAGGCCGATATCGACGACAGCGCCCTGACGGCGCCGCGCGACGCCCGCGTGCAATACCGCATCGCCCAGCCCGGCGAGGTCCTGGCCGGCGGCGGGCGGCTGCTCAATCTCGTCGATCTGTCCGACGTCTACATGACCTTCTTCGTGCCGGAGACCGACGCGGGCCGCATCGCCATGGGCAGCGAGGTGCGTATCGTGCTCGACGCAGCGCCGCAATACGTGATTCCGGCGCGCGTGTCCTTTGTCGCCAGCACCGCGCAATTCACGCCCAAGACCGTGGAAACGGCCAGCGAGCGCCAGAAGCTGATGTTCCGCGTCAAGGCGCAGATCGATCGCGATCTGCTGCGCAAGCACCTGAAGCTGGTGAAGACGGGCTTGCCCGGCGTGGCGTGGCTCAAGCTCGACGCGCAAGGCGAATGGCCGGCCAGCCTGGCGATCAAGGTTCCGCAGTGACTGCCTCTGCCGACCCATGCGCCTCGCCTGACGCGCGCCCGGCGGCGCCGGTGGCCAGCCTGGCTGGCGTGCGCTTGCGCTACCGCAAGACGCTCGCGCTGGATAGCGTCACGCTCGACCTGCCCGCGGGGTGCATGGTCGGGTTGATCGGCCCGGACGGCGTTGGCAAGTCCAGCCTGTTGTCTCTGGTGGCGGGTGCCCGGGCTCTGCAGGAGGGCTCCGTCCATGTGCTGGGCAGCGACATGGCCGACCGCCGAGCGCGCGCCGCGGTCGGGCCGCGCATCGCCTACATGCCGCAAGGGTTGGGGCGCAACCTGTATCCCACGCTGTCGATCGAAGAGAACCTGCAGTTTTTCGGGCGCCTGTTCGGCCACGATGCAGCGGAGCGCCGCCGCCGCATTGATGCACTCACGGCCAGCACCGGCCTGCGGGCGTTTCTCTCACGGCCTGCAGGCAAGCTCTCGGGCGGCATGAAACAGAAGCTGGCGTTGTGCTGCGCGCTGATCCACGACCCGGATCTGCTGATCCTCGATGAACCGACCACGGGCGTCGACCCGCTTTCGCGCAGGCAGTTCTGGGACCTGATTGCCAGTATTCGCGCCGCGCGACCCGGCATGAGCGTGATCGTGGCCACCGCATACATGGAAGAGGCCGAGCGCTTCGACTGGCTGGTCGCCATGGACGCCGGGCAGGTGCTCGCCACCGGCACGCCGGCCGAGCTGCGCAGCCGCGCCGGCGCCGATTCGCTTGAGGCCGCCTTCATCGCGCTGTTGCCGCCAACGCGCCGGCAGGGCCATCAGGCCGTGGTGGTGCCACCCCTGGTGGCCGGTGCAGAAGACGATGTGGCTGTGCAGGCGAGCGGCTTGACCATGCGCTTCGGCGACTTCGTGGCCGTCGACCACGTCGACTTCCGCATCCGTCGTGGAGAGATCTTCGGTTTTCTCGGCTCCAACGGCTGCGGCAAATCGACCACCATGAAAATGCTCACCGGCCTGCTGCCTGCCAGCGAAGGGCAGGCCTGGCTGTTCGGCCATCCGGTCGACCCGAAGGACATCGACACACGCCGCCGCGTGGGCTACATGTCGCAGGCGTTCTCGCTGTATGGCGAGTTGACGGTGCGCCAGAACCTTGTCCTGCATGCGCGCCTGTTCCAGGTGCCCGATCAGGAAGTGCAGTCGCGTGTGGCTGAGATGCTGATCCGCTTCGGGCTGCAGGAGGTGGCCGACAGCCTGCCCCAGAGCGTGCCGCTGGGCATGCGGCAGCGCCTGTCACTGGCCGTGGCGATGGTGCACAAGCCCGAGCTGTTGATCCTGGACGAGCCGACCTCCGGCGTGGACCCGGTCGCCCGCGACCTGTTCTGGCGCCTGATGATCGACCTCGCGCGGCGGGACCGCGTGACCATCTTCATCTCCACGCATTTCATGAACGAGGCCGAGCGATGCGACCGCATCTCGCTCATGCATGCGGGACGTGTGCTGGTGAGCGACGCGCCCGCGGCGCTGGTGCGTGCCCGGGGTACAGAGACGCTGGAGCAAGCGTTCATCGCCTATCTCCAGGAGGCGGCTGAAGCGTCTGCGGGGGCCGCAGAGTTTGCCGCGCCGCTGCCGGAGCGCGCGGCGCCAACCCCTGCGCCTACCGGCATGTCGGCCGGGCGCCGCTTCAGTCTGGCGCGTGCGATGAGCTATTCGCTGCGTGAGGCCCTGGAACTGCGCCGTGACCGCGTGCGCGCCACGCTGGCCCTGCTGGGGACGGCCATCCTCATGTTCATCATCGGATACGGCATCAGCCTTGATGTGGAGAATCTGACCTACGCCGTGCTCGACCGCGACCAGACCGTGCTTTCACACGACTACACGCTCAACCTGGCGGGCTCGCGTTATTTCATCGAAAAACCCCCGATTCGGGACTACGCTGAGTTGGACCGCCGCATGCGCAACGGCGAGTTGTCGCTGGCGATTGAAATTCCGCCTGGCTTTGCGCGCGACGTGGAGCGCGGCACGGCCGTGCAGATTGGTGCCTGGGTGGACGGCGCCATGCCCACCCGCGCGGAAACCGTGCGCGGTTACGTGCAGGCGATCCACCAGCTCTGGCTGGCAGATGCCGCCGTGCACCGGCTGGGCGTGCGCCTTGCGGCGCCCAGCAGTGTTGAAACGCGCTATCGCTACAACCCTGACGTGAAAAGCCTGCCTGCCATGGTGCCTGCCGTGATTCCGATGCTGCTAATGATGATTCCCGCCATGCTGGCGGCGTTGTCGGTGGTGCGAGAAAAGGAACTGGGCTCCATCATCAATTTCTATGTCACCCCGGTTACGCGGGCGGAATTCGTGCTCGGCAAGCAAGCGCCGTACATTGTGCTCGCCATGCTGAACTTCTTTTTGTTGGCGCTGCTGGCGGTCACGGTGTTCGGTGTGCCGATCAAGGGCAGCTTTGCGACGCTCGCGCTGGGGGCGCTGATTTTCGTGACGTGTTCGACGGGTTTCGGGCTGTTTGCGTCGACCTTCACGCAAAGCCAGATCGCGGCCATGTTCGTCACCATGATCGGCACGATCATTCCGTGCGTGCAGTTTGCCGGACTGCTCAATCCGGTGTCGTCACTGGAAGGGGCAGGTGCCGTGATCGGGCGCGTCTATCCGGCCACGCATTTCCTGACGATCAGCCGCGGCGTGTTCAGCAAGGCACTGGATGTGGGCGCGCTGGGCAGCGCCTTCTGGCCGCTGCTGGCGGCGGTGCCATTCATTCTGGGCGCGACGTTGCTGATGCTTCGCAAGCAGGATCAGTAGGAGAGTCCCGCCATGCCGCACCTTCCGACCGATCGCCGCACCGCCCGCCTGAGCAACATCTTCCGGCTGGGCATCAAGGAATTGCGCAGCCTGCTGCGCGATCCGATGATGCTGGTGCTGATCGTCTACACCTTCACGCTGTCGATCTACGTGGCCGCCACCGCCATGCCGGAGAGCCTGCACAACGCCTCCATCGCTATCGTCGATGAAGACAGTTCGCCGCTGTCGGCACGCATTGTCTCGAGCTTCTATCCACCGCATTTCCGCACGCCGGCGCTGATCCCGCTCACCGAGGTGGACACAGGCATGGACAGCGGCCGCTACACGTTCGTGCTCGACATCCCGCCCAACTTCCAGCGCGACGTGCTGGCCGGACGCGCACCGTCAATCCAGCTCAACATCGACGCCACGCGCATGAGCCAGGCCTTCACCGGCAATGGCTACATCCAGCAGATCGTCTCGGGGGAGGTGAGCACGTTCCTGCAGCGCCACCGCGCCGCGCCTGCCACGCCGGTCGACCTGGTGCTGCGCACGCGCTTCAACCCCAATCTGGAGCAGACGTGGTTCGGATCGTTGATGGAGATCATCAACAACGTGACCATGCTGTCGATCATCCTGACGGGCGCGGCGCTGATCCGCGAACGCGAGCACGGCACGATCGAACACCTGCTGGTGATGCCTGTCACGCCGTTCGAGATCATGGTGTCCAAGGTCTGGTCGATGGGGCTGGTGGTGGTGCTCGCCGCGCTCGTGGCGCTGGTGTTCGTGGTGCAAGGCGTGCTGCATGTCCCGATCGAGGGCTCGATCCTGCTGTTCATGCTGGTGGCCACGCTGCACTTGTTTGCCACAACCTCCATGGGGATTTTTCTTGCGACGGTGGCGCGGTCCATGCCGCAGTTCGGCATGCTGCTCGTTCTGGTGCTGCTGCCGCTGCAGTTGCTTTCCGGCGGCACCACCCCGCGCGAGAGCATGCCCGGCGTGGTGCGAGACATCATGCTCGCCGCACCGACCACCCATTTCGTATCGGCGTCGCAAGCCATTCTCTATCGCGGTGCGGGGCTGGAGGTCGTGTGGCCGCAGTGTCTGGCCATCTGCGTCATCGGTACCGTGCTGTTTCTCGCGTCATTGACACGCTTTCGCCAAACCATCAGCCAGATGGCTTAAGGAGCCAACATGGATACACCCGCCAACGTTCCTCTTGCGCTTCAAAAAGCGCAGATTGCATTCGGACTGCAGATGTTGGGTCTGCTCAAGGCAACGCGACAGCGCTGGTATGAACTCGGCGCTGAACTGCTTGCCGCAGACGTGGTCCGCACGGAATCTGCGCTGGCCGAACTGCGAAGCGTCGAGGACTGGAACGCGTTTGCTGCACTGCTGCCCAACGCATTCTGGCAGAGCAGCCAGCGGGTCATGGATGTACTGCAAGGCGTGCTGCAGACCGCCGTCTCGAACCAGTCGAGCTTCGTGGCGGATTACCAGCGCGTCATGCTGGAATGGCAGCAGGCCTCCGTCCAGACCCTGAGCACGGCCGGCAATGCCATGCCGGTCCACACGGCGCTGCAGGACATGCTGTCGACGTGGGGCGTGCCGGGCGATGCCGTGCTCCGCTCCGCAAGCGAGCCGTCGACCCCGAATCTTCTGCGTGCCCCCGGCAAGGGCAACGGACAACTCCGCAAAGCTTCCTGACGAGCGCACATGGGCCCCGATCATCTGCCTGCATCTCCGGCGCTCCTGCCGGGCAGCGACCTCAGCGTGGTGCGCAATCGCACCTTTGACGAAATTGCCGTTGGCGACACTGCAGCCATCCTGCGCACGCTCACGGCGGAGGACATCCAGCTCTTTGCCGTGCTGTCGGGGGACGTCAACCCCCAACACCTCGACCCGGAATTTGCCGCATCCACGCGCTTTCATGGCGTGATTGCCCACGGCATGCTCGGCGGAGCGCTGATTTCCGCCTTGCTCGGGACCCGTTTGCCGGGCCCGGGAACGATCTACCTTGGCCAGACACTGCAATTTCTGGCGCCGGTGCGCGTGGGCGACACGTTGACCATCCGCGTGACGGTGGTCAGCAAGGAAGAGGAGAGAAAGCGGGTCAAGCTGGCATGCACGTGTACGAACGACAGCGGCACGGTGGCCATCGCCGGCGAGGCGGAGGTCATCGCGCCCACCGAGCGGATCGAACGTCCGCGTACCACACTGCCGGATGTGCGCATCACCACCGGCAGTGACGGTATCCATCGGCTGCTCGACCATGTGCGGCCGCTTGGTGCGATTCACATGGCTGTCGTTCACCCGTGCGATGTGCTGAGCCTGTCTGCCGTGATGGACGCGCGCGCTGAAGGGCTGATCGTGCCGTGTCTCGTCGCGCCATACGCCAAGCTGATGCGCGTGGCCGCCGAAGCCGGCCTCGACCTCCGCGGCATCGAGATTGAAGACGTGCCGCACAGCAGCGCCGCTGCCACCCGCGCCGTGGAGCTTGTCACGCAGGGCAGGGCAGAGGCGCTCATGAAGGGCAGCCTGCATACCGATGAATTGATGGCGGCGGTCGTGCGCGAAGAGGCTGGGCTGCGTACCAAGCGCCGGATCAGCCATTGTTTCCTCATGCAGTCGCCCGCGTACCCGCGCCCGTTTATCGTGACGGATGCCGCCATCAACATCACGCCGACCCTGGATCAGAAGGCGGACATCGTGCGCAACGCCATCGATCTGGCCCATGCGATTGGCGTGGTACGGCCTCGGGTGGCGATCCTTGCGGCGGTCGAAACCGTGAACCCGCGCATGCCGGCCACGCTCGACGCGGCGGCGCTGTGCAAGATGGCGGACCGTGGCCAGATTGAGGGCGGGGTGCTGGACGGGCCACTGGCCTTCGATAACGCCGTATCTGCCGCGGCCGCGCGCATCAAGGGCATCGTCTCGGAAGTGGCAGGCCAGGCCGATGTGCTGGTGGTGCCCGATCTGGAAAGCGGCAACATGCTCGCCAAACAGTTGGAATACCTAGGCGGGGCTGCCAGCGCGGGCATCGTGCTCGGCGCCCGCGTGCCCATTGTGTTGACCAGCCGTGCCGACTCGCGCGAATCGCGCATTGCGTCGTGCGCGCTTGCCACATTGCTGGCCCACCGCTACCGCAACTTACCGCCATGAACGATTGCATCGTCGTACTGAACTGCGGCTCGTCGAGCATCAAGTTTGCGTTGTTCGATGCCACCTTGGACCCGTTGCCGCGCGCGCCCATGTGGAACGGAAAAGTGGAGGGGATCGGCACTGCACACCCCACCGCAAGTGAGGCAGGCGCGCCGGCACAGGCGGTGGACCTTGACGCTGCACAGCCGTATCACGCCGCGCTCGTGCACATTCGCCGGCGTGTCCAGCAAAGGCTGGACGGCCGCCGGCTGATGGCCGTGGCGCATCGGGTCGTGCACGGCGGCGCCAAGTATTTTGCGCCGGTACGCGTGGACGCGGAGGTGCTTTCCGATCTGCGCAGCTACATCCCACTGGCACCGCTGCATCAGCCGTTTGCACTGGAAGCCATCGAGGCGCTTCTGTCGGACTTGCCTGACGTGCCGCAGGTCGCCTGCTTCGATACCGCGTTCCACAGCACGCTGCCGCAGGTCGAGACGATGCTGCCGTTGCCTTACAAGGCATGGGAGCGCGGCCTGCGGCGTTATGGCTTTCATGGGTTGTCGTACGAATACATGTCGATTGCCTTGCCCCAGCGGCATGGCGATATCGCCCGCGGGCGAACCATTGTCGCGCACCTCGGCAGCGGTGCCAGCCTGTGTGCAATGCACGGGCTCAAGAGCGTGGCCACCACGATGGGGTTTTCAGCGCTCGAGGGCCTGATGATGGGGACGCGATGTGGCTCGCTCGATCCGGGTGCGGTGCTCTACATGATGGAGACGGAGCATCTTTCCCCGGCACAGGTCGGGCACGTGCTGTATCACGAATCGGGTCTTCTGGGCGTATCAGGGCTGTCTTCCGACCCGCGCGAACTCATTTCGCACGAAGCCGACAATCCGCGCGCACAGGCAGCACTGGCGCTCTACGTGCGCCGCATCGTCCGCGAGATCGGCGCACTGGTGGCGGTGCTCGGCGGCCTGGATTTTCTGGTGTTCACGGCTGGGATTGGCGAACACAACGCGGTACTGCGCGAACGCGTTGTCGGCGCACTGGGTTACTTGGGTGCCGAGCTGAATGAAGCGGCCAACCAAGCCCATGCTGCAATCATTTCCAGTTCAGCGAGCCGGGTTCGCGTGGCGGTAGAGCCGACGAATGAGGAGTGGGTGGCGGCACGGCATGCAGTTCGATGCAAGCTGCAGTGACGAGCGTTATTGTCAAAGGAGCAGGACGAAGGAAGCCGCCGCACCGTTTCTCGAAGGTGTTTTGTTATTTTACATAACACAAATTACGCGACATATTGGTGTTTGTGCCAAGTCGTGCCTTTACAGGACCACACCAAGGTGATGCGAGCCGAACCAGCCGTCGCTCGGGACCGGATGCGGCAATCCTGCCGTCATCACTCGCATCGAGCATAGCGACTCACCACCATGCCACTGGCATAGGATTTAGAGCCAAGTAATTTCAGCCGCGAAAACCCACCCCGGTCAAAGACGCGGCGGCCAGCGCCGAGCACAGCCGGATTGACGAAGAGCTGGAACTCGTCGATCAGATTGGCAGCAATCAACGCAGAGGCAAATCCGGCGCCACCAAACACGCCGATGTTGCCGCCTGCACCTTGCTTTAAGGCGATGACTTCAGTGGGCAGATCGCCGCTCACGACTTTGGTGCGCTCCCAGCGGCTCGTTGTGAGCTTGTCGCTCGGTACGATCTTTTGGGCTTCGACGATGCGCTGCGCAAAGGCGTAGAAGCGGTCCTGCGGAAACTTCTTCGCGGCATTGCCCCAATGAGTCAGATATCCCTCCTCCGCCATCTTGCGGCTCAAGAGAATGGTGTCGATCGTCTCAAAGATGGCGTTGAAGTCCCGCTTCAATTCTTCGTCCCAAGCGCATTCGTCGCCCCAACCCCAAAGCTGCCAGCGATGGTCCTCATTGGCACCGACGAAACCATCGACCGACATCTGCATGTTCAGGATGAGTTTTTTCATCATCGTTCTCCTCGTCCAGATTCGCCCTGGAAGGGTCAAGCCGCGTTGTGGGCGAATTGCCTTAAGAACCTGTGCCGCGGGTCGGGCTGATGAAGTCGGCTTTACCGTTGATTTCGAGGATAACTGGGCGACGCGTTGCCCATCTACCGAGCTTACGTAGATACAAGACGCAGCTTGAGCGCTGAAAGTTATTCGCTCCTGGGCTGCAAGCTGACCCAACAGCCCGACGGCGGTGACTCGGTGTTCGATCCAGGGCTTCACGGTCGCGGGGGCGACGCCGGCCAGCCGCCCGAGAAGTCGATGATGGCACCGGTCATAAAACGAGCTTTTGTCGTGGCCAGGAAGGTAATCAATTCTCCGATCTCATCCGGCCGTCCAAGCCGGCCCGCAGGTACAGAACGCCTCACAAACTCACGTCCGTCGGCATCGTCAACGAAGCAGGCTTTTGGGTAATAGGCTTCACTGTAGAGAAAATTCGGCGCAATAGCATTGACTGCAATGTCATTTGGGGCCAACTCAATGGCCAGCGATCTGACAAGGGCATTGGCTGCCGCACGCGCCATATCGGGAATCGCACCGCCAGGCATTGGCAAGCGTGTTCGACACGAGGTGATCATCACAATGTTTGCTCCGCCTTGACGCTTCAAGTGCGGTATCGCGCTTTGAAGCAGAGCGAATGGTCGTACAACAAGCGCATCCAGCGTCTCGCTCAACGCGCGGATTGGCACAGTCTCCGTGGCGTGATGAATTGCCGGGTGATGGTCATTGCTAACGAGCGCGTCGATGCGGCCTGTCTCGGCCCATGTTGTCTCCAGGGCGGTGGCTGCGTCACCGGCGAGACGCCTCACGCGTTGCCCTCCCGCCGATCCTGCCCATGGATCGGCTTCGGGAAAGCTCGTGTCATGCGCGAAGACATTGAAGCCAGCGGCGACCAACGCTTCAACGGCCGGCAATCCTGCATAGCCGCAAGCGTTTGTGACGAAGGCAACTGGGGCAGTCCTAACCATAGCGTCTCCTACTTGAAGTCGGTAACCGGGGTGGAGCCGACTGATCGTCCTCTTCCCCGTCGTATTGAAATACGAAGTTCAGCCGAATTCCTCCAGCGCTTCCAGAAATGGTGGCCCGCTGTTTCGCGATGTATCGTCAAACAATACGGCCAAATGTTGCGCTCCGGTAAGAAAACAACACGGCACCCTCGGGCCAACTGCGGAACGCGGAAGCTGCAATCAGTCGACCCTTTGATATGAAGGGTTCGATTGCAAACCGCCCTCGGATTTTTTCTACTCCGACTACTTCGAAAAGAACGCGCGGCTGCTTGGCGCACCGCGCTGAGTTGAAAGTGCGTTGAGATTCGTCCCCTGCTCCCGTACATATCTTCTCGGTTGCACGGTCCGCTCTGCATCCGATCTCGCATGGCTACCGTATATGAATCCAGCGCTGCGTAGCGCGTGAGGCAAACCACGCAGCGCCCGATCCATATCCGGCCCAAGGAGATTGACGATGAAGCGAGCACTGCTATTGGTTTTGACGCTGACCACCGCGACGCTGAGCGCATGCGGAGGCGGCGACGATGCACCCATGTCGACGGCATCGACGGCGGCGACAGCGCAGTTTCCGCAAAACGCCGACATGTGGGCGGGGCTTGGTGGTGACGCCAGTGCACCGGCAGCCATTTCAAAAGTGGTGGACGACGCGGTGTCCGGTTTGCTTGCGGACCCCAAAGAAGCGCCGTACTTCGCCAACATCGGTCAACCCGGGCACGATACGGTGGGACGCCTGAAGGCTTGCCTGAACCTCCAGTTCAAGGCGCTGTTTGGCGGCCCTTTCAGCTATCCAGGCAAAGTCTCGGCGGACGGCGCCACCGTCATGTGTGAGGACATGGCGACCGCACACGCCGACGTCGGCATCCCGGGCTGCGTATTCGACCAGTTCATCACCGATGCCGCGGCTGTCATGAAGACTGATGGCGTTCCGGACGGGTACATCTCTCGTGTGGCTCCTGTGCTGACCGGTCTGAAGTCGTCCATCGTGTCGCCGATGCCTAAGTATCTGGGCCCTAACACCGCCCAGAACTGCCAATGAGCCCGCAACGCGGTCTGCAACGCTATGCCGTGCCCAGTGTTGCAGCGCTTGCGGTGGCGATCGGTCTCGTCGGGGCAATGCATTTGAAGGCGGCTCGTCCTGTGCTGGCGATGCTCGGCGTCCCCTGCCCGGTCGACCAGACTACGGCCGAGCAAGTCAGCGCGCTGCGTGCAAGCGGACTGGCGCACGTGCGCGCGGACCGTTCCGCGCCGGTGCGCCCCGTCCCGGGCGGGTTCGTGCTGGATGGGACGACAGCCGAACAGGCTGCCCGCTGGGCACACGAAAACGGCGTTGCGTGCGATGACGTCAAGCACGGCTACAGCTATCTTCGCTGCCGCGGCGTCGATGCCAATAAGCTGGGTCTGGCCGGCCCGCCCGTCAGCGAGTTGTGGCTCAGCTTCGGTCCAGGCGGCCGCCTCATCGGCATAGACGTCTACCGGCGCGGTATGACTGCCAGCGACACAACCGCTGCCTGGAACGGCGCGACAGAGGCGCTGCGCAAGGCGCTCGGTATGCCAACGTCGGCGGTGGGTGATGCATCACCGGAGGCGCTAAGCGGGTCGCCGTTGCAGACAGCACGTTTGCAGTATCGATTTGCCGATTACCTTGCAACCGTCACGGCCAGCAACCTTCCTTACGCTGGCCTAGCCCTGCGAGAGCAGTACATGTCGGCACGCCTTTGATTCACTTATTGTGGCCCGGCGGCAATCCATGCCGCTTCGCCGCAGGAAACATCACGACACGGATACAGCGGCGAGCGGCGCCGCCAACAACGCCGCAGCAACCGGCACGTCTTCCGGTGGATTCCTCGCACCGGCGTCAATCGTGCCGATCGTCGCTGCGGCCACGGCCTCCAGCGGCAACGCCAGGGCGAACGTGGCGCCCTTCCCTTCGCCCGCGCTGGTCGCCGTCAACGTGCCGCCATGCAGCGTCGCCAGTTTGCGGGCGATGGCCAGCCCCAGGCCCAAGCCGCCATGATCGCTGGGACGGGACGCGCCCAGCTGCGCAAACGGCTCAAAGATCGTTTCGAGTTTCTCCGGCGGGATGCCCTTGCCGCTGTCGGACATGGCGACTTTCGCGAGCGGTCCGTCCACGGTGACGGCAACGTCGATGTGCCCGCCTGCAGGCGTGTAGCGCATTGCGTTGCTGAGCACGTTGGAGATGATCTGGCGCAGACGCACCGCGTCGCCCGCCACGGGCCCGCCGGCTTCCAGCCGATAGCGCAAGTCGATCTGCTTGCGTTGCGCGATCGGCATCCAGCTTTGGACTTCCGCCGAGACAATGTTCTCGATCCGCAGCGGCTCGCGTTCAATGACCAGCTTGTCGGTGGCCGCGCGATTGACATCCAGCAGATCGTCCACCAGCCGCGCTTGTGCATCGATGTTTCGGTGCAGCACCTCGACGCACCGCATGACCGCCTCAGGGTCAGTCGCTTTGGCAGCCAGCACCTCGGTCCAGGCTTTGATTGCGTTCAGCGGCGTGCGCAGTTCGTGCGAAACCGTCGCGATCAATGCATCCTTGAGCGAGCTTGCGGTTTGGGCTTCCTGCCGGCGCAGCCGCTCGTGCTCTAGGAGCCGGTCCCGCTCCTTTTCCACCAATTTCTGTTTGGTGATGTCGATCGTGATGCCGTCAAACTGAACGGGGTCGCCCGATTCGGAGTATCGCGTGCGGCCCATCGCCCGCAGCCATCGCACGTCGCCCGACGGCGACAGCGTCCGGTATTCGATGTCGTACGGCATGGCGCGATACACCGCCGCTTCAACCGCCTCGCGCGTATGCGCAACGTCGTCAGGGTGCAGCCGGGCGTAGAAGACGTCGATATCGACCTCGGCATCGGCCGGGAGCCAGAAATGCTCCTTGCACTTCGCGTTCCAGACGATCTTGTGCAGCGGCATCGGGCAATAGAACGTGCCGATCTCCGCCGCTTCAACGGCCATGCGCAGCATCGCCTCGTCTTGAAAGGCGTCATGAGCCTCGCTGTGGGCTCGCTCGATGTTGTTGATAACGCGGTGGAAACGAATGATCGCGCGCCCGGGCCTCGCATCCTCGCCTTCTGGCAGGATCTCCGCCTGGAAGCGGGCGCCGCCGGGGCCATCGAATTCAATCGTTTGCGGTGAAGCGCGATGCATGGCGGCCGAAACGGCATCGAGCGCGTCCGTCCGCAGATCGAGCGCCCGCCCCTCTTGAAGCGGGAGCATGAGCATGTCGCGCGCAGCTGTATTCGCGAACAGGATGAAGAGCCGCTCGTCTACGACGATATACGGTTCAGGAAGGACCTTTAATACGCCGTAGGGCAGTTGCATTGGAGCCGCCAAGTGGAAGCCGGCAGATTGCCAGCCAAGGCATTGTAGGGTGCAGCAAACGCGGCCGCACCTTTTACCGCAGGCGCAACGTCAGGAAGGGGCTTCCCATGCAGGCGGCACCGGGTTTTACAAAGCCGCGCGACCACAGCGTTCATGGCAAAGCGCCTCGCACTCACAGCACAGTTCGGCACACTGCGCCGCCCCGCTCAGGCCGGCACAGGCGAACGCCAAGCCCGCGCAGTGCTCCATGCAACTGCGATAGATGAAGTACGAGGAATGCTCGGTTTCGACACCCGGCAGTGCGGCGGCCATGTAGCAGAAATGGCTGCACTCGCGCGCGACGGCGGCGATGCGGGGCGGCACGCGCGCGGACAACGCCAGGCGCTCACATTCGTGGGCGCATTCGAGAAAACGGTCGGACGACCGCGCGTTGGTAGGGCCGACAGGGCCCGATCGGCTGTCCCGTGCAAAAGGCATGGTTGGCGTGAATCTGCATGACATACCTTCAGGTGCGCAATTTTCCTGCCCAGGCACCGTCCCACAGAAAAAAATAAAGGCGGTCCGGAGAGAGGTGGACCGCCTTCAAGACCGTGGGGAGAGCGAGCTCTCAAAGCCAATGTATCAGCGCCGAGTTCAAATGTATTTATTTAAATACATGTGTTGTGTACAAACGTGGCGTACAGGCGACGGTAAAAATGACACGGTTACCTGAGCGCCAGGCAAAGGCGTCAGAGCCAAATTCATCTCTTTGCCTGTGCGCTCGTCTCTTCAGACGCCGATTCAAGGGACCGCAGACGCCGCCAGCGCAGCCGCTTCGTTTGCAAGAAGTGTCCCCAATCCACTTTGGCGAACCCATAAACGAGCGCAAGAAACGCCACCTGCGACACGACGAAATACACGCCCATATACGCCCCGTCGATCTCCGCCTCCGCATCCAGATAACGGGCGCCGATCTGGGCAATGTGCGTCCAGGTGAGGTAGCTGATCCAGCGGCCGATGAAGAACGGAACGCCGATCAGCCATAGCCGCATCCCGGTCAAACCGTACGCAATGAAGATGTAGTTGGATGGGAAGGGGCTGAACGCGTAGGCAAGCATCAGGCCGACCGTCATACCCTTGCGGTCTTCCAACCACGCGCGCACCACATCGATGTTCTGACGATCCGCCTCGCGCATCCAGCGGTTGCGTACCAGCGTGCAGGACAGCCGCGCAAGGACCAGGCGGCCGAGGGTTGCCGCGCAGGCAGCCACGCCTGCAAGAAGCGCTGGATTCGCATCGGGCCGAGAGAAGCCCACCCATGACATGACCATCCACGTCGGCGGGGCGAAGGCCGGCATCACGTTCAGCAAAAAGAGGGTCGCGAACAATGCGAGCAGGTTTGTCATGGCGTTCAGGCCTCTCGACCCAGCACGTGGAACAGTTCGTCTTCTTGTGCGCAATGCAGCCGCAAGATGGCATCGAGGCCATACAGCAGGCGTTGCAACTCTTGTGTGACGGCGGCATCAGGTCCGTCGAGGGGAACATCCGCCACGATACGGCCCAACAGGTTCGTCACGCGGAATATCTCACGATGCATGGCGCTCATTGCCGCCATCGGGTCGTCTCCGCCGAGCAGGCGCGCGACGTCCGGGTACAGCTGGGTGTCGTCACGGCGCTCATGCGGCAGCAGGACGTCTGCCAAGGATTGGTTGAGCGATAACAGCGCGGCTTTTGCCGCTGCGCCGGCCATATGGGGCAGCGCGTCTGCAACGACGCGGATGCGGCTGAGAATGGGCTCTAGCTCGGCGTGTTCGGCCTTCAGACGTTCGACGTCTGCAGAGATCATTGAACGGGCCGCTCCAGCTTGATTGGGCAACAGCGCGCGTAACGCGTTGGCGATTGCCAATACATCAATCACTTCCTGCAGCAGTGCGCCCGCCAACGGCGGTAGATGGCCCAGTGCTGCCACAACCATGGCGGCCAGCGACAACGACATGCCGATCATCACGCTCTGCAGCGCGATGCGGCGTGTGCGGTGCGCGATCCGGACCGCATCAACGAGCCGGTCCAGGCGGTCCACCAGCAAGACAACGTCTGCAGCCTCCGAAGAGGCGGCCGCGCCGCGCGCACCCATGGCCACGCCAATGTCTGCCGCAGCCAGCGCAGGCGCATCGTTGACGCCGTCACCGACCATGACGACTGTGCCATTGGCGCGGGCATCCCGAATCGCTGCGAGCTTGGCCCCCGGCGACAACGACGCATAGATCTCCGTCACCCCCAGCATCGATCCCACCGATTCCGCAACGTCTGCGCGATCGCCGGTCAACATCGCCTGGCGTGTGATGCCCTCTCGGCGCAGGAGCCGTAGCGCACGAGGGGCTTCAAGGCGAACGCGGTCAATCAACTGCAATGCGCCCACCAGTGCGCCATCTACGCCGACAAAGACGGCCGACGCACCGGCATAGCTCACGCGCTTGACGAACGCTTCCACCCAAGCCGGCACGGCGGCCGAACCCAAGACATAAGGCAACGCGCCGATGGAAACGACATGCCCATCAACGCGGCCGCAGACCCCGGCTCCGGGACTTTCGACGACCGCGCTTGGCAATCGCAGCGTCGCACCCTGCTCGCGCGCGGCCTTGGCGACGGCTTCTGCCGTAACGTGGTTCGATGCCTGCGCGAGTGATCCTGCAAGCCCAAGCACAACATCCGGCGCGTACTGCGGTGCGCATTCAACGTCGACCAATCGCGCATATCCGCTGGTCAGCGTGCCCGTTTTGTCGAAGAACAGCGTGTCGGCCAGTGCCAGTCGCTCCAGCGCGCTGCCGCCTTTGACGAGTACGCCCCGTTTGGCGCAACGCGACAACCCGGAAACGATCGCGACCGGCACCGCAAGGATCAACGGACACGGCGTGGCGACAACGAGCACGGCAAGACAACGCGCCGAATCGCCCGTGAGGATCCAGCTCGCCCCGGCCAGAAGAATGGCGACGCCGCCAAAGGCAAAGGCATATCGGTCAGCCAGCCTCACCGAAGGGCTGCGCTCTGACTGCGCCGCACCGACCAGGCGGACAACGCCGGCAAACGTGCTCTTCTCGGCTGACGCGCTCGCGATCATTTCGAAAGCGGCGCCCACATTGAGCACGCCGCTGCAAATGGCATCTGCGGCCAACCGATGACGGGTGAGCGATTCTCCGGTCAACGTGGATTCATCGAGATCGGCGGGCTCGGACAGCGTACCGTCCACCGGTACGACTTCGCCGTGTCGCACCAGCAACCGGTCACCGGCTTGCACCGTCTCCAGACTGACCTGGCGCCACTGACCGTCGTCGAAGCGATTGGCCCGCTTGGGCGCGTGGCCGAGTAACGCGGTCATCTCGCGCTGCGCACGCGCCTGGGCAAAGTCTTCCAACGTGCGGCCCGTCGCGAGCATCAACGCAATGACCGCCGCGACCAGCACCTCGCCAGACAGGAGCGCAAAGCTGATCGACATCACGGCCAGAACATCCACGCCGGCCTGCCGTCGCATCAGTGAGCGAACAATCGCGGCGACCAGCGCGACCCAGTTCGGCACCACGCCGATCAGCCAGAGTTGCTGCGCCAGCGCATCAGCACCGACATACCGCGCCCATAGCCCCGCCGCCAAGGTCAGCGCTGACACGGCAAGCAACGCAACGTTGGCGAGCAGGCGCGTGGAGTGCATCGTGGGGCTCGTTGTCGGCGCAGTCTTCATGTGCTCATGTGCCCATGTTGGCTACAGCATGCGGCGCAGCAGCCGATCCTTCAGGATGAACTCGTGCCAGAGCGCCGCAGCGGCATGCAGCCCGACCGCGATATAGACGAGCGTGGCGCCCGACTCATGAATTTCCTTGGACCAGTGCGCCAAGGTCTTGTCTTGCGTGAGCGCCAGCGGCAGATTCAGCCCGAACGGTTGAATCGGCTTGCCGCCCCAGGCCAGTGCCAGCAGGCCCAGAACGGGCATCCCGACCATCAGGACGTAGAGCGCGCCATGCGTGAGTCGCGCCGCAAGCTGCACCAGCGGTGTGCCCGGAACCGGTGGCGGGGCCTGCGTGGCCACCCGGGCCAACAGGCGCAACACCATCAAGGCGAGCACGGAGAGGCCCGCTGTCTGGTGGACGACGAACAGAGACGCTCGCTCGGCGCTTCCCTTCGGGAAAAAATCCATGATCTCGATGGCCACAACGGCGATCGCCACCGCCAGGACCACCAGCCAATGGAGCGCGCGCATGGTGGGGGAATATTTCAGTTCGGTTTGCATAGCGTTATCCAGAATGTGTTGAGTGAGCGGTCAAGCGGTTGCAGGTCAATCGTCGAAATCCCACATCCGATGCAGATCGAGTTGAAGGCGGCTGTCGGCCTCCAGCAGGTCGACGCGGGCGAGCCGCTCGGCCAGTTGCGCCTCGGCCAGACTGCGGCGCGCGGCCAATAGCTCCGTCAGGCCCGACTCACCTGCGCGATACGCACGGGTAGCCCTGTCGGAAGCGCTCTTTTGCAGCGTGGCCGCTTCCATCTGCGCTTGCGCGCTGGCCCGCTTGCCTTGCAAGTTGCCGTAGAGAACATCGAATTCGGCACCCAGCCGCCGCTCCGCACCCAGCCTGCGCCGTGCCGCCGTTTCCGCATCGGCAGCGGCCGCCACCGCCGCTGAGCGGCGATGCGCCGAACCGATCGGCATGGCAACGCTCACGCCCATGATGCGTTCGGCGCCGCCGCGTTCCACCGTAACGAACATGCCGAC
Organism: Ralstonia sp. 1138; assembly: GCF_040544795.1. Taxonomy (NCBI): domain Bacteria; kingdom Pseudomonadati; phylum Pseudomonadota; class Betaproteobacteria; order Burkholderiales; family Burkholderiaceae; genus Ralstonia; species Ralstonia sp. 1138. Next base: position 190,943 of record NZ_JBEPKQ010000001.1, on the reverse strand, counting down.
AGTCGGGTCGGGCCGACGGTCCAGATCGGCACGCTTGGCCATCTGCTGCGCCTGCGCCTCTTCTGCCATGGCAAGCCGGTATTCGTGACTGTCCTGGATGTACTGGACACGTAGTCGATCTGGCGGATCGTCTGGATCGCGCGGCAACGCTGCGAGTGCGGTATCGGCGCCCACCGCGGGATGGCCGAGTCCCGGAAACCGCGCTTGCAGCTCCGCCAGCGCTGTCCGCTCCGCCGCCTCGGCGGTCGCCAGCGCGGCCTGCATGCGCGCGCGGTCGGCTGCGGCCAGCTCGGCCTCCAGGCGGGAGGCATCACCCAGTTGCACCCGACGGGCCGTCAGCGTCGCCAGATCGGTGGCCGCCTTGGCATTCTCCTGCGCCGCTTGGCGTGCCTGACCTGCACGCACGGCTGCAAACCACAAGGCGAGAACCTGCCGCGATGCCTCATGGCGTGCGTCCTTGACGGCAAGCTGGCCGGCCTCGGCAGCCGCATCGGCAAGCTGCCCGTCGGCTTGCGCTTTGCTCCATAGTCGCAATGGCCGTTCCACGGCAATCTGCCCTTCGGCATGGCGCTCGGAAGGGTCGCGCACCTGTCGGCCCTGGCCAATGGCACGCACCACCGTTTCCGCCGTGCCGACGCGGATGCCCTCAGCGCGGGCCAGTACGGCATCGCGGCGGGCCTCTGCCGCCAGCACGTCGGGCGACTGCGCGACGGCCTCGCGCACGGCGCTCTCGGCGGGTAGATAGCTCGGCGAACCTTGCCATTGCGCTTGCGCCGCGGCACTCCACAGCAGCATCGCGCCCGCGCCGGCCAATACGATGCGAAACAGTTCCAACCTCATTGTGAATCTCCCTGCCCGGCGGCCGCGCGCGGCCGAGGCAACCCAAAACGTTCAAACAGCAGGGGCAGAAGAAGCAGCGTCAGCGCGGTCGAAGAGATGAGTCCGCCCGATACGACAATCGCCAGCGGCCGCTGAATTTCTGACCCCGGCCCGCTGGCCAGCAGCAGCGGAATCATCCCCAGCGCGGTGATGCAGGCCGTCATCAGGACAGGCCGCAGGCGGTCTCGCACGCCGTCGCGCACGGCTTGCGCCATGCCAATGCCAGACTCCAACAGCGTGTTGAAGTGCGACACCAGCACCACGCCGTTGAGCACCGCGATACCGAGCAATGCGATAAACCCAACGGATGCCGGCACCGACAGGTACTCGCCCGATATCCGCAGCGCCGCAATGCCGCCCACGAGCGCGAACGGAATGTTGGCGACCACGAGCACGGCCTGCCGCACCGAGCGGAACGTCAGCATCAGCAAGAGGAAGATCGCGCCCAGAGCCAGTGGAACCACCAGCGCAAGGCGCGCCGCGGCGCGTTGCTGGTTCTCGAACTGACCGCCCCACACCACGCGCAGCCCTTTCGGCAAGGTGCCAATGCCACCGACTGCTGCCTGGGCTTCCTGCACGAAACCTGCGAGGTCCCGACCATCGACATTGGCCTGGATTACTGCAAACCGGGCGCCGTCTTCGTGGTTGATGCGCACGGGGCCGTCCACACGTTCGATGCGCGCGAGGGACGTGAGCGGCCATACCTTGCCGTCGGGCGCCGTTACCAGAAGGCTGGTCAGGTTCTCGGGGGCCTGTCGCAAGCTGGCTCCACCACGCAAGATCAGCGGCGTGCGGACGATGCCCTCCGGCACCACGCCAATGCGGTCACCTTCGATCAGCGCGCGCAGTTGTGCCTGCAGGGCATCGCCGGAGAAGCCGGCCTGACCGACCGCCGCCCGGTCCAGCGACACCTTCAGGTACTGCACGCCGCTGTTGCTGGGCGCAATCACTTCCGCCGCGCCGGGAATGGTGCGGACCTTCGCAGCGATGGCCTGCGCAGCTGCATCGATGGCGGCAAGGTCGCTGCCAAACAGCTTGATGGCAACGTCGCCGCGCGTGCCGGTCAGCATCTCAGAGACACGCATCTCAATGGGCTGCGTGAAGCCGTAGATGACGCCGGGAAAGCGCCCCATCACACGCCGGATCGCTATCGCGATGTCTTCCTTGCTGCCGCGCCACTGATCCTTGGGCTTGAGCACCAGGAACGTATCGGTTTCGTTCAGGCCCATCGGGTCCAGGCCGAGATCATCCGACCCCGAACGCGCGACGATCGAGCGTATTTCCGGCACCTCCTTGAGCAACGCCTGTTGCACACGTTGATCCATGTCGAGCGACGCGGCGAGCGAAACGGACGGCGCCTTCTGCAACTGGACGATGAGATCGCCCTCATCCATCGTCGGCATGAAGGTCTTGCCGACCGACATGTACAACACCACGGCCAGCGCCAGCGCCACGCCAGCCAGACTGAACACCGTGCGGCGATGCGTTGTCGTCCATGCCTGCAGTCGCGCAAAGCCGCCCGCGACCTTGCGCATCAGCCAGGGCGGCTCGTCTGCATGCGCCAGCAAGAGCAGAGAAGCGAGCGCGGGAACCACCGTAAACGCGATCACCACGGACGAGGCCAGCGCCAGCACGATGGTCAGCGCCACCGGCCCGAAGAGCTTGCCCTCCAGGCCTTGCAATGACAGCAGCGGCAGAAACACGATGGCAATGATCGACACGCCCGACAGCATCGGTACCGCCACCGTTGCCACTGCATGGCGGATGACCGCGCCGCGCAACGCCGGATCTGTCTTGTGGTCTTGCGCACGCGCCATGGCCGTCTCGATGTTCTCGACCACGACGACGGCGGCGTCCACGAGCATGCCCAGCGCAATGGCCAAGCCACCGAGGCTCATCAGGTTGGCCGTCAGGCCCACATAGCGCATCAGCAGGAACGTCGCCAGCATCGATAGCGGCAGCGTGGCCGCCACGACCAGCGCCGCCCGCACCCCGCCCAGAAACAGGTACAAGGTGATGACCACCAGCACGCTGGCTTCAATCAACGCGCGGACCACGGTATTCGCTGCGCGGGTGACCAGCTCGCCGCGGTTGTAGAAGACGTGGGTCGACATGCCCTTTGGCAGTTGCGGGCCCAGCGCATCGAGCCGCGCCTGCACCGCCTCCACGAGCTTGCGCGCATCGCTGCCGCGCAGGCCCAGCACCAGTCCTTCAACCGCCTCGCCGTTGCCATCTTTGCTGACGGCGCCATTGCGGGTAGCCTCGCCCAGGCGCACGGTCGCAACATCGCCAACCGTGACCGCAGGCGCGGAAGACAGGCTCTGTGCCGGCACCACGACAATCGCGCGCAGATCATCCAGCCCGCGCACGCCGCCTTCTACGCGCACGACCCAATGCTCGTCTCCGCGGTCCAGCCTCCCTGCTCCATCGTTGCGATTATTGGCGTTCAGCGCCTGACGCAATTGTTCGAGCGTGACGCCGCGTGCCCGCAGTCGGGCCGGGTCGGGTGTCACCTCATAGCTGCGCACCTCGCCGCCGAGGGCGTTGACGTCAGCCACGCCCGGCACGGTGCGCAGCGCTGGCCGGATCACCCAGTCCAGCACACGGCGCCGTTCGGCCAGGGAATAGCCATCGCCCTCCACCGTGAACATAAACATCTCGCCCAGCGGCGTGGTGATAGGCGCCAAGCCGCCCACGGCCGTCGACGGCAGATCGCGCGCCAAGCCGGCCAGACGCTCCGACACCTGCTGGCGTGCCCAATAAACGTCGACACCTTCTTCAAAATCGACCGTCACATCGCTGATGCCGTATTTGGATACCGAGCGCACGATCGTCTTGTGCGGCAGGCCGAGCAGCTCCTGCTCGATGGGCGTGGAGACCCGCTGCTCCACCTCCTCTGGGGTCATGCCCGGCACCTTCAGCACGACCTTGACCTGCGTTGGCGAGATATCGGGAAACGCGTCGATTGGCAGGTTCAGATACGCCCAGACGCCGGCCACTGCCAGCACGCCAGCCGCGATCAGCACCAGCACGCGCTGGCGCAACGAAAACTCAATCAGGCGGGGCAACATCACTGCTCTCCCGCCAGCAAGCCCTTGAGCGCGCCGACACCTGCCACCGCTACGCGCGCACCGGCCGGAAGGTTGGCACGAACGACGGCGATGGCGTCGTCCGTACTGGCGACGGCGACCTCCTGGAAGCGGAAACCCTTATCGGTCGCGACAAACACGCCCGGCACGCCGCGCACATAGACCAGCGCGGCCACAGGCACGCGCAGCAGCCCGGGAGCGTTCGCGCTGGCCTGGCCCCTGAGCTTGAGCGTGACGTTGACACTCTCTCCGGCGCGCAGATCGCCACGTCGCTCCAGCGATGCGCGCACCCGCACGCCCGCTGTGCCATCACCGGAAGGCGCGACACCAATGACGGTGCCGCCCGCGCCGCGTTGCGCGATCTCCACCCGATCGCCTGCTGCCGGTACCGGTATATCGCGGCCGACGAGCAGGTCCAGCTCCAGGGCAGCCGGATCGACGATCCTGAAAAGCGGTGCCGCCGCTTCCACTCGCGCGCCCGGAACGGCGTTCACTTCGGACACGACACCACCACGGCTCGCAACCAGTTGCGCCTCACCGCCCGCGCCGGTGAATGCGATGCCTGCGGAAGCCAGCTCCGCCCTGCGGGCCTTGACCATGGCGCCGGCTTCAGCGGCCCGCGCTTGCGTTGCCTGCCAGCGGCTTGCAGCGATGATGCCGTCGTCGTAGAGGGCCTTGTCGCGCGCAAGCGACTGCTGTGCGAGCCGCGCCTGGGAATTGGCTTCGGTGAATGCGCGGCTGGTTTCGAACAGTTGCGGGCTCAGGAAACCTGCCAGCGGCTGGCCCGTGCGGACGGTTTGCCCGACCGACACCAACACCCGCGGCACCATGCCCGCGTACGGCGCTGCCACCACATATTGCGCGTCCGGCTTGAAGACGACGCGCGCATGCGTGCCCACCTCCAGCCCAGAAGCACTGTCGACCGGGCTGAAGCGCACACCAAGCGAGCGCGCCTGCTCCGCCGACAGCGGCACCGCCTGGGCACCTGCTTGGGCAGCGGCCTGCCCGAGCGGGCACACGATCAGCACGACACACGCACTGGCGGTGAAGATTCGTTTGAAAGACATGCCTGACTCCAATCCTCGGAGGCAGCGCTGCGGGCGCCGCCCCTGATTGCCGCGCGTACGCGGAGCAACCTAAAGATCAACCGTCGCTCTGCGTCTGCATGCGACGCGAGCGACAAACGCTTGCGGTGGATGGCCAGTGGAAAGCGGTGTGGCTATCGCCGCGTAGCGTTAGGCGGGCGCAATGCGGCAAAAGACAGCGCTTTTGACACATTCATCATCGCCAATGCAGACACGTAGGGCTTGTTGCAAGTCAACAAGCTGCGGAGCCACGCGCACGCCGGCCGTCAACCGGGTACGGATCAGGACTGCAGCGGAGGTGCTTGGGACGGAGGTGGCCGGTTGATGCGATCCCGCCAGCGCGCTCGAACGGGCGTTGGCCGATAGGCGGGACGCAATGCAGCGGCGCGAGCAAGCGCCGCAAGGAGGAGGAACGTCAGCGCAGAAACGCCAGCGGCCGCCGCTGCCCAAAGAAACGCAGCAAGGTCCGCCGGGCCCATGGCGGGCTCGACATCCACTTCGAACGGTTCCTGACTCGTCAATGCCCAGTCATGGAGATCGGTCGTAGCCGACGTTTCAGCGGAAGGCCGATGGGCAAACGAGATGGACGAGAAATGAGAATCAACCGCAGCAGGAAGTGCGGTGTGCACGTGCAGGCCAAATTGTTTCGGTGTTCCGAGATGGCCGTGCAGAAGCGGGCTGAGCAGCTGCATCAACACGATGGTCAACAACAGCATTGCCCGAAGCGAGAGGCTTGCAGTCGCACGTGGCATGCGCGGATTGTAACGCAATGTGCCTTCCATTTGACGATGCCGCACCACCAACGATATGCAATCAAGATCAACTGATTCCCACCGGAGACAAATCCACCGCAGCATGCGCCAAGGCATATGCCGACGAATACTCCAGCTCGCCCGAGGCCTGCGCATGAATCGTGAATAGCGGCTGCCCCACACTCACCTGATCCCGCAGCCGCACATGCATCTGCACGCCCGCGACTTGACGCATCGGTGCGCCCGCAAGCTTTGCGATGCGGGCCAGGTGGCGGTTGTCGATGTTGGTGACGATGCCATTTTGATCGGCAACCACGTCGCGGCGGAACACGGCTTCTCCGGGGATGCGCAAGCCGCCCTGCGCCTCGCAGATCGCCTCGAACTTGCGCCATGCAGCGCCGCTGTCGAGCAGGCCGGTTGCCATGTCGAGCCCCGTTCCGGCAACGGCTGCGCCGCAGAATTCCAGCAACGCGCCGGCAAGCAATAAAGACCGTTCCCGCAAGTCGAATGGCGCAGTCGGAGAGCGCTGCAGCACCGCGAGGACGTCTCTTGCTTCCAACGCAGGGCCGATTCCGCGGCCAACCGGTTGAGCGCCATCCGTGCGCACCATCAACACCTGCACGCCAAACGCCTGGGCCACGCGCTTGAGCAACATTTCCAGGCGTTCGAGGTCTTCGACACTGCGGACTTTGGCCGTTGGGCCGACGGGCACGTCGATCAACACATGGGTGGACCCGGCCGCGATCTTCTTGGAGAGAATGGACGCCACAAGCTGTGCATCGCTGTCGACATCGAGCGCCCTTTCCACGCGAATCAAGACGTCGTCCGCGGGGCTGAGGCTCAACGCGCCGCCCCACGCGAGCGATGCGCCGACCTGCCCCACGACGCTTCGCAGCTCTGCGGCACTCAGGTTGACGCGGGTGAGCGTTTCCATCATGTCTGCGGTGCCTGCCGGCGAGGTGATGGCGCGTGATGACGTTTTGGGCAGCAGCAGCCCCGCCGCCGCGCAGATGGCCACCACGATGGGGCTGGTGCGGTTGCCGGGCAATCCGCCCACGCAGTGCTTGTCTGCCACGACGGCGCGATCCCACTGCAGGCGCTCGCCCGAGTCGACCATGGCCTGTGTGAGGTCGATGGTCTCCTTGATCGTCATGCGCCCCGACGCGCAGGCGCTCAGGAAGGCGGCGATATGGACATCGGCATAACGCTCGTGCGAAATGTCCGCCACGATGTCCTGCAATTGCTTGGCATCCAGATGCGCGCCGTAGATCTTCGCCCGCAAGGCCCGCAGCGATTCAAGCGACGGCGCGTGCCTGACACAGACCTCATCCCCGGGCCGCGCCATCAACGCCTCCACCGCGCTGGCAGACAGGCTTACCTCGTGCTTTTCCAGCAGCCCTGATCCCACCAGATTCAGCGTTGCGATTGCCGATCGCTGCCCGATCTGCACTTCCACGCGGGCCTGCGCGGCAAAACCCTCTGACCGGCAAACAGCACTGTCCGGATGCATGTAGATGACGTGCTCCTGCCACGTATCAATGCCAAGCGCCTTGAACCGCAGACACCCCTGCGGCGCGAGAGGTGCGTCCAGAGACGGCACAGAAACGGTGCTCATGGCAGGTACGTCAGCCGGCAAAGCGGAAGTGCCCGCTGTGGAGCGTGATCTCTTTCGACCCCGTTTGTTCGAACAGCATGCGTGCGACTTCTTCAATGTCACCGCGGTGTACCTGGAATGCGCTGAGCAGATCGTCCGAGCGGCAGGAGCGCGCACCGAAATGATCTTCGAGCGCCTCGGCCGTGATCGCGTAGCTGGCGGAGTTGCCATCGACCGACGCGCGGCATTGCAGACGCGGCCCCGTTGCACAGTAGGTGGGCTCGTCAGGCAGGAATCGGATCTGTTTCATGATGGCCTCCAAATACGAATGCGCCCTGGTCAAACAAGCATCGGCTTGCTCGAAGGCAGCGGTAACTCAAACATGCGTGAAACGGCGTCGACCAGCGGCTCTGTCAGTGCGATCTGGTTCGAGGGATGCGGGATGGTGTCGCACGTGACGACATCTGCGCTGCCAGCGCACAGGCGGCTGTACGCGTCGGCGGCAAACACGGCGTGCACGCCAACGCAGATTGGCTGAGGCTGACCGGCACGCTGCAACAACGCTGCCGCGGCGAGCATCGTGCGGCCGGTCGAGATGATGTCGTCGACGAGGACCGGTACACACCCCGGCGGAATGGTTGGCAGTTCCGCAATCTCCACGTGCCACGCACTGTGCCGCGTCTTGGCCAACGCTGCCCATGGGGCGTTGCAGATACCGGCTACATGCTCGACCCACTGGCGGCTTTCATCGTCGGGCCCGATCAGGAACGGCGCCTGTACATGGGTCTGGATCCATGCGGCAATGGCTGGCGCCGCTTCCACGGCGACCGTCGGCATGCGATAGACATCCGACAGATGCGCGATGCGATGCAGATGCGGATCCACCGTGACGAGCCAGTCGAACGCGGGATTGAGCAAGGCCGCAAAGTGCCCGGCAGCGCGAATCTCTCCCACATTGAAGATGACGTCCTGCCGCATGTATGGCAGATACGGCGCAATCAGCCCAACGCGACGCGCCCCACCCTGGCGTGCCGCAATCGCCAGCCAGAGCAGTGGCAACAGCTTTTCGTCGGGATGATCGAGCGTGCAGACAATGGCGACTTCTGCGCCGCCCACGGGTGTGTAAAGCCGCACGTAGGACTCGCCGTCCGGAAAATGGCTCACGGCGGCATGGCCCAATTCCGCGCTCAGCGGAATGGCAAGCCGCGTGGCTGCGGCCTCGCAGCCCGGCATGGCAATCAACACACGCTGCGGGTCCAGACCAACGGCCGGGGCAGTCATGTGCCCTCCAGATCGTAAGACTGGCGATACTCCGGCATGCGGACTGGCCACTGCAGTTCATGCTCGATGCGCTGGCGCAAGGCGTCACTGGCGGCTGGTTCGCCATGCACGATGAAGGTTTGCTGTGGCGGCCGCGTAAAGCCGCGCAGCCAGGCCATCAGTTCATTGGCATCCGCATGGGCGGACAGGTTCTGGATCTGCTCCACCGAGGCCCGGATGGCAACCTCGCGTCCGTGCACGCGCAACGCCCGTTGACCGGCCAGCAGCGCTGCGCCCCGCGTGCCCGCCGCCTGGAAGCCGGACATGAGGATGGCGTTGCGCTTTCCGCCGCCAAAGCTCTTCAGGTGATGCAGCACCCGCCCGCCCGTAGCCATGCCGCTTGCGGCAAGAATGATCTTGGGCGCGCGATCGCTGCCCAGATGCCTCGACTGTTCAGGGCTCTGCACCGGGACGGCCAATGCGCAGGCCGCCTGGCAGTCGGAGGCACCGATATGCAGGTCGTCGACATGGCGCGCAAATACCTCGGTCGCAAGCTCGGCCATCGGGCTGTCGAGGTAGATCGGCACATGCGGAATCCGGCGCTCGCGGATCAGGACGTAGAGGCAATAGAGCAACGCTTGCGTACGCCCCACCGCAAAGGCTGGGATCAGCAGCGTGCCGCCCTGCCCGATGGTCCGCTGCACAACCTGCTGGAGCGCATCAAGCGGGTCGCCTTCCGGATGCACGCGATCGCCATAGGTGGATTCGACCAGCAAGGTGTCCGCCTCGGCAATGGGCTCGGGCGGCCGCATGACAGGATCGATCTGTCGCCCGAGGTCGCCGGAAAAGACGACGCGACGGCCCTCTGCGAACAACGTCGCCGTGGCCGCACCGATGATGTGCCCTGCACGGTGGAACTCCGCTTCCACGCCCTCCGCAACGGGAAAGCGTTCGCCATAGTCAACGGGGTGCAGACGCCGCAATGCCCGGGCGGCGTCCTTTTCGTCGTAGAGCGGCAAGGCCGGGTGATGACGGGAGAACCCTTCGGCATTGGCATACTGCGCATCCTCCTGTGCAAGCCGGGCGCTGTCAGGTAGCAGGATGTTGCACAGTTCGGCGGTGCCCTTCGTGCAATAGACCGGGCCATGAAAGCCATTGCGCACGAGCAGCGGCAGGTAGCCGCTGTGGTCGATATGGGCATGCGTCAGTACAACCGCGTCGATGTGGTGCGGGTTGACGGCGAGCTTGTCCCAGTTGCGCAGACGCAGCGACTTGTAGCCCTGGAAGAGCCCGCAGTCGACCATGACCCGGCGCCCGCCGGTCTCAAGCACGTACTTGGAGCCCGTCACCGTGTCGGTCGCGCCGAGAAATTGCAGCCGCATGCCGTCGCCCCTGACACTCAGCGAATGGTCACGCGCTGTTGCGGTGACGCTTCCTTCTTGGGCAGCGTCACGCGCAGCAGTCCGTTCTCGTATGTCGCATCGACCTTACTTTCGTCGACGGCCGCATCGAGCGTGAACATGCGTTGCATGGCGCCGCTATAGCGCTCGCTGCGGATGACGCGTTCGCCCTCCTTCTCTTCGGAGTTGCGTTCCACCTTGGCCGAAATCATGACCGTGCCGCGATCGACCGTCACATCAATGTCTTCCTTCTTCGCGCCCGGGATTTCCGCGACCACGTTGTATGCCTTGTCCGATTCCGTCACGTCCACCTTGAACGGCAACGCCCCCTCCATCCCGCCGCGAAACGAGCGCAGAAGCCCTTGGAAGATGTCGCCGACCGGCTCAATGGCGAACGGGTCATAACGCTTGAGTTGACTCATGACTGCCTCCTAGTGAGTGGTCCCCGGAATCTCCGGGTGAGCACATTCATCGTGGCACGGCGGTGCCGGCGCGCCTTGCGGCAGATCAACGGGGGCGCACGGCAGGCGTCGGACTGGGCGTCGCGCGGCTCGTATCAAGCACATCGCTTCCGAGGTGCCGCCCCCGGTGTCAGGCTTTCCTGACATGGGAACCCGCCGCTCCGACAGCATTCTCAGCGCAGCCTGCATGACGCCGCCGAGTGTCGCTCCAATACTAGTGACACGCCAACGAGCAACGCGGCGCCTTGTCGAATCGCCCCCGAAACACGACAACGCCCAGCCAAGACGACGGAGCGCATCATGAGCCAAAACATCGAATGCATCGCCCAGTGGGATGAGCCGCACGATCTCGCCGCTTTCGATACTGTGCTTCCGGTAGGCGCGCACCTTGTAGCGGGCCGCGATGGATACCGACACCACGGCATCTATGTCGGCAATGGGCAGGTCATTCACTACGCCGGCTTCTCTCGACGTCAGCGCCGTGGCCCGGTGGAGCGCATCTCCATTGGCTGCTTTGCATGCGGCTTTGCGGTAACCATCCAGTGCGACGCCAGCCCCTGCTACGACGGTGAAGAGGTCGCTCGCCGTGCCGGGTCGCGCCTTGGGGAGCGCAACTACCGGCTGCTCACCAACAACTGCGAGCACTTCTGTTCGTGGTGCCTGTTCGGCGAGTGCCGCAGCGCACAGGTGCAGGCCTGCCTGAAAAGCCCCGTCCGGGCTGCGCGCATGCTGTTCAAGCTGATGCTGCTGGCGCTGTCCGCCGAATGGCGCACTGCCCAGCAGCCGACCCAGGCCGCATGACGGCGAATCGCACCATGCCCCAATACGAAACCACGTTGCGCGAGCTGGTGACCAAGTGGTTTGGCCTGCGCGACGCACCGAATCTGCGCATCTCGCGCCTGCATTGCCCCGGCGTCGACTGCGGCTGCGTACAGGCCGAGCTGACAACATCGGCCCGCCCGCTTGTCATCATCTTCTTCCGTCACCGCGCGGGGTGCTGGAGGCTGTTTCCGCCATCGCAGGCACGCCGCTGAGCGTGCAACGACGCCCTGCGCAGGGGTTGATCCGCATCAACCGTCTTTCCGGCCCAGGCACGAACATCAAGGTTCGATCAGGACGCCAGATGACGCACGACCATGCGAAGGTGAAATCGTGAAAGAGAGCATGAAGCCGCAGCAGCAGAGATTTTCACTCTGGTACGCCGTCATCGTCGCGTTGAGCATGCTGGCGTTCCAGGCGCTGTTCATGTCCGAGCAGACGGACACCCTCCCCTACAGCGACTTCAAGGCCCTGCTGCACGCCGGCAAGATCAAGGACGTCGCCATTGGCGAGCAGGACATCACCGGAACCTTTTCGACGGAGGGTGTCGAGGCGTTGCTGACGCAGCAGCAGATCGATCTCATCCGCCGCACGGGCAAGGGCGACCATCCGTTCCAGACGCTTCGTGTGAATGACCCGGCCCTTGTTCAGGAGCTGGAGGCAGCCAAGGTGCGATTCGTTGGTCGGCCTGACAACAAATGGCTGAGCACGCTGCTCTCGTGGGTTGTGCCTGCGCTCCTGTTCTTTGCTGTTTGGAATTTCCTGATCCGGCGCATGGGCGGAGCTGCAGCCGGTGGCCTGATGGAAATCGGCAAGAGCAAGGCGAAGGTCTACATGCAAAAGGAAACGGGCGTGACCTTTGCCGACGTTGCCGGCATCGACGAAGCCAAAGACGAGCTGTCGGAAATCGTGAGTTTTCTGAAGGAACCGCTGCGGTATCAGCTCCTGGGTGGCAAGATTCCCAAAGGCGTGTTGCTTGTGGGCGCGCCCGGCACCGGCAAGACCCTCCTTGCCAAGGCAGTTGCCGGTGAAGCGGCTGTGCCCTTCTTCAGCATGAGCGGGTCGGAATTTGTCGAGATGTTCGTCGGCGTTGGCGCGGCGCGGGTGCGCGATCTGTTCAGTCAGGCCGAAGCCATGGCGCCCTGCATCATCTTCATCGACGAGCTTGACGCCCTGGGCAAGACGCGCGCGTTCAACGTCGTTGGCGGCAATGAGGAACGCGAGCAGACGCTGAACCAGCTTCTGGTCGAGATGGACGGCTTTGACAGCAACAAGGGCGTCATCATCATGGCCGCCACGAACCGGCCCGAAATACTCGACCCTGCCCTGCTTCGTCCTGGCCGGTTTGACCGCCATATCGCCCTGGATCGCCCGGACCTCAAAGGGCGCGAGCAGATCCTGAAGGTCCACGCCAAAAACGTCACGCTGGGGGCCGATGTGGACCTGGGCAAAATCGCCGCCCGGACGCCGGGCTTTGCGGGGGCCGACTTGGCCAACCTCATCAATGAGGCAGCGCTTCTTGCGGCGCGCGAAGGTAAAGCTGCCGTGGAGACCGTTGACTTTGACCAGGCGCTGGACCGCATCGTGGGCGGCCTGGAGAAGAAGAACCGCGTGATGAACGCCACGGAAAAAGAGACGATCGCCTACCACGAAGCCGGGCATGCCATCGTGGCCGAGCATCGACCGCTGGCCGACCGTGTTTCGAAGGTATCGATCATTCCACGAGGTATAGCCGCCTTGGGCTATACACAGCAGACCCCGACCGAGGACCGCTATCTCCTAAAACGAAGTGAGTTGCTCGACCGCCTTGACGTACTGCTGGGCGGCTACGTTGCCGAGCAGATCGTCTATCACGACGTATCGACCGGAGCGCAAAACGACTTGCAACGCGCAACCGACATGGCGCGGCAGATGGTGACCCAGTTTGGGATGAGCGAGCGGCTCGGTCTGGCGACTTATGAGCAGACGCCCAACCCGCTCCTGGCTGGAACGGGCTTGATGCAGCGCGAGCGCAAGGAATATAGCGAAGACACAGCGCAGTTGATCGATGCGGAAGTCCGCAAGGTGTTGTCCGATGCCAGCGCGCGCGTGACGGCCACGCTGCAAGGCCAGCGCTCCAAATTGGAAGCGCTGTCGCGCATGCTGCTGGAAAAAGAGGTGGTTGACCGCCACGACCTCGACAGTGTCCTGTCCGGAAACGTAACGCCAATGCCGCCTCCGAAGCCGGACGTGGGCGCCGCCAGCGCTTCGGCGACGCCGCGCGCGCAAGACGCGCATTAGCTGCCTGGGTCAATGACACACGCGACGCAATCCGCGAGCGTCGCCCGAACTCAGATCTGCCAACTGCACTCGAAGGACGCCTTTCTCGGGTGATCGGCTCCGCCTCAAGTCAGCTGTATCAGCAACACAACATGTCGATGGCCACGCCCATCGGTTTGATCCGGGTCAAGGTGCCGGGAATCGTGCGGTCAAGAATGAACGCATCAACGCCAACACCATCATTCAGACCAACGGGGCCTAATCATGAGCGTGCCAATCGATATCTCGTTCCAGGGTATTCCCCACTCCAGGGCGGTCGAAGAGGCGGTTGTTCACCGTGCAGACCGCTTGAAGCGTATTCGCGGCGATCTGCTGCGCTGCCGCGTCAGCCTGGCCGTGGGTGCCAAGCATCAGCGCCAGGGGAAACCTTTCGACGTCCACGTCCACGTGTTCACGCCACATCAGACACATGTCTCGAGCAGTACCTCGCACGAGGACCCATACGTCGCGCTTCACGAAGCGTTCACGCATGTAGAACGCATGCTTGCGGAAGCCAAGGGCAAAAGCTCGTCTGAGTCTTGAGACGTCGTGGACTTGCACACATGCGCCATCGCGTGTGCGTGCCGGCATTGACGTCCGCGCTGGCGCCGTAACGTTGGCGCCTTCGCATAGGCCGTTCTGCCAGCCTTGGAGTCGATGCGTTGTGTTGTCATGACAGCCTCATCGCGGCGTCGAACGTGTGCCAGCGCGTGGACAATCGCGCTGGCACAGCAGCCATTCTTCCGCGCCGGGTTCGGTACGCAACCGCACGACCGTATCGACCGGTGACGCGCCTGCGCGAACGGTCTGGGTCTGCATCGCACCGCGATACGCAGCGGTAATCTGATAGCGCCCGTGCGGCAGGCGCATATACAGCAGAGGCCCCTCGGTGCGTACGCGCAAACGAAGCTTGCCCCGATGATCCGCCACCGAAACATCCACATCCGACAGCGCTTCGCCGGTCCTTGCCGACACCACGTTCAATCGCACGTTGAAACGACGCGCCATCGCGTGCATGGCGGCGCGCTCGTCGCTTCCAACGCCGCCCGACACATAGGCGATCTCGTTCTGGAAACGCACCTCCGGGGCCACCGCCGCATCCGGCCCGGCTGCACCAGCGTGCGTGCTGGCGGTCAACGCCAACGCCAACGCGGCGAGAAGGCTGCCTGATACAAGACAGTTTGCGTGGCGCATGTCATACCTCACTGCTCGGCGGTCGGGTGGCCGACCGTCTGTGCCAGCACCGGCACCTCGTCTTCATTGAGCGACAAGGCCTCTGCCAGAAGACGCTGGTTCAGCCAGCCACGCACCACGCAGCCCAGCCTCGTCGCGGCACAGTAGAGCGACACGTTCTGCGAGATCGCACCGGCCGCTACGCCCGAAAAGGTTCCGCGCACGGCCTCGGGCATCTGGTCCGCACGCGCATGGTTCACCACGTACACCAGATCCAGCGGCGCCCTGCCGACAAAATCCTGATAGCCCGTCAAGTTACGCGCGTCCACGGCGCGCTTGAGCCGCAAGCGATGCGCCACAGGCTCGTATTGGTAAACGCCTTCAGGCAGCGCGACGTAGAGGTCGATCTCGTTCAGGCCATGCGCAGAAGGTGCGGTGCGCCCGCCTGTTTCCGGCCGGTTGATGCCGTTCGCTGCCCATAGCAGTTCGCTCAATTGCTGCAGCGACAGCGGCGTGGGTGCGAACTCCCGCACGCTTTGCCGCTTGCTCAGCGCTGCCGCCAACGTGCTGCCGCTATCCAAGAGCGGCGGCGCCAGCGAAATGGTTGCCGGCGCTGCGTGGGACGTTGGCTGTGGCAGCAGACCCTTCACCGGGTCATAAGACAGGAGCATCGCTTCGCTCATGGCATCCACCTCATCAAACTGAAAATGCATCGAACATCTGCCGCCCCTACGCAGCGATGATCACCTTGAGTGCTTGGGTCTTCGCGGCGTTGCGGAAGGTGTCGTAGGCGGCAAGAATGTCATCGAGCTTGAAGCGATGCGTAATCAGTTGCCCCGGAAGTAGCTTCCCCGCCCGTACCGTTTTGAGGAGCATCGGTGTGCTGACGGTATCCACCAGCCTCGTGGTGATGGCGATGTTCTGGCTCCACAGCGTTTCCAGATGCAGGTCAGCCTTCACGCCATGCACGCCGATGTTCGCAATCACGCCGCCCGGCGCAACCAGTTGCTGGCAGAGTTCGAACGTCGCGGGCACGCCCACCGCCTCGATTGCGCAGTCGACACCCACCTCGTCCGTCAACCGCTTCACAGCGGCAATGGCGTCTTCACTGGAGACGTCGATGCAGGCCGTCGCGCCCAGCTGGTTCGCCACTTCCAGCCGCGCCGCATTCGTGTCGATCATGATGATCTGCGCCGGCGAGTAGAACTGCGCGGTGAGCAACGAGGCCAGCCCGATGGGGCCTGCGCCCACAATCGCCACGCTGTTGCCCGGCTGCACGCGGCCATTCAGCACGCCGCATTCGAATCCGGTCGGGAAGATGTCCGACAGCATGACAAGCGCCTCTTCATCGACGCCCGGCGGCAGCTTGTACAGGCTGGTCTCCGCATGCGGAATCCGGACGTACTCGGCCTGCACGCCGTCGATGCGGTGCCCCAGGATCCAGCCGCCGGTCTCGCAATGCGAGTACATGCCGCGCCGGCAGTTTGCACATTTGCCGCACGATGAAATGCACGAGATCAGCACGTGGTCACCCGGCTGGAGCGATGTCACGGCCGCGCCAACCGACTCCACCACGCCTACGCCTTCGTGGCCCAAGGTGCGCCCAGACTCACAGGTCGGCACATCGCCCTTGATGATGTGCAGATCGGTACCGCAGATGGTCGTCAGCGTAACGCGCACCACTGCGTCGCCGGGCGCCTGTAACTCCGGTTTTGGCTTGTCAGCCAGCGTGATCTTGCCGGGCCCTTCGTAGACGAGCGCTTTCATGGGAGTCCCCAAGGAAGACGATGACTCCATGCTAGGCAACCGCCCTGCGCGGACGTTGATCTACGTCAGGGCGCATGGCAGCAACCGCGCGATATTGATCTTCATTGCCCGGAGATGAAACCCGCGTATGGCCGAACAAGCCACCATCCTTGCAAGCACGCAGGCAGAAGAAGCGGTTGTCAGCCGCATGCTTGACGCCGCGGCGTATCCGCATCCCGCTGCGGATCTGCAGATGATCGAAACCCATCTGTCATGGGTCTTTTTGGCCGGGGAGTTTGCGTACAAGGTGCGCAAGCCGGTCAAGCTCGATTTCGTCGATTTTTCGACGCTCAGCGCGCGACGAATCGATTGCGAGGAAGAGTGCCGTCTAAACCGTCGCCTCGCCCCGTCGCTGTACGTGGGTGTGGTACCGATTTCGCATGATCCGGTCACGGGCGCCATCCACGTCAACGGACAAGGGGTGCCTGATGAGTACGCCGTCTGCATGCGGCGGTTCGCCCAGCAAGACGTACTCAATGTGGTGGCGCGCGACGGGCGGCTCCGCCCGGGAGAAGTCGATGCGCTCGCCGACTTGGTCGCAGATTTCCACGCCACCGCGCCGGTCGCCGGTGCGGGTTCAGACGATGGAACGCCCTCAGCCATTCGCCGCACGCTAGAGGATTGCGCAGCTGGGGTTATTGCCTTAAGCACGGAACCAGCGCTGGCGAAAGCCGCGATATCGCAGCTTTGCCGAGAGGCAAATCGCCTGGAAGCGACGTTCGCCTCACGCCGACGTAGCCGGCACATCCGCGAATGCCACGGCGATCTGCACCTGGGCAACATCGTGCTGATCAACGGGCAGCCGACGCCGTTCGACTGTCTCGAATTCTCCCCTTCGCTGCGGTGGGTCGACACCATGTACGACACCGCATTTCTGTTCATGGATTTGCTCGCCGCAGGTCTGGATGGGCAGGCGTATCGACTCATCAACCGCTACCTTGAACGATGCGGCGACTATGGCGGGTTGGCGGTACTGCCCTTCTACGCATCGATGCGCGCACTCGTGCGGGCTCGAGTACTGCTCGAACGCGCTCATCAGTTGGACGGCGCCCCGGATCTGGCCGCCGAGCCCCGGGCCGAGGCACGTCGCATGCTTGATCTGTCTCGCCAACTGCTCAGCCGAAACGAGGCCTGCATTCTTCTCATGCATGGCCTTTCAGGCAGCGGAAAATCAACTCGGGCCGCGCAGCTTGTCGAAACAGAAGGGATGATCCGCGTGCGCTCCGACGTCGAACGTCAACGCAGCCGACATGTCGCCGCTGCCGATCGCTACCTGCCGCGTGCGGTCGAGCGTACTTATCGGCGTCTGGCGGCCATCTGCAAACTCGGTGCATGCGCGGGTTTCCCGATGATTGCGGATGCCACGTTCCTGGCGGAGCAGCAGCGCAGACGCTTTTTTTCGCTGGGCCGGCGCTTGGGCGTTGCCGTGGCCATCGCCGACTGCGTGGCCGGTTTCGACACGCTGCGCGCGCGCATCCGCAATCGCATGCGCGAAGGGCGCGACGCATCCGAGGCAGACCTGCACGTGCTGGACACACAGATCGCCACACAAGAGCCCCTCAACGTGGAGGAGCGCACACATGTCATCCCCGACGACATCTGCAAAGTGGTGCAGACCATCCGAGGTAGCCAGTAACGCTGTTTCGGAGCCGCTGGCTCAGGCAATCAAGTGCCTTGAAACGAAGCGTGCCAGCGAAGGTGTTTCAGCGGCGGCCGCCCATTTGCGCCATATCAACGCATACGGCCACAGAGCGCCTACGCTGCAGAAGGATTCCTCATTCGGCGGTCCTGCTCACCCGTCCGCCAAGACCCCACTGGAGAACGTCATGCAACAACCTGCTGATATGACCTGCAATGTGGCGTGCGCCGTCCTGCGCGATATGAGCCGCACCGCCAGCTTCATGCTCGAATCGCAGATCGACCTGGCACATTTCCGGCTGAAGCTGGCCGAGGCTGCGCTCGAGGATGTGCGTGAACTCGAACATGAACTGAGCGGAACGCATGACTGGACATCGCTGGCGTCTGCGCAAAGCCTCTTCATGAAGATGCAATCGAGTCACAGTGCGACGGCGCTGAAGACGTGGGCCGAGTTTACGAACAAGCTGCAGGCCGCCTACTTGCGTCGGCTGACAGAGTGGACGCAGCAAATGCAACAGCCGGAAGGGCAAACCTCTTCGTCTCAGTTGTTCGCGGCATCGTCCGATTCGTTGAAGGCCTTCTTTGACAGCTTCAACCTCATGGCCCTGCCCGACTCGGAAGCCAAGAAGACGGGACTCGCACGTTCTGCAAAGGCAAAAGCGGAACAGGCGGCCTGATCGACGGCCCATAGGAAGCCCTCGCCATGAACGCCGAGCCGCTTTCTCTCAGCATGGACATCGTGGCGGACGAAGCCGTGCTGGAGGGCACGCTGACCTGCCCCAGCAACGCCACCGGCCTGGTGATCTTTGCGCATGGCAGCGGCAGTTCGCGGCTCAGTCCGCGCAACCGATATGTTGCCGATCAGCTCCGCGCTGCCGGGCTGGGCACGCTGCTGTTTGACCTGTTGAGCGCAGACGAGGCGTTACACGCGTCGTGCCGATTCGACATCGGCCTTCTGGCGCGGCGCCTGCATACGGCCACACACGGGGTGGGCGACATCGCGCGCAAACGCGGGCTGCGCCTCGGCTACTTTGGCGCAAGCACGGGAGCCGCGGCCGCCATCCTGGCGGCAGCCGAGCCGGACGACTCTTATCCGATCGAAGCGGTCGTCAGTCGCGGCGGTCGCCCCGATCTTGCCGGCCAATCTGCGCTGAGCAAACTCACCTGCCCGACCCTCCTCATCGTCGGAGCCGCCGATCTGGACGTGCTCGATCTCAACCGGCAGGCGCTGAGCCAGATGCATTGCGAGAAGGCGCTGGAGACGGTGCCCCGCGCAACGCATCTTTTTGAAGAGGCGGGCGCGCTCGAACACGTTGCCGAGCTGGCGCGCGCATGGTTTATGCGCCATCTGGGCGTACCCCCCCAATCCAAGCCACACATGAGGTAGCGCCGTGCGATTCAAGGATCGATTGAATGCAGCGCGCATGCTTGCGCAGGCGCTCGATAAGTACAGGGGCCTGCATCCCCTGGTGCTTGCCATTCCGCGGGGCGCGGTACCCATGGGCGCGCTCATCGCCACCGCGCTCGACGGTCAGCTCGATGTGGTGCTGGTTCGTAAGCTGGGCGCGCCGTTCAACCCCGAACTGGCAGTCGGCTCCGTGGAAGAAGGTGGTTGGACCTACATCGCGCCGTATGCAGCGCGCATTGGGGCAGATACGACCTACCTCGAACGGGAAAGCGCCGAACAGATGGACGTCATCCGCCGGCGCCGTGCGCTCTATACCCCCAGCCGCGGTCCGTATGACGTAGAAGGACGCGTTGTGATCGTGGTGGACGACGGACTGGCGACCGGGGCTTCCATGAAGGCTGCACTCCACGCCATTCGCCCACGCCATCCGCAACGCCTCATTTGCGCGGTTCCGGTGGCGGCGCCGGACAGCCTGGAAGACATTCGCCCCCTGGCCGATGAAGTCGTCTGCCTTTATGCGCCGAAGGGTTTCCGCGCGGTCGGCATGTATTACGCGGACTTTCCTCAGGTCGAAGACGCTGAGGTTCGTGCAGCGCTGAACACCGCCCCGCAAACCGAACGCCGGGCTGGCTGACACTGGGCTGCAGGGCGCCACGCCCAAGTTCAGTCCAGCCCGTATCGGCGCACGTACCAGGCTTTCATCGCGTAAGCAGCCAACCCGTAGGCCAGCACGATCGCCGCCAGGCAGAGCCAGTAGGCCGCTGGCAGGGGCACAAAGCCGAACAGCGCTCCGGCCGATGTCAACGGCATGGCAACACCCACGCAAGCAATGGCGATGCTCGTCAGCACCAGCGCGGTACTTGCCCGGCTTTGCACGAAGGGCACCTTGCCCGTGCGGATGATATGAATGATGAGTGTCTGCGTGAGGAGCGATTCAACGAACCACCCCGACTGGAACAGCGCCGGGTTGCCCCACGCGTGAAAGACGCCCAGTAGCAGCGCGTAGGTCGCGAAATCGAACAGCGAACTGACGGGCCCCATGTACAGCATGAACTTCAGGATGCTGCCGATCTCCCACCGTCGTGGCTTGACGAGGTAGTCGTCGTCCACGTTGTCAGTCGGGATGGCGGTTTGCGAGAAGTCGTAAAGCAGGTTGTTGAGCAGCACCTGCACCGGCGCCATCGGCAGGAATGGCAGAAACAGGCTGGCGCCCAGCACGCTGAACATGTTTCCGAAATTCGAGCTGGCGCCCATCTTGATGTACTTGACGATGTTGCCGAACACCTTGCGCCCTTCCGTCACGCCCTCCCCCAGCACGGCCAGGCTTTTCTCCAGCAGGATGATGTCGGCGGACTCCTTGGCAATATCGACCGCACTATCCACGGAGATGCCGACATCGGCTGCCTTGAGCGCGGGCCCGTCGTTGATGCCGTCGCCCATGAAGCCGACAACATGCCCCCTGCGGTGCAGCGCATCGACAATGGCCGCCTTCTGCGCGGGCGACACCTTGGCGAAAACCGATGCGCGTTCGGCCACGTCGGCCATCTGGTCTGGCGACATGGCGGCCAATTCGGCGCCAAGTACCACCGGCTCAACAGCGAGGCCGACCTCGCGACAAATCTTGCGCGCAACAATGGCGTTGTCCCCCGTCAGGATCTTGACCGCCACGCCGCTGGCCTTCAAGGCGGCAATGGCGGGCGCCGCCGTCTCACGCGGTGGGTCCAGAAAGGCGATAAACCCCAGCAATGTCAATCCGGACTCGTCTCGCACGGCGTACTCGCTTTGCTCGGCCGGCATTTCCTTGTATGCGACAGCCACGGCACGGAAGCCGTCGGCGTTCAGGCCCTCCGCCAGTCGCCGCGTATCTTCCAGGTGGCTTGCCTCGAGCGGGCCCGCGTCGTCACCGCTGACGTAACGTGTGCTGGCAGCCAGCACTTCTTCCACTGCACCCTTGCAGATCAGCACATGCGTGCCGTCGTCCTGCGCCAGCACCACCGACATGCGCCGGCGCTCAAAGTCAAACGGCAGCTCATCGATCTTCTGGAACCGCGCATGCACATCCAGGCGCTGTTCCAGCTCCACATGCTTGAGCACGGCCACGTCCAGCAGGTTCTTCAGGCCCGACTGATAGAAGCTGTTCAGAAACACGTACTCCAGCACTTGATCGGATTCTTCGCCACGCAAATCCAGGTGATGCTTGAGGATGATGCGGTCTTGCGTGAGCGTGCCCGTCTTGTCCGTGCACAGCACGTCCATCGCACCAAAGTTCTGGATGGCATTGAGCCGTTTGACGATGACCTTCTTGCGCGACATGGCGATGGCGCCCTTCGCCAGATTGACCGTGACGATCATCGGCAGCATTTCTGGCGTCAGGCCGACGGCCACGGCCACCGCAAACAACAGCGCCTCGAACCAGTTGCCCTTGGTCAGGCCGGTGATGACGAAAACGGTGGGCGCCATCACCAGGATCAGCGTGAGCATCAGCCAGGTGAACCGCGTAATGCCGCGATCAAAACTGGTCTGCACGCGTTGCGCGGCAATCAGGTTGGCTACATGACCGAATGCCGTCCGGCGCCCGGTGGTGAGGACCACGCCTGTGGCGTAGCCGCTCACCACGGCACTGCCCATGAAGCAGAGATTGGCCCGATCGAAATCTGCCGCAGGGTGACTGTCGAGCGGCTCCGCATGCTTCTCCTGTGGCATGGCCTCGCCGGTCAGGGTCGATTGGTTGACGAACACGTCCTTCGCGTCGAGCAGCCGCAGGTCTGCCGGCACCATGTCACCGGCCGACAATTGGACGATGTCGCCGGGCACGAGTTGCTCGATGGGGATTTCCCGGCTCGCCCCGGCGCCGTCGGACCCGATGCGCCTGACCGTCGCCGTTGTATGCACCATGCGGCGCAGTGCTTCCGCCGCACGGTTCGAGCGATGCTCCTGCAGAAAGCCCAGCACCACGCTCAGCACCACCATGACGGCGATCAGCACGGCCGCCCGCACATCGCCCAACAGCGCCGAGACGCCCGCCAGCGAGATGAGCAGAAGATTCAGCGGATTGATGGAACGGCGAAGCAGTTCCGCAAACACTGCCTCGTGGTGGCCGTTGGCCACGCGGTTAAAGCCGTATTCGCGCAAGCGCTGCGCGGCGGCTTCCTGAGTCAGCCCATGCCTCTCGGACTGGAGCCTGTGCAGCACGTTCTGCGCGGAAAGCGCCGACCACATCGAAAGGTCGTGCTCTGACGAGCGCAGAAGTTGCTCGGGTGGGGTGCGCATGGGGAATGGCAAGCAAACGCGTGGATGTGCAAACCATTAGAGCGCAGCGCTCACCTCCGGGCTTGATGCAGCGCAACGGTCGCAGTCATCCGTCCCCAGCACGCTTGAACTGGACGCGCTACAGCGTATCGTCGTCGGAAAACAAACGATGACGTATCGCGTAACGCACGAGCGCGGCTTCGCTGGAAAGCTGCAGCTTGTCCATCAACCGCATCTTGTAGGTGCTGATGGTTTTGGCGCTCACGCACAGGCTGGTGGCGATTTCGGTCAACGGCTCGCCTCGCACCAGCCGGCGATAGACCTCCATTTCACGGTCAGACAGGCGCGTGTGGGCCGCCTCCTCACTGGGCTCGCCCAGGCTGTGCGCAAGCTTCTCTGCCATGGGCGGGCTGACGTACGTGCCGCCGTTCGCCACCTTCTGGAGCGCGGTGACGAGTTCGGTCGCGGCGCTTTCCTTGGTGAGGTAACCAGCCGCGCCCGCACGAAAGGCTCGGGCCACATATTGTTCCTCGGCGTGCATGGTCAGCACGAGCACGCGCACCCTCGGGTGATCGTCATGCAGCTGGCGCACCAGTTCCAGCCCACTGCGCCCGGGCATCGACAGATCCAGCACGATCACCTGCGGTTGATGGTCACGCACCAGTTGCACGACCTGCGTGCCGTCGGAGGCTTCGCATGCGACTTCGAAATTCCCCGCGCGCTCCAGGATGTGACGCACGCCGTCGCGCATCACGGCATGATCGTCGGCGATCATCACGCGAATCATGTCCGGGCCTCCTCGGTGGCGTTGTGAACGGCGGGAAAACGTACGCTCAAACGGAAGCCTCCGCCGGGCGCGTGCGTGGTTGTTGCCTGCCCGCCCAGCAAGCGGGCCCGCTCGCGAATGCCCAACAAGCCCAGCGGCTTGCGCTCGCCCGCAGCGGGCGGGGCCCCGCTCCAGCCATGCCCGTTGTCCTGGATGGACAGCTCCAGCACGCCATCCTGCTGCGAAAACTCGATCTCAACGCGCGTAGCATCGGCGTGGCGCACGACATTGTTGAGCGCCTCCTGCACGATCCGGAAGACGGAGATGGCGGCGCGCTCATCCATCGCCACCTCCTCCGCATGCACGTTGACGACCAAGCCAAAGCGCTGACGAAAATTCTTCGCCATCCACTCGATGGAGGGCACGAGCCCCAACTCGTCGAGCAACGGCGGCCGCAGATCTGCGGAAATCTGCCGCACTGCGGCAATCGTCTCGTCGATCACCCGTTGCATCGCCTGCGTCTGGTCGATCAGGGTCTGGTCGCTGCGCGCGGCCTGCAAATCCGCGGCCAGCAGGGAAATGTCCATCTTCAGCGCGCTCAGGCGTTGGCCCAGATCGTCGTGCAGTTCACGTGCGATGCGGTGGCGTTCCTCTTCCCGTGTCGCCAGTACGCTATCCGACAGATGCTGCAGCTCTTCCTGTGAACGCCGCAGCGCGGCCTCGGCACGGACACGCTCAGTGGTGTCGCGCAACATGACGGTGAACAGCTTGCCGCCATTCACCTCGATCTGCGAAATCGACGCTTCGATCGGGAATTCGCGCCCATCGGTGTGCAGCGCAAACAGCGGGCGCTGCTTCCCCATCTGGCGCTCCGAGACGCCCGTCACGCCGAAGCGCCGGACGTGGGCTTCATGCGCGCCGCGAAACCGCTCGGGAATAAAGTCCGCCAGCGGCCGGCCGATGGCGTGGCGAGCTGGGCATCCGAACAGTGTTTCTGCCATGGGATTGAACAGCACGATGCGCTGGGCGTCATCCACTGAAATGATCGCCTCCATGGACGAGCGGATGATGCCGGCCAGCCGGGCTTCGCTTTTTTCAAGGTAGGTCAGATCGCGCGCGACGGCCGCTCGCAGCTTGCGCAGTCGCAGCCCATAGAACATCAGCGCGATCACCGCAGCAACACTTGCCGCGGCCAGCAAGACGAACGCGGCATCACTGGCCCGCAGAACAAAGGCCAGCCGTGCCAACGTCGCGGCCAGCAACACAACGGCGAGTACCCCGACCAAGAATTCGGCAGAGGTGGATTGCAACTGCGGCAGGCGCCTGTGCGCTGCCTTCGAGGATTGCGTGTCTTGCTCCGCCACCGAACACCAAAAATAGGCCTGGGATGCAATCAACATAGCCCATTCTCGGGGCAGCAGATACTACCCATGTGATGGAGGCGCCCCCCGGAAAACCCTGCCGCCGCTGTCAGGAAACCCTGACAAGCGCACGGCAAATGCCGACGGACATCTCAGCGGTGCCTGATTTCGCGCAAACGCCGCGCCTCCGATACTGAGCTTACGGACACCGAGCGTTGATGGAGCGCAGTGGCCGGATCACCACCACCTCACAGAGGATGCGTGGTTCAAAAACCACAGATGCCTTCCGGAGCCGCCCCATGATTCCCAGCACCGTACAGTCCCCTGCACCCGTTGAAAACCGTCATCCGGCTTCGCTTCCCGCGCTGAGGCTCGTCCGTGACGCGACCCAAGTCCGATCGACGACGCCACTGATTCCCAGCAGCCAGTGCGCCAACTGCATGATGCACTGGGCCTGCATCGCGAGCGCGGTGCCGTCGGCGCAACGCAATCAGCTCGACCAGATGGTGCACACGTGGCGCAAGGTCGCCCGGGGCGACGCACTTTTCCGCGCGGGTGACAGCTTCCATGCGCTGTATGCCATCCGCTCGGGATCGTTCAAAACCGTGGTGTCGCATCCCAACGGCGCCAGCCACGTTACCGGCTTCCAAATGGCCGGCGAGACGCTGGGCCTCGACGGCATAGCCGCCGATCGCCACACCTGCGATGCGATCGCGCTGGAGGACAGCACGGTCTGCGCTCTCCCGTTCCATTGCATCGAAGACCTGTGCCAGGACATCCGGCCACTGCAACATCGCCTGCACCAATTGATGGCCGAAGAGATCGTGCGGGAATCGGGCCTCATGCTGCTGCTCGCCGGGCTGAGTGCGGAAGCGCGCGTGGCGACCTTCCTGCTGAACCTCTCCGCGCGCATGCAGGACCGCGGCTACTCCGCTTCCAGCTTCACGCTGCGCATGACGCGCGAGGAAATCGGCAGCTACCTCGGCATGCAGCTGGAGACAGTCAGCCGTGCCCTGTCGCGGTTCCAGCGCGAAGGCTGGATCGTCGTCAGCGGCAAGAACATCGAACTGACCGACAAGGCGGCATTGACGGAGCTTTGATCGGTCGGTGCGCCACATAAAAAAGCGCCGCCCCCCTTTTTTTTTTTTCGGGTGGGGCGGCGCACTTGCTTCCCCGCTTGATTTCCGCTTCACTTCGGCGCGATCTGGAGATGATCGATGACTTGCGTCACGCCGGGTGCAGACCATGCTGCGCCCTTGGCCGCGCGCCGCTCCGATGCGGAACCGATGTGCCCGCTGAGCGTGACCGTCCCGCCCTGAACAGAGACCTGGATATGGTCAGCTTCACGCGCGGCATGCCGTTTGAGTGCCGCACCGATCTGCTCGGCAACGTTGGCCGGCTGTACGCGCGCCTTGATCCGCAACCGGTTGATCAGCCCCGCGACACCGCGCAGCGAGCCGACCGCATGCGCCGCCTGTTCACTCTGGTAGGGCCAATCGACTTCGCCCGAGAGCGTCACCCAGCCGTTTTCGACCAGCACTTCGATGCGGTTGGACGGCAGCGTGGCCTGCCATTCCAGCGCGTCACGGGCAGCCTGGGCAACGTCTGCGTCCGTGTGTGTGCCCGGCAGGCGGACTTCGATTTTCTGCACGACACCGCGCACGCCGGCAACGCGCTCAGCTGCGTGTTCGGCCGCGAGCTTTTCCATGTAGCTGCGCACGTGGCCGGTCAGCGTCACGACGCCGTTGTCCACCTCCACACCAATGGCTGCGGCATCCACCGCAGGCTCCCAGAGCAGTTCGTCGTTCACGTCCTGCTTGATACCCAGATCGCTTTTCATAGCTCGCTCCTGCTTGATAGAGTCGCCGCGCTATGCCCAGCGGCGCTCGCGCGCTGTTTGACACGACAAACAGCACACGGCGGTCGGCTGGGCTTGCAGGCGTAAAAAGGGAATCGCTTCGCCGCAATCGACGCAGATGCCGTAACTGTGCTGCTGCATACGCTCGCGTGCCGCGTCCAATTGCTCAAGTTCGCTTCGGTAATGGGCGAGCATGACGTCGTTTGTCTGGTCCCCGGCCTCTTCATCGGCAAGATCGGCGTTTTCCAGTGGCGCCTCGCGCGGCGCAGGCACGCCAGGAGCGCCCAGCGCGGACAACTGGCGCCGCACGCGCGCCTCCTGCTCGTCGAGCAGGCTCCTCAGCCGTTTCCATTGCGCCTCGGTAAAGCGGCTCATGCCCAATCTCCTTCAATCGACGTAGCGTCGGGCTGTGTTTCCGGCGTCAGGCTTCCGTTGGCGAAAGCCAGGCCGGGCGCTGCCTCGATTGCTCCCACCGGTCGGCGGTCTTCACCTGATCGATAAAGCCCGCAACTTCCTCCTGCGACAACCCGCTCTGCACGTCCCGCTGGAACAGCGCCAGCACCGGCACAGGAATGGTGGCGGTGATGCGCGCGATCTCTTCGATCGCACTGAATGCCCCGCGCGCGGCCATGACGCAGATCACTGACAGATGCCGCGACCCCGGCAATTGGTCAGCCAGGAAATCACGCATGGGCGAAGCCAGATGGCCCATCCAGATGGGCGCGATCACGATGACGTGTTCGACCTCATCAAGCGGCGGGCCCTCATAGCGATATTTGGCGCGCGTATGGAATACCGTTTCGATCACGCAGCGCGCATCTCCGAGAAAGCCGGCGCGCGGATATTCGTCCGTCACCTCGGCAAGCTGCCATCCGCTCTGCGCAGCCATCTGCTCGGCCACCTGACGCGCCGTGCCGGTGCGCGAGTAATACACGATCAGCTTCTTTTCCATCTCGAACTCCAGCGTTGCCTCTAGGAACCCACCCACATCTGGTCGACGACGGCCCGCACGCCCGGTGCATCCCATGCGGCTTCCCGGGCGGCACGGCATTCGTTGAGGTTGCGCAGCGGCCCGTACAACGTCACCGTCCCGTCTGCCACGGAAACATTGAGCCGCGAGGCATCCACCGCGGCCAGGCGTTGCAGCGCCTTCGCAATGCGGTTGCTCAGATCGGCCGGACCGGCGGCGGCTCGCAATGTCAGCGCATTGGCCACCGACTTCACGCCGCGCACCCTGCGCACGGTGTCGAGTGCCGCGCGACGCTGGAAGTCCTGGTCAACTTCTCCGCGCAGTGTCACGGCCCCGTCTTCGACGGTGATCCGCACCGACTCCGACGGCACTGATGCATTCCAATGCAGCGCACTGCTGATGGCCTGGGCAATCTCGTCGTCGGGGCGCTGCATATCCGGCGGCATCCGCACGTCCACGTGCACAACAAGCGCTGTCACACCGGCAACACGCCGGACAGCCTCCTCGGCCGCGTGCTTGTCAGCAAACGTATCGACGCTGCCGGAAAGCGTGACGACACCGTCCTTGGCTTTCACCGCAAAGCAGCTGGCATCCACCGCCGGATCCCACTGCAGTTCTTCTTCGACATCGTGCTTGAGCTGGATATCGTTCTTCATGGAGATCTCCTGATGTCTGATCGACGTGGGGTCTCAGTGCGACATCAGCACAGGCACAGTCATCGTCTTGAGCAGCGTGCGGGTGACCCCACCCAGCACGAGTTCGCGCAGACGGCTGTGTCCGTATGCGCCCATTACGATCAGATCGGCGTTGAAATCGGCCGCGCGCGAGAGCAGCAACTCGCCGATGGCGGTGTCGGAATCTGCGCAGTCGGTCTCTTCCACCGTGGCATGAATGCCGCGCGCGTTCAGCGCACGCGCGACTTGCCCCACCGTGGTTTCTTCGGCCCAGTGTTTTGGCTGCTTGCTTGTGATCTGCAGCACGTGCACGTTCGTGCCCGCCATGATGGGCAGGGCATCGTGCAGCGCCCGGGCCGATTCGCGGCCGCCGCTCCAGGCCACCAGAACACGCTTGGGCAACGCCGTGAAGTCGCCGGCGTACGGCACGACCAGCACCGGGCGGCCCGACTCCAGGATCAGCGTTTCCGCAAAGTCCCCGGCGACAAATTCATCCGGTTCATCGTGGTTTCGTTGTCCTATCACGAGCAGATCGGCCTCCCGCGCTTCGCGCAGCACAAGCGCCACGGGGTCGCCTTCCACTGCGCGCCACTCGGTTTCCACCGGAAGCCCTTCGGTTGCCTGCCGAAAGCGCGCGTGCACGGCATCGCGGATGCTGTCGCGCCGGATGCGGTCTTCCTCCAGATAGCGCGCGGCGTTCTCCATCATGTAGAACCAGCTGATGCTGGGCGCAAAGCTCGCGTAGATGCCGACAAGTTTGGCGTTGTGTGCCCGCGCATACTGGGCAGCAAGGTTGAGGCGGTGCATGGCGCGTTCGCTGCGGTCCAGATGCACCATCACGCTGGCGTAGGTCATGGTCAGATCCCGATGTGTGTCAGAGAGAAGGCACCCGGTCAGGCGATGACAGCATTGCTGAGCGGTTCCGTCGCCGCAGGGCGTGTTTCCGTCGGCGACGCGCGCACGAGCAGCACCGGCAGTGTGCTCATGCGCACAACGCTCTCGGCAACGCTACCCAGGAACAATCGGCGAAAGCCGCGTCGCCCGTGCGTGCCCAGCACCAGGGCTTGAGCACCGACGTTGTGGGCGGCCTGTTCAATGGCCGTGCCGATATCGAAGGTGCCGATGGGATCGTCGACCACCACGCTGTGGACATGCACGCCGGCCTTCTCGGCCTTGGCGCGCGCGTCGGCAACGATTTGATTGCCCTGTTTGACCAACGCCTCGGTGAACGCGCCCACGTCGATATAGCCAACGTCGTACATCAGATACGAGTTGTCGACGACGTGCGCGATGACCAGCTCGGAGCCGAGCTTTTGTGCAAGCCGGATGGCCTCGTCCAGCGCCCGATCTGCGGTAGGGCTGCCATCCACCGCTACCAGAATCCTGTCGTACATGATGTGCCTCCATCGAATCCGTCGTCTGCCCCAAGCGGGGTTGCTGAATTCCATGTTGGACCACCACGCGGATCGCCCCTTGATTTACATCAGCGTTTAGCTCGCCAGATCGGCCGCCAATGCCACTTGATCTGCCTCAATGACTCGGGCGCAACGCTCGATAGACTCGTCCGCTATCCGCTGCCCATCTCGGGCAACCACCGAAAGCTCACGGCACCTTGTGCGGGATCAACTTCTGACACCGGCCCGTTCTTATAGTGAAAACGTACGCGCATCGGAGTTCAGCATGAGGATCGACGAGATTTGCTCCCACCGCATCGTCCACATCCGGGCAACCGCGACGCTGCAACAGGCCGCGCGTTTGATGCGTGACGAAAGCGCCCGTGCGCTGCTTGTCACCGAACACGCCGCTGGCGGTTCGCGCGTGGTCGGCATCGTCACAGACCGCGACATGGTGGTGCACGGCATTGCCAGCCACAGCGATTGCAGCGAAACCGCCGTCTCCGAAGTCATGACGCGCGGCCTTCTGACCATCCACGATGACGCGATGATCAGCGAAGCCCTACGCGCGATGCTGAGCCACGGCCTGCACCGCCTGGCAGTGGTCGATCGTCAGCAACGGCTTGTGGGCATGCTGAGTCTGGACGACACCATCCGTGCGATGGGCGGCGAATGGACCTTGCTGGCCGGCATTCTCGGTCGCGACAACGTTACCGGGTCACCACAGCACGCGCCGCCCAACCTGATTCTCTAAATCGTCTTCAACCCGTTTTCAGGAGCGCTGCCATGTTCACCAATGTTGGAACCGCGGACCGTACCGTCCGCATCTTGATCGGCCTCGCCATGATCCTGCTGGCGTTTTTTGGCAAGGTCCCGGCGTGGGTGGGCTGGGTGGGGTTGATCCCGCTAGTGACGGGGCTGATCCGCATGTGCCCGCTCTATTGGGTGCTGGGCATCGGCCGCGATTGACTAGGCGACAAACCAGAACACCGCCCAGCTGAGCGCAAGCATGCTCAGCAAGCCGACTGCGACCTTGCCGGCAAACGCGTGGCCTCCGCCGAGGGTCACAACGGCCTTCGAGAGCGTGTTAGCGCTCAGCGCGAGCATCACCAGCGCGCCAGCTATTGAAGGTTGCAGCGTATGCCCCGCCACCTGGGTAGCGATGGATGCGGTCGCGGCATGCACGTCGGCAAACGCACCCAAGACGGTGACAGCCGCCACCGCCGCTGTCCCGAACCAGGTGCGCGCAACGGCAGCCGCCAGCAGCAGCACCGCCGTCCACAGCGCAAAGCCGATCGCGACACGCCAGTTGATGGATGACGCTGAACTGTCCTGCGCATTCTGACGTGGCGTGTTGTCCCGCCATATCCAAAGCGCGGACCATGCCACGGTCGCGGTGATGCCCGCCACCAGCGGGGCCGCGAGAAGCTGCAACAAGTCGATGCTGATGGCCGCAATCAGCAGTAGCATCTGCACCAGCGTGGCGACATTGGACAGCAGCGCTCCGGCAGCCGCGCCGTCAACGGAGCCGTGATGTTTGCGGACGCGCGCAGCCATGGCCGTCGTCGTAGCTACGCTCGATGCAAACCCGCTGAACAAGCCGGCAAGCGGCAAGCCGATGCGCTCGCCAAACCATCGCGCCGCAAAATGCCCCGCGTTGCCCGTCAGCATGACGAGCAGCACCACCAGCCACAGCGTATGCGGGTTCCAGGCATTCAGCGGCCCCATGTTCCGGTCCGGAACCGCGGGCCAGACCAGCAATGCCGCCACGGCAAGGATCAGCAGATCTGCCAGTTCGCGCTGGGTGATGACCGTACGGGCAAACCGATGCAAACCCGCTTTGGCGTAGAGCAGGACAAGAAGGACCGTGCCGAGGCCAGCCGTCATTTCGGGCTCGCTCACGGCATAGGCGCCCAACAGCGTGGTTGCCACAAGCGCGAGTTCCGTCGTCACGCCCGGATCGACATTGGCGGAATGGTGATACCCGAGCGCCGCCAACACCGAGACCGTCAGCAACACCGCCGGCACGGCCAGGGGCATGGGCAGGCTTGCGGCAATGGCACCTGCCAGCGCCGCGATCGCAAACGTTCGCATGCCCGCCGGCAACTCCGCGCTGTCGGCATGGCTGCGCTCGCGCTCAAGGCCGATCGCCAACCCCACGCCCAAGGCAACCGAGAAAGACAGCAGTGAAGACATTGCGTGGACACCGATGGCCGTTGCTTGCACTTGTTCAGTATTGCGCGCGGCAACGCTTTGCGATTGATCTGGCGCAGTCGACGGTCGACCGGCTTCACGAAGTTTCGAGGCACGCATCCATACTGACCAGACACGCCAATCCCGGAGACAGCGATGTCTGAATCGATGCATGCCATGGTGATGGAACGCGCGGGAACGCCATTGATCTGGCGTGAAGTGCCGATGCCCACGCCGGGGCCGGGCGAAGTCCGGATCGCTGTCTCCGTGTGTGGTGTCTGCCGTACCGACCTGCATATCCTGGACGGCGAATTGACCACGCCGAAACCGTCGCTCATTCCCGGTCACGAAATCGTCGGCATTGTCGAGTCGTGCGGCGAAGGCGTGACAGCGCCGGCCCTAGGCGAGCGCGTCGGCGTGCCGTGGCTCGGTTGGACATGCGGCGTCTGCCCATACTGCCTGCACGGCCGCGAAAACCTGTGTGACCACCCTGCCTTTACTGGCTACACACGCGACGGCGGGTATGCCCAATACGTCGTCTGCGACGCACGATATTGCCTGCCGATTCCCGAGCGGTACGACGATGCCCACGCCGCGCCGCTGCTCTGCGCGGGCCTGATCGGCTACTGCACGCTGCGCATGGCCGGCGATGCGCGCAGGATCGGCATCTACGGTTTTGGCGCGGCCGCCCACCTCGTCACGCAGATTGCCGTGGCAGAACAGCGCGAAGTCTTCGCCTTCACCCGCGCCGGCGACACGGCGGCCCAGCGACTTGCGCTGGACACCGGCGCCAGCTGGGCAGGCGCGAGCGACACGCCCGCACCGGAACCGCTCGACGCCGCGTTGATCTTCGCGCCGATCGGCGCGCTCGTGCCGCAGGCGCTGCAGGCCGTGGTCAAGGGCGGCGCGGTGGTCTGCGGCGGCATTCACATGAGCGACATCCCGGCGTTTCCGTACCGGCTGCTATGGGAAGAACGCAAGCTGGTCTCCGTCGCAAACCTCACCCGGGCGGACGGGCTGGCGCTCATGCGCGTCGCGGCGGACATCCCGTTGCGGGTGCACGTCACGCCCTATCCGCTGCAAGACGCCAACACCGCCTTGGAAGACCTCCGCGCCGGTCGCGTGGCGGGCGCAGCCGTCCTGCAGGTTGCGTCGAAAGACCTTTGACGCGCATCAACAGCCGCGCCGTCACGCTGTCTACGCTGATTACACGCGGTGCCCGACTGCGCAACGCCTTGGAGACCACCATGTATCAGCGAATCCTGCTCGCCATCGACGGCAGCCACGCGTCCTACCTCGCGCTGCACCAGGCCATTGTGGTCAGCAAGGCGACGGGCGCGGAGGTCGAAGCCCTCTTCGTTGCCGACAGCAGCGACATCACGTTCGACATGGTCGGCGCAGACTCAATTGCCTACGCCAAGCAGGTCGTCAATTACGGCCGGGATACGCTCGCGGAGGTCTCGAAGAAGCTCGACGCGGCCGGCGTCAAGCATTCGACCAAGTTGCTCGAAAAATCCATTGCGCCGGGGCAGATCTCCGCAACGATCGTCGCGGAAGCCAACGAGACCGCGACGGACCTGATCGTGCTCGGCACCCACGGCCGGCGCGGGCTCAAGCATCTGGTGCTCGGCAGCGTGGCTGAGGGCGTGGTGCGCAAGACCAACAAGCCGGTGTTGATGGTGCGTAGCGAAGTCGAGGAATAAAGCCGGCTTCATCGGCCGCCGCCCCGTGTGTGCTCTGGGGCACTCGGCCGGCTTTCCCTGCGCAACGACACGGCAATCCCACCCGCCGACTGGATGAGGCACTCACCACGCCGGCGGACCCCCGGGCCG
Source organism: Ralstonia sp. 1138 (assembly GCF_040544795.1). Taxonomy (NCBI): domain Bacteria; kingdom Pseudomonadati; phylum Pseudomonadota; class Betaproteobacteria; order Burkholderiales; family Burkholderiaceae; genus Ralstonia; species Ralstonia sp. 1138. The sequence goes on along the minus strand of NZ_JBEPKQ010000001.1, from coordinate 156,984 downwards.
CGGGCCAGGGTGATGCGTTTTGACGACAGTGCTGCCATGCTGAATGCGCTGGTCCCGGCTTGAACCGAGTAGAGCTGGGAGTGCGCCTGGCGCTTACCGGCACGTCCGCATAGCCCTCGCCGTGGCCGGCTGGGCCGTGTCCCTGCGGATTCGCCAGCTGCATAACGAGCCTGGCGCGCGCCAAAGAAATGGTGAAAGACCGCGCCGTCAAGGCCGTAAATTCGCGGACACCCTGGCCCGATAAGGGTCCGGATTTTCTTGTGCATTCGCAAACGCATTGCATAGACTCACCTTTCAAGGCATCTCTATAGGCAATGCATCATGTGTCGCTGGCTGGCGTATTCAGGCAATCCCATTCAGATGGAGACAGTGCTGTTCCGGCCGCGGCACTCGTTGATCGACCAGAGTCTGCGCTCCCGCCTTGGCGGCGAGACGACCACCAACGGTGACGGCTTCGGTATCGGCTGGTACGGCCGCTACTCAGAAGTGCCCTTCCGCTACCGCTGCCTGCATCCCGCGTGGAACGACACCAACCTGCGTGAAGCTGCCCGCGCCATCCGCTCGTCAATGTTTATCGCGCACGTGCGCGCGGCCACCGACACCCCGGCGCAGGAGACCAACTGCCATCCGTTCCGCTACGGCCGGTGGCTTTTTGCGCACAACGGGCTGATCCGCGAATACCCCCTGCTCCGCCGCGCCCTGATGATGGAAGTGGCGCCGGAGCTGTTCCGCTGGATTGAAGGTTCGACCGATTCCGAAGTCATGTTTTTCCTGGCGCTGTCGTTCGGGCTGGACCGCGACCCGCGCGGCGCCTTGGAGCAGATGGTCGGGCTGATCGAAGACATCGGCCGCCGCCACGGTGTCGAATACCCGTTGAACATGACGGTTTGTGCAACGGACGGCGTCCAGATCGTGGCAGCGCGCTATTCCAGCGAGGGCGAATCACGCTCCCTTTTTCACAGCACGTCGTTCAAGCATCTGCACCAGCTCTATCCTGACAGCGCCGCAATTGAAGACGCGGGGGACGATGCCTTCCTTGTGCTGTCCGAGCCGCTTGTCGACCTGCCCGGCGCGTGGGCGGAGATTCCCGAAGAAACCGTCGTCATCGTCAAGGGCGGCGTGGTGGAACACCACCGTTTTGTGCCCCGTAAGCCCGGTCCCACGGGCTTCGACCTGCCGGCCAACCAGGCTTCCTACGGGCGCGAGGTCGGCTGACCACCCAGCCACAGGGGTGATACAAGCGTCACCCCACTCTTTTTTCCTGCTCCGCTGAAACCTCCTGACAAAACGCTGTCAGGAGCCCTGCGTTACGCTCCCGCCCGCGACCCGTTTCGTAGACGAACCGGATCTTCATAATCCGCTACAGTTTACGGCTCGAATTCTGATTGCCGACGCAGCTGCCATAGGTTCACCCGCGCCGGCATTCCCCCTTACCTCCAAGCTCCAAGGAACGCCCTCCATGTCCTCCGGTGTCATTCGCCTGCGCGGAGCCCGTCAGCACAATCTCAAAAACCTCGATCTGGACCTGCGCACGGGCGAAATGACCGTCGTGACCGGCCCGTCGGGGTCCGGCAAGTCCAGCCTCGTTTTCGACACGCTCTACGCCGAAGGCCAGCGCCGCTACGTCGAGACCTTCAGCGCTTACGCGCGCCAGTTCCTTGACCGCATGGACCGGCCGCAGGTCGAGCACGTCGAAGGCGTGCCGCCCGCCATCGCCATCGACCAGACCAACCCCGTGCGCAGTTCGCGCTCGACGGTCGGCACGATGACGGAACTGAACGATCACCTGAAGCTGCTGTTTGCGCGCGCAGCGCAGCTGTTCGACCGCGAAACCGCGCTGCCGGTGCGGCACGACACGCCGGAAACCATCTACGACGAGCTGCTTTCGCGCACGCGCGAGGGCGATCCGCGCCTGGTGGTGACGTTTCCCGTCGAGCTGCCCGCCAATACGAGCCCGGAAGAAGTCACGCAGTGGCTGTCGGTCAGCGGCTATACGCGCGTGCAGGCCGAACGCGTGGTCGAGTCGTCCACGGGCAAACGCAAGCTGCTTGATGTGGTGGCGGACCGCTTCCGCCTGCAGGGCACCGAGCGTGCGCGTGCGCTGGAGGCCATCGAGTCCTCGCTCAAGCGCGGCGGCGGACGCGTCAGCGTGTACGTCTTGCCGGCCGATGAGGGTGCGGAGCCCACGATCTGGCGCTTTTCCACCGGCCTGCACTGCCCGGAAAGCGACCTGCGCTACGCCGACCCGCAGCCGGCGCTCTTCTCGTTCAATTCCGCCTACGGCGCGTGCGATGCCTGCCGCGGTTTCGGCCGCGTCATCGGCGTCGATCTGGGGCTGGTGATTCCGGACGAGCGCAAGACGCTGCGCGACGGCGCCATCAAGCCGATGCAGACGCCAGCCTGGAAAGAATGCCAGGACGACCTGATGCGCTACGCCGCCGCAGCCGACATCCCGCGCGGCACGCCGTGGGCGGAGATGACCGAAGCCCAGCGCAACTGGGTCATCAATGGCGACCCGGCCTTCAAGCGGGGCGGCTGGAACAAGCAGTGGTACGGCGTGCGCCGCTTCTTCGACTACCTGGAGTCGAAGGCCTACAAGATGCACATCCGCGTGCTGCTCTCCAAGTACCGCAGCTACACGACCTGCGAAACCTGCGGCGGTGCACGGCTGAAAACCGAATCGATGCAATGGCGCCTGGGCACCAAGGAAAACGCCGACGCCGTGCTCGCGCCCGAACACCGCTTCATGCCGCGCGGCGTGGCCTGGAACCGTGCCCAGCTCGAAGCCTTGCCCGGCCTGACCGTGCACGACCTGATGCTGCTGCCGATCGAGCGCATCCGCCGCTTCTTCGATGAACTGACGCTGCCGTCCACCCTGCTCGACGACGCGCTCAAGCTGCTGCTGGACGAAGTCCGCACGCGCCTGGCCTATCTGTGCGACGTCGGTATCGGCTACCTGACGCTGGACCGCCAGAGCCGTACGCTGTCGGGCGGCGAAGTGCAGCGGATCAACCTGACGACGGCGCTGGGCACATCGCTCGTCAACACGCTGTTCGTGCTGGATGAACCCAGCATCGGCCTGCACCCGCGCGATCTGGATCGGATTGTCCAAGCCATGCAGCGCCTGCGCGACGCCGGCAACACGCTGGTGGTGGTCGAGCACGACCCTTCGGTGATGCTGGCCGCCGACCGCCTGATCGACATGGGCCCCGGCCCGGGCGAGCGCGGCGGCAACATCGTCTTCGACGGCACACCGGCGTCGATCCGCCAGGCGGACACACTCACGGGCGCGTATCTGGCGGGCCAGCGCCGCGTGGCCGATGCGACGGACTGGCAAGCGCGTCCCGTCAACGATGCCACGCCGCGCCTGGTGCTCGAAGGCGCGTCGGAACACAACCTGCGCGATGTCACGGTCGAGATTCCGTTGCAGCGCCTGGTGTGCGTGACCGGCGTGTCGGGCTCGGGCAAATCGACGTTGATCCAGGACGTGCTGCACCCCGCGCTGGCGCGGCACTTCGGCAAGGCGACCGAATCGCCCGGTGCATTCCGCGCGTTGCGCGGCGCCGATCAGATCAGCGACGTGGTGTTTGTGGACCAGTCCCCGATCGGCAAGACCGCGCGTTCGAACCCGGCCAGCTACGTTGGCGCGTTCGATGAAATCCGCAAGCTGTTCGCCAAGGCGCCGATGGCACTTCAGCGCGGCTACACGGCCGGCACGTTCAGCTTCAACTCGGGCGACGGCCGTTGCCCGACCTGCGGCGGCTCGGGCTTCGAGCACGTCGAAATGCAGTTCCTGTCCGACATCTACCTGCGCTGCCCGGACTGCGACGGCACGCGCTATCGCGCCGAAATCCTGGAAGTGAAGCTGCCGCGCGCCGGCCGCGCATTGTCCGTGGCCGATGTGCTGGAACTGACGGTGAGCGAAGCTGCCAGCGTGTTCGCCGATGACGCCGACGTGCTGCGCGTGCTGCAACCGATCGTCGACGTGGGCCTGGAGTACGTGAAGCTTGGCCAGCCGGTGCCGACGCTCTCCGGCGGCGAGGCGCAACGCCTGAAGCTGGCGGGCTTCCTGGCCGAAGCCGCACAGGCCGCCCAGGCGACGGCGCGCAAGCGCGTGAAGCAGGACGTGCCGGCCAACGCTGGCCGCCTGTTCATGTTCGACGAGCCGACCACCGGCCTGCACTTTGACGACATCGCCAAGCTGATGCGCGCGTTCGGCAAGCTGCTTGACGCCGGGCATTCGCTGATCGTGATCGAACATAACCTCGACGTGGTGCGTGCGGCAGATTGGATCATCGACCTCGGCCCTGAAGGCGGCGACGCCGGCGGCCTGCTGGTCTGCGCCGGCACGCCCGCGCAGGTCAAAGACTGCGCTGCATCGCACACCGGCGCCGCGCTCAAGCAATACGAAGCCAGCGTCGGCCAGCCGGAAGCCATCGAAGGCGTGCCGCTGCAGACAGCACTGGCCGACCGCCGCGCCAAGCGTGCGGCGCTGGCGGAAGTCCAGGGCGAAAACGTCGTGCGTATCGTCCACGCCCACGAGCACAACCTCAAAGGCCTGAACGTCGACATTCCGCACGGCAAGTTCAACGTGGTGACGGGCGTGTCGGGCTCGGGCAAGTCGACGCTGGCGTTCGACATCCTGTTCCACGAAGGGCAGCGTCGCTATCTTGAATCGCTCAACGCGTATGCGCGTTCCATCGTGCAGCCCGCGGGGCGGCCCGAAGTCGATGCCGTGTACGGCATTCCGCCCACCGTGGCCATCGAGCAGCGCCTATCGCGCGGCGGCCGCAAGAGCACGGTGGCGACCACGTCCGAGGTGTGGCACTTCCTGCGCCTGCTGTATGTGAAGCTGGGCGTGCAGCACTGCATCCACGACGGCACGCCCGTGTCGGCGCAAAGCCCGGAGGCGATCTTTGCTCAGCTCATGCGCGACCATCGCGGCCAGCACATCGGCCTGCTCGCGCCGCTGGTCGTCAACCGCAAGGGCGTCTACACCGACCTGGCGAAATGGGCCAAGGCGCGCGGCTATACGCATCTGCGCGTCGACGGCGAATTCCTGACCGTCGACCCATGGCCGCGCCTGGACCGCTTCCGCGAGCACACGCTGGAACTGCCGGTGGGCGACATCGTTGTCTCGCCGGAAAACGAAGCCGCGCTGCGTGCGTTGCTGGAGCAGGCGCTGGAATACGGCAAGGGCATCATGCACGTGCTCGCGCCGCTCGACGGCCTGCAACACGCCATGCACAACGGCGGCACGGCGCATGTCGGCAATGTGAAGGTGTTTTCGACCAAGCGCGCGTGCTCGACCTGCGGCACCAGCTACCCCGAGCTGGATCCGCGCATGTTCTCGTACAACAGCAAGCACGGCTGGTGCGCGAGCTGCGTCGGTACCGGGTTGGCGCTCACGCGTGAACAGCGTGCCGCGTTTGACGACACTGTCCTGGGCGGCGACGATCGCGGCCGCGAGCAGACGCTGCCGTCGGAGGAAGTCGATCCGGAAGGCATGACCGACCTGCCCTGCCCGGATTGCCACGGCACGCGCCTGAACCCGACGGCGCGCGCGGTGACCTTTGCCGACAAGCCCATCGTCGACATTGCGCAGTGGACGGTCAGCCAGACCCGCCGCTGGGTCGAGGGCCTGGACCTGACCGGCCGCGACGCCGACATCGCCCGCGACGTGGTGGCCGAGATTCACAGCCGCCTGTCGTTCCTGGAGGAAGTCGGCCTGGGCTACCTGAGCCTGGATCGTGCCGCGCCGAGCCTGTCGGGCGGCGAAGCGCAGCGTATCCGTCTGGCGGCGCAACTCGGCAGCAACCTGCAGGGCGTCTGCTACGTGCTGGATGAGCCGACCATCGGCCTGCATCCGCGCGATAACCAGATCCTGTTGGACGCATTGCGCAAGCTGGGCGACAAGGGCAACACGCTGGTGGTGGTCGAGCACGACGAAGACACCATCCGCCGCGCCGACCACATCATCGATATCGGCCCGGGTGCCGGCAAGCGCGGCGGCACGCTCGTCGCGCAAGGCGGCGTGGCAGACCTAGCAGCCCAGCCCGACTCGCTCACGGGCCGATTCCTGTCGCAGCCGATCGAGCACCCGCTGCAGCCGCGCCGCCAGGTGGTTGCGCCGCGTGCCGGCAAGCAAGCCGTGCCGGAGCAATGGCTGACGGTGCACGGTGCCAAGCTGCACAACCTGCGCAACGTGACCGCGACGATGCCACTGTCGCGTCTGGTGGCGATTACGGGGGTGTCAGGCTCGGGCAAATCGACGCTGGCGCGCGATGTGTTGATGACAAACCTGCTCGATGCGGTCGGCCGTTCGGTGCTGTCTTCGCCGGCAACCCGCCGCGCACGCAAGGCCGCGCAGGCTGAGACGCCTGAGGCGAAGATGCCACGCAAGCTCGACGTCAAACACGACTGGCACGGCTGCGACAGCGTCACCGGCTGGGAAACCATCGACCGCGTGCTGGAAGTCGACCAGACGCCGATCGGCAAGACGCCGCGCTCCTGCCCCGCCACGTACATCGGCGTGTGGGACACCATCCGCAAGCTCTTTGCCGACACGCTGGAGGCGCGCGCACGCGGCTACACCGCATCGCGCTTCTCGTTCAACACCGGCGACGGCCGGTGCCCCGCCTGTGAAGGCCAGGGCGTGCGCACCATCGCCATGAGCTTCCTGCCCGACGTGAAGGTCGGCTGCGACGTCTGCCACGGTCAGCGCTTCAATGCAGAAACGCTGGCCGTCACCTGGCGCGGCAAGAACATCGGCGATGTGCTGACCATGGAGATCGACGAAGCGGTCGAGTTCTTCGGCGCGATGAACAGCATTGCCCATCCGCTGCAGTTGATGAAGGACGTCGGCCTTGGCTATCTGACGCTGGGCCAGCCCTCGCCCACGCTGTCCGGCGGCGAGGCGCAGCGCATCAAGCTCGTCACCGAATTGTCCAAGGTGCGCGATGACGTGACGCGCCGCGGCCAGAAGGCGCCCCACACGCTGTACGTCCTGGACGAGCCGACCGTGGGTCTGCACATGGCCGACGTGGCCAAGCTGATTCGCGTGCTGCATCGCCTGGCGGACGGCGGCCACAGCGTGATCGTGATCGAGCACGACCTCGACGTGATTGCCGAGGCGGACTGGATCCTCGATCTCGGCCCCGAAGGCGGCGATGAAGGCGGCACGATCGTCGCGGCTTGCGGGCCGGAGGCGTTGACGCAGGTGGCCGCCAGCCATACCGGCGCAGCATTGGCGCCAGTGCTGGCGCGCGGCAAGCAGGTCGATCCGAGCAAGGAAGGCGCGACGGTCTGACGTGGCGCGGCGGTCTTCACCCTGGTGGAGACCCTCGGCGCTGCCCGCCGCGTCGTGTGGCGTCGGCAATTCTTTCGCTTTCCTGAGCAAACCCGGACAAAGAGCCTGCCCAAGCAGGGTTTGCCCTAAAGAACCGGGCTGCGCTGCCGTCACATTGTGGAGATTGTGAAGAAAGCGTTTGCGCGCGTCCGACCATGGCCACCTCCTCCACGAGCAACAACTACGTTCCGCCGATTTCCATTCCGGGCATCGGGACGAACATCGACGTCAACAACCTTGTTACGAAGCTGATGCAGGCGGAGAGCAAGGGCATGACGCTGCGGCAGACGCAGCAGAAGGCGTTTCAGACGCAGTTGTCGGCGGTCGGCTCGCTCAAAAGCGCGCTGTCGACCTTCCAGACGGCGATGGCCGCCCTGAACAACCCGGACACGTTCACGGGCAACAAGGCGAGCGGGCACGATACGTCGATCCTCACGGCCACGCTGTCCAACACGGCGCCGGCGGGCACGTATCAAGTCAACGTGACGCAGCTTGCGCAGGCGCAGGTGCTGTCGGCCGCCGGGCAGACGTCGAGCAAGACGCCCATCGGCGGCGGCACGCCCACCACGCTTACGTTTTCATTCGGCAGTGTCTCTGGCGGCAGCTTTGCCAACGGCAAATACACCGGCGCCACCTTCACGCAGAACGGCAACCAGGCCGGCGGCTCGATCACCATCGATCCGTCGAACAACACGCTCGCCGGCATCCGCGATGCGATCAACAACGCCAACGTGGGTGTCTCGGCCAGCATCGTCAACGACGGCAGCGATTCGCCCTACCGGCTGGTGCTGACGTCCACCGCAGGCGGCGCCAATTCGGAAATGAAGATCGCCGTCTCGGGCGACCCTGCACTGCAATCCCTGCTGAGCCACGATCCGGCCGGCACGCAGAACATGACGGAGGTCGCGACGGGCCGCAACGCCATGGCCACCGTCAACGGCATCAACGTGCAAAGCGCCACCAATACGCTGACGGACGTGGTGGACGGCACCTCGTTCACGCTGGCCAAGACAGGCAGCACGACGGTCACGGTCGGCAGCGACGCCGGCCAGGCCAGCCAGTCGGTGCTGAACTTCGTCAAGGCGTACAACGCGCTGCGCATCCAGCTGAACGCGCTGACCAAGTTCGACACCGCCAACCCGGCCAACAACGGCGCACTGGCCGGCGACGTCAGCACCAAGGCGATGATCAACCAGCTGACCGACGTGCTGGGCCAGGGCATCGGCAACGGCGCGTTCCAGTCGCTGGGCAGCGTTGGCGTGACGATGGACAAGGAAGGCACGCTGTCGATTGACGACGCGAAGCTCACCGCGGCGCTCAAGAAATCGCCCAGCCAGGTGGCAGCGCTCTTTGCCGGCACGGGCACGGCGACGGATTCGCTGCTGAAGGTCTCGTCGTTTTCAACGACCACGCAAGCCGGCAGCTATGCCGTCAACGTGACCCAGCTGGCGACGCAGGGTTCGCTCAAGGGCTCGGCGGCGGCCAACACGACCATCCAGAGCGGTGTGAACGACAGCCTGTCGGTCACGCTCAGCGGCATCACGACCAACATCCAGGTGCCGGCCGGCAGCTACACCGCGTCGAGCCTGGCTGCGCAGATCCAGAGCCAGATCAACGCCTCGCCCGACCTGCAGAGAGCCAAGGTGGAAGTCGCCATCGGCACCGATGCCAACGGCGTACTGACGTTGACCGACAAGCAATACGGCTCGGTATCGACGGTGTCGGTGTCAGGGAATGGCGCCGCGTCGCTGCTGGGCGGCAGCCCAACGGCCACGGCCGGACGCGATGTACAAGGCACCATCAACGGCGCCGCCGCCACGGGTTCGGGCCAGAACCTGTACGGCGCCAGCGGCTCGGCCGTGGATGGCCTGAGGGTGCAAGTGACGGGCGGTGCATTGGGGGACCGCGGCACCGTCACCGTGCAGCGCGGCTACGCGGCCCAACTGCACACCGTGTCGGGCAACCTGCTATCGAACAACGGCATGGTGCAGAACGCCAGCGACGCCATCAACAGCTCCATCACCTCGCTCGGCAAGCAGATCGATCTGATGCAGAAGCAGCTCGATGCCAAGCAGGCGCTGTACTACGCGCAGTTCAATGCGCTGTCAAAGGTGGTGGCGAGTATGACGAATACGAGCAATTACCTGACGACGCAGTTGGCGATATTGCAGAAGCAGCGGACGGGGGGCTAAGGGCGCCCTGAGTGCGCGTCCGCCGCGGCCATCCGCTTGGTTACTGCTGCGGTTTTCCCCACAACGGATTCTTGCTATCCGATCCCAGCACTTGAGCGAGCACTTCTGCATCGCCATCGCTCGCCACCGGAGCACCCTTGCGCGCGCGGGTGACCTTGGCCCGCTTGCCGTGCTTCTTTGCGTGCACGGCCTTCTTGATTCCGTTTTGCGGGGCATTGCCTGATGCCGGCACGGTGGAGGTGTGCTGGGCGCAGATGCCTGCGGTCATCCAGGCGGTGGTGAGGAGGGCTACTACCAATTTCGTGTACATCGTTGATCCGAGAGAGATTTTGATTTTGGGTCGCTGCACATCCACAGCTGGATTACTGCTTTACCACCTGCTCCAACTCAGGCATCGGCGGGGACGTTGGGCGCAGACGAATGCTCTTGAGTAGCGCGTCGAACCTCGGGCGCGCTTCGGCATAGGGAGGCGCATCGGCATTCAGCCTGGGATGGGCATTGCGGCTAGCAGACTCCATCACGACCTCGATCGTTGGCAAAATCTGCGAGCCCGACCATCCGGCATTGCCCGCATAGGCGTGATACCCCTCACGCGTGGTTTGCCCGGGGCGTTGAGCTTCGACGACGATCCCGCCTTGCACCGAAGTCAGCGCACCGATCTTCACCGGACGGGGGCCAAGCCGCTGGGTCACTTTCATTCCGGCAGGTGCGCGGTCGCCTAAGGCGCCCATAGAGCGGCCCGCTCCGTTGATCAGCGATGTAGGGGATGGCGTTCCTGCAGGAATTGCCGCGAAGTTAAGCTGGTAGGTCACGGCCGGGCTGTCAGCAAATCGGAACGACGAGGAAATCTCGTTCCCATAGGTACCGTCGTCACGTAGGAAGGCGTATGGCAGACAGAAGCCGCGTTCCTTGGGAATTTCGTAGAGGTCTCGTGCTTGAAGCTGGCCGATTAGCTTACGGAGAGCGTTTTCGGCGGCAGTCCATTGCGCTTCAGTTGGATCGTCATCATTCTTGAGGCCACGAAGCATCGACTCGAACGCAACGAGGTGGTTACCCAGCACGATCGCACCCCGCAGATACGATGCACTCTGTATGCGCTCATCTGAGCGAAAAGCGGCACTATTGGGGCGTCCGAGATCAATAGCCTTCTGGTAACGATCTGCCTTGAGATCCGCGATGTCTTTTTCGATTTTTTGTCGGCTTTCGACCAAACTCTCTTTGGTGTTCGGGCCCAAAAGCTCGGGCCTTCTTTTATATAGGTCCTCGTCTTCTTTCTGGCTTTGTAGCGACTCCAGTTTTCCGTGCAATGTTGCAGCATTCATGCGTGCCCGGTAGCCCAGAAATTCCTCACGCAGCTTTGGCGTATCTGGGCCGTACACGGCAAATGTCGTTCGCAACTCGGGCGTTTCGATTTCCATCCGACCTCGTCCGGTGCCGTTGTCGAAATACTGAAACAGTTGCTCGTAAGGCCCCTGCTTCGTGGATTTGGATGCGATCGCCCATTCAAACTCTAAACTGCGCGGGACATCAAACATCAACCGGCCAAGGCATTCGAGCCGACTTTCTGGCGGTGTGACATAGCCGGGTGCCGTGGCCTCAAGCCTGTCAGCCTTGCTCGGATTCGGTATCCGTACTCGCTCACCCAAGCGATTCGTAACCTCTACCTCTTTTGGCGCGGGCTCCTCGGCATGCCCACCCCGGCCGCACGCGGCCAGGAGAACGGTCACGGTGCAGATCGTTAGTCGCCGTAGGCCATCTAGAGAGGATCGATACTGCATCAATATGTTTCCTATGTGCTTTGTCTTTAGGTACTCATTTGATCGGGTTGGTCGGGAGATAGCGCAGCGGTTTGCTGCAACATATGCAGACCATTTGCCCGCTGTGTGTAAATAGATCGGTCTACCGGCAAACCACCCGTGTGACTTGCCCACCTTGCGCAACCGCCAAATCGTTTCCGTTGTCGTCGGTGCCAACGCCTATCGCAGTGTAGGCATAAGCAGATTGGTACTGGGTGCCGTCATAGCGGTAATAGGTCACGTAATGCTCGCCCATGCTGACGCGCGCACTCGTCATAAGATCCGGCATGCCATTGCACGTAGTTTTCAACACGCCAGACGGTCCATCATCGAGGTCGAGTAGCGATTCAAGCTTGGCGCCTCTAACGCGATAGAGCCACTCTGGAGCGTTCACCTGATTGCCACTCATGGTGCATCCCGCAAAGACGAGGGTGCCTTGCGCCCCCCTGCAGGTTTGCACGGAAAACGACTCTGGGGCGCACTTGTCCACAATGCCTTTCTGAACTTTGGCGCCAAGCAATGCGCGCACCTTGTTCGATGGCACGTCGACAGCTTTCGACATGCATAGGCCTGTTCCATTCGGCCATTCCGGATGGGAATTCAGGTACACAGGCGACAAAGCGGTAATGGCCGCATCCAACTCGCGGCCCAGGCATTCCGTGTCCTTGCATCGGCCGATGGCTTCGTTCTGCACGCGAATCTTTGCATCGAGGTTCCATGGATCGCTTACCACCGCAATCGAGGCGTACTGCAGAAATCGTGCTTTGAATAACTTCTCCATCAGCGCGGGAAATTCGCACGTGTTCGGAGGTAGCCCTTTCCGCGCGTCCGCGACTTGCTTCAGAAGATCGTTGTTCGGCTCGGGCGACCATTCACGAATATCCAGGCATGGCTTGAGCAGCAATGCCGTGCTCAGATAGCCGCCGGTGGTCTGTTCGCTACGTGGAATCGCCAGCGGCCCATCCGCCAAGGCGGGAAAGGCCGAAGCCAATACATACGCCAGCAAAGCGCCGCGCAGCACCTTCAATCCGGATCCAACCGTGATACGCATGACTTTGGAATGTTGTTCTCGAAGAATGTACTGATCAGTCGTTTTCGTTGCCCGTCCACGCGAAGGTTGAGGAACGCGTCGCCACAGCCGGGATGGCGCTCAACAAAATCGTTCCGCCTTCGTGACAAGGTGAAAACACGGTAGAGCTTGTACACGCCCTGCCCTTCGTCGATCGACCAGAAAGCGAAGCCTTGTCGTCCGCTGAAATCGTAGTCGGCAGTTTCTAGGTGAATTGCCTTTTCAGTTTCAGTGGCAATTGTTGCGCTGCGAATGCCGGCCGGAGTTCGCAACTCGTAGTAGATGTCGCTGCCCCGTATTTCGATTGTGGCGTTGGTGAGTTGATCGAGCGAAATCGCAACGGCGTCGGCCGCCGATGCGGGGTGCTGGGCCGCAACGAAAAACGCTAACGCTAACGCTGTCGCTATGCGGCGCATGCAACTTGTCGTGTGGGAAGCCAAAGAAGCCAGGTCAGCAAGAGATATTGGTTGTCCGATTCCGACGGCGGCGGAGTGCGCTGAGGTATATGAATCACCCTTGGATATGGCGGTAGCCAGGTGGTGTCGTCGCGTCTCGCTTCACACCGGGCGCGATCTCGTCGGGCAAAAGTGGTATTGGCTCTGCCGGCACCTGAGGGGGTGGCGGTGCATTCTTCAACGCGCGCATCTCTGCCTCCGCCTGCGCTCTTCCTTCAGCCTGCGCGCGCGCCCGTGCTTCAGCTTCACTGGCAGCGCCCCTCCATGGCGCGAAATGGAAATCAGCTGGCTTAACGGGGTAAGGCGGCCCGGGATAATTACGCTGGCCCGGCCCCTTATTCGAAATAATGAGCCGGACCTTCCCTTCGGGCAGGAAGTGCACATTCAATGTGTCGGCTTCTTCCTCATACCTGTCGATCGAAACGATAGCCTCGTGCCAGTGCTCCTTCGCAGCATCACCCTCTGCGTTCGGATCAGAACTGGAGGTCGTCCATTTCACCTTGGCAGTTAGGCCGGGGTGCCAATTCTTGGGGTATGCGACGCAACAGACGAAACTACCGCCGCCGCCGTAGGCGAACGAGTTGCCCGCCCAAGTGCCATCCACGTAAAACTGGTGGATATAGTCGGGCGTGTGGTTGTACGAAGTGATGCTGGCCACCACCTGGTCATCCGTTTGGGTGGTCTTCGATCTGCAAGCAGCCAATATGCAAAACGCAGTTAACGCGATGGCTGCTGCGCCGAAGCATCTCCACGTTTTCATTGTGTTTTCGTTTCGTGATCTGTCTCGGGCTCCACCACATCACCCATCTGTCGACAAACCGCTCTTACTGCTGCGGCTTCCCCCACAACGGATTCCTGCTATCGGAACCCAGGACTTGCGCGAGCACTTCTGCATCGCCATCACGCGCGACTGCGGTGTTCTTGCGTGCACGGGACACCTTGGTGCGCTTGCCCTGCTTCTTTGTGTGCACGACCTTCTTGATTCCACTTTGCGGGGCATTGCCTGATGCCGGCTCGGTGGAGGTGTGCTGGGCGCAGATGCCTGCGGTCATCCAGGCGGTGGTCAGGAGCGCTACGGCTAGTTTGTATTGCACTTGCATTTGACAGAGTCGATTTAAAGGCGTGACCAGGGAAATATTTCGGTTTAAGCAACTTCAAGCTGCTTGTCGGTTTGTACAGCGGCATACTTCTCTTTGTGATCTCCACCGATGTACAGAACACGAGGGTCAGTGGTTCGCGTGTTATCCGTTGCGAACCCCGCTAATGAGTCATGTACATAGGTCGAAAAAAACTTGTACATATCCGAGGTTTCGGCCAATATCTTACCGTTGACTACAACTTCCTCGTAAGCCGAGACAATCGCAGCGTAGTGCGGGCGCATTCGCTTATTTGGATCTTCCTTGTGCCATTTGTAGATAAGCTCCGCATCCTCAAGCAGCCACTTGTCATATGTTTGCATGTTTTCCAGCAAATCACTGTCATCCGCAGCGGTGTCGAGCCGCGCCTGTGTACGCCTCCATGCGTCATAGGCCTCATCCCTTCGGCTGCTTGCCTCTTGTGCTTTAGCGCGCCAAAACGGCTCTTGATTGCTAAAGCCGGGGCTCTGCTTTGCCGCCTCTGCGGCCTGCTCCGCCGCGTCAACTTCCGCTGCTGCTAGCCGATAGCTCCGCTCTTGTTTTTCCGCCACTGATTTAAGCCGTGCTCTATCCTTCTTGAACATGCCATCTTCGTTGCTCTGAATCGAGTTCTGCTCGGTTGTCTTTTTCCCTCGTGTTCGCAACACTGCCGCCGATACACGGTAACGCCAATATTGCCGCATATGCGCGAGAACCGCCTTTCCCAGTGGTAATCCGCTTGGAATTGTCCCCATGTAAGTTCGCCATAGGGGGAGCATTTCCTCATATCGCTTTGCCGCCGGGCCTACCAAGGCAAAATCCTCTTGCTGACTTGAGGTCGGTAGCTGACTCAAGCTGTACATCGGTACCCCGGCAGCAATAGCGCGGTTTAGCATGTCTCGCAAAGGTACGATCGGCAAGACAGACGCCTTTCCCTGCTCTCCCTGTCGGTAACCGCCACCTACGTCGGAATGAACCCCAGGGAGCACAGCTTCAATCGTTCCTTGTGGATAGGTCAATCCATCGAGGGCGCTATCGAGGGGAAACGAATTACGCATTTCGTGGCCGGACACCAGATGCGCGCACTTGGAAACAATTTTCGGGATCTGAAGACCATCCGCCCATGCACCGTGGCCGTCAGCCGGACCCGGGGATGGATCTGCCCCCGGCTCACCAAATGCGAGCGCGCGCAGATTTCGCTCCGCCTCTGCATACGATGCACCCGGCGGCCCAATAAGATCGCGCCAACCCACGCCATTGCGACGTTTCGTTAGCGTGTTGTTCGCACTCATGGGAAGCCCCACCGACGCAACGGTGTCGAAAATACCGAGAAAAAAAACCTCGATTTGGTAGCCGCCCTTAACGACGCCATTCGAGCTAAAGAGCCTTCCGGGCTTCAGCTTGAAAATTTTGCCCTCACTACTGCAACGAGCCTGTAGGTCACGGCAAAAAGCGCGTGCAGATGCGGCTCCACGTGAAAAGCCAAAGACCGAGATTCCTACCTTGAGGATTTTGTTGCTCGGATTGTTAGCCCGACTTTCCGCCTTACCCAAGATGATCCCGAGTTCAGAAAACGCCCAGTCCAGTCGTTTTTGTCCGAGCGCCCCCATGCCGCGACCGGTCTTCGTGCCACCTGGGTCGCCAATGGCGTTGAAGTAAGTCCCCAGCCCCGGGATGTAGCGGCGATGAACCTGCTTCTCCTCGTCGTCCATGACATGCGCCCGGAACAATCGGGCAACATTGCTGTGCTCTCCAGTCGGAGTATCCGCATCAAGATTGTTGCCCGTGCCATCAAAGAAGAACGAGATGGTAATGCTCTGTTGACAAGGTAGCTTTGGCTCCGCAGATCGATGCGCCAAGCCCGATGCGGCATCCAGCGTGGAAGGTGCGGCTGGTGGCACTACCTGAATCGTTGCCGCTGAGTTCAGGGTCGCGGCATCGGCACCGCTCGCTCGATTCTCAATAGGCTGCTCCAGCGGCGTACATACCCGTGACATCTTCGCGTTACTCATCACCACACCTCGCGTGTTGAGTATCGTTGTTCACATTTCCGTTAGCCTTTCGCAATGCAGGACTATATCGATCCATCAACACGCGGGGTCGCGACGGATAGTCGGTAATTGCCACCTGAATGGTGCCATCCTGATAAAAGTGCACCTCGAAATAGTTCGCTTCCTTTGGCATAGGACCGGTTAGCAAAACGGTCTGTTTGCACCATGGCCGCTCCCCAATTCCATCGCGCTGCCACTTGATGTCCACCGGAATCGGCAACGGCTTTTCTTGGGGAATCGGTGCACAGCATGCGCCGCCACCATAGCTATAGCTACGTGAAGACACCTCGATGTTGCCGGCCCCTGCCCCGCCGACGGAGAAGTTGGTGATTGCAGAGTCCGTGTAGTTGTAGCCGACGATCGTCAGTCCTTTCTTCGTCGTAGGTGTCCGTTCGGGCCCTGTGTAGAGTTGAACGCCGTTGAGTGTTGGCGGAGCCGTTTTCTCCATCCGACGAATCATCTCGCGCTGCGCTTCCGTTGCATTTGGCATGGCATCAGCAATGGAAGCCGCATCACTGCTCTTCTCGCACGCCACCAGCAGACAACCGGCCAATATCGCGATCGCACAGCGAGCGGACCAGACCTTACTCAACGCAACTTTACTCATCATGTTTCTTCCAAATTCCGGACTCGGTCCAGCACCGCACTGAAAGTCAGCTCGCCTGCCTGCACCCGAGGCAGGAGTTCATTCCAAGGGGGTAGCACATCGAAGTCGTTGCTCTTGGATAGCGCGATTGTGACGAACGCCGCGAGGTCAGGTATCTCCTCCAGACCCCACTGGCGTGCACGATATACGAGGTCAACCACGATCGGATAGCGCTGCGGATATGGAGTGTCAAAAAGCTGATGCCGGCCGCTGGAAGCAATTAGGTCGATGACAGCATCCGGCTCGGATGCTTCGATCATCGCGTGCTCCTGAGCTACGGAAAGCGTAAGAGGCGGAGAAAAAGCATCACTGGCCGTTCGGACCGTACCCCGTGCAGGCACCATTGCCCCTTCTCGGTCCGAGTACCACCAATCGCTGGCGCAGGATAGAAACGAATCAATCTGCTCGGGGCTAAGTACATCGAGCAGCGACATGAAGACGCGTGTATCGAAGTAGCGCAACAACATTGCCACACCACCGGGCAGCAATACCTCGCAGCGTCGCGTCAATGCATCAGTCAGTGTTTGTATATCCGACGGTGTATCGATCCGCGTCAGTGCGCAGGCATAGCAGGCTGCGTCCGCGAGTTCTCGAATGATGGTCCGAATGTGAGTTGTGGGATCAACGCGCAGAACAAATGGTGTCGCGCCATCTCGGCAAGCTGCGTCACTCTGCCCAAACAAGGGTCGACACTCAAACTTTGACAAACTGCTGAAAAGTGCCCGCCGTCCTTTCAAAGCGGCCTGGTTAATCAAAAGATATCGATGCACACCAACAGCTGGAGGCGGTAGGGCGTCAAAAGAACACCAAAGCGGAGACGGAAGCTGCTGCACGCCAACTACCTCACGGCAAAGGGGGCGCCAGACGCTTGAGCGGCCAGCAAACACTCAACGCAAATACTCTTTGGCATAAGGGGCAATGGGTAACTCGCACTGACAGGCCCCTGAAACGTCCGCTGCGCCGCCTTATACGTAATCGGCCCCGCACACTCCACAGTGATATTCCCACCTTCGAGCGTGATCGACGCCCCGCCCGCCGTGGCGATGCGGATGCGCTTGGCAGCCGCAAAATCCACGTTCATATTGGCCGACACCAGCTTCAGGTCCTGCTTGGCCATCAGCTTGAGCACGTCGTGCTGGGCTTGCACGTCGATGTTGTCTTGCCCTGCGGTGAGCTGCAGGCCGATGTTGTTGTCACCTGCCTTCGACAAACCGGCAGCCACGCCGATCGCCTGGCCGGCGTGCATGCGCCCCTGTTTGCCGACGGCGAGGTTGGTGTCCTGGCCGCTGCCCAGCGCGATGCTCTCGCCGTTGGCGAGCTGCAGGTTTTGCCCCGCCACCATGACGAGGCCCGCGCGGCCCGCCAGGTGGGCAATGGCCTCGCCCTGATGCGGCACCTTGCCTTGCGTGGCGGTGTTGCCGGCGCTGGCGTCCTGCTTGGCAGCGTCGAGCGCCTTGCCGTCGACCATCCCCGCAACCGCCTTGGCTTGCTTGGCCAGCGGGGCATCGTCGTTCTTGGCAGTGTCCAGCGCGGCGGTCTGATGCGTGACCGCCCCTTGCCCGAGCGATGATGTCAATTCCTTGGCTTGCTTGATCAGCGCAATGCCGGCCGCGTTGTCGCCGGTGGGCACGGCTTTGCCGCTGCTGGCGTCGCGGTAGGTGGTCAGCAGCAGGCCGGCCTGGCCGCGCACGGCGGCGTGGCCATCGGTGCGCAGCTCGAAGCCCTGGCCGCGGAAACTGCCGCGCCGGTTGTCTTGCTGATGGACGAGATGGCCAAGGTTGAGCTGGGTGAATTGCTGCGTGGTGGCGAGCTGCGTGCGCAACTGGCCGTCGCTGTCGTCAAAGACGAGGTGGTTGTAACCACTGCCGCCGTGTTCCGCGCTCTTGAAGCCGGTGTGGGCGGCGGCGTTGCGGTGGCCTTCGGCTTCCGCGCCCATGCCGTGCCAGGCGGGGCTGTGGCCGCCGGCCACGTTGCCTTGCGCGCTTGCGGCGCTGTCGCTGCCTTGCTTGTAGAGGGCGGTGCCGTCGCTTTGGTCGGATGCCCCCTGCCCGCCCGGCGTGGGCGCGATGCCGGCCTCGCCCTGGCCGTTGTACAGCGAGCCGATCACGACGGGCTGGTCGATGTCGTCTTCGCTGAACTTGACGAGCACTTCCTGCCCGATGCGCGGCAGCCATTGCCAGCCCATGCCGGAACCGGCCTGCCGTTGCGCGACGCGTACCCAGCGGCTGCTGCGGTCATCCGCGCGCTCGCCTTGTTGCCAGGGAAAGCGCACGCGGATTTCACCTGCGGGGCTGGCATGATGCTCGCCTTCTCCGCCGGCTTGGGTCTGGCCGTCCGGGCCGACCACGATGGCGCTGTGTACGCCTTGCGCGGTGGGCGCCGCGTAGAGACGGCCGCAATCGGGTTCAGTCACGGCCGGACGCCAGGGCCGGCGTGCGTCGCTAGCGCGGAACAGGCCAGCGTAGCCGTGCGTCCGTGCGGCTTTGAGCAGATCGCCAGTCGGCGTGCTGCGCTCGATGGGGCCTTCTGCTTCCTGGAAACCAAAAACGCCCGGGCCGGATTCCGGTGCGCTGGGCGGCGTATCGAACGCCAGTGCGGCATCGAGCCCGCCCAAACGCTGGCTGAGCGCGTTGTGCGTATCGACGGTCAGGTTGTTGATGCCGCAGTGCTCGACCAGATCCATTAGCAGCGGATAGGCGCCTTCCACGTCTTGCGGTAAGTGCGGGCAATCCACCACCTGCAGGCGCGTTCCGCTGCGCAGTGTGCGCACGGTGCCGCGCCCTGAAAACAACAGCGCGCGCGCTTCCAGGCTTTCCATGACCTGCTCGGCAATGCGCTGGGCATTGGCGGAATCCGGTGCGAGCGATGGGCTGATCGACAAATACGCATCGGGGCTGCCCGCACTGGTGGCAAAACGTGCAGGGGCGTGGGCGCGAGCGTTCTGCTTGCCTTCCGGGTCCCACGCGGCCACCGCCACGCCGCCCACCGTCGTGCGGCTGTGGCAGGCGAGTTGCTGGATGGCGTCGCGCTCTTCCAGGCTGTGCGCACGGTGGAAACGGATACCGCCCGCCGCAGCCGATTCCGCATCTTCCGGCAGCTGCGTGCTGTCGGCAAAGATCACCAGCGTGTGGCCGCCATGCGCCTGGTCGTCTTCCACCGTGGTGAAGCCGAGCCCCGCTTCGGCCAGCAGCCGCGTAACGAAGTGGTAGTCGGTCTCGCGAAATTGGGCGATGTGCGCGCGTGTACCGAAATCGCTCATGCGTGCTTCGGCACCGGCCGCGTAGCGCCACGAGGCGTACGGCTCGTACGGCGACAGCATCTGCTCAATGATGTCGGCGAGCGGCCGGTTCTGAAACACCTGGCTGTGGCGCTGCTGCGTGGTCAGCCAGAACCACGGCACCACCGTCAGGCGGTAGCGCGTGAGGCTGCCGTCCGCACCGAGTTTCTCGGCCAGGCGAATCAGGCCCGTACGCTTGGTCTGCGTGCCATCGGCCAGCGTTGTGACCAGCGTGACCCGCTGTCCCAGCAATGATTTCAGTGCGATGCGCGCATTGGCGCTCACGGCCACCACGCGCCATTCAAACAGCTCGGACAGCGCCTCGCGACCAAGCCAGGCTTCCACCGCAAGGTCCGCAAGCGGCCCCTCGCCTTCAAGCGTATAGAGGCGGCGCGTGGGTGCGAAGAGGTTCTGAAGAAGGGTCGTGGCGTCCATTCGCTGTCCGGTGCTGCAACGCGTGGCGTATCACGGACGATTTTCGTGAGACCAGCGCGGGCATTTACGAGGCAGCGCAATGTCGGGCATCGCACTTGCCTCCGCTCAATTACCCGATTGTAAAAACGACCAACCGGATAGCCGGGCGGCTATTGCCCTTTGTAAGTGGGTGAATTGGCGGCCTTATTGGCAGCATTCTGTGGCGCGAGCAATGCGGCCAGCAGATCGGCATCAGGATCATCGGGTGCCAATGTGCCTTTTCGGTTCTTGGCAGTTTTGGCAGTGGATTGCGCCTTGGGTTTGGTCGGCTGCTGCAACGCCTTAAATGGCGTGTTGGTCGATTTGGCGACGAGCTTGGCAGTTGCCGTCTTGCCTTCCTCGGTATCGGCCGTGGTGCTGCCGGACTTTGCCGCCACGGCATGCGCGGCTGGCGTTGCGTCATGCGCGTCTTTGCCGGGCACGCTGGCAACCGGCGTCTTCTCGCTCTTACCGCCCTTCTCGTCTGCGTGGTCTTCGCCCGGCGCGACGTTGACGATGGTGGCGGCCTGCGCTTCTGCCACAGGCTCGCTTGCGGAGGCAACCGGCGCCGCAGCGGCCGTGTGAGCGGCTTCCGCGGCCGCAGCCTGTGTAGACGCAGGCGGTTGCGCGGCTGCAGGCGTGGCCTGTTCTGCCACCTGCGCGGGCGCAGATTCGCCGCTCGGATTCAGGAGGACCCACGCGCCGATACCGGCGGCCAGCACGACAACCGCCGCCGCAACGCCATAGCGCTGCCCCGACTTTTTCGGTGCCTTGCCGTTGGCCGCAACGCGGCCCTCCAGGCTCGCAAGAATGCGCGTATGCCCGGCCTCATCGGTCTCGGATTCAGAATTGAAGAGCGTTGGAGGCCCTTCTTGTTTCAAATCGCCGTTATTACTCATCACGGGTCCAGAATTGAAATAGAATGCGCGGCGAACGTATGGATTACAAACAAGCGCCGATTCCGGTGGTGGCTGCTGATTCTAAGTCTGGCCTTGCTGAAAGACAAATGATTGGCGCAGGTTGCGGTATTTTCTTTATCGTTTCTTAATATTTCTGTGTAGCGAACGCTGGATTATTACCGTTTATTAATAATTTAGCGTTGTAAATACAGATATAAATCTGGATGAATTGACGTAGGCGCGCACGCTCCGCAGGTCGGTATGGTTTTTGTCGCTCTGGTTCTCTACTTCGTTGCCATGGTGGTGGTGGCTGCCGTGCTGCTGCTGCCGTCGGTACGGCAGCGCTGCGCGGCGTTGCTGCGTGCGCAGTGGCAGCGCGTGAGCACGGGGGCTGCGGTGGTGGGCGCGCGCTCCGCAGGGTCGTTGCGCGAGTCGGTGGACAACGCAACGTCCGGGGTGTCGGCGTTCAAGCAGTTCGTGGTGCGGCGGCGGATGCTGCTGCTCGGCGCGCTCGGCGTGCTTTCGGTGCCGCCCATGCTGGCACTGGCCCTGCGCGAGCAGCAGTCGTTCGAGTTCGATGACGACCAGGTGCGTGAGCCGGATCCGCACATCTCGGCATTGCTCAACGGTGAACGGCTGATCCCGCCGCCGCCCCTGCCGCCCGAGGTGTTCACCACGCGTGAAGTCGAGCAGATCCGCCCGGCCATCCGCGATGCGAGCCGCGACTGGAACCTGCTCGATGCGGATTTCCGTCAGCGCCTGCTGCTGGTCTACAAGATCATGCGCGACGAACACGGTTACGAGATGGCGCTGCTCGAAGGCTACCGAAGCCCCGAGCGGCAAGTGAAGCTGGCGGCGATGGGCAGCAATGTCACGCAGGCCACGGCGTTCCAGAGCTATCACCAGTACGGCCTGGCCGCGGACAGCGCGTTCTTCCGCGAGGGCAAGCTGGTCATCAGCGAGAAAGATCCGTGGGCGATGCGCGGCTACGAGCTGTATGGCCAGACGTCGGAATCGGTCGGCCTCGTGTGGGGCGGCCGCTGGAAGATGATGGACCTGGGCCACGTCGAGCTGCGCCGCAAGGGCGTGCTCGGCAAGCAGCCCGCACCAAGGCAATGACGAAAGGACACACTTGGGGAGCATGCAATGACACGGCCCTTCATCCTGCTGGGTGACAAGACGGACCACGGCGGCGTGGTGATCACCGCGTCGGGCAACACAAGCACGGGCGGCAAGGGCATCGCCTGCGTGGGCGACAAGGTGACGTGCCCGAAGACCGGCCACGGCGGCACGACCGTCATCGTGACGGGCGACCCGAACGTCATCATCGACGGCAAGCAGGCGGCGCGCCACGGCGACAAAACCGCCTGCGGCGCCACGCTCCTGTCCAGCCAGGGCAACACCGGCAGCATCTGAACGCGCACGACATGGTTGCAAGACTCTTCCGGTCCGGGCTGACGCTGCTCGCTGTCTTTGTGGTGGTGTGGATTGCCGTCATCGTGTGGTGGCAGTCCGCCAACCGCATGCCGACCACCGGCGACATCCTGACCTACCTGCTGTTGCTGCCGGTCGGAATGATCGTCGGCTATTGGGTCATCAAGCGTGCGCTGGACGGCATTCGCTCGAATGTCGTTGCGGGCCGCGAACTGGCGGCGGCCACGCCGGCCGCAACAGGCACCGATGCCAAAACCGCCGACCCGCAAGACGCCACGCGCCAATGGCGCGCCGTGCTGCTCGCCAGCGCCCTGCGTGCGCCCGCCGGCGGCGATGCCGCTTCAGTGGTGGAGGCCGTGCAAGCCAATGCGCAGCCCGGCCTGACCGATGTGCAAGGCTTCGGCCAGCCGATCTTTGCTGCGCAAGTGGAAGGCATCGACATCGAAGACCTGCGTGCCGAACTGGCAGAGCAACATCCCGATGTCGACTGGCTGGATGAACGCCTGCGCGCCCTGTCGCTGGCCGGCCAGGTGGCCGAAGAACTCGCCGCACACGCCGTTGCGCAAGCCCCGGAAACAACGGAGCCGGACACCACGCGGCTGATCATCACCGCACTGCTCCCCCGCGAGTGGACACCGCAGCATCAAGCCGCCGCCGATGGCTGGCTGCGCCGCCGCATCGCGTTGATCTGGCCGGCAGACCGTTTAACGCTGGAGCCCATCACCGCCAAGGGCGATGCCGATGCGCTGCTGTTGCTCGATCGCGCCACGCAAGGCGTCAACCGCGCCAGCGACGAGCGCGTGCTGCGCATGGTGGTGGTGGCGGATTCGCTGGTGGGCCCCAGCGCGGTCGAACAACTGATGCAGCACGAGCAGCTGTTCGAAGCCAATCGGCAGCATGGCCGCGTGCCGGGCGAAGCCGCTGCGGGCGTGCTGCTGTGCGCGCCGACGATGGCGCAGAGCCTGCTGCCACCCGCGCTGGACGGCGACGCCGCGGCAACGGCGCCGTTCACGATCACGCGCGCCGGCGTGGCGCGGCTGGAATCGCCGACACCTGATCGCGGCCAGCCGCAACTGCAGGCGCTGGGCGACGCCGTGGGCCACGTACTCGACACCTTGGCCGCCGCACCGGTCAAGGCCAAGCAGGATGCAGCGCCCGCCGAGAAGGCCGAAACCGCGGAGGGCCATTCGGGTGCCGAACCCATCACCGTGGCCGGCGTCGTTTCAGACACCGGCATGCACCCCGTGCGCACCGTTGAGGTGGCACGCGTGTTTTCCGAACGTTTCCCCGCACTGGACCTTGCCGCAGATCTGCTGCCCGTCGGCACGCCGTGCGGCTATGTGGGCGCTGCAGGCCCGCTGCTGTCGGTGGTGGTGGCGCACCAGTTGAGCCAGCAGACCGGCAAGCCGGTGCTGGCCATTACCGCCAACGACATCCAGCAGCGCGGCGCCATCGCGGTGCTGCCCAGCCTGACCTGATCTTGTTCCAGATTTCGAATCCGATTCCGTCTGTTCCCGAGCCGAAGGCAACATGCAACGCTTCCTGAACTTCCTGACCAACTCACGCACGCTATCGATTCTTGGCGTGATCGTGCTGACCATCTTCCTGCTGCTGATGGCGCAGACCTTCGAGGTTGGCCTGGTCTGGGTCGGCATCGCGCTGGGCGTGCTGCTCGCGCTGTGGCTGCTGACGTATCTCTGGAAGCGCTGGCGCGCGCGCCAGGCCAGCAACAAGCTGGAGGGCGTTCTGGAACAGGCCGCCGCTGACAAGACCGCCACGCCGGACAAGCGCGAAGAAGTGGAAGCCCTGCGCGTGCGCCTGGCAGAAGCCGTCAAGACCATCAAGCGCTCCAAGCTCGGGCAGATGTCGGGCAGCGCAGCGCTGTACGAGCTGCCCTGGTACATCGTGATCGGCAACCCGGCGGCGGGCAAAAGTACGGCCGTGCTCAATTCCGGCCTGCAGTTTCCGTTTGCCGACAAGGGCGGCGCGGTCATCCAGGGCATCGGCGGCACGCGTAACTGCGACTGGTTCTTCACCACCGAAGGCATCCTGCTCGACACGGCCGGCCGTTACTCCGTGCACGAAGAAGACCGCCGCGAGTGGCTGGGCTTCCTCGACCTGCTCAAGCGCTATCGCCCCAAGGCGCCCATCAACGGCATCGTCGTGACGGTGAGCGTGTCGGAACTCACGCAAAACCGCCCCGAGTTCGCCATCAACCTGGCCAAGAACCTGCGCCAGCGCGTGCAGGAGCTGACCGAACGCCTGGAAGTGTTTGCCCCGGTGTACGTGATGTTCACGAAGGCCGACCTGATCACCGGTTTTACCGAATTCTTTGGCGACAGCGAGAAGCAGGAGCGCGACCGCGTCTGGGGCGCCACCCTGCCCTTCGAGCCCGATTCGAAGCCCGACGTGGCGGCCGTGTTCGACCAACGCTTTGACGAGCTGTGCGATGGGCTGAAGGAGATCAGCGTGGCGCAGATCGCACTGCACCGGAACAACAAGCTCTCGCCGGGGCTGCTGAGCTTCCCGCTGGAATTTGCCTCGATCAAGCCGACGCTGCGTGCGTTCCTGATGACGCTGTTCGATGAGAACCCGTTCCAGTACAAGCCGGTGTTCCGCGGCTTCTACTTCACCAGCGCGCTGCAGGAAGGCGCCACCAACAGCGTGTCGGCCGAGCGCATCGCACGACGCTTTGGCCTGTCGACCGACGGCGCCGCGCGCACCCGCGAGGTGTTCTCCAAGAACGGCTTCTTCCTGCGCGACCTGTTCTCGAAGGTGATCTTTGCCGACAAGCAAACCGTGCGGCAATTCGCTAGCCCCGCGAAGACACGCCTGCGCATCGCTACGTTCTTTGCGCTGGTGCTGGCGCTGGGCGTGATGCTGGGCGGCTGGACGTGGTCGTACATGGGCAACCGCACGCTCACGGCCAACGTGCAGGCAGACCTCGACAAGATCGTGAAGATGCAGCAGAACCGGGTGGATCTGCAGGCCCGCCTGGAGGCGCTCGACATTCTGCAAGACCGGATCGAACAGCTCGACCGGTATCGCAACGACCATCCGCTCGCGCTGTCGCTGGGCCTGTACCAGGGCGACACGCTGCAGCACAAGCTGCTCGACGAGTACTACAACGGCCTGCGCCAGGTCATGCTCAAGCCGGTCGGCGGCGCGATCGAAACCTTCCTGGCAGAGGTCAACGCGCATCCGGATCAGCTCGCCCCGATGGTGCGTCCGCCGGAAACCGGCGCAGTGATGACCACGTCCGTGACGACGGCTACCGCCACCGTGGGCGGTGCCTCGGGTGCGTCGGGTGCAGCGGCCAACGCGCCTGCCGCGCCAAACCAGGCTACGGCGTCGACCGGTGCCAAGCGCTACACCGATGCCTCGCCCACCAACGTGGAAGACGGCTACAACGCGCTCAAGACCTACCTGATGCTGTCGGACAAGCGCCACGTGGAAGTCGCGCACCTGACCGATCAAGTGACGCGTTTCTGGCGCGGCTGGCTGGAAGACAACCGGGGCAACATGCCGCGCGAGCAGATGATCCGCTCGGCGGAGCGCAACCTGTCGTTCTTCCTGGCCCGCGTGAACGACGACAACTGGCCGCTGCTGGAAGGCAACCTCGCGCTGGTCGACCAGACGCGTGAGAACCTGCGCCGCGTGGTGCGCGGCATGCCCGCACGCGAACGCGCGTACGCCGAGATCAAGGCCCGCGCCTCCACGCGCTACGCCCCGATGACCGTCGCACGCATCGTCGGCGATACGGGTGCCGGGCTGGTTGCGGGCAGCTACGCGGTGCCCGGCACGTTCACCAAGGAAGCGTGGCTGGGCTATGTGCAGCCCGCCATCAAGGAAGCGGCCAACAAGGAACTGCAGACCAAGGACTGGGTGCTGAACGTTGCCGCGCGCGACGACCTCACGCTGGAAGGCAGCCCCGAGCAGATCCAGAAGGCGCTCGTCACGATGTACAAGACCGAATACGCGCGCGAATGGCAACGCTTCATGCAGGGCGTGGCGATCCAGGATTTCAGCAGCTTCGATCAGGCCGTCACCGGCATGAACCTGCTGGGCGACCCGACCAATTCGCCGATCCGCAAGGTGCTCGACACCGCGTATGAGCAGACGTCGTGGGACAACCCGTCGATGTTCAACGCGGGCCTGAAGCAGGCCAAGACGGGCGTGCTCGGCTGGTTCAAGCAGCTGTTCGCACGCCAGACGCCGTCGCAGGTGAACGTCAACCTGGAGGTGGGCGGCAATGCTGAAGCCGGCGCCATTCCGATGGGCCCGGTGGGCAAGGAGTTCTCGGGGCTGGCACGCGTGGTCGTCATGCGCGACGACAAGTCGCTGCTGCGCGGCTACATGGATTCACTCTCCAAGGTGCGCACGCGCTTCAACCAGATCAAGAACCAGGGCGACCCGGGTCCGGGTGCGCGCCAGTTGATGCAGCAGACACTGGACGGCAACGGCTCCGAACTGGCCGACACGCTCAAGTACGTGGATGAGCAGATGCTGACCGGCATGACCGACAGCGAGCGCGCGACGCTGCGTCCGCTGCTGGTGCGCCCGCTGCTGCAGTCGTACGCGGTGGCGATCCGCCCGGCGACGACCGAAGTCAACAAGGTCTGGAACGCGCAGGTGTATCAGCCGTTCGCCACCACGCTGGCAGACAAGTACCCGTTTGCGCCCAACGCCAAGATCGAAGCCAGCGCGGCCGAGATCGGCCAGGTGTTCGGCCCGGACGGCGCGATCGCGAAGTTCGCCAGCACGACGATCGGTCCGCTGTCGGTGCGTCGTGGCGACATGATCGCCTCCCGCACGTGGGGCGACCTGGGCATCGCGTTTGTGCCCGAGTTCACCACGGGCTTCACGCGCTGGATCGCGCCGCTCACGGGTGGCGCTGCCGGCGGTGCTGGTGGTGCCGCGGCCGCAGCGCCGCAGACGGTGTTCCAGATCCTGCCGGTGCCGTCGCAAGGCGCTACCGAATACACGATCGAGATCGACGGGCAGCAACTGCGCTATCGCAACACGCCGCCGCAGTGGGCCAACTTCGTGTGGCCCAATCCGCAGGGCACCCCGGGCGCCCGCGTGACGGCCACCACGTTTGACGGCCGCACGGTGGAGCTGCTCAACGAGCCGGGCCGCTTTGGCCTGGAACGCCTGATTGCAACGGCGCAACGCAAGCGTCGTCCAGATGGTGCCTTCGATCTGTCGTGGACGAAGGACAACCTGACGGTATCGATCAGCCTGCGCATCATCAGCAGCCCGCAGGCCGGCGGCACGACGGCATCGGATTCGCCGCAAGGCCAGGGCCTGCGCGGCTTGCGCCTGCCGACGTCGATTGCCGATGCATCGGCACCGCAGAACACCCTGACGCCGCCTGCCCCGGCAGCGCCCGCAGGCACGCCGCCTGCGGCGCAAGCGGCCGTGTCCACGCAGGCCGCACGCCACAACATCACGGAAGAGCAAGGAGGGACGGCGCAATGAGCCAGACCCAGTTGCAGCTTTCGTATTTCGGCAAGCTTCCGTCGCGCGGCGATTTCGTCAAAAGCGCCAACAACGTCCAGTTGCTCGACACGCTGGACCGCTGGCTGGCGCAAGGCATGGAATTGCTGGCCGAAGCCCCGGACTGGAAGACGACCTACGACAGTTGGAAGCCGGTGCAGTTTGCGTTTCTCGGCTCGCAGAGCAAGCTCGCCATTGCGGGCACGCTCATGGCCAGCAGCGATCTGTCGTCGCGCCGGTTTCCGTTCCTGACGGCGGCGGCCATGGAGGTCGAGCGCCCGATCAACTTCATCGCCCGCAGCCCGATTGCACTCGCCCGCCTGTGGACGCGCGCCGGCCAGCAGATGCTTTCGCTTGGCACCGCCACCGACGCCACCGAAGGCCTACGCCTGCTGGCCGAAGGGCAGCACGGTGTGGAGACCGGCACGGGCGGCACCAGCACGCAGTCGCACGACGCGAGCTTTTCGGATTTCATCGACTTCCAGACCGTTGCCGGCCTTGAGCAGATGCTGCGCGCTGAGGGCCACAACATCCGCCTGCGCCGCACCCTGCTTGCGCTTGGCACGCTGCTGCAACCCGTGATGGCGAACGGCTCGTCGCGGCTTGAGAAAGGGCTCACGCTGCCGCTGCCGGCAGACCCGCTCTATCGCAGCCTGGTCGCGAGTTTCTGGCTGGAGCTGGTGTCGCGCTTCCTGCAGCGGGCGGACTTCGAGCTGTCGCTGTTCCTGGGCGATATCAACGGCGCAGAGCGGCTCGTCATCGGCTTCAATGGCGCTTCGTCACGCACGTTGCACAGCGTCATGTCGCCGCTGGCGTATGCCGAACAGAACATCAACATCGACGATCCGGAATGGGTCGACCAGCACGTCAGCGGAGAGTACGGCTTGGCCAAGTTCGTGAGCTACCTGGATCAACCGCAGCTGTCGCTGCGCGTGGCCGTCGACACCTTCCGCGAAGTCTTCATCGGAGAATGAACATGGGTCTGGATGCAATCAAGCGCGGCTTCCGGCCTGCAACCCTCCTGGCGAACGCCGCAATGCTGGCCTGCCTGGGCAGTGCCCTGCCCGCGCATGCCGCGGCGGGCGATGCGGCGCCCGTGCCTGGCCAGGTCGTCGCGGGCGGCATGGTGCCGGACGAAGCCACCAAGGCGACCGTACTGGCCAAGCTGCGCGAGCTGTACGGCAGTGCCAACGTGGTCGACCAGATCGAAGTGGGCAACGTGGTGTCGCCGCCCAACTGGTCGGCCAATGTGCAGAAGATCCTGTCGCCGGCCATCAAGCAGGTCAACCGCGGGCAGCTCAACATCGACGGCACGCAGGTTTCCCTGCACGGCGACGTCGGCAACGAGGCGCAGCGCCAGCAGCTGACCAGCGACATGGCGACGGCGCTGGGCCAGAGCTACACGATCAAGAACGGGCTGCGCGTGGCGGCGGTGTCCGAGCAAGGGCTGCTGGACCAGACGCTCGCCAACCGCATCATCGAGTTTGAAACCGGCAGCGCCACGCTCACGCCCAAGGGCCGCGCGATCCTGGATGAAATGGCCGCCGTGCTGCCGCGCCTGAACGGCCGCAAGATCGAAATCGTCGGCCACACCGACAACTCCGGCAGCCGCGCGTTGAACCTCAACCTGAGCCAGGCCCGCGCCGAGACGGTCAAGAACTACCTCATCGCCAAGGGCGCCGAGCAAGGCACGCTCACCGCGATGGGCGTGGGGCCGGATCAGCCCGTGGCGGCCAACAACACCGATGAAGGCCGCTCGCGCAATCGGCGGATCGAGTTTCGGGCGAGTAAGTGACGCGGGAGGACGCTCGTCGGCGGGCACGGTTGCGTGAACCGTCGCCTGCTAGCCCATTGCAGCCAGGTGATGACCGGCGTGCCTCCACCCAGATCCGCCTCGAGTACCACGACCCCACTAGGAGGCCGTCCGACCCAATCGCCCAATTTTCTCCGGTGAAAGAGCGCATTTGGTGGCTCTGGTGCCATCTGGTATGGGCTTGGCAACAGCTTGAGCACTGGCTTGCCAGTCGGCGACGGGGTGCGCCTGTCGCGATCGTCAGCGGCATCATTCGCTCAGTACAGGTGGATAGCGCGGCATTCAAGGCCTACGAGGCCATGGGACGGAGCGTCGACGCCAACGCGCGCAGCGCATACGACTACACCGACGACATCTCGCGGGATACCTACTATCGCGTAACTCCCGTCGTTATCACGTTGACCGACAATCGGGTTATCCACTTCTGCGAATACCTGGTCACTGACCGTCGGGTTTGGTCCAATGCACCCTATTTCGCGGGCCTGAATGGCATGCGCGTGCTTGCTGCAGGCTGGTGGGACAACGACTGTTTTTCAGCGTGGGGCATGCGCTTGTCCGGCCGCCGTGAGCCACAGACTGTCTATGTTGCAAAGCGCCCTCGAAACTTGCCCGAACCGCTGGAGACCATACTGTCGCGCAGGAACTCCGGCCTTAGTGAGGCGATCGGCCTTCTCGGTTATTTCAGTGCGCTGATGCTCGTGATCATGCTTTTTGTGGCAGGTAGCGAATTGGGCCTGGCAGGTGCCAGTGCCCTCACGGGGATGATGGTCGGGATGTTTACCCTCGCGCCGATGTTGTTCGTGATCATTTCACAGACGCTGATGCGCCTGATGGCTGGGCCCCTGCGCTCCATCCCAGAAATAATGGCAGCTGGTGAATACGGCAACCGCCATCTCCGCTTGCGCAGCTTTGACTTCGGCCGCTGTGAGCGCGCGGTATTTGAAGCGTTGGAGCGACATGAAGAGAATTAGTCGTTCGCGGCTAGGTGCATGCAAGCGCGCAGTGTCCTCCCAGCAAGTAGGCATTAACGGTTGACAGCAACGTACATGACACCGTCCGCCCCATCGACCCTGCCCGATTCCGCCCCGACCGGAGCCGATCGCCAAGCCTGCCTGCTTCGGCTGAGTCAATATTCGCCCGATGCGCCTGACGCGCCGGTCCCTTACAGCCAACGTCTGGCGGACGCTGAAGGATGGTCGCGCTTATACACGCTGACCGTCATCGAGGAATACAAGCGCTTCGCGTATCTGGCGGTGTTTGCAGGGCACCCCGTCACGCCCTCCGAGGCGATCGATGCCGCCTGGCATCTCCATCTGCAATATTCGAAAGAGTATTGGACGGTGTTCTGCGGCGAAGTCCTGCGCGCGCCGCTGCATCACGCGCCGGGGATTGGCTTGCCGGACGAAGACGACGCCTACGCACAGCATTACGCGCAAACACTGGAAAGCTACCGGCGCACGTTCGGCGAGGAGCCGCCGGTCGACGTCTGGCCGAGGCCGGAGCAGCCCGAGGCAGCCAAGGCGCGGGAAACTGTCGTCCCCACACAGCATGCGCCGGAGCCGGTCATGCCGCAGCCCGCATCCACAGCGCGCTCATTCATGCCATCCGTATGGCTTCTGATCGCGGCCATCCTCATCGCCATCACCACGAATGTCGCCTCGGATGTCGATGTGCTCAGCTATTCGGGGCCGCGTTTTCTCGCGTTCTACCTGGGCGCGTGCGTGATGGCGTGTCTGCTGATCCGGGGCCTGCATCGCGCTGCCTACAGCCGGAACCCCTGGGGAGCTGTGGGTGGCAACGTGCCGCGTCAGCTGACGCCTGCCGAGGCGGCGCTCATCACAGGCGATGCCGCACGAATGGCACAGGTCGCGGCGTTGACGCTGCTTGATGCGGGTGCGATCCGCATGGTCCCTCCGGCTAAACGGAAACGCGACCGCAACACCTACGTGGTGGCGAACGAAGATCGAAGGCCGGAGCGCCACGTCAACGCGTGGACATGGCTCGCCCGGCAAACGCAGCAGCGCTCGCCGTGGCCGAACTTTCGCAATCGGCTCGTCGACGAAGCATCCGACATGACAGATCGGCTGCGCAGCGAAGGATGGCTGTGGACCCGCGGCGCGATGCGGGGAACGACGCTCGTTGCGTGGGTCATTGTGCTGGCGACGCTGGGGCTGGGCGTGATGAAGGTCTTTGTGGGCCTGTCCCGGGAGCGTCCGGTGATGTGGCTACTGATCGAGATGGCGCTGTTCGCCATCGTGTACTGGGGCGTGACGGCGCGGCTGATCGGCGTCGGCCGAGCCGGCCCCACCGCGGGGGCCAACGCCGCGCTTGAGGTCTATCGCCAGCGCGGCCAGCAGGGGCCACGCGCCGGTTTGTCGACGCACGACCTGCTGTGGTTGACCGCGTTTGGCGGCACCAGCGTGCTGGCCAACACAGCATGGGCCGGATACCGATCGATGATGGGACCACCCGCCGGCGCCAGTTCCGGCGGCTCCGGAGGCGACACGTCGAGCAACTGCAGTTCAAGCAGCAGTGGCTCCAGCAGTTGCAGCTCGAGTAGCTGCGGATCCAGCGGCTGCGGCGGCTGCTCGAGCAGCTAGCGGAATCAGCTGGCGCTTTCCGAGGGCGGATCGCCCAGGCCCAGCAGTTCCTCGATCTGCGACAGCGTCGCGTCGTCCTTGACCACCGTACGCAGCCAGGCGTGCAGCGGCATGTCGCCCCACTTCGCAGCACGTGCGGCGAGGTACGCAACAGGGCTGTGCGGCTCGGTCTGGCGGAAAAACTCGGCCACATCGCGCAGCTGGTTCAGCGCCTGGGCGCGCGTGCGGATGGGGCCGGAAACCACCGTCTCGATGACGGTGCCGGCGGCAGACTGAGCCGTCTGTTGCGGAGCGCCCTTCGCTTCCACGGCGGTAGGCTTGGGCTCCGGCTTGCCACCGAAGCGCTCCACCAACGCGCGCACCGCTTGCAAGGCTTCGCGCGCGGGGCGGAAACTCGGCGCGTGATCACCCGCCCGTGCGTCGAGCACGGACTCCAACCGCAGCAGCGCGGCCCCACAGCCGACCACATCGTCGTGCAGCGTCTTGTAGAACGCTGGCGGCGTGGCGCGCCGTGCGGATTCAAACTGCTCCTGCGTGATTTTTCCGCGCGACAGCTCGTCGGCCTGTTCCGGATCACGGCGGATGGCTTCAACCAGGCTGGTCGCGACTTCCCAATCGATCAGGCTATAGCCTCCCTTGCCCGCCTCCACCAGCGGCACCTCGCGAATGAGCTGGCTCGAACGCGTCGCAAGCCACGCCATGCTGCCCGTACGCGCTTCAGGATCGTCGGCTTCCGGCAGCGGATAGAGGTGCTCCCAGAACTGCTCGCACAATGCGGCGATCAATTCGTAGCCCTCGCGCAGGCCGGCAAAGCCACGCTCCTTCGACAACGCCTCGGCCAGCCATGCGGCCAGGCGCAGATCCTTCGTGCGGTTTTGCAGCAGCGACGTGCTCTCGGCGATGACGGCGCGCCAGTCGGCTTCCTTGATCTCCGTGACCCACTCGCCCTGATCGAGTGACGGGTCATCAAAGCGGCGAGCATCCTGGATGCTGTCGAATTCTGCAGAGAAGAGCATGTCTTCGCCGCAGGGTTGGGCGCCGGGCAGCGGAGCGAGCAATTGGTCAAACGGAAGAGAGGCCATGGTCGGGAACGAAACCGGGATGCAATACGAAAATCAGGGCTTGCCGACGCGGCACTCCGCCAGCGCCAGCGTCAGGCCAACGAACTGCCGGTTCAGGCAGTCCAGCGTGATGTCCTTGCTGGGCTTGTACGCCGCAAGCTTGTGATCGGGAAACAGCGCCTTGAGCGCGTCACGCTGATCGTCCTGGAACGGCGCGCCCACCTTCAGGTCTTCCGTCAGGGCCAGCGTGTTCAGACTGTCGTCGGACAGCGGATAGACCTGACCCTTGAAGACAAGGCGGCGACCGTCGTATTTCTTCGACGCGGTCGGCGCATCCTTGAAATATTCGGTCAGCACCTGGCGGTACGAAACCTGCAACGGGGTGTCGTCCTGTGCGAAGGCGGGCGTGACGAACAACGCGACCCCAGCAGAAGCGGCGGCGAGGCGGAACAGTGCGTTCATATCAGCGTGCGTGAATGAGACGTCCGCGCGCGCGGGGCGGACGGTGGAGATGCTACGCAGGCTTAAGGCGGTTGGGGGGATTGTTTCTAAATCTTCATGTGTGGGCGGACCCATCGCTCACATCTGCACCGTTGAGCTTCACGGGTGGCGCATCCCGGTACAAGGAAACTCAATCGCGCGAGGGTCGCCCGGTTCGCGAAACGATCTCTGCCGGCCACTTTGGCTCCGGCGCAAGGCGTTGCCCGACGTACTCGAAAATACCCGCAGGAAGAAACAGCCAAAACAGCGGGATCCCAACCGCCGTCAGCAGCACCAACTCAACCGCG
The DNA here is from genome assembly GCF_040544795.1 of Ralstonia sp. 1138. Lineage (NCBI taxonomy): Bacteria > Pseudomonadati > Pseudomonadota > Betaproteobacteria > Burkholderiales > Burkholderiaceae > Ralstonia > Ralstonia sp. 1138. Next base: position 122,488 of record NZ_JBEPKQ010000001.1, on the reverse strand, counting down.
TGCATATTGGCGCGAAGCCGCGCGCCCTCTTCTGTCCGGTCAAACAACGGATAGAACTCCAGCAGGCACCGCCGGAAACTGATATCGCGCGGGAACGGCCTGATGTCTCGGAGATTCTTTGGCCCCTCACTCATGAAGCATCGGATATACGCCCACATCTGATGCAGCACGAGTGGAGTCGCCACTTGCGACTTCACGATGATCCGATCCTGGACCTTGGTTGTATTCGCTTCGCACTGCGCCAAAATCAGCCCATAGCGCACCGAGTATGTCTTGCCGTTGTATCCGGCGATCTTTCCAATTTCCGCTTCGACGCGCGACCAATCCAGCTCCTTGACCACGGTCTTCCATGTGGCGAATGGATTCGCCTTGGGCACATACTCAAACGCAAAGACCTTCCGATTTTTTCGATCGAATAGAACCGGAAGGTCCCGTGGCGTCCGCACCCCTCTCTTGATGAGGTGAAGCAAAAGAACCGCAAGCCCCAGCAGCATCAAGGCCAGCACCGACGCGATGACCGGCGACTCTTCAGGGTGGCCCTCCTGATACATCTGGCCGATGAACGGCAGCATGGCGACAAACGCGATGGAGACGCCCACCCCAAACATCAGACCAAAACCGCGCTGGATGGACGACGCCCGGGACAACTCAAACACGTCTTCATTCACGTAATTCAGGTCGAGTGCGAGGTTAGGTTGGTCATTCTTGTCGCTGGACTTGAGCGGCACGGTTGGGCCGGGCAAGTCTTCATACCAGTAGGGGCTCTGCGGCTGCAGTTTCGATGCATTTCCCGTCATCTCGAGCACTCATCATCGTTCCCTCTGGAATCCTAGGTGCATAGGCACATGGCCGGCTTGCGCAACAGCCCTCCGGGTTGGATCGGCCAAACCCTGTTTCTCGCCGCCTGCCAACGCATCAGTATCTGAAGTAGAAGGTGCCGTATTCGCCCGGGTCATCCGGCTTGCGTTGGACCTTGGCCGACTTGACCAGATCGACGTTCCCGGAATCGGGAATGCCCAGCGTGCGGCAAACCTTCTCCGTCAGACGTACAAATGGCATCCATTTTCTGGCGAGGCTAATGGCCATCAGGCCGAAGAACGCATAGAACCCTGCGCTCATGGCTAAAAAGCCGTACGGGAAAACGTCGTGCAGCAAATTCTGCGGCGACTCGACGAGCAGCAGCATGATTCCCAGTAGCGGCGCCCCTAGTCCCACAAGTATCCCAGCTACTCCTATAACCCACCACTTCACCGCATTCTTGATATGCCGGGCCTTACCCCGAGAGCAATGCGGGTACAACGCGATGATGCGGTCCTCTGGTCTCGCAATGCCCGCTGTCTCATAGTGATCGTCACGCCATTCGGCGGCCACTTCGACTTTGTCCCCTTCTTTGAAAGGACTGCGCCAGACCCAGCCCTTGACCGGATCGCCGTCGAGGTCGAATTCGACGTAATCAGCATGTTCCTCCGCACTCGATGCGGACGCTGCTGTCGCGATCGCGGGTCCACTCAACCCGGCGATGCCCGCTGCAACGGCGACCACTCCGAGCTTGTCCCGATCGGCCTCCGTAAATACGAAACTCGCTTCTGCACGGGTCACCTTGTAGCTCGTTATCGTGCCCGTCAGCTTTACCAACCCTTCAGGCCGTTGCTCGACGCTCATTTATCGGAAACGCATTTTGACCAAAGCAGCCGACAATTTTTCGCCTTGTTCCTTGGCTGTCTTTTAGCCGACAGCCCTTCGCTCATTCTGTCCCTGTCAAGGCCTTGTTGCCCTGCCGCGTTCTTCATGCGGATCAAGATAGTGGTAGATCCATGGCCCATCGCTGAGGTAAGGCCATTTTATGCCGCGGGCCTTGCTGTAACGCTTGTGGTCGCGCGGCAGATCGACGCGTGAAGGATTGGGGTAGCCGAGGACGGCAAAGATACGTTCGGCTTGCTGAGCAACGGGGCGCCATTGGAAGTAGAAGCGAAGGCCATAGTAAATCGCTGCTACAACCCCGAATGTAGAAAACATCGGCAACACAACGTGAAATGTTCCGGCATCGATTTTGGGGCCAAACGAAAACAGGCTTGATGCCAAATAGCTGGCACAAAAGAATACCGGCAAACCCACTACCAGTCGCAAAAAAACTCCATACGCAAAGCGCCTATGCGCTCGCACACCCCGTGAGCAATGCAAACTCATCCATAGTGTGTGGTCCCTCGGCCTGATGGCGGCCAAGGCCCGATCTGCTGCACGTGGCTGACGCGCAACCACAAACGAGACTTCATCCCCATTCTTGAACGTCACCTTGCTGAAGCCACCTGCCACGGTGCGCTCGCCCAACTGGCAAGTAAAGAACTGCACCGCGTCACCTGTGGATGTGGCCGCCAAGCCCGCGCCCGCACCGGCTCCAGTCAGCCCCGCCGTCGCAAGGCCAGCAGCCACGGCCGCACCAGAGCCCTGCTGTGCTTCGCTCAAGAAAGCTTGTTCGCCATCGTGAATCGTCAGGCCGCTGACCATGCCCGAGATCAGTTCCAGTCCATCGCTCATTCCGCCCCCGTCAAGGCTTTGTTGAAGGCGGCAAGCTGCGACTCGGCGGTCTTGTAGCTGTCTTACGGTTGCACCCGTTTCAAGCCGAAGGCGCAGCGATCGCATCACTTCTGCAAGACATCAACATGGCTTTGCTTTCCGCGATTCGGCTTTAAGAAGGTGACGCGTTTCTATGGCCAGTCCAATCACGCTTTTTCTGGCACCCACTTTAACGGTTCCTCTGGCCCAATCCCGTCTTCTCTACGCGGCCGTCCGCAATCGCTGTTCCATTCCTTCGGGAACGTCGGCCAGGTGCACAGACGCTCAGCCAGGCAATGCAGAGGCGCCCACAGAAACGTCGCCAAGAATGTGAGCTGCGTTTGCGCGGAATTCTCGCCGCGACCACCGACACGATCCAGTACGCGCGAGGCCGACAACTCCGTTTCCTCAAGATGCTGACTCGGGGTATGGAAGCCTTTTCGCAGCCATTCGTATTCGGTCGGGACCGGCACCTTGTCGATGCCCTCTTCCATGAACGTGCGGATGTACTGCCACAAACCTTCTCCAGCCAGCTTGGGGCCGACCCAAAGAACCTCCTCGCCCTTGCGTTCGGGGTCGCTCGGGTCCAACGGCGGCCAGTACAGCACCAGGCCACGCAGCCCAAAATAGCCTCCACCTGTCTCCTGCCTGCGCTGGCGAGCGAATTTGTCATCAATCTGGTCTGGCCGCATGTCACGTGGTGCACACCAACTGGTATGCGCCCTGACGCGATCCCAGTCCAGAACGACGTTCCCGCCATAACGCTGCGGACGCACCACATACACTTTGCGTGTGGTGCGATTGAAGCGATAACGCGGTCGCAGCAGCGTGAAATAGTTAGGCGCAATCTTCTCTGGCCAAAAGAGAGACAACACAAATCCCATGACTCCTGTCATGCCGGCGCCGATCAGCATGGAGATGTACCACCCGCTGGAAAACACGGGGTCCATCGTGGATAGCAGCATCCAAAAGAACAAACAAACACCGAGCGCAAGCCATAACAAGCCCACCGCCATGAACTCAACAGAGCGATCTTCCTCGCCCATATTGGAGAGTTCGATGAAGTGCTCGTTATGATCGAACAGCGTACGCGCCCATTCCAAGCTGGGCTTAGCATCATCCTTGCGGCGCTCCTTGGGAGCGTGCAGCACGGTGTACCGATTGATATCAGCCAGGAATTCGACGGCCTCCTTCCTGCCATGCTTCTTTCGATGCACGTGGAATGCCGCCTCACAGTCGAACATGTCTGGACTCTAGGCGCTCGTCAACAGTGTTTTCCAGAGAGGCTTTCCACCGCAGAGGTTCCTCTGGCCCGATGCCGTTCTCGCGGCGCTTCTGGCCACAATCGCTGTTCCACTCTTTCGGAAACTTCGGCCCCAACGACCACCGCAAGGACTGCACCGCCGGACAGCCAGAGCCACCGAGGCCCAGGGAACATCGCATCCAGCATGGCCTTGTCACTTTGCTTTAGCGTTTCCTTGACGCATGCCTCGGCGTGGTGCTGCACGGCTACATGCAGTTGCCCAACCGCCTCAATGCGAGCGGCGTTACCCGCGAAGCCGGCTTGTGACATCGACAACGTTTCCATTTCCTCTAGATCTGAGTCGGACAGGATGTCTTCTGTACGCAGCCAGATCAGGGCTTCGCCTGTATTGGAGTAGGGCTCGTTCGGCAAGGCATCCAATCTCTGGCGGGCGAGATCATGATGTTCTTGGCTGACGAGTTTGTCGAAGAGTAGCCGGTCAAGAATTGGTGTAGCAGTGATGGGCATGCGGTACGTGTTGGAGGGAATCACGCCGGTTCAGAAAGAGATCCGTGTCCTGCTGGCGTTACACTTTTCTGGCGTCCAGCGCAACGGCTCTTCTGGTCCAATCCCGCTCTCGCGGCGCGTCCTGCCGCAGTCACTGTTCCACTCCTTGGGGAAGGTTGGCCAATAGCACAGCCATTGGCCTAGGGTATTGAAGAACAAGAATGGTGCTGGAAGTAAGCGTTGGAGCCAGTTCAGTTTTGCCCGTGGATCGGGTTCACCAAGTAGCTCAGCTTGGCGCAACTCCGGGTCCATTTCCTCTTCCCAGTAGTACTGCCGCATCGAACTGCGCCCTTTGCGTCGGTAATGGCTGGCCTCGGGCTTCGGCACGGCATCCATACCTTCTTCCATAAAGCGGCGAATGTATTCCCAGTCGCTAATGCTCGAATGCCATTGACCCACCCATAGCAATTCTTCGCCTGTGCGCTCGGGGTCCTCTGCGTCCAGTGGTGGCCAATAAAGCACCAAACCGTACTTCATCATGACGCCACCCTTGCCGGAAATGCGCGCCTCACGCAGCGCCGGGTCATGTTGAAACCCTGGGTGAAATACATTGTCTGGAGCAGCGCACCAATTCGGATGTGCTAGCACGCGATCCCAATCGAGGATCACGTTACCGCCGAACTGGCGAGGGCGGAGCACATAGACTTTACGCGTAGTGCGGTTGAATCGGTAGCGTGGGCAAAGTGCTGTGAACAAATGAGCGCGCAGTAAGAAGTACCAAGATATGCCCGCAACAGACCATACTCCGAGCAGCAGGAACATGCCCGCAAAGATCGCCCATCCTTGCGCGAGGCCGCCCCATCCAGCACCATCCCTCCACGCAAATATGGTGTCGTACAGCACACTCGGCGCCAGATAGCATCCAACAGGCAACAGAAGCATGAGGACAGGCAATAGCACCATGCTAACCACCGTCCGATCCCCTGTCGGTCCGCCCCACTCGATGAAATGCTCGTTGAAGTCGAACAATTGGCGCGCGTTCAGATACGGCACATCTGCTTGCTCTTTGGGGCCATACAGCTTTGTGTATTCGTGAATGTCCCCAAGAAGCTCTACCGCGATTTTCCTCCCGTGCTTTCGGCACTCATGAGCTAGCTCAAGCTGCGGCTGAAACAATTTCAAGCTCCTTTTTTTGCATCATCAACTGCCTCGTCCAGCTTGCTCAGCATCTGTGTCTTGCTCTTGTGCGGCGATGGTTTGGTAAACCACTGACTCCAACTGCCATCGGTATTGTCCTCTTCCCTACGGAAGGGCTGGGCGCGGAACCAGTCCTGCCATAACTTGGGCTTGAGCATTTCGATGGCGACGGTACTGACCACAGTGATGACAATGCCTACCAGATTCAAGCGCACAACAAGAGTGGCATATCTGAGGGTAGTCATTGCGATAGCTACACCTGCAATTGCAAAGCTACCGCCGACCCCTCTTACGAAATACGCTGTGGCAAGGAGCTTTTGGTCGTCCTTCAAGGACCGCCATCCATCAAACACGTCCAACCCCACCATCACCGTCGCACCTGCGATGGTAAACCGCCCGGCCGCCTGCCTGAGCTTGAGCAGTTGTTTGATCGCCACCGCATCGAGCTTTGTGCCCTGAGCAAACGGCGCCACCGTAATCTCGGCTCCCTTGACCTCTGTCACCACCGTCTTGAACACCATCTCTTCGCACATGGTGGTACGCAGGTCTCGGAAGGTACCGACCAGCGTCAGATACTGACCCGTGGTTTCCATTGCCGTCCGAGGATCCATCTTGATGCCCGCCTTGGCTGTACCGCCCACCAACGTGCCGAAGGCATCAGCGATGAAGAGCAGACCGCTCACGCGCATTTTGCCCACGATGCTCTTGGTGCCGCTGCTTTCCACTGCCTTGTTCAGCTTACGTTGCAGGCTTGCCGCCTCGGCTTGCCACTCGCGTGGACCGCCCACACCGACCTTGGTGGTTAGCGTCGGATTCTTGGCAAGAATCTTCTCTACCTGCTCTTTGCGCTGGGCAAGCAACAGTCTTTGCGCATCGGTGCCAAAACCCTGCGCGAACGCCAGCGCCCGGGCGCCCAGCAAGGTCTTTTCCTTTTCAGTGCCGCCTGCGCGCGCGGCTACCAACGTAGCGGCTGCAAACAGCACAGAGGACCATCCGGCACCGGCGGCCGCCTTGATGGCCGACTGCACATCATTGGCGGCTTTGAGCCGCTCACTGACGGTCGTAGGCGGTTTGTCATACAGCTTGTTCATCTTGTCGGCGGACTTGATGACCTTGCCCCAGCCGCTCACCATCGAGATCATGGCGTCCAGTTGCTTGAGTTCGAGTTCAGCCGGGTCGCGCTGCTGTGCGGCGTTGGTATTGGCTGCGGCGGAGAAGTTCAGCTTCTGGCATGCGTTGTATATCTCGCTGCTCACCGCCTTGCTGTTGCAACCAACCACGCGAGCTACGAGATTGTCGCGCGCGTAAGTGAATGGGTTCTTGGCGCCCAGATAGCGTCGGCCCGTGTTGGAACTGTCCAAATTCATCAGCGCTATTGACAGGTGGAGTGCAAAGTTCTCGCCGTCGCCACCCAGGTCGGGATCTTTGCCGTTGTAGCGTTCGAGCACGCCGCGCATGGCTGCCGCATCCAGCCAGGCGATCAGATCGTGGCTCAGGGCGTCTAAGCGTTCATCCAGCGCTTTCAGTTCCGGCTGGAGTTGCTCCTTGTTGAAGGCGTCGATCTTGGACTGATCGAACAGTTTGCGCGCTTCAGTCAAGGTGTTCTTGGGGTCCGCTACCTTGCCCGCATCGATGTCTGCCTGCTGCTTGCTGATTCTCGCGTCCAGCCGTGCAAGCAGTTCAGCCCGAGCTTGATCCGGGCTGATTGAGCGATACGTACCGTCCGGCTGACGCTCCATTCTGCTCGGCACAAAAAGGTTGTGATCGCTGACCAGCTTGCGGTGCTCCTTCAATGCTTTAAGTTCGGCATTTTGCGACTGTGTCAACCCCTGCTTCATGGCACCCAGCAGGTTCTCGATCGAACCCGCAGCAGAAACTAGCCAGCCATTTGTGAGTTTGGGGAAGTCGGTGAGCGGCTTGACTGGTGCGCTATTCATCCACAACTCGTAGGGCGCAGCCATCAGTGGAAGACACATCGACAGGGTCTGCGCGATGCCGATGGGATCCGCGCAGGCCACTACTGCCCCTTTGTTCTTTTGCAGGAATTCGGCCATCTGCTTGAGGCGCTGGCCATGGGCTTGGTCGTAACTGGGCCCCTTGCGATTGACGACGGTTGTTAGCTTGTTGCCGGTTGGCACCTTGACGCCCATCATGCCGGCGGTGCCTGGCGCATCCTCTTCTTCATCATATTCAACAGCTTCCTCCCAATCCCCCCAACCGCGCTCAATAGGGTCGCTGCCCATGAGGCCGAAGAACTGCCCTTCAAAGGCATCTCGAACGACTTGGTTTCCTAGCGCCGCAAACTCCGCCACCTGAGTGGTGAGCCTATCGGGCGTGCAGGTGTGATACTGCGAAGTGGACCCGTTAGCCCATCGGGCAATATCAAGCTTCTGCATGTATTGATCTCGCTTGGGCTCGATCTCATCCATCAGATGCTTGTAGTCGATGACGTCAGGGTGGAACAGGTAATGCAATTCGGTGACGTTCTTGGCGTCAGGAATCCATACCAGGGAGTTGTTTGCCTGACGTGAATCGCGCGCACACGCCACCTTGGCTTGCGCCGTCTCCGGTTGCGAAACTGTGAATTGCGCAAGGTAACCATGCGGATGCACCGCGAAGCCCCACCATTGTGGGGCGCGGTAGGCGGGATGACTGAAACGGACATAGAGATAGCCGGCACGCAGCATCCGCACGCCATACACCGCGGTCTTGATGTCCACGCCGCCCGGCTTGTTTTCAAAGGGCTTGACGGGCGCCAGCTTTCGCAACGCCGCCATGCCCTTGTCCTGAGCGCTGTAGGCGGCCGCGTAACGGGTGAAAAGAATCGGCAGGCCCTCGCGGCTGCAATTTGTACAAGGTTTTTCACACGGCATGGTCGGTCAGCTACGGCTACGGTCTGGATGGAGTTGGGTGCTTAGCCACGCGCTTGCAAAACGCAAGCCAGATTGACTGCGCATCTGGCTCAGAGTGTGCTCAAGCGCGGCGCGGTTCGGTGCGTCATCCCAATTGCGTGCGTGGGCATGGGTCGCGCCCGCTTCGCCGGGAAGCAGCCACGACACCTCGATGAATGCCTCTAGATCCTGGCCATCGAGCCCAAGGCGCTGGCCTCGAGCAATGGCGGCAGACATGGCTGCCCCATCGGGCTGCTGCGTGGTGGGAACCTTTGCGCTGGCGAACGCCGCCCAACTCTGATTCCCCACGGGCGCCGAATGCGCCACCCCCCACTGCCCCATGTCCATCAGTCGGTTCACCATCAGCGTTTCCGTCTGCCCGTCCGGCACCATCGTCCGCTCGGCCTTGAACCAGGCGGGGATCGGCGCGGCGACGCTTTCCGTCTCGACGAGATCTTCCATCGCCCACGGCCCCCAGGGTTGGGACAAGGTCCACCATGCTTGCACCGCGCCTAGCCACATGCCTTGCTGTGCGGCGCTCAACTCGGGCCAAACGCGCTGCATGACGCGCGGGTCTTGGTAGCGGAACACTTTCGCTCTGCGGCTTTGCGGCGGGTATTGAAGCCCGAGCATGCGCAGGTATTGCGCGACGCAGGCGGCAGAATCGGCGCTGAACAGCACGGCGCCCAGGTCCTGCCGCACCAGCCGTTGGTGCGCTTGCCTGCTGGCGGCCTCCAGGAGAGGCGCCAGAGTGTCTTGTGCGTGTGCTTGCTCCAACGTGTCGCTAGTGCCGTCTGGCAAGGCACTGTCTGGCACCGGAACCACGCAGGGGGCTTGGTCTTCCCGGCCGGCGTAGAAGTCGTCGGGCACGGCTGCGCGTGCGGCGGCGGCTTCGGGCCATGCTAGAGCAATGGAAGCGGCCAACTGGTTACCTTCCCATGCGTTCAGCAGCAGGTAGGCGCGTAGGGGGCGGTCTCCCGGCTTCTGTTGGCGTTGCAAGGCGTGGTAGCCAGCGGCCAACTCCTTGCTCCGTGCCACCGCATCGGGGTGTGGCATGCTTGGGTCTGCGCTTGCTGACGTCAATAGCGATGCTTCCAAGTCCGCCAATATGCGATTTGTCATGCTGTCGCTCTAAAGGCTCAACGCGAGATCGAACCCGTGCCACTCGCCGCAGCGCTGCTTTCCTGCATGCCGCATCCTTTCAGATTGCCGCTAGCCAGCTTGTTATCCACTCCCGCGCCCCCCGGCCCCACAAACCGATGCCCCGCCCCCTTGAACGTCACCATCCCCGGCGCATGCAGTTCAATCGTGCCGTTCGTCACCTTGATCTGCGCACCGGCCGCATTAACGAGCACGTGCTGCTTCGCCTCCGCCGTCACGTTGCCTTGCGTGGAGGCGACCGTCACGGCTTTCTCGGCCACGAGATGAGTCTCGCCCTTGAGGCTCGAAAGCCCGACCTTGCCGCTTGCGGCATGCATTGCAATGCCCGGTGTGGCATCCCCGGCTTGCCCGAGCGACTTGCCGTGCGCGTAGAGGCTCAACCCCTCGGCGACCGCCACTGAGAGATTGCCGCCCGCGGCGACGTTGGTGTCTTGCTTGGCGATCAACGTGGCTTGCGTGCCGGCAACCAGCACCGCATCGGCCGGCGTCGTGCTGACGATGCCTTTGGGCGCCGAGACTTGCAGATGCGGCTCGCTGTAGGCAACGGCCTGCGCGCCTTCACCGGCGCTTTCGGCGTGGCGCAGCACTTCGGTGGTGTGGCGCAGTTGCTTGAGCGCGGGGAGTTCCTTGGCGGCAGGTTCATCGGCCAGGCCGGCTTTCTGCTTCTGTGCCGCGTCGGCGAGGGATTCGGCGAGGTCGCTCACGGCTTCGATCTGGCTGGCGGCGGCTTCGCTGTCCTGCAGAGACGCGCTGGTGCCGGCACTGTGGGCGGTGAGCAGCAGGCCGGCGCCGGCGCGCACGGCGCCGCTGTCGTCGGTGGCGAGCGCTGCTCCGTGGCCTAGATCGGCCTGCCGCGCGCTGTCGATCTGTTCCTTGTGATGGCCGAGCACGAGGCCGGTCGCCGCCTGCGTGGTGCTGAGCTGCGTGCGGCCTTGTCCTGCGGAATCATCAAAGACGAGCTGGTTGTAACCCGACGAGCCCGACTGGCTGCCGGCCAGCGCCTGCGTCTTGATGCCGGACAGCACGGCGTTGTGGGCGTAGGCGCCCTGGCTCTTGCTGTCGCCGGCAAACCAGGCCGGCGCGTTGCCAGTGGCGCCGGCTGCGCCAGCCTGGTTCTGGTTGTATTGCGCGTCGGTCTGGCCGCTGCCGTTGTACGCGGCGCCCACCACGACGGGCCGATCGATGTCGCCTTGCAGGAACTCGACCAGCACCTCCTGGCCGACGCGCGGCAGTGCCACGCCGCCCCAGTTCGGACCGGCCACGGGCGCGGTCACGCGCACCCATGCACCAAGGCCGGCGCTGGCACGCGCGTTATCGTCGCCAGCCGGATGCGATTGGCGGCTGGCCGACCGAGCGCCGCGTTGCCAATGAAATTGCACCTTGATGCGATGGTCCCGGTCGGTATGCACGGGCCCTTCCGCACCCACCACCAGCGCAGTCTGGCTGCCGTTGACGGTCGGGCGTGGATGCAGCGCACGGCCCTGCTCATCGCTCTGCTGCGGGCGCACGGGCACGTTGTCGCGCACGACGGTGAAGTGGTTGCGATAGAACGGCGCGTCGTCACCCGTGCCGTGGTTGCTGCCTGCAGCGAGCACATCGCTGCCACGCAGCATGCCCAGCGTCTCTGTCAGCACCTGGCCGAAGCGGTCGTTGAAATTGTTGCGCGCCTGGTGCGTCACGGCCAACACGGCAAAGCGCTGCTCGCCATCGTCGTGATCGAAGTGATCGAGCAACTGGAAGCGCGTGCCGGTCGCCAAGGTGCGGGCCGTACCTTCGCCGTCGAACTGCTTGTCGCGCAGCTCCAGCGCTTCCATCATCAGCCGCGCGACGCGCTGCGCCTGGTTGTTGTCTTCAAACCAGTACTGACCAGGGTAATCGGTGTCTTGCAACGTCAGCTGCGGGCCGTCGTTGCTTTGCTGCTGCGCCCCGAGTTGCGCCGTGCGCTTGGCGTTGGCGCGGTAGTCCCAACTGGCGATCGATACGGCATTGGTCTGCCAACGGCGGGCGCCTTGCCAGCGGTCGATCACGTCCTCTGTGGCCGCGGCATCTGCGCGGCCAAAACGAATGCTGGCCTGTTTGTTGTCGGCAAAGACGTCATTGGAATCTGCAATGACCATGCGGTGTACGCCCAGCGCATCGCCGTCCTTGGCTTCGTGCTCGAAGAAATAGAACAGCCCTTCTTCGGCCAGCAGCCGCGTGACGAAATCAAAGTCGCTTTCGTCGTATTGCGTGATGACGCTGCGGCGCGTGCAGACCGAGCTGTCGCGCAAAGCCCAGCGCCAGGCGGGCACGAGGCGGCCTTGGCCCTGGTAGTCGCCAAACAGGCTGTCGATCACCTCGATGACCGACATGTCCTGGAACAGGAAACTGTCTTGCCGATGGCGCAGGAACGCCAGCCAAGGTTCGATCACCAGCCGATAGCGCACCAGGCCGCCGTTGGCCCCCACCTGCTCGAAGCGCGTGACGTGGCCATGAAACGGCCGCAGCGCGCTCCGGCTCTGCTGTGTCAGCAGATCCAGCCGCACGGGCTGGCCGAGCAGCTTGGCCGAATCGATGTCAGCGTTGTCGGACAACGCCGTGAGTTCCAGCCGGAAGCCGCCTGCGTCGATGTGCTCGGCTGCATCCGCCTGTTCGGGCAGCAGGACGTTCGGACCCAGCGGCGTTTCCAGGCGCAGCAGCCGGTCGGCCTGGGAGAACGATGCACGTAGCAGGTTTGCCAACTCGGTCGGAGAGACCATGATGTGCTCCAGCGAAGCGACTTAGTTGATGCGGTACTTGAACTCGCCGTTCTTGCCGACGCCGACCTTGATCTTCTCGACGCTGCCGCCCTCCGCCATGCGCGTCAGCACCGACTCGGCAATCTGCGGCAGCAGCGTGCCGTTGAGGATGTGATCGACCGCGCGGGCGCCGGCATCGACTTCCGTGCAGCGTGCGAGCACCGATTCAACCAGCGCGTTGTCCCACTGGAACGTCGCCTTGTGGTTGATGGCCACGCGATCGCGGATACGGCCCAGCTTGAGCGTGATGATCTCGGCCAGCACATCGTCGGAAATCGGGTAATACGGCACCACCTTCATGCGCCCCAGGAATGCGGGCTTGAACGCCTTGTAGAGCGTCGGGCGCAGCAGCTCTGCCAGCGCATCGGCGTCGGGCAGTTCTTCAACCGGCTTGTTCAGGCAGGCCTGCATGATGGCCTGCGAGCCGACATTCGACGTGAGGATGATGATGGTGTTGCGGAAATCGATCGGGCGGCCTTCGGCGTCGTCCATTTCACCCTTGTCGAAGACCTGGAAGAACATCTCCAGCACGTCCGGGTGGGCCTTTTCGACTTCATCGAGCAGCACGACGCTGTACGGGTTGCGACGCACGGCTTCGGTCAGCACGCCGCCTTCGCCATAACCGACATAACCCGGCGGCGAGCCCTTGAGGCCCGACACGCTGTGCGCCTCCTGGTACTCGCTCATGTTGATGGTGATGAGCTTGCGCTCGCCGCCGTAGAGAATGTCGGCCAGTGCCAGCGCGGTTTCCGTTTTACCGACGCCGGACGGGCCGGCAAACAGAAACACGCCGCGCGGCTTGTTCGGGTCTTCCAGATTGGCAGTGGCGGTGCGCACGCGCTGCGCGATGGCATCCAGCGCGTGGTCCTGTCCGATCACGCGGGCGGCCAGCAGCGGCTTGAGGTTCAGCACCGTGCGCAGCTCGTCCTTGACCATGCGGCCCAGCGGAATGCCCGTCCAGGCCGAGACGATTTCCGACACGACATGGCCATCCACCTGCAACGGGACCATGGGCGATTCGCCTTGCAGCGCGCGCAGCTCGGCGAGCAGCTTGGCCAGCTCGTCCTGCTCGTCCGCCTTGTCGGCTGCACGCTTGCGCTTGGGGATCGACACGACGTCGCTGTTGGCGGCCACGGGCAATGCGTCTTCCTCGCCGGCTTGGGCGGTACCGCTTTCCCGCGCCTCGCGCAGCGCCTGAATGCGGGCGACCAGCGCGCGTTCCTGCGCCAGACGTTCGGTGTTCTGCGCGACGCGTTGCTCCAGCTCCGTGCGCTGCTCGTTCAGCGCCTTCAGGCGCGCGTCGTGCTCGGCACCGGCGCTTTGCTCGCGCTCCAGCGCGTTGATCTCGCCTTGCAGGCGTTCGAGCGTTTTCTGGTCGTCTTCAATCGCGCCGGGCGTGGCGCTCTGGCCCAGCGCCACCTTGGCGCAAGCCGTGTCTAGCACGCTGACAGCCTTGTCCGGCAGCTGGCGGCCGCTGATATAGCGATGCGACAAGCGCACGGCCTCGGTAATCGCCTCGTCCAGAACACGCACGCCGAAATGCCGCTCCATCAGCCCGGCCATGCCGCGCAGCATGGCGGCCGCCAGCGGCTCGCTCGGCTCGTCCACCTTCACGACCTGGAAGCGGCGCGCCAGTGCGGCATCTTTTTCAAAGTATTTCTTGTATTCGCTCCACGTGGTGGCCGCGATCGTGCGCAGTTCGCCGCGCGCAAGCGCAGGCTTGAGCAGGTTGGCCGCATCGTTCTGCCCTGCCTGCCCGCCTGCGCCAATGATGGTGTGCGCCTCGTCAATGAACAGGATGATCGGCTTCGGGCTCTTCTTCACCTCGTCGATCACGTTCTTCAGGCGGTTCTCGAATTCGCCCTTGACGCTGGCGCCCGCCTGCAGGAGCCCCATGTCGAGCGTGCGCAGCGTCACGCCCTGCAGCGGCGGCGGCACATCGTTGGCGGCCACGCGCAGGGCCAGGCCCTCCACCACGGCGGTCTTGCCTACGCCCGCTTCGCCGGTGAGGATCGGGTTGTTCTGGCGACGACGCATCAGGATGTCGATCACCTGGCGGATCTCGGCATCGCGGCCGATGACAGGGTCGATGCGGCCATCGCGCGCGGACTGGGTCAGGTCTACCGTGAACTGGTCCAGCGCGGGTGTGGACGTCAGCGCCGCGGCGGGCTTGCCGCCTTCGCCTTGCGTAGCGTCTGCGCCGTCGTCGGCAATGTCCACGGCCTGCTCTTGCTCGTCGGAACCGGCGGTCAGCCGATCGAAGTCGTGCTTCAGGCGGTCGGCTTCAATCTGCCCGAACAGGCGCGAGCCCCGTTGCGCGAGCGCCGACAGGCTCGGCTCCGTCAGCAGCGCCAGCAGCAGATGGCCCGAGCGGATGCGCGTGATTTGCGAATCGAGCGAGGCAATCAGCCAACCGTGCTCGAACAGCTTCGGCAGGTACGGCGAGAACGCCGGCGTGCGCGTATTGCCGGTCTGGAAGCGGCCGATCTCGGCCTCCAGGTCACGTTGCAGCGCGACCAGGTCGATGCCGCTGGCGCGGGCCGCCACGGCAAAGTCGCTGCGGCGGTTTTCCAGCAACGCCAGGAACAGGTGTTCGAGATCGACCTCGTAATTGCCGCGCGCCATGCACAGCGACGCGGCACGCTCGGCGGCTTGCCGGCTCGTCGCATTCAGCTTGGTGATCAGCGTTTTGAGTGGGATGGCCATGGCGGCAGCGCTCCGGAAGAATCGATGAATGTGTCGGTATCAATGCAGCGGCGCGAGGGTGTATTGCGCATCGCTGCGGTCCTGCTGCGCGGGGCGGGAACACAGGAAGGTGTCCCAGCCCAGGCGCCCGTCGTTGCTGTTGTCCAGCGTGCTGCCGGTCACGTCCTGCTGGCGCAGGATCAGCTTGATTTCGAACTCCAGCGTGGTGCCGCACAGGATGGTCAGCATCTTGCGCAGCGCCAGCGCGCCGGAGGCACCCGGCAGGAAATTGCGGTATTGCGCACGCTTGAGCGGCCCGACCCACAAGCGCACGCGCAGGTCGCGCTGCCACACCCGCGCGCCGGCCAGCGCCGTGGCGCCCAGCACGTTGTTGGTGCTGCCCAGCCGCGTGTACTGCGACGCCGGCACGCGATACCACCCGCCGACAAACTGCTCCACCCGCATCGGCGCCTGGAAGTAATCCGACAGCACGCGCTGCAGGTACGCCGCAGACACCGGCCGATGCCGGATCGCCGTGGCATAACCGGCCAGCGCTTCGTCGAGGATCGGCCCCGGCGTGGTGGAGAGATCGCGGCGCAGCGTCTTGTCTGCCGCCCCCGCCAGCGATAGCAGCAGCGGCAGGTAATGCTTGTTGCTGTCGACTTCGTACTGGAACGGCAGGCGGTATTTCTTCCACGCCAGGTAGAACAGCGCCGTTGCCCGGTTCGAGAAGATGTCGAAGAACGCACGTGCAGCGCGGTCGCGCCAGAGGCTTTCGCGTTCGGCCACGATTTCGGTGTAGCGCAAGGGCAAGGCGCCCTGCCCGCCCAGCATGCCGAAAAACGTGGGCGTGATCGCCAGCGAATCGAGCGCGCCCTCTTCCAGCGCGGCAATGAACGCAGCGTCGGTTTCGAGCATCTCGGCGGTAATGCCTTCGGCCTCGATGTGCTGCAGTTCGCTGGGCGGAAACGACAGTGACAGCGTGTTGCGAAAGCTCAGGCGCGTGGCCAGCGCCTGCTCGGGCGCCATGCCGCCTTCGCGCGCGAACAGTTGCTCCAGCAGGCGCACGGCCTGGAAGAACTGGTACCGGTGCGGCTGCTGGAGCAGCCGCCGGATCACACCAGGATCGATTCGCCGCTGCGGGGTGCGCATTTGACCAATTCCTTGCCGGTGCGGCGCGAGACCGCAATCAACTGCACAAAGCTGTTCATGTGGACGTACAGGCCGAAGAAGTGGTCCAGCACACGGATGAACCGGTGCATGCCGGTGCCCACAAAGGCGTCTTCATCCAGCGTGAGCCGCACCTCCAGGCCGCGCACGAAGGTGGCGAACGGCTTGCCGGCCAACCACTGCGTCGCCGGTTGGTAATCAAGCGCGACGATGCCTTCGATCTGCCGCGCCGAGATCGCGTTGCGCGGCAGATCGTGCAGACGCAGCATCTCTTTCAACGTCGGCAACCCGTTCTGCACGAGCGACAGATGGTTCAGCGCCAGCAGCGAGATCAATCGCCATTGCGCAGCGCGCCCGCCGCCAAACCGCATCGACGGCGTGGGCTTGCGCAGGAAAGTGATGTTGCGAGCGATGGAACTGCCTTCCATCGACAGATCGCCATCGGGCTGACCAAACGCCAGTGTCGAAGGCAAGTCCCGGTTCGTACAGGTGACGGTCAGGCTGAGCGTGTCCGTCTGCGGGCTGGCGGGGTCGAACTGCGTATCAACGATGGAAATTTCCGTTTCGAAACCCGGGCTGCGCTGCGCGATCAGCTCGTTGCGGCGTGCCAGCCAGTAATGCCCCGCCCGGCCGGGTTCCTCGCCGTGATGCAGCGAGTAGAACGGCCGGAACTCCGTCACCTTCTCGTGTGCCGTGGTTTCACGCACCAGCTGCACGTTGTCGATGGAGTAGATATCAAAGCCGTGCGCGCGCCGGCTGTCGGCCACGACCGGATAAGCGCTGGCCGTATGTTCGATGCGGATTGGGTCGGCCTTCTGTTGGAACAGATTGACCACGGGCGTGCAATGCAGGCGCAGGTGCTCCGGCTGCAGGTTCTCGAGCAGGCGCGCGGCGTGCGAATCGCTGCGCACGTCCTTCAGCACCAGATGCAGCGTCAGGCGGCGCACCGGCACACCCGGCGTCAGGCCGCGTCGCAATGCGGCCAGGTCGATGTCGAAGAAGTTGAACTTCTCGGCAAAGCTGAAGTGCTCGGTCAGCAACCGATAGGCCGGGTGCGAGCGTGCCGGGCAATCGATCAGGGATTCGTCTTCGCTAAAGCCGACTTCGTGCAAGGGCACGGAAATCAGGCGCTTCCAGACGCCGGCGCGCTCGGCTTCCACGTATCCGGCTGCGGTGTGCAGGAACAGCGCATCGCCCAGCGCCGCCACGAAGGACGGCTCGCCGTCCATGTAGACGCGCAGCTTGTCGATCGACAGCGATTCAAAACCGCCGCGCTCGCCCACGTATTCGAGCGTGATGGCAATGGCGCCTGTCGCGCCTTTGGGCAATTGCACGGCGGCCGGCGCCGACACTGCGCGCTCGAACGTCGCGCCGGCCACGCGCACCGGCGCAAACGTGACGTCGTATGCGGTGCGGAAGCGGCATTCGACCTTGCGCACCATCCGTGTGGTGAGGAACGTGCCGCGCGCAATCGTGACCGGCGCGCTCAGTTGCGCAGCTACTCCGCGCACGTCGAAATGCGCTACAGAACACGACGGAAAGGGCCGCAGGTAGTGCGGATACAGCACCTCCAGCAGCGCCTCGGTAAATTCGGGGTAGTCGTCGTCGAGCTTCTTGCTGACACGTGCGGTCAGGAAGGCAAACGATTCGATCATCCGTTCGACATGCGGATCGTCGCAGCCGTCGCCCGACATGGCGAGGCGGCCGGCGATCTTCGGATACCGCTCGGCGAAGTCGCGCGAGTACCGGCGCAGGAAGGCCAGTTCTCGTTCGTAATAAGGCAGCAGCTCTTCCATTCTTCGTGGCGGTCCGGTGGCGGTCCTGCGGGTGCTTCAGCGTGTTGCGGGTGGTGCGTTGTGCAGGTCCGTGCAGTCTCAGCCGCGTCCGCGTGACACGGAATACCGCAGCGTCGACGGTTGCAGCATGGCGTCAAAACTCACGGGCTCGCGTGCGGGCCCCACCAGCAGCACTGCGCTGATCCCAAAGCACAAGGCATTGGTCGCGCGTTCATTGATCTCCAGCGACACATTCACATGCTGCAGTCGCGGCTCATGCCGCTCGATCGCCTTGGTGAGCGACTGGCAGATGTAGTTGCGGTCGTAGAAACTGGCCAGGCTCAGGCCGGAAAAATCGTTCAGACCATACGTGAGCAGCGACCGCTTGCATTCGGGCAAGCCGTGCAAATCCTCTTCTTCCAACACGATGCGCGTGTTGAGCAAGGATTCAATATCGCGTGCCACGGTGCTCTTGAGTTCTTCCAGCGAGAGCTGGCGCAATGCCGTGGGCATGGGCGCGTGCGGCTCGTCGTCGAAGAGCTTGTCGAGCAGGCTGGGTTCGAAGCCTTTCATATGCTGCTAGAAAACAAGATGCCGCAGCACGGCGGCTGCGGCTCTTGTCATCAGGAGAACACCAAACGTTAAACCGAGTAGGTCTTGTCGTTCTTGGTGAGGCTCCAGGCGCCTTGCGAGTTGCCACCTTGGCCGCCGGCGCTCTTTTGCTGCGTGTACTTCCACTGCACAGCGGCGTAGCGCAGGCTGAACGTGTCGGTCGGGATGCCCTGGGCGACCACTTGCGAATCGACTTCGCTCAGGATGGCGTTCTTCAGCTTGACTTCGAGGTACTTCACGCGGTTGCCTTCGCCATCTGCGCGGAAGAATTCGATGGTCACTTCACCGAAGGTCGTGCCGCCCGAAGCGTGCTGGTACAGCAGCGGGCTGACGACGTCCAGATCCTTCGTGAAGACCATGTCGCGGTGCTCGCAACGCTCAGCCGTGTGGCCGCCGGCGGTCGAAGCCGTGGCCGAACGCGGTTGGCTGATGGCCTGCGACCAGCTGTTGATTTCGATCCAGTCCTTGTGATCCTTGTCTTGCGACTCCCCCTTGATTGCCGGGCTGTCGAACTTGACGTAGATATCCTTCATACAGAGACCCTCTTCAATAGATTGGTTGTTGGTACTGCAACGGGTAACGAGCGTAACGGGTGGTTATGCCCGAACATTCCCCCCCGGGGAGAGTCCGGTCAGGAATTACGAGTTGGCCGACTTGGGAAGATCCGCCACGAGGCGCAGCGAGATCGACAGTTCATCGAGCTGGAAGTGCGGCCGCAGGAACGCCACCGAGCGATACGTGCCCGGCTTGCCCGGCACTTCCGCCACCTGGATCGACGCCTCGCGCAGCGGGAATTGCGCCTTCTGTTCTTGCGTGGCGTTGTCGTCCAGCAGCACGTACTGCGAGATCCAGCGGTTCAGGAACGTCTCAACGTTCTTGGCCGAGGCAAAGCTGCCGATCTTGTCGCGCATCATCGCCTTCAGGTAATGCGCCACGCGCGATACCGAGAAGATGTACTGCAGCTGCGCAGACAGCACCGCATTGGCGTTTGCGCTGTCGGAGTCGTACTTCTTCGCCTTCTGCGCCGACTGTGCAGCGAAGAACGCGGCGTAATCCGTGTTCTTGCAATGCACGAGCGGGATGAAGCCAAGGTCGCTCAGTTCCTTCTCGCGGCGGTCGGTGATGGCGATTTCGGTCGGGCACTTCAGTGCGATCTCGCCGTCGTCGGTCTTGAAGGTGTGCGTCGGCAGGTCTTCGACCAGGCCACCACCTTCCACACCGCGGATGGCAGCGCACCAGCCGAAGTCGTCAAACGCCGCGGTCAGGCGCGCGCCGAACGCCCAGGCGGCGTTGCACCACAGGTACTTGCTGTGATCGGTGCCGTCGACGTCTTCAACAAAGTTGAAGCTCTCGACCACGGTGCCGTCCTTCGGGTTGTACGGCAGACGGCCCAGGAAGCGCGGCAGCGTCAGACCGACGTAGCGCGAATCTTCCGAATCACGGAACGACTTCCACTTGGCGTATTCGACCGTGTCGAACACCTTGGCCAGGTCGCGCGGCTTGCCCAGGTCGGCAAACGATTCCAGGCCCAGCAGCTCCGGCGACGACGAGGCGATGAACGGTGCATGCGAAGCCGCAGCCACGTGCGCCATCTGCTCGATGAAGTACATGTCTTCGGGCTGACGCGTGATTTCGTAGTCGCCGATCAGCGCGCCGAACGGGGCCCCGCCGAAGGTGCCGAATTCTTCTTCGTAGACCTTCTTGAACAGCGCGCTCTGGTCAAACTCGATGGCGGTCTTGAAGTCCTTCGTCAGATCGCGCTTGGTCGCGTTGAGCGCCTTGATCTTGATCGTCTGGCCGGTGCTCGTTTCCTTGACGAGGTAGTGCAGCCCGCGCCAGGTGGATTCCAGCTTCTGGAATTCCGGCGCGTGCATGATCGCGCTCAGCTGCTGCGAGATCAGGCGGTCCAGCTCGGCCACACGTGCGTCGAGCGTGGCCGACAGGTTGTCGGACACCACCACGGTGCCGCTCAGCACCTGGCTTGCCAGCTCGCCGATGATGTCTTTTGCGCGTTCAC
This sequence comes from Ralstonia sp. 1138, assembly GCF_040544795.1. Classification (NCBI taxonomy): domain Bacteria; kingdom Pseudomonadati; phylum Pseudomonadota; class Betaproteobacteria; order Burkholderiales; family Burkholderiaceae; genus Ralstonia; species Ralstonia sp. 1138. The sequence goes on along the minus strand of NZ_JBEPKQ010000001.1, from coordinate 101,900 downwards.
GCTCGGAGTCGGACTTGGCGACGCGGCTTTGCTCGACGATGCTGTCGAGCAGGCTCACCTCTTCCGCAACCGAGGCGCCTTGCGCAGCGGATTGGTTCTCAAGCATCCTCGCCCCCGTTTTGCTTGGCGCCCAGCTTCTTCGCGTTTTCGGTGTTCTTCAGCACTTCAGACAGCAGGTCTTCCAGCTTGTCGTTACCGGCCATCTTGTTGCGCAGGTCAGCCAGCTTGGAGCGCGCCTCGAGCAGCTTGCGCAGCGGCTCGACCTGCTCGACAACGGCTTCGGGGCTGAAATCCTCAAGCGAACGGAACTTCAGGTCGACGCCAAAGCGGCCACCGTCTTCCGTCAGCGTGTTCGGCACCTGGAACGCCGCGCGCGGCTCCACGCCCTTCATCACTTCGTCAAAGTTGTCGCGGTCGATGTTGACGAACTTGCGGTCGCGCAGCTTGGGCTGCTGCACTTCGGATTGGCCCGACAGGTCAGCCACCACGCCCACCACGAATGGCAGTTCCTTCGTCTCGATTGCGTCGCCGATTTCGACGTCATACGTCAGCTGCACGCGCGGCGGACGCACCTTCTGCAGACGCTTCTGTACGCTTTCTTTCTTGGCCATCACGTTCCTCCAGGAATGCGAACCAGCGCTGTGCTTAACGCAGTGCGCCGAACGGGTCTGCGCTGCCGCTGGTAGCACCGGTAGCAGCTGCCGGCGCTGCAGTGGTGCCGTGCTCGGCGGCCGGCGCTGCACGGCGGACAACACGCGCGGGGCGGCGCACCGGCTGCTTGGCCGTCTGCTCGCCCGGGAACAGGACCTGTTCGCCGAGCGTGTCGCGCAGCATCTTGGCAAGCACCTGCGCGTCGGTCTTGACGTCGCCGGCCAGCGCGCTGTCGGCACGCAGCTCCTGCAGCGAACGGCGCGCCACGCGCAGGCCGCTCACAGCCAGGATGCTCTTTGCCTGACGATCGGCGTTGTCACGCTGCAGGGCTTCTTCTGCAGCCAGGATGGCCTGCGGATATTTCTCTGCGCCGAACTGGAGCTGTGCAATGCGCACCCACGGCTCGTCGCGCGTCGGGTTCTGCTTGGCGATCTGCTGGTACAGATCAATCGCCTTGTCCTGCTGGCCGCCCTTGGCCGCAGCTTCCGCCTCCGACATGCTCTGGCCGAAGGCCTCGTCGGTTTGGGGTCCGGGGTTGGTGGTCGAGCAGCCTGCAAACAGCGCGGCGGCAGCAGACAGCACGATGAAGGAACGGAGAACGGAAATAGACGAGGATTTGGCCACGGCGAGACTCTTCAAAGTTTCAAAGCGGTGTGTCGATACCCAATCAAATTCGCCGGAATTGGCGACTTAAATGTTGGTCTCGACTGGCGCGAAATAGTACACTCCGCTCGTTGCCGTTGACAACCAAAAACGGATTATTAAGGAACCGAAACATCCTTTGTATTCAGTACCTTAGATCCGCATCCGGCAACGATCTTCGATTATTAAGAAACCGAAACATTCTTCCGATTTGCTTTATTAAGGAATCGAAACAATTCACCGGTTTCCTTTAGCTGAACGGGCACAGCGGCAGTCAAACAAAGAGAATTAAGTAATTCAGAAATCAGGCATGAAGATGATGAAATTCGATGCCGCTTGGGAGCAAGCGGCGAGGCAGCCGGGCTGCGGCCGCCTTCTGAAGCGGTCTCTGAAGCACCATCTCGCGGGGGCGCTCAAGCTGATGCTGGTGAGCGTGAGCGTGGTCGCGCTGGCAGCCTGCTCCACCGGCGCAAGCGTGCTGGCCGGTGCGGCCAACGGCGCGCTGGAAGCGATGGGGCTCAAATCGTCGAACGTGCCCGATGCGCAGAAGCCGCCGCGCGAAGTGCCGCTCAAGATGACGGCGGGCAACAACCTGAACGCCGCCAATGACCGTCGCCCGGTGGCGGTGGTGGTGCGGCTGTATTCATTGAAGGACCCGACCAGCTTCCTGCAGGCGCCGTATGACACCTTCATCGACCCGGCGCGCGAGAAGCAGACGCTGGGCGCCGATCTCGTCAACGTGCGTGAGATGACGCTGATCCCGGGCCAGCGTTACGACTTCACCGAGAAGGTCTCGCGCGAAGCCACCACGCTCGGCGTCGTGGCGCTGTTCCGCAGCCCCGCGTCGCAGCGCTGGAAGTTTGCCTTCAACACCGAGAAGAACGAGAAGTCGGGCATCGTGATCGGGCTGCACGCCTGCGCCATGACGGTGACGTCCGGCACGCTGACCACACCGGCTGGCGCCACACCACTGACCGATCTCAACCTGCTCTCCCCCGCGGTTTGCGGTAGCTGAACAACAAGGGCCAACGTGAGTTACTCCGCAAAGATTCTCTGGGGCGAAGGGCTGTTCCTGCGCCCGCAGCACTTCCAACGCCAGGACGCGTATCACGAGTCGCGCCTGCATGCGACTGCGCAAGTCATCCAGCCGTATGCGTGGGGCATCCGCCATGCGCGCTTCGATACCGATGCGCTGGCCAGCGGCGTGCTGCGCGTGATCGAGCTGTCGCTGTTCTTTCCCGACGGCGAGCTGTACTTCGCACCGCAGGCCGATGCGCTGCCCCCTCCGCTGGTGCTTGATGCCATCCCTGCCGGCGTATCGGAGCTGACCTTCCATATCGCGCTGTATCCGCTGCAAGACAATGGCGGCAACTACCGCGAGCAGATCGAAGGCGCATCGGTATCGCGCTTTGTCGGCACGGAAGAGGAAACGGCAGACCTGTATACAGAGGCCGAGCCCGCCGCCATCACGTACCTGAAGAAGTCGGTCAAGCTGATTGCCGAGACGGAACCGCGCGAGCAGTTCATCTCCCTGCCCGTGGTGCGCGTGCGGCGCACCGGCACCGGCGGTTTTGAGCTGGACGAAAACTTTGTCGCGCCCAGCATGGCAATCAACGCCTCGGCCGTGCTGTATCAGCGCCTGCGCCGGCTGCTCGACGCGCTGCAGGCCAAGGTCAACGCGCTGTATGGCTTCCACCGCGAGCCGACCAAGAACATCATCGAATTTCGCTCCGGCGACATTGCCTCGTTCTGGCTGCTGCATACGGCCAATGCGGCGTTTGCGGCGCTGTCGCATCTGTATCACCACCCAGACCTGCACCCGGAGCGCCTGTTCCAGGAAATGCTGCGCCTGGCCGGCGCGCTCATGACGTTCACCAAGAGCTACACGCTGGCCGACCTGCCCGCCTACGACCACGACAACCCGGGCCCGGTGTTTGCCAAGCTCGACACGATCGTGCGCGAGCTGCTCGATACCGTCATCTCCACGCGCTACTTTGCGATTGCACTGGAAGAGACGCGCCCGTCGTTCCACCTCGGCCGCATCGACTCCGGCAAGATCGACGACCAGACCAGCTTCTACTTGTCGGTGTCGGCAGACATGCCCGCCGCCGAGCTGGTGGAGGCCATTCCGGCCCGCTTCAAGGTCGGCGCCCCCGACGACGTCGAAAAGCTCGTGCTGTCGTCCATGCCCGGCGTACCGCTCACCTATACGCCGCAGGTGCCGCCCGCCATTCCGGTGCGCCCGGGCGCGTGCTACTTCGCCGTGGAAGCGCGCGGCATGCTGTATGAGCGCATGTTGCAGGCCCAGACCCTCACTATCTATGCCCCGGCCGGCATCCGGGAACTCAAACTTGAACTGATCGCGGTGACTTCATGAGCGCTACCTCCACCCCTTCGCTGTTTGGCGGTTCGGCACCGGCAACCGCTGCGGCGGATGCACGTGAATCCAACACGCACGCCCGGACGCTGCTCGACCTGCTGTACGACGGTTTCTTCATGCTGTTCCAGTTGCGCAATGCCCAGCAGCCGACCAGCGCAGAAGATTTCCTCTCGCGCGTGCGCGCCTTTCTCGACGATTTCGACCGTGGTGCCAAGCGCCTGAACGTGTCGGCCGAAGACGTGTTCGACGCCAAGTACGCCTTCTGCGCCGCGGTGGACGAAACCATCCTGTCGTCCAACTTTGCGATCCGCCCGGCCTGGGAACGCCGCCCGCTGCAGCTCGTCCTGTTTGGCGAACAGCTCGCCGGCGAGACCTTCTTCGTCAAGCTCGAAGAACTGCGCGCGCACGGTGCACCGCGCCTGCAGGCGCTGGAGGTCTTCCACATGTGCCTGCTGCTGGGCTTTCGCGGCAAGTACATCCTCGAAGGGCCCGAGAAGCTGGCTTACCTGACCGCACGCCTGGGCGACGAGATTTCCGCCATCAAAGGCAAGCGCGCCGCGTTTGCACCGCACTGGCCGCTGCCCGACAAGGTCGCGCACATGCTCAAGCGCGAAACGCCGCTGTGGATTTTCGGCGCCGTGTTTGCGCTGATCGGGCTGCTGGGCTTCCTCGGCCTGTCGCACACGCTGAACGCCAAGACCAACGAAACGCTGGAAGGCTATTCGCAGGTCATCAAGCTCGGGCCGCGCTTCTCGCACCTGACGATTTCGCTGCCGTGATGGCCCCGATGGGCCGCGCGCCCATCCTTCTGCTGAACCGCAACACGAACCCCAGCGCGACGCTGTTCCGATGAAGCCTTTGTCCAACCTGCCGGCCGCCGTGCCACAAGCCGTCCTGGGCGCGCTGCTCGGGCAGCAGACCCGCCAGATCACGCTGGAGACGGCGCTTGCTTCCGACAACCTCGTCGTGGAGCGCTTTACCGCCACCGAAGCGGTGTCGGCCTCATTCGTCCTGCATATCGATTGCCTGAGCCCGTCGGCGCATCTGGACACGGCCAAGCTGGCGTCGCAGGAAGTCACGCTGCGCCTGGCGCAAGCCGACGGCAAGCGACGCGCTTGGCACGGTTACGTGGCCGATTGCGCATCGCTTGGCGGCGACGGCGGCCTCGCACGCTACCGGCTGCGCGTCGTGCCCTGGCTGGATCGCCTGCGCACACGCAGCGACTGCTTCGTCTACCAGGACAAGACCGCGCTCGAGATCATCGAAGATGTCTTCGGCGAATACCCCACCGCGCATTACAAGATTGCGACAACGCAGCCGTGCGCCAAACGATCGATCTGCTGCCAATACCGCGAAACCGACTACGCGTTCGTGATGCGGTTGCTGGCCGAGGAAGGCCTGTCATTCCGCATCGAGCACGAGCAAAGCGACGACAAGCAACAACAAGGCAGCACGCTGTCGCGTCACACCGTCGTCATCTTCGACAACGATGCGCAACGTCCGGCTTGCCCGCAGGCGCAGATCCGCTTCCATCGCGTTGACGCCACCGAAAGCGAAGACGCCATCGAGCGTTTCTCGCACGCGCACAGCGTGGGCACCAATGCAGTGACGCTCGCCTCGTGGGACTACAAGGCACTGGCTGCGACCAGCGCCCAAGCCAGCGCCAGCGACCCCGGCGGTGAGCTGCCCACGCTGGAACGCTTTGAAGCCTCGGGCTCGTATCAATATTCGAATGCGCAAGAGGCCGGCCGCGCCGCGCAGTTGCGCATGCAGGCACACGAAGGCGCGTACCTGCGCTACGAAGGCCAAGGCAGCGTGCGCCAGTTGGGCGCCGGCCAGCGCTTCACGCTCACGCAGCATTTCGACAGCAAGCACAGCGAGTTCGTCACGCTGCAGGTGGAACACGAAGCCGCCAACAACCTCGGCGCCGACATCGCACGGTTGCTCTCCACCACCGAGATCGAATCGGGCAGCTACCGCAATCGTTTCGTCGCCGTACCGGCCGAGGCGCCCATCGTGCCGCCCTACCGACGCCGCCCGACGGCGCCTGAAGGCCAGGCTGCCGTGGTCATTGCCGACGACGGTGCGCCGCTCACAACCGACCGCGACCATCGCGTTCGGGTGCGTTTCCCGTGGCTGCGCGCGCCGGAGGTCAAGGCGTTTTCCGATCCGTCCAACAGCGACCGGTCGCAAGTCACCGCCTGGGTGCGCGTGGCCAGCGCCAGCGCGGGCCCGAACTGGGGCGGCAATCACCTGCCGCGCGCCGGCACGCAGGTCCTGCTGACGTTCATCGACGGCGACATCGACCGGCCGATGATCGCCATGCAGTTGCACAACACGCAGGACGCCCTGCCGTGGGCCCCTGCCGATGCGCCGCTTGGGCAAGCCCTGTCCGGCTGGCATTCACAAGGTCTTGGCGGCGACGGCTACAACCAGTGGGTCGTCGACGATCATCCCGGCCAGTTGCGCACGCGCCTGGCCAGCTCGACCGCCAACAGCCAGCTCAACCTCGGCTATGTCACCTCGCACGGTGCCACGGGCGGAGACCGCGGCACGTGGCGCGGCACCGGCGCCGAACTGCGCACCGACGCCTGGGCGGTGGTCCGCGCTGGCGCAGGCCTGCTGCTTTCGACCACCGCGCGTGCGCAAGCCGTCGGCACGCTGCTCGACGCCCATGAAGCGCGCGGGCAGCTCACCGCCGCGCAGAAGACGGCACAGCGCTTGTCGGATGCCGCCGCGAGCCAGCAAGCGCTGCCCTTGGCGGCCAACGAAGCGTTCGAGCCGATCGACAAGGCGCTCGACCCTGCGCAGGACGGCAAGTACCCCAGCAACGTCAATGGCCAGGATTCACAGCAGCCCGTCGATAAATTCGGCCAGCCGCTGCTGGTGACCGAATCGCCCTCCAGCATCGCGCTCGCTTCGCAGGCCACGACCACCGTCTACGCGGGGCGGCATTTGCACGGCACCGCGCAGGCCGACTGGCACCTTGCCGCTGGCAATGTCATCGCCGCCGCGGCGGCAAAGGGCGTGAGCCTGTTCGCGCAACGCAACGGCATCCGCGCGATTGCCGAAGGCGGGCCGGTCTCCATCCAGGCGCATACCGATGCGTTGGCCGTGCTGGCAGACAAGGCCGTCACCGTCACCTCGTCGGCCGATTCGGTCGAGATCCTCGCGCAGCAGAACATCGTGCTGCATGGCGGGGATTCGTTGATCCGGCTGGAAGGAAATGCGGTGACGTTTGAGACGTCGGGGTTGCTGTCGGTGAAGGGGGCTGGGCATCCGTTTGAGGGGCCCGGGGGGCAGGCGGCGGCGTTGCCGGCGTTGCCGGTGGGAGCGCTAGCTGAGCCCGTCCGCGAAATTGAATTGCACTATCACTATGACGACCTCACTCCGGTTGTGGAAGCGCCCTACAAAGTTACCTTCGACAACGGCACCGTATTGGAAGGCACATTGAATCAGGATGGATACAAGCTCTTGAAGGGCGTTCCACCCGGCGCATACCAAGTGGACTATGGAGAAGACTCACGGGATTGGAAGGCGCCACCGCTTTCGCGGGACGACGCTGCATACAACAAAAAAGAGGTTCAGCAGGAAGGCTCCGAAATGATTGAACGTGCGCTTAAAACTGAACCTCCCATCGTTGGAGCTCAAGCATGAGCGGAACGCGCAGCGAGATCGAGCGATTCTTTCGGACGCTATTGCTTGGTGATTTTGAAGAAGAACAAAGCACTAGCGCACAACTCGTAGGTGGGCTGATCTCTATGGTGCCCGTCCTGGATCAAGTAATGGACGCTCGCGACATCACCGGCACCCTTTTCCAAATCAATAAACGAGGCGGGTTCCAGTACGCAGATAGCACTCAGCTTGTCAATCTCGGATTCGCTGCATTCGGCGCCATCCCGGAAATTGGCAGCGCTTTCAAAACGGTTTTCAAGCCACTTTGGAAAGAGCGGCGAGCCGCCAAGGGTGCAATACATACCGGCCTTGAAGCTATTGAAGGCCTCCTTGGCTTAGGCAAAGGGGGCGCCATCAAATGGGTCCGCCAGGAACTACTAGGCAAGTGGGTCGTCCGCACAAATTCTGCTATCGCTCAAGTCGATACTGCCCTTGCCGCGGCCATTGAACTGACCGAGTTTATTGCGACCGCGAGCGGTTGGAAAGATTGGCTGATCCCCGACCCAGTCCAAAATCTCGCCAAAGAGATTCTCCCTTCCCTCAAGAAACTCAGAGGCCAGATTGGTGGACCGTTGCAGCGCGCCAGCAATGAAATCTATGCCTTCCTTGAAGACTTGCTGGGCGAGCAAGCAGCCGCAATCGTCATGGCTGCCGGACAGAAAGCAGTGGCGGGATCAGCGACACCTGGGCTCCGGGCAAAGTCTGGGAACAATAAGGCGGACCTCCATCCCAGAGGCCGCACGCCAGAGCGGCAGGGTAGGACCAAAGTGAGAGAAAGTGATCGTACTAGTGCAAAGAAGGATAGCGGACGGCTACATGCAGCCATACAACTCACGCGCAAAACATTCGCGAACCTGGCCAGTCAAGAGAAGGGGCTGGTAGGCGAGCATATGGTCGACTATCACGAGGTTCAACGTCTCAGCGGCAGTTGGCCTCACGATAAGTTAAAGGGGCGTTGGGCGCCCGCGACGATCAAAAAAATCAATGTAGACAAGCGGCCAGTCAATCTAAGACTGATTGACCTGCCCAAAGTGAATCACGCGGGCCTCGATGCTGTCTGGCAGCATGGAGCAGGCTATACGGTAACGGAAGCCAAAGCCCGCGAGAGCATAGGAGCGGCTTATGGGCTTGGGAAGTATTTGGTAAGAGAGGGAAAGATTCCTGCTGTAACGGGACTCAGCCCAGAAAACGAGCTTCTCCACTATCTGTTGAGTGACAGTAGCGACAAGAGAGGAACCGTCTCGCCCAAGGTACAGATGTCCACGGAATGGGTAGAGGATCGCTCCAAAAAAGAGGGGCTTGACCCTCAGTCAGAGCTAGCCTTACGTCAAATCAATGCTTCTCGCTACCATCGACGTACTGTCCTGGTGACATTCGAGTCCAAGGGGGCGCTCGATCACGCGCAGGCCCTGGTGGATATTCATGCTGGGAAGCAGGACAAAGATGTTCACCCACATATCGAGCACGGGATCACTAAAGAATGGGAAGCAAGCGCAATCGACGCCGTCGTTAAAGCTCGAGATCGTGCCCGTGCTGCAAAAAACTTGGCGCCTCGAGGAGAACAAACAAAAGGCTCCAAGGGCACTAAGCAGCCAAGGAAGCCACAACAGTAGAGCGATACTCGCCCCATCTGTGTTACGGATACCGCAAGGCAGTACCTATGACCGAAGCTACATTTCGAAGCCATCGCCGGCAAAAGTTCCTAACGGAGCGATTCTACGAACTCAACAAGAGCTGGCTCTCAACACTGATTCTCGAAAACGAGAGTGAAGAGCGGAACAACGTAAGCCCGTCAGACCCGGCTTTCGCGGGGATTGCCGGAAGCACGTTCAAAGAAAAGCTGAACCTTCTGAAGCTTCACTACACAGCCGGTTCGCCCATTGACGCTCTTCTACCGCTATATACCGATGCCGTGAACGCCTTGGGTAACTGGCATGAAGCTTACCGAACCTATATTAAGGCGCTCGCTGCTGAATCGGGCGACGAGCTCCGTGAAGACAGTACACCGCTAGAGTTTGAAGACCTATACGCCTTTCAAATAGCCATCGATATGGCGAGCCTTGGTGTCCTGTTTGGGGATGGTGCGGCCCTGCGCAAAATCGCCGATTGGCTGCACCCATACCGCAGCGACGATATCCTGTTTGAGGAACTCGTCTCGCGGGCGGTGCCTGATCCTCGACACGATATAACCGAGTACTTCCATGTCGTCCCATATGACGCGCTGATCGATTCGTTCTACTCACCGGAAAGTCCCGCTGCGTCCGCTGCAGAGATCGAGAAATACTTGGCCGGTTGGTATAAAGCCTTTGAGGGTGCCCCCTGGCATGATGGACACGTGCACGCCGCAAAGCACCAGATACCCTACTACGGCTATTGGTCCTTCGAATCGGCGGCGATCTCTGTACTGCACAACATTGACGACCGCTCCTTTAGGGATCAGTTGGTATACCCAAAAGATCTTGCCGACTGGGCCCGAGCAAATAAATCGGTCGAGCGGCTCGCACCAGACGCCGGTATCGACTCAATCACCGCAGCAGCCGGTATGCGTTGCGATGCAAATAGCCCGTGCCCCAGAGCGGGGTATTGGATGACGCCCGCAAAGCGCGGATCACGTCGGTATTTCAAGCTAGGCGAAATCATGCCGGAAGTCGCATCCGATTACGGAGCAACCATCTGGCAATGGGATAGCGATCAATCCGATCCGAAGCTCTAGGTTCAGAGGATTCGACTCGTTGCGCGCCCGTTTGCGCTAAACGGATAGGCCGGATCCGCCCCCTGGGCTTGAGCGGAGATCCGAGAATGGTCAATCGACTTGCCGCATTCTTTAAAGCTACGCCGCAACAAGAGCAAAACCTCAGGTAAAAGGCCCCTTTGAAACGGGCTGGGGCTTCGCAGACTGGAATCAACAAGAAGCAAAAGGAATCATTGTTTCCTTACCTGACGATATCCAATGAGTGCAGCAAACTTGAGGCCATACGACGTACCACGCAACCTTGACCAGGATGCGTGGTTTCTCTATCAAACCACGTCGATCGCGTACTACGAACTGTGCGCCCGCCTCTGCGAAGAATTCGCCGAGCTGTACAACAACCTCATTACCGGGCACGGGATTCATGGCGCCGCTCGCCTCGACTACTGGGTATCTCGCTACCTGACGCATGCCGAGAACATCCGACGTGGTATCGGGTTTATCAAGAACGGCGGCGACTACATGCCGATGATTGATTTCCTGAGGGCTCCCTCAGCAGACTACCGCGGGCTCGTCGAACAACCTCTGGGATGGATGAATGAGGACCAGCGTAAGCAATGGGACCTAGCCTTCCGCCGCTTGAGTTATGCCTGCGGTACGGGAAGCGAAACGTTACGCAATAACGAGACAGGTGGGAGGCTTTGGCTAAACCGCGGCTCAGTTGGAAGCAGTCAAATCTATCTCGATCGAGACGACAGCCACATAGGCGACTCTGCTGACGCGATTAAATTTGCCCAAGGATACGGGATCATGTCGCCTCCGCCGGTATATCCGAAGCACCCCATTGACGTCAGCGAGCATGTGAGCCCCGGCACTCCCTGTCCCCGCACGGGCGTGTGGGTACCCAAGCAGTGGATGGAGGGCGCTAACGACTTCAGCCTCGCATTCTGCGTCCAAGGACATCCCATGCAACCTACATATCGGATTTATTGCGGAAAGCCGCTCGACGTTTGGGCGGATTTCCCGATGCCCGACGATGATGATGTAGAGGAACGATCGATCACGCTGACAGAGACAAAAGCGGTCGATACCACCTGGTACTTCGTATCGCAACCCGTTGGCCAAGCCATGCCCGCAACTACTTTGCATTTGCGCTGTGAAGCAGGCGCCCCCTGCCCAAAGAGCGGCTACTGGATAACGCCAGCCAAATCAGGCTCTCGCCGGTTCTTCTCGCAAGGAACCCTGATGCCGGAGGTTGTATCGGACTACGGTTCGACGATCTGGCAGTGGGATAGCGATCAATCTGATCCGAAGCTGTAAACGCTGGGGAAATGTGGGTTGCAGCCCCCAGCAATTCGGGCGCCCCGCTCCAGCACCACCAACAAAACACCATGGGCCTACTGAAAAAACTATTCGGCCGAAACGCCAAAGACCAAGTCGCCAACCCGCCCCCACCGCCGAAAGACGACGACACCTCATCCGATATCGCCCCCGAACTCGCCCCTGCCCTCGAGGCCTACCAGCAAGGCCGGCACGAAGCTGCCATCGCCGCTGCTGCGCCGTACGCCGATCGCCACGCCGACGCCAACCGCCTATGCGCGCTCGCCTATTCGGATATGCGCCGCTATCCCGAGGCGTTTCCTTACTGGCTTGCGCTGTTCGAACAGGAGCCCAGCGCACATAACGCGCTGCAGCTGGCGACGACGTCCGTCATGTGCGGCGAACTGAAGCGCGGCGAAGCGTGGTTGATGAAGTTCGACGAGATCAACGAGCAGACGCACGAGATGTCCAGCGTCACGGCTCGCACGCAGTTCATCTCGTCGCTCACGCAGAGCGGGCACGTGGCCGAGGCATTGCCGTATCTGGATTGGCTGCGCGATGTCTACGCGCACGTTCGCATCACCGATTCGCACTTCCTGTACATGCGCGGCATCCCGTTTTTCCCGAGCTTTCTGGAAAACAGCCTGCCTATTCTCAAGGCGAACCTGCCGATCGAAGCCATTGCTCAATGGTATGGCGAGCTGTCGGGGCAGTTGGATGAGGAAGGTGAGGAACAGCTGGGGCAGTGGCTTCAAGCGTTGAATGCCACCGCGGAAGGCTGAGTGCTTCCGCCCCTCGGCGTGGACGCGTGGGCGCCTCGCAGACGCCTACACGATCACTCCCCACCACCCGGCGCCAGCACCTCACGCTGCCCATTCCGCCCCATCGGCGACACCAGTCCTGCCGCTTCCATCTGTTCGATGAGCCGCGCGGCACGGTTGTAGCCGATGCGCAGTTGCCGCTGCACGGAGGAAATCGACGCGCGGCGCGTGTTGAGCACAAACGCCGCGGCCTCGTCGTAGAGCGGATCGGCTTCTGCATCGCTGCTTTCGCCACCGAACAGATCACCGCTCGCGGCAGCTTCACCCGGATCACCGGCGAGGATGGCTTCGTCGTATTCGGGCTCGCCAAACTGCTTCCAGTGTTCGACCACGCGGTGTACTTCCTCGTCGGCGACGAACGCGCCGTGCACGCGCTGCGGATACCCAGTGCCCGGCGGCAGGAACAGCATGTCGCCCTGGCCGAGCAGCGATTCGGCGCCCATCTGGTCGAGAATCGTGCGCGAGTCGATCTTGGAGGACACCTGGAACGCCACGCGCGTGGGAATGTTCGCCTTGATCAGGCCGGTGATGACGTCCACCGACGGCCGCTGCGTCGCCAGAATCAAATGGATGCCGGCGGCACGGGCCTTCTGCGCGAGGCGCGCGATCAGCTCTTCGATCTTCTTGCCGGCCACCATCATCAGGTCGGCCAGTTCATCGATGACGACCACGATCATCGGCAGCGTCGAGAGGGGCTCCGGCGCATCGGGCGTCAGCGAGAACGGATTCGGCACCTTGCGGCCGGCCTGTTCTGCCGCGCGGATCTTCTGGTTGTAGCCGGCTAGGTTGCGCACGCCCAGCGCCGACATCAGTCGATAGCGCTTTTCCATCTCGCCCACGCACCAGTTGAGCGCGTGCGCGGCCTGCTTCATGTCGGTCACCACGGGCGCGAGCAGATGCGGAATGCCCTCGTATACCGAGAGTTCCAGCATCTTCGGGTCGATCATGATCATGCGCACGTCGTCGGGCGTGGCCTTGTACAGCATCGACAGGATCATCGCGTTGACGGCGACCGACTTGCCCGAGCCCGTCGTGCCGGCCACCAGCAGGTGCGGGGCGCGGGCGAGATCCGTCACCACCGGGTTGCCGGTGATGTCTTTGCCCATGGCCAGCACGAGGTGCGACGCATGCGACTGGAAATCCGCTGCGTTCACGACTTCCGACAAGCGGATCATTTCGCGGCGGGCGTTGGGCAGCTCCAGGCCCATGCACGTCTTGCCGGGGATGGTTTCGACAACGCGGATGGACGTCACGCCCAGCGCGCGCGCCAGGTCTTTCATCAGCCCGACAACCTGCGCGCCGCGCACGCCAATTGCCGGATCAACCTCGAACCGCGTGATGACCGGCCCGGCCGATGCGCCAACGACCGTCACCGGCACCTTGAACTCCGCCAGACGCTGGGCGATCAGGTTGCTCGTCTCTTCCAGGTGCTCGGCGGAGACGGCTTCCGCGCTGGGGGTTGCAGCGGTCAGCAATGCGGCGCCCGGCAGGCGATAGTCGACGATGCGCGGTACGGCAGGTGCCGCAGCTGACGCTGGTGCGGGCGCCGGCACCGACGCTGCGGCAATGGCCGGCGTGGCGCGTGACACCACCTCCCCCACCACGGCCGGCAAGACGATGCGCGGCTTGGGCGCAGGCACGGCAGGCGCGACTTCCGGCTGCGCGGCTGGCTCGATGGCCGGCGTAGCGGACAGCGCTTCCGCTTCGGGCAGAGCTTCGACAATCGGGGCGGGTCCGGCTTCGGCTTCCGCGATGGGCTCCGCAACCTCCGGGGCAAGCGACGTTACGGCGGGCGCCATCAGGCCGCGCAGTTCGGCCAGGAGCGCCTCGGCTTCTTGGCGTACGGCGTCGAGGTCGACCGTTGGCGTTTCTGCGACGGCGACTTTCGCCTCCGCCAACTCCGGCGCTGTCGGCTCGGCGAGCACGACCGGCTCAGCAGCGGGCATGGCCTGCGGCGGGGCCGCCGGGGCTGGCGCTGGAGCCTGCGTTTGCAGACCAAGTTGCGGCTGATGGAACGGGCTGCTGACGATGGTGGCACGCGGTTTTGGGCGTGCCGCAGGCGTCTGCGGCGGCGTGGTCGGAGCTGCAGGCGGCGTCTTCACAGTGGCCGGCGCTTCAGCCGGTGCGCCCTTCTTTGCGTCAAGCAGGGGCCAGATCTCGCCCGGCTGCGGCGGCGAGGGGCGCGTGCGCGGGGGTGGCTGCCATGCGGGCTGGCGGCGGGCCGAAACTGCCTCGATGCCACGATGACGCACCGTCGGTTGTGCAGCGCCGGCATGACCGCTCCAGCGCGTCTCCCCTGCCCCGCCGAGGCCGAGCGCAGTCGGCTTCAAGCCGTCGTCAACGGGTTCGTCGTGGGCGGTGTCCGGGTCGGAGGACGCCTCGGCATCAGCGGCGCGACGGCGCTTGAACACCTGGCCCCACGATCGTCCGAACACCATGGGGGCCACCCAGATGAGCACGCCGAGCATCAGGAGGAACGCGCCCGTCCAGCCCAGCATGTGAGAGAACAGCGACGACAATGCGCGCCCGGCAGCACCGCCGGCCTTGTCCTGCGGGTCGGCGCCAGAAGTCAGGGCTTCAAGCGCGGCGCTGGCGCTCAGCGCGACGAGCGTCACCAGCCAGAGCCGCACGGTGCCCCGGCCTTTGAGGAAGTCCCGCTCCCCCGCCAGCGCGCGCGTCACATACCGCCACACCAGCGGCAGCAGCCACACGGTGGAAATGCCAAACCAGCCAAGCACCATTTCAAACGCCATCTACAAATGCCAGGCCGCGATTGTAGCGGGGCGCGCCACCGCCATGAGAATCGCCCAGCCGAAAAACACGCGGCCGGGCGTTCTGGCAACACGTTTCAGCGCAACGTGCCCGAGGCAGTGGCGCGTGCGCTGCTGGCGCTGCGCGACGCCTCGATCAGCAGGATGATCATCAGGATGGTGCCCGCCAGCGCAAACACGGCATAGCCGATGTTGCTGCCTTCAATGGCGAACAGCGACGGTGAATAGCTCTGCCCCGTGCAGATCATCGTGCCGGCCGTCATGCCCGTGTAGTGCATGCCGCAGACGGCCACGCCCATGATGAGCGCCGCGCCGAACTGCTGGCCGCGTGTCTTGACGGTTGTGGCGAGCCACAGCGCAACCATCGACACCACGACCGCAATCAACGCCGAGACGCCGATGATGGAGACGTCCCAGTCGAAGTTGCTGTTGGTGTGCACGGCCGCCATGCCGGTGTAATGCATCACCGCCACGCCCAGGCCGGTCAGCACGCCGCCCTCGGCAATGTTGCGCAGGCGGTTGCCCGTGGTGCGCGATGCAATGACGAGGCCTCCGGCGGCAAAGACCATCACCACCAGCAGCGACACCATGGTCATGAAGAGATCGAACTCGATCCGGACGGGCGTCCGGTAGGCCGCCATGCCGATGAAGTGCATCGACCAGACCGCCCCGCCGCCGAGCGCCACGCTGGCGCAGATCAGCCGGTCCATGTCGAGGGTGCCGTTCTTGTTGCGCACGCGTCTTGACCATCGCAAGCCCACATACGCCCCCGCCACCGAGATGAGATACGACAGCCCCACCAGCAGCCAGTCGTATGCATAGGGCACGATCGCGCCCGGCACCGCAGAAAAGCCGTAGAACATGACACCCTCCCGTTGTAATACCAAAAGACCGCCGGATTGCCGGGCGGTATCGGCTGGCCGCCCTTTGCTCTGGGCGGCCACGTTTTCGTTATCGTCTGTCTGGCAATGGAACGGCCTCGCGCGGGCCTTTGGGACGCAAGTATGGCGACGCGTGATTGCCCAGCCAATCACCTGCTTTAGGTAACTTCGGGTCGACTTTGGCCGCAGGCCCCCCGCTTGCTTGCGCTATGGGAAATGCGTTTCTCAGGAGGCCCCATGTCGCTCATCGTCGCAGCCCGTTTCGACACGTTTGAACGCGCCGAAGACGCCGCGCGTGCGCTGTTTGCCCAGCGCTTTTCCGAGGACGATGTGAACGTCTTCTTCGTCAACCCGTCCGGCCAGCACGCAGCGTTTCCGATTGGCGGGGACCGCAATGCCGACCCTGGCGCCGCCCGCGCACATGCGGGCGCCGGCAAGGGGATGGCGATTGGCGCGGCGGTTGGCGCCGTTGCCGGTGTGGTGGTGCTGATTGCGCTGCACGTGGCCGTGCTGTTTTCGGTGGTGGCAGCCGGGGTGGGCGCCTATATCGGCTCGCTGGCGGGTGCCATGATCGCCACACGCGACGCGCCCCAGCCCGCGCAACCGCCCGATGCCACGCTGCGCACACGTCATTCCGGCGTGCTGCTGGCGGTGCGCGTGACGCCCGACCGGGAAGCCGAAGCCGCGCGCATCCTGGCCGGTGCCGGCGGCATGGACGTCGAAGAAGCCGCCGGCCGCTGGCGCAACGGCGAATGGGTCGACTTCGATCCGCTCAGCCCGGCCAAGCTCAATCCGAAGGTCGCCCAGCAGGCTGCGTGATCGACGCCTGCCGGCGCGGAATCAAGCCGCCGTGCTCGGTGCCGTTCCACCGGGCTGCATCGGCACGGGGCGCGCCTGCTTGTCGTTGAGCATCGTCCACACGAGGATGGCCGCCACGATATCGAACACCGCCAGCGCCACGAACAGCGGGTTGTAGCCGATGGTCGTGGCGAGCGTGCCGACCGCCAGCGAGAAGAGCATGCCGCCCATGTAGCCCGACATGCCCGCCAGCCCGACGGCTGTGCCGACTTCGTGCTTGCCGAACATGTCGGACGTGAGCGTGTACAGCGCGCCGGAGAGCGTCTGATGCGCGAAACCGCCCACGCAGAAGAGCGCGATCGCCGTGTAGGGACTCGTCGCCAGTCCGATGCAGGCCGGGCCGATCATGCACAGGCAGCCCGTCACCATCACCAGCTTGCGCGATGTCACGAGCGACACCGAGAAGCGCTTCTGGAACCACGGCGCGAGATAGCCGCCCAGCACGCATCCAACGTCCGCCGCCAGGAACGGCAGCCACGCAAACAGCGCGATCTCCTTCAGGTTCATATGGCGCTCGGTCGCCATGTACAGCGGAATCCAATAATTGAACGTCTGCCAAGCCGGCTCCGAGAGAAAGCGCGGGATGGCGATGCCCCAGAAGCGGCGGCCGCTGACGATCTTGCCCCACGACGGCTTGGGCGCATCCGCGTTGTCGTCGGGCGTTTCCTGGCCTGCACGGATGTACTCGCGCTCCTCGGCCGACAAGCGATGGTGCTTGGCCGGCACGCGATACAGCAGGAACCACAGCACGCTCCACACCAGTCCCATCCCGCCGATCACGGCAAAGGCAAAGCGCCAGTTGCCGTGCAGGATGCACCAGACCACCAATGGCGGCGCGACCACCGCGCCCACGGACGAGCCGATGTTGAACCAGCCGGTGGCAATCGACCGCTCCTTGGCGGGGAACCATTCCGCCGTGGCCCGCAGCGCCGATGGAAAGCCTGCCGCCTCCGTCATCCCCAGCATGGCGCGGAACGCCGCCAGCGATAGCCAACCGCCCGCCGTGCTGTGCAGCAGACAGACCACCGACCACGCCGCCGCAAACAGCGCAAAACCCAACTTGGTGCCCAGCACGTCGAGCACATAGCCCGCCACCGGCTGCATCACCATATAGGCTGCCTGGAATGCCGCAACGATGTAGCCGTACTGCTGTGTGCTGATGTTCAGCACCTTGTTCACTTCAGGCGCCGCCACCGCCAGCGCATTGCGCGCCAGGTAGTTCATGATCAGGCCGCTGAGGACGAGGCCGATGATCCACCAGCGCAAGCCTTTGATGGGTTTCATGTGTTGTCTCCTAAAGCCCCCGGTTCTTCTTGTGTGCGGGGCGTACTCGGTTTCAGAGGTGCAGGACGGGTTCCGGTAATCCAGTCACGCCCGGGCGCACTGCAAACGTGGCGCCCGAGAGCGGGTCGTCGCCGATGCGGATCGACGTCACGAACAGGGTGTCCAGCCCGGGGCCGCCGAACGCACACATGGCCGGTTTGGACGTAGGAATGGCGATGCTTCGATCAAGGCGGCCGTCTGGCGTGAAGCGGTGCACGAACCCCGCATCGTTGCCGCAAATCCAGTAGCAGCCGTCGGCGTCCACGGCGGCGCCATCGGGACGACCGGGGTGCGCGTTCATGTCGATGAAGACGCGGCGGTTGTGCGGCGTGCCGCTGTCGACGTCGTAATCGAAAGCCCAGACCGTCTGGCGGCTCGCGTGCGAATCCGACAGATACATCGTCTTGCCGTCGGGGCTGAAGGCCAGGCCGTTCGGGACGATGAGGTCGTCGATGACGGCCTCGACGCGCCCTGTGCGCGCCGCATCCGCGTCAAAGCGATACAGCTTGCCGAGCGGCAGACCCAGCGAAGTGTCCAGCACCATCGTGCCGGCCCAAAACCGGCCTTGGCGATCGCAGCGACCGTCGTTGAAACGCATGTCGGGGCGAGGATGCGCCACCGTAGCGAGGCGTTGCAGGGTGCCAAGCGCGATGCCGGCGCTGGGCGGCGGCGCGAGGAAGATGCCCGTCTCCATCGCCATCGCCCAACCGTTGGGCGCCATGGCAATACAGCCGGCCATCTCGGGCAGCGGCCAGCTGTGGGTCTGGCCCGAGAAGAAATTCCAGCACCACAGCTTTCGGTCCGGAATGTCCGTCCAGTACAGCGCCTGCTCACCGGCGTGCCAGACGGGGCTTTCGCCGACACCGCATTGCATATTGCCAATCCGCTCGACAACCGGTTCTACGTTGACTGCCATTGCTTCAGTCTCCGAACGGGCCGGCTTTGACGAACGCGCCGCCCTGATACAGCGCGGCCGGATCATCGGCAGGCAGCGGCGGTTGCGCTTCGACTTGCCCGCGGAAGATCTCGCTCGTCTGCGTAGGCTGGTAGCCGAGATGCGCGGCGTGGCGGTTGTCCCACCAATGGTCGCGGTTGTTCGACATGCCGTAGACCACCGTAAAGCCCACACCCGGCACGAACAACGCGCGGCGGATGAGTTGCTCCAGGTCGTCGTAGCCGAGCCAGGTGACGAGCATGCGGCGGTCTTTCGCTTCGGCAAACGAAGAGCCGATACGGATGGCGACCGTCTCGATGCCGTAGCGATCGAAATAGAAGCTGGCGAGCTGTTCGCCGAAGACCTTGCTGAGCCCGTAGTAGCCATCGGGCTTGGTGGGCACGGTGCTGTCGATCACCTCGCCCTGCTTGTAGAAACCGATGGTGTGGTTGGAGCTGGCAAACACGATGCGCCGCACGCCATGACGACGGGCAGCTTCGTACAGGTTGTACGTGCCTGCGATATTGGCCGGCAGGATCTCTTCAAACGGCCGCTCGACCGACACGCCGCCCAGATGCACGATGGCGTCGATCCCGGCGACGAGCGTATCGACGGCTTTCGCATCAGCCAGGTCGCACGGCACGATCTCTTCGCCGGTGCGTGCTTCGCCCAGATTTGATATATCAGACAAGCGCAAAGAATCGGCGTACTTGGGCAGGCGCTCACGCAGCACCTTGCCGAGGTTGCCTGCGGCGCCAGTCAGCAGCAGGCGGTGGCAGCGTGTGGTCACACCGTCGAGCGGATCGTTTTGAACGTTCATTTCAGTGGTCATATCAGGTCACCGGGGCGGGGTTGAACAGGGCCAGCGCGTTATGCAAACCGAGCTTGTCTGCGCAGACTTGTTTGCGGCCGCTCGCCACGTCAAGAATCAGGTGGAACAGTTCCCAGCCGATGTCGGCAATGGTCGCTTCGCCGGTGGCGATGCGGCCCGCGTCAAGGTCGATCAGGTCATGCCAGCGCTCGGACAACGCCTTGCGCGTCGACACCTTGATGACCGGCGCCATAGCCAGGCCATACGGGGTGCCACGGCCGGTCGTGAAGACCTGCAGGTTCATGCCCGACGCCAGCTGCAACGTGCCGCACACGAAATCGCTCGCGGGGGTCGCAGCAAAGATCAGGCCCTTGCGACGCACTTTCTCACCGGGGCCAAGCACATCGACGATGGGCGTGCTGCCCGACTTCACGATCGAACCCAGCGCTTTTTCCACCACGTTAGACAGGCCACCCTTCTTGTTACCCGGTGACGGGTTGGCGCTGCGGTCAGTCTGGCCGCCGCTGAGGTAGTTGTCGTACCACGCCATCTCGCGCAGCAGCGCACGGCCGACGTCTTCATCGATGGCGCGCGGCGTGAGCAGATGGATGGCGTCGCGCACCTCGGTCACTTCCGAGAACATCACGGTGCCGCCTGCACGGACGATCAGGTCCGCTGCAAAGCCGACCGCCGGATTGGCCGTCACGCCCGAGAACGCATCGCTGCCGCCGCACTGCACCCCAACCACGAGGTCGGAGGCCGGGCAGGTTTCGCGCTGGCGCTTGTTGAGATGCTCCAGGCGGCGCTCGGCCATCTCCATGATGGCGTCGGTCATGCCGATGAAGCCGTCGAAGGCTTCGTCCTGCAGACGCAGCACCGGCGAATCTGCGGTGCCGGCCACTTCGATCGGAATGCGCCCGCCCGGCGCAAGCTTCTCCGGCACAAGGCGTTCCGGGACGAGCTTTTCGCAGCCCAGGCCGATCACCATGATCTCGCCGCCAAAGTTCGGATTCAGCGCCAGGTTCTGCAGCGTGCGGATGGGTACGATGGCGGCCGGTGCGTTGATGGCGACACCGCAGCCGTACACATGGTTGAGCGCCACCACATCGTCGACGTTGGGAAAGCGCGGCAGCAGCTCGCGCTTGATGCGGCCGACCACGTAATCCGTCACGCCCGCCACGCACTGCACGCTGGTCATGATGCCCAGCACGTTCTTCGTGCCCACCGTGCCGTCTGCGTTGCGATAGCCCTCGAAGGTATAGCCCTCCAGTTTGGCGAGCTTCGGATCGGGGCGTGTGGCCAGCGGCAATTCATCCAGCGCGGGCGCAGACGGCAGCTTGACCGCATGCTCGTTGACCCAGCTACCGCGCGGCAGCGGCTTCACGGCATAGCCGATCACTTCGTTGTAGCGAACGATCGCGTCGCCTTCGGCCAAGTCGACCAGCGCCACCTTGTGGCCTTGCGGCACGCCTTCGACGAGCACCGTGCCATCGGCCAGTGCCGTGCCGGCGGGCAAGCCGCGTGCGTTGACGACGATGGCGACGTTGTCACCGTCGTGCACGCGGATCGTCAGCGCCTTTTCAGTTGCGTTGCCGGCCTCAGGGGCCAGCGTCGGTTCAGACATCACAGACTCCGTGATTGATTCAAACTCAAACGGGCTTCTTTTCAGCGCCCCAGGCTCGGGCGCTTCGGGTCATACGTCCAGCCCGGCACGAGGTACTGCATGGCCATGGCGTCATCGCGCGCGCCAGGGCCCAGGGTCTTGTACAGCGCATGGGCGGCCATGACGCGCTCCATGTCGATTTCGATGCCGAGGCCCGGGCGCTCCGGCACGGCCACGTGGCCGCCCTGGATGCGCAACGGCTCGCGCGTCAGGCGCTCCTCGGCTTCCTGCCAGATCCAGTGTGTATCGATGGCCGTGATGTTGCCGGGCGCGGCGGCGGCCACATGCGTGAACATCGCCAGCGACACATCGAAGTGGTTGTTGGAATGCGAGCCCCACGTCAGGCCCCACTCGTCGCACAACTGGGCCACGCGCACGGAGCCCTGCATGGTCCAGAAATGCGGATCGGCCAGCGGAATATCGACCGCGTGCAGCTGCACGGCGTGGCCCATCTGCCGCCAGTCGGTCGCGATCATGTTGGTGGCCGTCGGGATGCCGGTGGCGCGCTTGAACTCGGCCATCACCTCGCGGCCCGAATAGCCGGCTTCGGGGCCGCACGGGTCTTCGGCATAGGCCAGCAGATGCCCTTGGCCCTTGCACAGCGCAATCGCCTCGTTGAGCGACCACGCGCCGTTCGGGTCCAGCGTGACGCGAGCGTGCGGAAAGCGCGCCTTGATGGCGGCGATCGCTTCCATCTCATCCGCACCGCGCATCACGCCGCCCTTGAGCTTGAAATCGGCAAAACCGTAACGCTCGGTGGCCGCCTCGGCCAGGCGCGCGATGGCGGCGGGTGTCATGGCGGCTTCGTGGCGCAGGCGCAGCCAGTCGTCGGCAGCATTCGCACCATCCAGATACGGCAGATCGGTCTTGCGGCGGTCGCCCACGTAGAACAGATAGGCGAGCATCGGGGCGCTATCGCGCTGCTGACCGGCGCCCAGCAGCTCGGCCACCGGCACTTCCAGAAACTGCCCAAGCAGATCGAGCAGCGCCGCTTCCACCGCCGTGATGACATTGTCCATGCGCAGGTTGATCTCGTGCGGCTGGCGCAGCACGGCGGCTTCCGAAGCTGAGGTCACCTGGTGCACGGTCGCCTGATGCGCGGCATTGCCGCCACCGGCCAGCGCCCGCCGGATGCTGTTCAGCACGCCGTTGGTACGACCGATCGATTGACCGACCACCAGCGGAATCACCCGCTCCAGCGCTTGGCGGATGCCCTCCCCGCCCGGCACCTCGCCCACGCCGGTGCGCCCGGCGTTGTCCTTCAGGATGACGAGGTTGCGCGTAAAGAACGGAGCATGCGCGCCGCACAGGTTCAGCAGCATGCTGTCGCGGCCCGCGACGGGAATCACCTGCATCTCCGTCACCCGCGGTGTGTGCGTGCGTGCGCCGGACTCGATCGATTGCAACGTCACTGACTTGGCTCCCGTGGCTTACAGCGGCTTGAGTTCCACACGCTTGATCTCGCCGACCATGAACAGGTAGCAGACGATGGCGACCAGCGCGTGGATCCCCACGTACACCAGCGCACCGTTGAACGAACCCGTGGTGTTGACGATGTAACCGATCGCGATGGGCGTGGTGATGCTCGACAGGTTGCCGAAGGTGTTCATCAGCGCGCCCGACAAGCCCGCAATCTGCTTGGGCGCCGTATCGGAGTTCACCGCCCAGCCCAGCGCACCGAGGCCCTTGCCGAAGAACGACAGCGCCATCACCGCCACCACGACGGCCTGCGCGTCGACGTAATTGCAGATCACCATGGTCATGGAGAGCAGCATGCCCAGCACGATGGGCACCTTGCGCGCCACCGACAGCGAGGCACCACGCCGGAGCAGCGCATCAGAGATGATCCCGCCGAGGATGCCGCCCAGGAAGCCGCACACCGCCGGAATCGACGCAACGAAGCCCGCTTTCAGGATCGACATGCCGCGGGCCTGCACCAGGTACACCGGGAACCACGTGATGAAAAAGTAGGTGAGCGCATTGATGCAGTACTGCGCGATGTACACGCCCATCAGCATGCGGTTCTGCAGGAGCTGCTTCACATAGCCGAGTTTCGGACCCTCGCTCTTGGCCACGCCCGCGCGGTCCATGTTGACCAGACCGCCGCCGGCTTCGATGTACTCGATTTCGGCACGGTTCACGCCCGGGTGGTCCTTCGGTTCGTGCACGAAGGCTCTCCACACGATCGCCATGGCGATGCCGATCACGCCCATCACGATAAACACGTGATGCCAGCCGAACGCGTGCACCAGCCAGGCCATCAGCGGAGCAAACACCACCGTGGCAGCGTACTGCGCAGAGTTGAAGATGGCGGCTGCGGTGCCGCGCTCATTGGCCGGAAACCACGCCGCCACGATGCGGCTGTTCGCCGGGAAGGACGGCGCCTCGGCCGCGCCCACCAGAAAGCGCAGGCAGAACACCATCACGATGGCCGCGGCACCGGTAAAGAAGCCGATCGCTCCCTGCGCCAGCGTGAAGAGCGACCACAACAGAATGCTGAACGTGTAGACGCGCTTCGAACCGAAGCGGTCGAGCAGCCAGCCGCCTGGGATCTGCGCGATCACATAAGCCCAGCCGAACGCCGAAAAAATATAGCCAAGCGACACCGCATCGATGCCGAGTTCCTTCTGCATGGCCGAGCCGGCAATCGAGATGGTCGCGCGATCGGCGTAATTGATGGTCGTCACGATAAACAGCATCGCGAGGATCATGAAACGCACACGGCTCATGCGCTCAGCGCGCGGCACGGCCTGCGCTCCCACTGCGGGGGCCTTGATGTCCATCGTCTCCTCCTTGAGCCGGCACCCGTCGTGCCAGCAGGATCAAATTGCCGGGTCCTGTGCGGCCCGGCGTGTTGTTTTTGCTAATCGAGTGTTACGACTTCAAGCCCAGCTTCCATCCACCAGGCGGCGCAGCTTGAGCGGGTTGGCGTCTTGCAGCGCTTCGGGCAGCAGTTCGGCCGGCAGATCCTGGTAGCACACCGGGCGCAGGAAGCGCTCGATGGCTGCCGTGCCGACCGAAGTCGTGCGTGCATCCGTCGTTGCCGGCCACGGGCCGCCATGCACCATGGCGTGGCACACCTCGACGCCGGTCGGCCAGCCGTTGGCGAGAATGCGCCCCGCCTTGCGTTCCAGAATCGGCAGCAGCGAACGTGCGATCGCCGTGTCGCCCGTGTCCAGATGCAGCGTGGCGGTCAACTGGCCTTCGAGCGATTCGGCCAGCGCGCGCAGCTCTTCTGCATCGCGGCAGCGCACGACCAGGCCGGTGGCGCCGAAGATCTCGTCGTGCAGCGTCGGTTGCGCCTGGAAGCTCTTTGCATCGGTCACGTAGAAGCCGGCTTGCCCGCGGTTGGGCTGGTCGCTGCCTTGCCCGCGCGCGACGCAGCGCACGTTTGCCTCGGCGGCCAGCTTGTCGACGCCGCGCGTGTAGGCGCTGTGGATGCCGGCGGTGAGCATCGGCTGTGCAGCCACGTCGCCCATGGCGGCAGCGGCAGCCGCTTCAAAGGCATCCAGTTCCGGCCCATCGATGGCAAGCAACAGACCCGGGTTCGTACAGAACTGGCCCGCACCCATCGTCAGCGATGCCACGTACTGCTGACCCAGCGCAGCACCACGCTTGGCGAGTGCATCGGGCAGCAGGAACACGGGGTTGATGGCGCTCAGCTCGCCATACACGGGAATCGGCTGCGGGCGTGCCTGCGCAATGCGCAGCAGCGCCAGACCGCCGGCGCGCGAACCGGTAAAGCCAACGGCCTGGATATGCGGATCCGCCACCAGTGCGCCCGCCACATCGTTGTCGGCCTGGATGAGCGAGAACACGCCCTCCGGCAGCCCGCACTGCGCAACTGCGGCTTGGATGGCGCGGCCCACCAGTTCGGACGTACCCGGATGCGCCGGATGCGCCTTCACGACCACCGGGCAACCGGCTGCCAGCGCCGATGCCGTATCGCCACCCGCCACCGAGAACGCCAGCGGGAAGTTGCTCGCGCCAAACACGGCGACCGGGCCCAGTGCAATGCGGCGCATGCGCAGGTCCGAGCGCGGCAGCGGCTTGCGTTCCGGCAAGGCCGAATCGAGACGGGCGCCCACGGCATCGCCCGCACGCACCACGCTTGCAAACAGGCGCAGCTGGTTGCACGTGCGGCCACGCTCGCCTTCCAGGCGCGGACGCGGCAGTGCCGACTCGGCCATGGCGCGTTCGATCAGCGCGTCGCCCAGCGCTTCGATCTGGCTGGCGATGGCTTCCAGGAACGCTGCGCGGGCTTCCGGCGCGGTCTCGCGGTAAACGTCGAAAGCCGCGGCGGCCAGTTCAGCGGCACGTGCGGCCTCGGCCTTGGAGGCCAGGGTGAATTCAGGTTCGAGCCATTCCCCGGTGGCGGGGTTCATGGCGCGAACCTTGCCGGCACCACCCGCTACGCGGGCAGCACCCAACAACAGTTCGCCGCTCAATTGCATAAGGATTCCTTGTGTTTTCGGTTGCGCTCAGGCCGCCAGCTTTTCGACTTCGGCAATGCGCGACACCAACGCCGACAGTTCTGCCATCTCGGCGTCGGTCAGGTCGGTCAACGGAGCACGGACCGGACCCGCGTCACGGCCGATGACCTTCATACCGGCCTTGACGATCGACACCGCGTAACCGCGCTTGCGATTGCGCAGCTGGATGTACGGCAGCACGAACGCGTTGAGCATCTTGTAGACCTTGGCATTGTCGAAAGCCCGCACGGCGGCGTAGAACTCTAGCGCGAACTTCGGCACGAAGTTGAAGATGGCCGACGAATACGTCGTCACGCCCATCGTCAGGTACGGCAGTGCAAACGTCTCGGCCGTCGGCAGGCCACCGACGTAGGTGAAACGGTCGCCCAGGCGGGCGTAAATGCGGGTCATCAGTTCCAGGTCGCCCACACCGTCCTTGAAACCGACCAGGTTCGGGCAGCGGTCGGCCAGGCGTTCCAGGTGGTTCTCGTCGAGGACCTGGTTGGCGCGGTTGTAGACGATCACGCCCAGCTTGGTCGACTTGCAGACCTGCTCCACGTGCGCGGCCACGCCGTCGGCAGACGCTTCGGTCAGGTACGGCGGCAGTAGCAGGATGCCGTCTGCGCCGGCAGCTTCAGCCGCCTTGCAGTATTCGATCGATTCAGCCGTGCCACGGCCCGCCGGGGCGATCACCGGAATCTTGCCGCCGGTTTCAGCCACGGCTGCGCGCACCACGCGGTCGGTCTCAGCCGCGGTGAGCGAGAAGAACTCACCCGTTCCGCCCGCGGCAAACAGGCCGGCGGCTTCGTGGCTGAACAGCCAGCTCAGGTTGGCGCGATACGCTGCCTCGTCGAACGACAGGTCTGCGGCCTTGAAGTGCGTGACCGGGAAGGACAGAAGACCGGAGCCGATCTGTTGGGCGAATTCTTTAGGGCTGTATCGGGACATGTCTCGCTCGTGATGAATGCGTGTTGTTGGTGAGCGAATTCTTGCATCGGGATCGATTCAAGTCCAAGCCAACTACTAACTCGATTAATACAGAACTTGTATTGATACAGGGTCTTCCCTAGGTCAACGACGCCAATGCTGCGACCGCACGTGACGGGGCGGCCGCGCTTGGTCACCGCAGTGTCACACCGCGCCTTCGGTCTCCACGTAAAGGGCATACAGGGAGTGCGAACTCGCCATGTAGAGGCGGTTGTTCTTCGGCCCGCCGAAGGTCAGGTTCGGGCAGCGTTCCGGCAGGTGGATGAAGCCGATCGGCTTGCCGTGCGCATTGAAGATCTTCACGCCGTCGTAGTCGGCGGAGTTGATGCCCAGACGCCCATCCGAGCCCCAGCCACACCAGAGGTTGCCATCCTTGTCGACGCGAAAGCCATCCAGCGCACCCGCACCGTTGGCGTCGATCAGCTTGGTCTTGTTGGAGGCCGTGCCGTCGGGCGCAATGTCGTAGCTCCAGATGCTGCGCGACGGCGTGCCCTTCCACTCGACCACGTAGAGCTTCTTCTCGTCGGGCGAGAACGCCAGCCCATTCGGGTTGACGAGGTCGGTAATGATCGCGCGCAGGCTGCCGTTCGGATCGATTCGGTAGACGTTGGTGGTGGCCTGCTCCGGCTGCGCCTTGAAGCCTTCCCAGTTGCCGTTGATGCCGAACGTCGGGTCGGTGAACCAGATGCTGTCGTCGGACTTGACGACGATGTCGTTGGGCGCGTTCAGCCGCTTGCCCTGGTATTGATCGGCCAGCACGGTAATGCTGCCGTTGAATTCGGTGCGCGTGACACGGCGCGTGACGGAGTGCTCGCACGTAACGAGGCGACCTTGCCGGTCGCGCGTATTGCCGTTGGCGTAGTTCGACGGCTCGCGGAACACGCTGAACGCGCCGTTCGTCTCGTCGTACTTCATGATGCGGTTGTTCGGAATGTCGCTCACCAGCAGGTAGCGCCCGGCGGGAAAGTAAACGGGCCCTTCGGCCCAGCGCATCCCGGTGGCCAGTTGCTCGACCGAGCTGCTGTAGAGCCGGTATTTCAGGAAGCTCGGGTCGAGCACTTCCACTGCCATGTCGGGGTAGCGCGCGTTCGGCTTGAACCCTTCGACCCTCTGCGCACCGGCCAGACCGCTGGCCGCTGCAAGGCCAACTCCCGCCATGTTCTTGAGAAACCTGCGACGGCCAATTTCGGCGCTTTCCATGGACATGCTCGTCTCCTGAGGGTTGTCATTGGCCCTTCAGGCCGAAGGGCGAGCCGATTCTTGCACCGGCGATCTTTCCGCTTCAAGATAAGCACTGACTCAATCCATACAGGTTTTGAATCGATGTTTGAACTCAGCCAACTCCGCTGCTTTGTCGCCGTGGCCGAAGAACTGCATTTCGGGCGGGCGGCAGAACGCCTGCACATGACGCAGCCGCCGCTGTCGCGCCAGGTCCGCCTGCTCGAACACCAGGTCGGTACCGAGCTGCTGGAGCGCAACAGCCGCTCGGTCAAGCTGACGGCGGCGGGGCGCAGTTTTCTGCCCGACGCATCGCGCATCCTGCGCTTGGCAGACGAGGCGGCGGCCACGGCCCGGCGCGTGGCAACGGGCGCTGCCGGGCAGTTGGCGATCGGCTTTACCGCATCGGTCGGCTATGGGAAGTTGCCTTCTCTGGTGAGCGCCGTGCGGGCCGCTTCACCGGGCGTGCGGTTGACGCTGAAGGAGATGGTGAGCGGCGCGCAGCTCGCGGCGCTGGATGCGCGTGAAATCGACGTCGGCCTGCTGCGCCCGCCCGTGGAGCATGGCGAGCTGATTGCCGTGCCGTGCTCGCAGGAAGCGCTCGTGATCGCCCTGCCGGAAGCGGTGGCCGACAGTTGGCCGCAACGCCCCAGCCTGCGAGACTGCGAGGGCCAGCCACTGCTGATGTATTCGCCATACGAGGCGCGCTATTTCCACCAGATGGTCAGCAGCCTGCTGGAGCGTGCGGAGGTGCTGCCCGACATCGTCGAATACGTCAGCCAGATCCACTCGATGCTGGCGCTGGTGCGTGCGGGCATTGGCGTGGCGCTCATCCCCGCAGCAGCGGCCATGCTGCACTTCGAGGGCGTGGTCTATCGCCCGGTGCGCACGACGCCGGCCAAGCCGGTGGAACTCTGGATGGCCTATCGCAAGGACAACGACAACCCCGTCTTCAACGTGCTCAAGACGGTGCTGCACAACGCCCTCGCCGAGCGGCGCTGAACTCACACGGCACCGCACTTGCTGCAGGCATGGCGATCCCGATCCGGAGACCGCCATGCCGCAAACACCCCCGACCATTCCACGCACCGCCATCTGGCTCGCCGCCGCGGCCATCGGCTTGACCGTGGTTGCCTTGTCGCACCCCGCCCACGGCAAACTGCCGCCGCCCACACCGGCTGAGCAGGCCGCCACCGCCCAACAGGCCGAGACGGAGCGCGCCCAGAAAGCGCAGGAGCAGGCGCAGCTGACCGCAGTGCAGGACCGTCTGGCGGCGCGCTTTGGCAAGGGCGGCAACAACGCGCCAGACGCTGTCACGCCGGCCACCAACCTGCCCAAGAACGTCGCAGAAGCGCCGGGTACGGCGGGCCCGCATGGCGGCTCGCGGCCCAGCGCGGAATCCCATTCGGGCAACGCCCGCTAGGCGATCAGCGGAAACCCCGTGTCAAACGTGGTGGCCACCTCCAGCCGCTGTTTGAGCAGGCCCACCTTCACGTAGAAATCGGCCGTGCGCTGCTGCTCCGCAATGAGCTGCGGATCGATGGCGCGCCAGACCGTCTGTCGACGTGCGAACTGCAGCCGCGCAGCCTCCGGCGCGATGCCGATGATGCGGGCCAGCGTGGCCGAAAAGCTGTCGACATGCTGGTACGACCACACCTGCGCACGCACCACGCGCTGCAAAAAGTCGCGCAGCGCATCGCGCTTGGCCGCCAGCGCAGCGTCGGTGGCTGCCAGGTAGCTGAGGCCCGACCACAACCCGCGCCCGCTGACGAGCACGCGCGCATGCTTGGCCGTTTCGGCCATCGCCGTGTAGGGCTCCCACGTTGACCACGCATCGATCGACCCGTTGACCAGCGCAAGCTTGGCATCGGCCGGCGGCAGGAAGCGGAAGCTGGCATCGTCCGGACCCAGCCCTGCCGATTCCAACGCCTTGAGCGCGACGAAGTGCCCGATCGACCCGCGGTTGGTGCCGATGGATTTGCCCTTCAGATCTGCCGCGCTCTTCAACGGAGAATCGGGCCGCACCAGCACCGCCGTGCCGTACGGGTCTGATCGGTTGGCGCCGATCAGCTTGATGCGCGTACCCGCCGCCAAGGCAAAGATGGCTGGCGCATCGCCAATCGGGCCCAGGTCGACGGCACCCGCGTTGAGCGCTTCGGCCAGCGGAGCGGCCGCCGGAAACTCGGTCCATTGGATGTCGTACTGCACGCCCTTGAGCGCGTCGGCCGCTTCCAGCAGCGCGCGCAGGCCACCCTTCTGGTCTCCCGCCTTGAGCACGAGGCGGGGTTGCGCGATGGACAAGGCAGGCGCGGCAGCGAGCGCCAGCGTGGATTGCAGAAAACGTCGTCGATGTTGCGGCATGGTGATGGAGCGATGCGGTTGAGGGTCAGTGGATGAAGCCGCCTTTCACATAGCGCACCGGTTCGGCGTCCATGCGGGCGATCAAGGAATCGAGGCCGCTCGTGCTGCGGGCGGTTTCGCGTGCAGCGGAGGTGCAGAGGAAATCGGCATCGGACCACGTCGTGCCCGGTGCGCCGCGTGCACGCAACCAGCCGTTGCGATCGGCCAGCAACTGCGTGCCGGAAAACGCTTGGGGCTCGGCGCCGGCGATGGTGGCGAAAACGTTCCAGGCGTCAGCGCCTGCAGCCACGCAACGCGCCTCAAAAGCGCGCGTTGGCGGCGGCAACGTGCCATCCGGTGTAATCAACAACGTCTGGAAACGCGGATCTTCCAGCGGGATGTCGGTGCGCGATGCCGCATCCACCGCCACCACCCGCACGCGCTGGCCGTTGCGCCACGTCGCCAGGGATTGAGGCAGCGCGTCTGCGCAGCGCACGGACAACGCGGGCAGCGCCACGGGCAGTGGCCAGCCGCCGGCACGCACGCCGCCACGCGCAGCCAGCACCTTCATGGCGTCGAGTGCGGCCCAGATATCGGCATCGCTCAGTCGATCGGCAAATGCAGGCATGGTGGATGCGCCTTGCGTGTCCTGCATGCCGTGGGCGATATGCCAGAACAGCTCGCCATCGGCATGACGGCCAAGCAATGGGCCGACCACCGTAGGTGGCCAGCGCGTGAGCGTGGCGGCCAACGGGCCTTCGCCCCGGCCGTCTGCGCCGTGGCAGCTTGCGCAGGCGGCGTTGTAGATGCGCGTGCCCTGCGTGATGGACGCCACCGAAAACGCCGTTGGACTCACATGGAAGCTCGTCGGCACGGCGGGCGCCACCACCACCGCCGACGGCCACGGCGCCACCACAAGCAGGCCCGCCGCGACACCGGATGACACCGGCCGCCACCGCCGCACGAGCACGGCGATCATGACGGCCACCAACGCCAGCATCAAGGCAATCAGCGTCAGGCCAAGCTGCCGCGCTTGCCCGAGATCGATCAACAGGGTCTCGCCGGCGATGCGCACGTCCCACGGCCATGCCGGCTGCCCGTGCGCCTCGGCGGTCAGCCCCAGCGTGTGCAGCAGCACCAGCACGCCGTGCTGCGCCCATTGCAGAAAGCCAAGCAGCGCGTTGAGCCAGACCGTCGCTTCCGGTCCGCTCATGATGGTGCCGCCATCTACCAGGTCTCGCCGAGGCCGAGATGACCGAGCGCCTCGTGCCGCAACGCGCTCAAGCGCGGGTCGCCGCGATGGCGCGGGTAAGGCAGATCCACCGTCAGTTCCGCCGTGATGCGCGCCGGGCGCGGGCTGAAGATAACCACGCGCTGCGCCAGGAACAGCGCCTCCTCCACATCGTGCGTCACCAGCACGGTCGAGAAGCGCGCGCGCTGCCACAGCGTCACCAGCTCGCTCTGCATGGCCAGCCGCGTGAGTGAATCCAGCTTGCCCAGCGGCTCGTCCAGCACCAGCAATTGCGGATCGTTGACCAACGCACGCGCCAGCGCCACGCGTTGCGCCATGCCGCCCGACAGCTCATGCGGAAACGCCCGGTGAAAGCCGCCCAGGCCCACGCGTTCCAGCGCATCGTCCACGCGGTCACGCTCTGCGTTGAGCACGCCGCGCGCTTGCAGGCCCAGCGCAACGTTGTCCCACACGCGCCGCCAAGGGTAGAGCGTCGGGTCCTGGAAGACGACCACGCGCGACGGGTCCGGCGCGTTGATGGGCGCATCGTCCTGCAGGATACGGCCGCGCGTGGGCGGCTCCAGCCCCGCAATCAGGCGCAGCAGCGTGGACTTGCCGCAGCCGCTTGGCCCAAGCAGCGCAACGAATTCGCCCGGCGGTATGGTCAGGCTCACACCGTCGAGCACCTGCAGCGGATTCGCGCGGCTGCCAAACCAGTGGCTAACGCCCTGCACGTCGATGCGTGCCCCGGCTGTGGCCGCAGGTGGCGGTGCCTCGCGTTCCAGCACGGCTACCATTTCAGCGTCCCCTTCTGCCAGACCAGCGCGCGGTCACGCACCTTGAAGAGCAGCGTGATGATGCTGGAGAACAGCAGCGCCATGACAATCAGCGCGGCATACATGTTGACGTACGATGCCCAGCCTTGCGCCCAGGTCAGGTACCAGCCGAGGCCCGACTTCACGCCCATCATCTCCGCCGTCACCAGCACCGTGAACGAGGCGCCCAGCCCCATGAACAGACCCACGAACACTTGCGGCAGCGCTGCCGGAATCGCCACACGCAACACCAGGAATGCGTTGGATGCGCCCAGCGTGCGGGCAACGTCGTAGTAGCTTTTGCTCACGCCCGCCACGCCGGACCACGTGAGCACCGCCACCGGAAAGCCGGAAGCCAGGGCGATCAGGAAAGCCGCCGCCGAATAGCTCGACGGAAAGAAGTAGAACGTGATCGGCAACAGCGCCGTCGCCGGCAACGGCCCCAGAATGCGCAGCACCGGATGCACCCAGTAGCCCACTGCGCGCGACCAGCCGATCGACACGCCCACCAGAAAGCCCGTCAACGCGCCGAGCAGATAACCGATGCCGAGCAGCTTGAGCGTATTCAACACGCTGTCGCCCAGACGCGGCCAGTCTTCCGAATAGACCTCGATCAATGCCTGTGGCGGTGCAAAGAACGGCGTAGGCAATGCACCGGACTTGGCCGTCAGCACCTCCCACAACGCCAGCACCGCAGGCACGGCGATCAGCCATGGCCCGGCCGGATGCAGCGCTTCCTGCACGGGGCGCAACGGGGCCACATGGCCGCCCGCCAGCGCCACCACGAACAGCGCAATGCCAACAATCAACGCGGCAACGCCCAGCTCCGCCGTGAACGCCCAGTCGCTGAAGCCGACCACGTGGTTGGGCCAGCGCCACGTCAGCAGCCCGAAGGCGGCCCAGGCCAATGCGGCCACAGCGCCGGTGCGCCATGCCCCTCCGCGCTCGACGGCATCGGCAAATGGGTTGGAGAGCGCGGCGGGCGCCTCCAGTGTTTGCGGGATGGTGCTCATGTCGATGTGTTCCTCATGTACTCACGTGCTCACGCGCCGTGCGTCAGGCCAGCACATTCACGTACACGTGCTGCGCCAGGCGCTGCGGATCGGTGGTCTTCTTGATGACGCCGATGCGGCGGAAGTCTTCCGCGTAGAAGGCGATCTCGTCGCGCAGGTCGACGCCGGTCGGGTGATGCGTGTACGTGAGCGTGGCGTAGAGCTTGCGCAAGTCGTCCAGCGCCACCTTGGGCGAATACTTGGCAAACACCTTGGCGGCCTCATTCGGGTTTTCGTTGACGAAATCCGTGGCCTGCACAATCGAGCGCGCCAGTGCAGATGCCGTCGGGCGGTCATTGCGGACCAGTTCACCGCGAGCGCCGATCACGCAGCAGACCTTGCGCGCGTATTCACCTGAGAGGTTCGTGGCCAGTTCCACATAGGCACCGTTCGTGCGCTTCTCCAGGAGGTAGAGGTTCGGGTCGCCGTCGGCAATCGCCTGGATCTCGCCTTTGTCCACCGCCACGCCCAGCAGGTCGGCCGGGTACTGGCGCCAGGTGATGTCCTTGTCCGGGTCAATGCCGTTCTTGGCCAGCAAGATGGTGAAGAAGTGCTTGCCCGGCGCGGCAAGATCGCTCACGCCCACGGTCTTTCCCTTGAGCGCCGCCAGGTTCGTGACGCCCGCCGCCTTGGAACCGACAAGCCGCACACAGCCGCCATGCGAGCTGCCGATGATCTTCACGTCGAAGCCCGCCTCCAGCGGCTTGAGCCAGCGGTGAATCATGCCGACTGCCGCATCGGCCTTGCCGGTGGCGATGGATTCGAGCAGTTGATCGGTCGAGCCGCTGTAGTTGATCAGGTCGACGTGCAGCCCGTTCTTTTCGAAGAAGCCGCGTTCCTGCGCCACCACGATGGGCGTCAGGCAAAACGAGTTCTGGTTCCAGGCAAACGTCAGCTTGCGCTGTTGCGAGTAGGCCTTGCGGCCCAGGATCAATGCCGGTGCGGCCAGCGCCGTGGCGGCCGCTGCGTGCAATAGCTTGCGGCGCGAGATGCCCGCTGTCTCTTCGCTCATTGAATGCTCCCCGTGATGATGTGTTCGATGTGTTCGACCTGTTCTGTCAGGCGCCGGCTTAATCGAGCACGTCCGGCTCGGCAGCGACCAGGCCGGCGTACAGGCTCTCGAATGCGTGCAGCGCGCCCTCCTGCCCGCCCACCTGGCTGTGCGTGTGGCGCGCCGTGGCGGCATCGATCGGCTGCGGTGTGCCGGCGGCCTCGGCCAGCAGTTGCGTGTGGGCAGCGTTGTCCAGCGCGATGTACCACCATGCCGCGGCTTCCACCGTCGGGCCGGCCGTGAGAATGCCGTGGTTCTTCAGGATCACGCCCTTGTGCGTGGCGCCGTCGGGCTTGGTCAGCGCATGCGCGATGCGCTCGCCCTCGCTGGAATCGACCACCATGCCGGTGAAGTCGTCGAACAGCGCATGGTCTTCATAGAACGAGCATGCATCCTGCGTGAGCGGACCCAGCGGCCGGCCCAGCGTCGACCACGCCTTCCCGTAGGTCGAATGGGTGTGCGCCGCAGCCACGATGTGCGGATGCGCTTCGTGAATCGCCGCATGAATCGCAAACGCCGCCTTGTTGAGCGGCCGGTTGCCGATGACGGTCTCGCCACGCGCGTTCACGAGCAGGAGGTCCGACACCTTGATGCGCGAGAAATGCACCCCCAGCGGGTTGACCCAGAAGTGGTCCGTCAACTCCGGATCGCGTGCGGTGATGTGCCCCGCCAGCCCGAGGTCGAAGCCGTGCCGCGCAAACAGGCGGAACGCGCCTGCAAGGCGCTCCTGCCGATGGCGCCGCTCGGCCTCGAGCGTCGGCCGCGTGGCGGGTGGATCAAACCAGAACTTCTGCTGCGGCGTGCTGTTCAGCTTGAGCGTGGACGATGCCGGGCGCTCGATGGAAAGGACTGCGCTCATGCCCGTGCCTCACGCGGCCTTGCGCTGCGCATCACGCTGCGCGACCAGCTCGCGCACGCGCGGGATAAGCGTGCGGCCGTAATCCACCACGTCTTCCAGCGGATCAAAGCCGCGGATCAGGAAGGTGGTGACGCCCAGGTCGTAGTAGTCGAGCAGCGCATCGGCCACTTGCTCCGGCGTGCCGACCAACGCAGTGGAGTTGGAACGTCCGCCGGTTTCCTTGGCGATGGCCGTCCACAAACGTTTGTCGACGCGCTCGCCTTGTTCGGCAGCCGCGAGCAGGCGGCGTGCGCCCTCGCTCTGTTGCGGACCGCCTCGGCTGTAGCCCTGCTGCACACGCAGCGCGCGCGTCCGCTCAAGGATGTTCTCTGCCCGTGCCCAGGCGGCGTCTTCCGTTTCCGCCAGGATTGGGCGGAACGACACAGAAAACCGGATGCTGCGCCCGTGCTTGGCGGCTTCGGCCCGCACGCGCGTTGTCAGATCGCGCACCTGATCGAGCGATTCGCCCCACAGCGCATACACGTCGGCATGCTTGCCGGCCACCTCAACGGCCACGTCCGAAGCACCACCGAAGTAGATCGGCACATGGGGCTTCTGCGCGGGCTTCACTTCAGAGAAACCTTGCTCGAAGCGATAGAACGTGCCCTCGTGGTCGAACGGCTTCGACTCTGTCCAGATGCGCCGCAGGATGCCCAGGTATTCGTCCGTGCGTGCATACCGCTGGTCGTGGTCGAGGTAATCGCCATCGCGACGCTGCTCGCTGTCGGAGCCGCCCGAGATGAAGTGCACGCCCAGGCGGCCACCGGTGAACTGATCCAGCGTGGCGATCTGGCGCGCGGCCAGCGTCGGATTGGTAAATCCGGGCCGGTGCGCAAGCATGAAGTGGATGCGCTCCGTCAACGCGGCTGCATACGAAATCGTGAGCGTGGCCGACGGCCCCGTTGAATGGTGCGGCACGAGGATGCGATCAAAGCCGGCCTGCTCGTGCGCCTGTGCAAAGGCACGTACGTAATCGCGGTCGATCACGGGCCCATTCGGATCGGGCGGGTGAATTTCCGACTGCTTCTGGCTTTGGATCATGCCGATGAAATCGACGCTCATGCTGGCTCCATTCCGCATATCGTTAGAAGACTTGCGAGGCAATGTGCCCCGCCATGAATGCGAATGAAGTTACGTCACCACCAGCATTGCACTAACGAATAATTTCAACGCTGCATATACGGCATAGGTCGTTCGCGGCGCGTGGCAACCCGGATACGCTGTGCGCCAATGTCACCTGCTTCGCACATTGCATCGCCATGTCGCCCGCTCCCTTGCATCGCCTGCCAACGCCGCCCGACCGGCTTGCCGAAGTGCTGGCCACCATTGCTCCCCAGCTGGCCGCGTCGGCCGCAGAGCATGATCTGCAGGGCAGCTTCCCCCACGACAACTTTGCGCTGCTGCACGCCTCGGGCCTGATTGCACAGGTCATCCCGCAAACGCATGGCGGTGGCGGCGCCGGCCTGCAGACGGCACGGCGGATCATTGCGTCCATCGCGCATGCCGATGCAGCCACCGCGTTGGTGCTGACCATGACGTACCTTCAGCACCGCGCCATCGCGCGTGCCGATACACGCTGGCCGGCGCATGTCAGGCAACAGGTATTTGCCACCGCCCTGAATGAAGGCGCCCTCATCAACGCGCTGCGCGTGGAGCCCGACCTGGGCACGCCCGCACGCGGTGGCTTGCCCGCCACCGTGGCGACGCGCGTGGGCAACAACTGGCGCATCCGGGGCCGCAAGCTCTACAGCACCGGCAGCCCTGCCCTGCGCTGGCTTGCCGTGTGGGGCCGCACCGATGAAGCCGAGCCGCGCGTGGGGATCTTTCTCGTGCCGCGGCCGTTGCCGGAAACACCGGGCATCCGCATTGAAGAAACCTGGAACCACCTCGGCCTGCGTGCCTCGGGCAGCCACGACGTCATCCTCGAAGATGTGGAGATTCCGCTCGACCACGCAGTCGACATCCGCCCTGCTGCCGAATGGCCGGTACACGGCGCAGCACAAGCCGACACCAGCGCGCAGCTCGACCAGCAAGCCTGGATGAACGTGCTGCTCGGCAGCCTGTACGACGCCGTGGCCCAGGCCGCGCGCGACTGGCTTGTCGCGTTCCTGAACACGCGTGCGCCGGCCAACCTGGGCGGGCCGCTGGCCACGCTGCCGCGCATGCAGGAAGCCGCGGGCGAGATCGCCGCCGCGCTGCGCACCAACCGCGTCCTGCTCGATCACGCAGCTGAGGCCGCAGATGCCGGCTCGCCGCTTTCCATGACCGACAGCGGGCTGCTCAAGTACACCGTCACCACCAACGCGATCCGCGCCGTGGAGCTGGCGCTGCAGCTGTCCGGCAACCACGGGCTGTCGCGCCACAACCCGCTCGAGCGCCACTATCGCGATGTGCTGTGCAGCCGCATCCACACGCCGCAGAACGATTCCATCCTGCTGGCAGCCGGCCGCACTGCGCTCGGGGTTTAGCTGGACGTCGCCCATCAAGTCCAGCAAGATGCACCGAAACCCCACATCAGGAACCCGCCGATGAGCACGCCCGCCCTCGCTGCCGCTTCCGCTGCTGTTTCCTCTGCGGCACCCGCAATCCAGTCCATCGCACCGCTGCGTGATTTCGTGACTGCGCTGTCGCGCCTGCTGGATCAGCAGCCGACCGAAGCCGAGATCCTCTCGCGCGCCGGAGCCCTGCTCGGCGCGCTTGTCGCCCGCGACGACTGGTTGCCCGCTGAATACGCGCAGCCGCACCCCGAGCACTTCCAGCAGTTCCTGCTGCATGCCGATTCGGGCGAGCGCTTTTCCATCGTCAGCTTTGTCTGGGGCCCCGGCCAGCGCACCCCGATCCACGACCACACCACGTGGGGCCTGATCGGCATGCTGCGCGGCGCTGAATACTCGCAGCCGTTCAAGCTCGACGCGCAAGGCAAACCGCAACCCGACGGCCCGGCCATCCGCCTGGAGCCGGGCGCTGTGGAACACGTCTCGCCGCGGGTGGGCGATATCCACCGCGTGCACAACGCCTTTGACGATCGCACGTCGATCAGCATCCACGTCTATGGCGGCAACATCGGCGGCATCCACCGCTCCGTCTATACGGAAGACGGCGAGCGCAAGCCTTTCGTCTCCGGCTATTCGAATACCCATCTGCCCAATCTCTGGGACCGTTCCAAGGACACGCCTGCATCATGAGCACCACCATCGACGCCATCGAATCGCCGGTCGCTGCACCGCTGGCCGAAACCCACGTGCCGACACTGGCGTATGCCGACGTGCGCGCCGCCCTGCTGGCCCGCAAGGAGATCGCGCTGGTCGACGTCCGCGAGGAAGACCCGTATGCCCAGGCGCATCCGCTGTGGGCAGCCAACCTGCCGCTCTCCCGGCTGGAGCTGGAAGCGTGGTCGCGCATTCCGCGCCGCGATACGTTGATCGTGCTGTACGGCGTGCACGATGGCGTGGACCTCGCCCCGCGCGCGGCGGCCAAGCTGGCTGAACTCGGCTATACGCGCGTGTACCTGCTCGAAGGCGGCCTCGATGGCTGGCGCGCAGCCGGCGGCGAAGTGTTCCAGGACGTGAACGTGCCGAGCAAATCCTTTGGCGAATACGTGGAGGCGCATCGCCACACGCCGTCGCTCAGCGCGCAGGAGGTCAAGGCGCTGCTTGATGCCAAGCGCGACGTGGTGATCGTCGATTCGCGCCGCTATGAAGAGTTTCAGACCATGAGCATCCCCACGGCGACGAGCGTGCCGGGCGCCGAGCTGGTGCTGCGCATCCGCGAGCTGGCGCCGGACCCGAGCACGCAGGTCATCGTCAATTGCGCAGGCCGCACGCGCAGCATCATCGGCACGCAATCGCTCGTGAATGCCGGCATCCCCAACCCGGTGGCGGCACTGCGCAATGGCACCATCGGCTGGCTGCTGGCCGATCAGGTGCTGGACCATGGCGCCAGCCGCCGTCACCCGCAGGACGTGTCTGCCGAAACGCGCGCGCAGGCCCAGGCGGATGCACGCGCCGTGGCCGAACGCGCCAACGTGCCGCGCATTGCGCTGGCTGACGTTGCCAAATTGGAGGCGCCGGACCGCACGCTCTACAAGCTCGACGTACGCACGCCCGAGGAATATGCCGCCGGCCATCTGCCCGGCTTTGCCAGCGCGCCTGGCGGCCAGCTCGTGCAGGAAACGGACCACACCGCCGCCGTGCGCGGCGCCCGCATCGTCTTGGCCGATGACGACGGCGTGCGCGCCGACATGTCCGCCTCGTGGCTCGCACAAATGGGCTGGGAGGTCTACGTCGTCGATCCGGTCGACGCCAGCGAGCGCAGCGTCACCGGCACGTGGCAGACACCCGCCCCACAGCCTCCGGCCGTGCGCACGGTCGACGCCCGCGCCCTGGCCGGCTGGCTGGAAGCGGGCGACACCGCCGTCATCGACGTCACGCGCAGCGCCAACTACGTTGCGCGCCATATTCCGGGTGCATGGTTTGCCGTGCGCTCCGACTTGCCCGCAGCGCTGGCGCGCATCCCAGCAGCCCGCCGCTACGTGCTCACGTGCGGCTCCAGCCAGCTCGCCCGCTTTGCCGCCGCCGACCTTGCCAAGCTGACGCAGGCCGAGGTGTGGGTGCTCGACGGAGGCACCGCAGCATGGGTGGCCGCCGGCCTGCCCGTTGAAGCCGGCGAGACTCGCCTGGCCTCGGACCGCATCGACCGCTACCGCCGCCCGTATGAAGGCACGAGCGCGCCGCGCACCGCCATGCAGGCTTATCTCGACTGGGAGTTCGGTCTGGTGGAGCAGCTGCGGCGCGACGGAACGCACGGGTTCCGGGTCATCTGAAGGGCCGCCAAGGTTCGGAACGTCACGCTTGGCGTTCTGAACCCGACACTTGGGGTTCCAACACGCCACGCTCGAGGTTCCGGACGCCGCGCTTGAGGCTCCGAACTCCAACGTTGGCGTTCGGAACGTGACCGGTGGCGTTCAGAACCTCGATATCTCGTAGTCCGAACGCCAACATTGAGGTTCGGAACCCCATGCATGGGGTTCCAAACCCCGCACGCGAGGTTCGCCACCCCGACCGTGAGGTCTGGAACCCCATGATTGGCGTCTCAAACTCCACATACGCCTCCACTCACTTGCTTGCTAACGCCGCTCACAACGAGCGATAACAAAACTCGTTTTGCGCATAAGCCGGCGTTGAGTAGCATCGGGACTTCCTCGCAGAGGTTCCGTCATGTCCCCCTTCATCGCCCTGTGCCTGCTCATCACCTACGTGGTGTGGGGCACAACGTATCTCGCCATCCGCTTTGCGCTGACCGATCTGCCGCCCTTCCTGATGATGGGCTCGCGTTTTCTGGCTGCGGCGGTGCTGCTCGCCCCGCTCGTCATCCTGCGACAGCGCAAGCAGCCCGAAGAGCGGCCGAGTGCGCGACAAGTCAGCAACTGCGCATTGATCGGCGCCTTCATGCTGGTGGGCGGCATGGGCATGACGGCGGTGGCCGAGCAGACCATCTCGTCGGGTGCGACCACGGTGATGATCGCGTCGATGCCGCTGTTCTCCACGCTCTGGACGCTGCTGGCCGGCGGCCGCCTGCGGGCCTATGAGATTGGCGCCATCGCGCTGGGCAGCATCGGGATTGCGGTGCTGTTTCGTGGCGCGGAGTTCCAGGCCAGCACGGTCGGCGTGCTCGCGCTGACCACCGCCATCGCGTCATGGTCGTTCGGCTCGCAGCTCTCCAAGCGCATCGACATGCCCAAGGGCATGACGGCGTTCGTATTGGAGATGGCCTTTGGCGGCGTGGCACTCGTCGTGCTCAGCCTGCTCACCGGCGAAACGTGGCCCAGCCACATCGGCATGCATGCTGCGCTTGCGTGGGGCTACCTTGTGGTGTTCGGCTCGGCCATCGCCTTCACGGCCTACATGGCGCTGGTGGAACGCGTGTCCACCGTCATGGCAACAAGCTACGTGTATGTGAACCCGCCCATCGCCCTGCTGATGGGCGCATGGCTGGCGGATGAAGTCGTCGCGCCGCAGACGCTGGGCGCCACGGGCATCATCCTCGCGGCCGTGGTGGTGCTGACGGCCGGGGCAACGCGCGCGGCGCGGCGGGCGGCTGCTTGAAGGCCTGCATGACGGTTTAGCCCGCCAACGACGACGGCAACGACGCGCTCGGCGCCGCTTCGCCGTCGGCAAACACGGCGCTGCCGTCGTCCTCGGCGGTGTCCAGCCGGTTGAGCCACGCCAGCAACGTGTCGGCTTGCTGCGGGCGCGAGAACAGGTAGCCCTGCCCCAGGTCGCAGCCGGCGTCGCGCAGCAGCGCGAGCTGCTCGGGGTCTTCCACGCCTTCGGCCACGACCTGCATGCGCAGGCTGTGCGCCATGGCGATCACCGCACCGGCAATGGCCTCGCCGTCGCCGGGCATGCGCTGCACGAAGCTGCGGTCGATCTTGAGCTTCTGGATCGGGAAACGCTGCAGATACGCGAGCGACGAATAGCCGGTGCCGAAATCGTCGATGGACAGGCTGATGCCGGCCGCGTGCAGGGATTCGAGCAGCGCGATGTTGGCCTCGATGTCTTCCATCAGCACACTCTCGGTAATTTCGAGTTCCAACTGATGCGGCGGCAGGCCGGTTTCGCGCAGCACGTCCATGACGTTCTCGACGAGCGCCGGGTCGCGCGTCTGCCGGGCCGACAGGTTGACGGCCACCCGCAGCGTGATGCCGTCTTCGCGCATCCAGCGCACGGCCTGTTGGCACGCGGTACGCAGCACCCAGAGGCCGAGCGGCACGATCAGGCCGGTTTCTTCCGCCACGGCGATGAACTCGCCCGGGCCGATCAGCCCGATCTCCGGATGTCGCCACCGCACGAGTGCCTCCACGCCGTAGACGTTTGCTTTGGAGATCGCTGCGTCGTGTGCGCCTTCGGTGCGCAGGCGCACCTGCGGCTGGTAGGCGAGCAACAATTCGTCGCGGTCCAGCGCGCGCCGCAGGTCGGCTTCCACGCGCAGGCGGCGGCGCGCCTGCTGGTCCATCTCCGACGTAAAACTGGCGGCGGCATTCTTGCCGCGGTTCTTGGCGTGATACATGGCCGTGTCGGCGTTGCGCGTCAGCACCTGCACGTCGCGTGCGTCATGCGGATACAGGCTGACGCC
The DNA here is from genome assembly GCF_040544795.1 of Ralstonia sp. 1138. Lineage (NCBI taxonomy): Bacteria > Pseudomonadati > Pseudomonadota > Betaproteobacteria > Burkholderiales > Burkholderiaceae > Ralstonia > Ralstonia sp. 1138. The sequence continues at coordinate 59,283 of NZ_JBEPKQ010000001.1, read as the reverse complement.
CACGCTGGCCGTCACGTAGATCTGGTGCAGGTCGAGCGCAAACGGCGCCGCCAGCGCGGCAAGAATGCGCTTGGCCAATCCGTCGGCGAGCGTTGCCGCCTCCGTTTGGGCAATCTGCGCACGGCCCGACAGTTCAGCGATCACCGCAAATTCATCGCCGCCGATGCGGCACAACACGGCACGCAGGTTGGCCTGGTCGATCACGTCGTTCAGCCGCCGCGCAACCTGGCGCAGCAGGCGGTCGCCGTTGTTGTGGCCCAGCGTGTCGTTGACGACCTTGAAGTTGTCCAGATCCAGCAGAAGCAGCCCCACCGCACCCGTCTGGCCTGCGCGCTTGAGCGAGACTTGCAGGCGTTCGTTGAAGGCGTGTCGGTTCGGCAGTTCCGTCACCGAGTCGATGTGGGCGAGGTAGTCCAGATGCGCCTCCGCCTGCAGTACCGCGCGGCGCATGCGTGCGATCACCAGATACGCGAGGCCCATTGCGCCGATGCCCACCGATACGGTCAGCACCGCATAGCCGAGCAGTTGCATGTACAGCTCGCTCAGGCTTGAGCGCACCACCACATAGCCGATCACGCGGCGCTCCGACTCCACCGGCTCGACCGCCTCGAGCGTGGTGAGCGTGGAGACATGCGAGTCGCGCAGCATGGCGGCATCGGGGGCGAGCACGGGAGCCGCATCGCCGTGCTGATACAGCGCCAAGGGCTTGCGCAGGGCGGTGAAAATGCCGGCCGCGCGCAGCGACGGCGACGCCTCCAGCGCGCCCAGCGTCTCTTCCGCCGCGTGACGGTCGTTGAACAGCAGCGCGGCCACGCTGTTGGCCCCGACGATGCGCGCCTGCACGTGTACGTCGCGCACCAGCGCCGCATGCAACGCAATGAACTGGAAGACGATCAGCAGGAAGCCGGCGATGGTCAGCGCCGCACCGGCACCGGCCATGTTGGCCCGCACCACCGAGTGCCCCAGCCGCGGCCGAGAGGTCGTGATGGACTCGCTCATTGCACGCTCCTCGCCAGGCGCAACAGCTGGGAGCTGAGCTGCAGACGCGCCTGCCGTGCGGCCACGGCATCGATATCGAAGACCACGCGATCGTCATGCAGCGCCAACGCGATCATCGGGTCGGGGTTGCCGGCGGCGCGCTGGCCCTTCGGGCTGTCGGACACCGTCAGCACGGGCGTGGCCGGATCGACGCGCACACCGTTCGAGGCGCGCGCGTCGAACACCAGGACATGGCAGCCGGCAACGGTGCCATCGTTGATCTTTCGGATTTCCAGGCGGTGTCCGCGCACGGGTTTTCCTGTCAGTTTTTCCAAGGCCGCCTGCAACGGGTGCTGGGCGGTGACGCACACCACCATCGGCGCGTCGGCCTGCATGGCATCGGCCGGCCAGTTGGTGAACAGCGCAAAGTTGTAGATGAACGCCGCCTTGACCTGCACTTCGCTGGCCTGCATCTGCGCCTGCGTGGCGCCCATGCATGCCACGCCCGCCAGCACGGCGCCGAGCACCGCGCAGAACCTGCGCGGGCCTCGGCTTCGTGCGCGTCGGACGCTGCCGTGCGGGCTGTTCATCGGAAGGTGTAGGTGAATTTCAGGCGAAAGGCACGCCCATCCTGCTCGATGGACGACTGCGGTTGCTCCGGCCCGGCCGGATCGGCGTAGCGTCGATCGAACAGGTTGTAGACGCTGGCCGACATCTCCAGATTGGGTGCCAGCCGCGCCGCCAGCAAGGTCAGGTTGGCGATCCAGTAACCGCCGACCTGCCCCGTGGTCGTCAGCCGATTGCTGATGTACCGCGCCTCGACCCCGGCGCGCCAGTCGTCGCGCCACACGGGCATGGTGGCGTTGAGCTTGAGCATGTGGCGCGGCGAATTGGCCAGCGTCTGACCGGTGTCCATGTCTTCGGAACGCTGGAAGCTGTAGCTCGTGCGCAGGCGCGTGCCGCCCGGCCAGGTCTGCTCGTAGCCGAGTTCTGCGCCCCGTGTGCGCACGCGCGCCACGTTGCTGAAAAAGAGCAGCCCCGTGTTCGGATCTTCACTCTGGCTGATCAGGTTGGAAACGTTGCTCTGAAACACCGACAACGTGGCCTTGCCGCCCGCGGCGACCTGCTGTTCGACCACCGTTTCATACGTCCGGATGCGTTCGGCCGACAGGCCGTGTGTGATCTGCTGGCCGCCGGGTGCACTGGTCTGATAGTTCAGTTCGTAATCGTTCGGCGCGCGATAGGCCATGCCGTAGATCGCCTTGACGGTGGTCGTGGGAGCGGCATGCCAGATCAGGCCGACGCGCGGGCTGAAGATGCCCGGCGTGAAGCTCGTGTGGTCGTAGCGCAGGCCCGTATCCAGCAGCCAATCCGGATGGAGCATGAATTGGTCCTGCACGTACACGCCCAGGCGGTTGTTGGTGCGATGGTCGTCCAGGTAACTGACGTACGGCGCCGTATCGAAATTGCGCATTGCATCACGGTAGTCGCGCTGCAGCTCGGTGCCCATGACCAGCGTGTGGCGCTCGATACGGCGCGTCACCAGCTTCAGTTCCGTGCCGTACCACGCGGTATCGAACACATCGCGGTTGATGCCGGCCGGGGGCGGGTTATACGTGTAGTCGCCCAGCGACGTATACCGCCCCCAGAACAACCGGGCCGACACGTCGGTCGTGTCGTCCACGGCGTGCTGCCAGGTGCCGTTGAACATGTGCCGCGTATCGACGGCGCGCGAGCGCGGGTCGTTGAAGCTCTGGTCGTACGGGGCCGTCGGCACGCCTTTGGTGCGATCGACGTAGCCGAACGTCATCCCGAACTCGCCGAAACTGCCCTTGGCGAACAGGCGCTTGGCGCGGTCGAAATCCATGCCGCGGGCCACACCGTCGCTCACGCCCGGCTGGTTGAACTCGGGAAAGTAGAGGTCACGGCCGGGGGCGTCGTTTACGCTCGCCGACAGCAGCCACTCGGCGCCGTTCTCGGCCCGCTTGCCCCACGTCACGCGGGCGTCGCGCGCATTGGCGCTGCCTGTCGATGCACTGGCCTGCACGCCGTCGATGTCACGGCCGCGCTTGGTGATGATGTTGATCACGCCAAACAGCGCGTTCGATCCGTACACCGCCGAGCCCGCTCCGGGCACGTACTCGACGCGCTCGATCAGGTCGACGTTGAGGATGGCTTCGGTGCCGACGGCCGCCTGGTCGAAGATCGGGTCGTTGGTGCGATGGCCGTCGATCAGCAGCAGGAAGCGGGTGTCGTAATCGCCCGCACGCAAGAAGCCGCGCGCCCCCAGCGTGTTGTAGCTGCGATCGTAGTTGGTGTAGAGCCCCGGCAGGCTGCCGAGGATGTCGGCCAGGGTGCGCCAGCCATAGGCTTTGATGTCTGCGGCGGTGACGACCGAAACGTTGGCCGGTGCCTCATTGGCCGCCTGTGCGTACTTGGATGCGCCCGTGACGACCTGAACCTGCATGAGCTGCTCGATGGGCAACGCAGTCAGGTCGGCCACGTCCGTTTGCGCGAGCGCGCCCGTGGAAAGCAACGTGCCCGCCACAGCAAACATTTGCGCGATTCGCTGCGGCTCGGTCAGCGTGCGTGGCAACTGCCAGCGCAACGCGCATGAGCGCTTGGCACTCGGGTGTCTCCGGCAACCCGGCGCAAGCGCACGGGCAATCACAACAAGGGGCGGCATCAGCAGAACCGGCAGAACCGATCACGTCTCTGGAGGACGCTCAGCGGGAATTCGATAGTTCTGCTTTAAAACGGAGGCGCGGCGCGGTTCTTTACCCCCTCCGAGGACGGGACGACGCCCTAGCGCGGATGTGATGGCAAATTCAGCGGCGGCGCTTGCGCAAACGCTCGATGGCGGCCAGCTGCGCAACGGCTTCCGCCAGTTCGGCCTGGGCGCGGGCGTAGTCGAATTTGCTGCTGCTGTTTTGCATGTGCTCTTCTGCCGCCTTGCGAGCCTGCTCGGCTTTGGCCTCGTCCAGGTCGTGCGCGCGCACAGCGGTGTCGGCCAGCACGATGACCTGTTCGGGTTGCACGTCGACAAAGCCACCGGCCACAAACAGGATCACCTCTTCATCGTTTTCCTGCGTGACGCGCACGGTGCCGGGGCGCAAGCGCGTGAGCAGACGCTCATGGCCGGGCAGGATGCCCAGTTCACCCTCGGTGCCGGGGATCACCACGAACTTGGCGTTGCCTTCGTACAGCCGTTCTTCTGCCGTGACGACATCGACCTTCAGCACCGGCATGGTCCCTCCTCTGTTGCGCGCATAGGTCAACACGGTAGCACGATGTGCGCCCGCGCCGTCATCGCGGGCGCCGCCTTTTCGATGGCGCACAGGCCACGTCGACTTGCACGCGGCAATGGCTGCCCGCCCGCGCATCTGTCCATGGCTGACCGTAAGGTTTCACTGCATGTAGCGTCACAAACGCTGCCTAGACTGGGCCGCCTGACGATCAAAAAAGACATATCAGGGAAACACAACCATGCTGGGCGATCTATTGATGTCGTTCTTCGAGGTGGCGCGCCAGGGCAGCGTCACGTCCGCCGCCAAGCGCCTGCGTCTGTCGCAACCCACGGTGACGGGGCGCATCCGCCAACTCGAAGAGATGTACGGCGTGGAGCTGTTCCACCGCCGCGGCAGCCGGCTGGACCTGTCCGATCTGGGTGTGAGCCTCATGCCCATCGTGGAGCGCCTTGCGCAGCAGGAAGGCGACGTCGATTTTCTCCTGCGCAATGCCGGCGATCTGCGCACGGGCAACCTGCGCGTGGGCGCTACGGGCCCGTACTACATCCTGCCCAGCGTGGCGGCGTTTCGCGCGCGCCATCCGACCATCGAAATCACCATCGAATTCGGCAACTCGCAGCAGATGCTGGAGGCGCTTTCGGAGGTGCGCATCGACCTGGCGGTGTCGTCTCACGCGGTGAATGACGAACGCCTGCATCGCATCACGCTGGCTGAGGACACGATGGTGCTGGTCGTGCCGTTGGACCACGCGCTCGGTCGGCGCCCGAGCATTACGCTGGGCGACATTGCCGGCTGCCAGCTGCTGATGCGCGAGCCGGGTTCCGTCACGCGCCGCGTTACCGAAGACGCGTTCGCCGCGGCCGGTATCGAGCCCGCCAGCACGAGCATCATCGGCAGCCGCGAAGCCATTTACGAGGCGATCAGCCTGGGGCTGGGCTGCAGCATCGTGCCCGCCCGTGAAGCACCGCGCCGGCCCGACGTGCGCGTGCTGCCGTTTGCCGACCACGCGCCGATCATCCACGAATATCTGTACTTCCTGAAGGAGCGCAAGGATGCACGGCTGGTGCGGGCGTTCCTCGACTGCCTGAACCCGCAGCTTGCGCAGGCACCCAGTAAAAAGGCCGATGCGTTCATCGCCAAAGTTATGGCGATGGACACAGCCGCGACGCGCTAGGGACGTAACCTCGCGGTTTTTCAACCGCCCCTGCCCGCCTGCTGTATGCAATCGCTTGCCCTGTTCGACCTCGACCACACCCTGCTGCCCATTGACAGCGAATACGAATGGGGCCGCTTTCTGGTCGCCCAGGGCGCGGTGGATCGAAGCGTCTTCGAGCAGGCCAACGAACGGTGGATGCGGGAATACCGCGACGGCACGCTGGACTTTGCGCGACATGCGCGCTTCTCGCTCGGCCTGCTGGCCCAGCACCCGCGCACCCGGCTCGACGCCTGGCGTGCCACGTTCTTGCGCGACATCATCACGCCGGCCATGCTGCCGAGCGCGCGGCAACTGGTCGACACACACCTGCGCGCCGGCGACCTGTGCTGCATCGTCACCGCCACGCACCGCTACCTGACCGAGCCGATCGCGGCGGCATTCAACGTGCCGCACCTGCTGGCGGTGGAGGGCGAGACCGTCAACGGCCACAGCGATGGCGCCTTCACGGGCAATCCGCTCGGCACGGCCACGTTCGGCGCGGGCAAGATCGTGCGCGTGACGGAGTGGCTCGCACAGCGCGGCCAGCGCATGACGGACTTCTCGCGCACCGTGTTCTACAGCGATTCACGCAACGATCTGCCGTTGCTCGAGGCGGTTTCACACCCGGTGGCCGTGAGCCCCGACAGCACCTTGCGTGCCGTGGCCGAATCGCGCGGCTGGCCGATCGTCGAACTCTTTGCTGCCTAAAAACAAAAAACGCCCGCGCGGCGTGAACCGTGCGGGCGTCTTGCCGCTGAACGACGCTCCGTCAGGCAGCCATTGTTGCGGGCGTGCTTGCCGGCGGCGTCCACTGCGGCAGCGCGGTGCCGTCGACCAGCGCATCCACATGCCGATGCGCCAGCGCCGGTCCGACGCTCATGCCAATGCCGCTGTGCATTAGCGCGACCGTGGTGCGGTCGTCGACGCGGGTGATGGAGAATGCGCCACTGCCCGGCACATGGCACTTGGCGCCGTACACGCCCTGCCAACGCTCCACTACGCGCAGCTTGCTGCCGAAGGTGTCGCGGGCGAGATCCAGCATGAGGTTGTCGACCGACTCGGCATTGAACGGGCGGGCGTCCTGGCCGTAGTCGTGCGAATCGCCAACGATCCAGTCGCCGTACGGCGTCGGGCTCACCAGCAGGTGGATGCCGTGACGCGCCAGCTCGGGGCGCTGATGCTCGATCTGCATGGCCAAGGCCCGAGCGGTCGGCAAGTCCGCAAATGCACCGTAGTGTGTGCATGACAGGCCGGTCAGCACGGCATGTTCCAGGCGGAAGCCATCTTCGGGCGTGACACGCAGCATCTGTAAGCGGCACACCTGCGGTTGCAGAACCCGAAGGTGGTCAGCGCACAGCGTCTGGTAATCGTGACCGCTGCAGACGACGACGCGCTGGGCGTTGCACACGCCGGCCGTTGTCTCCAGCCGGCCGCCTTCCACATGGCGCACGAGCGTACCGAAATGGAAGCGCACGCCTTGCGTGGCAAGCCACGACGCCAACGCCGGAATGGCTTCGCGCGAATAGAGCTGCAGATCGTCGAAGCCCTGAAGCGCCGCGCGGTGGCGCAGGAAGCGGCCATCGTAGAGGTTCGCCAGGTCGGCGCTGCGCAGCAGCTTGACGTTGTAGCCAAAGGCCGGTGCACGCGTCGCCATGAATTCGTCGAGCACGGCTTCTTCAGCGGCATTGCGGGCAAATAGCAAGGCACCGTTCGCGCGCGCAAAGATGCCAGCCTTGTCGGCCCAGTCGAGATAGAGGGCGCGGCTTTCGCGCGCAAGATCCAGCATGATGCCGGGCGGCTGGCCGGTCACCAGCATCTGCCCGAAATTGCGGATGGATGCACCGACTGCGATGTCGCTGCGCTCGAACACCGCCACGCGCAGCCCGCGTTTGACGGCCGCGGCTGCGTGCGCCAAGCCCAGAATGCCAGCCCCGACGATCGCGACGTCGGTGCTGGCATCCAGGCTCCCTTGAGATACGGGAGCTTGCATCGCTTACTTCTTCTCCGACTTGCCGTCGTAACGCTTTGTCCACTCGGCGAGGATGCGGTCACGGTTGGCGCTGGCCCATGCAAAGTCATTCTTGATCAAGCGCTTTTCGTAGTCGGCCGGCAGCAGCGGATCCGGCTTGGAGAAGCCGGGCGTGGCGACCACGGCAAAGTTCTTCTCGTACAGCGCCATCGCGGCGGGGCTTGCGGAGAAGTCAGCCAGCTTTTTCGCCGCTTCCAGGTTCTTGGTGCCCTTCATGATGCCGGTCGCTTCCACGTCCCAGCCCAGTCCTTCCGACGGCAGCACGATATCGATCGGGGCGCCTTCCTTCTTCGACTTCACGGCGCGGTATTCGAACGCGATACCGATCGGGAATTCACCCGACGCCGCCATCTTGCAAGGCTTGGAGCCGGAGTGCGTGTACTGGCCGATGTTCTGGTGCAGCGCGTCCATGTAGGCCCAGCCCTTCTGCTCGCCCATCGTCTGCAGCCAGGCGCTCACGTCGAGGTAGCCGGTGCCCGACGACGCCGGGTTCGGCATGACGATCTTGCCGGCATAGACGGGCTTGGTCAGGTCGGCCCACGACGTCGGCTTCGGCAGGTTCTGCTTCTGCGCTTCGACGGTGTTGAAGCAGATGGCGGCGCCCCAGGCGTCCATGCCGACCCATGCCGGCGGGTTGGCCTTGTCGCGGTACGTTGCACCGATCTTCGCCAGATCGGCCGGTGCGTACGGCGTCAGCATGCCTTCCTTGTCCAGGATGGCCAGGCTCGATGCAGCCAGACCCCACACCACGTCGGCGCGCGGGTTGTTCTTCTCGGCCAGCAGCTTGGCGGTGACGACGCCGGTGGAGTCACGCACCCATTTGATTTCGATGTCCGGATTGGCCTTCTCGAAGGCATCCTGATACGCCTTCACTTGGTCGGCTTCCAGCGCCGTGTACACGGTCAGCGTGGTCTTGGCGAACGCCGACGTGGCAAACGCCATCGTTGCCGACGTGATTGCAGCGGCCAGCAGGGAAAGACGTGCGGTCATGGTTTCCTCGGTATGGTGTGATGCAGCGGAAAAGACAACAGACAGGACAACAAACTCAGATGCACTGCGGGCGCTCACCGCGCGCGAGGCGGCGGTTGATGTCGGCCACGACTTCAGGCAGATCGGCAATCGTGTCGATCTCGTAGTGCGGTCGGCAGGCGGCAAAGCCGGCCGAGATGGCAACGCGATGACGCGCGCGCTCATCCGCAGACAGCGCGGCGTATTCCGCGTACGGCAGGCCCAGCGCGTTGCCCGACATCAGCAGCGCAACGGTCCACATGCCGGCGCGGCGGCCTTCTTCGATGCCGGGCACGGTGTCGTCGACCTTTACGCAGGCAGCCACATCGCCAATGGCAAGATCGACCACGCAACGCAGGGCCTGCGCGGGCCACGGGCGGGCGCGGGGCACTTCGTCGCAAGCGACCACGCAGTCGGGCGTGTAGCCGGCCTTGGCAGCCAGATCGACCACGCGGTCCATCACGACGCGCGGGTAACCCGAGCACGTGCCGATCTTCAAACCCGCTTCGCGCAGTGCGGCGACGGTGTCCAGCGCGCCCGGAATCAGTGCGGAATGCGCACCGACCTTTTCGATCTGCAGCGGCATGAAGCGGTTGTAGATGGCGGTGACATCGTCATCGGTCGGCATGCGACCGTGCGCGAGCGAGAAACGCGCGGCAATCGCGCCGTCGTTGCACAGCGTGCGGATGTGGTCCCACTTGCCCAGGCCCATCGGGCCGCGCGCTTCGTCCAGCGTGATGGCGACGCCAAATTCCGCAAACGCTTCCACGAAGATCTGCGTGGGCGCAAACGAGCCAAAGTCGACCACGGTGCCGGCCCAGTCGAGCACCGCAGCTTCCAGCCGCAACGACGTGCTGCCGGGATTGAGGCGGTCTGCGCCCGCCTGGCGCGCCGTGATTGGGGAGGAATCACCCATGTTCTTGCTTCCTTTCTGCTGTGGTTCTGCTGTTGCGATGACGGACTAAGAATTCAATGCGCCGCCGTGCGCCAGGCCTGCGTGCGGCGTACGATGCCGCGCATGGCCAGCTCCAGCAGCAGCGATACGACGATCGACGTGACGAGAATGAGCGTGGACATGGCCGCAGCGGGGCCGATGTCGCCGGCGTCGTCCATGTTCAACACGGCCACGGACGCCAGCACGGTGTCCGGGCTGTAGAGGAAGATCACCGCCGACACGGTCGTCATGGCCGACACGAACAAGTAGCGCGCGCACGACAGGACGGCGGGCAGGCACATCGGCAGCGTCACGCGCCAGTACGTGCGCAGCGCCGACACCTTGAGAGAAGCCGACACCGCCTCGAACACCGGATCGAGCTGCCCGAGCGACGCCACCGACGTCAGGTGCGCTGCCGTGGCGCAGTGCATGATCGTGCAGAGCACCATCAGCGCCATGCCGCCATACAGGCCGTTGAGCGGATTGGCCGGATGGTTGAAGAAGAACACGTAGCCCAGACCGAGCACGAGGCCGGGCACCGCCATCGGCAGCAGCACCGCAAAGCGGATGGCCGAATGCAGCCAGCCTGCGGCACGCGTCTTTTCGACCAGCCACGCGCCGGTGAAGATCAGCGCGGTCCCGAACACAGTGGTAAGCGCGGCCAGCTTCAGGCTGTTGCGATACGCGAGCCAGCCGCCGCCGTCCATGTTGTCGAAGTCGTAGTTGCGCAGCGACAGCTCGAGGTTGTACGGCCAGAGCTTCACCAGCGACGCGCCTACGGCGGTGGCCAGCATCAGCAGAATCCCGCCAACCACCAACGCGCTCAGCAATAGGAAAAGCCCGTCACGCAGGCGATCCGGCTGCGGGTGATAGGGTTGTGCGCGGCTGGCCAGCGCGGCGTGCTGACGACGCTGCACGAGGCGCTCGACCGCAAAGGTCAGCAGCGCAGGCAGCAGCAGCATCAAGCCGATGACGGCGCCGCGCGCAAACTGCTGCTGCCCCACCACCGCCTTGTAGGCCTCCACGGCCAGCACCTGATAGCTGCCGCCCACCACGGTCGGCACGCCAAAGTCGGTCGCCACCAGCGTGAAGACCAGCGCAAAGGCACCAAACAAGCCGTAGCGCGCGCCGGGCAGCGTGACCGTGCGGAACGTGCGCCATGGGCTCGCCCCCATGGCACGCGCGGCGTCATACAGGCGGCCATCCGCCAGCGTGAGCGTTGCCAGCAGCAACATCAGTGCATACGGGAAGGTGTAGAACACCTCGCCCAGCACGATGCCCCAGAAGCCATAGATGTTGCTGCCGTTCATCCATGCCTTGAACAGGCCCTGGTTGCCGAACAGGTAGACCAGCGCAATGCCGGGCAGCAACGACGGCGCAAACAGCGGCAGCATCGCCAGCGTGCGCATCGTGCCGCGCAACGGCATGCGCGTGCGTTGCACCGCATAGGCAAGGGCAAACGCCAGCGGCACCACAATCGCTGCCACGGCGCTGGAGACCGCCAGCGTACGCCCCACCATGGCCAGGAAATTCGGCCCCTGCACCACGTGGGCGACCAGCGCGAAGCCATGCTCGTCCGTGCTGCGGGCACTGGCAACGAGGCCCGTAGCCTGCAACAGCATCATCGCCGTGGGCAGCAGCAGACCGAGGGTGAGCAACAGCAACCAGCCGAGCTTCATGCCGGTCAGCACCGGCGCATCGGTACGCCAGAATGGCCGGCTCGCAGCGCGAACCGGTTCGGATTGCGTGGCCACAACCACGTTGGTCTCGGGAGGCAGCATCGACATCGTGGCCTCAGGCATACACGCGCAGGCCGTCGCGCTCCAGCGCGATCCACAGCTTGCTGTCGCCCAGGCCGCTGCGGCCGGCTTGCAGCGCGCTCGATGCCACTTCTGCCACCAGCGGCGCATCGGCCAGGCCATCGATCGACAACGTCACGCGCGTGCGGCTGCCCAGGTAGATCTGATCGACCACGCGGGCCAGATGGCGGTTGGGGGCGTCGTCGTCGGGGTGCAGCGTGACGGCCTCGGGGCGGCAGAAGAGCCGGCCTGGCGTCGAGGCACTGTCTGCGAAAGCGGGATCGAGTAGCAGCGGTTGGCCTGCCAGCGTGGGCGTGCCGTCTTCGGCGCGCTCCAGCGGCAGCCAGTTGGCCTGGCCGACGAACCCGGCGACGAAGCCGGTAGCCGGCCGCGAATAGATCTCCGCCGGCGAGCCGGTCTGCTCGATGCGGCCGTTGGACATGACCGCGATGCGATCGGCCATCGCCATGGCCTCGTCCTGGTCGTGCGTGACCATCAACGTGGTGACGTTCAGCTTGCGCTGCAGGCGTCGCAGCTCGATACGCAGGTGTTCGCGCACCTGCGCGTCCAGCGCCGACATCGGCTCGTCCAGCAGCAACAGCGACGGCGCGGGCGCCAGCGCGCGGGCCAGTGCCACGCGCTGCTGCTGGCCGCCCGACAGCTGCGACGGGTATTTCGCCTCGCTGCCGGCCAGGCCGACCAGCGCCAGCATCTCCGAGACACGCGCCTGCATGCGCGCACGGTTGCCGTTGCTGGTGTCCAGCCCGTAGCCGACGTTCTGCGCAACCGTCAGGTTGGGGAACAGCGCGTACGACTGGAAGACGATGCCGTAGTCACGCTCGCGCGGCGGCAGGTTGGAAATATCGCGGCCCCCGGCGACGATCTGGCCGCCGTCGTGCGCCTCCAGCCCGGCAATGATGCGCAGCAAGGTCGTCTTGCCGCAGCCCGACGGGCCCAGCAGGCAGACGAATTCGCCCTGTGCGACATCCAGCGACACACCATCGAGCGCCGTGAACACGCCAAAGCGGCGCGAGACGTGTCGCACGGACAGGAACGGCGCGGCGGAACCCGAGGCGGGATTGGAAACAGGCTGAGGTAGGGGCACGGGGGCGCAGACAGTGGCAAAAACGGTCGCCACTGTAGCCAGCCGACATGTACCCCTTGTGGCAGTTACCCCAAAAACGCCAATGCGCGCATTTCCGGATTTTGGTTCGGTCTACGACGCGACTGGCCGGACTTGGCGCAGGAAGGCGGCAATCAACCGCGCCTCGCGCCGATCCTGCAGGCAGTACAGGTATTCGCTCAGTTCCGGCGCGCCGCCTTCGAACGGCAGCACGCGCAGATCGGCGTGGCTTGGCACTTCCTGGCGGGCGATGACGCTCACGCCCAGGTTGCGCGTGATGGCCTCGCGGATAGATTCCCTGCTGCCGATCTCCACCGTGGAAGCCGGCGTCACGCCTGCCTGGGCCATCATCGTTTCGGTCATGGCGCGCGTGGTCGACCCGACTTCGCGCACCAGCAGCCGGCATTGCGACAGCGCGCTGACCGGCACGCTCGTCCGATCGGCCAGCGCGTGGCTGCGATGCACCACCAGCACCAGCGGATCGCGCGCCAGTTCAATACGCAGAAAGCGCGCGTCGTCCACGCGCTGCGACGACGACGCCACGTCCACCCGGTACTCCTGCAGCGCCTCGAGCATCTGCACCGAGTTGCCGGCTTCAATGCTGACGTCGATGCCGGGATGGCTCTTGCAGAAGCGATCCACGATGTCGAGCACGTAATAGGGCGCCGTCGCGCCGATGCGCAGGTGGCCCGAGCCCATGTCGCCGGAATTGCGCAGGAAGAAGTCGATCTCGGTTTCCTGGCGCACGAGCTGGTCCACCAGCGGCATCAGCCGCACGCCGGCGTCCGACAGGGCCAGGCGGCGCCCGCCCCTGTAAAACAGCTCGACGCCGTAGGCCTCTTCCAGGGCGCGTATCTGCGAAGTCACGGTCGGCTGCGACAGGCCAAGCTGCTTGGCGGCCAGCGTGATGCTGCCCAGGCGGGCGACCATGAAGAACGATTTGAGCTGCGCGACGAGCATCGGCGGGTGGCGTATGGAGCGCCTATGTGGCGCTGTGATGGAGCGGGCGGCCCCGCCGCCAAAGTGGCTTCGGGCGCCCTCCTCCGTTTTCTGCTTCTACATCCCGCAGCTACGACTTTTTCAACCTTTTCGACAACGCAAACTTTGCGCACCCCCACATCGGGGGGAATTGAGGGCTGTGAAGCCGTCATTTCCACGGATCGAATCCGCCACTTCGCCTTGAGAATCCGTCCGCGTGTTGCGTCTGGGCGGTCACGAGCCGCGCTCGCGCAGGCATTCGGTATTTGCGGATTTGGAGAGAAGTGGATGGAACGCAGCAGCAACAACGTACGCGGCACTAAACAATGGACCATCGCGATGATGGTGGCAGCAGCAGGCGCCCTGGCCGCATGTGGCGGTGGCGGTGGTGGCGGCGGTTCGGGGGCCACCCCGGCGGCAACGCAAAGCTCATCCGCCAATATCACCGTGGCATCGGCATGCAGCGGGGCGAACTGCGGCGCGCTGGGCAATACTTACGCCGGCTCGGGCGTGGGCGTGTGGCAAGCGACCAATACGGGCGGATCGGCCGGCACGGTTCCGGTGTCGATCGCGGGGCTGACGGGCCAGAGCGTGACGCTCGTCTACACCAACCAGAGCGCGGCGGCGCAGCCGATGCCGTCCGTCTCCCTCTCGGGCCTGGGGCTGCTCAGCACCACCGGCACGACGGTCCCCAAGACTGCCGCCGACTTGGCAGGCAATGACGCGAACGCGGCGTTCGACCGGCAGCTTTCCGATTTCAACATCCATGCGCTGGACGGCTACGCCACCGGCGCCGGCCCGCTCAAGACGCAAGGCGCCTCCAACGATACGGTGCTGCGTCCGCAGTCTGTCGCCAGCGTCGGCACGCAGCGCACGTGGAACCACCAGCAGCCGGACGGCACCGCGACGGTGCGCACGGCCACGCTGCGCCAGCAAGCCACCGCCACCGACGGCCGCATCGTCAACCTGTGGGTGGAAAACACCGAATACGGCTCCAGCAAGATCAGCGACGGCATCATCAACACGCTCATCACCAAGTTTGCTTCGGGCACGCAGTCGGTCTATACGCTGGCCACTTCGCTGGTCGGCCAGCCGTGGGGCAGCTACTCCAGCTCGGCCAGCCTGATCGATCCGAACCAGGCGCTCGACATCGTGGTGCTGAACATCCAGCCCGATGGCCAGGCCTATGGCCGCGTGGGCTACTTCTGGGCGCGCAACAACTTCACCACCAGCTCGCAGCCGCTGTCGAACCAGTCGCTGTCGCTCTACGTGGATTCGGAAACCATCTACCTGGGCGGCACCAACGGGTTGAACACCGTCATCTCGACGCTCGGTCATGAGTTCACGCACATGGCCAACTTCTATCAGCGCGGCGTGCTGCACGGCTCGCAGTACATGTACGGCACGTGGCTGGAAGAAATGACGGCGATGACGATGGAAGACGTGCTCTCCAGCCAGATCGACCCGAGCTTCAACAACGTGCGCGACAGCCGCTTCCCGGCCTGGCTGCAAAGCGCGTACGACTGCTCGCTGACGGCGTTCGATCCGTCGCTGTCGTCGTCGTGTCCCGGGTATCCGATTTCGGGCAGCCTGGGCGGCTTCCTGCTGCGCCAATACGGCATTGTGTACTACACGAACCTGCTGCAGAACTTCTCGTCGACGGATTCGACTGCGGTACTGAACAACGCCATCCAGGCCGGCGGTGGTGCGGGCCTGGGCGATGCAACGGGCCGCTGGGGCACGGCGGTCGCGCTGCTGCCGGTGCCGGGCAGCCCGTCGGGCTTCGCGTATCCGGCACGCTCGGACAGCGGCTTCTCGATCCCGGCGCTGAATGGCCCGAGCTACAGCAGCCAGCGCACGATGCCGACGTCCGTGCCGGCGACGCTGCAAGGCTTCGGCCAGTTCCCGGTGGCGCGCGGCACGAAGGCCGGCACGTACAGCGAGACGATCACGGTGCCGGCGTATTCCACGGTGTCGATCATCATCCACTGACACCACACAGGCTCATGGAGCCTGCTCCCCTTTCGGGTTCCCCCGAGCGGCGGAATCCAGCGAAGCATCCAAAAGAAAAAGGCGCCGTGGGCATTTAACCCACGGCGCCTTTTTCACATCACACATCTGCGCATCAGGAACGACCCGACGCAGCTGCGACAACGCAGTTACATCTGCACGGTGTCGGCGACTTCCTTGAAGTCTTCGATCTGGTCGAAGTTCATGTACTGGTAGATCTTGTCGCCGTTGGCGGTGAGCACGCCCATGTCGGCCATGTACTCTTCCTTGGTCGGGATCTTGCCCAGACGCGAGCAGATCGCCGCCAATTCCGCCGAGCCCAGATACACGTTCGTGTTCTTGCCCAGACGGTTCGGGAAGTTACGCGTGGACGTCGACATGACCGTCGCGCCTTCGCGCACCTGTGCCTGGTTGCCCATGCACAGCGAGCAGCCCGGCATTTCGGTACGTGCGCCCGCCGTGCCGAACACGCCGTAGTGACCTTCTTCGGTCAGCTGCTTCTGGTCCATCTTGGTCGGGGGCGCCACCCACAGCTTGACCGGGATGTCGCGCTTGCCTTCCAGCAGCTTCGACGCGGCACGGAAGTGACCGATGTTGGTCATGCACGAGCCGATGAACACTTCGTCGATGGTCGCGCCGGCCACGTCGGACAGCGTCTTCACGTCGTCCGGGTCGTTCGGGCAAGCCACGATCGGCTCGTGGATGTCGGCCAGGTCGATCTCGATGACGGCAGCGTATTCAGCGTCGGCATCCGGTTGCAGCAGTTGCGGATCCGCCAGCCATGCTTCCATCGCCTTGATGCGGCGCTGCAGGCTGCGGGCGTCCTGGTAGCCCTGCGCGATCATCCACTTGAGCAGCGTGATATTGCTGTTCAGGTATTCGATGATCGGTTCCTTGTTCAGGTGCACCGTGCAACCCGCGGCCGAACGCTCGGCAGATGCATCCGACAGTTCGAACGCTTGCTCGACCTTCAGGTCAGGCAGGCCTTCGATTTCGAGAATGCGGCCCGAGAAGATGTTCTTCTTGCCCTGCTTGGCAACCGTCAGCATGCCTTGCTTGATCGCGTACAGCGGAATCGCGTTGACGAGGTCGCGCAGCGTGACGCCCGGCTGCATCTTGCCCTTGAAGCGGACTAGCACCGATTCCGGCATGTCCAGCGGCATCGTGCCGGTGGCAGCCGCGAAGGCGACCAAGCCGGAGCCCGCCGGGAAGCTGATGCCGATCGGGAAGCGCGTGTGCGAATCGCCGCCGGTACCGACGGTGTCGGGCAGCAGCATGCGGTTCAGCCACGAGTGGATCACGCCGTCGCCCGGGCGCAGCGCGATGCCGCCACGGGTGCTGATGAAGTTCGGCAGCGTCTGGTGCGTCTTCACGTCCACCGGCTTCGGATACGCGGCGGTGTGGCAGAACGACTGCATGACGAGGTCGGCCGAGAAGCCCAGGCACGCCAGGTCCTTCAGTTCGTCGCGGGTCATCGGGCCCGTGGTGTCCTGCGAGCCGACCGAGGTCATCTTCGGTTCGCAGTACGTGCCCGGACGGATGCCCTGGCCTTCCGGCAGGCCGCACGCGCGACCGACCATCTTCTGCGCCAGCGAGAAGCCCTTGCCGCTGTCGGCCGGCTGATGGGGCAGGCGGAACAGCGTTGACGGTGCGAGGCCCAGCGCTTCACGCGCCTTGGCGGTCAGGCCGCGGCCGATGATCAGCGGAATGCGGCCGCCGGCGCGCACTTCGTCGAACAGCACGTCGGACTTCACCTGGAATTCGGCGATGACCTTGCCGTCCTTCAGTGCCTTGCCTTCGTACGGGCGCAGTTCGACCACGTCGCCCATTTCCATCTGCGACACGTCAAGTTCGATCGGCAGCGCGCCGGCATCTTCCATCGTGTTGTAGAAGATCGGGGCGATCTTGCCGCCGAGGCACACGCCGCCAAAGCGCTTGTTCGGAACGAACGGGATGTCCTCACCCGTGAACCACAGCACCGAGTTGGTGGCCGACTTGCGCGAGGAGCCGGTGCCGACCACGTCGCCCACGTAGGCGACCAGGTGACCCTTTTCCTTCAGCGATTCAATGAACTTGACCGGTCCGCGCTTGCCGTCTTCTTCCGGCGTGATGCCCGGGCGTGCGTTCTTCAGCATCGCCAGCGCGTGCATCGGGATGTCCGGGCGGGTGGTGGCGTCCGGGGCCGGCGACAGGTCGTCGGTGTTGGTTTCGCCCGTGACCTTGAACACGGTGATGGTCAGGCTTTCCGGCACTTCCGGACGGCTCGTGAACCATTCGGCGTCGGCCCAGCTTTGCAGCACGGCGCGCGCGTTGGCATTGCCCTTGTCGGCGAGTTCCTTCACGTCATGGAACTGGTCGAACATCAGCAGCGTCTTCTTCAGCGCTTCTGCGGCCGTCGCGCCGACGTCGGCGTCGGACAGCAGTTCGATCAGCGGCTGGATGTTGTAGCCGCCCAGCATCGTGCCGAGCAGCTCGGTGGCGTGGGCACGCGAAATCAGCGCGCAGGCGGTCTCGCCCTTGGCCACGGCGGCCAGGAAGCCGGCCTTCACGCGAGCAGCCTCGTCCACGCCGGCAGGCACGCGATGGGTGATCAGGTCGACCAGGGTCTGCTCTTCGCCAGCGGGCGGGTTCGTCAGCAGTTCGACCAGTTCAGCGGTCTGTTGAGCCGTCAGCGGCAACGGGGGAATACCGAGCGCGGCGCGAGCGGCCACGTGAGCGCGATAGTTTTCAAGCATGGAAGACCTGCTGAGATGACGTTACAGGGGAATCTTTTAGGGCACCCCGAGCTGTCCGGGGCGCCGCTTGGGCGCGATTCTAATCGCAATACCCCGCACGGTCAAATGTCTTATATCTTATATAAGAGTTGAGCTTGCGAAACGGCCTTCCCTCATATTCAGCGCCGATCGGTGATTTTGATTTTTCCCATGTAGAACAAACAGTTAGATCGGCTTTTTCGAGCGGCGGCAACACGACCAATGACTTGGCCAGACGAGGCGCGGCGTCGATTTCGACTGCGTACCTCCTCAAGTTCCGGGGGAAGATGCCGAAGGAGGTTCCGATGTATAGCGGCAAGCGCATGACCGCCTTGCCAAAGCCCAACGAAAACAATGCTATGCGAGTCGATCCGTCCGTCGCCATCAATGCCGCGCTCCCGTCGCAGAGCCGGCCACCCAACGCTTCAGCCGAGAGCGCAATGACGCCCCCATCCGCGTCGAAAGGCGATAGAGTTCGCCCCACCGCAGATGGAGCCCCTTCTTCAACTGGCTTGAAAGCATCATCGGGCGATGGCGCGGAATCCGGCGACAGCCCCGTGGTCAAGCAGTTGAAGGCGCAGATCAACGCGCTGCGGCAACGGCTTTCGGCGTTGCAGCGCCAGATCGAGACCGAATCAAAACAAGCCAGTGTCGACAAGGAGGCCGCCGCCAAACTGCAGGCCCTGTCGACGGAAGCGAGAGCGGTATCGGCAGCACTTGAAACTGCGCAGGGCCAACTCGCACAGGCGCAGCAAGCTGAAGGGAAAAGCTCGGGAAGCCTGTTTTCCGCGACAGCCTGAGAAGATGGCAATACGGAAATTGCTGCCGCTCGGCGGTCAGCTCAAATCTTCAGGTGGATTCTCTGGGTATGCCGCCCGGCACAGATCGAGCGCCTCGGCGCGGACCCAGTGAAGCGCCGGATCGTGATCGGGGGCGCGGATACCTGTCCTCGAATTCCGCCCCGACCCGCCGCAGACGCTGCTCGTCGCCTGCGTGTGGTCACACTGGCGCGCGACCAAGCCTGGCGAGAAGGATCTGCTGTCGTTCGCCATCATCACCGAGGATCCGCCGCCGGAGATTGCGGCGACGGGGGCACGACCGCGTGCTGATTCCGATCAAGCCAGAGAACATTGATGCGTGGCTGAACCCGGAAGCGCGCGACCTCGATGCGTCAGACGCGATTCTTGAGGACAAGCTGCGACTGTACTTCACGCATCGCTCTGCAACGTGAAGAGTCGCTCTGGGTACCGCTGTTTTCACGCGACCACTTCAACCAGCCAGCAGCTTGCCATTGAGAAGCATGTGCAGTGTTCTGACGAAAAGAACCACGATCGCGATGCTCAGCATGGCAAGGAGGAGGATCGCAATCAGCGTCACGGGCCAGGTCTGAACGAACATCGAATATTTCAGCGCAGCACTTGCGAGGGCCGCCATCGGAAAGCTGATGGCCCACCAGCCGGACGCGAACGGAATTCCCCTGCGAAATACTTTGGGCGCCAGCGTAAGGAATATGAAGAGGCCGAAGTAGAAGAGCAACCCAGAGAATGTGTCAACGCGCTGCGTAAAGTTGGTGTAGGCAAGAAAGCCCACTTCGAACGGTGCCATCAGAATCAGCAGCGAAGGAACCATGCCTGCGGGCAAAGGCTCGTGATGAATCATTCGCGACATGATCATCGTGAAGAACAGCAGCGCGATCATCGTTCCAACGGCCAGCGCGAACATGTTGACTTCATGGGCCCACAGCATCGGCATGTTCCCACCTGCAACAGCGATGTCCAGCGTGGCGACTCCCGGGATAAACCACGCAGGGACCGCGTGCGCGGCGTCTATCTTGCCCTGCAGCAGTCGGCTCGCAATCGTGAAACATAGGGCGATCGTCGCAATGGTGCCGACGCTCCAAATGACTTCGGCAATGGGCTGGCTCACTTGCCCAACGACCGCGGAGAGCAGCAGGATAGCGATGGTGATCGTGCCGAAGAAGTTGCCTGCGATGGGATGTCGGAACTCAGCGCGGACCGCATCCGGATGTCGGATCGCCTTGGCGAGATATCCCCCGCCGAGCACCAGGAACACGACGATGGCCAGCACACCGGCCGCTGCCGATATCAGTGGAGTGACACCAAATTCCTGACTGGCTTGGCGCCATGCGATGGAGAGTCCAGCCATACCCATTACCGACGCAAACAAATTGACGGGCAGATTTTTGATGGAAGCGTTTCGTTGCAAAGCCGGCGGATGGGTACGCGAAAGTGTCGACACAGCCCGTTCTCCAAATTCTCGGCGCGGCCGCCGACGGGAAGCCAGAATGGTAGATGTTTTCACGCAGAAAGATAATCTGGCAATATTTGGAATAATCCTTCCAAAAAATGAGAAATGGCCGACCGTTTCGCATCCATGTCGATCTTGGTGGCGGTGGTCGACGCCGGGAGTTTCTCTGCAGCAGCGCGCCGGCTCGAGATACCGCTTGCAACGGTCAGTCGCAAGGTTGCAGAACTTGAGTCGCACCTGAAAACCCGATTGCTGCATCGCTCTACCCGGCAACTTGCCTTGACTGAAGCCGGACAATCCTATGTCGCCGCATGCCGGCGCATTCTGGAGGAAGTGGGAGAGGCAGAGCGCGCCGCGTCGGGGGAATATGCGGCGCCTAAGGGGGAACTCGTCATTACGGCGCCCCTTGTTTTCGGACGCCTGCAGTTGTTGCCGGTGGTCGCCGAATTTCTTGCCACTTACCCGGACATCGATGTGCGGATGGTGCTGACCGATCGCGTGCTGCACCTTCTTGAAGACCAGGTCGACGTCGCCGTTCGGATCGGTGACCTACCCGACAGCAGCTTCATCGCCACGCGGATCGGCACAACGCGTCGGGTCGTTTGCGCGAGCCCTGCCTACTTCGCCGAACATGGTACGCCGACGACTCCCCAGGAGCTGATCGGCCATGCATGCATCACCATGGAACAGATTGCATCCAAGCAAGTCTGGACCTTCCTGTCGGGTCAGGCAGAGGTCGAGATACCCATCCGCTCGCGGCTGGTCGTGAGCACCGCCGAAGCCGCAATCGACGCGGCGGTGGCCGGCGTGGGCCTGACTCGCGTGCTCTCCTACCAAGTGGCGGAGGCGGTGCGTGCCGGTGCGGTCACGACCGCGCTCGAGGCGTTCGAACCTGCACCGTGGCCCGTCAGCCTTGTCTACCTTGGGCAGGGAATCCTGCCATTGAAGCTGCGCGCATTTCTTGATTTTGTCGGACCGCGTTTGAAAGCTCTGTTGGAAGATCTGAGTATCTGATTGCCTTTTGCTTTGCTCTACGCCGTCGGGATACTCGCTGATCCACGTGTCACTCTCCCGCTTCGTGGACGGGCGAACGGTTGGTCGCTCTTTTTTAGGGTTTCGCCGCAGTTTGCCGACGCTGCGTCAAAACACGCTTTCAAGCACTCGCCCGTTACAGCGCCTCCCCTTCAGCCAGCATGCCCACCGCGCGCAGGTCCTTGTCGAGGCCGCCCCGTCGCAGACCGCCTTGATGGATCTCCGCAATGCGCGCCGTTTCGGCGTCGAGCTTCTTCTGCGCAAGTTCGACGATGCGCGGGACATCCGCACGCGGAATCACGACGACGCCATCAGCATCGCCGACCACGAGATCGCCGGGATTGACCGCTGCGCCGCCGGCGGAAATCGGATGGTTGACGCGACCGGCCACGCTTTTCGTGGGGCCGCACGGGTTCAGACCGGCCGAGAAAATCGGATAGTCGCCGTTGGCGAGTTCATGCGAATCGCGCACGGCGGCGTCGATCACGATGCCTGCGATACCGCTGACCTTCGCTTGCGTCGCCATGATCTCGCCTAGCAGCGCGCAGGTCATGTCGCCCTTGCCGTCCACGACGATGACGTCGCCCGGCTTGGCGATGGCCAACGCGGCATGAATCGCCAGGTTGTCACCCGGACGGACCTCGACCGTAACCGCCGGCCCCGCCACCTTCATCTTCGACGACAGCGGCTTCACGCGGCCGTGCACGGTACCGCGTCTGCCTGCCACATCCGCGAGGATGGCGGCCTGAAACTTCGCAGCCGCTTCAACGAGATGCGGCGGTACGCGGTCGATGTCGCGGATGATCGGTTGATTTGTGTCGGCTTGCATGGCTTGGTCCTTTTTCGTTAGTTTTACTCTGTACACCAATGGTGTATCTAACGAAACAACTCTATCCCGGTAAGGCGGCGCCATGCCAGTAGCGTTAACCCGTTGTACCGTGCAAACTGCTGTTGTATCCAATACAACGCACTGCAACACGCATTGAGCGGCAGTGGTGCGCACGGTTTGCCGAGAAACGGCATGAGACACGCAGCGGGCTTCTGGCTCGGGCGGCCATGGAGCTGATGGCGCATGGGTAGGATGGGCGGCCGGATGGTCCCCTTTTTTTGAGGGGCTTTGCCGCAAAGCCGATTGGCAGACTCCGCCACTCCGAACCTATGCCAAAAGGCAGCCCCGCCCCTTCATTTCACAAGCGACAGCCGCAAGACTTCGCCAATGTGGCGCCGATACGCTGCAGTACTCCATCCGCGCTTGACCACCAGATCGTCCCAAGTCCCAGATGAGGTGGCCGACCAGATGAGATCTGCCGCCGCGGAAACTGTGATCCCATCGCGCAGCATGCCGTCCGCCTTAAGACGCCCCGCCACAACGCGGCAGCCTTCCAGGCGATCGCTTTGCCTGTCTTGCCATGCCTGCTCCGCATCGGGATCCTGCCGCCGCAAAAGCTCAAAGGCATCTGCCAGCGGCTTATACGCGGGGCACAGCCGAGCCTGCCGGTCCACAAGGGCAAGCAGTGCAGCAACCCCGTTCTCGGCCGCCCTGATGCGCGCCTGCTCCTGAACAATTCCCCGCTTGCCGTCGACATATCGAAGCAGCGCAACGAACAGATCCGCCTTGCTCTCAAAAATCAGATAGAGCGCTTGGCGCGACAGGCCCGCCTGCTTGGCAATTTGGCTCATCGTGATGCCGGTTGCACCGCCCTCGATGAGCGCCAATGTGGCTTGCAGGATGCGCGCGCGCGTCGTTGGCTCTGAACTTGACACTGTGTAAACTCCGGCTTAGTTTACACAGTGTAAAGTGGCATTCTCCTTTTGAGAATGGCCCAACTGAAGAACACCATGCAAGTACACATATTCCGAGGGCAAGGCCGCATATTCGGGTTCACGTTGGATGACCGCGGCACCAATCTGCCCGAGCGGCACGGCCCGTGGACCCCGTTCAAGGTGCTCGACATGCACCCGGATGAGCCGCATCGTGGCGTCGATGTGAACTCGTGCCTGGACGATATCGAGCAACATGGATTCCATCTCACCGACGCGCACGAGCGAATTACGCATTTGAATGTCACGTAGCGCGCGCCGTCGACGGCGGCCTGCGGATTCAGGAGGTCAAGCTACGTCTAAAACAACCCCACCGGCTCCGCCGCCCGATCCCAGCTGTAAATCACCACCTCGCGCCGCGCCATCCCCTGCCCGCCGCGATGGAGCATAATTTCGGACGATTTCCGAACGGCTCCTGAATACAACCCCGCAATGCCATATGTAGTTACCGAATCCTGCGTCCGATGCGGGGCGCCAGCGAAGCGCTGTTTTGCAATAGGAATCAACGCCTTAGATCGGATTTTCGGCACAGAAACCCAATGAAATTGCCGGGCATTCGGGGCAATAGAATCAATGACTTGGCGGAGGGTCTTGAACGCGTTCTAACGCTCAATTTGCGGTCGTGCCGGTGACGCTGATTTCCTGCCCCCGCCACGGCGCAGACCCAGACATGTACATCACAAGCACGCACGTTCAGCAATGGCTCCATACGGGTAAGGCGAAGACACTCCCCGTAGAAGTCGCAGCCCAACTCGGCGACCATTTGAACCGCCTGCCATGGTTTCCAGGCGGTGGCGGTCTCGACTGGAATCAGCTGGCCGGGAACCGCCTCGATCTATCAACGCTGACAGAAGAGAAACTGGACGATTGGCTCCGCAGCACTGTTATGGGCGGCCATTCGCACCTCGTCTTCTTCTACGCCGACAACCAGCCCTGCATCGCGTGCGATGTCGAGTTCGGCATGGCGAATATCGATGAGGCATTCTGGGGCGCCCCAGGAAAGCGGTACGTATTTGGGGCAACGTTGGAAGCCGGACGCATCCTGCCTGCAGCATCCCACTTCGCTGAATTCGATGGCGCAGGCACGTTGGTGGCATCTTCTCGCGCCCGGGTATGAACATCTAGAAGCCCGCGGACCCAGCCGCGCAGCAACTGACTGCACGTTGGCAACGTATCCATGATCTTTTCAAAAAGGACGACGGATCGCTGCCAGACTTGTTTGTGAGAGACCTGACCCGAGACCAAGCGGTCGCCGTGTACGAGTGGGTCATGTCGCACTCCCAGCCTTCCGAGAACTCAACAGCCTGGCACATTAAAGACAATAGGGATGTCCCGATCTCCGCCCTCCCAGCGCCTGCACGGGCATTCATCGATGGCGAAATCGAATTGTTCCGCCATGGGCTTGTTGGCCTGTCAATCGCCGGCGTCGAATTGCCCTACCTGACGATCAGCGTTGAAAGCATCGAGTGCGTGTCGTTTGACTACCGCAAAGGGCCGGAGTGGACCGAGCACACTATCAATGCACTGCTTGAGATGCTCGCTCGCATTCACGCACTGGCGCCCAACGCCCAGATCGAGCATGCCGAGGAAGGATCCAACCGGCCCCCCACTGCGCACTTTGCAGAAGCGCTTCCGAAATTCGAGGTTACGCGCAACTAGGTGCGCCCCTTCATCGGCGTGACCTCACCTTTCGCGCACCCAGTCACTTAGGCCGACACGATGTCGAGAGCCGGAAGTTCGCCTCCGACGACATCCGTCGAGTGCTCCTGGCCGATGAACGGAGCCACAAACTCGCTCGAAAAAAAATGCCTGGTACGCGGGCAACCTGCCCCTCTCCTTGCCTTGTCTGTCAAGGCAGAGCGTCGACTACCTGCTGAAATCTGCGAGGGTCGAAGTAGTCGTGATACGCGCTGATCAGACCGTGCCTGAACCGGAACACTGCGATGTTCGAGTTCGTGTATTCGGACCCGTTTCGCAGTATCGCTCGATTTCTGTATTCGACGACGACCGCGTCCGAATCGGCGGCAGGATAGATGTCGGAGATAACAGCGTCAAAACTCTGGAAATTGTTAAACAGAGAGCGGAACGCTGAGGAGATCGCTGACGCACCTTGAATGCTTGATCCGAATCCTTCAGGCGGATAAAACACCAAAATCTTCGCATCGGGATGCCACAGTTGTATCCATGCGTCGATATCCTTCTTGCAGAGAAGTTCAAAAAAGGACCGGACCTGACCGACATAGCTCGTACCAACGTTTTCCACGTTCTCCATAACGTAATCCCGTTGTCATTTGTAGAGGACCATTTTTCGCCAATGGCTAATTCTTGAAAGGCGGACGACTCTCGATCTGGTGGCCAACCGGTATAAGGTCGCCTGGTTTCAGGTCCGCACGCGCACCGAGATCGCAAGTAGCAGGAAGGTCTTCACCAAGCCTCCCAAAATTAGCCGGTAGACTTCGCAAAATACGACCACCGCCGACCCAGCGGATCTACGAACTGGCGTAGAAAGATGGGGATGATGAGGCGGCGACAGTGCCCGCGCGGAAGGCGCTCCAGCGCCTCCCAGGTGCGCCTCCGTCCACGTCTGCATTGTCTACGTTGACCCGTAGCATCGAATACCTCGCGCTCAGCACCGAGCAACTGAAGGCCATTGGCGACCGCTATGGCGGCAAGCCCGCGTTCTACGTCCAGAAATATCCCGGCATCTACTGCGCCCGCCGCGACAACCTGCGCGGCTTCTCGAAAGGCCAATACGGCCACACGCACGGCCTGATTCTGGTCGACGCGTTCTATGAATAAGTGAAGCAGCCGGACGGCACAAACGTCGTGCTCGAATTCCGCCCCGACCCGCCGCAGACGCTGCTCGTCGCCTGCGTGTGGTCACACTGGCGCGCCACCAAGCCGGGCGAAAAGGATCTGCTGTCGTTCGCCATCATCACCGAGGATCCGCCGCCGGAGATTGCGGCGACGGGGCACGACCGCGTGCTGATTCCGATCAAGCCAGAGAACATCGATGCGTGGCTGAACCCGGAAGCGCGCGACCTCGATGCATCAGATGCGATTCTTGAGGACAAGCTGCGGCCGTATTACGCGCATCGCACGGCGACGTGACAGAGACGCGTCAGACGGGTTCGGTTTTCGTTAGATCAGATAGTAATTAGTCGAAATCGATCTGCGAACGCTATGCCTTAAAGTCCCGACACCAAAAATACCAATGAGAGCCGAGAATGGTGGGGAATCACAGGCTGATGACAAGCGTATTGCACCGGATTTTCTATGCAGTCCGACTGGCCATGGCTGTCGCGATGGGGGCGGCTTCACTGCCCGCACAAGCTGACAACGCCATTACGATGTTCATCGGCGACGACGGCTATCTGTCCCAGACGGTAGAAGGTATCTGTGTTCCGCGCACTCACCGAAAACAATGTCGACCGGATGGGGCGAGTACGACGTTGTTGGCAGCAAGGTGTCCGGCCCAAACAGTTGCGAACTGAGCCTCGTTGTAAGGGTGCCCAGTGAGTGGAGTTCTCCACGCACTCTGACTCGAGGCTGGCCGGTGTATACCCAGCTTGCCTGCCCAGACGGCTCGCTCACCCCGGATAACATTTGCACGCCTCGCCAACCTGTCCAGGCTTGCACCGTTGCGTATCCAGTTATCCCCGGTACAGGAACAAAAATCCTCGTCGAGAATGACAGTGCCAGCGCGGAGCTTCCTCTGACGCGAGCCTATCGCTCATACGTGACCTTTGGAATTAACGCCGGCACGGGAAAGTGGCTCTTCAACTGGCAACGCGCGCTGGATACGAATATCGCCCGGTTCGCGACGCCCCAGGTTTCCGCGTGGCGCGATAACGGCTCTATTCTCTACTTCCAAAAGAACGGCGCTGTTTGGTCAACTGCCAGCAGCAGTGACACCCTACAGGCAGTCATTGATGGAAATGGGGCCACGACCGGATGGCTCTACAAGGTTGGCCAAACCGGCGTTGTAGAGACATACGATGCCGACGGTCGCTTGCAATCCGTACGGGAGCGTAACGGGCGTACTACTCAGTTGGCGTATGACACGTCCAAGCGCCTGACGACGGTAACAGCGCCGAGTGGCCGTGCTTTGACATTCGCATACGACGCCAGCGGACGTGTCGCAACTGTCACCGCTCCAGATGGCGCGGTCACAAAGTACGCCTATAACGCCTCCGGCATGCTGACGACTGTCACTTGGCCGGACAACAACAACCGTCAATACGTTTACGAGAACACGCGGTTCCCGACCGCCTTGACCGGCGTGATAGACGAGGCCGGCGTTCGTTACACAACGTATGCCTACGATGACCGCGGGCGAGCCATCAGCAGCGAGGTGACACCCTCCTCAGATCGCTACCAGTTCCAGTATCCGTCGAACGGACAGACGATCGTCACGCTTCCGTCGGGTACAACCAGCACATACACCTTCCTGCAGCAAAACGGCGTGCTGCTGCCCACGGGCGTCTCAGCCCCCTGCCCGACTTGCGGCAGCACCGCGCAGAGCACGAGCTACGACGCCAATAACAATCCGACGAGCAAGACAGGGTACGACGGCTCAACAACGTCATACGCTTATGACCGGCTCGGCCGAGAAACCCAGCGCATCGAGGGTGCGGGAACTCCAGACGCGAAAACAACTACAACGGAATGGGATCCCCAACATGGTTTGGCAGCCCGTATCGCGGCACCGAACAAGATTGAGGCGTTTTCCTACGATGCGAACGGCAATTTGCTCTCGTACACCGTTACGCCGACGAGCGATGCCAATGGTAGCCAAGGTTTCGGAGCTCCAGCTTCTGGCGCCGTGGAGCGTACAGAGTGGACATACGACGGCGGCGGCCGCGTCTTAACGGCCACGGAGCGTACCGACAATGAGATCACTGGCACATGGACATTCGCATACAACGCACAGGGCGACCTCCAATCTGTCACGAACCCGGAAGGCAAGACCGGCAGCGTTCTTCAATATGATGCAGCCGGCCGTGTACTTGAGGCCACCGACGTTCATGGAGTTCACCTCAAGTTTCGGTACAACGCCCGAGGCTTGCTGACCGACTACGAGTTTGATGACCAACATATTCAGTATGAATATGACGCCTTCGGCCGGGCTACCGCCGTGCTCGGGCCGCAGAGCTTTGTGACGCGGTATGTCTACGATGCTGCGCACCGCCTCATCGAAGTGTTAGACAACGTCACGCTTCCCGAAGCCTCGACACAGAACAGCCAGATCAGCCCGTTCAGTGTCACGCAAAGCGAACGGGCAATTTCCCAGCCCACGACCTTGCAAGCCGTGCGCAATATGGTCGCCCACGCTTGGAACAGGGTCGTTGGATGGTTCAAACGGCAGTTGAGCAGCATCATCTCTTCCGCTCATGCTGAAGTTGTGGTCGGAGGGATGACGACTTATCGGCCCCCCGTACCTGTGCCCGTGGGGCCTCAAGCAAATAAGCCGTCACCTTACCCTGAAGACGAAATTGATCCGAGCGCCAATAGTGCTAAGAGAACGATCGGCTCTGTAATATCCAAGATTGCAGATGCCTGCAAGACTGGCGATCCGTGCGAAGAACTTCAGCGCCAGATCCGAGACATCTCGGGGAAGCTTGAAACAAAAATCAGGCAACAACTGGCTGACAAATGGAATTTCTTCGAGAACGCCTACTCCGAGAACCCCGGCGGCGCGATCGCCGGCAAGGGGACGTGGCTGGGGCATGATGCGCAAATTACTGGGCTGAAGACCGGACTTGCGAGAAAGGTCATGGAAGCCAAGGTCATGGGATGCCAAGTGCCGCCCGAGGTGTTGCGACAGATTGCCTCGCCAAATCCCCAGAGACCTGCAAGGTGAAATTTATGGAGAAGAACAAATTGGTGGATGATGGGATCGCAGAGATCTGCATTTCGGAAATAACGAAGAACTCTCCGTTCGTAAGAGACGCCATCTCCTACGAAATACAAGATGACTTCAACTTTGTTCTTTTTTCTGTGGCGACGGATGGGGTTAGTGACGTCTCCCCCTTGGACAGAAAGAGGATCGCAAAACTAGTGGATGACATAGTTCCCAAGAGACACGGAGAGGATTCTTGGATGGTCAACTTTGTTTTGAACGGGAAGATTTTCGATAGTTATTTTGGTGGCGACTCGGCGGCGCCTGATGCGGGCTTGTAAGCATGGTGTCGTGGCTTTGTCGAGTCGTCGAGCGGTTCTCTAACCATGCAGATTGATATCGACTTCAGCATCTTCGACAGTCCGGCCACCGCGTACGGCAACGTGACCGGGACCGTTGACGCCCCCTCGCCGCCCAGCGTCGGAGACGTCGTCGACCTGCGTGCTAATGGCAAGCATGTGGAGCCCCTCGGTAACTTCACCGGAAAACTGAAGGTCATCTCCGTGGTTCCGGCGGACGATTCCGGCGCTCTGCTCTACGGCTTAGAAGACGTTGTAGTTGCATCGCGCGGACAGGCGAAAGACTTGGCAAATCGGCTGGAGACTGAGCTCGGCTTGTTCTGCGTAGATTACGATCGGTAGCGAACCGCCGCTTCACAGACGCCTGCCCTTCCGACGGACGCCTTCATGAACCTATACCTGATCGCTGCTTTCGCCGTTGCACTTGGCGGCGGAGCAGTGTTGCTCCGTCGGAAGCGAAGCAACACCGGCCTGCACGCTTTGTCGCAGCGGATCTCGCTCACCGATGCGGAGATCTACAGCCAGTTCTACGCTGGCCGCAATCTCGACGAGTCCGCAGTTCGTTCCGCCTGGAACGAAATTGCAGAGACGCTGCGGGTGCCCGCTGACAAGTTGCGTCCGACTGACAAGTTCGGAACCGACATCGGTGTCTGGTCGATCACGAGCGAAGAATTAGACACGCTGGGCGAGTTGGCAGCGCAACGAGCAGCGCGTCAGGGAAAGGAAGTCGACTTCGCCGCCCTGGCCACCGTCGATGATTATG
Source organism: Ralstonia sp. 1138 (assembly GCF_040544795.1). Taxonomy (NCBI): domain Bacteria; kingdom Pseudomonadati; phylum Pseudomonadota; class Betaproteobacteria; order Burkholderiales; family Burkholderiaceae; genus Ralstonia; species Ralstonia sp. 1138. The sequence goes on along the minus strand of NZ_JBEPKQ010000001.1, from coordinate 29,143 downwards.
TAAGGGCATTCGCGACGAGCGCTGGGCACGGTCAATTGGAACCCACGCTGAGCGGCTGAGCGGCGCGCGGCCGGCATACGAACAGCCCAAGGCCGTTCGCATGCTCGCGCTAGAACAACCCCACCGGCTCCGCCGCCCGATCCCAGCTGTAGATAATCACCTCCCGCCGCGCCACCCCCTGCCCGCCGCCCACGGTGTAATTGATATCCACCGCCTCCATCTCGAACCCCGCAAAGCACCGGCGGATAACCGATGGCCTGGCGCTGGCTGCACGAGCGGTCCGCCACGGCATTACTACTGCCCGCAGTAGATCCCACTCTTCCATTCGAGCAGCAATTGGGCGATACGCAGGGAATGCTCTGGCCTCGCTTCCAGCCCCATTCTCGTCGTCGCTACCTCGTCCAGGTACGCAGCGACGGACGGCGCCCCTACGTCCTCCTGCAACAGGGCAAACACCTTTGGCAGATACCTCTGGTATTCGTCGCGGGCGGCGGGGCACCATGAGACTCCAATTGGGTCCCAAACATAGTGCAGAACCTCATCTACTCTTCTGTATAGCTCTAGCTCGAGGGCGGCAGCTTTCTGCCCCATGACGCGTCACTCCTTTTCGCTGTCGTTTGGCGACCACCCCGCCGCGACACCATTCATAGCCACAGCAACAAAGCCACGGAACTCCCTATCGCAAATGCGAATATTCGCCTCGCCGAGGTGTTCACAGACGAACCGGATGACATCCGCCTTTGGAAGAAACGCTGCGACGTTCCGTTTGGCCTCAACAAGCAGCTGCTCCGAAGGGATGTACTCGTCGAGCAACCTCAAGAGGTCTTTCTCACGTAAGCCGCTTCGGTCCGCGACATTTACCCAGGCCAACGTCGCCTCACCCGTGGTGGGGAAATGCTTGCGTATCAGTTCGTGGACTGTTCTTGGATTCATAATCACGTAAGCTTGTCGCGAGATTTCGCTTGCGTACAACCTGATTGGCAGCCGCTGTCTAGTTCGCGGGGAAACACCAGCCCCACTCCATACTTGTCGCACAAAAAGCCCTCTTCGGCAGCATTGTGCGGAGTTCCTCCTGTTGACCAGTAGCGCAACGAGGGCACCTCGCGCTGTATGTCATCGCGCAGCGTCGGCACCAAGACATCGCGCATATGTACGACTTGGTGGACCTTAGTCCACCCCTCCGTAATCTCTCGCACTGAGTTTCCCGCCCCAACTGCGATGCGCACAGCGCGCTCAATATGCGGTGACTTGATTGTCATCTCGACGCCCACTCAGCCCAGTCCGAAAGGTACTGTCGCGATCGTGGCCCAAGCCACTGCTCCACTTCTTCCCAGACAGATTGAGCGCGCGAAGCGTTGAATAGCGCTTCAAGCAGGCCGGTAGCAACCAATTCCACCCGCCTCGAATCGGCGCTAGTCATTTCCTTCTCGATGGCGTCACAGGCCTGAGTTTTCTCCTGCGCCGACATTGTCTTGAACTGTTGCGCAAGATGTCGTCCCAGTCCCCCATACAAAACTGTGGGGGGCACGTCACTACCGTAGTCCGCCACAACGTCTGCCGCGGCGATCCTCAGCAGTTCTGACTGCGCCAATGCCCCAAGAACGTCGTTCATATTTTCCATCGCAGGCAATTCAGACGTCGCAAAGCGATGATTTTCGCTCAATGGGTGCATGGTAACGATGACCCTCAGTTCAACTGAGGGTCATTCGCGCCTCTCGCCAGCGTACCGCCACCGCACCTCGTGCCCCGAGCAGCCCCGACACACATAACTACACATTTTCCCCTTGCCCTGATCGCGTCTGTGTGTAGAATTACACACAGAACAACCGGAGACCCCCATGCAGTCTGGGCAGTTAATCCGGATGCTCCTCGATGACGGCTGGCAGTTGGTGCGCATCACTGGCAGCCATCATCACTACAAACATCCGGAAAAGCGGGGCCTTGTGACGGTGCCACACCCGAAGAAGGATCTGCCAATCGGAACAGTTCGAAGCATCCAGAAAGCCGCCGGCCTGAAGTGAGGCCGGCGGTTTTTCGCAGAGGTGCAAAACCGGTCGCGTAACAACTTAGGAAGAAAAGCCATGCAATTCCCCATCGCGATTCACAAAGACGAGGGGAGCGTCTATGGCGTCACGGTGCCGGATATTCCCGGCGTGCACTCGTGGGGCGATACCGTCGATGAAGCCATCCGCAACACGCGCGAGGCCATCGCGGGTCATCTGCAGACACTGGCAGAGCTCGGCGAAGACGTAGACGTAACCTGCTCGAAAATTGAAGACCTGACCAAGCAAGACGAGTACGCGGGTGCCATCTGGGCGATCGTTGAAATCGACGACGAGGAGCTTGATCGCACCCCGGAGCGCATCAACGTGTCACTCCCCCGCTTCGTGCTCAGAAAGCTGGATCGGTTTGCCGAGAAACGGCATGAAACACGCAGCGGGCTTCTGGCTCGCGCGGCCATGGAGCTGATGGCGCATGGGTAGTACGGGCGGCCGATTGGTCGCCCTTTTTTTGTCTTTTTCCGACGGTCTGCTCGGCGCCATTTGCGCGTCGACGCCAAAACGTGACCGCGTACGCTAGGCTACGTCTACGATTTCCTCGAGCGCCTCCTATGCGAGGCAACATCGGACTGACCCGATGCGTACAAACGGATGTGTGCGTCTAGGTGTTTTTCCAGTTGCTCGTCAGCCGTATCGTATTTCTGCGGGCTGCGAAGCTTCGATAGCATTGCAACCACGAAGCTCGCAGTAATCTTGACAATCATTGACCTGTGGAGCTGGTAAAACTCCCGGAACGCATCCAGATCCGCACCTTTTGAAAGTTCCTTCTGCTTGTCGCGGCATATTATGAAGGCGAAGCGCCCGTACTCATTGACGAGGTATGAGTTTGCTTGCCTATATTCGTCAATCCCCAGATGCTCGTAATTCTTAACCTCGAAGACAATTTGGCGGGAGCCATAGTCCTCGCGAACCCTCCGCCAGAATCCTTCCGTGGCGTTATTGGTGGCGACAATGTCTCGCCGCGACGAAGCATTCCCGTTAGGCTTTAACTGTATGTTGGTCAGCCTACGTGCAGCGATTAGCTCTATTGCGCGCTTGCACCAGTCTTCGAACTGTGCCGCATGATCTAAGCCGAGTTCAATCTGATTGAGCTCACTAATCATTCGACCAATACCTTGATCCCGTTGTTCTTTGACGAGGGAAGATATCGTTATTTCGTACTCGTCAAAAATTTCCTCGGCATTGGCACTATCCGAAACCTCGCCTCGGATGCCCAGCGCATTCCAATAGCAAGGATGGATAAGAAAGTTCGATTTCGAGTCGAAAAGCCGGTCGGCCTTCTTGCCATCATGGCTGAAGATGTAATTTCCGGTCCCATCATCCTCGACACCAACAAACCCGATGCCGTAAAGCGTCTTCAAGACCTCCATTGACCCACCGATGATCTTGATATGAAGGGCAGTCTCCACAGCCAGACCGGGTTGCTCCAGAAGGTCGTCAAGTATGCGTAACCCTTGATCCACGGAAAATTTCGGGCCGCATTGCGCAACAGCTTTTGTGACCTCGCCAATCCCTGGAAATACGGACGAATATTCTTTACGCAGATCGTCATATCGTATTGAAGAGATATGAGTTGCAGACGCCTGAAGGTCAGCAGGAATCAGCGTTTTACGCTCTTGTTTTTTTGCATTGTGGAAAGCAGTATTCAGCAACGAAATTAAGTCGCGCGGACGATACAGCGTGAGCTTTAGGCACGCTCGAAACCCCTCACGCCCGTGCAGTTCATTTGATGTGACGCTGTTCCACAGCTTGATATCGCTCTCAATGTCGATACCAAAAGCCGCGCGTAAGCGCCGACATACGAGATAGAAAAGTTCCTGGGTATCCCAATGCAGCCGCAGGACGCTCCCTTCAACATTGCGCGTGAAATCTTGATCAGAGGCCTGAATCGCTCTAAAAATATTATCCCGAAGAAACAAAACGGACTTTATATTGTTCGCCTTATTTCTAAGTTCGTCGGCACCGTAAATTATCCCATCAACGATCCCTATACCAATATCATCGGGCTCGTAACCCTCATCAAGACGATCAACAATAACCATCGCCTTCCTGCCAAGCTTGGCGAGAATTTTGTCAACCTCGGCGACTACATGGTTAACATCGAGTCTATTCGCCAACTCGGAGATTGCCTCATCTGGCGAATCTTCGGCATGAAAGCTGTTTTTTAGAGAGACTTTGATCCGAGATATAACATTGGAGCCACTTTTTTCCCATCTCAAAAGAGGGAGCAAGATGTCGGACTCGCCAACCGATTTTTTAGTTTTATAGTAGTTATTGAGCTGGAGAGCAATCTCCATTGCCATTGCGTATCGCCAAACTGTTTTTATGGCAGCGCGCACTCGCGTTACCGTCGTTCCGAACTTCGACGCCACGGCCCGCAAGCCGAACACGTCTTCTTCATCGGGAGCGACCACGACGACAAAATACTTCTTCTCTCTCCATTCCCTCTGGAGCCGATACGTCAGCGCACTCTTCCCCGTGCCGCGCCGCCCCACTACGACGAACCTGTCGTCGGATTCGAAGAGAATTTTGTAGTCTTGCCCCTCGAAGAACGCGGTGTCGAGCATTGCATGGTCATTCTCCGCCCGGACATCTCCAAGCGCATTGGCACGATTTTCAAGGTTGGACATCGGCTTCTTCGTTCGAGTTGAATGGGGCGCCCAACGACACACCAAAGCGCTAGCCGATTATAGCGAGGCGCATTGTTACGGCAATACTGCCTCTTTTGTAGAGAGCTGCATGCAAGCGTCCGCTGCCTCCAGCGCCCTCTTCTTCCGCTGCAAATACCTCCGTTTCTAAGCGTTCCGCTCTGCGCCGGCGAACAGACCTAGAAGATCCGCCCCATCGTTTCCAGATGGCACGTTGGATCTCCGAGAATTGGGTACGGTCGAGCGCCGCGAGCTGGTCGGTAAGCCGCCGGTTTGCACGCAACCCCAACCAACCGTATACTCGGCCGGTCGCCGGAAACACCGGCACACGGGATTGGCGTCCCGGAATACCACAGGCGCACATAGCCGCGCCTAGCATCTTTACGCGCGGCTTTTTGTTTGCGCACGTCTGGCATCTCCTATGGTGGCGCCGGGCGGGAGCCCCTCACGGGGCGCCGGTTCCTGTGGTCCGGTACGCCAATCCCGTTCGGTCGCCACCACCTCGATTGGCGTCGGGGTGCGGCGGTATCAACCGCACCACAGGAATCTGCTATGACTGGAAATCTCAGCAGCGCGTCCGCGCTCGCCCCTACCCCGAACACCTTCAATTTCGAATCGCACGCCCTTCGCGTTGTCATGCGCGACGACGAGCCGTGGTTCGTTGCGGCCGACGTGTGCCGCGCCTTGCAACTTACCAACCCGACAAAGGCGCTTCTTTCTCTTGATGCTGACGAGAAAGCCCTAACTTCAATTCAGGGCTTGTCCCGAGGAAACGATCGGGCCAACGTCATCAGCGAATCCGGCATGTACACCCTAGTCCTGCGCTGCCGAGACGCCGTGAAACCCGGCACCGTCCCGCACCGCTTCCGCAAGTGGGTCACGTCCATCGTCTTGCCGGCCATCCGCAAGACCGGCCAGTTCACGGCACAACCGCGCATCGACGACGCGCCCGCCACTGCCCGCACACCCGCCGACCTCGCCAGCCTCTACCCCGCCGACGTCGAGCGCGCGCTGCAACTGCTCAACAAACACATCTACCAGGCAGACCGCTACACCGGCATGCTCATCGTCCTGCAGCACGACGAAGCCAAAGAACCCGTCGTCATCTCCGCCGGCAGCTATCGGCACAAGCGCGCCCGCGCGCTGACTGACTTTGCGCGCGCGTCGGTGCAGATTTCGGATTTGATTGAGGCGGGGGTGTAGGGGGTGGGATGGGCTCGCATCGCGGGCCGGGCGTTCCGGCCGCAGCGGGCTTGATCGCCTCTTTCTTTCTGGCGACATTTATCGCGCCAGAGCGGCTGCGACATGACTCTCAAGAGCCATGTCGCACACCGCTGGCTCTGGGTGAAAACGGCAAGCGATCAGAATGCCGCTTTACCAATCGACGCGCCACCGTCAACAAACAAGGTTTGCCCGGTGATGAATCCTGCGTCTTCGGACAAGAGGAACGCCACGGCTGCTGCCAACTCGTCAGGCTTGCCAAACCGCTTCATTGGCACCAAGGACAGGAAGCGCTCTTCTGCCTCACTACCCACGGGCGTATTCTGCCGGAACAGTTCAGTTTCGGTCGGCCCGGGCGCGACCGAATTCACGGTGATACCAGTCCGAGCGAGTTCCAGCGCCCACGTGCGTGTAAAGCTCATCATTGCCGCTTTTGATGCAGCGTAGGCCGTCCGGTTTGCAACCCCGAGGACCACCAAACTTGAGAGGTTCACAATCCGGCCCCACCCTCGCTCACGCATGCCGGGCACCAAAGCCTTCACTGTTTGCACGGCCGAGATGAGATTGTGTTTGAACGATGTTTCGAGGTCGTCCAGATCGACAGCCTCCAAGGCCGCCAGCCGGACGAATCCGACATTGTTGACGACGCCATCGAAGGTGTACTGGTCTACCAGCTTATCGAGCGTTTGCGCCGTCGCATCGCGATCGGTCAAATCCACCGAAACCAGTGTGCCGGGAAAGCTCGGATCGTCAGCCTGGCGCGCAAGACCAACGACCTGATGACCATCGGCAGCGAGCCGATGGGAAAGCGCCCGGCCGATGCCTTTGCTGGCACCGGTGACCAAAAAAGTGCGTTTTTGCATTGCGAAAATCCTACAGATCTAGGGGTTTAGCTTGTGAGGTCTGCCGGAGAGATCAGCCCCACTTGGAATTCAGGATGATGGTGCAGAGGTTCGTACGCTGAAAGCTCGGATCTTTATGCGCCAAAAAATCGTCATTGAACGTGCCAAACGTGGTGCCGGGTCGATGCTTCATCCCCTCATAGAAGGCATCGATCATCTGGGCGGCGAAATCGCCCCCGCGCGGATAGGCCGCGACCACGGCTGCGCGCTGCGCTGGCGTCAGCGCATCGAAATCCCGTCCTGCCACATCCATCCCGGCCCCGGCCTGCACCAACGCAATTTCACCGTCCATGTGCTCTGGAATGCCCGGAGTTGTATGGAGGGCCACGGCAGCCCACACCTTGGCTACGTCCGCCTCGTCCACATGACGACTGCGCAGAAAATCGCGAGCTGCGTTTGCGCCGTCGACTTCGAACCTCAGTTCGCTTTTTTGATAAGCCGGCGTGAGGCCAATGTCGTGGAACATGGCCGCAACATAGAGCAGCTCTGGGTCAAAGGCGACGCGCCTCTGCTTGCCCAACATTGCACCCCATAGAAAGACGCGAGTTGAGTGGTTAAACAGCAGCTCGCTTTCAGTGTCACGAATCAGCTGAGCGGCCTCGCGCGCCAATTGGCTGTCAGGAATTGCTACCTGGGCAATCTGTCTTGTCGGCACTGCTTTGTCGTGCTTCATGGGGCCACTCCATCTGGGAAGAGCAAGTGCTACCTGCGGTACGTTATTGCTGGCGGGCCGACCTGAAAGATGCATTCAGCAAAAGGTTCAACCAGCAGCGATACACCAGGAAATTACGCCTCCCATGGAGCATCGAACAGGCCCAAGATTGCTAAATCTCGATGTACTATCCCGACCATGGCGAAGCCCTTTTCTATTGGCCTTGATCGCACGACGCGCGTCTCGCTGTCGATGCAAATCTATAGCTCGATTCGAGAAGCGATCGAGTCGGGCCAGCTCACGGCAGGAGCCCGGCTCCCCTCCTGGTCGGACTTGGCCACTCAGCTTGGCGTGTCACGAGGCACCGTGCGGGCGGCTTATGAACGCCTGGTCGACGAACAGTTCGCGATCGGGCTGGGTGCAGCCGGAACCCGTGTAGCCGCGCGCCCCGTGGCGGTGCCGACAAGATGGTCGCCCGAGGCGCCCCCGCTTCCACATCTGTTTAGCGACTTCAGCACAGCACCCCTGGTGTTTCAGATGGGCGTTCCCGCGCAAGATGCTTTTCCGTTCAAGCTCTGGTCACGCATTCAGGTGCGAGCTGCACGGCGGGCTGCGGCCGCTCCTGTCGGATACCCCGATCCGAGGGGAGAGCCCGATCTGCGGCAGGAGATTGCCGCTTATCTAGGTGTCTCACGCGGGATACGATGCAGCCCTTCCCAGGTGTTCGTCACAGCCGGATTCTCGGGAGCGCTCAATCTCGCGATTCGCGGCGTGCGGGTTGAGGGCAAACAAGCGTGGATGGAGGATCCCGGCTTTCCCCTCGCGCGCACGGCACTGGAATTCGCGGGCATGACGGTGGCGGGTGTGCCAGTGGACGAAGAAGGCCTGGATATCGACGCGGGGAAACGGATCGCTCGCAAAGCTGCCCTGGCTGTGGTCACCCCAGGCCAGCATGCTCCGTTCGGGATGACCATGTCGCTTGCCCGACGGTTAGCGCTGCTTGACTGGGCACAACAACAAGGCGCCTGGATCATCGAAGACGATTATCTTGGTGAACTGCAGTTAAAAGGACGGGCTGCACCCGCGCTGGCCTCGCTCGATCAGCACGGGCGCGTGCTGCATATCGGTACGTTCAGCAAGACCATCAGCCCCGCACTGCGCTTGGGATTTCTAGTGGTTCCGCCCGAGATGGCATCCACGTTCGGCGATATCGCGGCGTGCCTCGCACCCGCCCCCTCTGCAACAGTGCAGCACGCGGTGACGGAGTTTATGCACGACGGTCACTTTCTTCGGCACCTCCGCCGCATGAAACGTCTTTATGGCGCTCGGCAGGACGCGCTGGTGCGTCGTTTGAATGAACTGGCATCGGATTCCATCAGAGTGCACGCCGCGGCCGGCATGACCGTCGTTGCCGCACTTCCCCACTCCGTATCAGACATCGATATCGCTGCCCGAGCTCGCAGCTTCGGGCTGGCCCCCGTTCCTCTGTCTCCGTGGTACACGCGCAAGCCTGCTCTGCAGGGGCTTCTCCTCGGCGTGACGAATGTGAATGAGAGAACGCTGGCGGCCAACTGTTCTCGCCTGGAGGAAATCGCTCGCGGGCGCCACTAGCCGCTCAGCAATTCTTGCCGAGCCCTCCAGCTTGGTACATCAAGAATGTTCATTCCTGGTGCTTTTTTCGTGCACGCCGGTGACACGACAATGCATAGGCACACAGGAGCAAGCCACCATGAACATTCAATCAGTCTTCGCAGTTGCCTGCGCAGCAGTGGCGTTGGGCATCGCAACGCCCGCTGCGGCACATGGCACGGCTGAAACGGTCACGCCGAACTTTCAGCACGTCATTCCGAACATCCCCGGAAAATCGTTGATCGCGGTCGTCGTCGATTACGCACCCGGCGCAGCGTCCGTCGCACACAAGCATGCGGCGTCGGCTTTCATCTATGCATACGTCGTGTCGGGTGACATCGAATCCCAGGTGGATGACGGCCCGAAGCGCGTCTATCACGCAGGCGAGAGCTTCTTTGAGGAGCCCGGCGCCGTCCACCGGACAAGCCGCAACGCCAGCGACACACAGCCTGCAAAGTTGCTCGCCGTGTTTGTCGCAGACAGCGGCGACAAGCCTCTGACCACCCCCCTCAAATAAGGCATCACGGCAAGGAGTCATACCATGAGCAAACGTCTTGACTATATCCAGATCGCGCCCGCGGGCGTCAAGGCTCTCGGCGGAGTCTATGGCTACGTCATGCAGACCGACCTTTCGCCAATTCTTGTCGACCTGGCCTACCTTCGCGTCTCGCAGATCAATAACTGCGCCTACTGCCTGGACATGCATACGCGAGACCTGCTGCAAAAAGGCGTGAAGGTCGAAAAGCTGGCGCTCGTGCAGGCATGGAGAGAAGCGGGCCATCTGTTTGACGACCGCGAGCGGGCCGCGCTCGCATGGGCCGAATCGGTCACGCTGGTGGCTCAAACGGGTGTGCCGGATTCAGCTTTCGAAGCAGCCCGCGCGGTATTCACTGAACGCGAACTGGTTGACCTGACAATCGCCGTGGGTCTGATGAACTTGTACAACCGCATGGCAATCAGCTTCCGCAACACCCCACAAGCTGTTGTTGAGCAGCAATAAGCTGCTTGAGGAGCGATCGACATGACGACCATTGCCGGCATCAAGATTCCCGACAGCGTGATGGCACGTGCGGCCACCGACCTGATTCGCGACACAGAGTCAGACCTACTTTTCCATCACTCGACCCGCGTCTTTCTTTTTGGCGCTTTGACGGGAGAGCGAAAGGGGTTGAAGTTCGACCCCGAACTTCTCTACATCGGAGCGATGTTCCATGACATCGGCCTGACCGCACAGTTCCGCACGTCCCAGAACCGGTTCGAGGTTGACGGTGCAAATGCGGCTCGGCGTTTCCTGCAAGAACATCGCATTCCGGAGGAGGATATCGACTTGGTATGGGATGCGATCGCCCTGCATACCACTCCGGGCATTCCGCAATTCAAAAAGCCAGTGGTTCAACTGGTGACCGCCGGTGTAGAAATGGACGTTCTCGGCCTCGCATACGATGAGTTCACCGAAGAGCAGCGCACGCTCGTGGTGTCTGCTCACCCTCGCGGCGAGAACTTCAAAGAGCAGATCATCGATGCCTTCAACGATGGCATGAAGCATCGACCGGATTCGACCTTTGGCACGGTAAACGACGACGTCCTTGCACTGAAGGACCCCGGATTTCGCCGCTTGAACTTCTGCAGCATCATCCTGGGCAATCCGTGGAACGACTCGCACTACGCTTGCATGTGTAACGACGCGGCACACAAGCACAGTTGAACCAGCGACGCGCCAAACCGCCAAGCAAAGGAAAAGCAAATGTCCCAGTCACCTTCTGCATCCGCCAAAGATCGGCTGATCGCGCGCTGTCTCCCGTTTCTCGAAGAAGTAAAAGACATGACGGCGGGCACAGAAGCAGAGCAATGGCTTAATGCCAAATACGGCATCGAGAGCGATCTGTACAAAGATCTTGCACGCCTTATCGCGCTTGGCGTCGAAGAAGGGTGGGCCGCCGACGTCGAAATCGCTGGCCCCAAGTATCGCCGCGCGCGGCTTGTTCCGCCATGTGCGGAAACTTTCTTCTTCAGCATCACCGCCGTGCTCATGGACAGTACCGACAACACGCAAGGCAACCCTGAAGGCGCCTTCCGCGGCGACTACCATTCGCACCCATATGGTGAATTCAATCTCGTTGTGCCTCTGAACCCAGGAGCCGCGCTCGCCGGGCCGAACGGATGGTGCTATGGAGGCTGGACCGCCCCCGCGCCGGGAAGCCATCATTTCCCCGAAGCCAAAGGGGGCGCGGTGATTGCACTGTTCTTCCTGCCGGCAGGACGCATTGCATACGACGTCAAGCCACCTGCTCACTGAATCGAAACAGCCTGGCTCTGAGATGCAGCGGGCGCCACGCTTCCGAATGTACCCTCTGCACTCGCGCATGAGTCCACGTCGGCAGCGATACAAGGCCCGGCCCCTTGCAGTGTCCGCTCCCTCCCCTGCAAATACCTCAATTTCTCCGCATCCCGCTCTGCCCCGGCGAAGAGATCGACAAGATCCGCCGCATCCTCTCCAGATAGCTCACATCGGCCGGCGGCTCCATCGCCCAGGCCGGGGCCGGGCTGATCTTCACTTGCGCCGGCACCGGCGTCGGACTGGCAACGGGCGCGCACTGACATCCGTACAGTGCCAGCAGCAAGAGCGCGCTGCAGGCGCGTGTTTTCAGTGGTGGCACGTTGCATCTCCGAGAAATGGGTACGGTCGAGCGCGTCGAGCTGGTCGGTAAGCTGCCGGTGTTTGTCGATGGCAGCCTGCAGCGCCGTCACGACGGTATCGACGGCGGTCTGGCGCTCGATGGCGTGGTCGCGTTGCATCTGCGCGATGGCCGTTTCGTAGCGGTTGGCCTGCCAGCCCCACGCAGCTGCTGCAGCCACTGCTGCCACTGCCAGGGGCCGGACGATTGCGAAGTTCATGGGCTTTCCCTTGTCGGATGATGTACGTAACCCACAGCCCCGCCACCGCCAGCACGCAATGCAGTTGCACGGTGGCGATGTCGCGATGGGCGTGGAGCGAGGCGGCGGCGCTGCCGAGCGCGCACAGGGCGACGGCGCACAGCAGCAGCGCGCCGCGCAGCCCGTGCGGAATGGCCTGCGTGAGGGCCGACCACGCGGCGCCCGCGCAGATGGCCACGAGCGCCACGATGTCGATGGCGGTCAGCACGTCGTTTTGGGTGAGCGTCATTCCTTGCGGCCTCCTGTCCAGCGTTGGGCTGCCTGCTGCAGCCAGTCGTGCACCAGGCGCCGCAGCGCCGGAAGCTCGCCGTATGCGTAGCCGACGATGGTCAGCCCGAACACGCCGGCGATGAACTTGACGGCATCCGACACCAGCCCCGCCGGCACCTGCCACAAGCCAATCACGCCGTTGCCGAGGTAATGCGCGCACACCACGCCCAGCAGCAGCGAAGCCACGCGTTGCACGGGCGTGCCCGGAATGAAGCGCAACGACACCAGCGCACCGGCTGCGCTCGGCAAAATCGTGTCCAACACGCGCAGCAGCGCGCCCCAACCTGTTGGCTGTGCCATCTATGCTCCCAATGCTTGTTTGGCGACTGCCCAGCGGGCGCGGCGCGGCTCCGCGCCTTCCATGGCCGGGCCGTTGATGCGGCGCGTGATCTCGTCAAACTTGCCGGCGTCGGCCAGCTTGCCGAGCCCAAAGGCCCACCAGTACCAGCCGGCGGAGAGCGCGGCGTATTCATCGCGCTCCAGCAGCTCGGGCCGCGCAACGAGGTCGAGATCCAGCGCATGGCCGCATTCGCGGTAGTTGGCCAGGAAGGTGATTTGCTTGAGGCCGCGGCCCCGGTAGCGCCAGCCGTCGCCGCTGGCGGCATCGCCATTGCCGTAGCGGTTGGCGTAGGCGATGTTGGCAATGCGCTGCTGCCGCTCGAGCGGCACTGCCCGTTCGCCCGGCTGGCGGCCCAGCGTGGCGGCCAATGCGGGCGTGACGCGCGAGAACATGGCGGGCAACGCCGCCACGGCGTAGTTGAAGGATTCCGTAACGCGCGTGAAGCCGCCGGACTCATGGCCGATCTGCGCGATAAAGGCCGCCTGTTGCGCGGGCGTGGAGATGCCGAAGCGCTTGCACGTGGCTTCGATGTGCGGCCACCAGCGATCGGCGAGCGCCGGCGGCAAGGCTGCGGCCTTGCTGAAAGTGTGTTTGTTCATGGCTTGGAAATGAAAAAGCCCGCCGGGTGCCGGGCTGTTTGGATGCGCTCGAAACTGCGAACGCGTGTGTCTTATTGCTTGGGCGGCGCCGGAATGACCAGGTTCGTCACCTTGGCCGCCTTCTTGGCCTTGCCCTGCCCCGCCTTGGCCTTGCCGCTGTTGCCGCCGTTCAGGCTCACGTTCACCAGCCAGCTTTTGTTGGCGTAGATGTGCGTGACGGTTTCGGCCAGGTAGTCGCCATCGGCTTGGGCTTTGAAGCCTTCCAGGCGCAGGATTTTCTCGGCGGGCAGCGTGGTGCCGGTGTAGCTGGCATTGCGCTGCGCCTTGGCGGTGGCCCGCATGTCAGCTGGCTTGATGCGGATGACGAGGGTGGCAGGAGGGCCGCGAAGAATCGGGGCGGACAATGCACCTTCATTCCACGGTATCCGATCACCCTGCAAGCGGACGTATCTCAAGCAGGGTCTGGTCGATAACCCTCCTAGGCCCTACCAACGACGAAATGACCGCCGTCTATGCAAAAAACTCGCGGGGCCTGAGCCCTGTCGGAGTTCAGATCGATGCTGCATAATTTTGAATGAATTTTGAACAGGTTTTGAACACCCCGCGTAGTTATGCCATATGTCGTCACCGAATCCTGCATCCGATGCAAATACACCGACTGCGTCGCCGTCTGCCCCATGGACTGCTTCCACGCCGGTCCCAATTTCCTGGTAATCGACCCGGATGAATGCATCGATTGCTCCATCTGCGTGCCCGAATGCCCGGTGGGCGCAATCTATCCCGCAGCCGAGGTGCCGGCGGATCAGCAGGACTTCATCGCGCTGAACGCACAGCTCTCGCGCCGCGCCGACTGGCCCCGACTGACCAAGGTGCAACCGCCGCTGCCCGATCATGCGCACTGGGCGCTGGTGAAGGACAAGCGCGACGCATTGGTCATCGCTCCCGATTGATTCGACGTTGACCTCACACAGAACACCTCTCCATGACTGACCGCATCCTGCTCAGCATCGACGCCGGCGTGGCTGAAGTCCGGCTCAACCGCCCTGAGAAAATGAACGCCATCGACCCGGCCATGTTCGAAGCGCTCGTCACCGTGGGGGAACGCCTGATGAGCGAGCCGGATGTGCGTGCCGTGGTGTTGTCAGGCGAGGGTCGTGCCTTCTGCGCGGGGTTGGACATGGGCAGCATGGCGAGCCTGGGCAGCAGCGATGCAGGTTCCGACATCAGCGCTGGCCGTCTTGCCAAGCGCACGCATGGCGTGGCCAATCTGCCGCAGTACGCCTGCACGGTGTGGCGTGATCTGCCGGTGCCGGTGTTGGCTGCGGTGCATGGTGTCGCGTACGGCGGCGGCTTGCAGATCGCGCTGGGCGCGGATGTGCGGTACGTGACCGCCGACACGCGCCTCTCGATCATGGAAATCAAATGGGGCCTGGTGCCTGACATGGGCGGCATCGCGCTGATGCGGGGGCTGGTCCGTCCGGATCGGCTGCGCGAGCTGATCTACAGCGGCCGCATCGTCAACGGCGAAGAAGCGTGCGCCCTGGGCTTGGCGACGCACGTGGTGGACGATCCGCGCGCGGCGGCGCTGGCGGCGGCGCGCGACATTGCCCAGAAGAGTCCCGACGCCATCCGTGCGGGCAAGCGCTTGATGCGCATTGCGGAAGACGGCGACACCGCTGCCATTCTGCTGGCCGAGTCGGTCGAGCAGGACCGGCTGATCGGCACGGCCAATCAGCGCGAGGCGGTGCTGGCCGGCATGCAGAATCGCGCACCGGTTTTTCAGCCGGCCGCGAAGTCTGAATAGAAATGAGAAATAGCCTGACGCTGGCAGCTCAGGCGGTGGCGTGCTTGACGCCCATCGCGGCGCGCATGGCGTGCGAGCGGCTGACCACCTCGTCACGCAGCTTGGCGCGCAAACCCAAGGCAAACGCCGTCTCGGCCACGAGGAAGAGCGGGCCGATCACCAGACCTGCGAGATCATCGACAAACGCCGGCTTGCGCCCCTCGTAATAGTGGCCGACGAACTGGATGATCCAGCCGATCACGAACAGGCCGATGCCCACTGACAACCAGGCCGCCGTCGAATGCGCTGCGACATGGTTGCCTACCCAAACGCACGCGGCGATCAACGCGAACATCACCACGCCGAACATCGCGTCCAAGCGCAGATAGAACAGCGTCGTCAGCGCCAGCACGATCAGCGCGGGCGTCAAGGGTACGCCTGACAGATCTGCCAGCACAGGCCGCGACAGCAACACCGCAACCGCCAGCACGATCGCCGGGATGCCGACAAAGTGCGTGGCAATGTTGCGGCCGTCCTGATGGTAAGCGGCGTAGTTGGAAAGATGGTCAGACAGGCTGCGCATGGGGGCCTCCGATTTTGTGCGTTTGCAGCATGGACGCTCCAGCCGCACGCTCGTTATGATCGTTTCATCCTAGTCAGTGAACGGCACGCCGCTCTGTCGCGTAGCCGACACATTCGACGTTTCCGAAGCGCCCTTCAGCCGCCCCCATGGACCACCCCCTCGCCCCATCCGGCACGCTGGACGCCCGTTCCTACCGCGAACGCCTGCACGCCAGCAGTTGGTTTGGCACGCTCGACGCCACCTTGCAGGACGCATTGATCGACATTGCCGCCGTGCGGCGCCTGGGGGTCGGGGAGATTCTCTTCCAGCGTGGCGACGCGCCTGACGGTCTGTACTGCGTGGTCGAAGGCACGATCCGCATCGGCGCCACCAGCGCAGACGGGCGCGAAGCCTTGCTCGCCGTGCTGGAGCCGGTCAACTGGTTTGGCGAGATCGGCGTGTTCGACCGCCAGCCCCGCACGCATGACGCCCGCGCTGACGGCCCTACGATATTGCTGCATATGCCGCAGGCGGCGCTGATCGCCCTGCTGGAGGGCTCGCCGGCGCTGCTGCATGCGTTTGCCCTGCTGCTGACTCACAAGCTGCGCCTGACCTTCATCGTGCTGGAAGAAACCGCCCTCCTCCCCGCCCCCGTGCGGGTGGCGCGGCGCCTGCTACTGATGGCCGACGGCTACGGCGACCTGCGCCTCGGCACGCGGCGTGTGCTGCACGTGCCACAGGAGCAGCTTGCGCAGTTGCTGTCCCTGTCCCGTCAGACCGTGAACCAGGTTTTGAAGGATTTCGAAGCGCGCGGCATCCTCAGGCTGGCCTACGGAGAAATCGAACTGCTGGACTTTGCGCGCCTCCACCAGCTCGGATATGAGATGGGCAGGGGGTGAAATTTCATCCAATACCCCTACATGCGATGGGTTAGGACCGATCCTATAATGTGTTCCCACTCGCACATTCGCCCTTCGCATGGTGCGGAGTCGGCGATGCGAGTGTCCTTCAACGGAAGAGAAACATCATGCCCCGCCAGACCCCCATCGAGCGCTATCGCAACATCGGCATCTCGGCGCACATCGACGCCGGCAAAACCACCACGACCGAGCGCATCCTGTTCTACACCGGGGTCAATCACAAGATAGGCGAGGTGCATGACGGCGCGGCCACGATGGACTGGATGGAGCAGGAGCAGGAGCGCGGCATCACCATCACGTCCGCCGCGACGCACTGCATGTGGCGCGGCATGGCGGGGGACCGCCCGGAATACCGCATCAACATCATCGACACCCCGGGCCACGTCGATTTCACCATCGAGGTGGAGCGTTCCATGCGCGTGCTCGACGGCGCATGCATGGTCTACGACTCCGTGGGCGGCGTGCAGCCGCAGTCGGAGACCGTCTGGCGCCAGGCCAACAAGTACAAGGTGCCGCGCATCGCGTTCGTCAACAAGATGGACCGCATCGGTGCGGACTTCTTCCGCGTCGAGCGCCAGATGCGCGATCGCCTGAAGGGCAACCCGGTACCGATCCAGATTCCCGTTGGCGCGGAAGACGGTTTCCGCGGCGTGGTCGACCTCGTCAAGATGAAGGCCATCGTGTGGGATGACGCCAGCCAGGGCGTCAAGTTCGAATACACCGACATTCCCGAGGAGCTGAAGGCCACCGCGCAGGAATGGCACGACAAGATGGTCGAAGCCGCTGCCGAGGCCGATGAAGCGCTGCTCGACAAATATCTTGGCGGCGAGACGCTCTCCGAGGCCGAGATCAAGCGCGCCCTGCGCCAGCGCACCATTGCCGGCGAGATCGTGCCGATGCTCTGTGGCTCCGCGTTCAAGAACAAGGGCGTGCAGGCGATGCTGGATGCGGTGGTTGACTACCTGCCGTCTCCGGTGGACATTCCGTCCATCCAGGGCCACGGCGAGAAGGACGAACCCCTCGAGCGCCATGCCAGCGACACCGAACCCTTCGCCGCCCTCGCCTTCAAGATCATGACCGACCCGTTCGTCGGGCAGCTCGCGTTCTTCCGCGTGTACTCGGGCAAGATCAACTCGGGCGACACGGTCTACAACTCGGTCAAAGGCAAGCGCGAGCGCCTGGGCCGGATCCTGCAGATGCACGCCAACCAGCGCGAAGAGATCAAGGAAGTGCTGGCCGGCGACATCGCGGCTGCAGTCGGCCTGAAGGACGTGACGACCGGCGAAACGCTGTGCGATCCGGAACACGTCATCGTGCTGGAGCGCATGGAATTTCCTGAGCCCGTCATCAGCCAGGCTGTGGAGCCCAAGACCAAGGCCGACCAGGAAAAGATGGGCATCGCCCTGAACCGACTGGCGCAGGAAGACCCGTCGTTCCGCGTGAAGACGGACGAGGAATCCGGCCAGACCATCATTTCGGGCATGGGCGAGCTGCACCTGGAAATCCTGGTCGACCGCATGAAGCGCGAGTTTGGCGTGGAAGCGACCGTCGGCAAGCCGCAGGTGGCCTACCGCGAAACCATCAAGAAGGCCGCGGAAGACGTCGAAGGCAAATTCGTCAAGCAATCGGGCGGACGGGGCCAGTACGGCCACGCGGTCATCACGCTGGAGCCGAACGAGGGCAAGGGCTACGAGTTCGTCGACGAGATCAAGGGCGGCGTGATCCCGCGCGAGTTCATTCCGGCGGTGGACAAAGGCATTCGTGACACGCTCAACACGGGCGTGCTGGCGGGCTATCCGGTGGTGGACGTGAAGGTGCGCCTGACTTTCGGCTCGTACCACGATGTGGATTCGAACGAAAACGCGTTCCGCATGGCTGGCTCGATGGCGTTCAAAGAGGCCATGCGCAAGGCCGGTCCCATCCTGCTTGAACCGATGATGGCCGTGGAAGTGGAAACGCCGGAAGACTACATGGGCAACGTGATCGGCGATCTGTCATCGCGGCGCGGCATGGTGCAAGGCACCGAAGACATTCCGGGCGGCGGCGGCAAGGTCGTGCACGCCGAGGTGCCGCTGGCGGAGATGTTCGGCTACTCCACCAACCTGCGGTCGCTCAGCCAGGGCCGCGCGACGTACACGATGGAGTTCAAGCACTACGCTGAAGCACCGCGCAACGTGTCGGAAGCCGTGATGGCAGCCAAGAAGGTCTGACGTTTTTTTGCTTGATCCGCTGCGGCCGCCTAGCGCGGCCGCAGTGCTTTGTGCGTTAGCCCGCAGGCAGGTTTTCTACGCAGAAATCGATAAACGCATGCACCTTCGCCGGCAGGTAACGGCGCGACGGATACAGCGCGTACAGCGCAAAGCGCTCGTCCGGCCAATCAGGGAACAGGTCGACCAGCTGACCGCTGCGCCGCAACGCTTCCGTACCGAGCGCCATCACCTGGGCGATGCCGGCGCCGGCAACGCATGCCGCGTGCATCGTACGCACGTCGGACACCATCAACCGCCCGGCGGGCCGGATCTCGATGCGTTCATTCTGGCGCCAGAACTCCCATTCGTACGGGCGCCCCGTCACCGGGTTGTAGAACAGGATGCGCTCGTGTGAGGGCACATCGCGCGGGTGCGCCGGCTTGCCGCGCCGTGCGATGTAATCCGGCGATGCCACCGTCACGATGCGCGTCTCGACCAGCTTGCGCGCCACGAACGAACCCACGGGCGGCGGCCCGAAGCGAATCGCCAGATCGAACCCGTCGGCAACCAGATCGCCGACGTCGTCCCGCATGATGAGTTCCAGCGACAAGTCCGGATGGCGCTCCAGAAAACCGGCCACCGGCGTCGCGAGGGCCATCCGCGAAAAAAACGGATCGACATTCACCCGCAAGCGCCCCTGCACCGCGCCCACCGCACCGGAGGCCATTGCCGCAGCGTCGGCGATGCCCGTCAGGTGTGGGCTGACCTGTTCGTAGAGGCGGCGGCCTTCGTCGGTGAGCGTGAGCGAACGCGTCGTCCGCTCAATCAGCCGCACGCCGATGCGCGCTTCCAACCGGCTGACGGCGCGGCTCACTCCGGACGGGGACAACCCGAGCGCATCGGCCGCGCGCACGAAGCTGCCACTTTCCACGACGGCCGCCAGCAGCGTAATGCCGGAGAACAATTGCCCATCGAACGTCATGCAATTCCTTTCCTTCCGTAGCTATTACGGGAGTTTTTTCACGAATGATTTGCATGGTACACACTTTATTCAAAGATCGGCAATCGGCACCATGGCCGTCCATCGTTCATGACAACCGAAGGAGCCGCGCATGCAACATGCATTGAAGACGCAAGGTGTTTCCATTCCCCGGCTGGGGCTTGGCACATTCCGCATGGCCAGCAACGTGTGCCAACCCGCCGTCGAGAGCGCGCTGGCGCTCGGTTATCGACACATCGACACCGCCGCGATGTATGCCAACGAAGACGCTGTCGGCGCGGCCATGGCCGCCTCGGGCCTGCCGCGCGAAGAGGTGTTCGTCACCACCAAGGTCTGGCATGACCAGCTTGCGCCGCGCGCCGTTCCCCTGGCGTTGGAGCAGAGCCTTGCCAAGCTGAAACTCGATTACGTCGACTTGTATCTCGTCCACTGGCCCGCGCCCGGCATGGACATGGCGGCAACGATGGAAGCGATGATGGCGCTGCGTGAAAGCGGCCGCGTGCGGGCCATTGGCGTGTGTAATTTCAACCTGCCGATGCTCAAAACCGCCATCGACACAATTGGTGCGCCCCTGGCGTGCGTGCAGGTGGAATACCACCCGTTTTTGGACCAATCGGCGCTACTGGGCTACCTGCGCGGCAAGGGCATTCCGCTGACCGCCTACGCGCCGCTGGCCCAGGGGCGCGCGGCCGAAGATGCCACGCTGCAGGCGATTGGCCGCAAGCATGGCGCGTCGGCATCACAGGCGGCTATTGCATGGTTGCTGGACCAGCCCGATGTGATCGCCATCCCCAAGGCCGAGCGGCGTGAAAGCCAGCAGGCAAACCTCGACGCACTGCGGCTGCGCCTGGACGACGCCGATCGTGCCGCCATTGCCGCCTTGCCAAAGACGCTGCGTTACGTCCAACCGGCCTTTGCGCCGGATTGGGATGCCGTGCCGGCCTAACGCAGCCAGATCAGCCACGCGTACACGATGCCCGCCGCAGCCAGTAGAAACGGCATCGAGTACGCGTGAAACACCCACCACGCCCGGCGATCGCCCAGCATGCGCAACGCAATGAGGTTGGCCAACGACCCGATAAGCGTGCCGAATCCGCCCACGCTGACCGCAAAGGCAATCATCGGCCAGTCATGCGAATACTCGGCCAGCAGGATCGCCGCCGGCACGTTGCTGATGATCTGCGACACGCCAATACCCGCCCAGTACAGATGCATCGGATTGCTCAACGCCAGTGCATCCAGCGCCTGCCGCACGATGCCAAGCTGCGCCACCAGCCGCAGGTCGATGAACATCAGCATGAACACGAGCAGCAGGCCCCAGTCCACCCGCGCCAGCACATAGCGCGCGCCGATGAGGTATAGGACGATCAACCCGGCTGCCGCCACCAACGGGTGACCCAGATCGGTCAGCACCAGAAACGGCACGTACAGCAAGAGCGCGGGCACCAGCAGGCGCTTGTGCAATTCCACGTCAGCGGTTTCGGCATGCAGGTGGATTTCGTGCGAGGCAAAGGCCAGCCACGTCACAACCAGCAGCAAGGCCATCAGCAGTACGACCATTGGCGTCATCTGCCAGACGAACGCACCAAACGACAGCCCCGATTGATGCCACAGGAAGAGGTTCTGCGGGTTGCCGATCGGCGTGAGCGCCGAGCCCGCGTTGACCGCCAGCGCCTCGAATATCACCAGCCGCGCCACCGGCAGACTGGCGACCTGCCGCAAACCCACGGTGAGCGGCACGATCACGAACAACGCCACATCGTTGGTCAACACGGTCGACAGCGCTGCCGAAGCCGCTACCAGGCTCAGGGCCAACACACGCTGGCTGCTGACCACTTCGACGAGCCGGCGGCCGAGCAACTGCAGCATGCCGCTGGCCTCAACCGCTTTGGTCAGGATGAGCAAGCCGGCCAAGGCCGCAATGGTGTGCCAGTCAATCAGCGACGGATATTCAACGATGCGCTTGGGCGCTACGAGGGTCAGCGCGCCGCAGAGGACGAGCAGCGCCCAAAAGAAAACGTCTTGCTTGAGGTTGTGCCAGAACGGCGGGTGTTGGGGCACGGCTTGCGCCATGTGCTTGCGTGGCGGATCGCCGTGCATACGAGGAAAAAAAAGGAAACGTTGGCGCGGGCGCGCACAAACCAGCGGAGCGCAGTTTGCAGGCCGATTGTAGAGCGGCTGCCTCTTGCGCTCAATTGCGAGCCGGGCGCGCTAACACGTGCCCGGCCGCTTACCAAAGGACTTCGCTTACGATTCGCGCGAACCCGAACCGCCCGGACGGTCTGAGCCACCCGACGAACCGCCTGCACCTGGCCGGTCCGAGGACGTCATGCGAGAGCGGTCCTCTGCGCTGCCGCCGGCATGCGGTGCACCTTGCTGGCCAGCCTGGCTATGCGAGGCGCCCGGATGATACGCCGACTGCGGATGGCGCTCCGGCCCGCGATATTGGCCAGCCAGGCCATGACCGCCGCCCGTGCCGCCCACCGAGCCGTGCTCCGATCGCTCGTGGCCGGCATCCGCCCCGCCGCCACCTTGCGTCGGCTGAGCCGGGTGATTGGCGATCACGCGCTCGATTTCGGCGACGGCTTCGCGCGGAGCCAGAACGACCTCCAGCCCCAGCGCGCCGGCCACGGCCATCAGCGTCGACAGGCGGGGATCGGCACGACCGGATTCCGCGCGCAGATACGCTTCGCGAGAGATACCGGCCATCTTGGCGACATCTTCCTGTTTGAGCTTGCGCGACTTGCGCAGACTGTGTAACTGCTTGAAAGGCTGTTCCATCTGTTCGCTCCTGCACCTGAGATGGGAAACACCGCCGGGTCTGGACCCGAACGATGGGCTGAAAATATGCGGATTGGGTTGAACTGCACCTTCATCCGCCGTCATACACAGCGCGACGACGGCATGCGTCTGATCTATGCACGCCGTTGCACACGTTTTTGGGGGTGGCCTCCGTGATGTGTTTTCTACAGAGTAGACGTAATTTCGACTGCACCCAATATCGACGCGTGATGAAAGCGCATCTCATCCACCATGTTTATGGTGACAAGGCGGCTTGAGGGTCAGTTCCCTCGTAGATGCCGCTTTCTTCGCTTGGCAGACCATTTTTGTGATCCCTCAAGCGCAAATCCTTGCACCCGCACCACGTTTCGTCGATCCGCGCTTGCCCTATCCACCAATCGGAGGGGGCTCGGCGGGAGAGAACCGCTTGAGCCTCCTGCGTCACGGTCAGGCGACGGCGCGTGCCTCTCATCACGCAATTGCCGTGCCGGAGGTGATGCGACGGGCAGTTGTGGGAGGGGGCCGGATTAATGGAAATCGCGGCTAGAAGTGGCGAGCCGTCCCAAAAGTGGGGTCAGATCCACCAGATGCTGGGCGACAAGGTGACGGGTTTCGCGCTCACATTGCCACTTGCCGTAGACGCCCAGCAGTTGGGCGTTCAACACTTCGCGCCGCTGACGCTCGATCAAGTGGGGCCAGAGGATGACGTTGATGGCGCCTGTTTCGTCTTCAATGGAAACGAAGATCGTGCCGTTGGCTGTGCCCGGTCGCTGCCGCACCGTGACAATGCCGCAAGCGCGCGCCAATTGTCCGTTGCGATAACCGGCCAGCGTGGCCGCAGTAGCAAAACGCATACGTTCGAGCCGTGCGCGCAGCAGCTTTAGCGGATGGCTCTGCAGTGACAAACCAAGGCTGCCGTAATCAGCCATCACCTCTTCACCAATGGGCGGCGCGGGTAGCTCGAGCGGCGCCTCCACCGGACGGGCCTGCCGCAGCAGCGCGTGATCGTGGCCGGGCTCCTGCAGGGCGAGCGTTTGCCAGAGCGCCTGACGACGGTGGCCGGCCAGCGACTTCAGCGCATTGGCTGCGGCCAGCACGTTCAGGTCGTGACGGTCGAGCGCGGCACGATGGGCGAGATCCTCCACACTGGTAAATGGCGCCTGGGCGCGAGCCGCTTCGATGCGCTCGGCAGCCGGCTTGCGCATGCCTCGAATGCGATTCAACCCGAGGCGGATATCGGGCTGCACCAGGCCATTCTCACCGACCTCGCCATCGGCGCGGAGATGCAGCGTGCTGTCCCAAACGCTGGCCGTCACGTCCGCCGGCAGCACGCGCACATGGCTGCGCCGCGCCTCCTGCACCAGTTGCGAGGGTGAATAGAACCCCATCGGCTGACTGTTGAGCAACGCCGCAAAAAACGCCGCCGGCTCGTGGCATTTCAGGAAACTGCTGACGTAAGCCAGCTTGGCAAAGCCTGCCGCGTGGCTTTCGGGGAAACCGTATTCGGCAAAACCTTCCATCTGTTTGCACAGCGCGTCGACAAAGGCAGGGTCGTAGCCCCTCTTCTCGACCATCGCATGCACCAGACGCTCCTGATGCTGCGTGAGATTGCCCTTGCGCTTCCAGGCGGCCATGTCGCGGCGCAGGCGGTCTGCGTCATCTGGAGTGAAATCTCCGGCCTTCATGGCGATCTCCATCACCTGCTCCTGGAAGATCGGCACACCCAACGTGCGTTCGAGCACGGCTTTCACCTCGGGACCGGGGTAAGTCACGCAATCGGTGTTGCCATTGCGCTTTGCCTCTCGCCGCTGCAGATACGGATGCACCATGCCGCCCTGGATCGGCCCGGGCCGCACGATCGCCACCTGGATCACCAGGTCGTAATACTCGCGCGGGCGCAGACGCGGCAGCATCGATTGCTGCGCGCGCGATTCGATCTGGAACACGCCGATGGTCTCGGCGCGGCAAATCATGTCGTAGGTTTCGGTATCGCCATCGTGCAGGTTCTGCATGGCGAGCTTGGTCGTCGCGCCGTAGTGCTCGCGCCGTCCGGGCAACGCATCCACCATATCGAGCGTGCGGCGAATGGCCGTCAGCATGCCCAGCGCCAGCACGTCCACCTTCAGCAGGCGCAGCGATTCGAGATCGTCTTTATCCCACTGGATGACGCGGCGGTTTTCCATCGCGGCGTTCTCGATCGGCACCAGGCGCGAAAGCTTGCCCTGCGCAATCACGAACCCGCCCACGTGCTGCGACAGATGGCGCGGAAAACCACGCAACTGGTCCACCAACTGAGCCCAGCGCAGCACCAGCGGCGATTCCGGATCCAGCCCCTGCTGGCCTGCGCGCTGCGTAAATTCCTTGCGGCTGTCCCACCACGCCTGCCCCTTGGCCACCTGCTCGATGATGCCCAGGTCGATGCCGAGCGCGCGGCCAACGTCACGCAATGCGCTACGCGTGCGATAGGTGATGAGCGCAGCTGCCAGCGCGGTGCGTGTCACACCGTATTTTTTGTAGATGTACTGGATGACCTCTTCGCGACGCTGATGCTCGAAATCGACGTCGATGTCGGGTGGCTCATTGCGCGCCCGCGAAAGAAAGCGTGCGAACAGCGTGTTGCCGCTGTCCGGATTCACCTCGGTAATCCCCAGGCAATAACACACCGCCGAGTTGGCCGCCGAGCCGCGCCCCTGGCAAAGAATCCCCTCGTTGCGCGCAAACTTCACCACGTCATAGACGGTCAGGAAAAACGGCTCGTAACCCAGTTCGGCAATCAGTCCGAGTTCCTCCTGAATCTGCTCGCGCACCCTCTCCGACACACCATTTGGATAGCGTCGTGCGGCACCAGCGAGCGTTTCGGCATGCAGGTATTCGGCCGGTGTCATGCCCTCCGGCACGACTTCGCTTGGATATTCGTATTCGATCTCGTCGAGAGAGAAATTGCACAACGCCGCCAACTCCACCGTCCGACGCAGAATCTTCTTCCCACGCTCGCCTTGATAGAGAAACGAGAGTTGCACGCGCGTGCGCATCGCCTGTTCAGCGCTGGGCGCAAGTTCCAAACCGCACTCGGAAAGCGGTTTGGACAACCGGATGGCGGTCAGCACGTCGTGCAGCGGCTTGCGTTGACGCGTGTGCATCTGCACGCCGCCGGTCGCCACCATGGGCACATCGATTTGTTCCGACACCGCCGCGACCGTGCCACGATGGCGGTCATCCGCGTGCCGCAGCGGCAACTCCAGCGCAATCGATAGTCGATCACCGAACACGCGCTGGCACCACCACGCCTGCGCCAGCAATTGCTGCGGATCAGGATCGTAATCGGGCAACAGAATCGCCAGGCAATCGGGCGCGCCGCGCAGGTGGGCAAGGTCCCCTTTAGGCGCGGCCAAATCGTCGGCCAGCAAGCGGTATTCGCCCTTGGGGGCAGCCAGCCGCGCATGCGTGATGATCTCGCTCAGGTTGCCGTAACCCTCGATGTTCTGCGCCAGCAGCACCAGCCGCAGCCAGGGTTCGCCATCGGCATTGCGCACCGTAAAGCGGCTGCCGATGATGAGCTTCAGCTCATACTCCTTGGAGGCAACAAGCGCTCGCGCGGTGCCGGCTACAGAGCATTCGTCGGTCAGGGCCAGCGCTTCATAACCGTAAAGCTTGGCGCGCTCCACCAGTTCGTGCGGATGCGACGCGCCGGTCAGGAACGTGAAATTGCTGATGCAATGCAGCTCGGCATAGGCAGGCAGCGTGGGAAATGGCGTGGCCGAAGTCATGACTGCTTAGCCGAACAAACCATGCAGATACCAGCGGGCGTCCTCATCTCCCGCGCTGGCCGCGCCTGCGGAAACGCGCTCGCGATACACCCAGTAACGCTCGCCTTTTCCTCCTTCGGCGATGAAGTAATCGCGCTTGATGAGATCGTCGTCCCACCAGCCGGATTCAATACGCTCAGGCATCGACACCAGCCGCAACCGCCCTCGGTAATACGGATAATGCTGGCGTGTCAGCAGCGGGATCGGCTTCTCCAGCAGCCACAGCGGCCGCTCCGGCTGCTGCGCATGCCATTGCGCCAATGCCTGACGCGCGGCGGCACGGCTCTGCGCGGTGGTCGCGGCATTCACCTCGACCCAGTGGTTGGCGCGCTCGGGGCGATGGTCGGCACACGGCTGCGGATGAAGTACGTTCTCGGCACCCAGCCGTGCGATCAGCGTGTCGATCAAGCGTGCAGCGTCTTCAGCGCGACCACCGGGCTCGGGAAACAGCGATTCCGTAGGCGGCGCGAGCGGCATAGCGTCGGTCACCGTCAAACGCAGTTCGACCACCGGAGCGATCAGCGTGAGCCGATGCACGCGCTCGTGCAGCACCCGCGACAAGTGCGCCAGCGTGCGAACCGGCTGCGCCAGCGCGATCTCCACCGGCGTGCAGGAGGCGGCATCTTCACCGCTCCGGCCGCGCCGGCGTTCGTGCTCCAGCGTGAGTCGGTACGTCTTGGCGCCCAGTTGAAGCGCCGACAGCCAACCGACCAGCTGCAACAACAACTGCTCCGCGGCGGCCAGCACACCTTCCGCGTTATCGATGCGGCCAGACAATTCCAACGGCACATCAAAGCGCAACGGCGCGGTAAACCAGGTAAAGCTTTCGTGCCCGTTGCCATATGCCGCGTCGAGCGTATCTACGAGCAACGGCCCGCAGCGCCGCCGCAGGCCACTACGTGGTAACTCCCGCAAATCGGCCAGCGTGCGGCAGCCGAGGCCTTCAAGCCAATCGGGCCGCGTGAGTCTCGCCACCGCATCGATCGGCAATTGATCAAGCAACGCCGACAGCCGCTCCTGCCGAACCGCCCTCCTCGCGCGCCCGTGACGCCCTGCCGTGCGACGACGGCCACGCATCGGCGCCGGCCGCGCACTGGCAAGCCATGCCGCGCCGCGTGCCGTCGGCCCGGTACCAAGCTGCGGCATGGCGCCCAACCGAACCGCGCAATACTTCACCGCCCGACACAGCGCGCGATGTCCACCGAACAGGCGCAAGCTGGCTTCCACCTCCAACAACACGGTCGCCTCATCCGCCACGTCCAACGTGACATGCGGCGTGAATGCCAGCAGCGCCAGCGCCAGCGATTGCAGCAACCGCGTCTCGGCCGCTACGTCACGATCAAGCTGTATAGCGTGCGGCACCAGCGCCTGGGCACCCGCCCGACGCAGGCCCGCGTGTACGCCCTCGCGCATCGCCAAACGGTTGGCCGATACCACGCGCTCCTGCTCCAGCACCACCACCGGCAACGGCAGCGCGGCCAGATCAGACCACCGGGGTCGAAGCGCGTCGAGAGGGAGACGGGGCAGATGCACCGCGATCCAGAACGGCATGATCGGGAGTGTTTGGATCGGAAACGTCCGACAAAGCGTCGAACGCCACAGAAGACGAAGGAGACGAAAGCGCGGCCAGCAATTTCGCCGTGGCCGGATCCATGATGAATGGTTCGACGGGCGGAACAGGCAACGGACGCACGGAGGCGCGACCGGCCCGGAGCGGATCCGCCAATGGCAACAGCAACGGAGATTCACGCAACGGCCCGCGCCGCTTATGAAAAAGGATGGACAGAGCATCGGCGCCAGCCGGCTCCAGCCCCAGCCGCAGCACCGCCGGCGACGACTCTCGTTGCGCATGAGCCGGCCGAAACACCCAGATGGCGCTCTCGCCGGCCTGTGCCAACACTTGCAGCCTGCGCAACGCCCCTGGACGTGCCCGGCTCAACCAGATCAGCACGCCATCGAAAGCCTTGCTGCGTAGAAGCTGCTCGGCGGCCCATAGAAGATCAGCCGACTCGCCAGCACGCACCCAGACGATTTGTTCAGGAGAAAAATCCCAGCCCACCAGCCTCACTGCATTCGGCAGATGCGGCGGCGCGACCAGCGCAATGCGGCGGCCGTTCATGCTGAGCGTAGACAGCGCCGGGCGCAGCAATCGACATTCACCAATACCGGATTGCGGGCACAGCAGCTCGGTCAATCCACCGAGAGGCCAACCACCGCCAGGTAGCTCAGCATCCAACGCGTCATATCCAGTGGCCAGAACACGTCCGTCGCCTCGCGCCAGATGGCCTGCATTCCACAACGCCGGATGCAGCGTTTCTGGCAATAACACCGCCGGAGCTTTCCGTGCAGCCGGACGAGAGGCAGGCGCCGTGTGCCCAGCGGCGACGGGATATTCCGCCACACCTTCGGCGATGGAAAGAGACGGGGACAACGCAAACATGGAAACGCCAAGGCAAGCCGATGAATACTGTATAAATATACAGTATCACAACTTTTCTTCAACGCAGCCTAGTTTTGCGAATGTGTCGCGAGCCAGCGATAGCCCCCCTCAAGCATTGGCATCGAGGTGATTCGAAACGAACATCGCGAAAAGTGATGGTCTTTCCCTTGCCAATAAAATTGGCGTAAAGATCACTTTTAAATGGGATTTGGCAGGGAGGTTTGGGCTCTGACTCCGGGGGCCTAGGATGCGCCAGGAGGAGCTGAGTATCGAATCGGAGCGCGCAAAGGCAAACACCCCAGCTCTTGGGGAGAGCTGGGGTGTTTAGATGGAGAGCCTGGCGATGACCTACTTTCACACGGGAATCCGCACTATCATCGGCGCGGAGTCGTTTCACGGTCCTGTTC